>CAVUFY010000016.1:0-260504 GCA_963740905.1 uncultured delta proteobacterium
TATTTGCTGTCATGGTATCGCAATCGCGCGCGGGCAATGGAGCAGCGTAAAAGTAAGACGCGAACTTTATCGTCACCGAATCCGTGGTACTTCGGAACCAGCTTATTCGCGAGGGGATTGACGGCTGTAAGATCCTAGTAGCGCACAATGCCGTGGACCCCAGCGGTTTAGGCGAGACCCAGAAGTCGGGCTTAGGACTCGCGCTGGACTGGGCATTGCACCAGAGACCGTTCTGGTCGGTTATCTTGGCAGCTATGCCTGGTATCACGACACAGTGCGGCTGGTGAAGGCGATGGATGTTCTGCGAAAGCGCGGCGTCTCAAACGTGCGCTGCCTGATGGTGGGCGCGGGTAAGGAATGCGATGAAACTCATCGCTGCGCGGAAAACCACAGCCTCTTTGGCACTAAGATCATCATGAAGCCTAGCGTGCCTAAAGAAGAGGTCCCAGGCATTCTTGCGGCGCTAGATGCCGCCGTCTTGCCGGGTCAACTGACATCATCTGCCCAATCAAGATTCAGGAATACATGGCATGTGAGTTACCAGCGGTGGTGCCGGATTATGCCTGTAACCGCGAAGTGCTGTGCGACGGAGATACCGGGGCGCTATTTACACCGAAGGACGAGAAGTCGCTGGCCGACAAGATCGCGGCACTGGCGGCCAACAAGCAGCTGCGGTTACGGATGGGCCACGCCGCCCGGCAGGAAGTCGAACGCCGTTTTACCTGGGAGAAAACTTGGGGCGCAAGCGCTGAGAAAGGATACTCAGCTCCGGGTCCGCGATGAGCCGCCGGCAGACTATCTGGAAGTGACCGCGTACATTCAAACAGTCCCACTGCCAAGCTTTCGCCGGTCCCTATGGGGTTTAAAAGCCCAGCATGAACATCTCGGCGACCCGTGGAGAGTCGGTCCCGATCACCGGATCGAATTCTTCCCCAGAGGCTCGCGCGCTTTCGTTGATGCAGCAAAGGGTGTGGCAAACGATCCCGAAAGACCGGTTTGTTTCTTCCCCGCGTATTTCTGCGAAGGATCACTGAAACCGTTGAGGGAAGCAGGTGCGCGTATCGTTTTCTATCGCGTGACCAAGACGTTGGTGCCGGAATGGGAGGATGTTCGTCGCCGCGCCTATGCCGAGCAACCAGATCTTTTTGTCCTGGTTCATACTTTTGGCCATGTTCAGAATGCCAGTGAGGCAAAGACACTCGCGGATGAGATCGGTTGCATTTTGCTGGAGGATGCCGCGCATGTGTTGCGGCCAGACAGTACCATTGGGAAAGGTGAGACACTTGTTATTCTCAGTCCACATAAACTCGTTGCGCTGCCGCCTATCTCGTTACTTTCCGTCCCGACTTCGCTGGCTGAGCGTCTAAACAGCCCATATCATTTTGCCTGGAGAAGCCAGGATTGGAAATGGTTCACCAAACGTATGGTTCAGAAGTTTCTTGTCGCCTTAGGCGGATTGGGGCAAAGAGCGAAGCCAAGAGTTGTTGGATTCAATGGGGACGAAGATGGCCAGCCGCTAGTTATCGATCATCCTCGGACCATCTCGGAACTGGGTGTTAGACTGCTGCTTGGCGCGCAGAGGGACTTGCAGAAGGATTTCCCTCCGCCGCAGAGAGCACTTCGCCGCTCTCGCGAACGCCTTAAGGGAGATGCCGGAGGTGACAATTCCACAGCCTTTTTCAGACTGGACTCAGGATACTGCCCCTTATGCCTTTCCCGTTTTCGCAAGCCGCGGAAAGGCGTCGGCTACGTAGAGCTTATGGAAATTGGGCGTCCCCGCTCAAACTTGGCCAGATTTGCCTCCAGAAGTAGTATCGCAGCCTGAGGAATTCTCAGAGGCGCTTTTCTGGCGTCAAAACTTGTTGTTGCTTCCCGTTCATCAATCGCTGACTGAGCGCCAGATGAATCGGATAATATCTTGCCTAAAGCATGTGATGCGCGGGCAGGGCGCCGGATCGACATGATATGAAAGTCCTGATGTGCTGCTTGTCCTCGGTCAGTGGCGGGGCGGTTTCCTATTGGCGTGTATGGTGCGACTGCTGGCAGGGCAGTTTGCCTTGGGAGTCAAGGGCATAGCCTGAAGTTTTTTGGCCCACGAAGAACAAAAAGAGATCCTTAACTCGATAGACGATTCTCAGGTCGTTTGGATTAGGGGGTCGCGCCCTAAGGGGTATGGTCGAGTTCTTTGGGAGCGATTAAATGTACCAAAGATCTTGCGCGGACAATGAGATTGATGTTCTTTTTAATCCCTATCAGCTTAGAATAAATGCGGACGGATGCAGACAGGTTCGATTGCACGGAACATGGAGCCCTTTTTCTTCAGGGGATACGGCTACAGCTTTGCCAATTGGTTCCGCAACCAACTGCTGCGATTTCAGTCAATTCGCTCATTGCAAAAGGCTGACCGTATCGTTGCTGTGTCTTCGTTTGTTCGAAATCATCTGATTCAAAAGACTTGGTGTCGACGAGGGGCGAATCAGGGAAATTTACCATGGAAGCCCTGACCTTGACTCGACTGCCGATGCAGACAAAGGACCGGGAAACCCTGAAGGCGATCGGGGTAGAGGGAAGCTTCGTTTTGACTTCCGGATCCCTTCTGCCCTACCGACGTTGTGAGGATGTGATCGCCGCATTCAATCAAATGTGCGAAGGGATTAGATCAAAGTAGTCCAGCTCGTCATTGCCGGATCGGGAACAGATCGCCAGTACGGGCGAGTTGATTCGCAGGGCCATTGCATGCTTCTCCGTATCGTGAGCGGATTCTGGCTGCGGGACAGGTTCCGTGGGAGACGATGGCTGCTCTTTACCGTCGCTGTCTCCTTTTCGTGACAGCCACGGAAATCGAGGCTTGCCCGAATATAGCGATCGAGGCCATGGCGGCTGGCTGCGTGATCGTTTCTTCAGATCGACCGCCGCTCCCGGAGATATTCCAGGGGGCTTCAATGGAGTATCGTGCTAGAGATATCGGACAGCTTGCGGAACAGATACGCCGGTGCATCTATGATGAAAATCTGCGTCGTGAGATGAAGATGAGAGCTCTAGAAGGTCACAAGCGTTCTCGTGGGAAAAATGCGCCAGGGAAACCTATGCCGCATTGACCGAATGGTAACAAGGGAAACGCAAAGTGGATTACACTACCCAAGATTTAAACTTCAGGATCAAGAAGGTGCTGCGTTATTTCCGCCTCTATGGCATACGCGCACCTGGGTCAAGATCAAGGGCTCAGTACCATATGAAGAAGCAATATCGCTTTACCCCCAGTGCCTTCGCCGCCACCAGAAAGCGGTCATGTCGGCATTATCGGTTGTGGCAATTTTTCTTATAGCAACATCGCCTATTATCTTAAAAAGAACTATGGCCGCGTCATTCGGGGAGTAATGGATATAGACATCCATAGGGCCGCTTCCCTTTTTGAGGAGCTACGGGGCTAGTTATTATACTGACAAGGCTGAGAGAATTATTTCGGATCCGCCATCGACTTGATCTATATTGCCTCAAACCATGCGTCTCATGCGGAGTATGCCATTCAGGCTCTGAATACAGGGAAAAACGTTCATATCGAAAAGCCCCACGTAGTTACTGAAGATCAGTTGGAGAGACTATGCCTTGCCATGTCTGAGCGCAAAGGCAAGGTCATGACTTGGATTTAACAGGCCCGGGAGCAGATTCGGTAAAGAAATTAATAAGGTCTTATCTCGATTCTCAGAAGGGCCGGCGATGTATCAATTGGTCCATTACCGGTCACGAGATTCGCGCCCGAGACACTGGTACTTAAAGACGAAGAGGGAGGTCGCGTTCTGGGGAATTTGTGCCATTGGACCGATTTCGTCCTTCAACTTGTTGAACCTGAGAACCGATATCCGATTACAATCAGTCCCACCCGTGGAGAAAAATCGGACTGTGACATTGCTGGTGACCTACATCTTTCGCGATGGGAGTATTGCTGCAATCACCTTTTCGGCAAAAGGGCATACTTTCGAAGGGCGTACGAGAGCGTTTCGCAGCCCATCGTGGAAATGTTCTGATTTCCATGGATGATTTTAAGGATTTAGTAGTCGAGGTCGTAGACAAGAAATATAAAATCTCTTCGCTTTTTCGAGATCACGGGCATGAGCAAAATATAATTCGCAGCTACGAAATGGTTTCCCCCAATGGAGGAGAACCTCGGCAAGGTTCTCCTGTTTCATACGTATGGGAAACGGGCGATCTGTTCTTGAAAACGAAAAGGGCTCTTGAAGAAAACAGGCAGATCGTAGTGAACTCGTTTCAACACAGCCCGATATTCAATATGGCGGCGGGAAATAAAGCCAGCCGGATCATGACTTTACCGAATTCGGCTCAAGGCTGTTGTGGGTAAAATCTGATGTCTCACGAGAAGCCTAGAAGTTCAGAAGATGAGAAGCTAAACAGATGAGAAGGTGAGAGGGAAAGGATGTCTCACGCAAAGCCGAGAAGAGCGCAAAGAGAAACAAAGTCACAAGTAACGAGTGACAAGTGAAGGGGGCGAGAGGAAAAGACAGTCTCACGCAAAGCCGCAAAGCACGCAAAGAAAAGAATTCTATTAGGTTTTAACAACAAAAAATACTTAGCGCCTTTGCGTCTTGGCGTGGGGAACGCCGGCTTGACTTGGAGCGCAAAAAGATATAGATAGATATCATTGGATATATCTTGAGGCGGGGTTACGAAATGAAACAGCTTTTGATTAAATTGCCTGATGAGGAGTACAGGGCGCTGGAACAATACTGTCAGACAACCGGCAGAACGAAAAGCGCAGTGATCAGGTATCAAATTTCTAAGCTGTCCCGTGGCGACGGCTCTAATGTCCTTACCAGAAAGATCAAGAGGATCCAGCCCGGCAAAGGGAAACTCCTGTCCGAATTAATCCGGGAGATGCGGGCTTGAGGATCTACGTGGATACCTCTGCCCTGGCAAAACGCTATGTCCAAGAGCCCGGCTCCGAGCAACTTGAAAAACTCTTTGTGACAAGAGCCACGGAGGTGGTTGTGTCCACCCTGGTTCTGCCCGAGTTCGGCGCCGCTCTGGCAAGAAAGGTGCGCAATCGGGAGATCGGCGCGAAATCGGCCGCTTCTGCTATGGCAGAGTTTGAAGTGGACTGGCAAGGAATTTTTGTGAAGATCCCTCTTACAGAAGAGATAGCGGAGTCTGCCGCAAAGCTCATACTCGATCACCCTCTGAGGGGCGCTGACGCTGTTCATCTGGCCAGCGCAATTGCATCCGAAGCGGAACTGTTCGTGGCATCGGATGGGCAACTGCTTAAGGCGTCCAAGAAGCAGGGAATCAAGGCTTACGATCCGTCAGCAGGAAAATAGGAAGGCTCAGGCAGAATCGAAAAGACAGCCTCACGCAAAGCCGCAAAGAACGCAAAGAAAAGAATTCTATTAGTGACTTAGGAGTTTACTTTTGCGCAAAACGGCGACAACTTTTCACCACGAAGGCACGAAGACTCGAAGTTCACAAAGAAATCAATCGATTTTCTTCGTGTCTTGGTGTCTTTGTGGCAAGCTTTTTTTGGTTCCGGCTTGTCCGGATTAGGTTTTAACAACAAAAAATACTTGGCGCCTTGGCGTCTTGGCGAGAGGAAAAGACAGTGCCCGGAACTAATTGACATATCAGGCAAATGCGTTACTATAACTGAGGACATTGTCAGGAGGACCTAAACATGCAAAGGACTATCGAGGCAGTTTTTGACGGCAAGGTCTTCCACCCCGAGGGGAAGGTAGATCTGGAACCGAATAAGCCTTACCTTCTCACTGTTACCGAGAAGAATGAAAAGGCCGGAGCTTTGGACGCATGGAGCATTCTTGGCAGGCTGACAGGGAGTGTCGATGCGCCGGAAGACTGGGCACAAGAACACGATCATTACCTTTATGGCGCTCCAAAGGGCACTAACAAGATATCGTGACAATAAACGAGAAAGCCATTTTTCTGGATACCTTCTTTATCCAGGCACTGTTAAACCGCCGGGACAATTTTCACGCCAAAGCGGCGGCCCTATTCCCGCAAGTCAAGGCAACTCCCGAAGTTTGGACAACAGAGGCTGTACTGATCGAGGTGGGAAATGCCTTGGCATCAAAAAACCGCGAGGGTGCGGCAGAATTTATCCGGAGTTGTTACACGACCCCCAATGTAAAGATCATTTCCGTAGACACATCTATGCTGAAGAGGGCCGTGAGCTTGTATGAAACTCATACTGACAAGGACTGGGGTCTCACCGACTGCATTTCCTTTGTCGCGATGAAGGATAAGGGCATCAACCTGGTTCTAAGCGCGGACATTCATTTCAGGCAGGCCGGCTTCACTCCTATACTGTAAACATTGCCCAATTGAGGGACTCAAGCGGACAAAAGGGGATATGTTGATTGGAACAATGAGGATAACGAAGTCAAACGATTCTTCTATGGATAACAGGGGGTGTAGCCATGCTTGAAGATCAAAACGGACTTGACAGGGATATTCTTGAAAAGATCCGGAAACTCCCTGAAGTTCAGAAAATAGGAGTTTTGAACTATATCGAATTTCTGAATGAGAAGTTTATTCGCACTGAAAAACGCGGAGACGTTAACCACGCTTTAGAGGCGGTGGAGGATACGTGGGGGAGTATCAAGCTAAGTAAAGAAGATCTCAAGTATATAGCCGAAGACAAAGACTTGGAATATGAGATTTGACGACCTAAAGCCGAGGCAAAGGGTCTTCATCGACGCCAATATTTTCATCTACAACTTCGGCGGCCAATCGATTGAATGCAAGGAACTTCTTTCCAGGTGTGCCAAATATGAGCTGATCCAGAAATTATCAAAAAGCTGTCCACCTGTAATTACAATGTTCAGAAGATTCCTGAGATGAACATCCATATCCTCGATCTAACCTTAGACATAATTCAGGAAAGCGCAAAAGTAAGAGAAAAGGAAGGGTTGTTGACCAATGACTCCTTGGCGTTGGCAACTATGAAAAATATGAGGTGTCAGGGCTGATTACCAGTGATGACGACTTTGATCAAATCAAAGGAATACGCGTTTATAAGCCCTCGGACATATGATCTGTTACCAATTCCTGCCTTGAGCCGTTTTGGGTAAAATCCGACGTCTCACGCAAAGCCGCCAAGCTCGCAAAGAAAATCATTATGTCGTTTGAAACCCTTGGCGTTTTTGCGCCTTAGCGAGAGGAAAGGGAGTGCCCGGAACTGATTGACATATCAGGTAAATGCGTTATCATAGGCTGGCGGGCAGGATGGACGAGCGCCAAAACAAAAAAAGGATAGTCATATGGACTGGAAGAATCGCATTGTCGTTGATGAAAAGATCCTGGGAGGGAAGCCAGTCGTAAAAGGAACCCGATTAGCAGTCGAGTTTATCATGGATTTGTTGGCCCAAGAGTGGACAGAACAGGACATTTTGAGAAATTACCCATCCCTTACCCATGAGGACATAATGGCATGTTATTGGTATGCCGGGGAGGTCTTGAAAACAGAGAGAGTATATACTTTGGAAACCGATCATGCGGATACTCGCTGATGAGAATTTTCCGGGCGATGCTGTGTCCGCATTGCGAGAGCGGGGCCACGACGTCCTGTGGGTCTGTATGTCTATGCCGGGGGCTTCGGACTCTGAAATTCTCAAGATCGCTCAGAATGCGAACTCGGTCATCTTCCACAACTGAAAAATAGCCTTCCCAATGGTATTCTTATGATGACTCGTTTTCGATGTGATTGTGGTGTGTTAGGCAATCAAACACTGGGAAGGCGCTAGGGAGAGTCAAAGATGACACCCGGAGACTTTGATGTTGAGAAAGTGACAGAGTTCTGGCTCATCGAGTCTCAGGAAGCGTTGCGCGTTGCAGAGCATCTGATGGAAAAAGAGGACTATTCCTATGCCCTGTTTTTTGGACACCTTGCGATAGAGAAGATGTTGAAAGCGTTGCATGCTACCAAGTTTCATCAACATGCGCCACCCATTCACAACCTGTTCCGATTGGCGAGGATATTAGGACTGGATGTCAATGAGGCCCATCTGGAAGCATTGATTACCATCACGGCTTTCAACATCGAAGCCAGATACCCAGATTTCAAGAGAAGTTTTAGGGAAAAATGCACGATGGAGTATAGCAAGGGCCAAATGGCAATGATCAAGGAGTCGTACGAATGGCTCAAATCGCAACTGACATAGAGCAGAGCATCAAGAGGTTTTTGGCAATACTGAGGCAGCGCAAACAGGTGCACATGGCCTATTTATATGGATCTCAGGCCAGTGGGAAGGCCAGAGAATGGAGTGATGTAGATATTGCAATTGTCTCATCCGATTTTTCTGAGGATTTGTTTGAAGAACGTCTTGTTCTCATGCGGCTGGCATCTGAAATCGACGACCGTATCGAGCCTTGGCCATTCACTCCCGAGACCTTCAATTCCAACGATCCACTGGCAAGTGAGATCAAACGCACTGGTATGAGAGTGGACTGAAACGGGGGACATCGCAAGCTTTGAGCGTATCGTCACACCAAAGCCGCAAAGAACGCAAAGGAGGAAGGTTTTTTCAATCTTGAAAATGATTTTGCAAGGATATAACATGAAAAACAACGAGCAGGAGCAAAACCCAATGGAGTGGAGGGCAAGATGAAGGTAAAACCCTTTTTCGTACGGGCTGAATGGGACGAAGAGGCGAGCGTATGGGTTGCCACGAGCGACGATGTGCCCGGGCTTGTTACGGAAGAGGCTACGATGGAGGGCTTGATTGAGAAGTTGAGGGTCATCATTCCCGAGCTTCTTGAGGCAAATGGGGTACGGATTGATGAAGAAGTGCCTTTCGAGATCCTAACACGCCGCTTTGAGACCGCCCAGGTTGTGGGAACCTAATGGCGGACTATACCAGGGTCTTGAAGCAGCATCTGCGAGAAGCCGGATGCCAGTCTGAAAGGCCGGGAAAAGGCGATCACGAGATCTGGTACAGCCCGATCACCAATATCCGTTTTGTCATCGACCACCATATCAAATCACGTCACACTGCCAATGCAATTCTGAAGCAAGCCGGATTGCCAAAAAAATTTTAAAGTGAGAATTGAAAAGAGAACTGGTGACTCGTCACTTCCTTGTTGGCGCCCACGCCTGAGGCGGGCAAGCTTGGCGTCTTGTCGAAGATCCCGGCGAAGTATGCCTAGGGCGAGAGGGAAAAAGGATATTTCAGTTTGGTGCGGTCGGCGTTTTTTGAAGTATCGCCAGAAAAGACGACAGCTTTACGATTTTGAAATTTCCGTAGTGTTCGAGTTCAAGCAAATGGTTGTCGCCCGTGACCAGGAGATCCGCTTCTGCCTCTGACGCGCACTCCAAAATCCGGTTATCCGGATCATCCGATAACACTTTGAGGCAAGGCGTCGTTTTCAAGACCAAAGCCACATCGGCAATGGAAATAATTAATTGCGCGATCCGTTGTTTTTCCCAACCGAACTTCTCCTCCAATTTACGCGCCAATTCAGTCAGGATTGCGACGGAGGCGAAAAGCTCAAAATTGCCGTGAATGGCGCCAAGATAGGCTTTTTCCGCATTGCCTCCCGGTATGACGAACGCGGAGATGTAGATGTTGGTGTCAAAAACGACCCTCAAAATCAGCGCCCTTCGAAAACCAATTTCTCTATATCAGCCTCTTTGAAAAGTCCCTTCTTCCGTGCCAGGTCCGAGCCGTATTTTTGAAGATCCCGAAACTCGTTTTCCATGGTCTGCCTCTTATAGGCAAGAAACATTTCTCTGAACAGGACACTCCTGTTTTTTGCGAGCTTTTGGGCCAATTTGTCATATTCTTCAGCCATGTCCTGCGGCATGGAAATGGTCACGGCTGTACGAGTTTTCTTCATAGGCATACTCTCCTTGTATGACAAAATCATACTAATCTCAGGGCAGAAGTCAAGTGCAGAAGTTTAGAAGTTCAGAAGTTGGGGGGCGAGAGGAAAAGACAGTCTCACGCAAAGCCGCAAAGAACGCAAAGAAGAACAGCACTTTGATTTTTAACAGCAGAAAAACAGCTTGGCGTCTTTGCGTCTTGGCGTGAGGAACTGGAGCGATGAAGCAGGTTATTCAATCCTATAAATCAGGCGAACTGTGGCTTGAAGAGGTGCCTGTTCCTGCATGCAGGGCAAGGGGCATTCTCGTGGAGAACAGGGTCTCTTTTGTTTCTGCCGGCACGGAAAGAATGCTGGTGGATTTTGCGCGGAAAAATGTTGTGGGTAAAGCTCTGGCCATGCCCGATCAGGTCAGGAAAGTCATCACGAAGATGAAGACCGAGGGCATTCTCGGAACCCTGGAAAAGGTGCAGGCCAAGCTGGACCAGCCCATTCCTCTCGGATATTCGTGCGCGGGGGTGGTGCAAGAGGTAGGTCGGGATGTACAGGGGCTTTCCAAGGGGGATCGGGTCGCCTGCGGCGGGGCAGGGTATGCCAATCACGCCGAATTCAATTGCGTACCCAGGAATCTGGTTGCGAAGATCCCGGAAAACGTTTCTTTCGAAGAAGCCTCCTGCGCGACCGTCGGGAGCATCGCGCTTCAGGGAGTAAGACAATGCGACCTCCGGCTGGGTGAAAGCGTCTGCGTGATAGGGCTCGGGCTCCTGGGCCTGATTGCGGTTCAGTTGCTCAAGGCAAGCGGGGCCAGGGTGATCGGTTGTGATCCCAACGTGGAACGGTGCAGGCTGGCTTTAGACCTGGGATCAGATCTGGGAGTGACCGGAGATCTCGAGACAGCATGCCGGGAGTTTTCCGAGGGAAAAGGGGTCGATGCGGTTTTGATCACGGCCGCCACAAGATCCAATGAACCGGTGACTGCCGCGGGCGAGATATGCAGGATGAAGGGAAAGGTGGTTGTGACCGGCATGGTGGGCATGGAGATCCCCCGGGATCAATACTTTAAGAAAGAGCTCGATTTCAGGCTGAGTCTTTCATACGGCCCGGGCCGGTATGATCCCCGGTACGAGGAGGCCGGGCATGATTATCCGTACGGGTACGTGCGCTGGACCGAGCAGCGGAACATGAAAGCTTTCCTCGACCTTGTTGCCGAGGGCAAGGTCACGCCCTCAAAGCTCATCACCCACCGGTTCGACTTTAAGAACGCTCTGGATGCCTACGAGCTGCTCTTGGGGAAGAGCAAAGAACCCTACATGGGAATCATTCTTGATTACCAGGGGACACAGGACAGAGGGCAGAAGGTAGACAGAGATCCACAGATTACGCGGATCACGCAGAAGGATCCGAGAACAGTCGTCCTGAAGTCGTCGCCTCCAACCTCCAACCTCCAACCTCAAGCACCTATCGTTGGTTTCATCGGCGCGGGCAATTTCACAGGTCAGGTCCTGCTTCCCGCGGTGAAGAATAATGGGGTACGGCTCAAGTCTATTGCCAGTGCCGGAGGCGTTTCGGGAACCCATCTGGCGAAGAAATTCGGGTTCGAGTCGTCCACAACCGATGGGGATTCGGTTATCGGAGACCCGGACATCAACACGGTCTTTATCACCACCCGCCATAACACCCACGCTGCTTATGTCATCGAAGCCCTCAAGACAGGAAAGCATGTCTTTGTGGAAAAGCCTCTGTGCCTGTTAAACCAAGAGCTGGAAGAAATCATGTTAGCCGCAGACAGCCGAAGACAGCCGCAGACATTCCCGCCTGACGACTCGTCCGGCGGGAAACTGTCTACCAACTCTTCTCCGCTGCTAATGGTAGGGTTTAACAGGAGGTTCGCTCCTCATGTGGTTAAGATGAAGGAATTGCTGAGCAGCAAGAAGGAGCCCAGAAGCATGGTGATGACGGTCAACGCAGGTTACATCCCTCCGGAGCACTGGACCCAGGATCCTGCGGTAGGTGGCGGGAGGATCGCGGGCGAGGCGTGTCACTTCATCGATCTGCTGAGGTTCCTGGCAGGAAGCGAGATAGCAAGCAGCGGGATAGTCAAATTGACGGCAGGATCAGGAGATACGGCCGCCATCAGCCTAAAATTCGTGGACGGCTCCATGGGGACTATACACTATTTCGCCAACGGAAACGCGGGCTTTCCAAAAGAACGGCTGGAAGTCTTCTGCGGGGGAAAGATCCTCCAGCTCGACAACTTCAAAGTGCTTCGGGGGTATGGGTGGAAAGGGTTCACGTCCATGCGGCTCTGGGGACAAGATAAGGGGCATGCGGCTGAAATGAGAGCCTTTGTGGAGGCGGTACGGAAGGGTGGTCCAAGCCCGATACCTTTTGAAGAGATCGTCGAAGTTACGAGGACAACCATTCGGTTGAGCGAGGGAGCAAAGTAGCGAGGTAGCGAGATAGCGAAAAAGGAGGAGGAAATGGATAAACCCCATAAGAAGCTTCTGGTTTGGCAAAAAGCTGTTGAGTTGTGTCTATTGATATATGAAGTGACAGAGCGTTTCCCGAAACAGGAGATGTTCGGATTGATCAGTCAGATGCGCCGCGCAGCACTCAGTGTCGCATCGAACTTGGCGGAGGGTTCGGCACGGATATTCAAGAAGGAGCTTCATCAATTTATAAATATAGCCCGGGGTTCTCTGAGCGAACTGGATACCCAAACTGAAATTGCGGCGCGCCTTGGATTCATGGCAGAAGCAAAAAAGAATCAAGTTGATGCCTTGCTGAGCGAGGTGGACAGACTCCTTTATGGTTTCCTCAAGTCGGTCAGTAAACAAGTGAAGCAGGTAGGCCGCGAGATAGGGAGGTAGCGCCAGCAAATTCGGACCATCACTATCTCGCTCCCTCGCTATCTCTCTATCTAACTCTTTGATATGAAAATTCTTCACGTTGCGGGACGGCAAGGCAGGGAAGCGCATCGCCGACATTATCTTGAATTGTCAGCCGCAGACGGACTCAGAACACCGCAGACATCTATGCAGAGGAACAACCGGATCAATTATTACAGAAGGATCTTCTCCGCCTACCTGACCGGCACAACGAGCCATCTTAGTTTCTGGCACGAGCAGCCTGAGGTGAATGAAAATTTCCGATCCGACGTGCTGGACGAATACTACATGCCCTTCTTTTCCAAGGCTGACTATGCCGGTTATTACGATGAGCGGGGCATCCCCATGCTGGATTACCGGGGGGCCATCGGTCTCCAGCACAACCCGATCGCCGTGGCCCAATACGGTCTTGGAAATTTCAACCTATATCGTCGCACCGGCGAGCAGAACAGGAGAACCAGGTTTCTCAATGTCGCCGACTGGCTGGTTGATAGCCTGGAGGAGACGCCGGAGGGATTACGAGTCTGGAACCATCATTTTGACTGGGAGTACAGGGATACTCTCAAGGCCCCCTGGCATTCAGCCCTGGCTCAAGGTCAGGGTATTTCGGTTCTTGTCCGGGCCTTCAGGGAGACCGGCGATGAACGGTACTTGAACGCCGCCGCGGACGCTTCGGAAGCGTTCAGACGGGATGTGACGGAAGGGGGAGTGGTTTACGCGGATGATCGTCATGATCCGTGGCTGGAGGAATACATCGTCTTTCCGCCCACTCACATTCTCAACGGCTTGATCTGGGCAAGCTGGGGCGTTTACGATTATTTTCTTGCCACGGGAGAATCGTGGGCCCGGGACTGCTTCGAAGGAGCGATGGGTACGCTGAAAGGCAACCTCCATCGGTATGACTGCGGATTCTGGTCATTGTATGAGCAATCCGGAACCCGTCTCAAGATGATGGCAAGCCCCTTCTACCACAAGCTCCACATTACGCAGCTCCAAGTCTTGCACAGGCTGACCGGGCAAGAGGTATTCCGCCGGTATTCCGAGCGGTGGGCGAGGTTTCGCCGCAACCCGGTAAACCGTCACGTGGCTCTGGTCCATAAGGCCCTGTTCAAGCTCCTGTACTATTGATGAACCCGCTAACAGTGCATTTCTCGCAAAGCCGCCAAGAAAAAAACTCATGTAATATTATTAAGTTAACTTTGCGTGATATTTCAAGGTCTTACGAAGTAATGAAAGTGGACGGCACAGTAAAAAGCTCCAGATGCAAGGCGCGCGAATCTTGAGGAATGAAGCGTACATAGAAGTACGCTGCAATGACGAAAGATGAAGCGCAACGCAGCAGATGGACTTTTTACGAAGCCGTCATAATCGTTGATGAACATACTCTACGTATCCCAATACTTTCCTCCTGAGATGGGGGCGCCCTCGGCGAGGGTGTCCGAGTTGGCCCGGCACTGGTCGCAGGCAGGCCACGGCGTTACCGTGCTCACCGGATTTCCGAACCATCCCACAGGGGTTGTGGCTCCGGAGTACCGAAATAAGTTCAGGCGACTGGTAAACCGGGAAAGCATGAACGGCACAAGGGTTGTCCGCACCTGGCTGTGGCCGCTCCCCAACCGGAAAGCGCACGAGCGGATTCTTAACTACGGCTCATTCTGGTTGTCCTCTTCCCTGACCGCGACCCTGCTGCCGAAGCCTGATGTAGTTATTGCCACGTCGCCTCAACTGCTTGTAGGTCTCACGGGCTGGTGGCTCAGCAGGGCCAGAAGAATTCCCTTTGTCATGGAAATCAGGGACCTCTGGCCTGAATCCATCACGGCATCAGGGGTCGGAACACAGGGCTCGATGTTTGCCCGCACACTGAGCGGCCTCTCGGGTTTTCTCTACCGCACCTGCGACAGGGTGGTGGTCGTTACCCCGGCATTCAAGAAGGACATTGTCGAAAAGTACGGCATTCGTCCAGAAAAGATATCTGTCGTCCAGAATGGGGTGGAAACCAATCTTTTTTGCCCGGTTGGAAATGGGGAAGCCGAAAAGCGGGAACTGGGACTTCAGGACCGGTTCGTCGTTTCTTACATAGGGACACTCGGGCTGGCTCACGGCCTGAGCACAATGCTTGAGGCCGCGGCAAAGCTTCAGAAAGAACACCCTGATATTCTGTTCTTCCTGGTGGGGGAAGGAGCGGATAAGGAGCATCTGCTTAGATCTTCACAAGCGAAGGGACTGGAGAACGTCCGCTTCATGCCCATGCAGCCGAGGGACAAAATTCCGGCCATCATCAGGGCCTCTGACGTTTGCCTGGTTCTGCTCAGGAACGCTTCCGTGTTCAAGACGGTTATCCCGACGAAGATGCTGGAATTCATGTCCTGCGGCAAACCCGTGATCCTCGGTGTCGATGGTCAGGCCCGAAAAGTGCTTGAGCAGGCCGGGGGAGGAATCTATGTCGAGCCTGACGATCCGGAGGCCCTGTCTACGTCCATCGTGGAGCTTTCCCGATCTCAGGGGCGGCGACGCATGCTTGGCGCGAATGGAAGGAGGTTCATCGTGGAGAATCTGTCGAGGAAGCACACGGCACAAGTGTACGAGGAAGTTCTTGAAGAGGTCTCACGCAAAGCCGCAAAGGGAAACAAAGTCACAAGTGACGAGTGACAAGGGACAAGTAAAGGGGGCGTGAGGAAAAGACAGTCTCACGCAAAGGCGCCCCAGTGAAATAGGAAGAAGATTTCACGGGGCAGGCAAAGGACGCAAAGAAGGACATTGTGAGTTAAAGAGAAAACGAGGGATAAAATGGCGGTAAATTATCGGGAGCTTGGAAAAGGAGGACGGATTTCGGAGGATTCAGGATTGCCAATGGGGCCGTAAGGAGGATTCCGATGATGAGGGGGGCCTCTGATGCGGGTTCTTCCGCCAGGGCTTTGCCCGCCTACTGGACTCCCGCGGAAGCCGGGAGACTCCGGAAAGAGCCTTTTCTCAAGAGGCCCCTGGATATGGTTCTTTCCTCGCTTATGATCCTTCTCTCCCTGCCTCCGTCTCTGCTCGTCATGCTTGCCATAAAAGCAGAAGACCGGGGCCCGATTTTTTACAGGCAGAAACGCTGGGGCAGGAATTCAACTTCCTTCCAGGCGTTCAAGTTCAGAACCATGATACCCAGTTCGGATAAGGACTTCGGAATCAAGCCGGCCAAGGAAAACGATCATCGCATTACCAGGGTCGGCAGGCTGTTGCGCGCCACGGGTCTGGACGAGCTTCCCCAAATCATCAATATCTTCCTCGGGCACATGAGCTTTGTGGGCCCCCGGTCTCTGGCAGTGGGGGAAATCATCAGGGATAAATCAGGGCGTGTGATAGACTACAGGGATGTTCCCGGATTCCGGAGACGGCTTCGAGCCCGGCCCGGGCTTACGAGCATCGCAACCATCTATATACCCAAGGATTCCTGCGCTCATCGAAAATTCCGCTATGACCTCCTCTATATCCGCAGGCAGTCCTTCCGGCTCGACCTCCGCCTTGTCCTCTTATCCTTTTGGATCAGTTTTCGGGGCAAGTGGGAGACCAGACATCGCAAGTTTTGAGTATCCCAAGCCGCAAAGAAAAACAGGTCTCACACAGAGAGCGCAAAGGGAAACAAAGTCACAAGTGACGAGTGACAAGTGACAAGTAAAGCGGGCGTGAGGAAAAGAATTATCTCATGCAAAGGCGCCCCAGTGAAATAGAGAGATGATTTCACGGGGCAGGCAGAGAACGCAAAGAAGAAAGTGACGAGTAACGAGTGACAAGTGACAAGAAAAGAAAACTGGTGACTCGTCACTTGTTAGCGAAGCGGACTCGTCACTGCTGCGTTGGCGTCTTTGCGTGAGGAAAGAAAGCAGTCAATCGGAGGCTAAATAAAGAATGCAAGACAAGTCCAGGAATATTGCGATCGTAGGGGGGTCCACGACCGGCTTTTTCAGCGCTCACCTGCTGGCCCGATCGGGTCACAATGTTTCCCTGTTTGAGGCGGCTCCGCGAATCGAGCCTTCTCCGCGCACACTCATTGTCACAGACTACTTGCGGAGGGTATTAGGGCCTCTTGCAGAAGAAGCCGTCGTGAACACGATCGATCGATTTGAACTGTATGCCGACGGCCGGGTTGCATCCATATCGCTCAAACGTCCTGATCTGATGATTGAAAGGTCGAGCCTTCTCCACAAGCTGGCTGAAACGGCTCGAGCTTCCGGGACTCGCGTCTTCTGTGATCACCGCTTTCTGGGATTTCGCCCTAACGGCAAAGGACTGGATCTTACGCTTGCTACCAACAGTCACAAAGTGGATATCTCTGCGGAGATCGTCATAGGAGCTGACGGAGCCTCCAGCGCTGTTGCATCCAGCGCCGGTTTGCCCGGAGGAAAAAAAGTGCCGCTGAGGCAGGCCGTGGTAGAACTTCCGGGAGACATGTCTCCGCACACCACGCGCGTATGGTTTTTGCCCGAAGAGACGCCTTATTTCTATTGGTTGATCCCTTTCTCGCGCCGTCAAGGAGTGGTGGGCCTCATCGGGGAAGATCCCGTGAAAACGGAGGATTCCCTCAATCGCTTTCTGAAGAAGAAAGGCTTTTCACCCCTGGACTTTCAGGATGCATCGATCCTTTCGTACGACCGTTGGATACCCAACCATCGGAAAATCGGGAACGGTCACGTCTACCTGGTGGGGGATGCCGCCGGGCATGTAAAGATGTCTACCGTCGGTGGGATCGTGACGGGTTTCAGGGGGGCATTGGCAGTTAAAAAAAGGATTTCGGAGGAAAATGCAGTCGGCGAACAATGCAGGCTGTGGCTGGAGCTTACGAGGCACCTCCTCATTCGCAGGGTCCTGCATAATTTCACTCAAGAAGATTATGTAAGGTTCCTGAATATGTTAAGCCCAGCCACTCACGAGTCGCTTGGGTCCATGACAAGAGATGAGACCGGCAAACTCCTGTTCCACGTCTTCCTGAAGAGTCCCACCTTTCTTCTCCTGGGCCTTCGTTCGCTCCTGCTGGGTCGGAAGGAGAGATCTTTTAACTACTCTGAAATCCTGGATTTCTCACTTCACTCGAAATAACTTATGGGACATCACATCTGGACATTAACCGCAGAATGTGTATTTATGTGGCATACGACAACCACGTCCTCTTGATTATCGATACATTGTTATTCTGCTCTTCTCACGATTCCGTCGGTGATCATATGTTTGACTGATGCCTTTACCGGGTTGGCTCGTGCCTCTCGGGTGTCTTTCATAGCGCTAACGATAAAAGGAGGCAACGCTATGGCGGCGCAACTGAGGAAGACAGGGATCAAAGTCGTCGGCGATATTCCATGGGGAACACACTTCTGCATCTTCTACGAGACCAAAGAAGACCTGTTCGATATTCTGATTCCGTATCTGAAAACCGGACTGGAAAACAAAGAACTCTGCGTTCTGGTTATTTCTCCCCCTCAGAGTGAAGAAGAGACGAAACAGGCCTTGAGGCGAGCGATTCCCGATGTCGATCAACGCCTGGCAGCGGGAGACATAGAGATTGTCTCACATACGGACCAGTATCTCAAAAGCGGTACTTTCGACCTGCCGAGGGTAATCGGAGGCTGGCAGGAAAAGCTCACTCAGGCTCTCTTCAGAGGCTACTCAGGAATGAGAATAACCGCCGGTGAGGGGGTGCTGTTAAAGGATGACCACAAGGTTTTATTGGCATACGAAAAAGAACTGAACAAACTGATCGCCAATCAAAGGATGATCATCCTGTGCCCCCATCCTCTTGGCTTCTTCCGAGCCCCAGAGTTCCTCGATATTGCCCGCGCACACGAACTTGCCGCCGCCCGGCGGCAGGGGAAGTGGGAGGTCCTCGAAACTCCTGAGCTGAGCCAGGCCAAAGCCGAAATAAGCAGGCTCAGCGAGGAACTGGAACAACGAGTGGTTGAAAGTTCCCGGCAGCTTGAAGCGGCGAGAGCCGAGATAGTCGAACGCGAACAAATCGAAAAACAGTTGAGCGAAAGCGAAGCCCGCATGCAAGCGGCTATTCATGCGGCCGGTGTCGGCCTGTGGGACTGGGATCTGATCTCAGGACAAATGATCTGGCTTGGGCATCACGGCAAGTTGTTCGGGTTTGATGAAGACGAATTTGGGGGCACCTACGCCGATTTAAAAAAACGCATTCATCCCGATGACTTGGAGGAATTTGAGAGAGTCGTTCAGCGTGCCCGAGATCAGGGGTCTGAATATGCCCATGAGTACCGCGTCGTCTGGCCGGACGGCAGCATTCATTGGATCGCCGGTCAAGGCAGGTTTATGTACGACGATACCGGTCGGCCTGTACGAATGCGCGGCGCAGTGTGGGATATCTCCAAGCGCAGGGAGGCGGAGGAAGCGCTGCGGAAGAGTGAATTCGACCTGTTGGAGGCACAGCGGATCGCGCGAATCGGCAGCTGGAGCTTTGACATCGCCACCAATACGGTTCGGTGGTCGGAGGAGCTTTTCAAGATTTTCGAAGTGGGTGAGACGGCTTTCGATGGCACGTACGAGGCCTTCTTCTCCACAGTTCACCCCGACGACCGGCCGCGCGTCTTACAGATGACCGGCGAAGCCAGGTCGTGCGGAGAATCCTTCGAGGGAGAATACCGCATCACGACGCGGAGCGGTCAGGTGAAGCATATCCATGAGGTTGGTTACGCCAGGAAGGACCGTTCAGGAGTTGTCTTAGGCTTGTTCGGGACCGCTCAAGATATTACCGAGCGCAAGCGTATGGAGGAGAAACTGGGAGCAATGGGTGAGCAACTGCGGGCTCTTGCTGTAAGGGTTCAGTCTGTGAGAGAGGAAGAAGGCCGGCGCATCGGTAGGGAACTTCATGATGAAGTAGGTTCGGCCATGACGAGCTTGAAGTGGGACCTGGAGGGAGTTAATAAACTGTGTTCTGAAGCGAGGAATCAGATAGAGTGTTCCACTTTGCTGGAAAGGATAGGAAGCATGATAGGGTTGATCGACAGGACGTCTCGCACTGTGCAAAGGATTTCTTCTGAGTTGCGGCCATCGGTCCTGCATGACCTCGGGCTGATTGCAGGCATCGAATGGCAGTCCCAGCAGTTTGAGGCCCGAAGCGGGATCTCCTGCCGATTCGAGTCTCTTACAGAATGGATTGACCTGGAAGAGAAAGAAGCGACGGGTGTTTTCCGTATCATTCAGGAGGCCTTGACAAACATCTTACGCCATTCCCAGGCAACCGAAGTCAATATCACCGTTGAAAAGGAAGAAGGAGCATTGATTTTCCAAGTCAGGGACAACGGGAGAGGCATTACGGAAGAAGAGATGACGAGGCCGTCCTCTCTCGGTCTGATGGGGATGCAAGAGAGGGCTCATCTTATGGGAGGGACGGTCGGGATCAGCGGATCTCCGGGTAAGGGAACGGTCGTCACGGTTCGAGTTCCCATCTCCAGCGAGAGAACCCCCCATTTGTCATTACGAGCGAAGCGAAGTAATCTCATGACCGTGGCGCCTCGCGCAAGTGAGGGCGGGTAACCGTCAGTACGGGTGCGCAACAATATCAAAGGATTTCCCCGGAAAGAATGACAATGAGAATCCTCCTGGTAGACGATCACGCGGTTGTTCGAGACGGCATAAGAAGAATGTTCGATGAACGGGGAGCGGAAGTGTTCTTTGGCGAGGCGAAATCTTCCCGAGAAGCGCTTAAACTCGTTCAGGAAGAGGCGTGGGACGGGGTGGTGCTGGATATTTCCCTGGCCGGGAGGAACGGTCTGGAGGTCCTGAAGGAGATGAAGCAGATGCATCCCGAACTCCCTGTGCTGATCCTCAGCATGCATTCGGAAGAACAGTACGCCCGCCGCGCTTACAGAGCGGGCGCATCGGGTTATGTCACGAAAGACAGTTCGCGCGCAGAGATCGTAAGCGCCATCAAAAAGGTCACCAGCGGCGGAATCTATGTGAGTCTCGCTTTTGCCGAGAAACTGGTTGCAGACATTGAAAGGAAAATAGACGGCCCTCCCCACACGATTCTTTCCGATCGAGAGTTTGAGGTCCTGCGTCTGATCGGTTCAGGAAAGACGGTCAGTGAGATCGCCGAACTGCTGTCGCTGAGCGACAAGACGATCAGCACTTACAGGTCCCGTATTTTGGAAAAGATGAGGCTGAAAACCACCGCAGAACTCATCCGCTACGCGATTGAGAACAAGCTGGCGGAATAGAGGCGCAAAGAGGGCGCAGGGCGCAGGGCGCAAGGAAGAAAAATGCCTTTGGGCATATGGGCTTCGAGCTTGTAGTGGAAATCCTGACAGACACGAAACTGCCCTCCTGACACGAAAATCGGAGTTTCCCTGATTTACACATACGTCCTTTTGTTGCATCGTTAGATGAATTTTAATCTCTCAGACATCTAATGATGCATAAAGGTATGAGAGCAAGAAGGAAGGTCATCAGTCCACTCAAACCCTCCGAGCACAGGACCGGCAAGGATCGAGGTCAAAAAGGCAAGCTATCAGGAAATGCTATTGTGGGCCCAGATCTTCACTCAGATCCAAATCCCGTAGAAGAATCGCTTCGGAACAGCGAGGAGCGATTCAGAGATCTGGTCGAGTTATTGTCTCAACCTGTCACTGAAACTGATAAAACGAGGAAGCTTACCATTACCAACCTGAAGGGTCTCGAAGCATGTGCGTACGCCCTCTTTCATTCCAGCCCTGTTGCCACCGCTCTAGCCCGGCTGGAAAACACCGTTCTCGCAGACGTGAACGGGGCATGGGAAAAAGCGACGGGCGTTACCAGGAAGGAGGCCATCGGCCGCACCCCGAGGGAATTGAATTTCTGGGTCAATCCTGATGATCGGGATAGGCTGATTGAAAGACTGCGTGACAAGGGCCTAGTGCGGGATTTTGAATTCAAAGCCCGCCACAAATCCGGTCGAGTTTCCGACATGCTCATGTCGGCGGAATTGATCGAACTGGCCGGTGTCAAATATGTGCTGAGTCTGACCCAGAACATCACCGAGCGCAAGAGGGCGGAAGAGACGCTGAAAGAAAGGGAAAGGCATTTTCGCGCTCTCATTGAAAGCGGTACGGACATCATCACCGAATTTGATGTTCACGGGAAGGCCCAGTATGTAAGCCCATCAATCGAACAAACCCTCGGTTACCGACCGGACGAACTGATCGGCAAGAGCGCATTCCATTATGTCCACCCCGAGGACATCGACCGTGTGAGAGACACGTTCTTTGCCGCCGTGGCAAACCCAGACCACCCCTACTCCCTCGACTTCCGCTTCCGTCATGGCGACGGGTCGTGGCGGGTTATCGAAGCTGTCGGGAAGTTTGTCCTGGATTCCGAAGGAGTGACCGGGGTGATTGTAAACTCCCGGGACGTCACCGAGCGCAGACAGGGACAGAAGATGGAGGCGATCGGCGTGCTTGCCGGCGGGATCGCTCACGACTTCAACAATATCTTAACCGCCATCATGGGATATACCCAATTGGCCCTTCAGGACGCGGAGAAAAACACTCCAGCATACGAGAACCTCGACGGGGTGCTCAAAGCGAGCGCCAGGGCAAAAGATCTGGTGAAGCATATCCTGACTTTCAGCCGGCAGACCGAGCGGGAGTTGCAGCCGGTTCAGGTCAAACTCATCGTGAAGGAGACATTAAAACTTCTCAGGTCATCCCTCCCGGCGACTATCGAAATCCGTCATGATATTCATAGCGAGGGAATAGTCTGGTCAGATCCCACGCAAATACACCAGATCATGATGAATCTTTGCACAAACGCCGCTCATGCCATGAGCGAAAGAGGCGGAATCCTTAAAGTGAATCTGAAGGA
This sequence comes from uncultured delta proteobacterium, assembly GCA_963740905.1. GTDB lineage: Bacteria > Desulfobacterota > DSM-4660 > Desulfatiglandales > HGW-15 > JAFGDM01. Next base: position 22,563 of record CAVUFY010000016.1, read on the forward strand.
TGTTGAACTTAATGCCGATTCGCCGGCCCGCCATCCTGAAATGAAATCCGGGAAGTATCTTCTCCTCGAAGTAACCGATACCGGCCACGGAATATCTCCTTCCATCAGGGACCGGATTTTTGAGCCCTTCTTCACCACCAAGGACCGAGGTGAAGGAACGGGCATGGGTCTGGCGGTCGTACACGGGGTCGTCAAGAAAATGGGAGGCTTCATCGCCGTGGATGCTGAGGCCGGAAAAGGTTCCAGTTTCAAGATTTACATGCCCCGTATGTCCCAGGAGGCAAAGCCTGCATCTGAGAGCGAACCCTCTCTTCCCAGGGGAGAAGAAAGGATTCTCTTTGTGGATGACGAGCCTGTCTTGGTGGATGTGGGCAAGCAACTCCTCGAGAGATTGGGCTATCGTGTGACCAGCAGAACGAGCAGCATTGAAGCCCTGAAACTCTTTCAGGCCCGACCGGACGACTTTGACCTGGTGATTACCGATTTGACCATGCCGAAACTGTCAGGAGACGGCATTTTCAAGGAGATCATGAAGATCAGGAAAGACTTTCCCGTGATCCTCTGCACGGGTTTCAGCACCAGGTTCACTGAAGAGAAAGCTAAGGAACTGGGGATACGCGCCTTTCTCATGAAGCCTCTTGTGATCGCGGAACTGGCAAAAACTATTCGTCAGGTACTGGACAACCATGCATGATAGTTCCGCTTCATCCTCGCCCTGCCGGGCCGAAACACCCGATGCGGCCTTTGGCCGCAACCGAATCTCTGACCGAACAACGAATCTCGAACAAGCGATATGGAATCACGAGGTGGGTTCCGCCCGTCATCAGTGTTGATCCCTCCTTGCCAGGAACCTGCACTTGGGCGCCCACGCCTGCGTAAGAGAGAAGAGCAGGGGTATCTCATGAAATGGTCCGAGGCAAAGCATGGCGCGTCATGAAAGAGGGTTCTCGCAGATCCGGCGGTCGGAGAAAACACGCTAAAGTGGTGGACCTGGCTAAGGCTACGCAGGGAGTCGGTGGAGACTTATCACCCTTCGGGAAAGCCGCTGAGCTTTTTCTGCGCGCTGTGCTGAAGAGTCTGGATGAAATCGAAAAGGGAACAACCGGCGGGGACGCTCAGGCAGTGGAACAAGCCGCTCAAACCTTAAAGGCATCCTTATGGGACTTCAGCCAAAGAGTGGCCTGCCAGGGGGCGCTGAGTCTCGATCGGAGCACCGAAAAAGATAAGTTTTCTAAAGCGACCTATGCGCTTCGCAAGCTGCGCAGGGAACTGAAAGTGATTGAGAAAGCACTCAGAGAGAGCGTGGTAGGGGAGAAATCGAAGCTCGGGACCGAAGGCAAGGAATAATACATGGAGGTTTCTCAGGATGGCGGTAACCCAAGAATCTGTCTATGACCTTGCTAAATGGAACGATGGCAAAGAAGTCAGCATGCTTGTGGTGGACGAGGACCCGTCGATTCTCAGGCTCATGGAACATATATTCAAAGCAAACGGATGCAGCTGCTCTGTTTCAGCCGGTCCACGTCAGGCGCGGGAGCATTTCGAGGAAAGGGATTTCGACATCGTCATTTGCGATCTGAACCTGCCATCCGAACCCGGGATTGATTTCGCAAAAGAGGTGCTGGAACGATACCCGAATACGGCAATGGTCATGATAAGCGGAACGGACGACCGCGGCGCGGCCCGGACCGCCTTGGAAATCGGAGCCGACGGTTACGTGGTCAAGCCTTTTCAATCCGGCCAGGTCTTGATTAGCGCGGCTGTCGCTCTTCGCCACAGAAAACGTCAAGTCCAGAGCCTCCTTCAGCAGGAGGCCCTGGAAAGGAGAGTGCTGGAAGAGTCTCTGAAAGCAGCCGATTCCCTGAGACTTTTGAAAGACTCTTTCGAGGGCATCATCGAGGCCATGGGGGCCACGGTCGAATCAAGAGACCCGTTCACCGCCGGTCACCAAAGGAGAGTGTCTCAAATCGCCAATGCCGTCTCTCTCGAGCTCGCGTTATCCAAAGAACAAACTGAAGGAATTCGTGTGGCCGGGCTCATCCATGATATCGGCAAGATCGCTGTGCCTGCCGAGATTCTGGCTAAGCCGTCTCGTCTCTCTGACAAGGAGTTCCTTTTTGTCAAGGAACACCCCCGGGTAGGATACGAGATTTTGAAGAACATCAAGTTCCCATGGCCCATCGCTGAGACTATTTACCAGCACCATGAGCGTCTCGACGGTTCAGGCTATCCCCACGGACTGGTGGCGGGAGAAATTCTCTTGGAGGCCAGAATCCTTTCCGTGGCGGATGTGGTAGAGGCGGTATCTTCCCATCGTCCCTACAGGCCGGCATTCGGCGTCCGATTTGCGATAGAGGAGATTACCAGGAAACAAGGGGAGCTGTACGACCGCACAGTCGTGCATGCGTGTGTTGAGGCTTACGGAAAAAGAGCTTTCGTATTGAATGAAGAGCAGGAATAATCCCGAAAATCACCCTACACAGGAAAGAGAAGGTTGGGAGTGAAAAACGCGCCTGTCGAGGAAAAAGCACCGGAAAAGATCATGATCGTAGACGATGAAGAGTCGGTGAGCCGGCTCTTGAAAGGATTGCTTGAAAAAGAGGGTTACCGTTGTTTCCCTGCTGCAAGAGCAAACGACGCCAGGGAATTATTGGAGAAGGAGACTTTTGATCTCGTACTCTGCGATGTGAACATGCCGGGCGAATCAGGCATTGATCTTGCCCGGTTCATCCTCGCTCGATACCCGGACACGGCGGTGGTGATGGTCACAGCCGAGGATGATCAGACAGTAGCCAAATCGATCCTCCAACTCGGAGCGTACGGATATGTGATCAAGCCTTTCAATCCAGGGGAACTGCTGCTGAACATCCACAACGTTCTCCGACGCAAGAAACTGGAGATCGAGAGCCGCACCTACCAGGAAAATCTTGAGAAACTCGTCGCCAAAAGGACGGCGGAACTGCGCGCCGCTTTGAACAAATGGCGAAAAACAACCGAGGGAATCGTTGAGAGCATGGCGCGCATTTTGGAAGCCAGAGATCCGTACACGGCCGGACACCAGAGGAATGTGGCAAAATTCGCTTGCGCCATCGCCAAGAAACTCGGTCTTTCTCAAGACCGGATCGAGGGGATTCGTATGGCATCCCTTATCCATGACCTGGGAAAGATATCCATTCCCGTGGAAATCCTGACCAAACCTTTCCGCTTGTCGGATATCGAATTTTCTTTGATCAAAGAGCACCCCAAGGTCGGCTACGACATCCTCAAGGACATTGAATTTCCCTGGCCTCTGGCGGAGATGGTCTTGCAGCATCACGAGCGGATCAACGGTTCAGGATATCCGCGTGGTCTGCCGGGCGATAAAATGCTCGAGGAGGCCAAAATTATGGCTGTTTCGGATGTGGTGGAGGCCATGTCAGCCGACCGGCCCTATCGCCCCGCCGTCGGGATCGATGCGGCTGTTGCCGAAATATCAAAGAACAGCGGAGTCCTGTATGATTCGTCCGTGGTTGAAGCGTGTATGGAGTATCTGAAAGAACACCGATATCGTCTGGCGTTCTCGTAGCAGGCGATGACTACACTCAGCAGCTTCGGAAAGCCGTCAGGGTACCTGGAAGGCTATTTCCGTGCCGTAAATTGCGGTGCACGATGAGGGGTTTTGAAGAGCGCCTTCTCGTCGGTTTTCCACGATCGAGCTAGAGAGGTGGAGTTGCCATGAATGGCCTTATCCGACTGCTCGTGTTTGTCCTGGACGAGCAGCGCTATGCCTTGCATTTGACCGCCGTGGAAAGGGTCGTGCGAATAGTGGAGATCACGTCTCTGCCGAAGTCTCCGGAGATCGTCGTCGGTATGCTCAACGTCCAGGGCCGGATTGTTCCTGTGCTCAATATGCGCAAGCGTTTCCGGCTGGCGGAGCGAGAGGTGCGACTTGCCGACCACCTGATCATTGCGCACACGTCAAACCGCGTCGTTGCTCTGATAGCGGACGAGGTCACCGGGGTCATCGAACGCTCTGAACAGGAAGTGGTTTTGGCGCAAGAAATCCTTCCCCGCATCGAATATGTTGAAGGGGTGGTGAAACTGGAAGAAGACCTGATTCTCATTCACGATATCGACCGGTTTCTTACCCTCGAGGAAGAGACCAAGCTGGATGATGCCATGAAGGCAACAAGCCAAACAGAGAGATAGGGACGGTGATTACCAGGTTAGTGGGCACTCGATGCGCAGTGCAGGGATAGAGAACTTCGTAACATTTTAGCTTTTTGAAATCATGATCTCTGGTGCCAGGCATGGGGATCCCTCTCAAAACTGAACAACGAAGACGCCACATCACCAGTGTTCAGCGTTAGGCAACCGGTGAGGCGGGCGGAGACTTTCCGGGGCGGGTCCATGCAGGGTCGGCTCTCGAAGAGGCTGGGAAAACTCGCCGCCCGCCTTTGCTACCGGGTGTCTGCATGCGCTTTTCCGGATTCTCTTCGTTTTCAGTTTTGAGAGGGACCCCCATGCTCGATGCCTCTAGGCTTTTCAAAAAGCTAAAATTTTACAGAACTTTAAGGTTCTGTGGAAAGCTGCGGGAAATCATTCGATCAACAATCCACGGAGAGAGTCCACATGAAGCAAAAGCGGTCCTCTGAGGACGGGAGAAAAGCTGCGATCGACTGGAGCCGGATCCATCGTCGCATCGAGGCCGTCAACACGCTGATTGAACAGGGGTGGTCGCCGATCCCGGAGGAGAGGAAGAAGATCCTGAAGGCGAGGGCGAAGGCATTGGCTTTGGAGCCGCAGAACCAAGCGACAGGGGAAGAGCGAAAAGAGGTCATCGAGTTCATTCTGGCCTGTGAGACTTATGGGGTCGAGTCCTGTTTTGTGCGTGAGGTTTATCCGCTCGGGGAATTGACCCTCGTGCCGTGTACACCACCCTTTGTTCTCGGGATCATCAACGTGCGCGGGCGGATTGTTTCGATCATCGACATCAAGAAATTCTTTGACCTTCCCCAAAAAGGCCTGAGCGATCTCAACAAGGTTATCGTTCTTCAAAGGGACGGCATGGAGATCGGCATCCTGGTGGATGCAGTTCTGGGCAACCGATCGGTCTCGCTGAAAGAGATGCAATCTTCGCTTCCCACGCTCACGGACGTTAGAGCCGATTACCTCCTGGGGATAACCGGAGAAAGGATGGTGATTCTCGATGCGGCCAAGATTCTTTCTGACAGGAGAATCATCGTGCATGAACAGGTGGAAATATAGACGAAAGAAAGCGGAGGAGGAAGTGTATGAAGTGGTTCATCAATCTCACGACGAGAATTAAACTATTTCTTGGTTTTGGTCTGATGGTCCTCTTCCTGGGAATCGTGGTGGTGATGGGTTACACCTCCCTGACGGCAATGCTTGGCTCGCAGGAGCGTCTTTACAAGCAGGCGTTTGGGGACGTCGTTGACCTGCTGTCGCTGGAGGCGAACACGAATGAAAGTCGGGTCGGCGTCCTGACGATGATGAGTGTCATCGAACGCTCCGATCAGCAGGCCTGGCACCAGAACATCAAACAGCATACCAAGGAAAACGATGAGATCATGGGGCGGCTTCTTGAAGGCAATCGGAATGATCCCACTCTCCTGCGCAAGTTGGAGGAATACAAGGCGATGCGGGACGCTTATCAGCAAACGAGGGAGAACGAGTTGATCCCTCTTATTTACAACGGCAAGATCGATTCTGCGAAAACTCAGGCCCTGGGAATCCAGGAGGAACGCTATCTCAAGATGCGCTCTATCCGTGATGACGTGCTTCAGCAGGCGCGCAAGTCCGCGCAGGCGGCGCTCAAGCAGTCCGAGAACAACGCGAATCAATCTCTGCGAGTGTCCGTGATCATTGGTCTGATTGCAGTCGTGTTCGGCATCATCATGATTGTGTTTCTGACCAGAATCATCGCAACTCCCCTCAAGGAGATATCGGGGTTGGCTGAAAGGGTCGGTTCGGGAGACCTCAGCGCCCGCATTCCGCCAAACGACCGTAATGACGAGATTGGCAAACTGACTGAAGCTTTCAGGGCCATGGTGGGAAATCTACGCCGTCTGACAGGGCAGATCAGGGACGGCGTGAATGTTCTGGCCTCTTCGGCCAGCGAAATTCTTGCTGCAACAACTCAAATAGCCGCCGGGGCCGCGGAGACGGCTTCCGCGGTGAGTGAGACCACCGCCACCGTTGAAGAAGCAAAACAAGGGGCAGGGGTTTCGAGTCAGAAATCAAAATATGTTGCCAAGATTTCCCAGAAGGCTTCGGAAGCATCACAGGGCGGAAGGAAAGCCGTGGAAGACGCCATTGAAGGGATGAGCCGGGTGAGGGAACAGATGGAGTCCATCACTGAGAGCATTGTGCGACTCAGTGAGCAGGGGCAATCCATCGGCGAGATCATCGCTACGGTCAACGACCTAGCCGAGCAGTCCAATCTTCTCGCGGTGAATGCTTCGATCGAGGCGGCAAAGGCGGGCGAACAAGGGAAAGGTTTTGCTGTGGTGGCCATGGAAGTGAAGAACATGGCAGAGCAATCCAGGCAGGCAACCTCGCAGATACGCGCCATCCTGGGCGACATTCAGAAAGCGACCAGCGCCGCCGTCATGGCAACGGAACAGGGAAGCAAAGCGGTGGAGGCAGGAGTGAAGCAATCCGCCCGGGCAGGTGAATCAATCCGCATGCTGGCGAACAGCATCGCAGAAGCGGCACAAGCGGCAACCCAAATCTCCGTCTCCAGCCACGAGCAACTGGTGGGTATGGACCAGATTGCCACGGCGATGGAGAGCATCAAACAAGCGAGCGCCCAAAATGTCGCCGCGGCGAGACAGGTGGAGGAAGGGACGCAGCACCTGCATGTGATGGGACAGAAGCTGAAACAACTGGTTGAACATTACAGGATTTCGTCCTGAGTGAGCATAAGCCGGGCGGAGGGAAGCTCGGCGCGTCCGAGTTTTCTGAATGAACCGCCCCGAGATGAGAAGGCCTGGCGGGGAGGAGGCATGGAGCAAAAGGAGAAAGACTTTTTCAAGAAGATCTTCTCGACCTTTAGAATCGAAGCTCAAGAGCATATCGGTGCCATGTCCTCCGGTCTCATTGCCCTGGAGAAGGCGCAGGACCCTGAAAGGCAGATGCAGATCGTCGAGATGGTTTTCCGGGAAGCGCATAGCCTGAAGGGCGCGGCCCGGTCCGTGAACATGGAAGAAATAGAGACGATCTGCCAGGAACTGGAAGGTATTTTTGCGCTGCTCAAACGCCGGGAGCTTGAACGGTCGCCGGAACTGATCGACGTTCTTCACAAGGCTGTGGACAGTCTCCCCGGACTCATCATCGTTCCTGAGATAGAACACGAAGTTGCCAAAACGCCCGAGGTTCAGAGCCTCGTCAGACAACTCAAAGATACAGCCGGAGGTGTAAAAGGACAACCCGAGGAGGACTCCTCGCCTTCAGCTTCTCCTCAAGAAAGGCCGGTTCTGGCCGAGACCGTGAGAATCGCCACGACAAAATTGGATGCCCTTCTCGTCCAGACAGAGGAACTCCTATCAGCAAAACAGGCGGCACGCAGGCACCTGTCCGGCTTGATTGAGATCCAAGGCACACTTGCCGTGTGGGAAAAGGAGTGGGCTAAAGTTCGACCTGGGGTGCGAACGCTTGAGAAGTCATTTCTGGTGGACGGAAAAGGCGGGAGAACGCGAGAAAAGTCTCAAGCGATGCGGCTTCTTGAGTTCCTGGACTGGAGCAGCCAGTTTGTCAAATCGCTTCAACGCGATGTTGTCAGGATTGGAATGACAGTCTCGCATGATAAGCGGGCACTCGGCGCCATGGTGGACAACCTCCTTGAGGACACGAAGAGGGCGTTGATGCTGCCCTTCTCCACGCTGCTTGAAGTCTTTCCGAAACTTGTTCGGGATCTATCACGCGACCGGAACAAGGAGGTGGACCTGATCATTCAGGGAGATGAGATCGAGATTGACCGCCGGATCTTGGAGGAAATGAAGGATCCCCTCATGCACCTGGTGAGGAATTGCATTGATCACGGCATAGAGGAAGCAGGCGAGCGAAAGCGATTGGGGAAGGCTCCTCGCGGCGCCCTGACCATCGCCGTCTCCCAGGAGGACAGCGGCAGGGCGGAACTGCTTATTTCCGACGACGGCGCCGGGATTGATCCTGGCAAGGTTCGGAACGCGGCCGCAAGACTCGGTCTGGTTTCTCAAGCGGAAGCCGCTCAAGCGAACGAGCAGGAGACGATTTCACTCATTTTCCAGTCGGGAGTTTCCACGTCTCCCATGATCACGGACATCTCCGGCAGGGGTCTCGGCCTGGTCATTGTCCGCGAAAAAGTGGAAAAGCTTGGCGGCATTATTTCCGTGTCGACTCATGCCGGAGAGGGCACGACCTTCCGGATCGTTCTGCCCCTGAATCTCTCAGCTTTTCAAGGGATCCTGGTTCAGGTGGATGAGCGCCGCTTTCTTGTTCCGGCGCGCCACGTGGAAAAGGTGCTCAGAGTCGCCAGAGAAGAAATCAAAACCGTGGAAAACAGGGAAACCCTCAACCTTGGCGGACAAGTTGTGTCGGCCGTCCGCCTGGGCGATGTGCTGGAGCTTCCCAGGAACGCCGCTGGAGGTGATCCCGGGCATACGGCGCACGCCTTTGTTCTTGCTTCCGCACGGAGCCGCATCGCTTTTCTCGTGGATGAAATTCTCGACGAACAGGAAGTGTTGGTTAAAAGGCTCGGCAGCCAGCTCTCCCGGGTGAGAAACATCGCCGGCGCCACAGTTCTCGGGACCGGGGAAGTCGTGCCGATCCTCAATGTCGCCGATCTCTTGCGATCCGCCGTAAAGATCTCCGGCGCTCCTGCGAGGGTTGATTTTTCCGCTCAGCAGGTCAGGCCGGCACAACAGTCCATCCTGATTGTGGAGGATTCAATCACCTCAAGGACGATGTTGAAGAATATCATGGAAACCGCGGGATACCGTGTGAAGACTGCGATAGACGGTGTCGATGCGCTCACATTACTCAAAACCGAAGACTTTGACCTGGTCGTGTCGGATGTGGATATGCCGAGGATGAACGGCTTTGACCTCACCGCAAAGATCCGCACTGACAAGAAGCTGGCGGATCTTCCCGTTGTGCTGGTGACGGCGCTCCAATCGCGCGAAGACCGGGAGAGAGGGATTGATGTCGGGGCCAATGCATACATCGTAAAGACCAGTTTTGACCAGAGTAATTTGCTTGAGACGGTGCGCAGGCTCATTTAGCGGATATGTTTTGAGTCCAGGCCAAGGGGCTGGTCGGCACAGCGTTTGGTTGCGGCTTGAAGCCAGCATCAGGGATGGAGTGAATGATTAGGAATCCCGATCGTGGAAGAATCACCGGGGCTTGAAGAGAGGGAGACAGAGACATGACATATGTAACAGAATGAAAACCAGCGACCTAGAAATCCTGATCGTCGAGGATAGCCCGACCCAGGCTGAGCAACTCAAACACGCGCTGGAAAAGAACGGCTTTCCCTGCTTCCGTTGCGCATCACGCCGAGGAGGCTCTGATAATGATGGCAAAGCGCAAACCGACGATCGTGATCACCGACATCATGATGCCTGACATGGACGGATATGAACTCTGTCGGTTTATCAAAGCGGATGCCGACCTCAGAGATACGCCGGTTATCCTCCTGACCTCGCTTACCGAACCCAAAGACGTGATCCGGGGACTGGAGTGCGGCGCCGACAATTTTATCATGAAGCCCTACGAAGAGAGCCATCTTATCTCTCGAATCAATTACCTTCTTCTGAACAGAGAACTGCGCGGCGGCAAGGCAGTGGATATGGGGATCGAGATTCTGTTCGACGGCCAGAAATACTTCATCAACTCCGAACGCCGGCAGATCCTTGATCTTCTCCTCTCCACCTATGAAGGAGCTCTCCAAAAGAGTGGTGAACTGGAGCTTGCCAATAGAGAATTGCGGAAAATACGGACAGAGCTTCAAACCGTAAATGAGCATCTTGAAGAACAGGTGGCGGAACGGACACAGCAACTTGAGCACCTCAACAGAGTGATTCGGGCCATCCGGAATGTGAACCAGCTCATCACCAAAGAAAACGATCGGGAGCGCCTGATCCAGGGCGCCTGCGAAAACCTGGTGGGAACCCGTGGCTTCAACAGCGCCTGGATCTTCCTTCCGGATGAACCGGGTAAACCCGGCGTATGCGCTGAAGGAGGTCTTGGGGAATCCTTCCATAAACTGAGGGATGGACTTAAGAGGGGTGACCTCCCGATTTGCGTCCGGAAAGCCTTGGCCGAGACAGGGGTCGTGATCATTGAGAGCGCACAGTCAGAATGCCCGAACTGTCCCCTTGCGCCTTTATACGGTGCGGCAGCGGCCTTGTGTACAGCGCTTCAGCATCAAGGAAAGATCTATGGGTTCCTCAATGCCTCTATGGACTCCAGTTATGTCCTGGACCAGGAAGAAAGAGAGCTCTTCCAGGAAGTTGCGGAAGACATCGCTTTCGCCCTGCACAAGATCGAGTTGGAAACCGCCCGCCGGCATGCCGAAGCCCGATTTGCCCGCCTTGCTGAGAACGCCTCAGACCTCATTTATCGCTACGAGTTCAGCCCGCGACGGGGGTTCACGTACGTCAACCCTGCGGCTGCGACCATCGCCGGTTACACCCCCGAGGAGTTCTACGCTGACCCTGACCTGCGATACAACGTTGTGCATCCCGACGACCGTCCTCTTTTTGAGTCTGCAACAAGGGGAGAATTGCCACCCGATCAACTTGTCCCCCTGCGCTGGGTACACAAAGACGGAAGAGTCATCTGGCTCGAACTGCGCAGGGTTCCGGTCTACGATGAAGAAGGCAACATGGTTGCCGTTGAAGGAATCGCCCGCGACATTACCCAGCGAAAACAGGTGGAGGATGCGCTAACGGAGAGTGAGCGGCGGCTCCGAAGTCTTTACGAAAATGTGCCCATCGGACTCTACCGTACCACCCCGCATGGCAAGATCCTGATGGCAAACCGGGCCCTCTTAGAGATGATTGGGTATGCATCCTTCGAAGAATTGGAAAAGACTAATGTGATGGAGAGGGATTACGAGCCGGACTATCCGAGACAGACGTTCCTGGAAAGGATTGAGCACGAAGGTCAGGCCCAGGGAGTCGAAGGCAGGTGGCGTAGAAAGGACGGCTCTACGATCTTCGTGAGAGAAAGCGCCCGTGCGGTTCGTGACGAAAAGGGCGAGACGGTCTATTACGACGGTTTTGTGGAAGACATCAGCGAGCGCAAGCGGGCGGATGAAGCGATGCACCGCCTGCAGGATCAGTTTCGCCAGTCACAGAAGATGGAAGCGATCGGACAACTTGCGGGCGGAATTGCGCATGATTTCAACAATGCTCTGACCGTTGTCATCGGGAACGCCCAGATGGCGCTCATGGATGTGGGCAAGGAAAATCCTCTTTACGATAACATAAGAGAGATCAAGAAGGCAGGGGAAAGAGCCTCAAACCTCACCAGACAACTCCTGGCTTTCAGCCGTAAGCAGATCCTTCAGCCTGAAGTCCTGAACCTTAACGAAATAGTCCTGGGAATGGAAAAAATGCTCCGAAGAATTATCGGAGAGAATATCGAACTGGCAACGGACCTTGTTCCTGACCTTGGCAGGGTGGAAGCAGACCCCGGTCAGATTGAGCAAGTGATCATGAACCTCGCCGTGAATGCCAGGGATGCGATGCCCGATGGTGGAAAGCTCACCATTGAGACGCGAGACGTGGAATTGGATGAAGAATATGGACGCAACTATGGAAACGTAACTTCAGGTCTCTACGTCATGCTGGCTCTGACTGACACAGGGACAGGGATGACAAAGGAAACTCAAGCCCGCATTTTCGAGCCTTTCTTCACCACCAAGGAAAAGGGGAAAGGAACAGGGCTCGGTCTTTCCATGGTTTACGGCATCGTGACGCAAAGCGGAGGTAACATCCGGGTTTACAGCGAACCCGATCACGGGACCACCTTCAAGATCTATCTTCGCCGGGAGGAAAGGCCGGATTCTGCCCACAAGAACGGATCATGGCGAAATACAAATCCCTCACGGTTCAGAGACGGTCCTGGCGGTTGAGGATGAAGAAATGGTCAGGAATACTGTCAGCAAGTATCTGAATAAATACGGGTACAATGCCTTGACTGCCGCGAACGGAGAGGAAGCCCTTCGCATCTGCAAGGAACACAAGGGCCCGATTCACCTGCTGCTGACCGATGTGATTATGCCGGGGATGAACGGAAAGGAACTTGCAAAACGAGCAAAGGAACTGCGGCCGGACCTCAAGGTTCTTTTCATGTCCGGCTACACGGACAAGGCCATTGTCAAGCACGGCGTTCTGGAAGAAGGGATCGTGTTCATCCAGAAACCCTTCACCCATCAGGGCCTGGCATGGAAACTGAGGACGGCGCTCGGAGATTGAGGCTTGAGATGACCATGCCTCCCAAAAGAATTCTGATCGCATGATGACGGAAGAGATGATTGTGAACCTGTGCCTGAGAGTTCTGAGGAGAGAAGGCTATGAGACATTGGGCGCCTTCAGCGAGCTGGAAGAGAAGTCTTATCGGCGGAGACATTTTTTGCCGATTCGGGACAATATGTGGCAGATCGGGAAAGGGTTTTTCCTTCGCCGTGTTTTAACTTTTTGAACTTCCTACACATATTCCCTAAACTCCTGACTGGCAGACATCTTGCTTACCCAAAACATGAGAGAAATCAGGCCAGAGGATCTGCCGTTCCAGGTCATTTCTTTCATGGAAGGACGGAATTTTGAATTCTGGCCCATCCGGAATGGTCGAGAGGTCCCAGACCGATTCATGAGGAAGGATGAGAGGAAGAATTATGGATGATTCCCTCAGGAAACGAGATCTTCCCAGGCTGAGCGCAAGGTGGCCTGTGACCATTGTCACCCAGCATGGCGAGGCGAACGGGGAGACAAGGAGCTTCACGATTGAAGGAGTATTCCTTCGTTGTCTGGAACGGCTCCGGGAGGGAGAAGTCTACCACATGACCATCGACCTCCCCCAAGAACAGGTCGCAGTCACCGGCGAACTGGCATGGTCCAACTTGGAGAACTTTAGACCGGAGCATTCACTTCCGAGCATGGGATTTTGCTTTGTCAAGATCTCAGAGGAAGACCGGGATCGACTTGGCGACGCCATTGTAGCTCACCGAGACAAAGGCCAGGCCTGAAACGCGTGTCTTAGGACCGACAAGAAACAGCTGTTCACGTCCCGATTCCCCTTCCCTCCCACCTCTTCCCTCCTGCCGCTTGCCAATTTTCCCTCGTTGTCCTATGCTTCACTTCTCATCCCGGTCAGGGAGCCGCCTTTCCAAAGGCTTGCTTTACCTGCTCAGTGGTGAACATGGCGCGGACGGCTCCAGGTGAAGCGCCGGAGAACGTGAGCGGTCCGCAGGGAGCCGGAAAAGCACATGGTTTAAGATTGACGGCTTCGCAAAAAGTCAGGAAAACGGACTGGCACAGTAAAAAGCTCCAGATGCAAGGCGCGCGAATCTTGAGGAATGAAGCGTACATAGAAGCACGCTGCAAGCCTGCCCTCGCGAAAGCGGGGGAAAGATGAAGCGCAACACAGCAGATGGACTTTTTACGAAGCCGTCTAAGATTGTGACTCGGTACCAGTTGTGAAGGGCGAAGACCCAAGGAGGAAGAGATGAGTGCACATGAGACGGAGCTGAAACTTCAAGCGATTCCCATTGAAAAGGAAGACGACATCAACATCATACTTGGCCAGGCCCACTTCATAAAAACCGTTGAAGACCTTTACGAAGCAATGATGAACAGTGTGCCCGGGGCGAAGTTCGGTCTCGCATTCTGCGAAGCCTCGGTCAAGAGGCTCGTGCGGCTGGCGGGTACGGACGAAACCCTCATCGATTTCGCCAAACGAAATGCTCTGGCCATTGGTGCGGGCCATTCTTTTATCATCATGATGAGAGGGTGTTTTCCCATTAATGTTCTCAACGCCATCAAGGCGGTTCCCGAGGTCTGCACCCTATTCTGCGCTACGGCGAATCCCACAACGGTGATTGTGGCCGGACGTGGAGAGACCAGGGGCATCATAGGCGTCATGGACGGCAAGGTCCCCGTAGGCGTCGAAGGCGAAGACGACGCCAAAGATCGGAAACAGGTGGTGCGCAGGTTCGGCTACAAAATGCAGGAATGAGGCCTATGCAAAGGATATGAATGCATTAACCTACCTAGGCCATCTGCCCAAGAGCGATCCGCTCTACGAATATCTACGCTGCCAAATCCTGCCCCAGCTGGGATGTCATGGGAACGACCCCCATTTCAAAGTCTACGGGATCCCGGCCTCCAACCATGTCTACGCCTACGAGGATACCCGAAGCCGAGCGCGTGTCATCGGGAAGTTCTTCGGGGATGTTCCGGGCCGTTCCCGTGATCGGGGCGAACATCTCATGAAGCGGGAATTCAATAACCTCCACTACCTGCGAAGCCTGGGTTTCGACGGCTATCCTCATTATGTCGCACGCCCGCTGGGCTGCAACGGGAGCCTGAACTGCCGTTCTGATGGAAGAATACTGCCACGGAACAGCCCTTGACGATCTCATCGTAAAGGCTATTCAGGAAGGAGCCAGGGAGGTTCTCTTCCAGAAGCTCACCGCTCTTGCCTATTTCCTGGCGCGAATGCACAACCAGACAGCCATTCAGGACCGGGTGGAATTCGAGAAAGAGCGTTCCTATTTTGATAGGATCGTGCGCCAATTGACGGAGCGGCGGCATTTGGACTCCAAAGAAGCTCGGGAACTGCATCGTCTAAAGGACCAGTGGAGCGAAAAGTCGTGTATGTGGGAGGACCGGCAAGTCCTCGTGCACGGAGATGTCACCCCGAACAATCTTTTTTTTGGTGATGGGCTATGGGTCATCATCGTCGACCTGGAGAGGATGAAGCGTTCGGACAGGGTCTTCGACCTGGGAAGATTGGTGGGGGAGCTGAAGCACTTTTTTATGCAGTACGCAGGCGACGGAGCGCAGGCAGAGCCTTTTATCGGGCACTTCCTCTGGGAGTACGCCTGTCATTTCCCGGACTGCCACAGCGCCTTTGCCTCCATCACCCGACGAGTACCCTTTTATATGGGTCTCAACCTGCTGCGCATCGCCCGCAACTCGTGGGTCACCTCCAAGCATCGCGGGCAGTTGCTGAGGGAAGCCAGGAGAACGCTTGAATAATGAAATCTGCTGCGCAAGGCTCTCAAGCGGGGAGGCCCGCGTTGTATAAAATCGTGAAGCGATTTTATGTCCAATATCGGAGGAAAGACTTCCCGGGGCCCGCTTCATGATTCGATATTCCTTGTTCGAGATTCGTTATTCGCTCTGAGGTTCGGCCGAGGCCTGACGTCTCCGTTATGAGGTTTAGGACCATGAGTATCAAGGGCATTCTTTTCGACCTTTACGGGACCCTGATCGATATTGAAACCGACGAGTCCATGGAGGAGATCTATCGCGGTATAGCCCATTTCCTCACCTACCAGGGGATTTATGTTCACCGGGGGGAAGTGCGGGACCTCTACTACCGAATCATGAAGGAACAAAAAGAGCAGAGCACGGAGGAACATCCCGAGATCGACGTCGTATCTATCTGGGATGCCTTTCTCCGGCAACAGGGCATGGTATCGGCGGTTGCCCGCAAGCACCTGGCCACTACTTTGGCCCAGCTTTACCGGGGAATATCTCGCAAACGTCTGCAGCTCTACCCGTCCGTGAAAGTTGTGCTGGATGAATTGAAACCGACTTATGCTCTGGCGCTTATCTCCGATGCTCAGCCATGTTACGCTTTGCCTGAGATCCGGGCTGTGTCCCTTGGCGGCTATTTCGATCCCATCATCATCTCCGCCGACTACGGCTTTCGAAAGCCGGACCCGAGGATCATCCAAGAGGCTTTGCAGAGAATGTCTCTGTTGCCGGAAGAGGTGCTCTGCGTGGGAAACGACATGCACCGGGACATTTACGGCGCGAACAGGCTGGGCATAAAGACCATCCTTTTTCTGTCAAATCAGGGGGTTCAATCATACGAAGAGACGACGGCCGATTATGTTGTTACCCGGTTCGAAGATGTGGTGGCGGGTGTAAGGGTTCTGTCTTAGAAAAACCTCCGTTTCCCGCCGTCGTGCGGACCTCGACTCTGAAGGCCTTTGACTACAACCAAGATTCTATGCCGCTTTCCTGGTCTTCGGCCGGGGCGAATGAAGAGTGTGACGCTTCTGCGACGACAGCACGGCCTTCCTCATCCGTACCGCCCGGGGTGTAACTTCCACAAGTTCATCTTCCCGGATAAAACTGATAGCCTGCTCCAGGGTCATCGGCTTGATGGGAGAGAGGATAACGTTTTCGTCCTTTCCGGCCGCTCTCATGTTGGAGAGTTTCTTTTCCTTGCAGGGATTTACGTCAATATCCTCGCCCCGGTTATGTTCTCCCACGACCATTCCCTCGTATACCGGGTCGCCCGGCACGATGAAGAGCCTCCCTCTAGGCTCGAGGTTGAACAGGGCATAAGGCACGGCATTTCCGGTGCGGTCAGCCACGATAGAGCCGGTAAAGCGACTGGGGCACTCGCCCCTGAACTCCTCGTAGCCGCCGAACAGGGAATGCATGATCCCCGTGCCGCGCGTGTCGGTGAGGAATTCGTCACGGTATCCGATCAAGGCTCGGGAGGGCACGGAGAATTCGATCCTCACACGACCTTTTCCATTGTTGACCAGCCCGGTCATCTTTCCTTTCCGCAGGGAGAGCTTTTCCGTGACCACTCCCAGAAACCTCTCTTCACAATCAATGAGCAGGTGCTCTACGGGTTCGAACTTGTTGCCGTTTTCGTAACGGTAGATCACTTCAGGCCGACCCACGCAAAATTCATAGCCTTCCCGGCGCATGGTCTCGATGAGGATCGCGAGCTGAAACTCCCCCCGGCCCTTAACCAGGATACTATCCGAGTCTTCATCTTTTTCCACCTGGATGGCTACGTTTCGCCTTGTTTCCCGGAACAGGCGCTCATGTATCCGGCTCGACTGGACGTATCTGCCGTCCTGACCGCCAAACGGCGACGTGTTGACCCCGAATTTCATGGACACCGTCGGTTCATCCACAGTGATCCGGGGCAGGGCACTGGGACTGTCCCTGTGGCAGATCGTATCGCCGATCTTTACCTCTTCGATTCCCGCCAATACCGCAATATCCCCGGGTTGAACCTCGTCCACATCACGAAGCTTTATTCCGTCATAGACCTGGAGTTGCGCGACCGTGAGGGGCTGGGGAGCACCGGAGACGCCTAAGCAAACCAGCGTGTCCCTGGATCGGGCCGTGCCGTTGAAGATTTTTCCGATGGCCAGGCGGCCCACATAGTCCGAATAGCCCAGGTCCGACACAAGCATCTGGAACGGCGCTTCGCGATCGTAGGAAGGACCGGGGATCTTTTCGAGGATCGTGTCCAGAAGGACGTGGAGGTTTTCTCCCTGTTCATCCAGGGTTCTCTGTGCAATGCCATCGCGGCCGACCGCGTAAAGCAGCGGGAATTCGAGCAACTCGTCCGTCGCATCAAGATCGATCAGAAGGTCGTAGATCTCATCCAGGACCTGGCCGGGCCGGGCATCGGGCCGGTCGATTTTGTTGATGACCACGATGATCTCCAAACGGGCTTCAAGGGCCTTCCTGAGAACGAAGCGGGTTTGCGGCAGGGGTCCTTCCGAAGAATCAACCAGAAGAATCGCCCCGTCAGCCATGGAAAGAGCCCGCTCTACCTCCCCTCCAAAATCGGCGTGGCCCGGGGTGTCAATGATATTGATGCGGACACCCTTCCACATCACCGAACAGTTCTTGGCTGCGATGGTAATTCCCCGTTCTCGCTCCAGATCCATGTTGTCCATGAGCCGCTCGCTGATCTCCTGATTGGCTCTGAACATGCCGCACTGGCGAAACATGGCGTCAACCAGGGTGGTCTTGCCGTGGTCAACATGGGATATGATAGCTATATTCCTTAAACAACTGTTTGTCTGTTTTTCAGGCATCGTTCGAAACTATTAACTCCTGCGACAATAAAAATCCCCATCAGCCTTTTTTTAGGCTCCGGGGATAACGGCCAAAACCGCAATTGAAACCATCCTTAACTTAGAGCACCGGGATGATCCTGTCAAGGATTTTCCTTTGTCCGTTCGACCGGAATCGGGCCGCCTGCTAATACAAACGTACTGAGGCCGCCAATGTTGCAGGGGGCGGTCTCTTAGGAGTCGCAACCATCGCCTGAGTGCCTTTGCCATGGCGCGACAAACTCATCGGGTCACTCACTCAGTGGAGACTTTCGTAAATACGCACACAAATTCACCACGCAGCCACAGAGCGCGCAGAGAAAAGCACATCTATCACTTACCGGCACTTACCGGTAAATGACAGGTTCTATTCTCTGTGTTCTCCGTGGCTCTGTGGCGACCCAAAGTTCATGAATAAATGCGTTTGTATCAGTAACGCGATCTCCCTCCGCCGGGACGCCCCCCGCCTCCGCCGCCCCGTCGATCGTCCGAACGAGGTCTCGCCTCATTCACGTTCAGCGCTCTTCCCTTCAGCTCCTTGCCGTTCATCGAGGAGATGGCAGCTTGAGCTTCCTCTTTCACGTCCATCTCGACAAAGCCGAATCCTTTGGACTGGTTGCTGAACTTGTCCCTGATAATGGAAACGGAGGCTACTTTCCCGAACGCCTCAAAAGCGTTCTGCAAATCCTCTTCCGTCACGGTGTAAGACAGATTCCCTACGTAAATTTTCATGGTTTCTCCTTTCATGGAATTTTCACTGATATAGCTTAATTTTTTTAAGTTGTAACGTCATATTTTTTGGAAAATGTTCTTTCCATGGACTGGAGCTTCAAGTCTCCCCGCAATTACTCAGATGGAACGTATAGCCCCGGACCGCCGCGCTCGCGGTCTGGCTGAATAAACGAAAGGTCTTCCACTGGAAGGACTCTTTGGTCTCTCCGATGCGCCGGAGCGCGCCGGAATGCCCGCCGGGGAGACGGCAGACCGGTTCCCACGGCTTCGGTCGGTGAGCTTCGGTGAATTCCGACGCGTCTCAGGGTATCTCGAAAGCCGCGGTCCTACGCTGCCTTCCGGCGCCGGAAACGAGTAATCGAAGTCCTCCAGCATGCGCGTTTCAATCTTTTCACCGAGAACATTCTCGATGCCCCATAGAAGGGCGCTTTCCTTGCGCGTTACGAAGGTGAAGGCATCTCCGGTCTTGGCTGCACGGCCGGTTCGTCCGATTCTGTGCGTGTATCCATCGACGGTCTCGGGCATATCATAATTGATCACGTGCGATATACCGGAAACATCGATCCCGCGGGCGGCGATATCGGTGGCGACAAGAATCCGGTACATGCCGCTGCGAAAACCGTCGAGCGCTCTCTGCCGCTTTTGTTGCGACAGATCGCCCTGAAGCGACGTCACGGGAAAACCGCCTCTTTTCATCTGCTCGGCGAGGCGCGTGGCCCTGTGTTTTGTGCGGGTGAAGACAAGCACGGATTCCGTGTCCGTGCAATGGAGGATCTTCATCAAAAGCGCTGTCTTGAGGTGCGCCTCAACGGGGTAAACTCTGTGGGAGACTGTGGATACGGGGACGCTCTCACCGATCTGGACTATGACCGGATCATGCAGGATGTCCCGCGCCAGATCCCTGATACCGCCCGGCATGGTTGCCGAGAAGAGGAGCGTCTGACGCCGAACCGGGAGTTGTTTCAAGATCTTCCGGATGTCCGGCAGAAAACCCATGTCAAACAGGCGATCCGCCTCATCAAGGACGAGGATCTCTACGTGGCTCAGATCGATCGCCCTCTGGCCCATGAGATCGATCAGGCGTCCGGGGCAAGCCACAACGATTTCCGAGCCGTCGCGCAGTCTCCTGATCTGAGGGCTCTTGTCCACGCCGCCATAAATGGTGAAACTTTTCACTTTTGTTAGCCGGCCCAGCCGGCTGAAAGCCTCGTGGGTCTGTTCCGCCAGTTCCCGCGTCGGCGCCAAGATCAGCGCACGCACCTGCTTTCGCGGTCCCGCCATGAGCCGTTGCAGAATTGGAAGCGCAAACGCGGCTGTTTTTCCTGTACCGGTCTGAGCCAGCCCCATCAGGTCCCTGCCCTGAAGAATAGATGGAATAGATTGAAGTTGAATCGGTGTCGGCACGGTGTAACCGAGGGTGTTGATGCCGGATTCGATACAAGGGTCCAGTTGAAACGATTTGAAATTCACGAATACTCCTTTTCTTAAATTGGATCCGGGTTTGAATCCCGGCCCGAACGCCGTGGGGCGAATGACTCCTTGGAATTTGAGCCCCAGAGGCTGTCGCAAACTCTTTTTCCAGTTTTTGCCCGTCAAGGCCGACATCTCGATGTCTTGAGCCGAAGATAACAAAAATCCCCAGCAGCCTTTTCTACAGGCTCTGGGGATAATGGCCAAAACCGGACTTGAAAGCATAACCAATCTAGAGCACCCGGATCGCTATGTCAAGGACTTTAGTTAAAGGCATAGGAGTTGACACCGGAGGTGGGATTCACTACCCTATCTTTCAAGGCCATCAGAGCTTTTCTATCTGCGGGTAAAATAAGAATGTCCTTGAGCAAAAGGCTTTTTCTGGGCGTTTTCGTCGTTATCATTACGATTACAGCCCTTTCTTGTTTCATAGGTCTCAATCTCATAGACGAAGCCATCGTAGCCAGAATTGAAGACAAGGTCAGGCTCGACCTGAGGTCCGCGCGAGACGTGTACCTGGAGGAAGTGGGCAGTATCAGGGAAACGGTCCGGCTATCCGCCTTGGGCTTCTTCAGCGGCGAGTTCGATCTCGACGCTGACAGAGGCAAGCTGGCTGAACGGCTGGCCAGAATGGCGGAAAGAGAAAACCTTGAAATCTTAACCCTGGCCACCGTGAACGGTGATGTTGTCTGTCGTCCCCAAAACCTCAACGGGACCCAGATCAGCGAATTGGGTCGGGAAATCGTGAGAAGAGTCGTCAGTGAGAAAACGGGTGTCGCCTTCACCTGTGTTCTCGGAGAACAAGACATGATGGAGGAGAACCCCGTTCTTGCTCAACGCGCCTTCGTCAAGGTCGTTCCGTCACCCTACCTGGGGTGGGAGAATCGAAGTCAGGTGTTTTCGGGGCTGGCCATTGTTGCGGGAGCGCCCGTCCTGGATGAGCATCAAAAACTGCTCGGAGTGCTTTACGGCGGAAGAGTGCTCAACAACGGATCCACGCTGGTGGACCACATCATGAAAAAGATCTACGGAACCGAGACCTACAAAAGGAGAGACGTGGGACTCGCCACGATCTTCCTCTCCGACATACGGATTGCCACGACGGTGAAAGCAGAAAGCGGAAAGAGGGCTCTCGGGACCGTGGTCTCGGATGACGTCTATGACCATGTCCTGAAAAAGGGTCGAACATGGATAAGCAGGCCCTTTGCAGTCAACAGGCGTTATGTGACGGCTTACGAACCTATCAAAGACATACATGACCGGATTGTGGGCATGTTAAGCATCGGTGTTCTCGAGGACCGCTTCAGGGAGATTCAGAGGGATGCCTTCTGGTCTTTTCTCTTGATCACCATGGGGGGTCTCGGTCTATCTCTCCTGCTTTGCTATGTATTCATCAGATCAACCCTGAAACCTATCACTTCCCTGATTAATGCCACAGAGAACCTGGCCCGCGGAAACCTCGATGAACAGGTTCATCTGCACAAACCCCCGCCGGAGATCGCGGCACTGGGCAGGTCGTTTAACTGCATGGCCAGGTCTATCCGTGACCGGGATAAGGAGTTGCGGCTTCGGGCCCAGGAGGAGGTCATGAAATCCGAGAGGCTCGCCATGATCGGACAGCTGGCTGCGGGGGTTGCCCACGAGATAAACAACCCTCTTGGGAGCATCCTTCTTTTCAATCGGCTTGTGCTGAACAAGTGCTCCGGGGACAACCCTGTGCGTGAAAACCTGGAAAGAATCGAGCGGGAAGTCAAACGCTGCCAGAATATTGTCCAGGGGCTGCTCGAATTTGCGCGCCAGCGCGAGCCCAAGGCAGAACCCACGAATTTGAATCTGTTAGCGAGCAAGACGGTGGATCTCTTCCAAAACCAGCCCATGTTTCAAAATGTGGAGGTGGTCAGACAATTCGGGGAGAACCTGCCCGATGCCGTCGTGGACCCTGCCCAGATTCAACAGGTCTTTGTCAACATCATCATGAATGCGGTGCACGCGATGCGAGGACGAGGAACAATGACCATTACCACGCGGCTTGCGCCCGAAGCAGACCGTATTGAAGTGGGCTTCGGGGACACGGGATGCGGAATGTCCAAGGAGGTGCTCGACCGTGTCTTCGAGCCTTTCTATACCACCAAGGGAGTGGGGCACGGGACCGGACTCGGTTTGTCTATCAGTTACGGGATCATCAAGAGGCACGGCGGCGACATCACGGTGTCCAGCCTGGAGGGAAAGGGAAGTCTTTTTGTCGTCATGCTGCCGATGGACAGGAGGGATGAGGGGTGTCTGCAAATGTCTTGATCATCGACGACGATGAATCCATGCGCGTAGGGTGCCTTCAGACCCTGTCCGAGGCGGGATATCGGGCCCAAGCCGTTCCGAACGGACTCCTGGCCCTGGAAAGAGCCAGGGGGGAGACTTTTGATGTGGTCCTCCTGGACCTGAAGATGCCGGGCATTCCCGGGATGGAGATCCTGAAAACCCTCCAGCAACTGGATACCGGTATGGCAGTCATTGTGATCACCGGGTATGGAACCATCGATACGGCTATGCAGGCAGGGAAACTGGGGGCTTATGATTTCCTCTGCAAGCCTTTCGATCCCGAGCAGTTGCTGAGTCTGGTGGAAAAGGCGGTATCCAGCAAACGGCATGCTCTCGAGGACTCGTGTATTCATGCGGCCCTGAATGATCCGGACGTCCCGTCGGACAGACTCGTAGGGCAATCGCCCGCCTTCAAGCGGGTCACTCGTCTCCTGAGGAAAGTAGCCCCCATGGATTCCACGGTCCTGATTACAGGGGAGACAGGAAGCGGAAAGGAACTGGTTGCGCGGATTATTCACACGCAAAGCAGGAGACACCGACATCCCTTTGTGATCGTAGACTGCGGCTCTCTGGTGCAAAGCCTATTTGAAAGCGAGATGTTCGGGCACCTGAAAGGTTCTTTCACCGGCGCCATCGACACGACCAAGGGGAAGTTTGAGATCGCTCACGGCGGCACCCTGTTTCTGGACGAGATCTCCAATATTGACATGAGTCTTCAGGCCCGTTTGCTCCGTGTGGTCCAGGAGCAGGAAATCCCTAAAGTCGGGAGCCCCAGGACAAGGAAGGTGGACGTGAGGATCATCGCGGCCACCAACAAAGACCTGTTGAACGAAATCGAAGAGAACAGGTTCCGGAAAGACCTCTTTTACCGGCTGAACGTGGTATCCATTCATATCCCGCCGCTGCGGGAAAGGCGAGAGGACACTCCGGCGCTGGCGGAGTATTTTCTGGAGAGGCTGTGTCAACAGAGGCATATCAGGCGGATGAGAATCTCCGAACAAGCGATGGCCCTGATGAAGACATACCAGTGGCCGGGAAACGTGAGGGAATTGCGGAACGCCCTGGAGAGGGCCATAGTGGTGTCAGAAGGCGATGTGCTCGAATCCAAGGATCTGATGCTCAGTGATGTCGCACCCGGGATCCATGATGAGTTATCCCATGGCAGTTCACTTGCAGAATTGGAAAAGAGACAGATCACGGAAGTGCTGAAGGAGTGCAACGGCAACAGAAGCCGGGCGGCGGCACGCCTCGGCATCAACCGCAAGACTTTGCGTGAGAAAATGAGGAAATATGCTATTGGCTACGACCGGTCGCCTTCGGGCGAAAAAACGCCACCGGTTCTTCAGTAATCCTGTGAAAGGGGCCGGGCCTTGGCACAGAAAGAACCATATGCAAAAGATGGCTGATACAAAAAGTACCATTGTCTTCGAATTCCTGTCACCTCCTATCCAAACAGATCTTCTGGCGTGACAAAGATAAACCATGAAATAACAATCTGTTACGACCGACAGGCTTCCCACCGGCCAGCCATCGAGGAGAACTGGCAGGGCCATTGCATATATGGGTGAAAGGCCGGAAGAAGTACGATTTCCTCCCATGATCGGGGAAGGAATTAGAGCCTTAAGCTGTAAGGACCTTGACAAGGGAGTTGTTTCAGGAAAGGTCGATGGTCCACAGGTCACGGGAAACGGAATGATTTTCGCCCTGCGCCGTGCGCCTTGTACCGAGAGTTGACAAGTGTTCCAACCCAAGGAAAGGAAAAGGAGTTGCCTATGAGTCCGGAGAAAGTGAGACTGCGAAGCAATGGAGGGGCTCAGAGTGCCAGAACCCCCTCTGTCGTCGTCATTGACGACGAGGAACCCATGTGCGAGGGTTGCCGGCAGACGCTCGAAGAAAGCGGGTTCGGCACGGCAGTTGCCCTGAACGGAACGGAAGGAATTCGGCTGCTTGAGGAGATCAAGCCCGACGTGGTGCTTTTGGACCTCAAGATGCCGGGGGTCAGCGGTATGGAGGTGCTCCGGAAGATCCCTGAGATTGATCTTCATATCGTCCCCATTGTGATTACGGGCTATGCGACGATTGATTCCGCGGTGGAGTCAATGAAAATCGGAGCCTTCGATTACCTCACCAAGCCCTTTGAGCCGGAAAAACTGGTTGAAGCCGTAAGGCGGGGAACAAAGCTGAGCCAGTTGAAGAAAGAATCGGCGGCAAGGCAGGAAACGAAATTGCAGGAGACGACCGATGCGGATGCCTCTCCAACGAAGCAGGACGTGATTCTGAAGGGCTTGTCGGTCCTTTCGGAGAGCTATTCCGCAGGCTTCGAGAGAGTGGATTTTCTCGACGAACTGAGCAGGCTGGAGGAAGAGGC
Source organism: uncultured delta proteobacterium (assembly GCA_963740905.1). Classification (GTDB taxonomy): domain Bacteria; phylum Desulfobacterota; class DSM-4660; order Desulfatiglandales; family HGW-15; genus JAFGDM01. The sequence goes on from CAVUFY010000016.1 coordinate 47,543, forward strand.
GAAGTATCACGCCGGAAATCTCGGGCGGATCAAGAAGAGAGAGAGGGCCATTCTGGATGTGGTCAACGAGCTGAGGTCCGTGGACGAAATCATCAGGAAACATGATTACACGAAAAGTTCACTGATTCAGATCCTGCTGGATACCCAAGCCAAACTGCGCTGGCTGCCCCGTCACGCCCTGATGTGGATCTCCGAACGATTGAACGTTCCCCTGGCTGAAGTTTACAGCATTGTGAACTTTTATGAGGCATTCAGCCTGGAGCCCCAGGGGGCGCATCGCGTCCAAGTCTGCATGGGCACCGCCTGTCACGTGCGAGGCGCTCCCGACCTTCTGAGCAAGGCATCCGCCCTTCTGGGCATCGAGGAGGGGCAGACCGACGACCGCCAGATGTTTACGCTTAAGACGGTGCACTGTCTCGGATGCTGCGCCCTGTCCCCTGTCATTCAGGTGGATGACTCCTACATCAGCAATCCGTCCCTCGGCCAGCTCAAAGAGACCTTCACGTCTCTGGGAAAAGAGGAGGTGAGCGAATGAAGAAGCTGTCTTCCATCAGCGATCTCGAAGGCCTCATGCGGGCGGTTGTCTCGGAACGTCAGAAGAAACCTCTTGCGATTACCGTCTGTTCGGGAACCGGTTGCTTCACCTGCGGATCGTCGGGGCTGTATGACGCATTCCATAAGGAACTCCTCAGGCAGGGGCTCTATGAGAGGGTGGCACTTCGTAAGACAGGGTGTCACGGATTCTGTGAGCGGGGTCCGGTCACGGTTCTTCTCCCGCAGAAGATCTGCTACCTTCAGATGAAGCCGGAGGACGTGCCCGAGGTCGTTTCAAAAACAGTTGTGGGAAACGAGGTGGTCGAACGCCTTGTGTATCAGGATCCGCATAACGGCGACAGGATCGCCCACCTTGATGATATCCCTTTTTACAAGCACCAGAATCGTGTTCTGCTTGCCAACAACGCCGTTATCGACCCGACCAGCATCAGAGACTATATCGGCATTGGAGGATATTCAGCCCTGGCAAGGGTGCTCACCCAGATGACTCCTCAGGAAGTCATCCTGACCATAAGGGAGGCGGACTTAAGAGGCCGGGGAGGAGGAGGATTTCCCACCGGCGTCAAGTGGGAGTCCACACGCCAGGCACCCGGTGAGCCAAAGTATGTGATCGTGAACGGCGATGAGGGCGATCCCGGTGCGTACATGGACAGAAGCCTTCTGGAGGGAAATCCCCACGGTGTTCTCGAAGGCCTCATCATCGGCGCATACGCCATCGGAGCCCACGAAGGCTTCATCTACGTTCGGCAGGAATACCCCTTCGCCCTTCAAAACACCCAGCGCGCCCTGGATCAGGCAAAGGAGAGCGGATTGCTGGGTGAAGGCATCCTGGGGACAGGGTTCGACTTCAACGTGCGAATTCATCGGGGAGCGGGGGCCTTTGTGTCTGGCGAATCCACCGCGTTGATGAACGCGATCGAGGGCCACGTGGGTGAGCCCCGGCCCAAGTACATCCATACGTCGGAAAAAGGCCTCTGGGACAAGCCTTCCTGTCTGAACAATGTTGAGACCTGGGCAAATGTGCCCTTCATCGTCAATAACGGATCGTCTTGGTTCAAGAAGATGGGCACGAAGGGAAGCAGCGGCACCAAGGTCTTTTCCCTTGTGGGCAAGGTCAACAATACGGGTCTCGTCGAGGTCCCTATGGGAATCAGTCTGCGTGACATCGTCTTCAAGATCGGAGGTGGGATCCTCATGGGCCGAAATTTCAAGGCGGTACAGACCGGAGGGCCGTCCGGCGGGGTCTTGCCCGAGAGCCTGCTCGACCTCCCTGTCGATTTTGACGAGCTTACCAAGGCCGGGTCCATGATGGGCTCGGGCGGGATGATCGTGATGGATGACGAGACGTGCATGGTGGATACGGCCCGATATTATGTCGATTTTCTTGCCCATGAATCGTGCGGCAAGTGCGCTCCTTGCAGAGAGGGTCTTCGACAGATGCTGCTTATCCTCAACGACATCGCTTCCGGAAACGGAAGGGAGGGAGACATTGAGTTGCTGGAGGCTTTGGCCGAGGTCCTGCAAGAGGCCTCGCTGTGCGCCCTGGGACAATCGGCGTCAAATCCGGTGATGAGCACCATCAGGCACTTCAGGGATGAGTACGAAGCCCACATCAAGGAGAAACGCTGCCCCGCCGGGGTATGCAAAGAGCTTATCGGCTTCAGTATCGACCCGGAGAAGTGCAAAGGCTGCGGTTTGTGCAAGAAGAACTGTCCCGTCGCCGCGATCTCGGAGAAGGAGAAGAAAATCTTCTCTATCGATGGGGATAAGTGCATCAAGTGCGGTGCATGCTACTCCGTGTGCCCCGACAAGTTTTCCGCCGTGATCAAGGCATCAGGGGTGTCACGTCCGACAGCCTTTGCCGCGTAGAAAGGGGGACCTAACGTGAAGGAAGTCAGTCTGAAAATTAACGGAAAATCAGTAAAAGCCCAAGAGGGCGCCACGATTCTTGAGGCCGCGAAAAGCGCAGGCGTTCGAATTCCCACCCTGTGCCATAACGATAAATTGGAACCTTACGGCGGCTGCCGCCTCTGCATGGTTGAAATCGTCCGAAAAGGCCGCAAAAAGCTCGTTGCCTCCTGCGTTTATCAGGTGGAAGAAAACCTGGAGGTCGAAACTCACTCAGAGAAGGTGAAAAGAATCCGTCGGATGATCATCGAGCTTTTGTGGCCCGCTGCGCAAAAATATGCGTCGGAGTGCGGTGTGACCCACTCGCGGTTTCGGACAGAGAGCACGGATTGCAGCCTCTGCGGAATCTGTGTCCGCTATTGCGCTGAAGTGAAAAACATGCATGCCGCCTACTTTAAAGGCAGGGGTATTGATCGGGAAGTTGCACTCGTGCCGGAGCTGGGACGAGAATGCCTTTACTGCAGAGAATGCTTCGGTTTCTGTACCGGAGGAAAGATGCTGAGCGAAATGGACAGACTCTACGCCTGACGCAGGCATCAGCCTGGTACACGGCACACGGCGCAGGGCGATAAACCATCCACTCTGTTTCCGGTGCACCCTGAGCAGCGGATCTCGGGCCGTTCCCGAACCACTGCCCCCTGACATGCATTTCGTTCCGGGGGGTTCAGGAACATCCATGGGCTCATTGCACGGAGACGTACAGCAAAAATCGCATCTGAATACAGGTCTTACCCTATTTACTCGGCGTTTCATTCGTGGCGATAATCGATAAAAGACGGGAGCAAGTACGCATCCCGAGAAGAGAGTCTTCATTTTGCTGCGGAGAAGAGTGTTGAGCTGCGGGAAAAAGGACTCCGGAAAGAGTAAGGAAGAGGCCAAAAATTAACATCAATGAGGAGAGTCCCATGAAATACAGAAAAGCCGTGTTGTTTTTGATTGTTCCAGCTCTATTTTTTTTGTTTGCCTGTGCCCATGTTTCTGGCTCGGGATCCCAGACCGCCGTGCTCCATGTTCCCGAATGCCTCGAGTGACTGATTACCGCCGAATCGGTACGGGGTACCGTAAACACAGTTGATGGAGTGAATTCCGTTTACGTGGACTCGGGCACGGGAAATGTCACTGTAAGTTACGACCCGGCGAAGACCAGTGCTGAAAAAGTGGCCCAAGCAATAAAAGACAAGGGTTACAGCGTAGACAGTATCAAGATTTTGAAGTAGCACAAACGGATTGAGTAATTTGTCATCGAGCCGCCTCGCAGGGGGCGGTCTGGAGGGAGGATGTCCCATGAGTCCAAAACAGATCCAAAAATACCTGCAACTTCTCATCGGCCTGTTGTTCATTTCGCAAGGCGCATCGGCCTTTGGTGCGCAGGCCAATGTGCTTGCCGTTGGCTCACAGGTGCCCCAATTTACGCTGGCAGCTCCCAATTCGCCGGAAGAGCAAACATATCTTGGCCTGAAAAGCAATGAGCCCTTTACTCTTTCCGGCATCGGATCAAAGCTCGTTCTGATCGAGTTCCTCGAAGCATTGTGACCGGTGTGCGCCAAGAACGCGCCTGTAGTTAACAGGCTCTACCACTTGATTCAGGATGACCCAGTCTTGTCCAAAGACATTAAGATCATAGGGATAGCCTGCCTGGATGACAAGAAGAAGGCAGATGCTTTTAAGGCTAATTTCAGGGTTCCCTTTCCCATATTCACTGACGAAAAGGGGGACATCTGGAGAAAAGTAGGCATGCCGGGCACACCCACGACGGTGTTGGCGACCAGGAGCGGCAAAGTCCTCATGAACCATGTTGGAGTGATCAACGACTTTGACGGATTTGTGAAAGAGATGAAAGACATCGCGGCCAAGCAATAGGCCATTGAGCGTTAACGGTCGAAAACAAGATTGCTCTATGCTGTTTTGCCCGCGGGCCGCACCAGAAAGATGCCGAGACCGATAAAAAAGGCAAGGCCGGCCGTGAGAAAAATGGCCGGCAGACCAAGATACTTGCCGACCTGGCCCAGCCCAATAGAACCCACGAAAATGCCGGCGTCAAAGGAACCGGTCACAATGGCGAGAATTTTTGCGCGATGGACGGCAGCCACATTGCGCACGGCCATGGTGTTCAGACCGGGATACAAAAGACCGTGGGCCGCTCCCGAGATTAAGCCGGCCAGAACGAGAGAGTGGATACTGCTGGTGAATACGAGAAGGATCAAACCCATGCCGCATACACCCAAGGCCGGGGGGATAACACGACTCTCACCTACCAGGTCAGCCAGCCGTCCGCCCGCAATGCGCGACGCTACAGCCGCTCCGGAGTAAGCCAGAAAATAGGCGGAAACAAACAGGATTCCCCGGCTTTGGGCAAGAAGGGAGACAAAGCCGCTCGTGGAGGCTACTCCGATCCCCATGATGAGAACCAGTGTGGCAACAAAGATGATCCTTGATTGCCGGAGCAGGGTAAAGAAAGCCGTGTCCGTCTGGCCGCGCTTATGAATATAGGTTTCAGGCAAGGGGAAGAGGACCACGAGTCCGATGGCCGGCAGAATCGCGGCGGAGAGAAAATAGGCTGAGAAACCCCAATGCCTGATGACCATCTCTGCCATGACCGGGCCGATAGCAAACCCCAGAAGCCCGGAGGTGCCGAATAGACCGATGCCCTCGTTCATTCTGCTTTCAGGTATGATGTCAGCGGCATAGGTGAAACCTGCGGTGAAACTAAGCCCTCCGCTCACCCCGTGGGCTGCCCGGACCAGGAGCAGGAGCAGGTAAAAGTCCGCCAATTGTCCTGAAAAGGACAGGTAAGCCGAAGAGGTAGCGATCATGACCAGAGAGGCGAGCGCGTAAGATCGCTTTCGACCGAGATGGTCTATCAAATCGGATATCAGTGGTCGGGAGAAAACGGATGCCAGCGAGAAGATGCCCATGACGTATCCGATATCCGCAACGGTTCCACCACGATCAGCGAGAAAGAGCGGAAAGAGATAGAAAGCGCCCAGGTTACAGGCTGCAAAAAAATTGACCACGGTGATAGCAATAAAGCGACGGGTGAAAAGCATGCGAACCCCTGCGGGTAAACTTCCGGAATCTTGGCCGGCAGCTTCTCCGCAGTTTTTTGGAGAAGGCCTAAGGCCCGGTCTGACCGGCGCGGTGTATGGTTACAGCCGGAGGCCCGCAAGTCAAGGATTTCTCTCGCTTGTTGGATGGAGAGGCTCATCGCTTAAAATTTTATTGTAACCTTTTCAACAGGGGCGCCGACTTTATTTGTGCGATAAGATGATTACTGAAATACCAGACCTTGACTTTTTCCGGTTGGCTTTATCTTGGATTTATTGGTCTCTTTGTTTAAGATACCATTTGAGCATATTTGTTGTGCGGGAGGAAGAAACATGAAGAAGAAGGCTATATACGCGATTCTCTTGGCAACCTTGATGGTTTTCATGGTCCCTTTATCGGGATACGCCGCGCATTCGGGCGTCCATGGCAGTGTCGGTATTAGGTCGGGTTATCCGGGGTGGGGAAGTCATTATGTGGACTGGCATCGGCATTACCATTCATGGGGACCGCGCTCCTATTGGGGAGGCTCAATCGTGATCGGGCCGCCGTGGTATTCGTGGTACCCTTACTCCTATGGTTATGGTTATTATTCAGCTCCTCCGGTCGTTCAATCGCCTCCGGTATACGTCGAGCCGCAGCAGCCTCAGCAGAACTACTGGTATTACTGTCAGGATCCTCAAGGCTATTACCCCTACGTCAACAACTGTCCGGGCGGCTGGATGAAGGTGGTACCGCAGCCTGCTCCGCCCAAACCGTAGAGAGGGGGTGAAGAAAGATGAAGAGGGGAAGATATCTTCTTTTGCTTTTTGCCGCAGCGGTGCTGGGCGGGTGTGCGACGGTTCCGACAGGGCCGAGCGTCATGGTGCTCCCGCCCTCCGGAAAGCCTTTCGAGGTGTTCCAGGCTGAAGACTTTGCCTGCAGGGATTGGGCCGCACGGCAGACCGGGCAGGAACCGGCTGAAGCGGCCAACCAGAATATCGTGGGCGGAGCCGCGGTTGGCACGCTGTTGGGTGCGGGTCTGGGCGCCGCTATCGGCGCTGCTTCCGGTAACCCGGGCGCCGGTGCCGCCATCGGGGCCGCCAGCGGCCTCGTGGGTGGCGCCGCTGTATCCAGTGGTCCGGCCTATGCATCCGGCTGGGAACTCCAGAGGCGGTACGACAATGCCTATGAGCAGTGCATGTATGCGAAGGGGAACCTCATTCCGGGTGTAGTGCGCCCCTCGCAGCGCACTCAATCGGCTCCTCCTCCACCCCCGCCGCCGGGCTATAACTATAACGCCGCTCCTCCGCCACCGCCGTCGGGATACAACTCGGAGCCACCGCCACCGCCGCCAGGAGCAGGAGGCGCACCGCCGCCGCCACCTTACTCCAGTGAGTAGAATGAAGCTAATGTGGGGCTTGGGTTGATATCGCCGATGACGGCAAGGAGAGGACCCTTGCCCCGCATTGTGCCGGGGACAGAAATGACTGAAAAAGAGATCCTGACGTCTTACGAGGCTATGCTATTCAGACCGGTCCTTTTTTCTTTTCAACTCCCAATAGATCCTCTCAGGCGTTAAAGGCAAAGAGTTGACCCGAATGCCGACAGCGTCATAGACGGCGTTAGCAACGGCTGCGGCGGTGGGAATAGCAGGCGGCTCGCCCACTCCTCTGATATCCTCCGGGCTTCTTGCATCTTCTTTTTCGACGATGACGGGAACGATCTCCGGAACGTCCTCCGTGGTGGGAAGTCGATAGTCGAGGAAAGAATCGTTTAGCGGTTTTCCTTCAGCGAAAATGACTTCTTCGCTTAAGGCATATCCCAAACCCATGGCTACACCACCCTGGATCTGGCCTTCGATGCCCGATCGAAACACGGCTTTACCCACGTGGTGGGCAGCGACGACCTTCAGCACATTCACCTTTCCGGTTATCTTGTCCACTTCCACCGCAGCGGCCTGGGCGCCGAAGGCAAAGAACGGTTTACTCGGCATCGTGTGGCTCTCCACCCGCTCCATGTGGAAGGGAGGATTGGGGGCCGTGTTGCTTCCGGTGGCAAGCACCGGGCCCCCTTTCATGATGGTCAAGTGGTGCACGGCCTTGGCAATGGGAACCGCGGTTTCGGGTTTTTCCGTCACATAGATTTTCCCGTCGCCGAGAGCAAGGATTTCTCGCGGCGCCTCCAAGTGCCCCTCCGCGAAATCAAAGAGCTGGTTCCTCACGCCCTCGATGGCTTGGTGGACCGCCACTCCCATGGCTTGAGTCGTCCGGCTCCCTATCGCGCCGAAGTCATAAGGGCATGTATCCGTGTCACCGCTGATTACCTTGACGCGCTCAAAGGGAATTCCCAGGCCTTGTGCAACCAGCAGGGCCATGGCTGTGTTGGACCCGGCCCCTATTTCGACGGCGCCTGTGGAAAGGACGGCGCTTCCGTCCTCGTTGAGCTTGATCGTTGCGCTTGAACCTAGGCCCGGCATGCCCCAAAAACAACCCGCCATGCCTATTCCGACCGCCTTTTCCTTGTCGTTGACTTTCAGGTTCCGGAAGTGTTTTTCTATGGATGCCTGAAGTTGTGTAAGAACTTCTGAATAACCAGTATATCCCAAAACCTGACCGGTGGCCGTCGAATCATCGACTTTCAGAGCGTTCTTCAGGCGCAGGGCGATGGGATCCATATGGAGCTCTCGAGCAATACGGTCGAGGTGGGTTTCCGCCGCAAAATGAGCCTGAGGCGCGCCGGGTCCCCTGCAGGGGCCGCAGGATATCTTGTTGGTGTAAGCGCAGATGCCTTCGATGAAAAGATTCGGAATACTGCAAGGACCCGTGATGAGTAACGTTGCGTTGGAAGTCGTGTTGGGGCCGAAATAGGCATAAGCGCCCGTGTCGACTTTTATGACAGCCCGCCTTGCCAGCAGGGTTCCGTCCCTTTTCACTCCCGTCTTGATATGGATTTCCATGGAGTGACGGGGATTGGCAGACAGAAAGTCGTCCCTGCGGGACATTTCCAGCTTGACGGGTCTTTTCGTCTTCATCGAAAGCAGGGCCGCGATGGGTTCAATCGTCATCTCGCCTTTGCCGCCAAAACCCCCGCCCGTCCTGGCGGCGGTGACTCTGATACTGGTCATGGGAAGGCCCAAAGCATGGGCAAGGCCTTCACGGATATCGAAAGGCCGCGCCGTGCTGCACCATAGGCGCAGATGGCCGAGAGAATCGCTTTCGGCAACCACGGCTCTCGGCTCCATGGGGGCTTGATGGACGACGGGCATGGTGTAGGTATCTTCGAATATCTCGTCGCTTTCGGCAAAGCCCTTCTGAATGTCTCCTTTTTGTATTTTGGCGTGAAGGCAGACGTTGCCATACCGCTTCAGGGGCTTGATGCAGGTGTAGGTTTCGTAATCTTCATGAATGAGCGGGGCCTCCGGTTGAATGCTCCGGTTAAAGTCAAAGACGCCCTCGAGTTCCTCGATCTCCACTTCGATAAGATCAAGGGCTCGATCCGCCGTGTCGGCATCAACGGCCGCTACCGCTGCTACAGCCTCGCCTATGTATCGGACCTTCTCCGCTTGCCATCACCGTCTGGTCCTGGACGCTGATACCGCTTCTCACATCCGGGAAATCCCTTGCCGTTATCACACCGGCAACCCCGGGCAAAGACAAGGCTTTTTCCGTAATTATCCTTCTTATGTGGCCGTGGGGTATCTTGCTGCGAAGGATTTTACAGATCAGCATTCCCGGGCGTTTCATATCGCCGGGGAAGACGGCAGCGCCGGCGGCCTTTTCAGGGGCGTCTAACCGTCTGATTTCATTGCCCGCCACATTTTCCTTTTCATCCCGGAGACGGTTCCTCGCCGCCGCTTGAACGGCCTGAACCAGCTTGCCGTAACCCGTGCAGCGGCACAGGTTGCCCTGCAAATGGTGACGAATCTCCGCCTCGGAAGGATTGGGATTCTCCCTGAGCAGGGCTGCCGCAGTCAGAACGACGCCGGGAGTGCAAAATCCGCACTGAATGGCGTCATAGTCGACAAAAGCCTGCTGCAAGGGGTGAAGCTCTTGGTTCCCACTTAACCCTTCGATGGTCGTAATTTCTTTGCCCCCCGCTTCCGCCGCAAGCACGAGGCAGGAATTCACCGGCTGTCCGTCCATAAGCACGGTACAAGCACCGCAGTCGCCCTGATCGCAGCCCCTCTTTGTCCCTGTGAGGCCCAGTTGATCTCTCAGACATTCCAGAAGGGTTTCGCTTCCCGCCACGGCCAACCGGACCTTGTGACCATTCACTACAAATTCCACGGTCTCTTTCATGCGTCGGCACCCTCCCTGAAAGACTTGGCCTGCTGATAAGCGGTCATGAGACCCCGCAGGCAGAGCTGGTTCACCATTTCTCTTCGGTACCCGGCGCTCGCTCTCAGGTCCGTGATAGGCCGGCACGCTTGCGCTGCAAGTTCGGCCGATTCACGGAACAGCGCGGAATCCGGGGTTCTCCCCACCAGCACGTCCTCAGCACTAGGAACCCTGATGGGAGTGGGCGCAACGGCGCCCAAGGCAATGCGCGCTTTTTCTATGCGGCCCTCTTCATCGATGTCGAGCAGGACCGCCACGCCGACAAAAGCTATGTCCATCGCCTTTCGCGTCGTCACCTTATAGTAGACGGCACCTCGGCGGGTTTCACTCAACGGGATCTTCAGGGAAGTGAGGATGTCTCCTTCTTCCAGAATGGTCGCTCCCGGCCCCAGGAAGAAATCGCGCAGGTCAACGGCCCTCAGGCCTTTGCGGCCATAGATCTCGGCTCGAGCTTCAAGGGCCAAAAGTGCCGGGGCCGTTTCAGCCGAGGGCGCTGCGTTGCACAGGTTTCCTCCGATGGTCGCCCTGTTCCTCACCTGAACCGAACCGAGCCTGGCGGCGGCCTGAGTCAACAGTGGAACTTTCCGACATGCAACTGGTGAAGTCTCCAGGGTTCGGATTGTGGTCAAGGAGCCCACTGAAAATTCTCTGTCCGTTACGGAGAAGCCTTGCGTTTCTCTGATGCCCTTCATATCAATGACCCGCAGGGGTCGTATGATTCCTTCCTTGATCTTGACGAGAAGGTCCGTCCCGCCCGCCATGAATACGGAGGACCCTTTTGAGTCCCACACGGCATCGAAGGCCTCCTTGAGGGTAGAAGCTCTTTGGTAATCAAAATGGTGCATCCTTCATCTCCTTGCAGTCCACAGAATTAGAGCCTTAAGGCGCAACTTCTTCGCAGGTTGCGGAGAAGTTCTAAGGCCAGCTGGGGGGGTGGTCTCTTCAGAGCCGCAACCATTTCCACTGGGGCGTAAACCGGCGCCGAAAACTCAGTGGGTTATGGTGGTAGCCCCAAAAGATCGCTTCTCCGGTTGGCTCAGGAGAAATGCGCCTACTCAGAAAAAGACTTAAGATCCCTGGGGCGGTTAAAGGAGACGAGTCGATTTCCGGTTGCGGACTCGTCAGAGACCACCCCCCAGCTGGCCGCGAGGCATTTGGTCATGGCCGAAGGCCTGCAGTGGACTCTTCTTCGTATACAATCGATGACTAGCCCGTGACAACAGAAAAGCTCCCTGTCGTGATATGGGGGGCATTTATCGTTGAAATGGGGTATTCGCCCTATTGATCAGCGTATGACAATGCGATATTCTTAAACAAAAGCTCGTCTTTTGTTCAACCAACCTCATAACCTCTTTTTCCCCGAATGAAAAGGCAGTCGGGTTTCATTCGGGAACTTTTTTTCTGAAGCATATCTTGGGCATAAGCAGTCTGACACCTTTGATGGGCTCCCCTTGCATCGCATGCTAAGTGCGTTATATTTAGCGTGTAAGAGTACAAAACTCTTTCCTCCTAAGCCCCTCTTTGATTCCTTATGGCGTCAAGGGGGGTTTTTCGTAATCGAATCCCGCCGATTCCGCTTCCGACTCGGCTGCGCGCGCCTTCACTTGATAGAGAGTTGACACTCAGGCTTTGGCTGGTCTAGATTCTTTAGTGAGTCCTTCGCATGTTGCGGAGAAGTACCAAGGCCCGGCTGGAGGGGTTGGTCTCTTCCTGAAATCCGACTTCATCGGATTTCAGACATTGCCCTTCGGGGAGAAAAGAAGCCCCCGAAGGGCGTTATATGAAATCTGTCCTGGCAGATTTCATTGCAAAATAGACAAGGAGCCAGGTCGATATGAGCTACTCAGCTATGGAGCGTTTTCATGATGCCCTGAAGGGAAGACCCAAGGATCGTGTGCCCCTGTTTCCAATGGCGGCAGGGTGGGCTGCCACCAACTTTTCAGAGGCACCTCCATCAAAGGTCGCCTCAGACGGCAAACTGATCGCTCAAGCCCAGATCAGGGCCAAGGAAGCTGCGGGCTACGACGCTTTATTTGCCTACGCCAATGCCCTCTTTGTGCCTGCTGCATTTGGATGCAGGGTCCGCTTTCCCGCGACAGGACCCATCTCGGATCCCATTCCCTTCAGCGCCGTCACAGTGGAGGATATCGGGAGGATCCGTCTTCCGGACCCGAAAAAGGATTCAGCCCTATTGATCATTCTTGAAGCGGTCGAAGAATTGAAGGCCTATGGAAAGGGAGACGTTCCGGTTTTGGGGGCATTTGAAGGGGCGTTTACCACGGCGTGCCGGATCTTTGATGCGGACGTGGTTTTGCGTTCGATCTTTAAAAGGCGCCCTCTTCTCGAAGCTTTGCTGGACAGGATCAATCACTTCCTTCTGGGTTTCGGCAAGGCTCTGGTGGAACGGGGCGCCAACGTGCTTTTCATCCCGGATCCCACGGCCTCGGCCTCCATGATCTCTCCTCGAATGTTCCGTGAACTCGTCCTGCCGAGGCTTCGTACCCTTGTCACGGGTTTACGGGTTCCCTGTATTCTGCATATCTGCGGTGATACGACCATCATCCTTGATGCCATGGCGGAAACCGGATTTCACGTGCTGAGCCTTGACCAATGCATGAACCTGTCGGAGTCCAGAAAGCGCTTGACCCGCGTCACGATGGGCGGCAATGTGGACCCCATCAATTCCCTGCTTCTTGGCAGCAGGCAACAGGTTGCTGACAACACCCGGAATTGCCTTCTAGCTGCGGGTACCAGCCGGTTTGTGCTCATGACCGGATGCGGTGTGCCGCCGGGGACCTCACTCGAAAACGTGAAGGCCATGGTTGAAACAGCGGAAAAATACGGACTCGGCCCGGATGAATGAAACAGGGTGATTCTTATTCGTCCAGGGTGGGGCCGCCGGCTGAGACGCGGTCCACGGCCTCCCGCCATGCCTTTGTTCCTCTGAAGCCCGTCTCCCCGAAACGCGAGCCATGTTCTTTCAAGTGACGCGCCACTTCCTCCGGCTTTGCAGGATTCACCCTCGACAAGGCCTGCATCCTGTCCCTTTGCTTTTGAGAGGGGGATCTTACCACAGAAACAACGGAGACCAGTTTTTCCCTTTTCCCATGCCCACAATAGGGGCAGCTCAGGTCCTTCTCAGCCCACGAGCTCATGACCAAAGATTCGTATATCCTTGAGCAGGACTTGCATCGATACTCGAAAATGGGCAAGAGGAGTCCTCCTTTGCCTAGTCGTAAAAACCGAAATCCATGACAGCCTTCTTCATGGCGTAAATATTGAAGGGAGGAGCCTGGACCGGCACCTCACATCCCGCCATGAGGACAAAGCCCGAGGGGCAGTTTTTAGCTTTTTCTATGGCGACTTTGGAGAGTTCGTAAACCTCTTGCCATCTCCCCTCCTGGATGATACGAGGTTCGACATTGCCCGCGATGACATGTTGATCGCCGAACATCTCAACCACTTTGCTTAAGTCCACTTCATGGCCAAAGCTAAGGATTCCTGGATCGCCGTAAGGGATTTGGGCCCAATAGGGTAGATTCAGGTTCTGCTCACCGCAGATGTGAGCGAAAATATTTTTGATTCCTCGATCGAGGCAGTGCTGATGAGCCTCCCTTATGTATGGCAGCGCAAACGCCTCAAACTGCTTCGGTGAGATGATCTGGTTCGCCGCCGTGGGCTCTCCCATAAAGACGAACATAGGGTAGTTAGGGAAGTGGTCCACAAAATAGTCAATCACCTTCTTGTGGAAATCCGTGCACTTACGTAGCAGTAGATTGGCTGTATCGGGTTTTTTCATCATCCACCGACAAAGGTGATCCACCTCAGCCACATTACCGGCGGCTGTGAAGGGCGAGAAACCGAAGACAGTGACAGGCATGCCGAACTGCTGCTGGATCTTTGCGAACTGAATGTTGATGGGATACGCCCCTGCCGTTTCCACCTCGGGAATCTCAAGGACCTCGACTTGCTCAGGCGTCGTTGCTGGAAAACGGGTGACGATCGGCGCTTGTTCCCATTCACTCTCCGGCATCTTAATTTCTCCCCCAAACTCCCAGCCGCCAAGGGAGGCATAGCCATAGAGCGCACCTCCATCGTAACCAAACATCTCCGCAGTCCACATCTGAGCCCAGAAGCTCTTCTCTGCGTCGTCATAAATGGAACGAATAGGATATCCCACATTCCTGGCACAGAAACCGAAAATGAACGGGATGAAAGGGACCCTGTCAGGACGCTGTCGTGTTAACACGGCATGCATCCGCTCCGGTGGTGACATCGTCTCCTGCCTCGGGCGTTTCGCCTGTTCCATGATCTTTCTCCTTTCTTAGCGGCTTCCATGCTTAATCGGGCTATCTCTTCAATTCTCTGAGCCGGCTGATCATCTGGATCGCCTCCTGCACAGCATTGGATGCATTGTCGGCATAACCGTCGGCGCCGTACTTGCTCGCCACATCGCTTGACAAGGGCGCTCCCCCCACCATGATCTTCACGTTGGGGTTCCGGTCCTTGATCATCTTGATCACCTTGGGCATAGCCAGCATACTCGTGGTCATCAAGGCCGAAAGGGCCACAATCTCCGAATCCGTCCTCAGTTGTTCCTCCACGAATTTTTCCAGCTTCACATCCCTGCCCAGATCGTGAACCGTAAAGCCCGCCACTTCGAACATCATCTTGACCAGGTTTTTGCCGATATCGTGAACGTCTCCCTCCACGGTGCCGATGACGACCTGACCCTTGGCCTTGGCATCCGTATCCTTTACATGGGGTCGCAGGATGTCCAGCCCTTTGTACAGGGCATCCGAGCACATCAAAACTTCAGGCACGAAGTATTCCTGAGAATCGTACAGTCTCCCCACCGTCTCCATGCCCGCAGCCAGACCATCCATGATCGCCTCATAGGCGTCCATCTTTTCATCGAGCACTGCCTGGCTCAATTCCGCCACCTTATCTTCATCAAAGGCAACCACCGCGTCATGAAGACCCTTAAAAAGCTCCTGTTTCCTCTTTTCACTGACCATGATGTCTCTCTCCTTCCTGTTTGACGGCCTCGTAAACGCTCATGACACGGAGATCTTGTCGCCCCCGCGCATGAAAATGTTCCAGCACTGCGTCATTCCCCGGCTTGACCGGGAAATCCAGGCAGAGTCAAAAACTGGGAAACTGGATTCCGGTTTTCACCGGAATGACACAACTAATATTTTAACCCAATATGAACCAACGCATGCATTTTCACGGTAAAAAGTCACTCTCCTTTGTCAGTCGGGATTTCGCAGCCTCGCGAATGGAACTTCTGCACACCTTATTAGTGATGTTATCCCTATGGCTCAAATCGCATGGACACGGACCTTGGGAGGGCCATTTCCATGGCACACTCCGCGGCCTTCAGCACTCCTACAGGGACGGGGCAAGAGGGATGACAACCCGCCTTTTGGGCCATGAGGAAAACCGGATTGCGACTGATGGGGGCGAAGAGGTCTCTCAGAAGAATATCCCCCAAGAGCGCAGTCAACTGCTTCACGCTTAGGCATTCGGAACCGGTGATCTCGATGCGAACCTTTTGCCTCTCAATGGTCTTGGCCCGTATGATGCATTTGAAACCGCATATCCCGGGGTCCAGAATCAAATGGGCTTCCTGTTCTTTATTGTTCGGACGAGGTTCCATGGGCGTTAGTGTTCCTAACCCTCCATCTCCGAAGGATGATCCGGACAGGCGCTGCCGATCCGAGAGGCAAGTGGTTGAATAATCCAGAATACACCCGGTTCGAGATCGCAGTAAAGGGTGGGAACAAGCCGGGAGTCAGCAGGAGATTCACAAACCGCTCACAACAAATGGAGGATCTGTCTAGCAGGGTGCTGCACCTCTCGATCATCGCAGTTTATCCCACGCCCCCCCTTTGTCAAGTTGAAAACATTCATGAAATCAGCAACTGCAAGAACTCACATGAGAATTCTACCCATCCCCAGAATACGCATCCAAACGGTGAGGCTGAGAAGCAGGATCATCGAAACCAGGAAGAACCAGTCCAGAGATGAGACGGCCAGTTTCCGCAGATGAGAGCGCGCCCCGGAATTGTAACCCCTGAGTTCCATAGAAAGGCCCAGCCGATCGGCTTTCTCTATGGCAATAAACACAATAGGGAAAGCGATAGGAGCAAAGGCCTTTATTTTCTTGATGGGGTTCCAGCCTTCAACGGCATAGGCCCTTGAAAGCTGGGCCTGATAAATGATCGTTACCTCGCTGATGATGACAGGGATGAACCGAAGGGCTGTTGTGAACATGAAGGCATAATCATAGGGGACCCTGAGGGTTTCCACCAGAGACATCACAATATCCCGAGGCTGGGTGGTCGTGATGATGAGGGGAAACATGCTGACAATGGCCATCACCCTCAAGGCCATGGCCGTACCGAAGAGCAAACCCCCACGGGAAACAGGAAGCCATCCTCCCACGAGAGGCCACCCGGCGGGGATGAGCGTAAAATAGACGCGTCCCTTATTGACGAAAAGGCACTGGAGAACGAGAACAATAGCCGCAAAGAAAGCCATCGTAATGAGGTAGCCTACGCTCGCCTTGAGTATCTTCCCAACCAAAGAGAGAATCATCACAAGGGCGATGATTCCCAACAAGTAAAGAGGATGGGTGAAGAGCATGGCCATGATCATGATCACGGCCGAGAACCCCAGCTTTGTCAAAGGGTGCAAACTGTGTATGGGGGATTCTTTGTAGAGATACTCTATCATTGCGGCCCCGGTGTCCTATGAATCATGGCCAAGGTCTGATGAAGCATTTCTTCAACGCTGAGAACGGTCCCGGAATACAGAGAGGTGAATCGTTGTGCCAGCAGGGTAATCAAAGGGGGTGACAAGAAAGTTCGCTTCAAGATCTCCGTTTCGGAAAAAACTTCCCTGGTAGACTTATTCAAGAGAATTCTTCCCTCGTGAAACACGATGACCCGGCTGGCATATCTGGCAATGAGCTGCATGTCGTGGGTGATGAAGAGGATGGTATGGCCTGTCTGGTTGAGCTTCTTGATGAGCTCAAGCATTTCGATGCCGTCACGATAGTCCTGACCGGTGGTGGGCTCGTCAACGATCAGGATGCTGGGTTTCATCGACAGAACGGATGCGACCGCCACTCTCTGCCGCTGCCCCTTGCTGAGCTGCTTGGGGTTGACGTTCTTGTATTCTGCGAGGTCCACAGCGAGGAGGGCTTCCTGGACCCGCTCTGCAATCTGCTCCTGATGAAGACCGAGATTCCGGGGACCGAAGGCTACCTCTGCCTCCACCGTATCACAGAAAATCTGGTGGTCAGGATTTTGGAAGACGTATCCCACATCCCTTGCAAGCGCTGAAACCCTCCTTCTGCGCGTATCCTTACCACCGACGGTCACCCTGCCTCCGGTGGGTTTCAGGAGCCCATTGAGGTGCTTTACAAAGGTGGTTTTCCCTGACCCGTTCTGTCCCATCACGGCGACAAATTCTTCTTTATACACCGTGACATCAACCCCACGCAGTGCCTCCACTCCTGAAGGATAGGTATAAGAAAGGGAGTGGACTTCTATCACAGCCTTCATGGCAGGCGGTTCCATTCGCGAAAAAAGGCCCGCAGGACCGTCTCAGCTTCATCCACCGTCAAGGGAAGCTGTTCGGGCAAGAGGGGATATTCGGTTTCTCTGCTCAGCGCCAGCACAAAAGCAGTGACTTCTGGGACGGCCACACCGATCGTCGCCAATCTTTCTTGATGCATGAAAACGTCCCTGGGCTTTCCGTCCAAAAGGATGCCGCCTTCCGACATGACGACGAGGCGGTCACAATCCACGAGATTCTCCACCTTCTGTGATACCACCATGATCGTCATCCCGAATTCTCGGTTCAGTCGGAATATGGCATCAAAGACCTCCCGGGTACCAATAGGGTCAAGCTCTGAGGTCGGTTCATCGAGAAGCAATAATTCCGGGAGCATGCTGAGCACGGCTGCGATGGCTACACGCTGCTTCTGACCACCCGAGAGAGTACTGATGGCCCTGTTTCGAAGCGGGGTGATCCGAGTGTTCTCCAGAGAGCGGGCGATGCGATTCTCTATCTTGCGGGGTTCGATGCCAAGATTTTCGGGTCCAAAGGCGATCTCTTCTTCTACTGTAATGGACACCGTCTGGAAGTCCACGTCCTGGAAGACGGTCCCGACGATCGGAGCCAGTTTGCCGAAGGACAAATGCGAGACCTCTTGTCCCTTCATCAGCACGCGGCCTTTGAGGTCTCCCTTGATGTAGTGTGGGATCACACCATTGATGCAGCTCAACAATGTACTTTTGCCTGCACCCGCAGGCCCCGTGATTCCTACCACGGAACCCTTCTCAACGGAGACATCAATCCCTCTCAAGGCTGCCGGCAAAGCCTGTGAATACTTGAAGGTCAAACCTTCGATGCGGACGATTTCATTCACAGGCTCGTTGCTGGAGTCAGGCATTCTTGAGGTAGACAGCTTTCGCCGGTATGTAAAGGATCACGGCAATGATGATGTTGACCAGCGTGGTCAAAAGAACAGCGGGCCAGACAACGGTCCAGTAGACTTTCGCAGGGAAGACCCCCATTAAAAGGTAGACGGTAATGAAGATGGCACCGCTGATAACGGAGTAGGCGAGGACTCCTAGGGCGGCTTTCCAGGAGATCTTCCATGACAGGAGATCGCTGGTTATGTAACGGGCTACGATGGCACAGAAAAGGGCGCCGATCATGTGGCATGGAATGTTGAGCCAAGGTACGGCGGATTTGGAGAAAAACATTCCGATCAGTCCTGCGACCAGGCCGATACCGAGGGAAGCTACAATCGTCGGCCTTACCAGAAGAATAGCCAGGGAAGTGAAGCATATGACCGTGTCCGGGGTCACGTTTCCGATTTGGGGTGTGAAGGAGTAAAGGCCAGCTCCAATGGCAATGAAAATGGCAGTCAAAGCTAGTTCCTTTGCTTTCATAGCGCCCTCCTCTTCGTTCTCAAAAGAGTTTAAAATCTTGACCTGCAACATCCTTGTACGCTACGGAGAGGTTCTCCGGACGAGCACACGCAACGTTTGATTGCGGCCAAAAGCCTGCATTGGGTTGATCTTTTTTTTTGAGACAGGCAAGAGAAATCGTTCTGCGAAACTTAACAGAGCTCCGATGCAGGTGTCAACGGGAAAAGTCATGGTTGGGAGGAAATGCCGTTGACAATAGGCGTCGGCTTTTTTAGTGTCTCTTGAAACATGAGTGGAGTGAGCAGCTTATTGCATGGAGGAGTTTTCATGATGGATGAAGAAATGGTGCGGGCTGAACCCTTCAAAATCAAGATGATCGAACCCATCCGGCTTATCCCCAGAAATGAGAGGATAAGGCGCATCGAAGAAGCCGAGTACAATCTCTTCCGTCTCAAGCCCGCTGACATCTATATCGACCTTCTCACGGACAGCGGCACCTCGGCTATGAGCGATCGTCAGTGGGCAGGGATCATGATGGGCGATGAATCCTACGCGGGATCGAGAAGCTTTGACCGCCTTGAGGAGACGATCAAGAGCCTCATGGGCTTCAGGTACGTGGTTCCCACCCATCAGGGAAGGCCGGCCGAGAACATCCTCACCACAGCGCTCATCAAGCCGGGACAATATGTGGTAGGGAATACTCATTTTGACAGCACGACCGCCCATATCACGGTGAAACAGGGTGTCCCGGTCAATATGCCGATTCCTGAAACGCTGGAAACCGGGGTTTATCATCCCTTCAAGGGAAATGTGGATCTTCAACAGCTGGATGCCTTTCTGGAAAGAGAAAAGCAAAGAACCGCTTTCTTCTTGATGACGGTGACCAACAATACAGGAGGGGGCCAGCCTGTTTCCATGGAAAACATTAGGAAGGCCAGAGAGATCACATCAAGACATGGAGTGGCCATGTTTTTTGATGCTGCGCGCTTTGCCGAAAATGCTTATTTCATCAAGGACAGGGAACCGGGATATCGGGACAAGCCCATCAAAACCATCGTTCGGGAAATGATGTCCTATGCTGACGGCTGCACCATGAGCGCCAAAAAGGATGGCTTGTGAACATGGGTGGTTTTATCTGTATGAACGACGAGGGTCTCTACGAAAAGAGTTGTCAATTGCTCATCCTTATGGAAGGTTTCATTACCTATGGCGGCATGTCCGGGAGAGACCTGGAAGCGCTGGCCGTGGGTTTGGAAGAAGTCGTTCAGGAAGACTATTTGACCTATCGTATCGGGCAAGTTCGATACCTGGGTTCAAAGCTTATGGATGCAGGCATCCCCATCATCAATCCGGTCGGAGGTCATGCCGTATACGTCGATGCCAAGGCCTTCCTTCCTCAGATTCCCCAAAGCCAATTTCCCGGCCAGGTCGTTGCCATCGAGTTGTATGTTGAGGCGGGCGTCCGATCCATTGAAATAGGATCTGTGGCTTTCGCAAAGAAGGACGAAAAAACGGGAAAGACGATTTATCCAGACCTCGACTTGACTAGACTGGCTATTCCTCGAAGGGTTTACACCAATCGGCATATGGATGTGGTGGCCGAAGGCCTCAGCGCAGTCGCCAAGCGCCGGGAGAACATCAGGGGCCTTAAAATTGTGTGGGAGCCGAAGCTGCTCAGACACTTCATGGCCCGCTTCGCACGGATGTGAGGATGGGGCCCGATCTCTTTTGAAGGCGCTTATCTGAAATAGGGGAGGACCTGATCTCCTAGTAATTCGATGGTTCGTCTAGGGTCGGGGCCGAGCGGCCCGCCGACGGAGACTTGGGTAATGCCCGACTCCAGCAGCAATTCGATTCGCGGGATCACCTGTTTCGGTGTTCCCACTACGGCGAGATCAAGCATCTGATCTGTGACAAGGGATTCTGCCTTTGCATACCGTCCCATCGTCACATTTTCCTTTATCTCCTCAAATTGACTGAGGGAGAGGCCTATGGTGTTCAGGGCCTCTTCTTCGAGATAGGGACCGAAATAGGCAATGATTTTACGTATCGTGTCCTGTGCTGCTTTCTCGCTGTCTGAAACTGAAAACCAGGCGCATCCCGCTATATCAATATCTCCCGGACTTTCGACCTGATCGTCGGAGGCCTTCCTGAATAGAACTTAACCATGAGCTTTAGCCGACTCAGGGGGAGTTACCATGGGCAAACTGCCGTCGCCCACTTCGCCTGTTAACGCCAGATAGTCGGGACCAAAGCCGCAGGCATAAATGGGCACACGGTCCCGGTAGGGCTTAAATCGCAGGTAGCATTGATCCGTCCACTGGAACTCCTTGCCCTGGTAGGCGACGATGCTCCCTTTCGAGCAGCAGTCGAATGATCTCAATGGCTTCCCGAGTTCTGGTCATCATGTCTTTCACCTTGATTCCCAGCCACTCGACCATCTTTTCTGTGTGCAGGCCCAACCCGAGCACGGCACGGCCCTTTGAGAGCTCGTCAAGGGTGGCGACATACGTGGCAATCTCGGAGGGATCGGCGGTGTAAGGGTTGGTTCCCACAGATCCAATTAGAATTCTCTCCGTCACCATGGCCACAGCGGTGGTCATAATCCAGGTATTTTTGCATAGGATATCGTGAGGGAACCAGCAGAAATCAAAGCCTTTCTGCTCGGCCAGCACAGCCCATTCCACCAGAGTCCTGGCCGGGGCCAGGTGGTCCAGGAACCGAATGCCAAAAGTTACCATTGCGTTCTCCTTTCCCCGTATCTGAGGCATAAAGGCGACGGTTGCGACTCTTAAGAGACCATCCCCTGCAAGGGCGGCCTCGATTACAAATTGCTCAATACATTTGCATTAGATCGGGACTCCTTGGAGTCGGAATCCTTTTCCTGGACCGGCAACGTGAGACTTCTCCGCAACCCGCGAGAAAATCAAAGGCTAGGGGCACAAAGGTCCGGTTCGCCCACGGATACCGGACAGGATCCTCCTCGATGGGAGCGATAGGCCAAATCACTGAGATAGGCACACCACTTCGCTTCCGTGAAGTTTGTCCCCCGGTCGGTGAGCCCCAGGATCTCGCGGTGGAAATTTTCCACCACGGGAACCATCCATTCGAGATGGTGGCTGCCTCCCGAAAGAGCTTCGGCAAAGTGATAGCGTTCCGAAGTAGGTCCACGGTCCTCTGCCAGCACGAGATGGTCATCGTTGATCGAGAGGGTTCCTTGCTCGCCCCGGATGGTCCCGAAGTTTCGCCGCGACTCTGAGCGCCAGGTCAGGAGAAGTTTCGCTTCTGCGTGGGGGAACCGCATCACCAGGTCCACCCAATCTTCCAGGCCGGAAGCGTCCGTCTCCATTCTTGCCGTAATAGACAGGGGCCTGCCCTCGATCAGGGAGAGAACCAAATAAAAGCCGTGCCACCCGTGATCCAATAAGATGCCTCCCCCGGCAATTTGCGAGCATCGGCGCCAGTCGAAGGTGCCCCCTCCTGAGCCGGGAGTGCGAAGAACGGAAAGTGAAACTGCCCGGACCCTTCCGATCTTGTTTTCCTTGATGACTTCCATGGCTTTGGCCCAAAGAGGCGCGTACTTCCAGTTGTCCACCACGAAAACCACCTTGCGAGAGGCCTCGGCCGCCTGGCTGATCAGATGCAGGCTTTCCGAAGACGCGACGAGAGGCTTTTCGCAAAAGACATGCATCCCTGCCGTGCAGGCTTTGTAAATCAAGTCGCCGTGAAAACAGGGAGGGGTGCAGATGTCGACGAAGTCCAGAACGTGCTCCTTTAATAAGGAGTTCAAATCAGGGTAGACCCCGGCTCCCGGAAGAACCTCCCTGGCGAGTCCGGCCCTCTCCGGATGGGGGTCCACGACGGCCTCAATCCGGAAATTCCTGTTCTTCAGCCAGACCGGCAGGTGGGCATGTACGGCCACGTTGCCAAATCCGACAAGGGCGCCTCGCAGAGGTGGGGTGAATGGAATGGGTTCGCTGGGCATTGATCCCTTCCTCTAGTCCTTGTAAGGGAGGGCCTTGGATACGAACCTGAAGACATCATCAAGGATTTGTAATCCCTCAGCCGCCTCTTCTCTCGTGAGGGTCAGAGGGGGATTGATCCTGAAGTTGGCTTTGTAATTCATACTCACCATCCCTCGCTTGAGGGTCTCCAGGAAGATCTGTTTGGCGATGTCTTTCTCGATAGGTTCCTTCGTCTTCCGGTTTTTTACCAACTCCAGTCCGATCAAGAGGCCGCAGCCTTGGATATGTCCAATAAAGTCATATTTCTCCTGGAGTTGACGCAACCCGGTGAGGAGAAATTCTCCCACGACCCGGGAATTTTCAACCAGCGAATCCTCCGCAATGGTACGAATCGTAGCTAAAGAGGCGGCACAGGCCAGAGGATTTCCGCCGTAACTGCTCGATGAGGAACTGGGCTTTGAAAAGGGCCGGCTCGCCGTGATCTCTTCCGTTGAAACGAGCCCGCTGACGGGAAACCCGTTCCCCATGCCTTTCCCGATGGTCATGATATCCGGACAAACGCCAGTATGGTTGGACCCGAACATCATCCCCGTGCGGCCGAACCCGGTGATCATTTCATCGGCGATGAGTAGCGCCTCATTTTCCCTGGCAATGTCAAGCAGGCCGGGAAGAAACTCTGGAGGAGGGAACACGTTCCCTGCCGTTCCTTGCATGGTTTCCACGATGATCGCGGCCAAACTTCCGGCGGTATTGTTCCGGAGGATCTTGCGCACGAATTCGAGACAATAGATTCCGCACTGAGGATATTTCATCTTGAAAGGGCAGCGATAGCAATCCGCATAAGGAGCCAGATGAAGACCGGGGTGTACGGCTCCCCAGTCTTTCTTAAAAGGATCACCTATTAGTCCGAGAACACCCCCTGTTTTGCCATGAAATCCGCCCCAAAATCCGAGGACCTCAAATTTCTTGGTGTATGACTTGGCCAGCCGAACAGCGGCCTCCACAGCCTCCGCACCGCCGCTGTAAAGCTGGATCTTGTCCAGTCCTGGCGGAGTCAGCGATGCGATCAAACGCAGCAGCAGGACGCGGTTCTCGGTCGTGAAACTGCCCACCGTCACTTTTTCCAGCTGCTCTTTGATGGCGGCAATGTACTTGGAATGGGAGTGTCCCAGGCTGCAGACTGCTACCCCCGCCATAAAATCGAGATAACTCTTGCCGTCAATATCCACAAGCCGGCGGCCGTGGCCCTCCCTGATGACCAGTTGAGAGAGCTGGGCTACTTCCTGGAGACCGGGGGACATATGCTCTTGTTCCTCCTCGAACAAACGGGCCGAGATCATCCCGTTGAGTACCTCCGCGACGTTTTGATAATCCATTAAAACCTCCTTCACCCACAGTTCAAATCAAGAGTCTTGCCATTATTTGACTTTAAGCTATCACCACGGCAGATGTCCAACCCTATCGCCCCACAGAAGCCTCCGGCCGCGACCAAACGCTTCGTGAGCCCGGCCGGGCCTTAAGACTTCTTCGCAACTTACAAAGAAGTTGCAGGTTAAAATTCCAAAGGCCGTCGGCCGTCAGGACTCAAATGATCCAGAACATAGCTTGCGATGGCCTTGGCTGCTGAATGACGACAAAGGGCAAAACTGGGCCAATCGTTCAGATCCACCAGTGCCAGATTCCCTTCCTTGGTAAGGACGGCATCCCCCCCGTAAATCTCGAGGCCCAAGGTCTCGGCAGCGCGTGCTGCCATTTCGATAAGCTGCTCTCTTTGCGATCCAGTCTCTTCACCGGAGGAATGAAAGAAAGCCCTAAAATAATCGCCCGCTCCCACACCGTAAAACTTGATTGTCCGTCCTTCTACGTGCTCCTGGACGAGGAGTTCTTTGATTCCTCTCTTGCGAAAATGATCAAGGGCTCTCCTGAGGTCTTTGCCGGACTCCACTCTTGCCACATCGCCGGCCTCCATGGCGTGAACGTCCCCTCTCTTGAGCCAGTAGGAACCGTTGCCGTCCGAACTCCTCAGGCCTTCCACATCATCAGGGGAAACGATCCGGCTCACGGGAATGGGAAGGGTGGCCTTTGAGAGGAGTCCGATGAGGGCTTTCCGATAGCAGTTACGGACCCCCATGACGGAATTGAAGATCTTCGCTCCATTTTCTTGCCGGCGCTCAAGGGCCCGAAGCGCCCTCTCCGACTGGGCCATGTTCAGCACCAGCACAGCCTCCGGAAAGTCACTTTCCAAAACTTCAGCCGGAACACAAGAGGTCTTTAATCCCCGGCGGGACAACTCATCGAGAGTGGCATCGAGGATAGCGGCGTCCTCATCTGCCTTGCCGGGCGAGAGAACGCCCTCCCTGTAAACACCGAGTACGCTTATCCTCTGCATCTCTCGCCGATCTCCTTCAAATAGGCTTCTGCTTTCTCCACGTCTTCGGGGTGATCCACATCAACGGTCTTGGAGACAGGGAGGCCGTAAAGCGGGTAGCCCTCCTCGATCAAGAGGCCTAGGAACTGTCGCAGAGAATTCAGGTTCTTCTGCCGAGCCGTTGTCGCTATGGAAAAAATGCCGGGTTTGAAATAGTAAAAGCCCGCCGTGGCATAAGAGCTTCCTTCCGCATCGCGGCCCATGGCGACGATCTCCTGCCGTTCGTCCAGCTTTACCCTCAAAGGATTTTCATCATCTATGAACGTAGTGAGAGCGAGAACACCCTGGGCTTCCGATATGGTCCGAGCCCTCTGAAAAAAGCTGACCAGAGTCTCAAAAGGAAATATCGCATCAACCGTGAACAGAACAAAAGGCTCTTCTCGCAACAGGGGCGCCAGAGAAAGAAGGCTTTCCATGGAACTGGGCGTAGTCTTTACCACCAACTCCAGTGGAACGGGCCATGGGCCCGAACGCAGGTACTCTGAAACAGCGGGATTCAGATCGTTCACGATGCAGGCTACGGAAGTCATTTTGAGCATGGCAGCGGCCCGAATGGCCCTGGCAATCATGGGCTCGCCTCCCACGGCGACCAGGGGCTTGGGCACCAAAAGCCCTTTCTGAGCAAGACGCCGCCCGGTTCCGGCGGCAATGATCCCGGCTTTCATAATATCAACCCATCCAATTCATGAAGACCCGAAATCGACGCATCCACCGGCGGGGCCTGGAAAGGAATTCTGGGACTCGGCCCTTTCAGCCATATGGTTTTCATCCCGATCTTTTTAGCCGGAATCATATCTCGCTCGTAGGAGTCGCCCACGAAAATGACGCGGTCCGGCAGGAGGTCCAGTCGTCGTAACGCAGTGTGAAAGATTTCAGGGTCGGGTTTACTGATTCCAAGCTTCGCCGAGTCGAGAATTACTTCGAAAAGTCTCGCCAAACCCGCCTCCTCACACAGTGCAGCCACATTTCCGTAGAAGTTGGATACCAGACCCAACCTAAATCGCCGCTTTAAAGACCCGAGCAAAAGAGCGTTTCGACGGAGAAATTTCTCCGATTTGGCACAAAAGGCCTCCACCATTTTTTCTTCTAACCCGTCCTTTCTTAACTCCAGGATCTCGAATTGCAGACGGACATGGTATTTCATCAAAGGCCTGAGGCCCAGCGAAACCAATCCGGCATCTCCGCTGCAAACTGCATCGGCATGGTAAAAGGCGCGCTTGATTTCCGACAGGGGTGCCTCCATGCCCATCTCCCGGTAAAGGGCATAGAACCGGTCCAACCAGTGTTCCCCATCCGAGTCAAGGGTGCCGCCAAAGTCGAAAAGAACGGCCGTGCAGTCACGAAAGACCGGCAGGGTCACCCTTCGCCTCCTTCCGGCTGAACCTCGAAGCACAGAGAATAAAGCGGGAGTGTAATCGGAGCGCTAAGGCAGATATCCATTTTCCCTAAACCAATTCACTGCATCCTTCAAAGCCCGATTCACGGGGCCTGGATCGTAGCCCAGCTCCTTTCTAGCCTTTTCATCCGAGAAAAACATTCTTTTTTTTGCAAGCCTAACACCATTCACCGTGATGAACGGTTCGTCGCCTCCGGAAACTCTCGCAAAGACCTCCACTACGTAAGCGACGGGCAAAATCAGGTTGTGGGGCAAACGAATCCGTGGCGCCGGCCGGCCGGTGAGGTCGGCAAGCTCGTGCAGGATCTCTTTGAGGCTCATGTTGCGCCCGCCCAGGATATAGCGTTCTCCGGTCCGGCCGTGCTCGAGAGCCAGCAGATGCCCTCTGGCCACATCGTCCACGTGCACGAGATTGAGACCCGTGTCCACATAGGCGGGCATACGGCCTGCCGCGGCCTGGAGAATCATTCTTCCCGTGGGAGTGGGTTTGATGTCGCGGGGCCCGACGGGAGTTGAAGGATTGACTGTCACGATAGGGAGCCCTGATTCCCGTACCAGCCTACAAACCTCCGCTTCCGCAAGAAACTTTGAGCGCTTGTAATGGCCGATCATATCGGCGAGGGTGACCGGCGTTTTCTCATCCGCCGGATTCCCGTCCGACAGATGACCCATGGTGGCTACGCTGCTGGTGTAGACGATCCGCTCCACTCCGGCCCTGGCCGCAGCCAACAGAAGATTTCGCGTCCCTTCCACGTTCGTCTTGTACATCTCCACAGGCTCCGGCACCCAAAGTCGGTAATCTGCCGCCACATGAAAAAGGACTTTACAGCCTTCCACTGCCCGATCCAGGGAAGCCGGCTTCCTAAGATCGCCGGTGACAAGTTCGACGGCCAACCCCGCCAGATTGCGCCGGTCGCTCTGAGGACGCACGAGGGCCCGCACGTGGTGGCCACACTCCAGAAGATGGCGCACCACAGCCGAACCAACGAACCCGCAAGCTCCGGTGATCAAGGTTTTCATGTCTCCGTGCCTTCAGCGAAACAGGAATAGAAATGACACATTCTCATTATCGCTCTTCACTATGACAGCCACAAAACTTTTCTTGTGCAGACATCCAATAAAGTGTGGAATAGGGTGAATTATTTATAATTCAGCACAGAACATCGCCTCAAGGACGCGATGGGATTTGTGAGGCCTGACCTGGCCTGGGGTGGATACGGCCGGTCAGCCGGGCTGAATCTCAAAATACGCTCGTTTTTCCATTAAGATACATACTTCACTCCATTCATATCTTTGACGAAATTATGAATATTTGATATGTTCCTGCACTGGCCGGAGGTATAATCGCGCTTCTTTGGAGCGGGAAAAGCAGGAACGCGCATGTTTTTGCTCTAGCTCAGTGATGCCTCATCAATGATGTTCAATGAAAGGGCGACAAAATGGAGACGGCATTCCACGTTCCCCGGAAACAAAAAAGGCATGATGAAGTAGAAACAGAACAAAGAGAATTGCATGAGGAGACATCAGAAACCGATCCACCTGCGCCGGGCCTCTTCAGTCTGGAACGACTCAACCAGGCCATCAGCAGGGCCAGAGACCACCTCCTCTCCCTACAAAATTCGAAAGGCTACTGGGTTTTCGATCTCGAAGCGGACTGCACTATACCGGCCGAATATGTCTTTCTCCATCGATTTTTTCAAAAACCTCTAGCCCCGGAACTGGCCGACGGACTGGTCAATTATTTGCGCCGCAGACAGCTCCCGGATGGGGGTTGGCCCTTGTTCAGGGACGGGGCCGCCGATGTCAGCGCCACCGTAAAGGCTTACTTCGCTCTTAAACTCCTGGGGGACGCCGCCGAGACACCCCACATGATCAAGGCTCGCCGAATCATCCTGAGCCTTGGAGGAGCTTCAAAAGTCAACGTCTTTACCCGCATCAGCCTTGCCCTTTTCGGACAGATTCCCTGGCGAACCGTCCCGGCCATGCTCTTGGAGATCATGCTGTTGCCCAAATGGTTCTTCTTCAATATCTACAGAGTCTCCTATTGGTCCCGCACCGTGATAGTTCCCCTGCTCATCCTCATCAGCAAGCGGCCGGTCTGCTCCCTAAGCCGCGAAGAAGGTGTAGAGGAGTTGTTCCTTGAACCGCCCCATAAGCTTGCACACCTGGATCATTTTGCCTCAGAAAATCCGGCGAAAAACCTTTTCATCCTTCTGGACCGCATGTTGAAACAGATGGATCGCTTTGCGCCTCGCGTCATCAGGAAGAGGGCCTTGGCGCGGGCGGAGCGATGGATCATCGAGCGGATGCAGGGCGAAGGAGGATTGGGCGCCATCTTTCCCGCCATGGCAAACGCCGTCATGGCGCTCAAGATCCTGGGTTACCCCGAAGACCATCCCGATTTCATCAGAGGCATGAAAGCCCTGGAAGATCTCCTGGTCCGCCACGAAGATGAGGTCTTCTGCCAGCCTTGTGTCTCCCCTATCTGGGATTCATGCCTCTCCCTTTCCGCGCTCCTGGAGGAAGGGCTTCCCCCGGATCATAAGAGCATCAACACCGCCGTTGACTGGCTTCTTGAAAAGCAAGTCCTGGCTCCGGGAGATTGGAGTGAAAAGGTCCCGAGACTCGAACCGGGCGGCTGGGCGTTTCAGTTCGAAAACTCTTTTTACCCTGACGTGGACGATACCCCCGCAGTTCTCATGGCGATTCTGCGTGCCGGAGGCCTCACGAAAGAGAGGTGCAAGGGAAGAATCACCAAAGGCGTGAATTGGCTTCTGGGCATGCAAAGCTCCGACGGTGGATGGGGGGCCTTTGATGTGGACAACAATTCTCTGTATTTGAACGCCATTCCGTTTGCGGACCACGGGGCTCTGCTTGATCCCAGCACATCCGATCTCACCGGGCGCTGCACCGAACTTTTTTCCATGCTTGGGTTCGGTCGCGATTTTCCACCCCTGGCCAGAGCCTTTGAATTCCTTCGAAGGGAACAAACTCCTTGTGGAGCATGGTTAGGCCGTTGGGGGGTCAATTACCTTTACGGCACCTGGTCCGTACTGGTGAGTTTGAGGCAAGCCGGGGAGGATATGACCCAGCCGTATATCCGGAAGGCGGTCCAATGGCTGAAGTCATGCCAGAACTCTGACCAAGGATGGGGAGAAACGTGCAATAGCTACCGCGATTATTCCCTCGCCGGCCGGGGAGCGAGCACGGCGTCCCAAACCGCCTGGGCCTTGCTCGCGCTCATGGCCGCCGGCGAGCATAACAGTCCTGCCGTGCAGCGGGGAATTCACTACTTAATCGTCAATCAAGACAGCAAGGGAGGCTGGGAGGAAGAGCATTTCACGGGCACGGGATTTCCTAATGTCTTTTTCCTGCGCTATCACGGCTACAGCCATTATTTTCCTCTCTGGGCCTTGGCTGTTTACAGGCGCCTTCGTGCCGGAAAAAAATTGCGCCAGGATGAGGCGCGGTCCAAGTAGATGCGGAAACCTGCGCTGGGTCTTGCCACTGCTACCGGTCCCGAGGCGCGGTTCGTGCTGGGGTGCAAGCGTTGGACGCATGTGAGCGGAAATCGGGTCCTGCATTCTAACGCTCCTTGCGGCGTTGGCCTCCTCGCGGTCCGCTCGGGTGTGGGACTGGAGAGCGCTTTTTCGGCCGCTCGCCGGCTGGTCCAAGAGGGGGTCACAGCCCTGGTGTGTCTTGGGGTGGCGGGCGGTCTTCGTCCCGGCCTCAGACCCGGGGAAATAGTCATCGGCGAAACCGTCATTCAAGAAGAAGGGCCCGGCGCCTGGGATGCGGACGGGCCAGGTGCTCAACTTGCTTACAGAACCCTCAAGGCTCATGGGATCAAAACATGGAGGGGAACGGTCGTCTCTACGAACGCGGCAGTCCTGGGTGCACAGGAAAAAGGCCTCCTCTACAGGAAAACCCGAGCCCTCGCCGTGGATATGGAAACCTCAGCAGTGGCTCGAACGGCTGCGGAGTCGAATTTGCCCTTCCTGGCCTTGCGGGCCATTTGCGATCCTCAGGAAAGAACGCTGGCCAGGGATCTCACGGTTTGCCTGGATCAGGGAGGGCGGATCAACCTCTCTGTTCTCCGAAAGAATCTTCTGCACAGACCATCCCTGGTTTTTGACCTCCTGCGGACAGCCAAGGATTTTGCCGTTGCCCTATTCGCGCTCGGGCGGGCTTGGCGGGTGCTTCTTAAGAACAACCTGCCGCTTGTGCTTGCAGGCAGGTCCGTGAAAGAGGACGGGTAGGACTTTAAACTGCAACACCGCGGCACGTTGCGAAGAAGTCTTATGGCCCAGCCCGCCCGATAGTGCACCGCTCATGGCGCACGGTACACGGGAAAACAATGAAAGATTTTCGCCTTAGGCCATTTGCCGCCCGCCGTGTGCCTTGCACCGTGTGCCGCGTGCCTTGCACCGAGATTGGGTTGACCCATGGTCTTGACACTCCTGGTCTTATGCGGTTCCCTCATCTGGCTCTTCATCCTGGCGGCGCCCTGGAGGCCTTGGGGTACCGGAGAATCCCTGGACTCCGCAGGCCCAGTCCCCGAAACAGACTTGAGCGAGGTCACGGTGCTGATTCCCGCGAGGGATGAAGCCGACCTGATTGAGACCACCCTCTCATGCCTGCAAAACCAGGGGCGGCACATCACGGTGCTTCTGGTTGACGACCAGTCCACGGACGGCACTGCCGCCGCGGCCCACAGGGCCGGGTTGCCCAATCTGAAGATCATCGAAAGTCAGCCTCTGCCGGAAGGATGGAGCGGAAAACTCTGGGCCCTGCATCAAGGGTTTGGTCATGTGAACACTCCTTTGGTCCTGCTGATGGACGCCGATATCGAGTTGAGGCCGGGGATCGTTTCATCGGCCCGCGAATTGATGCGCAAGAAGGGGGTGCAATTCGTTTCGCTCATGGCCGCCCTCCGCATGGCCGGTTTCTGGGAACGCCTTCTGATGCCCGCTTTCATTTACTTTTTCAAACTGATCTATCCCTTCCGGCTGTCCAATTCCAGGCGCTCCGCAACAGCCGCGGCAGCTGGAGGATTTATCCTGCTCGAGACGCGTCTGCTCAGGGAAATAGGCGGGTTT
Organism: uncultured delta proteobacterium; assembly: GCA_963740905.1. GTDB lineage: Bacteria > Desulfobacterota > DSM-4660 > Desulfatiglandales > HGW-15 > JAFGDM01. The sequence continues at coordinate 79,206 of CAVUFY010000016.1, forward strand.
ACGGCGGTGCGCGGGGAACTGATCGACGATTGCGCCCTCGCAGCGAGAATCAAGTCTCGCGGATACGCCACCTGGGTCGGTCTCTCCCATTCTGTCAGGAGTCTTCGCCCTTATCCCGGCATAGGGATCATCTGGAATATGGTGGCACGAACAGCCTTTACCCAGCTGCGTTATTCCTTGCTGCTCCTCTTGCTGTGCACGTCCGTCCTGGTGCTTGCTTTCTGGATGCCGGTGATCGGCGTGGTCTTTGGTTCCGGCCTGTCCCGGCATATTGCCGTTCTTGGGCTGGCAGCGATGATCGTCAGCTATCTTCCGACCCTTGGATTTTTTCGGCTTTCGATGATGTGGGCGCTGACCATGCCCCTGATCGGCACCCTCTACTTGATTATGACCTGGACTTCTGCGATTCGGTGCTGGAAGGGGAAACAAAGCTTGTGGAAAGGCAGGATCTATTCGAAGGGCGGGTCGGATTCCTGATTATCCGTGGTTGAGGATCTCTTTGCGCTTTGCCAAGAATGAGAAAAACTCCCACCCTTCTCTTATCCGGCGCGTGAAGAGGTGCCTGTCCTGTACCATGTCCTTGAGGATCCTGAAGATCGGCTTAGGTCTGAGATAAAAACGCCTGTAAAACCGATCCACGGCCTCAAAAATCTCGGAATTGGAAAGTTCTCCGTAGGAAAGAGAGGCATCCTGGATTCCTTCCTGAACCAGAAGGTCCTCTGTTTTCATCAGCCACCCTTCCTCCAGTGCCTGCTTGTACAACTCGGTGCCCGGATAAGGGGCCACAAGGGAAACCTGTATGCTGTATGGATCTATCTCCTGAGAGAATCGGATCGTCTCGTCGATGGTCGCGGGCGTTTCCCCAGGCAGCCCCAGGATAAAGGTTCCATGAATCAGAATACCCAGCTTTTTCGCGTTCTTGACAAACTCCCGGGCGCCGTTGAGATGGATGCCTTTCTTGACATTGTTCAGGATCGTCTGATTCCCTGATTCGAACCCCACCACAACCATGCGCAGGCCGTTTTCTTTCATGACTCTTAACGTCTGTACCGGAACGTTCGCCCGCACATTGCACGACCAGCGGATTCCGAGCGGCCCCATTTTGCGCGAAATTTCCTCGGCCCGCTTCACGTCTTCCGTGAACGTATCGTCATCAAAGAAGAACTCTTTTACCTGCGGAAACCGTTGCCGGGCCTGGACGATCTCCCGGTAGACATTTTCCGCAGAACGCACCCGGTAGGCGTGCCCCCCTATGGTCTGCGGCCACAAACAGAAAGTGCAACGAGATCGACATCCCCGGCCTGTATAGAGCGAAACATAAGGATGTTGCAGATAGCCGATAAAATAGTCTTCCACCCGAAGATCCCGGGCATACACATCCGTCACGAAAGGAAGAGCATCGAGATCTTGAATGGGAGGTCGATCCGGCGTCCGCAGAATCTCTCCTTTTGAGCGAAAGGCGATCCCATCCACCTCATTCACCGGAATCCCCCCGGCGATTTCCGGCACCGAGTAATCAAACTCGCCCGTTGCCACAAAGTCGATGGCTTCCGACATCAGGAGCGTTTCACGGGGACGGACCATCACATGGGGACCCACGAATCCGATCATGACGTTCGGATAAAAGGACTTAAACCGTTGGGCGACACGAACGTCGTTTCGAATGGTGGGGGTGCTCGTGTAGATGATGATGAGCTCATAGCCATGAGCCTGTCGGACGACCTCGTCCAGGTCCATCCCCATCGGGGGCGCATCGAGCAAGCGGCTTCCTTCGATCATGCCAGCCGGATAGGCCAGCCAGGTAGGATACCAAAAAGATCGAATCTCACGGCGAGCCTGGTATCGGGAACCGGCACCCCCGTCAAAACCTTCATAGGAGGGAGGATTGAGGAACAGTGTTCGCAACATCGCTTTTTGATCATCCGCAACGGTACTTACGGAGTTTGTTCGAATCCCGGGAAAGGATGTCCTCTCTACGGTGTCATGCCCGAACCGATCACCACGGCATCGGGCAAGCGCTTTGTGGAGAGTCTGAACAACGCCTTGAGCAAATAATTACTCTTGACCGCCATGTTAGTCAAAAGAATTATCGCCTTGGCCCGGCTTCGGGAAACCTTTACCTCTGCGCCGCCGGCATAAGCCGGGTGACTGGTGACGTTCCTCAGAGTGAACACCGCCAATCCGACCGCCCAGAGACAAAACTTTCTGATTCCTGTTTCGTGGGGCGGGATGATGAGAGAGTAAGTCAGCGCGTTTCCCAAGTGCTGGCGCGCTATTCCGACCAATTCGGTCAAGGCTTGGCCACAGACGCGGCCAAAATCACCGGGAGACAAGTCTCCCAAATCACAGCCCTGTTTCTCAAAGACATCTCGAGGCAGCCAGCAGACTCCACGGTACCAGTCATCCCATAGATCCTTAAGAATATTGGTCATTTGCAGACCTTGACCAAACGAGCACGCCAGAGCGAGCAACTTTTCTCTGCTCCGCTGTATCTCTTCCGAGTAATCGCAGAACAGGTGCGGTTAACATTTCTCCCACTACTCCGGCCACGTGATAGCAATAACGCTCCAGCTCGCCCAGGTCCCTCAAGCCGCGAAGGCTCTTGGTTTCCTGAAATGTCTGCATGCCCTTGGCCATGATGGTCGCACATCGCTTCAGAGCGAGTTGTTGTCTTTCACTGAAGCCGAAAGTCTTCCGAACAACCCAAGGTGTGTTCCTGATGAGCTCCTTCTCGGCCGGCAAAGTTCCTCCGGAAAGCAAAGGAAACAAGGCGTCAGCAAATTCTTCCGCCGGCCTCTTTCCCTGCACTATGTCAATGAATCTCTGAAAGAAGAAAGCCTTCTGATCAATACTTAGATTTTCTTCATCTTCGATCGTATCGGCTATTCTGCACAGCAAATAGGCGTTGGTAACAGGACCTCGAAGGGGAGGAGGCAACTGGGGAATGGTGAGCGCAAAGGATCGAGATACTCCCTGAAGCATCTCGCGTTCCTTGTCTTCGACCTGCGAATGATTATTCCCGGCTCTCATCGGCTGGCTGCGCGTACATTATGGGAGGCTCCGGAGCCATCGGCCCTTCGGTCCGGGGCCCTTTAACAAGGATCTTCAAGGCTTCGAGCGGGTGCCTTAACATGTCGTCTACCGCTGTCGGCTCGAAGCCACTATGGAGCATACACTGCGCGCATTTAGAGTTTCTTCCCACGCCGTATTTTTCCCACTCCGTTTTTTCCATTAGATCCTGGAAACTGGACGCGAAGCCTTCACCGGACAGAAGATAACAAGGGCGCTGCCAACCCAACACATTCCGCGTGGGGTTACCCCACGGGGTACATTGATAGTTGCGATTTCCCGCAAGGAAGTCCAGATAAAGGCGGGTATGGTTGAATCGCAGTTTGCGCCCATTAGCCTGTTTGAATATATCCCGGAACAACTGCTTGATCGAGGAGCGTTTCATAAACACGTCATGGTCAGGGGCTCTTTCATAATCGAACCCCGGGGCAACCGTAATCCCTTCAGCGCCAAGACCCGCGACAAACTCGAAAAATTCGATAGCGTCTCGTGCTGTCATTCCTTCGTAAAGTGTAGAGTTAACCGTGACACGAAACCCCCTTTTGCATGCAACCTTGACCGCCTCGACGGCGTGATCAAACACGCCTTCCCTGCCGGCCATGGCATCATGCCGTTCACGATTGCCGTCGAGGTGGATGGAAAAGGTGAAGTAAGCAGAGGGGACGTAATCGTCCATGTTCGCTTTGAGGAGCAGCCCGTTGGTGCACAGATAGATGAATCTTTTGCGTTGAATGAGCTCCCTTACGATCTCGGGCATTTCTCTGTGCAGGAGGGGTTCACCGCCGGCAATGGAGACCACGGGACAGCCGGATTCATCCGCGGCAGCGAGACATTCGGAAACGGTCAGTCTTCTGTTGAGGATTTTGTCGGAATAGCCGGTCTTGCCGCACCCGTTGCAACTCAAATTACACTGGAACAGGGGTTCCAGCATGAGAACAAGAGGATAACGTCTCCGGCCGCGCAATTTCTGGGCCAGGATGTATCGGGAAACGGCATACTGTTGGATAAGGGGGACACCCATTTCTCCATTCTCCAAAATATTAATTGGGAGGGGCAGGCTAAGGGACTGCTCCCTGACGAGCCCGCGGCCGAAAATCGACTCATCCCTTCAACCGCCCCGGGTATAAAGGCTTCTGGGGGCAAGTGGAGAAGAGTATGCAGCAGCCAGCAGGGAGTTGCAACAGGAAATTTCTCCTGTCGTCGCGGCTCTGAAGAGACCCCATGGGGGCTTGGCCTTAGAATTTCTCCGCAAAACGATTGCAAAACGTCTATGGCTGATCTATGAAAAGATGTTGAAGTCGGCGGGGACAGGCCGGGGTACTATGGAGAATTTTACTCCTATGACCGGCGCCAGCCGGAACTGATCTACGCCCGGTACGGTTTCAAGATTTTTGACCGCTGCGAGACCACCATGTTCCAACCGGAAATCCGAGATCCGGTTCACGTGGTCTGTGTGGATAAGAGCTTGCACTTTCACGATCCCCAATGAGAAGATCGGTTCAGCCCCGACTCGCTTGAGAAGAAAGAACAGAATCCGCAAAAGGAATGGATCAACCCACTCGGCACGCCGTGATCATCGCTGCAGGAATCGGGATGCGTTTTGGAAACGCAACCCAACTCCGCCCCAAACCGCTTCTAACGGTATCGGGCGTGCCCCTGATTCGGAGAACCCTGCTCTCCGCCCGCAGGGCGGGGCTCGACCATTTTACGGTAGTGACGGGTTACTGTGGTCAGGTTCTGGAAGAATTCCTCCACCAGGAAAGATCCGGGGATTTGCACATTCGATGTATTCAAAACGAACAGTGGCAGCGACCCAACGGCCTGTCAGTTCTCCGGGCCAAGGGAGAGGTTCCCGACCCCTTTGTGCTGCTCATGTCCGACCATCTCTTCGATCCTGAGATTCTGACGAGACTCCTCGACGCCCCTCTCCCCGAGAGCCACTGCCGTCTGGCCGTGGATTTTCATCCGGAAAAAATCATGGATCTCGCCGATGCCACAAAGGTGGAGGTGAAGGATGGATGGGTGGTGAACATCGGAAAGGAAATCGAAAGATACAACGGGATCGACGCGGGGATTTTCCTCTGTTCCCATGAGATTTTTTCCGCTATCGAGACAGCCGTTTTCAACGGAAACGAGAGCCTCTCCGGCGGCATCCTGGAGCTTGCTCAGAGGCGGCGCATGGAGGCCATGGACATTGGGGAACTCTTCTGGCAAGACGTCGACGATGAAGCCGCGCTGTCGGAAGGTGAGAGAAGGCTTCAACAATTCGTGCAGCGGAATGAAAGTCAACGGCCCTGATCGGGTGAAGGTCCGGGCTCTCTCGGAGTGAAAAAAAGCTCCTTCAATCTTTTGTTTCCCAGTAGAACGGCATAGAAGAGCAGCCCGATGCCGGCCCAGAAAATTTGCTCCAGTCTGAGAGCCACCCCATAGGTCAAGCCCAGGGACATGCTGAAGCCGAGTGTCCTGAAGGCCAGAACGCGAATTCCTTCCTGAACGCCGATCCCCAGAGGAACTGCAAAGGTCAGAAGGTCAAACCATGTCCCCAGGAACCAGATCCCCGCAGCCGTAAAGAAAGAACCGCCGATCATGAAGACAAGGAAATACCAGGTCTTGACGATGCTGCAGGCCAGGCCGACGCCGTGCCAGAACATGGAAAGGGGCAAAGCCAAAGGGTACAGTTCATAGAAGCGCTTGAGCGCACGGTCCACCTCCGTGACGTGCCGGGCAGCCTCCTCCATCCTTCGGCCTCCCAGACGGCGTGACACGGCCCATCTCAGGATGGTTCCCAGTTTTCCGCGCCTCTGCACGATGAAAAAGCCCACGATGCCGGCAAGGAGAAGGATGCTGCCCGCAAACAAGGCTGTGGAGGCGCCTGCGGGGAGCCGGATTTTCGACAGAACGATGACGGATCCCAGGACGACAAAAAGGAGCTGAGCCAGGGAGTAGGAGAGCTTGCCGATGATGACGCCTGTGGCGGCTTCGGGTCCGCGATGGTCGAGGAACAGAAGCGTACCTTTGACCACTTCCCCGCCAAGGGTGGCGGTGGGCGTGAAGTAATTGATGGAGCCGCCCGCCAGCCGGATGGCGAAAAGCCGGCCGAAAGGCAGGGATCGATGGGGTTCCGACAGGCAGTATCGCCATCCGAGGGTGTGAAAGATATCGACCATTCCCTCCAGCAAAATGAAGGGAATGAGCCCCCAACCCAGGAACGCAAGATCGCGCCACAGGGCGCGGAGTCCGATTTTCCAAACCAGGAGGCACAGGAGGGCGACCCCTAGGGAGATGCTCAGAATATGGAATTTCTTCATCATAGTTGGATGATCGAGGCAGCCTCTTTCGCCTTCCGTCCGCACCGACGGAGCCGAAGGCCGTGGACGGTCGCGGTTATGGCAGCCCAGAAAGAGGCCGCGGCAAAAGTCTGGAGAGGAAATCCCAGCCCAAAGCCGATGATGAACATGCTGCAGTAAATATTCCGTCGTCCGGCGATCAGGCGAAAGCGGGCGTCAAAGGGACTGAATAAATCAATGCTTTTGCCGTACCATACTCCGGACAGGGTGTAAAAAACGTTATCGGCCGTATCGGCTGCGACCATCAGCCCAGCAAAAAACAGGGGGAAGCTTCCTCCCGAAAGTGCGCTCAGACCCACCCCTAGGGAAACGTAGTAACCGGTTTCATAAAGGTAGTCCAAGACATCTTCCCGTTTTCCCAGTCTGCTAAATTGAAGCTTGGTGCGGGCCAGTTTGCCGTCTACTCCATCCAGGACGTCAACGAGAAAGGTGAGCAAGGCCCCCGGAAAGAAGTATCCGTGCCAGAAGAGCCACGAAATCAGGAATGCTATGGACGCCGTCCCAATACTCACCAGGTTGGGAGGGATTGGTGTCCGGACCAGGAGAGCTGTCAGCGCGTTGGCCAAGGGAGGGTGGAGGTATCGGGCGGGCAGGTCCATCACGTGCTTCTGCTGGCTTCGGATCAACAGCATGGTTGCCATGCGGGCATCCTTCCCGGTGCGGATCTCCAGGAAATAGGGCTTTAGCGGACCCCGGATCTCCGGACGAAAAGGATCGACATCTTCAGGAAAGAGAAATTGAGCTTTCGAGATCACGGCGGAGCTTCCCTGTTGAGCCCAAAGCATGAGGTCCTCCCTGTTAAGAAGCGCTGCGCGAACAGCCGCTTTTCCCCTGTCGGACTTGTCCATGGCAAGAAGGATGGGTGTCGCTGCCGAGGTCACGAGAGCGCTGAGGAGGAGGGGGTCCACGAGGTGACTTGCGTCAAGGTAGATGAAACGCTCGGACAGGACGGCGAATGCTTCCAGATCGGTGGGGATCTCACCTTTTGTCTTGACCCACTGGATCTCAATCTTCTGGGGCTTCCTTTTGAGGTCCGAAAAATCCTTGTCTCCTTCGGTCAAGAGCACGGCTTTTTTGAGCCCCAGGCTCTCCAGATGGTAAAGCATCCTTGCGACCAGGGTTATCCCACCTACGATTTCCCATGCACCGGGAGGACGGACGTTGAGAAGGACCAGGGGAGGGGAAGATATGGCGGCCTGCATCAAAACAACCATATTCCCAGGATCGGCACACCAAAAATGAAGCCCACAAATACGCTCGCCAACAGGATCTGATGCTTTAGGGAGAAGAAGGTGTCCTGTTTTCCGTCATAGGAGCGCTTCGCTTTATGGGCGAGGGTCTCCAGCTCTTCGCGGTCCAAGGAGGTGATTTCCTCCAGAGCATCCAGCGTGTCTCGCATGCAAAGTTTCTCCTCCCTGCGACTCTCCTTCAAAGAGTCTTCTTCCAAGGCGCATGAAATCAGGGATTCCCTGATCCTTTCCTGTATTTCAGCATTCACGATAGGCTCCATGGAATCTCCCCCGACACACTCCTGCGCCCGATGTACACCCAAAATACACCCGGAGCCTGTCCTGTCAAGGGAAGACTGCCGGAAGGCACTCTTGAACGGCACCAATTTTTTGCTGGCCCATGGTTTACCATCAGAGCTATTGTAACAACGACGATTCCCTGCGGAGACAAAGGATGCGGAAGATGCTCCCTGCTCGTTGCAAGGGCGAAAGTACGGAAGGAGAATTCAGCAGATGGACAGGCAGGCTAGCAAAAAAGCGGCTTTAATCATTACCACGCTCAGTTCCTTCTTAAACCCCTTCATGTTCTCAGCCATCAACGTGGCCCTGCCATCCATTCAAAAAGAGTTTGCCATGGACGCGATCCTGCTGAGCTGGGTCCTAACGTCCTATATTCTGGCCTCCGCCGTTTGCATGGTTCCCTTTGGAAGGATGGCGGACATTCTTGGAAGAAAAAAGCTCTTTACCTATGGCATCATTCTTTTTTCAGCGTCCTCTCTGCTTTGCGCCCTTTCCATTTCGACATGGATGTTGATTCTTTTCAGAATTATCCAGGGAATCGGCGGTGCTCTTATCTATGCCACCTCCATGGCCATTCTGACTTCGGTCTTTCCCCCGCAGGAAAGGGGCAAAGCTCTTGGAATCAATGTGGCCGCGGTTTACCTGGGCCTCTCCGTGGGCCCTTTTCTGGGAGGACTCCTGACACAGCACTTGAACTGGAGAAGCATTTTTCTGACGAGCGTTCCGCTGGGGCTGATCGTTCTCTTTCTCATTCAGTGGAAATTGAAAGGCGAGTGGGCTGAGGCGAAAGGGGAGAAGTTCGACCTGGCAGGTTCTATGATTTACGGCCTGGCCCTCATAGCCGTGATGTATGGGATCTCTTTGCTCCCCGAAAAAAAGAGTCTTCCTCTCATTTTTGCCGGTATCATCGGTGTTTGGGCCTTCCTGAAGTGGGAAACGAAAACCGAAAATCCCGTTTTCGAGCTGAAACTTTTCAAACGCAACAGGGTATTCGCGTTTTCCAACCTCGCAGCCCTGGTGAACTACAGCGCCACCTTTGCCGTCACCTTCCTCTTGAGCCTCTTTCTGCAGTATATCAAGGCCCTGAGTCCTCAGGCAGCGGGCGCGATCCTCGTGGCCCAGCCGGTCGTGCAAGTGATCTTCTCCCCTGTCGCCGGCAAGCTTTCGGACAGGATCGAACCGCGCATCGTCGCTTCTTTCGGCATGGCCGTAACCACCTTGGGTTTGCTGCTCTTCACCCTTCTTGGCCCGGACTCTTCGCTGCACTTCATTCTGATCAACTTGATTCTTCTTGGGTTTGGGTTTGCTCTTTTTTCATCCCCAAACACCAACGCCGTCATGAGCTCCGTGGAAAAGCGATTTTATGGTCTTGCTTCCGGTTCTCTGGGGACGATGCGCCTTCTGGGCATGATGATCAGCATGGGTATCTCCACGCTGGTGTTCGCCATTTTTATCGGCAGGGTTCAGATCGGCGCGGAGCAATACCCTGCTTTCGTGAAGAGCCTGAGGATTGCATTCATCCTGTTTTCAGCCCTTTGCTTCGGGGGCACCTTCGCATCCATGGTGAGAGGGAAACTGCATCTCGGAGGCCCGGGGGCAGCGCCAGGAGAAGCGAAGGAGCCTGGGGCTTAAATCCAGCTCCGGGCTGAAAAGGGGAGCGGAAATACCTTCATCACGGGGCATTCGAGTTCTACCTGTACACCCCGTATTCTTTTGAAAACTCCATCATGGCCTTCACATTGGCCGCTTTCGACCCCTGTATGCCCGCCCCCGTGGAAAGGATGAATCCTCCATCCATCCCTGCTACGTCGATGAGCTCCTTGCAACACGCCTTCACTTCTTCAGGGGTGCCTGTGCACAACAGATCCAAGGGCACATTTCCGGCCAGGCAGGCCTTGGGCCCGACAATTTCTTTGGCCTTCTTCATGTCCGTTCGGTCGAACCACCACACCACCTTACCCTTGGGAATATCGGAGATCACATGGAGACGCTCATTATATCCTCCTTCGGCGAAGAGCAGAGGGACCATGCCTTCGTTGATCAGGCCGATAATGAGTTTTCTCAGGGTCGGCCAGTAGAAGGTCTCGAACTGCTCTCGGGACATGAAGCCGTCAGCCCCCTTGTGGAGGGGGATGAAAGGCATGAGATGGCCGGCAGCCCGGCATGTGGTGACCCCGCACTTGACCATGATAGGGGTCAGCCGTTCGCACGCTTCCTTCAGCTCCTCCCGATAACGGAACATGTCCAGCATCACACCTTTGGTGCCGCGCAGGCTGTCGCCGATTACGTCGAAAGGAGCCTTGGTGAAGCCGCCGGAAAAGGCAGGAAATCCTTTACCCATGATGGGCCCGCCGATCTCCCTGGCCAAGGCTCTCCATCGGAGAGCCTCTTCTCCGGCCCGGGCAAGGGACTCGAAGGCGGCCTTCATGCCTTCCATCCCAAAAGGGGCGGCTGCCGCCGGAACAAGGGGAATCTCGTTAACCGGAGGAAGGAGGGGAAAACTCTCCAAAGCTTTCAGGGACCCGAAAATCCTGGGGAAGTAGACGTTCAGGAAGAAGGCCGTGGGATCATCAATCAGATCCTGGTATTCTCCTGCCTTCATGTACTCATCCTCCACGTACTGGTATTCCCGGTCCTTGGCCACACCATGGCCGGGCCACTGGTACAGCTTCAGATCCAGGATGTCCAGCACCTTTCCCGGTACGATATTCGTAGGGCTGGTATAGGCGTCCGGTCCAAAATCGCGATGGTACATTTCCCAGGCTTTCCTGAGAGCCTCGTAATCATACATGGAATCATACATGCTGATGCCGGCATACTCGTTCGGGAAAAATCCGGCGGAGGGACAGACGGGAATGCGTCCGGGCTTTTGTTCGAGCCGGATCGCCGCCTTGAACAATCTCACCCGTTCCTGATAGGCCGTCTCCGCGTCTCTACCGGCAAAGGGGATGCCTTCGCCCTTGAGCCACATAGCGAACCGCTCTTCCAGCTTCTTATCTGCGTCAACCGAGACATCGAGAAATCGCTCCTTCATGCTACTGGCCTCCCATCCACTTCTTGCAGAGCCTTACGCCCGCTATCGCGTCAGCACCCTGGGCGTCAGCGCCCGTATAGTCCTTCACCTTCTCCGTCACCTGTCCTCCGCCGATCATGATCCGTACCTTTTCCCGAAGCCCCGCCTTTTCTATGGCCTCCACCGTCTCCTTCATGGAATCAAAGGCAAGGGTGAGCAATCCGCTCATGCCCACGACTCGGGGCTGGAACTCCCTGATGGCCTCGACGAACTTTTCCGGCGGCTGATCAATCCCGATGTCCTTCACTTCGAAGCCGTTGGCCTCGAGGAGAAAAGTCACAATATTCTTGCCGATGTCATGAATATCGCCCTTCACGGTGCCGATGAGGACCTTGCCCCGTCCTGCTTCTTCCTTTTCCTGCTTCATCAAGGGCTTAATCATGGCAGAGATCTGCCTGAGCATTTCCCCTGCCATCATGAGATGGGGAAGAAAGTATTCTCCCTTCTCAAAGCGTTTTCCCACGGTTTCCATGGCCGTTGAGCAGGCTTCCAGAATTTCCAGGGGGTCTGTTCCGCGGTCCAGCAATTTCCGGGCTTCCGCCAATGCTTCGGTTTCCCGCATCTCCACCAGAGCTTCCACCAGCGATTCTGTCATGAGTCATCTCCTTTACGAGTGAGTGCTCCATATTTTCATGCTGCATGCTTAAGCCTCCCTCCGCTCGCGTAGAACTTGCGAAAGGCTTTTTCGGCTTTCCGCTTTCCCCTCATCACTTGTACAGCACAGAGGGCAGCCAGAGCACCAGTTCCGGGAAGATAAAAAGCAGCGCCCAGACAAGCACGAGGGAGATCAGAAAGGGAACGACACCTTTGTATATGGTACCCATCGGAATTTTCGTGATGTTCTTGACCACGAAGACGCAAATGGCCACCGGCGGGATGACCACACCGATCATCGCCACGACCCCTATCACGATCCCGAACCATAACGGAGGGAACCCCAGTTTGAGGGCGGCAGGGTAAAAGATGGGAGTGGCAAGGATCAAAAAGGCCAGGTCGTCGATGAAGGAACCCCCGATTTCGTAAACAAGACAGATGAGGATCATGATGACGTAACGGTTAAGGGGCAGCGTGACGATCCACTCCGCCGTCTCCTGGGGGATGTTCGTGATCGTGATAAAATGACCCAGGATAGTGGACCCTGCGACGAGCACGATAAGCATCACGGCGGTGCGGATGGATTCCCGCACGGATGTGATATACCGCTTGAACGTCATGTCTCTCTTTGCGATGGCCAGGAGAAGAACCGCAAAAGTGCCCACCGCGCCCGCTTCCGTGGGGGTGAAATAACCCTGCATGATCCCGCCCACAACCAGGACAAAAACAAGCAGGACCCACAAAACCTCCGGGAGCGAACGCACCCGTTCTTTCCATGTCGATCGTGCAGACCTGGGCGCGATGGCCGGATTGATTTTTGCCCATCCATAAATGACAACGATAAAGAGCAGGGCGATGATCAGTCCGGGTATGATGCCTGCTATGAAGAGCTGCCCGATAGACTGTTCCGTGAGAATGCCCAGGATGATCAGGGTGACGCTCGGCGGAATGATCACGCCGAGCGTCCCAACTGTCGCGACGATTCCCGCGGAGAGCTTCTTGTCATAACCATACCGATCCATCTCCGGTATGGCCACGCTCGCGAAGGTGGCTGAAGTGGCCGCAGATGAGCCGCAGATGGCCTTGAAAGCCGTTGCTCCCACCACGGTGGCCATCGCCAGACCGCCGGGGATATGCCCGATAAACTTGTGGGCCGAATTATAGAGCCTCACCGCAATACCGGCGTGAAAGCCGATCTGCCCCATGAGGATGAAAAGAGGAAAGACGGTATACCCATAATTTGTGATGACATCGAACACGTCCCTGGACAGAAGGCTCAGTGCGGCCTGAAAGCCGTTCAGGTACCCGAAGCCCGCAAATCCGACGAGCGCCATGGCAAAGCCCAGTTCGATGCCGGTCGAAAAAAGAAGAAGCAGCACCACAAGGCCTGTAATCCCTACTACGAGCTCATTCATATTCGCCCCTCCAGATCTTCATGATATCGAATATGAAGACGCAGCATTCAAGGAGGCAGCAGACTGCAACGCCGTAAGCCACGGGGTAGAAGGGCAACTGGATGGTCGGAGAAACCTCCCCTGAGGCATGATACGCGGCGCCTACGATAAACAGATTGTACCCTATGAACGCGAACAGTATGAAAGCCAGCACGCGGGTAAACGTGTTCATCAGGTTCTTGCCCCTCCTGGAAAGTTTCACCAAAAGGAACTCCATGTACACATGGCCTCTGTCCAACGAGGCCTGGGGAAAACCGAAGCCGATAACAATCCCCATGGTAAGAGCCACGATTTCATAGGCTCCGATTATGGGATGCCCACCGGCCCTGGAAAGGACATCGGCGACGGTCAACAGCATCATGAAGGTGAGAGCTATACCGGCGATGGAGTTCAGGACCTTGCTGATGAATCGCAAGACATGAAATGGACCGGCCATCATTCCTCCTTTTCGATTAATCAGCCTGTCTCGTCCTGCAGGATCGTTCTAAGGCGAATCACAAAAGCGAGGTTCGAGACAGGCGTCTTTAATTTGTGCCACGCCCTTTCTCTGGCGCGTCCCGGAACTCGGAAGGATCTCCCAATGCAGACCTTCGGCAGCAACCAAACGCGCTGTGCTGGCCAGGCCAGGGGGGACCACCCCCCGGCCTGGCCAATAACTTCGCGGTAACTTGCCAAGAAGCCATATCTCAAGGCTAAAGGCGATCCGTTAGAACGGCGACGGCACTTTTTTGTCTTTCTGCTCTTTAGCCCAGTACGCGATACGCCCTTTGATGAACTTCAACCAGTTGTCGACCTCCGCCTCTTTGAATCCTTTGGGAACCATGCTCTTCTTGTATTCCCCTATTACAGGCTCGACGGCCTTGATCCATTTTGCAGATTCTGCATCTGGAAGGGAGATCATCTGTCCGCCCTTGCTTACGAAGAGGTCTCTGCCCTCTATGTCCATCTGGTTCCACAGGAGGGCCTGCTTCTCTCTGGTTTCGGAGGAGACCTCGTTGAAGACTTTCTGAATATCAGGGGGCAGGGCATCCCATTTCTTCTTGTTCATCACCCAATAGAAAGTGTACCCGGTTCCGAGCTGCCAGTCCGCGGTTACGTACTTTATGACCTCTGCGAATTTCCAGTACTTGAGGGTGGAAAGATCGACTGTGACACCGTCAATGACACCTCTTCGCAGGGAATCATACACGTCCGGCATTTGAAGGGGAACGGGGAGGGCCCCCAGGTCCTTGATGACGTCAGCCATAACGCCCACGGCTCTGATCTTAAGTCCCTTCATATCCTGGAGGTTCTTCACGGGCTTGCTGGCGGTCAGAACGATGCAAGGGCCCGAAGTGGTCACGTAAAAGGTGTGAACATCCTTCCAAGCCTTCGGTTTATATTTGTCGAAGAACTCTGTGCTGACCTGCGTCGCTACCCAGCCGCTCGGAAACCCCAGGGGCAGGTCGAATACCTCCATCACGGGAAAGCGGCCCCGGGTATAGTCGATATGTGAGAGCCCCATGTCCGTGATACCCGTGAGGATGCCGTCATACATCTTGACCGGATTGAGAAGTGTGCCGCCGGGGTAGTAGGAGATCTCCACCCGGCCGTTTGTGCGTTTCTTTATCTCGTCACAAAACCACCCGCTCAGGACCGACATGGGGTGTGTGACCGGCAGGTAGTTGGCGGCCTTGAGCTTGATGACCTCTTGTGCTTTTACGAAAGAGTTGACCCCGAAAACCAAAGCGACGATCAACAGGGACATCACTACGCCTTTTTTCATTTCTTACCTCCTTGATTTGAAAGGTTTTCTTGATCTTTGGCTCATTTAATCTCAGCCTTGCTCTTTGTCCGGAATCCCTTTCCCGGACGGTCCTGACCTCACCACGATTGAGAGGCAGCCGCTCATTGCAGGCGAAACTATATGGAATCCCCTCCGAAGAGTCAAGCACAGATTGGTTCTTTTAGGGTGCACGGCGCACGGCGAAAAACCATATATCATCCTCACTCGGGGATGGGATAAAAACTCTCGCCTCTAGGCGAAGACTTTAGTATATGAAATCTGTCCTGGCAGATTTCATTGCGGACTCGTCAGAGACCAACCCTCCAGCCCGGCCGACAGAGCGTTTGGTTGCTCGCGGATATGCTTGACAAGCTCCCTAAACTGTAATATGTGTGACAGCATACAAGAGCGAGTTTCGTATCGTGAAACAGCTGAGAAGGACTTCTATCGATAAAGCCCTGTGGGTTCTCGGTTGCTTCCTGCCCTACAACAAAGAAATGGGGACGGTGGAAGTCAGCCAGAAACTCGGTCTCCACAAAGCGACAGCATCCAGGATACTCCAGACTCTTGCCAAGCACGGTCTTCTGAGCCAGCACACCGACACAAAGAAATTTGTGCTTGGACCGACGATTTCCCAACTCTCCCATGCCATGAATCGCTCTCTCAAGACGGACCTTGTTCTCATAGCCAAACCGTGCATCGACGCGCTCAGGGAGGAACTGAAGGAGACGGTCACCCTTGAGGTGCTTTCAGGAAAGACTATCTATATGGCCTACATCGCCGAAGGGCCTCAATTGCTGGCCTTGGCAGGAAACATCGGCGAAAGAGTTCCTCCACACGCCGCGGCAGGGGCCAAGGCGATTGTAGCTTTTTCGTCTCCAGCCATGAGAGGTGCGCTCCTGAACGGCGGATTAGAGCGCTTTACGAAGAATACCATCACAGGCCCGGATGCGTTCGCTGGCGAGGTGGATAAGATAGCGAGAGAAGGGATCGCGTTTGATCTGGAAGAGGTCAACGAAGGAACCTGCGCCATCGGTGCCCCGGTTTTCAACCATGAGGGTGAGCCGGTAGCGGCCGTGGTTGTGGCCGCGCCTTCTCAACGGATTGTACGGAGAAGCGATTCGCGGATGTGCAAGGCCCTTGGTGAGACGGCTGAAAAGATCTCGGCTTGTCTTCACTATGTCCGGAAGTGAGAATTCAAACAATTGACCACAAGGAAAGGAGGTCGGCAGTATGGGGAAAATAGAGCGATTCACCAGCGGCACGACGGGCGGACCGATCTTTGTCTATGTACAGGACGGCCGGATCGTCCGTGTGACACCCATTGAATTCGACGAAAGCGACGCTGCATCCTGGACGATAGAAGCAAGAGGTAAGACCTTCAAACCGCCGAGGAAAACCACGCTTGCTCCTTATTCCTTTTCCTATCGGTCCATGGTCTACTCGCCTAAAAGGAACCTATATCCCATGAAGCGGGTTGACTTTGATCCCAACGGCAACCGAAACTGCACCAAGAGAGGGATATCGGGATATGAGCGGATCAGTTGGGATGAGGCGGCGGACATCGTCACCGGCGAAGTCAAGAGGATCAAGCGGGAATACGGGGCCGGGGCCATCCTGAGCACAGCAGGGTCCCATCACCTCTGGGGGAACGTCGGGTATCGGCACAGTGCCTATTTCCGGTTCGCGAACCTGATGGGCTTCTGTTACGCGGACCACAATCCGGACAGCTGGGAGGGGTGGCACTGGGGCGGCATGCACAACTGGGGCTTCAGCGCCAGGCTCGGCATACCGGAGCAATACGATTTGCTGGAGGATGCGCTGAAACACACGGAAATGATCGTGTTCTGGTCGGCGGACCCGGAAGCCACCCAAGGAATTTACTCGGCTTTTGAGCACACCCCGCGGCGCCAGTGGCTCAAGGAGTTGGGCGTCAAGATGGTCTTCATCGATCCCTTTTTCAACCACACGGCCGGCATGTATGGGGACAAGTGGTTCGCCCCGAGGCCTGAAACCGGCAATGCCCTCGCCTGCGCCATTGCCTTCGTGTGGATCACGGAGGACCTGTACGACAAGGAGTACATCGAGAATCGCAGCACAGGATTTGAAACATGGAAGGATTACATCCTTGGCAAGGAAGACGGAGTTCCCAAGACTCCGGAGTGGGCGGAACTGGAAAGCACCGTTCCGGCCAGGGAGATCAGAGCCCTAGCCAGGGAATGGGCTTCCAAGAAGACCATGCTGGCTGCCGGCGGTCTGGGCGGCTGGGGTGGAGCCTGTCGAGCGGCGAGCGGCAATGAGTGGACCCGGCTTATGATCAGCCTGGCGGCTATGCAAGGCATGGGCAAGCCGGGCAGCAACATCTGGTCCACCACCCAGGGGGCGCCGGTTAACACGAAGTTTGTGTTCCCCGGATATGCGGAAGGCGGCATTTCCGGGGACGTGGATAATTCTGCGGCCGGCTTCAGGTGGGTTTATCGCATGTTCAGCTACGACCAGCCTACGCGATCTAACATCAATGCGCCTATGGGGCAGCATATTCCCAGGTTGAAGATCCCCGAGTGCATCCTGAACGGGGAGTTCGAATGGAGGGGCAAAGGTTTTTGCGGCCCATCCATCGAGTCCCAGTTTCACAAGTACAAATATCCCGCAGACGGGTATCCCGAGATTCAGATGTCCTGGCGTTACGGCGGCTCCTTCATCGGCACCATGTGTGAGACCAACCGCTACGTGAAGGCTTATCAAACCGACCGGCTGCCCTTCGCGGTGAGCCAGTCCATTTGGTTCGAAGGCGAGGCCAAATTTGCGGACATCATCCTGCCTGCCTGCACCAACTTGGAGCGCTGGGACATCAGCGAATTCGCGAACTGCTCGGGCTACATTGCGGACTCCTATGTCCAGGTGAACCATCGAGTGATCACCCTCCAGAAGAAATGCATCGAACCCCTGGGCGAGTCCAAGTCCGACTACGACATCTTCGCTCTGATGGCCAAGAAGCTGGGTCTCTGGGGCCCCTACACGTCAGGCGGCATGACGGACTTGGACTGGGTCAAGCGGTACTTTGACGCCACGGACCTGCCCAAGTACGTGTCCTGGGAAGACTTTTTCAAGAAAGGCTATTTCGTGGTGCCTCTAGAGGAGAATTACAAACCTACACCGGCCTTGAGATGGTTTGCCGAAGGCCGGGCCAAGGATACCCCTGACTGGGGTCCTCACCCGGAGTGCCAGGAAGAGTTCGGCAAGGGTCTTCAGACCACCTCGGGCCTGATAGAGTTTGTATCCTCCAGCCTCAAGAAGTTCGATCCCAAGGACGAGGAACGGCCGCTGATTCCCAAGTACATTGAGTCGTGGGAAGGACATCACACCACCAGACTGTACAACAAATACCCCTTGCAGATGATCTCCCCCCATCCCCGGTTCAGCTTCCACACCATGGGGGATGCCAAAGACAGTTGGGTGAATGATGTCAAGGACCACCGGGTGCTCAAGGAAGATGGGTACTACTACTGGATCATGCGCATCAACACCAAGGATGCGGCGGCCCGGGGAATCAAGCAGAACGATCTCGTCAAGGTCTTCAACGACCGTGGAGCCGTCATCTGCGCGGCTCAGATTACCGAGCGGGTGCCCCCGGGAACGGTGCACTCCTATGAATCGTGCGCGGACTATGATCCGGTGGGAAAACCCGGGGAATCGCCTGATCGCAGCGGGTGTGTGAACATTCTGACCCCGAGTCGTTACATCACCAAGAACTCCGCCGGGATGGCACCCAACAGCTGCCTGGTGCAGATAGAAAAGTACTAATAGAGAGGAGGTGGAGGAGAGATGAAGAAGTGGAACATGATCATAGATGTGGCCAAATGTCACGACTGCAACAACTGTTTTCTCGCCTGCAAAGACGAGTACATCGGCAACGACTGGAAGCCCTTTTCCGTGGCGCAGCCCTGGCATGGTCATCGCTGGATGAATATCATGCGCAAGGAGCGGGGCCAGTATCCCAAGGTGGAGGTAGGCTACCTTCCGTTACCCTGCGTGCACTGTGACGATGCTCCCTGTATCAAGGCGGCAAAGGGAGGAGCCATCTACAAGAGGGATGACGGGATCGTGATCATTGATCCGGAAAAGGCAAAGGGGCAGAAAGACCTGGTGGCTTCATGCCCCTACGGGGCGATCTACTGGAACGCGGACAAGGCCGTCCCCCAGAAGTGTACATTCTGTGTCCATTTACTGGAGGAAGGCTGGAAGCAGCCGCGCTGTGTTCAGGCCTGCCCCACGGGCGCCCTGGAGGCGGCGTGCATCGAAGACACGGAGATGCAGAAACGAGTCAAGGCGGAAGGGTTGGAAGCCTACATGCCGCAGCTGAAGACCAAGGCCAGGGTCTATTACAAGAATCTCTTTCGTTACACCCACTGTTTTATCGCGGGCAGCGTAGCGTTGCAGGATAAAGATGAGTGTGCGGACGGCGCGACGGTAAAACTCAAGAAGGGCGGGGGCAAAGCCGTGCAGGAAACGGTCACCAACAACTACGGCGACTTCAAATTTGACGGCCTTGAAGAGAACAGCGGCGCGTATGAACTTGAAATCTCCTATTCCGGTTACAATATGCTGAAGCGCGGGGTCGATCTTAAGGCCAGTGTGAATGTGGGAACCCTGTTTCTTTAAATTTTCCGAAGACTAAAATTCTAGCCAAAGGCATTTGAAATTCGAACATCGAATACCGAATAAAGAATTTCGAACCGCAGAAGTGACTGTAACACTTCGAAATTCGATATTCCTTGTTGGATATTCTGCGGTTTACAAGGCACATGGAATTCCAATAGGTTACAAGCGTGAGAGATAATCTCTCAGAACGAAAGTGTAAGAATCTAAGATTCTATGGAGGTGAGCCATGAAAAAAGTCGAGCTAAAAGATGTAAAACCCTATGAAGCGCCCGGGCACTTTGGTATGACGGCTATGAGGCTCCACGGGAAAGAGGAAACAGGGGCCAAGAAATTTTGGATGGGCCTCTCCCATTTTCTGCCCGGCGGCGGCGCAAAGTGGGCCTACGAGGATAACCCGTTGGAGAAAGTCTACTTTGTCCTTGAGGGCGAAATCACGGTAAAGAACAAGACGGAAGAGGTTGTGCTCCGCAAGTGGGACGCCCTCTACCTGGCGCCAAACGAGGGAAGAGAAGTCCTCAACAAGACCAACAAGCCGGCGAGTATGCTGGTGGTCATTAATTATCCTGATTGAAACGAAGCTCTCATGGGGAGCTCCACGCCATGAGGGCGATCGCCTTCAGGCCGCACGAAGCGGGCTAAAGAGAACGGAAAGGATGGATCATCATGGGAAAAGTCATCATCACGGCAGCGCTGACAGGCAACATTCATACGCCTTCGATGTCTCCTTATCTGCCCGTCACCCCGGAGCAGTTGATCCAGGAGGCGGTGCGTTGCGAAGAGGCGGGCGCTGCGGTAGTCCACGTCCATGCCAGAAACCCAAAAGACGGGAAGCCGACGACGGACGTTGAGATCTACAGGGAAATCCTGGGCGGGATCAAGGCAAAGGCCCATGTGGTGGTCAGCCCTACAACGGGCGGCACGGCCACCATGACGCCGGAGCAAAGAATTGCCGTAGTAAAGGAATTGAAGCCCGAGATGGCTACTTTCAACGCCGGCTCCTTTAATTTTGCCCTTTACCCTGTGGTCAGCAAGGTCAAGGAATTCAAACATGACTGGGAAAGGGGGTTTCTGGAATCCACGGAAGCGTTCATTTTTGCCAATACCTTCACCTCTCTTAAGGTCTTCTGCAGTACCATGAACGAGGTCCAGACCAAGCCGGAGCTTGAGGTCTATGACGTGGGCCAGATCACCAATCTTGCTCAAATTATCGAGGAGGGATACCTCCAGAAGCCGCTCTACCTTCAGTTCGTCCTGGGTATCCTGGGCGGTATTCCGGCCAGCATCGACAACCTGATCTTCCTTACCGGCACGGCGCGCAAGGTGCTGGGTGATTTCGAGCTGTCGGTTTGTGCGGCCGGGAGGCACCAGTTCACAATGGGTGTGGTCAACATGCTCCAGGGCGGCCATATGAGGGTGGGGCTGGAGGATAACCTCTACCTTGAAAAGGGGGTGCTCGCCAAGAGCAGCGCCCAACAGGTTGAAAAGGCGATTCGAATCGCGCGCGAACTCGGGCTCGAGCCGGCCACGCCGGATGAGGCCAGAAAAATCCTGGGATTGAAAGGCCCGGACAAGGTGAATTTCTAAAGGACGGAGGGTGAGATGAGAGCAAAAAAAGGAGTCGAGGAACTCAAGAATCTGTTTGATCTGTCGGGAAAAGTCGCCGTTGTAACAGGAGGCTCGGGTGGGGCCGGAAAGGCTATTTCCATAGCCCTGGCCCTCTACGGCGCGGACGTCGTGGTGACGGCACGCACCGTTTCCACCCTTGAAGTGACGGCCGGCGAAGTGAAGAAGGCAGGCAAGAAGGCGCTTTCCATTTCATGCGATGTGGCGGATCCGGCCAGTGTGGACAACATGGTCAAAAAGACCCTGGAGGAGTTCGGGAAGATAGACATCCTCGTGACCGCCGCCGGGATTGCAGCGCGCGCTCCTGCCGAAGAAATGCCCATCGCTGACTGGCAAAGGGTGATGGACATCAACGTGAAAGGCACTTTCCTGTGCTGCCAGGCCGTGGGAAAGGACATGATCAAGCGGGGACAGGGCGGAAAAATCGTGACCGTAGGATCGATCCGGGGTCTGCAAGGCCATCCCGCAGGATATTCGGGCTACGGAACCAGCAAAGGGGCCGTGCATCTGTTGACCAAGCAGCTGGCCACGGAATGGGCGAAGTACAAAATTCACGTCAATTGCATCGCCCCGTGCATCTTCTGGACGCCTCTGACGGAGCCTATCCTGAAAGACGAAGCGATGTACAAGATTTTCATGCAGAGAATCCCTCTGGGAAGAGCGGCAGAGCCCGAGGACCTCGTGGGCGGAGTGATTTATCTGGCCTCCGAAGCCAGCAGCATGGTCACCGGGCACATCATGTACATCGACGGAGGCACTTCAGCCTGGTAGGGGAGGTGAGTGGTGGACAAGGCGATCGGACAGATTACAAAGGTAGCCGTCATCGGGGCCGGACTGATGGGTCACGGTCTGGCTCAAGTTTTCGCCGGCCGGGGCTATGGAGTCTCCTTGATGGATGTTCGAGAGGACCTTCTTGACAAGGCCCAAACCGGGATCCGTTCCAACCTGACTTTGATGGCGCAACACGGCATAGGACGTGTCGAAGATATTGACGCCGTCGCGTCGAGGGTCAAGACCACCACGGATCTCAAAGAAGCCGCTCAAGAAGCTCAGTTCATCGTAGAGGCTGTTTCGGAGAATCTGGAACTCAAGCAGAAGATTTTTAAGGATCTGGATTCTCTATGCCCCGCGCATACCATTCTTGCCACCAACACCTCGGTCATCAGCATTACCGAGATAGCGCGTCAAGCAAGGAATCGAGAGCGGATTCTGGGGACCCATTTCTGGAATCCGCCCTATCTGATTCCCCTGGTAGAGGTCATTCGAGGGCAGGAAACTTCAGATCATGCGATGGATCTAGCCTTCGGCCTAATGAACGCCATAGGCAAACACCCCGTCCGTGTCAACAAGGACGTGCCGGGTTTTGTAGGCAACAGGCTTCAGCATGCCTTGTGGAGGGAAGCTATTTCCATCGTGGAGCGGGGAATTGCGGACCCGGCCACGGTGGATGAGTGCATCAAGTTCGGGTTTGGCTTGAGACTCCCCATATTGGGACCCCTTGAAAATGCCGACATGGTGGGAACGGATCTCACGCTGGCGATTCACAGCTATATCCTGAAACACCTGGAAAGCTCTCCGGACCCCTCGCCTCTTTTGAAAAGGAAGGTCGAGGAGGGTAACCTGGGCTTTAAGACCGGCGAAGGTTTCCAACCGTGGCCGCCGGAGGAGGTGCAAAAATCGCGCAAGCGTTTACAGGAGTACCTTCTGGAGGTGAACAAGCGCCTCCCCCGGACTTAGTGTTTCAGCCCGTTGCTTCTCCGCAACCTTGCGTGGAAGTTGAGAAGCGAACCGCGGTCGCCTTTGGCGGCGCCGAAGACGGTTAAACCGCAGAATATCGAACGTAGAATGTCTAATATGGAGGGAAGACCTCCCGATATTCCCCGTTCGACATTTGCTATTTGGTCAGAGATTTGGTTGCGGCAGCCGGCTTGTACCGGTTACTTGCATTTTTTTTCGGCCTTTGTTATGTTAAGATTAACATAAGAATCTTTCTTGACCGAAGCGGTTGAAGGCTCGGTTTTGTTGGTGACGCAGAAGGAAAGGAAAGGGCCATGGAGAAAATGAAGCTTCAGGATGCCGTAGGCACTCAGCTTGCCCATGACATAACGGAGATCAGACCCGGCGAATTCAAAGGGCCGGCATTTCGTAAGGGACATGTGGTGTGCGAAGAGGATCTCTGCCACCTGCAGCGACTGGGAAAGAATCACCTCTATGCCATAGAAACGGCCGACGACGAAATTCATGAGAACCAGGCTGCGGCGCTTCTTGCCAAGGCTCTGGCAGGGGAAGGTGTTCTCTGGAAAGACGAGCCGCGGGAGGGCAAGATCAATCTCTTTGCCGGGAGAGACGGGCTTTTGCGTGTGGACACGACCGCCCTTGCCGCCTTCAACATGGTGGAGGAAGTGATGTGCGCCACCCTGCACAACGGGACGGTCGTTAAAGAAGGTGAGCTTGTTGCCGGCACCCGAGCCATCCCGCTGGTCATGAAGCGGGTCGCCATTGAACGGGCCGCGGCTATCGCCCGGCAAAACGGAGCCGTGCTTTCAGTAAAGCCTTTACGCTCCGCGAAGGCGGGTCTGGTCATCACCGGGAACGAGGTTTACCACGGTCTTATCGAGGACCGCTTCGTGCCCATCCTGAAACAGAAGGTAGAAACTTTGGGCTCAACGGTACAGGCGGTCGACTTCGCGCCGGACGACGCGGAGGAGATCGCCCGGGTCATTCGCTCCCAGGTGAAGAGGGGTTGCAACCTGCTCTTACTGAGTGGGGGAATGAGTGTAGATCCCGACGATGTGACCCGTCAGGGCATACGCTTGGCGGGAGCCGGAGAGCTCCACTACGGGGCGGCGGTCCTTCCCGGCGCCATGTTCCTTATCGCCTACCTGGGAGACGTCCCGCTTTTGGGGGTCCCTGCCTGTGGCTTATATTATCGTACTACGGTTTTGGACCTTGTCCTCCCACGCGTGCTGGCAGGGGAGAAAATCGGCCGCAAAGAACTCGCCTTTTTCGGCCACGGCGGGCTGTGTCGAGGCTGCCCGGAGTGCACCTTTCCTCATTGCTCGTTCGGAAAGGGGACCTAATGCAGGCCTCGGCTAGCGACGAAACGTCACGTTGGGCCCGGCCGGAGGGTTGGTCTCTGAGGAGTCGGCAACAGGAAATGGACTCAACCCTTTTGGTCGCTCCGGAGTACTGAAGTGCCTTCTCCGCAACTTGCATAGAAGTAGAAAAGCGAACCGCAGAATATTGAATTCAGAATGTCCAATATCGAAGGAAAGACCTTCCGGAATTCAGTTCATGATTCGATATTCCTTGTTCGACATTCTTTATTCGGTCAGAAGTTTGGTTCCGGCTGGAGGCCTGGGTCGGCAAGGTGGAACTTCTCCGCTACACAAGCGCTCAGATGAGGCTTGCGGGATATCTTTTCTTCCGTACCGAGGCTCTCCGGGCAACGCATTTTGGCACTACCCGAGCCCGAATTCTTTTATCTTGCGATAGAGAGTGCTTCTGGCGATTTTGAGCCGTCTGGCCGCCATGGAGAGATTTCCTCCGCACTGGTTCAAGGTTTCTTGAATGATCCTCTTGTAGTTCTGCCTGAGAGAGGCGGGCGTGTTCCGGACGTCCACGGATTCCTCCATGATTCTTCCTGCGATGTGGATCCTTTCAATCGTCTTTCCCTGCGCAAGCAGGAGAGCTCGTTCCATGCAGTTCTCCAGTTCACGCACGTTTCCGGGCCAGTCATAATGTTTAAGATCCTCCAGCGCCTCTTGGGAGATTTTCGGCCTCGGTATCCCCATCTCTCGGCACAGCCTCTTCATGGTGTGCTCTATGAGAAGCTCGAGGTCCTGAATTCTGCTTCTCAGAGGCGGGATAAAAATCTCTACCACATTCAACCTGTAATACAGGTCTTTCCGAAAGTTGGCCTTCTCCACTTCGTTCATGAGGTCGCAGTTACTCGCCGCCAGGACCCTTACGTCTATGGGTATGGGGCGGGTGTCTCCCAGCCGCAAAATCTCGTTCTGCTGAAGGACCCTTAACAATTTGGCCTGGAGATCCAGCGGGAGGCCGTTCACCTCGTCGAGGAAGAGGGTGCCTCTGTTGGCGAGCTCAAACTTGCCCACATGCCCCTCTCTGCGGGCCCCTGTGAAGGCGCCCCCTCGGTAACCGAAGAGCTCTGATTCAATAAGGTCTCGGGGAATCGTGGCGCAGGAAATCGCCACAAAGGGTTCGTTTCTTCGATTGCTTTCATTGTGGATAGCCTGGGCAAAAAGCTCCTTGCCCGTGCCGCTTTCCCCCATGATGAGGACCCTGGAATTGGTCTTGGCGGCGACTCCGGCCAACTCAAGCTGCCTCAGCAGTTCAGCATCTTTTCCCTTGATATCCGAAAGGCGGTACTTGGCATAATTGCCCCCGATTCTTTTGGCCATGCTGATGACCTGCCTCTTTTCAGCAAGAGTGATGATCGCGCCGATACCATGCCCGGAGGAGTCTCGAATGGGATCCACGGAGCACATGAAACTCTTGTGCCCCGCAGGACAACCGAAGCCTATCTCTATACCGCTGAAATAGTTCCTGGTCTTAAAGGCACGGAGAAGGGTGCTCTCAGGACGGACCTCGTCCACCAGACTCCTGCCCACGACCCTATCCGCCTCCAGGCCGAGCATGTCGGAGCCTGTCTTATTGATGTGGGTGATATTGAGGTCCGTGTCCACTGCAATAACCCCGCCTGAGATGGAGTTGAAAACTAGGCCGAGCATAGAGCTGAGACGGAGCTTCTCCTCCGTCAGCTCTCGCTCACGAAGTTGGCTCTCGATCGTTTCCGCCGCGGCTGTGACTAAGGCAAGGGTGTGCTTGTGCCGACCGATGGACCGACCCGAAAGGGTGAGCACCCCGAGAATCTGCCCCCGGCTGTCCCTAATGGGCGCGGAAGAACAGGTCCAGGGATGAAAATGGACGTTATAGTGCTCTGCGCCGGTGAGCTGCATGGGCTTGCCCTCCACAAGGCACACCCCGATGGCGTTGGTGCCGGCGTGCTGGATCGTCCTGAGACAGCCCGGCTCATAATAACTCTGTCCGGCCATTTCCATAATCTCCGGGTCCCCTTTGACCAGAAGGACACATCCTTTCTTTTCAGCAAGGGTGACGATGAAGCCCGTGTCCCGAACCGAGATTTCGATCATGTCCATCATGGGCTGGGAGAATTCGATGAGGTCCCGGTTCGCCTTGAGCAGTCTGTCCAGTTCAAGGCCCGATACAACCGGAGCCGACACTCTGCCGAACGGATCCAGCCCCATGGTCCGGCACGTCAGCCATGATCGTAGGACCTCGGCCCTGATTTCCCTTTCTTGAGGCTCGCCCCGGACCACCACTTTTTCCCAGGCTTCTCTTAGGGGGTCTTCCCCAACCTGCCGCTTGCCTTGAAGAGTCAGGCTCCTGACTGCACCTTTCATCACCTTTTCCTCCGATCTTCCGTCCTTTCCATGTTGGAGCGGGCGTCCCTGTAAAGCCGGCCGGCCTGATAAGAACTCCGGACAAAGGGAGAGCTTGCCACCCCGGAGAATCCCATGCGGAGGGCGAGGCTCGCGTATTCCTCAAACTCTTCAGGAGGCACATATCGTGCCAGGGGATAATGCCTTTCGGAAGGTGCGAGGTACTGGCCCAGCGTCAGGACCTGACATCCGGCGGTTAAGAGATCCTGCATCACAGCGAGCAGTTCATCCCTCGTCTCACCCAAGCCCAGCATGATGCCGGATTTCGTCACTAGCCGGGGCCGGTGAGAGGAGGCCCGTTCAATCAGCTCGATCGAGCGCTTATAGTCGGCCTGGGGGCGAACCTTCGGATAAAGACGGGGCACGGTTTCCACATTATGATTGAGCACCTCGGGCCTCGCTCTCAGAACCTTATCCAAGGCCTGCCACTTTCCCCCGAGATCACTGATGAGCAATTCTATTCCCATACCCGGGCGCTCCTTCCGAAGGGCGGCCGTGGCCTCGATGATATGGCCGGCACCTCCATCGGGAAGGTCGTCCCTGGTAACCATGGTGAGCACACAAAAATCCAGTCCCAGCCGGACCACGGCCTGGGCAATACGGGCAGGTTCGCCGGGATCGGGCGGCACAACACGCGATTTGTCCACGGCGCAAAAGGTGCATCGCCTCGTGCAGCCGGGACCGAGCAGCAGAAAGGTGGCCGTGCCCCGGCCGAAGCATTCCATCTGGTTGGGGCATTGGGCTTCCGCACAAACCGTGTGAAGGCCCTGGCCTTGAATCGCCGCCCTTACGGTGGCGTTCCGACCGGGAGGCGGAAGCCGCCGCCTGAGCCACTTAGGTTTTGGAGAAGAGGGGTTCATCAATTCTGATCCTCCGTGAAAATCGAGTAAACCATGCCTAGGGTGATTGTCAACTGTATCAAAATAAGGCAGCGCATGCAAACAAGTGCGGCAATCCCAAATCCACTGCCAGGGCATCATCTTAAAGCGGAGATTTCGGATGGCGCAGGCGGCATTGGTTTCGCCCGCTCCTCCCCCCAGCCCTCGCCGAGGCATGCTGACGATAAACAGGCGAAACATGAGCACAAGGCAAAAGGCGCACAGGAACCAATTTCAGTTTGGTTCTTGTTTTCATGGTCAGTAAATCTTAAGCCGTCGTCATGCCTTTATTGTTCTGCTGTTCTTCGGACCCTAATGAGGGCGCAGTGATCGCTGCGAAATCGGACAGTTGTCCTCTTTTGCTACATATGGGCGCGAAAAGAAGGACCCTGTTATGCAACAACTTGCTTGTAAATTTAAAGGCATCCCGGTAGATTATGCAGGGAAGGAGGCCGATTCTTTTCAGTGGCACGTGGCTTGCTATAAACCAATCCGAACAAGGGATCTTTTAGCAAACGGCTTTCGTGAGGAGGATTTTAATGGAGATCAGCAAGGAAAGACTTCTGGACCTTTATAGGACCATGGTGACGATTCGTCTTTTCGAAGACCGCATCGTCGACCTGTACGCACGCGGTCTCGTACCGGGGCTCGCCCATCTGTACCTAGGGGAGGAAGGCATCGCGGCGGGTGCGTGTGCGGTGTTACGGAACGATGACTACATTACCAGTACCCACCGCGGTCATGGCCACGTCATCGCAAAAGGGGCGGACCTCAAACTCATGATGGCCGAACTCTTCGGGAAGAAAACGGGGTATTGCAAAGGGAAAGGCGGCTCCATGCACATCGCGGACATGAACATCGGTATCCTCGGAGCCAACGGCATCGCCGGGGGCGGCATTCCCATCGCCACCGGGGCAGGCTTGTCCATCAAACTTCGCAAGACGGATCAGGTTTGCGCGTGTTTCTTCGGTGACGGCTCGTCCAACAACGGGACCTTTCACGAAAGCCTCAACCTGGCATCCCTGCACAGGCTCCCCGTTATCTTCATCTGTGAGAACAACGGGTACGGGATTTCCGTTTCCCAGGCGAGGCACCAGGCTATCAAGGACATCGCCATCCGGGCAACCAGTTACGACATGCCGGGTGTCATCGTGGACGGCAACGATGTAGTGGACGTCTATGGGGCGGCGTCCAAAGCGGTGAGGAGGGCTCGGGCCGGAGAAGGCCCCACGCTCATCGAGTGCAAGACTTACCGGTGGAGGGGACATCACGAAGGCGATCCGAACCAGGGGAGGCGATACCGCACCACCGAGGAAATCGAAACGTGGAAGAAGAAGGACCCGATCCCCCGGCTGGCCGAAGGCTGTTGGAAGAAAAGGTCCTGACCAAGAAAAAGATGGCGGCCATCGAAGCAAAGGTCGCGGAGGAGATCGACGCAGGCGGTTGCCTTTGCGAACGAAAGTCCGTTTCCCTCGGTCGACGAAATGTACGAAGACGTTCTTTTATAGAGGGGTGAAGAAAGATGAGAGAGCTTACGTATGCTCAGGCGCTCAATGAGGGGCATTGAGGCAGTGCATGGCCGAGGACGAGCGGGTCATTCTGCTCGGCGAGGATATCGGTGTCTACGGAGGCATTTTCCAGGTCACCGGCGGGCTTCTGGCGGAATTCGGTCCCGGAACGGGTCATCGACACGCCCATCTCGGAAGCGGGATTCGTGGGCGGTGCGGTGGGCGCCGCCCTGACGGGAATGCGGCCGGTGGCCGAGGTGATGTTCATCGATTTCACCACCTGCGCCATGGACATGATCATCAACCAGATGGCCAAGATGCATTACATGTTCGGCGGCCGAGGCCGCGTCCCCATGGTGCTGAGGACCAATATCGGAGCAGGGCGGGGAACAGGCGGCACAGCATTCCCAGAGTTTCCATGCCCTTTTCGCCCATACGCCGGGACTCGTCGTGGTGACCCCCTCAACCCCCTATGATGCAAAAGGCCTGCTCATCGAGGCGATCAAGAATGACAATCCCGTGGTCTTCGTGGAGCACAAGAAGCTTTACGTGGAAAAGGGCCCGGTGCCTGAAGAGATGTATGCCATCCCCTTCGGCCAGGCCGAGATCAAGCGGGAGGGCAAGGATATCACCATCGTGGCCACCCACGCTATGGTGCTGCGGTCTTTGAAGGTCGCCGATGAAGTGGCCAAAGAGGGCATCGATGTGGAGGTCGTGGATCCGAGGACCATCGTTCCTCTCGACAAATCCACCATCCTGGAATCGGTGAAGAAGACGGGGAGGCTGCTGGTGGCGGACGAGGGTCCCAAGACTGCGGCGTGGCCGGAGAGATCGCCGCCATAGTGGCCGAGGAGGGCCTGTACTACCTGAAGGCGCCGGTCAGCCGGGTGTGTTCGCCCGATACCCCGGTGCCCTTTTCTCCGCCCTTGGAAAAAGCCTACATCCCCGACGAGAAGGACCTGTTGCCGGCGATCAGGCGTTTGATGGAATACGCGTGAGAGAGGAGGGAAGCCCGTGGCTGTCGAAGTGGTAATCCCCATGCTCGGCATTACGGTCGAGCGCGGCAAGATCGTAGAATGGCTGAAGAAGGAAGGTGATCCGGTCGAGAAGGGGGAGATCATCTTCATCGTGGAGGTGGAAAAGGCGACCACCGAAGTGGAGTCTCCTGCTTCCGGTATTCTTGCCAAGATCCTTATTCCCGTGGGTCTTGAGGTTCCTATCCTGAGCGTAGCCGCCGTCATCACGGCGCCGGGAGAGGCGATCCCCGACAAGTTTCGGGAAGCCCGACCGGCAGCAGCGGTGGCCGGAGGGCTCACGGATGCGATGAGCGAGGCTACCCCTCAAGAAACCCCCGCCGCTTCGGCCGCAGCCCCGACGGGCCTTAGAATTATGCCGGCCGCGCGCCGGCTGGCCAAGGACCGGGGCGTGGATCCGGCAGGGGTAAAAGGAACAGGTCCGGAGGGGGTCGTTCTGTTGAGGGATGTGGAGGCGGCTCTGTCGAAAGAAGCGCCGGCGCGGGTATCCACCCTGGCTCGTAAGCTTGCCGAAAAAGAAGGAGTGCCGCTCGGAACAAGTGGAAGGCTCAGGCGTCCGCGGTCGTATCATGCGCGCCGATGTGGCGGCACGCGTGGAGAGGCCGGGGGGAGCTGCGGGGAGGGAGTTCGGCTCCAAGATCCCCATGAGTACCGTGCGCAAGGTGATAGCTCGAAGGATGTCGGAAAGCGCTTTTACCGCGCCACATATCTACTTTTTCACCGAAGTATGGATGGATCCCCTGCTCGAGTTCAGGGCCAAAATTGTCGCCGAATTCGAGAAACATTTCGCGATGCGACCCTCTGTCAACGACTTTCTTATCAAGGCGGTGGCGCTCAACATCGTCGATTTTCCGATGCTCAACGCCCAGATCAAGGGGGAAGAGATTCACATCATGCCCGAAATCAATATCGGGCTGGCGGTGGCCGTGGATGAAGGCTTGATCGTTCCGGCCATTGCTCAGGCTGACCGGGCAGGGCTCGTGGAGATCATTCGTCAGAGGACAGACTTGGTGGCGCGCGCACGTAAGGGCAGGCTGACCCTGGCGGAAATGGAACGGGGCACCTTCACCATCTCAAGCCTGGCCCAATATGACATCACCCACTTTACCGCCATCCTCAACCCGCCTCAGAGCGGCATTCTGTCGGTGGGCAAGACGGATGAAAAATTGGTGCTGGTGGACGGCCAGGTCAAGGTGAAACGCATTACCATGCTGGGCCTTTCAGTGGACCACAGGATCATTGACGGCGCGGTAGCGGCGGATTTCCTGCAGAACCTCAAGGGAAAGCTGGAAACTCCCGCTTTTCATTTTCTCGCCCTATGAGTTCGATAGGAGGCGACATGTACGACCTTGCAGTGCTCGGAGGAGGCCCCGGCGGGTATGTGGCTGCCATCAACGGCGCCCTGCACGGCCTCAAGACGGTACTTGTAGAGAAAGACGCTCTGGGAGGCACCTGTCTGAACCGGGGCTGTGTTCCGACCAAATGTTTCGTGTATGACACGAAGCTCCTCCACAACGCGAAGACGTCCTCCGTCCTGAAGGGCGCGGAGGCCCTGTCTATGGATGCCGGGAAAATGGTGGCTCGAAAACGCCGAGTAGTCAAGAGCCTCACCGGCGGGCTGGGCGCCATCATGAAGAGCCATGGAATTGAAGTGGTTCAAGGGGCGGGAGAACTGGCCGCGCCGGGCAGATTGATCGTGAAACGGCCCGATGGCTCGTCCAAGGAATATCCGTCCAAGCACATCATTCTGGCTACGGGTTCAAGGCCGGCGCTGCTGCCGTTCATCAAAGCAGACGGCCGTCTGGTACAGACTACCGATGAGGCCCTGGATGATGAGGATATTCCGGGCAGAATCGTGATCATCGGTGGAGGGGTCATCGGCATAGAGATGGCCTCGATCTATTTGAACCTGGGATGCGAGGTAATTATCCTGGAACTGCTTCCTGACCTCCTCAGCACCGAAGACGAAGAGGTCCGGCGGACGGTTAAGCTGCTCCTTGAGAAGCGGGGAGCGAAGATACACCTCGGGACCAGGGCGACGGAAGTGAAGACCCAAGAGGACGCGGTGGAGATCCTTTTCCAGGACGGCACGGGGAAAAGCGGGCGACTCAAGGCGAATCGACTCCTGGTGGCGGCCGGCAGGACCCCGACGCTGGACGGCATCGACCCTGATCGCCTCAGGCTCAAGATGGAAGGGCCTTTTATCAAGGTGAATGGGCGGCTCGAAACAAGCGTGCCGGGGATATATGCCATCGGGGATGTGGTCGGCGGCATGATGCTCGCCCACAAGGCTTCGGCGGAGGCCGAAGCTAGCGTGAGGGCAATCCTGGGGGGCAAGAAAGAAGTGGATCCCAGGCGGATTCCCAGGTGCATCTGGGGTGTTACGGAAATCGGAGCCGTGGGTCTTACTGAAAACGAGGCGAGAGCCACCGGCAGACCGCTCAAAATCGGGAAATTCCCTTATGCTTACAGCGCCGCTGCACAAGCCATGGGGGATTCCGACGGATTTGTCAAGGTGATCGGAGACTCGGAAAATGGGGAGATTCTGGGGGTTCACATCGTGGGTGAACATGCCACCGATTTGATAGGTGAGCCGGTCATGGCCATGACCATGGAGTCCGCTGTAGAGGATCTGGCCGAGGTGATCAAGCCCCATCCCACGCTGAGCGAGAACATCATGGAGGCGGCCAGGGACTGGAATGCGCTGGCCGTTCACGCGCCCAAAAAGCGTTGAACGCTGGGATCGGCACATGGGTCCTAATGCGTGCGACAACGGGATGTTTCTCAAAAGCCGACCCATGGCGAGGTCTCTTCAGAGCCGCAACCATTTTTGCCGAGGCGTCAACCGGCGCCGAAAAGTCAGTGGGTCATGGTGGCAGCCCCAAAGGATCCCTTCTCCGGTTGGCTTGGTGTGATGCGCCTACTCCTAAAATAACTTCAGCACCCTGGGGCGGTTAAAAGCGACGAGCCCCTTTTCCGGTTGCGGACTCGTCAGAGACCTCCCCATGGGTCGGCAGGATGCCACTATTCCGAAGCTTGCGAAGAAGGTACCGACTGACAGTTCAAAATCATCTTCAGACAGGTGCCCGGAGTGTTTGACTTTCATTAAGAACCTGATTCCAAAGGAGGGTAAAGCATGTTTTACAACAGACCTCACGCAACCGCCAAATGGGGAACCATGGCGATGGACTGGGAGGCTGGGGTTAATTACCAGCGCCTGATCGAGGAAAGATTCCAGAAGGCCCAGGCTTCCGTCAAGGCGAGCGGACTGGGGGCCGTGCTGGCCTTTAACTTTGACAACATTCGCTATATCACAGGAACACACATCGGGGAGTGGTGCAGGGACAAGATGAATCGCTATGCCCTTTGTCCGAAAGAGGGCAAATCGTTTCTGTTTGATCCCGCCATTCCTGCGAAGCGGATCTCCTGCCCCTGGATGGAAGAGAGGATGGAGCCTCCCATTGCCAACATGCAGGGGTCTCTGCCGCCGTCCATGAACGTCCAGGACGGCTTCGCCAAGCAGATTAAGAGGATTCTGACGAATTACGGAGTGGAAAAGGCGCCCCTGGGCGTGGATCTGATCGAGCTTTCCATGCTGAAGGCCCTGGAGAAGGAGGGCATCGAGGTGGTGGACGGGCAGCAGGCCATGTTGGATGCCAGGGAGGTGAAAACGCCGGACGAAGTCGAGATCCTGAAGCAGTCGGCCGCCATGGTGGATGCCACCTACGAGGACATTGCAAGGGCGATCAGACCCGGAACAAGAGAGAATGAGCTTGTCGCCATTGCCAACCACAGGCTGTACTCACTGGGCTCGGAACGGGTGGAGTGCATCAATTCCGTATCCGGCGGCAGGGGCAAACCCCATTGCCACACCTTTGCGGACCGCATCATCCAGCCGGGGGATATGATCTTCCTGGACATCATGCACTCTTTCAACGGGTACCGGACCTGCTATTATCGAACCTTCATTTGCGGCAAGCCCAACAAGTACCAGATCGAAGCCTATGAGAAGGTTTCCAAGTGGTTGAATGCCGCCATCGATGTCATCAAACCGGGAATCACCACAGCGGATGTGTGTGCCGTGTGGCCCGCGGCAGAGGAATTCGGCTACCTCAACGAGGATGAGGCCTATCTGCTCCAGTATGGGCACGGGATCGGATTGAGTCTTTGGGAAAGGCCGATCCTTTCCAGGAGGTTCTGCTTCGACCATCCTGCGGTGATCAAGGAGGGGATGGTCTTTGCCGTGGAAACCTGGTGCGGGGCGGAGGACGGCTCCGGTGCGGCGAGGGTGGAAGAGGAACTCGTGGTTACGAAGGACGGCTGTCAGATCATCACGAACTACCCGAGCGATCATCTAATTTCTTGTGGACTTCCGGGATGTGAGGTATATTAGCCCGGCGAAACTCGCGGCCCCACGACAAACCTTTTCTCTCACGAGAGGAAGGGCATCGTGAGGAAATGTTATGTCAACCTAAACCCCAATAAAGGAGGAGGAAGAAAATGGCTGAATACAAAGAAGCGACACTGTATCGGATGGAAGAGCTCAAATCAACGTGTCCCCCGAAGCATATCAACACGGACGCCTTTACCCTGATCCCTCAGGAAACGGGTGCGAAAGGATTTGTCCTGTTCTGTACAGAAGTCCATCCCGGGGGGGAAGCGGAGCCGGACATCCATAAGGGTCGGGAACACTGCTATTTCATCCTTTCCGGCGTCGGTGATGCCGTCGTCAACGGCAAGAAGTTCAGGGTTCGTCCTGGTGACTGTCTGTGGATTCCGCCCGATGCGGAGCATGGCGTCAAACCGGTGGGCGGGCAGACCCTGCGGTTTGCGGTCGTCACCTCTCCGGCACCATGGGTGGAAGTGAAATAGGCTAAGGCGGAAAGCGCATGTGCTGCTGAGAGAGCCGGGGGGCTCTGCGGCCCGGAGGCGGCACATGTCTGCTTGTTGGACCGTGGGTGCGGCGGAAATACACCACTTTAGGGAGGAGGTTTCAAAGATGGCCCACAAGAAGAACAAGGGTTCTGAGAAAGGATTCACCCGAAGAGAATTTTTGAAGACCACCGGTATGGCAGGCGCCGTTGTGGGAGCGGCGACCATGGTTCCGTCTTTTGTCAGCAAAACCTATGCCCAAAAGAGAGACTACATCCTGATCGGGCATCCCAACCCCTCCACGGGACCCCTTGCGGGCTTCGGAGAAGCATCACCCTGGGCGGATCAAAAGGCGGTGGATGCAATCAACAAGGATGGCGGCATCTTTATCAAGGAGTATAAGAAGAAGGTCCCCGTGAAATTCAAAATGGTGGATACGGAGAGTGATCCTACCAAGGCCGCGGAACTGGCTTCCAAATTGATTCTGAATGATAAGATTGACCTGATGGTCGTTATGCACACTCCGGACACGGTCAACCCTGTAACGGCCATGTGCGAAAGATACAAGATGCCTTGCATCGGCCTTGATGCCCCGGTAGATGCCTGGCTGACCGGCGGCCCTTACAAATGGTCCTTCCATACGTTCTGGACCGTCAATTCCCTGGCAAACCTTTTTATGGACATGTGGGATGAACACGGGAAGGAGACGTCAAAGGTAGTCGGCGGTTTATGGCCCAATGATCCCGACGGTGCGGTTTTCTCCGAGGTCTTCAAGAAAGTTGGCCCCGCCAGAGGCTACAAGATCATTGACCCGGGAAGGTTCCCATACTTTAACAAGGATTTCAGCAGCTTCATAAGCCTTTTCAGGAAAGAGAACGTGGACATCGTCACGGGCGTGCTCATTCCCCCTGACTGGGCCACCGCGTGGAAGCAGTTCCACCAGCAAGGTCTCGTTCCCAAGTACGCGACCGTTGCCAAGGCCTGTCTTTTTCCCACAGACGTCAATGCTCTGGGTGGAAACCTGCCTGAGGGCATCACCACGGAAGTCTGGTGGAGTCCCTACCATCCCTACAAGTCATCCCTGACAGGACAAACCTCCAAAGAGCTTTGCGACTTGTGGACAAAAGAGACAGGGAAGCCCTGGACGCCCCCGATTGGGTTTAAGTACGCAGGGTATGAGATCGCGGCAGATGCCCTGAAGCGCGCTCAGACTCTGGACAAGGAAAAGCTGAGGGAGGCGATTGCCAAGACGAATCTGGACAGTTTGGTGGGGCATATCAAGTACAATGAAAAGCACTACTGTGAGTCTCCGCTGGTGGGAGGACAGTGGGTTAAAGGAGAAAAATGGCCCTGGGTGCTTGAGATCGTGAACAACAAAGCCCATCCCGAGATAAAGAAAACAGCGGACCTGATTTTTCCTGTGCCGAAATAGAATCCTAACCTGTAATTTTTTTGGAAGCTGCGGAGAAGTTTTAGCCGACTCATGGGGAGGTCTCTGACGAGTCCGCAATGAAATCTGCCTTGGCAGATTTCATAGAACGTCCCTGCGGGACTTCATTCCCGCCGAAGGCGGGAAGTATCTGAAATCCGATGAAGTCGGATTTCAGGAAGAGACCTTCCCACGGGTCGGCTTTCGACAAACGTTTGGTTGCGGCCGGTGGCCTGCATTTGCGTTGAGAGTGTACCTAAAAAAATTTAGGAGGTGTTTCCATGGCAGATAAACAGAAAATAGGCTGGATAGGACTGGGAAAAATGGGAGTTCCCATGTCCACGAATCTTGTGAAGAAAGGTTACACCGTCACGGTTTATAACCGCACCAAGGACAAAGCTAAAGTCGTTGCCGACCAGGGGGCAAAGGTGGCAGGCTCACCCAAAGAGGCGGCGGCCGGAGCGGATGTGGTTATCTCCATGATCGCGGATGATCCCGCGCTGGAGGCCATTTCTTACGGCCCCGGTGGTGCGTTTGAAGGAGCCAAGTCGGGTACGGTTTTTATTGACATGAGCACCGTCTCGCCCGTTACCTCGGCGCGTGTTGACGACAAGGCCAAAGCCAAAGGCATCAAGTACCTGAGAGCGCCCGTCTCGGGAAGCACGGCTCTTGCCACGGCCGGAACCCTCACCATCTTTGCCTCTGGCCCGAAGGACGCTTACGACAAGTGCGTGGACATTTTTGGGAGCATGGGCCAAAAGGTGTTCCACGTGGGAACGGGCGAAGAGGCGCGATACCTCAAGCTCGTGATGAACATGATGGTAGGGCTTACCTCCGCCATGGCCGCGGAAGCGTTCACCTTCGGCGAGGCGGGAGGAATGAATTGGGAGCAGATGATCGATATCGTGAATGCCAGCGTGGTCGCTTCGCCTCTGTTGGGATACAAGGCACAGCTGCTCAAGAGTCGAAACTATGCTCCTGCCTTCACCGTGTCCCAGATGGCAAAAGATTTCGACATCATGATTGATACGGGAAGGACCAAGAACGTACCCATGCCCATCACCGCCCTGGTGCGTCAGTTCTGGGGTGCCATGATGGCGAAAGGAAAAGCCGAACAGGACTTTTTCTCCCTGGTTTCCTTACTCGAGGATATGGCGGGAATGAAGAAGTAAGGGCTCTGCGGAGAAGTTCCATGACCAGGCTGGGAGATGGTTTCGAAACGGCGCACGGCTCACGGCACACGGGAAAAGAATGAATTGTTGCTCGCCGCAAACGCGCAGTACGACATGTTCCTTGCGCCGTGTACCGTTCTGAGACCGCTCCCCTGGCCGGCACATCGTCTGGTTGCGGCCATAGGGTCGAGTTGGAGGTCGCGGTGGGATGACGAGTCACATCCTCTGCTTGTGGAGCTGTGCAACTCTGGAAGCGCCTCGGTCGTCCGCTTGGATTCTGCGTCAGAGCGAGAAATGAGAACCTCCAGGCGGGTCCGTAAGAAGGATTCGCCTGGTGTTTTTTTGAAGGAACGCCCAAAAATGGAAGCAGCATGGCATCATGTCGCCCTTGCCGTGAAGGATATGGAGAAAGCTCTCCGGTTCTACCGCGACCTGCTCGGGTTTGAGGTGGACTGGGAGAGGGAGCACTACACAGGAGAAGCCATGGCCAAGGTCGTTGGACTGCAGGGTGCCGATGCCCGGGTGGTCATGCTGAAAGGGCACGGGGCCCGCGTGGAGCTTTTCCAATACATCACTCCCCCAGGGGAAGAAGCGGGGCCCAAACGCCAGTGCGATTTCGGCCTCACCCATTTTGCTCTTACGGTGAGGAAGATCCATGGTATTTATGAGCGCTTGTCCAAGGCCGGCGTTCATTTCAATTGCCCGCCCCAGAACCTTCGCCCCGGCGTGTGGGCCGCCTACATGAAGGATCCTGAAGGGGTGACTATCGAACTGGTGGAGTACGAATGATGTGACGGCTGCGTAAGAAGGCCATCTTCTGCATTGCGCATCACCGTCGCAAGGAAGTGACGAGTGACGAGTCACAAGTCACGAGTGATTAGCCCAGGTTTTGATCTCGTTACTCGTCACTCGTAACTAAGGCTGGCACCTTGCATCTGGAGCTTTTTGCTGTGCCGTCCATATTGGACAACTTCTCATGAAGTCGCCAATGATTAAGCCAAATGGCTGCAATGGAAAAAGGAGTCTGTGTTTCATGTTTGGGTTTCACCACAAAATTTTAATGATCGATGTGAGCAGCAAGAGGTTCCAAGTCCATCGCCTGTCCGACGAGACTCTCCGCCGTACCTTGGGAGGCAAGGGCCTCGCAACCCATCTTCTGTTGCAGTACAATCCGCCCGGGACAGACCCCTTGGGAGAGGAAAATCATTTGATTTTTGCCGTGGGGCCTGTCACGGGAACGGCCGTATGGGGCTCTTGCCGCTATGGCGTGTACTGCAAATCTCCTCTCACAGGCTGTTATTCCGAGTCTTACTCCGGGGGCACGGTGGCGGAGTACATGGATCGAACCGGATTTGACGCCGTCGTGGTTCACGGGGTCTCAACTGAGCCGCTTTGGCTTGAGATTACGGAAGACGGCGCCTTGTTTCACTCTGCCGAGGAATTGTGGGGACTGGACACCTACCAGACAGAGGATCGCGTCAAAGCATGGCTGGCCCGGAACAGGCCGGAGGCAAAAAGGTCGGGCGTCGTGTGTGTCGGGCCCGCGGGTGAAAACAAAGTCGGCTTTGCGGTCATCGAGAACGACTACTGGCGCAGCGCCGGAAGGACCGGCGTGGGCGCTGTGATGGGGTCCAAGAGAATCAAGGCCATGGCCTTCCGGGGGAACAAGAAAAAAGAGCTGGCTGATGCCGACCGCGTCAGGGAATTCTCCAAAGAACTTGCCGAAAGAGCAAAGACGGACAAAGGCGTGTTGGCTTACAAAAGCATGGGGACCCCCATGATGGTGGACGTAATGAACAAAGTGGGGAGTTTCCCAACCCGCTACTGGCATAAAGGCCAGGCGGAACATCGGGAGAGAATTAACGCCGAGGCCCTCCACAAGCAGATGGAGGTTGTTCCCCATGCCTGCCTGAAGTGTTTTATTGCGTGCGGGAGGCTTGCAGTCGCAAAGGCAGGGCGCCACAGAGGCCTCAAGATCGAAGGACCTGAGTACGAAACGATTTACGCCTTCGGGGGACTCTGCGAGGTAGACAGCATTGAAGAAATCGCTCACATCAATGACGTGTGTGATCGCCTTGGTTTGGATACTATCAGCGCCGGGAATCTGGTGGGTCTCACCATTGAAGCGGTTCGCCAGGGCAGGGTCGAGTACGACATTGATTATGGGAAGGTCGACCGAATTGTGAACCTTCTTCAAGACATAGCCTACCGCCGGGGCGTGGGCGATACCCTGGCATCAGGGATCAGGCATGCGGCCAGAAGCTGGGGTATGGAAGACCAGGCTATTCACGTGAAAGGCATGGAACCCGCGGGCTATGATCCCAGGATACTGAAAGGTATGGGCCTTGCGTATGGGACCTCGGACCGCGGCGCATGTCACCTTCGAACGACGTTTTACAAGCCCGAGCTTGCGGGCATGATCGATCCTGAGGAAACCGAGGGCAAGGCGGAAATGTTCGCAGAGTGGGAGGACCGTCTCACCCTGTTTGATTCTCTCATCCTTTGCCGCTTTTACCGTGATCTGTATCAATGGGATGCCCTCTCCGAGATCCTGAAAGGGACGACCGGGCTCGACCTGGGTGTGGAGGAGATGAGATCAATCGCGAAAAGCATTACCGATCAGACACGACGGTTCAACCTGATGGAGGGACTAACCGCAGCCGATGATCAGCTTCCGAGCCGTTTTTATGAAGAGCCTCTCCCCGAGACAGGCAAGAAGGTGACCGAAGCTCAGATGGCCCGGCTTCTGAAAGACTACTACCGAGCGCGAGGGTGGGACGAGAAGGGCAGACCTCCGGAAGAGACTTAGACCCCGCTAGCGAATTTCTTGGCAAGCTGCGGAGAAGTTCTACGGCATGTAAACCGCAGAATATCCGATATCGAAGGAAAGACTCTCCGGAACCTACTTCATGATTCGATATTCCTTGTTCGACATTCGTTATTCGGTCAGAGGTTCGGTTGCGGCCGCAGTCCTCTTTTCGATCATCGAGTCCGGGATCACGTGCCGCAATCGGATCGGGAAGGTGGCAATTAACAAAGATCAAGGGAAACGGAATCCATGCCGGACATTCTCACCGTAAGCCATTTAACAAAATCTTTCGGGAAACTGTATGCAGTAAACAGGCTCTCTTTCGAAGTGAGAAAAGGGGAGATCCTGGGGATCATGGGACCCAACGGGGCGGGAAAGACGACGGTGTTCAATCTTCTCACAGGGGCACTGAAGGCTGACAGCGGATCCGTGAACTTTCAGGGCAGAGACATCACCAGGGATTCCCCCGCGAGCAGGTGCCGGCAGGGCATAGGGCGAACCTATCAGATTCCCAGGCCCTTCGACAAGATGTCGGTGCTGGAGAATATGTTGGTTGGAGCCGTGCACGGCGGCGGGCTCAACGAAAAGAGGGGAAGAGAGGTCGCCATTGAAATCCTGGACCTTATAGGGTTGTTTAAGGCCAGAGACTACCTGGCCGGAGGGCTTCCTCTGCTCGACCGGAAACGTCTGGAACTGGGCCGGGCCCTGGCTACCCAGCCCAGCCTCATTCTCCTGGATGAAATTGCGGGAGGGTTGACGGAAAAGGAAGCGCGGCAGATCCTGAAAGTGGTCAAGCGAATCTGGGAAACGGGTGTGAGCATTGTCTGGATCGAACACATCCTGATGATGATGACCGAGGGTGCCGATCGCTTGCTGGTGATTACCGAAGGTCGATGGCTTCAGTGTGGAGACCCCAAAGAGGTCATGTGCTCGCCGGAGGTACTGGAATGCTACCTGGGAGCGGAGGAAGACGAGTGTCTGACGAGCTGATGCTGCGAGTGGACGCCCTCGACGCTCACTATAAGGATTTTCAGGCCTTGTGGGGTGTATCCCTGGCGGTAAGCACAGGCAAAATCGTCTCTGTCATCGGCGCAAACGGGTCCGGCAAATCCACCCTGCTTAACACGATTGCGGGTCTCCTAAAGCCGAGCCGGGGGACCGTAGAGCTTTCAGGCCTGCGCATAGACGGCGTTCCCGCGCACAAGGTTCTGGGCCTCGGTGTTTCGCTCGTTCCCGAGGGGAGGCGAGTCTTCGCGCGGCTCACGGTATACGAGAACCTGTTCATGGGTTCCTATTTGCCGAAATCAAGAGCCACGCGCGACGAAACGCTGGGGAGACTGTATGAGCTTTTTCCCATCCTCCATTCCCGGTGGAACCAGATGGCGAATACTCTGAGCGGGGGGGAGCAACAAATGCTTGCCATAGCCCGGTCCTTGATGTCGGGGCCGCGGCTTCTCCTCTGCGATGAAATCTCGCTGGGGCTTGCACCGCTCATCATCAAGGATATCTACAGACGATTGAAACAGATCAACGAGCAAGGGCTGACCAT
Source organism: uncultured delta proteobacterium (assembly GCA_963740905.1). Lineage (GTDB taxonomy): Bacteria > Desulfobacterota > DSM-4660 > Desulfatiglandales > HGW-15 > JAFGDM01. The sequence goes on from CAVUFY010000016.1 coordinate 121,059, forward strand.
CGTTCTGGTGGAACAGGACATCCGGCGGAGTCTCAAGGCCTCAAGCTATACCTATGTGATGCTCGAAGGCAGGGTGGTTCTCGAAGGACAACCCTCTTTGCTGGCCGAAGAAGAGGTGAAGAAGGCGTATTTCGGGATATGAAACGGCTCAAGGAATCGAGGCTTCAGAGGGTGTAGTTTCGTGTGCCCTTAGCCTTGCGCCGTGCGCCGCTTAACAGGAGTTTCAATGGACGCCTATGCACAACCCATTTTGAACGGCATCCTGCTCGGCGGGCTTTATGCCGTCATCGCCATCGGCATGTCCACCATGTTCGGCATCGTGCGGCTCGTTAACCTTGCCCACGGTGATCTCATGATCCTGGCGAGCTTCCTGTCCCTGACCGTGATTGCCTGGTCCGGCGTAAGCCCCTTTTTGAGCCTCCTGGTGGTGATCCCGGTCATGTATGGTGTTGGCTTCTTTATCCAGGGTTTCCTCCTTAACAGGGTGCTCGGAAAAGAAATGGAACCCCCCCTTCTTGTGGCCTTCGGGATCTCCATCATCGTACAGAATCTGCTGCTCATGGTTTATACGCCTGATGCCAGGAGCCTCAAGACCACCCTCGCCGTGAAGACGATTCCTCTAAGCAAGTACGTGAACCTACCGGTCATGTATCTGTTCGACTTCCTCATCGGGCTGGCCGTCATCGCGATTCTGTATGTGTTCTTTCAAAAAACCTACATGGGGCGAGCCATCCGGGCGGCTTCCGATGATGAAACGGCCGCCCGGTTGATGGGGATCAACACGAAAAACATCTACGCCAGAGCCATGGGCATTGCGATGATGACGGCTGGGGTGGCCGGCGTGCTCCTGGGAATGACCTTCACCTTCTATCCGCACACGGGACCTCAGTATCTCATCATTGCCTTCGGCGTCGTAGTCATAGGCGGGTTGGGAAGCATGAAGGGCACGCTGGTAGGAGGTCTCATTTTGGCCATATCACAGCTTGTGGGTGCGCAGATCTTCGGCCCCGGTTTCCAGCTCTTCTGCGGGTATGTGGTTTTGCTGATTGTGCTGGCGGTGAGACCGCAAGGGATTTTTGGAAGGATATAAGAGGTGCCTATGGACAAAATGGTGAGCAAGCTGCGGTGGCCTGTTCTGGGAGGAATCGTGCTCGCCTTGGCAGCGGTGCCTTTCTGGGGGAGCGAGTATATGCTCCTCTTTTGCCTCCTCTTTTGCCTCTATCTGGCTCTCTCCCAGATGTGGAACCTTCTTGCAGGGTATTCGGGTCTCATCTCGCTCGGACAGCAGTCCTTCGTGGGGCTCGGCGGATACACCGTGGCGGTCCTGTGCAACTATTATCAGGTTCCTCTCTGGCTGAGCCTGCCGATTGGAGGAGCGTTCTCATGCCTGCTGGCCCTTTTCATGTCCCTTTTCATCTTCAGGATGAAAGGGGTTTACTTTGCCATCGGAACCTGGATTTTTGCCGAGACCCTGTTGATCTGGTTCGGAAATTGGAAATACGTGAAATACGGGGTAGGCCTTTTCGTCAAACCTCCGTCTCCCACCAGTATGGAAGAAATCTACTATGCCGCCCTTGTGACCGCGGTCGGTTCCGTGGCTCTGGTTTACGCCCTTCTCCGTTCCAGGCTGGGCCTGGGTCTCATGGCGATGCGGGACGATGAAGCGGTGGCAGAAACAATGGGCGTCGAAGTCTTCCGCTCCAAGCTTTACTGTTTCCTCATCGGTGCCTTCGTCACGGGAACGGCGGCCGGGATCCTGTATGTTTTTCAGGTGTTTATTCAGCCCTACAAAGCTTTTGCCATCGATTGGACCGTCAAACTGGTTTTCATCGTGATCATCGGCGGCATCGGGACCATCGAGGGGCCGATTGTGGGCTCTTTTATCTTTGTTCTCCTGTCCCAGATTCTTGCAGAGTATTTTTCGGTCAGTATGCTCATTCTCGGCACGATCGCCATCGTCGTTATCCTGGCGGCGCCCAAAGGGATTATGGGGAGCCTCCAGGGGTGGCTTGGTTTCGAGATCCTCTCGCCCCGCCGGCGATAGAAGAAAACCCGTATACAGCCATGAAACCCGCGACCTGTTTTGAAAGCGCCCATATCGAAAAATCTTTGTCGGGTTTTTGTTGACAGCAAGCGAAGGGAAAGATAGGTTCTGTATGTAAACTATGTTCACCCATGTAAACTTATCACCATGGTCAAGTCAGCACACAGAGTCACCCAGATCCTAGAAACGGTCGCTTCAAGCAGGGTAGGGCTGAGGCATGCGGACATCGCCGGAGCCCTGAAGATTCCAAAGGGGAGTCTCTCGCTCCTTCTGGCCGATTTGGCGGCTCAGGAATATCTGGTCGTGAGAGAGGAAGGCGGCAGACGCTACGTACTAGGGCCGCAGATCCTGGTGATTGCCAAACGCTACCTTTCGGGCCTCGACCTCGTGCGCCTCGGGCAACCCATTCTGAGGGACCTGGTGACCGCCACCGGTGAGTGCGCAGAGATTGCGGTCAGAAGGAAGAACGAGATCCTGATGGTCTGCCGGGAAGACTGCTCCAGACCCCTTCGATCGGTCATCCAAATAGGGGATCGTGCGCCCGCCTACGCGACGGCGGCGGGCAAGGCCATTCTGGCCCATCTTCCGGCCGATGAAATCAAATCCTATTTGTCCACGGTGAAACTGAGACCTATCACGAAAAAGACCGTTACGTACCAGAAGAACCTTAAGGAGGAACTGGAGGCCATCCGCGCGGGGGCTCTCGCTTATTCCTACGAGGAACTCAACGAGGGAATGATTGCCATAGGTTCCCCCATTTTTGATTTCAGCGGGCAGGTGAAGGCCTCCATGGTGGTGCCGGTACCGACCGTCCGTTGCGATGAAAAGAAGGAGAAAAAGATAGAGCGCCTGCTTCGAGAGGCAGCTTCCAAGCTGTCTCGCCAGCTTGGCTACGAAGGCGGCTCGAGTTCAGCGGATGACCATCTTAGCCTGTGACTTTTAGGCAAGTTGCCGAGAAGTCCTAGGGCCCGTTGGGGGGTGGTTTCGAAGCGGCACCCCTTCTGAGACCTCCCCGGCGGTCCAGTTCAGCATTTGGGTACGGCCAAGGGTGTGGGATGGAATAGAAGGAAAGGAGGTTGCGGAGTATGGTTATTGATGTGTACTGCCACCACATATCCGAGAAGGTGGCGGAAATGGTCGGCAAGGGGAAATATTACGGGGAAGGCAAGGAATTTTCTTTTCCTCCTCACAACGCGGATGCGGAGGCGAGATTGGCCCTCATGGACAAATACGGGGTAGATGTCCAGGCCCTGTCCCAGACCACGCCGGTTCTCCTCGGTCTCAGTCCGCAAGAGGCTGCGGAGGTCTGCAGGCAGTCCAACGACGACAATCATGTCCTGTGTGAGGCCTATCCCAAAAGATTTGTGAACGTCGGCATTGTCTCCCTTCTGGATGTGTCCGGCGCAATGAAGGAGCTGCAGCGCTGCATTAAGGAACTGGACTGTCGAGGTGTCACGATTTCATCCAGCCAGAACGGAAAGGGTCTGGATTCTCCCGAATACCTTCCTTTCTTCGAGGCGGCGGCGGAGCACGACTTGCCCGTCTTCATTCACGGCACCCACTGGGAATGTTCCCCCTTGATGGATATGGAGCACGGATACAGGTTCCTGCACGTCTTCGGATGGGACTATGACGGAACAAACGCAATATGGCGCCTGATCTTCGGAGGCGTTCTGGATCGGTTCCCCACGCTAAAGATCGTGACCCATCACCTAGGCAACTTCATCCCCTTCTTTAAACGCAGGATAGAGTGCAATGTCAGGAAATTCCTGAAAGACAGGCTGCCCAGAGACATCACCGCCTACTGGGGAAACATTTACGGGGACACAGCGGTGGACGGCACCTTGGGGGCCTTTCCTTGCGGCTATGCCTTCTTTGGGTCCGACCGCATGCTCTTCGGCTCCGATTATCCCTTTGGCGCCGAGGACGGGGAAGACTTTATTCGTGAGAACCTCGCGGGAGTGAAATCGATGATCATTCCGGACGAGGAGAAGGAGAAGATACTCGGCGGGAATGCCGTGAAGCTATTGAAAATAAGCTAAGGCGAGGTCGTCGGAAATTCGGGCGAGTAGCGGAGAGGGCAAAGGCTAAGACTCCGGGTCTGGCCATAGCGTATTACAGCGGCGCAAGAAGCCGCGAGGCGGCAACCATTCTTTCATTCAAGAGAAGGAGGAGCGAGAATGATGAAGACAGAGGGGAGAAAAAGAAGCGTATTTCTGTTGTTCGCGGGCATGGCGGTTCTGCTGCTGGCCTTCTCAGGGCCGGCAGCCCTGGCATACAGCGAAAAGGATCCGCTTGTTCTCAAATGCGCGATCGACAATCCGCCCGGTGATATGAAAGCCAAGACTATCAAACATTTCGGAGACATTGTGGAGAAGAAAACCAATGGGAGGATCAAGTTCGAATACTTCTATGGCGGTTCTCTCATCAAGAAACCGCAGTACGTCGACGCAGTGGCCAAAGGCATTGCCGATATCTCCACGGGACCAGTTTCCTTTGTGACGGGCAAGATCCCTGAATTCAGCATCTTCGAGGTCTACGGCGCCTACAAGCTCAACGAGTTCCTCGCGATGCAGGAAGCGGTGGAACCGCTGATGACCGAGTTTCTCAAGGGGAAGGGAATCCACCACGTCATGATTCAGTACTCAGGGTCTACCGTATTCGCTCACAAGAGCAAGTTCCTCAAGACGCCGGAAGACTGGAAAGGCCAGAAGATGAGGCTGGGCGGCCGCTGGCAGTCGGAACTCGGAAAAATGTGGGGAGCAAGTCCGGTGTTTCTGCCACCCAACGATCTCTACCTGGCCCTTCAAAGGGGAGTCATCGACGGCTACATGCTTATCTGGGACATCATCTACGGCCTGAAACTCCATGAGGTGGCGCCTTATCATATCGACACGGAGTTCAGCAACAACATCGAAAACGTAACCATGAACCTGAAGAAATGGGAGACCATGACCAAGGAAGACCAGGCGGTCTTCACCGCGGCCGTGAACGAAACGAAGCCCTGGACCTATAAAGAAACCCTGAAGTACTACGACGATCTTAAGAAGGACCTCGTCGCCAAGGGGGCGAAGATTCATCAGCTCACGCCTAAGGAAAAGAGCCTCTATCTGAAGGACGCCCATTCCCTGTATCCTGAAGTGGAAAAGATCTCCGGTCCCACAGGGAAGAAGTTTATGGAGCTCCTGGAGCCATTCAGAGACAAATGATGGTCCCGGAGCTATGGGAGGAGGCCGGGCTGTCTGATCGCAGTCCGGTACCTCCGTGTGGGCAAGGTCAAGCGGTGCGGAGATAATAGAGAGACGGTTGGCGTTCGGTTTCCGAACAGGAGGAGATTCAGGATGAAGAAGGTGGATCTGGAGACTCATTTCGTAACCCGGGAATACGTGACATTCATGGAAAAGCATAAAGGTTTTCCAAGGTATGCCCAGGATCCTCAAACCAAACGTCGCAGGCTGTTCTATACTGCGGAGGTGGCAGAGCCCATAGGGGACCCCTTGCTGGAAAAGCTGTCGGATCTCGGGGAAGAGCGACTCAGGAAAATGGATCAGGCGGGAATCGATGTTCAGGTTTTGAGTCTCACCTCCCCGGGCGTGGAACAGTTCGAGCCTGACGTGGGCACTGCGATGGCAAAAGAAGCTAATGACGCCCTGTATGAAGCGGTTCGCAAACGCCCTGACAGGTATGTGGGATTTGCCGCTCTGGCCCCCAAGAATCCGGAGGCGGCGGCCGACGAGTTGGAAAGAGCGGTGAAAAAACTGGGGTTCAAGGGATGGAAGACCCATTCCAACTACGGCGGCGAGTTCCTGGACGATCGGAAATTCTGGCCCATCCTCGAAAGGGCGGAGAAGCTCAATGCGGTCGTCTATCTGCACCCGGCGGTACCCAATATACCGCAGCTTTTCAAGTACGGGATCGTACTGGCGGGCCCTCCCTTCGGCTTCGGCATTGAGACGTCCATCACTATGGTCCGCCTGATCTACAGCGGGGTCCTGGACCGGTATCCGAAGCTCAAGATCATGCTGGGCCATTACGGCGAGGGCCTTCCCTTTCTGATGCATCGGATCGATTTCGCCTATTTGAAGCCTTGGTTCGATCCTGAAGCCACGCCTAAGCTGAAGAGAAAGCCCAGCGAGTATCTCAGGGAGAATGTTTACTACACCACGAGCGGGAACTACTTCAAAGGGGCCTTCGACTGCACTTACCAGGCTGTGGGTGCGGAGAGGATCCTCCTCGCCACCGATTACCCCTATGAGGATTCCGGGGAGTGCATAGCGTTTTTGGAATCGCTGCCGATTGGTGAGGGCGAGAAGCGCAAGATTTTTTCGGATAATGCTCGTCGCATGGGCATGACCGCCTGAAAGCGCCCGGCGGGAACAAACATTGCCCCTGGCATCGAAGGAAGGATGAACCCATGGAAAAGAGCGGGGTGGAATCGTTTTATCCTATCCTAAAGAAGGTGAACACCTTTTGTGCCTTTGTAGCTGGCCTTGTGCTTCTCTTCGTCACTCTGTCCATCTTCATCGATGTGGTTCTCCGGTATTTCTTCGATAGCCCGAGCATCTGGGTCACGGAGGTATCCACCTATCTTTTCCTCTATCTCATCTTCCTGGGAACGGCCTACGCCCTTCAGCAGGGAGCGCACATTCGGGTGACCTTCTTGCTCGATCATCTTAACGAAAAACTCAAGCGAATCACCAACGTTCTCACCTCCCTGTTTTCAATGATCTTCACCGCGGTCCTTCTGTGGCAAAGCTCGCGGATGACCTGGAGCGCTTTCAGGGAGCACTGGACATCGCCTACGATGCTCAACGCTCCTGTGGCGTATATTTATGTGGCTATGGTGATTGGTTCTTTCCTGCTTCTCGTCACCTTTTTCTGCCAGATGGTCCTGGAGTTCAAGGGTGGCGGCAAGGCCGGAGAAAAGGCGTAAACAGGAGGAACGAGGAATGAGCATCGGTCTTGTGACGGTCATCCTTCTCCTTGTGCTGATCCTGCTTCTGGGGCTCGGGACGCCGATTTCCTTTTGCGTCGGCTTTCTGGGCGTGGCCGGTATCGTGATCTTTCTGCCTCTGGATGTCCTTTACCAGATCGCTGAGATCGCTGCAGACACAGGGACCAACCTCTTCATGCTCACGCTCCCGCTCTTTGTGTTCATGGCTGAGATCGTTTCTTTTTCGGGGGTGGGCGATGACATCTACACGGCCGCGCATAACTGGCTGAGCTGGCTTCCGGGAGGTCTGGCCATCAGCAGCATTGCGACCTGCACCGGATTTGCCGCCATCTCCGGATCGAGCCCTGCAACCGCCGCCACCGTAGGCCTCATCTCCATCCCCGAAATGATCAAGCGCGGGTACAGCAGGGAGTTGGCCGTGGGTTCCATTGCCGTGGGAGGCACTCTCGGGATCCTGATCCCTCCCAGCATTACCATGATCATTTATGGGGTGATCACGGAGGTGTCCATCGGCAAGCTCTTTGTGGCGGGAATCATCCCCGGAATTGTCCTCTCCCTGATCCTGTGTGTCGCCGTCGCTACGGCGGTGAAGATTCGGCCCCGCCTGGCGCCGAGGGTGGAGGGTGTGAGATGGGATCAAAGATGGAAGTCCCTCAAGAGGGTTTGGGCCTTCATCGTGCTTGCCCTGAGCATCATGGGGAGCATTTATCTCGGCATCGCCACCCCCACCGAATCGGCTGCCATCGGTGCGACTTTTGCTTTGATCATCGCGGTCCTCTACCGGAGGCTTAGTGTGAAGGCCCTCCACGGGGCGCTTCTCCGGACAGTTGCCGTGACGGCCATGATCATGTTTCTCGTCATGGGAGGGAATACCCTGGCCTTTCTGCTGTCCACCCTGACCATTCCCCAGTACATCACCGAGGTCATCCTGGGGTTGAGTCTTTCCAGGTGGACCGTCATGATCATGATCAATATCGTCCTGTTGATCATGGGGTGCCTGCTGGACCCGATGGCCATCATGGTCATCCTGCTGCCCATCATCTTTCCTATTGTGATGAAGCTCGGATTCGACCCGGTCTGGTTCGGCATTGTGGTGACCATTAATGTGGAAATGGGGATGATCACCCCGCCGGTGGGGCTCAACCTCTTCATTTTGAAGGCAACGGTTCAGGAAGTGACGATGAGAGACATCGTGCGCGGCGCCACGCCCTTTGTGCTGCTGGTCATGGTGGGACTGACGCTGGTAATGATCTTTCCTTCCCTGGCCACCTGGCTGCCGGGGAGGATGGGCTTTTAGAAGGTTAGAAGGCTTTTATACTTCGCGAGCTGCGGGCAAGTGGCATGTTGCCGACCCATGGGTCGGCTTCGGAGAAACGTTTGGATGCGGCCGTCTAAAAGGTTCAGAAACGGAGGATTTTTCATGGCTAAGAAAATAGAGCATATCAACTGGCCCGATGCACCGAAAGTGTGGATGCCCTATGCGCCGGCCATCAAAGTGACGGGAGGGACACTCGTTTTCATCGCCGGTGTCACGGCGGCGCCGGTCTATCACAGCCACCCGCACAAGCCCGAGGAGTTCGCCTCCATGCCGCAAGACATGGAAGGGCAAGCGGTGGCTACGATGGAAAACCTCAAGAAGTCGCTGGATGCAGTAGGGGCAACCTTTGCGAACGTGGTGGTGGCGAATCGCTTTCTCACCGACCTTTCCCAGCAGGACATTCTGAACAAGGTCTGGAACAGGTACGTGGGCGAAAACAAGCCGACCACGACTACGGTTCAGGTGGTACGATTGGCCACGGATCCACGGTGCCTTGTTGAAATCAATGCCACAGCCGTCATTGACTAACGGATCGGCCACGCTAAACTAAGGAGGATTGAGGAGTTTTTTTATGGGCAAGAAGAGGTCTCCTTACGGGGAGGTCCTGGCAAGTCTAAAGGCCGGGAAGGGCTGGTTTGAGTCTTCTCCGTACAAATGGAAACAGGTCGATCCGCGCTCAAAGGGGAAAAAAAACACCCAGTACGGGCTGTGCCGAGCCTGCATGCAGGGAGATTGCGCAACTCTGGTGCATCTAGAGGATGGTGTGGTGGTCAGAGTGGAGGGCAATCCGGACGCGCCCCCGAACTGGGGGACCCTGTGCTCCAAGGGAAATGCGGAAATCATGGCCCTTTACAATCCTTACCGCGTCAAAACGCCTCTGATCAGGACCAACCCGGAGAAGGGGCTGGACGTGGACCCCATGTGGAAAGAGGTCTCCTGGGACGAGGCCCTGGACTATGCTGCCGAAGGTCTGCGAAAAGTTAGAGAAAAGGACCCCAGGGGGCTGGTGGTCTGCGAAGGATGGGGCCAACGGGACACCATCCTGCGCCAGCCCTTCGGACATGCATTCGGCACACCCAATGAAACAGGTTCTCACGGAGCACTGTGCACCGTTCACTACCCTTCGGGACTGGTTCACGCAGGCTACCCGGTGGCCATCGTGGACCTGGAGCACTGTCAGTACCACATCACCCTTGGCCGTTCCCTGGGGCCCAACTTCGGGATCGTCCCGGGAATGAGGAGATTCTCGCGGGCCATCGAGAGGGGAATGAAACTGGTGGTGGTGGATCCCCGAAGTTCCTATGAAGCTTCCAAAGGGGAATGGGTACCGATTCGTCCGGGCACAGACCTGGCCTTCCTGCTGGCCATGGCCCATTCCATGCTCCACGAGGTGAAGGTTCTTGACGAGTGGTTTCTCAGGAATCGGACCAATGCGCCTTATCTCATCGACCCTGATGGAGAATACTGCCGGGACCCTGAGACAGGGAAGCCCATGATGTGGGACCCTGCGGAGAACCTGGCAAAACCGTACAATGCCCAGTTCGGGGATATTGCTTTGAGTGGGTCCTACACCGTTAACGGTAAGGCCTGCCAGACCGGCTTTGACTTGGTGCGACAGGAATTGGCGAAGTATACCCCAGAGTGGGCCGAAGAAATCACAACAGTGCCGGCCAGGACCATCAGGAGAGTTGCCAGGGAATTCGTGGAACATGCCCGCATCGGGAGCACCATCGAGATTGACGGCTTCCCGTTTCCTTTCAGGCCCGTCTCTCTGAATGTGGAACGCAATGTGACCAACCGTCGCGGAGGGACCTACGCGGACCTGGTGGGGAAAATCATCAACCTGCTGGTGGGCAACATCGAAGTGCCGGGCGGGTGCCTGAGCTGCAGTTTCAGGGGTCCCATCATGGGCCCCACAAGGGACGGCACGGTGACACCGGGCTATGAGGCAGTGCCGAAGCCGTTCAAGTTTCCACCGGATCACGCGACCCTGGAGGAGTTCTACCCCCACCAGCATACGGCCCCCCATATTGTTCTCAACTCCATGCTCTTCCCCGAAAAGTGCCACCTGCCTTACAGGGTGGATGCCTGGTTGTCCGTAGGGGGGAATCCCATCCGGCAAAACGCTCAGCCCGAGAAATACGTGGAGGCTTTCAAGAATCTCTCCTTTGTGGTAACCATCGCCTTCCACATGGACGAGCCCGCTATCCTTTCCGACGTCCTGCTTCCGGAGCACAGCCCGCTTGAAAGGTTCCGTGTGACACCCTTCTACCCTCAGCACCAGTCTATTGACGATGAGGTTAGCGGGTTGAAGATGGTCCAGCTTCGGGAAGCCGTCCCGGTTATTTTCAACACCAGGCACGTGGACGATATTTTTACAGACCTGGCTGACAGGCTGGATATCCTTTATGGGGAGGGCGGCCTCTACGACCACTTGAACCACGCGATTGACTGGGTGGACAAGACGGACGGCTTGAATATGAACGGGGAATGGAAGCTGGACGTGAACCGGAAATACACGCTGGAGGAAATTTACGATCGTCAGATTCGGGGATGGCCTTACAGCGGCGGAAAGGGTCTCAAGGAGCTGAGGGAGAAGGGTTACCTCGACTACCGGAAACCCCGGAAGGAGTTCTACCTCTATTACTATTTCCCGGATAACAAGACCCGTCATCCTTTCTATCTGATGGGCCTCAAAGAGGTGGGGGACAAGCTTCGGGCCAACCTGACGAAGCACGACATAGGTTTCCCCATGATCGAGGACTTGGAATACATCCTGGACCTTTACAAGCCCATCCCGCACTGGGTGGAAACATCGGAAATGAACGCCTCGAAGGAATACGATCTATGGGCCATCAACTGGAAGACCCCTTACATCGGCAACGATGCGAGCAACTTGACGGGAAATCCCTGGCTGGCTGAGATCTACGCAAAGGACCCCTGGGAGTCAGTCATCCTGGTCAACCCGGCTACGGCGGCGAGAAAGAAGCTGAAGGACGGCGACCGGGTTGTCGTTGAATCGAGGTACGGCAGGACCGAAGGTCGTTTAAGGTTGTCGGAGTTGTTCCATCCCGATGCTGTAGGCGTAGGCGGCAGCTATGGACTGGGGACCTGCCAGTCCAATCCTTTGAACAGGCTGGGGCCGAATTTCAACGCCCTCCTTTCCATTGATCCTCATACCTTTGACGGTGTGAGCGCCGGCCAGGATACCGCGCCCGCAGTCAGGGTATACAGGAAGGAGGACGCGCGGTGAGATACGGAATGGTCATCGACCTCCAAAAATGTGTGGGCTGTAACTCCTGCACCGTCGCTTGCCGGGCAGAGCAGGGGACGCCTGCGGGGGTCCATTTTCACAAGGTCGTCAAGTACGAATCCGGAAAGTATCCGAATGCCAGGATGAAGTTTCTGCCCATGCCCTGTATGCACTGCCAGGACCCACCTTGTCTGAAGGTGTGCCCCACAGGGGCCACATTCAAGAATGATCAAGGTCTTGTGCTTATTGATCATAACTTGTGCATCGGTTGCAGAGCCTGCATGGTGGCGTGTCCTTATGATGCCAGACAGTTCCTATGGGACATCCGAAACTATTATGCGGGCCAGGCGGCCACGCCCTATGAGCAGATCAAGCAAAAGAGTTTCGACAGGGGAACAGTGGTCAAGTGCAACTTCTGTCTCCATAGGCTGGAAAGGAAGCGCCAGCCTGCCTGCGTGGAGACGTGTCCGGCAAAGGCCAGGACGTTCGGGGATCTGGACGACCCGGAAAGTGAGGCCTCCCGGCTGATTGTTCTTCACAGAGGGACGCCTTTCAGGGAGGAACTCGGCACCGAGCCTTCCGTGTACTATATCAAAGGCTAGAGGTAGAAGCGGCGCAAGGCTCAAGGTACACGGGAAAAGAACGAATCGTCTTTCGCCACAAGCCATATGCCGTGCGCCGTGAGCCTTGCGCCGTTTCCAGACCTCCTTATGGGTCGGCTTTGGAGAGAGACTTGGTTTCGGCCGAAGGGTTATTTTAGGAGCTGATCATGGTATCTTGGTTCATTGTATTGGTCGCACTTCTGCTCTCTGCGCTATGGGCAGTGGTGTTTTTGAAACAGCTGAAGGGAGGCCTTACCCACACGGCTCTGGAAGATCACTTTGCCTGGGGCCTGTATGTGCAGGGGTTCTTTTTCTTCTCAGCCCTGGCGGGGGGAATTCTCATTTTTATGGCCGTGGCCACCCTCTTCGAAGTCACCACGGCGCGTCCTCTCGTCGAAGTCGGCGCGGCCGTATCGTTGGGATGTCTTGCCGCTGCGGGGCTTCTACTGGGCTCTGATCTGGGAAAGCCCTTTCGCGGCCTTAAGATCATCATGGGAAATAATCTTGCTTCGCCCCTCACCTGGGATTTCTACATGCTGTCCCTTTGCGGAGTGCTCGACCTCCTCTTTTTCGCTGGTCTCATTCCCCAGAAAGGGGCGCTTGCAATCCTGTGGTCTTTGCTGTGTCTGCTTGCCGCTCTGGGTTACGTCATGATTCACACTCTCTTCTTTTTGTCTCGCGTCGGCGCGGGTTTTCGATCCCAGCCTTTCCTGGGTCTCGAAACCTTGACCCAGAGTATGTGGGGCGGCATGGCTTTGATGAATTTGATCGCCCTGGCTTCAGGAATCACTCTGCCGAAGATGGGCAGTCTGCTCCTGGCGCTCACCGCGGTCACGCTAATACCGTTGGTTGGAGCCCATATTGCATCGCTGACGCTCAAGAGCAAGGAGCTCAAACAAAAGAAGATCATTGCCCTGGACACTCTGATCCTGGTGTTTCTGGTCCTCATGCTGCTGTTTGCCCCGGAAAGCAAGGGCCTCCTGGCGCTTGTATCCGCAGTTATTCTGGCGGCGGTTTTCATGGATAAAGTTCATCTCATGAAGCACTATCAGGTCCACCCCACACTGCCCTTGCCTTACAGCCGGTATGAAGAGATTCCGGCTTACTCGCCGACCATGAGCGAATGGGTCCTGACCTTTGGCAGCGTGGGCATCTGCGTCTTCCTGAGCACACTGTTCATCAATCTGAGGCTGATGTACTGGGGCTAGTGGATGGCGAAGAAGTTATCTGTCACCGAGTCGACCGTCGCGGATGTCGCCGCGGGAAGGGCTGCTTTTTACGATCTTCTGGTTGCGGTCTTCGGGCATCTGCCCGACCGGGAGCTTGTGGAGAAGATCGAACAAGGGGATTTTCAGAGCTTCCTGTCGCGGTGCTGTGAACTGGGGCATGGAAGATTAGACTCCGGTCTCCAAATGGTGACGGCCTATCAGACCGGTCTCGAGGGACGGCCCCGCGAAGAGGTCCTCACAGAGCTTTCCGTAGACAGGACCAAGATCCTCAGGGGCACGGGACATCCGGATCTCAAACCGCCCTACGAAGGACTTTACAGGCGAAAGGAGAACATCGGGGATTCCGTGCTGGAACTGAGGCGCTTTTACCGAAGGGCGGGTCTTCTGCCGGATGAGACGGTCCATGAATCTGCGGACTACCTTTGCGTGGAATTGGACTTCATGAAGGAACTCTGTCTCCGTGAACGTTGCGACTGGCTGGATGACGGTGAAGTGGGGAAGACGGTTGCCCAGGAGGAGGAATTTTTGAGGCGGCACCTGGGAACCTGGGTCGGGGATTTTTGTGCTGTGGTGGAAAAACATGCTCTCACGGATTTCTACCGGGGCTTTTCGGTTATTCTGGATGCCTTTATCGGCATGGAAAAGGAATGGATCAGGGATCTTTCGCAGCGGATCCATTAAATAAAGAGGGAAGTCTATCTCCGGTTGCGGACTCGTCAGACACCGCCCCCCGGCTGGGCCAACATACCGATGCAAGCGTGCGTTAGGACACCGGTCGAATTGAGGCAGCGAGTCGTCCGCAAGGAGCTGAATATTGTTTCAAAAGGAGAGAACAAGGACCATGAAAATCATTGATCTTGAGGCTCACTTCTATACAAAGGATTACCTCGACTACCTTCGCTCCAGAAAGGAGCCTCCCAGAGAGGTGGTGCTCGAAAAGAATATTCATCTTTACATGACTCCCGAATTACGGGTTCCCCGGAGTTTCCAGCTGGAAGACAAGCTGCTCGATGTAGGGGAAAAGCGGCTGGCGGAGATGGATGAGTCGGGCGTGGACATCCAGGTCCTCAGCCTTTGCGTTCCAGGGTGCGAGCAGTTTAATGCGTCGGATGGGACGGTCATGGCCAGGCAGGCGAACGATGAGCTGTCAAGGGTGATCAAGAAGCATCCCGACCGATATGTGGGGCTTGCAGCGCTCGCGCCGCAGGATCCTGTCGCAGCCGCCAACGAACTGGAAAGGGCGGTGAAGGAGTTGGGGATGAAGGGCGTGAAGCTGAACTCTCACGCGAGGGGCGAGTATCTGGATAACACGAAGTACTGGCCTATCTTCGAGACCGCGGAAAAGCTGGACGTACCCCTGTATCTCCATCCCAGCATCCCCTCCCCGTCGATTCTGAAGGGCTTTGAAGACTATGGCTTTCCTCTGGCAGGGCCGCCCTTCGGGTTTGGTCTGGACACGTCCCTCCATACCATGCGACTGATCTACAGCGGTCTTTTCGACCGGTTCCCGGGACTGAAGATCGTTCTCGGCCACATGGGAGAGGGCCTCCCTTACTGGCTGTACAGAATTGATTTTTACTGGCTGAAGCCCTGGGTGGATCCGATGCTGAAGCCCAAAATCAAGCAGAAGCCCAGCTACTATATCAACCGGAACTTCCTTTTCACGTCGAGCGGGATGCAGTATTTGCCTGCCTTCATCTGTGCCTACCTGGCTGTGGGGGGTGACATGATCGCCTTCGGCGCGGACCATCCCTTTGAGACCAGCAAGGATACCCTTGATTCTCTCGGCATACTGCCCATTTCCGAAGCGGACAAGGAAAAGTTTTTCCATGGAAACGCGGAAAAGATCCTGAAACTGGGTTGAGACCTATGAGATGTATTAGGCCCTTTAGATTCTTACACATTCATTCTGAGAGATTATCTCTCACATCAGTAAGTTAACGAAATTTCAGATGCTTTTTGAACCGCAGAATATCGAACAAGGAATATCGAATTTCGAAGTGTGAGACAGTGACTTCTGCGGTTCTAAATTCCTGTTCTAATTCCTTGTTCGATGTTCATGATTCGATTGGGGTTTGGATGCGGCCGTAGGCCTGCATTGGAAATTTTGTTCAAGAATAAGGAGGAGAAGGATGAAGAAGGCTTTGGCGGTATGGTGTCTTGTAGGAGCATTGATTCTGTTGCCCTTTGCGGGCAGCGCATCGGCGGCCCAGGCCCTGCGCATGGGCACGGCTTCGGTAGGGGCCCTTTTCTACGTGTTCGGGGCGGCCATTTCGGATGTGGTGGGAAAACATACCCCTATTAAGATCGAGGTCCTGCCCCAGGGCAACATCATGACCTTGCCTCTCATGTCGTCTCATGAGGTGGACTTGGTCATGCTGGCGAACGACGAACTCGGGTATGCCTACCTCGGTAAAGGGATCTTCGCGAAACAGACCAGGAGCAAGGGCTACGACGTCCGACTGGTGATGCTCGGGATGCGCAACGCAGCGAGCCAGGTTGTGACCGGGGACTCGGGGATCAAGAATTACGAGGATCTGAAAGGCAAAGGCGTGGTCCTCGATTACGGGACCCAGCAAGCCCTCAACTTAGGCTCTCGTGCTTCGCTCATCGCAGGCGGTTTGACGGAAAAGGATGTGAAGGTGATCAAGGCCTCCGACATTCCTGAAGCAGTGCGCCTCGTCACGGAGGGCAAAGCGGATGCATGCTTCGGAGGGATCGGGGTCCCTGCGTTCAGGGAACTCGCGGCGGCAAGAGGCGGTATCCTCTATCTTGAGGCGGGCGACAAAAACTGGGACCAGGTTCATGAGATCTCCCAGGCCTATTTTCCGATGACGGTCAAAAAGGGGCCGCTCGGCATCCCCAAGGACACGGTCCTTGTGACCCGCAACTTCAACCTGGTAGCCCGGGCGGATCTGGAGGACCAGACGGTCTACGAAATCACCAAGACCCTTTGGGAACACGATACAGAGCTTGCTCCCCATCATCCCCAGCTCAAGGACTGGGTGAAGGAAAGGTACGTGGGCGATCAGGCCACGGCACCCTATCATCCGGGGGCCATCAAGTTCTATAAGGAGAAAGGTGTCTGGACGGACAAGATGCAGGCCCGCCAGGACGCTCTGCTCAAGATGAAAAAGAAATGAAATCTGCCTGGGCAGATTTCATAAACCAGCGAAGAAGTCAAGGGCTAAGATTTTATGTCTTCTAGCGAAAAAGGGGACGGCAAATTCAGATCTCTGGAAGGGTTCAGCGCCGGGTTGCTCAAGACCTTCCTGAGTGTCATTCCCATCGCCTGTGTCCTCTATGTGGTGGACGTTCAGACTTCCCTGGGCCTGACCATCTACAAAGAGCAGTATCTGGGGCTCTTCATGGCCCTCTTTCTCTCGTGCATTTTCCTGCATACGCCGGCCTTCAGAGCTTCTCCGCGGGATCGGGTTCCCTGGTATGACTGGATGCTGGTGATCATCGCTCTCATCACCTTCGGAAACGTCATGATCTTCTACCAGGACCTGGTCGTCATGGTGGGATTTGCCTCTCCCAAGGATATCATCATGGGCTTTTTGGCCGTTTTCCTCCTTTTTGAGGCAGCCCGGAGGATCATCGGCATTCCCCTCGTCGTGGTCGGGCTGGTCCTGGTGTTCTACGCGCGGTTTGCGTACCTGTTTCCCGGGCTGTTGAACGCCAGGGGCGTTTCCTGGAAACGGCTTTTCACCATGCTTTACCTCGACCCCAACAGTATCCTGGGCGTCCCCAGCAGCGTAGCGGGCACGATGGTGGTCGCTTTCCTGCTTTTCGGGGTCGCCCTTTTCATGGTGGGAGGAGGAGAATTCCTCTCTGATCTCGCCCTGTCTCTCATGGGTCGGCAAAGGGGTGGAGCGGCCAAAGTGGCCGTGATTGCCAGCGCTCTTTTCGGTTCTCTGTCAGGGAGCGCCTCGGCAAACGTGGCGGTTACCGGGACGGTCACCATCCCTCTCATGAAGAAATCGGGGTACAGGCCCGCCTTTTCGGCTGCCGTGGAGGCGGTGGCTTCCACCGGCGGCCTTGTCATGCCTCCGGTCATGGGCATCACGGCCTTCATGATGGCCGAGTTCCTTGGCATGCCCTATTATCAAGTTGCTCTTGCCGCGGCGATTCCGGCCGTACTTTACTATGTCGCTCTTCTGGTGCAGGTGCACTGGGAGGCCGTGGCCACTGGGATTGAAGGGCTTCCTCCCGAAACCCTGCCCCGTCTCAAGGATGTTTTGAAGAGAGGCTGGCCCTTTATCATTCCCGTGCTGGGGCTTCTCTACTTTCTTTTTGTCATGTATACGGACCCCAGCACGGCGGCTGTCTATTCTTCCGGGCTGATGGTCGCCGTGGGTCTTTACAGAAAGGAAAACCGGGCAGGGTTTTTCGCCAAGATTCTCGGTGCCCTTGAAGAGACAGGGAAGCAGGTCCTCATTGTGGGTGCGGCCTGCGCCATGGCCGGTATCGTGATCGGCTCCGTGTCGCTCACCAACCTCGGCCTGAACCTGTCCAAGACTCTCATCGACGTCTCGGGGGGAAATTCGTTCGTGCTGTTGCTTCTGGCCGCCGTAGGGTCCATCATTCTGGGCATGGGAATGCCCATTGCGGCTACGTACATCATGCTGGTGATCCTGATCGCGCCCGCCATGACCCATGCAGGAATCCCGGCCGTGGCGGCGCATATGTTCATGAATTTTTTTGCCGCCATGTCCTTCGTGACGCCGCCGGTTGCCATCGCAGCCTATGTGGCGGCGGGGATCGCCCGGTGCGAGCCGATGGCGGTTGGGTTTATTGCCACCCGTCTGGGGATAGGGGCCTACCTCGTGCCTTTTTGCTTCTGTTACTCCCCCGGGCTTTTGCTGGTGGGCTCACCCACGAAGATCGTCTACTCCATCATTCCGGCCACCCTGGGGGTGCTGGCCGCGGCCATGTGCCTGGCCGGTTTCGTCTTCATGCGGTTGAACTTGGTCCAGAGGATCTTTTTGGGTCTGGGCGCCGTGGGCCTTCTTTCTCCCTCTTATGGTCTTCAAGGGGCCGGCTTCGCTCTGGGCCTTGCCGGGATCCTGTGGTCGTGGTGGCAAAAGCGAGCCCTGCAGTTCCCGGCGGCGAAGCTCGACACGGTGTTGACAGAATGAGATCGCAAGTCGTTCCGGTCACCACGGACATGCTGATTGTGGGAGGCGGCATTGCAGGTTGCAACGCCGCTTTTGCCGCCACCGAGAGGAGAGCCCAGGTGGTGGTCATGGATAAAGGGAAGATCGAACGAAGGAAGAGAACGGCAAACGGGTCGCCTATGCAAGGTACCCTGATGAGTGCTGGTATTGTGGTTCCTGTAGACAGGATTGTCCGGAAGGAGCCATTGCCATTGTCTTTCCTCCCTCTATGATTCTGGCCTAGAGGGAGGCAGGCAAGAACAACATTCTCGAACACTATCGTCAAGGAGGTAGAAAAATGAGAAAAGCGAGATTTTTGTTAAGTGTTCTGATCGTCGTCGTATTCAGCGCAGTCTTGATCGTCCCGAGCATTTCCTCAGCACAACCCATTGACCTGAGCGTGAGCCTCGTCATCCCCCCCAAACACCTGCGCTACATCAACGTGATTGATCCGTGGATCAAGATGGTCGAAAAGCGCACCGGTGGAAAAGTAAAAATGACCGTCTATTTTTCGGCGGCCATGGCCCCACCCCCTGAGACCTTCAACTCTATTGTGGCAGGGGTTTCGGACATCGGCGAAGGCCTCGTCTATGCGACCCCCGGGAAATTCCCCCTGACCGAGACGGTGATGCTCCCGGAACTGGGTTTGAAAACAAGCCTCAGTTGCTGCAAGGCTCTGTGGGAAGTGTACAAGACCACCCCGGCGCTACAAAAGGAATACGCCGGTGTCAAGATGCTGTGGCTCCATGTGTCACCGGCCGTCAAGCTGATCACCTCCAAGAAACCCGTGCACAGCCTGGCCGATCTCAAAGGTCTCAAGATCAGGGTCTCGGGAGCCACGGCGGTCAAAACGGGAGAGGCGCTAGGGTTCACGCCGGTTTCCATGGATATCGGCGACCTCTATCTCGCGCTGGAAAAGGGCGTCATCGACGGTGTGGCCCTGCCTAACGAGATTCTTGTCTCCAGGCGGCTGGGGGAGGTCACCAAATACGTGACGGATGTCGATCTAGGTCATGACGCCTTTTTTGTGGTCATGAATCAGAAGTCCTGGGATAAGCTCCCCAAGGATGTTCAGAAAGTGTTTGATGAGCTTACCGGCGACTGGGCCGTAGATTTCACCGGCAAGGCCTGGGATAAGTTCGACGCGGAGGCTGTTGAGATGAACAAGAAGAAAGGCATTCAGTATATCAGCCTTGCTCCGGAGGAACTCGCCAGATGGAGGAAACTTCTTGCCCCGGTGAAAGAAAAGTACGCGGCGGGTCTGGATGCCAAGGGTCTTCCTGGCACAAAAGTCCTCGCGGAAATGCAAAAGCTGGGCAAGGAATAATTTTGCGCGCTTTTCTTCATAGAGGAAGGGAAGGCTTTGTGCGGGGGGCAGGAGAATCAATATCGAGGTTTTGATCCGGCGGTGAGCAAAGAGAACTCCCTGAGAGGGGGAAGCATAGAGCGTTTACAGGACGTGATCCGTTCGGTGTCGCGAATCGTCAACGGCTTCGGTGTCTTTTTCCTGGCCGTGATGATGTGCGTCACCACGGTCGACGTTCTCTCCCGTTTCCTGTTCAATCTTCCTGTTGTAGGATCCATTGAGGGCACGGAGTTCCTCATGGTCCTGACCGTATTTCTGGCGATTCCCTATGCTGCGGCCAAGAATCAGCATATCACGATTGACGCTCTCGTCACCAAGCTTCCGGAGAGAGAACGACGGATCCTTGAGAGCATCACCCTGTTCCTGGGCATTGTCCTTTTTACCGTGGTGGTATGGCAGAGCATTGAGTACTGCATGCTCATGGTCAAGATGAACCGAGTCACGGCGGTTCTTCGGGTGCCCATCGCCCCTTTTGCCCTGGTGGTCACCTTTGGGAGCCTTCTTTTCGCTGCGGTACTGTTGCTGGATCTGGTTCAAAAGCTCAAGGAGGGAGTCGGGAACCGATATCAGATCTTTGCAAGTGCGCTCGTCGGAGCGCTCATTGTGCTGCTTGTCTATTGGGGACCCCAGTGGGCGAGGACGCTCCCCTGGCGTATGGGCCCTCTCATTGTCGGGGTCATCGGCATGGCCGTCCTCTTTCTCGCCTTCGTATCAGGCCTTCCCATCTTCATTTCTCTGATTCTTGTAGGATTCATGGGCATGGTCTATCTCCGGGGGCCCATGGCGGGACTGAGCATCATGGGATCTTCTCCTTACAACACCGTGGCCCAGTACAATTTTTCCGTGATCCCTCTGTTCGTGCTCATGGGTGAATTTTGTTTCTTCTCGGGCCTCGGAAAGGACCTCTACGATATGGCCTACAGGTGGGTCGGGCAGTTGCCCGGAGGGCTTGCCATGGGGACGGTGGTGGCCTGCGGCGGCTTTGCCGCGGTTTGCGGGGACAGCATGGCCACAGCCATTACCATGGGAACCGTCACACTCCCTGAAATGAGGAGGTTCAAATATGACCCGCGCCTCGCGGTGGGGTGTGTCGCGGCGGGTGGTACCCTCGGAGTCCTCATTCCTCCAAGTCTCGCCTTTATCCTCTATGCTTTGCTGGCCGATCAGTCCATTGCGCTGCTCTTCATTTCAGGCATTCTGCCTGGAATTCTTCTCATCGTCCTTTTCATGCTCACCACCTATTTGATCGCATGGAGAGACCCCAAGGCAGGCCCGCCGGCTCCGAAAACAAATATGAAAGACAAGATTGCCTCATTGAGGGGCATCTGGGCTACGCTGCTGCTCTTTGTCCTCGTCATAGGTGGTATGTACGCAGGCGTCTTCACCCCGACGGAGGGTGGCGGCATCGGTGCCTTCGGTGCGCTGATCATCGGTGTGGTGCGAAGGCGGTTGACTTACAAGGACATCCTTTCCAGCCTGCTGGAGGCGGGAAAAATTTCAGCGGTTTGCATCAGTGTGCTCATAGGAGCGAACATCTTCGGATATTTTCTGGCCGCAAGCATGCTTCCCATGGAGTTGGCCAATTATGTTTCCCAGCTCGCCATTCCCCCGCTCGTCATCTTGATCATCATCCTCATCATCTATATGTTTCTGGGGTGTCTCATGCCGGCTATCCCTATGCTGGTTCTGACGGTCCCCATTTTCTACCCCGTAATCAGCGCCCTCGGATTTGACCCCATATGGTACGGCGTTTTGATGGTGCTCATGTTCGAGATGGCGGTCATCACCCCGCCCATGGGCATCAACGTACTTGCCTTGAAGACCGTGGCCGGGGACATCCCGATTGAAACGATGTTTCGTGGGATTGTCCCTTATCTTTTCGCTATGATGGCCTGCGTGGGCATCCTGATCGTTTTTCCGCAGATTGCCCTGGTTTTGCCCAGGCTTTTCGGAAAATAGCAAGGAAAGGAGTAAGTTCTCATGATGCTGAAAGTCGATAAAGAGCCTCTTGAAGCGGAGGTGCTGATCGCCGGAGGAGGTATTGCCGGACTGATGGCAGGGATCCGGGCTGCGGAGCGAGGGGGCGACGTAGTGGTCTTGGAAAAAGCCAACACGAAACGAAGCGGTTCCGGGGCCACGGGGAACGATCACTTTTGCTGTTACATCCCCGAGGTTCACGGCAAGGACATGGGACCCATTCTATGGGAAGATCTTCACAGCCTGCACGGCGATTTCCAGGACCCTTCGCTCGCGAAGCTTTTTCTGGAGCAGACTTTCGAACGGGTGAGGGACTGGGATGCCTGGGGCATCTCCATGCGGCCGAAAGGGTTCTGGGATTTTACAGGCCACGCCTATCCGGGCCGGCCGAGGATCTTCCTCAAGTACGCGGGGTACAACCAAAAGGAAGTATTGACCCGGGAAGCGAGAAGGCGCGGCGTCAAGATCATGAATCACCATGTGGTTTCAGATGTGATCGTTTCGAAGGGCCGGGTCATCGGCGCTGTCGCCATAGGCACAGAGAGGGAAGCCCCTGAGCTGAAGGTCTTCCGGGCAAAGTCCGTCATCCTGGCTACGGGCGCGGCCACAAGGCTCTATCCTTCAACCACACCGGGGTGGATGTTCAATATCCCCTTCTGTCCTGTGTGCACGGGGAGCGGCCGGGCCATCGCCTACCGGGCGGGTGCCAATCTGATTAACATGGAAATCCCTAACCGTCACGCGGGTCCGAAATTTCTTGCCCGCTGCGGAAAAGCCACGTGGATAGGGATTTACAAAGATCCTCATGGCCGTCCCGTGGGACCCTTTGTGACCCGCCCCACCAGGGAACTGGGGGACATCACGGCCGATGTATGGAACTCCGTGTTCACGGACATGTTTAAATCCGGAAAGGGTCCCGTGTACATGGACTGCACGGAAACCGCGGCAGAGGATATCGAGTACATGATGTGGAGTCTCGTTCATGAGGGCAACACCGCCATGCTCGATTACATGAAAAAGGAAGGAATCGATGTGCGAAAGCACAGGGTGGAGTTCAGGCAGTACGAGCCCTTTCTTATCGGCAGCAGGGGGATTGAAATCAACGAGAAGGGGGAGACGAGCGTGCCGGGTCTCTACGCGGCAGGCGATGACGTGGGCAATTTCCGGGCCGATCTCTCAGGCGCCGCCACCTACGGATGGATTGCAGGACGGAACGCCGCTGAGAGAGCCAAGAAAATAAAAGGGTTTGAAAAGGCGGAGCAGGCGGATCTTGTCGAAGAGCGAGCCTCCCTGTATGCCGCGTTCCTGGAAAGGGAAGATGGGGCAGGCTGGAAGGAGGCCAACCTGGCTCTTCAGCAGATCATGCAGGACTACGTCGGGGTTGAAGTGAGATCCGAGACCCTCATGAGAGCAGGCCAGAAATATCTTGGTGATTTGCGCAAGAAGACGCTTGAAAGCCTCACGGTGGGAAACGCCCACGAGTTGATGAGAGCTCTGGAAACCCTGGACCTCATGGAATGCGGAGAAGTGATTTTTCACACCGCCCTGGAGAGGAAGGAAACCAGAGGAATGCACAAGCGGTCGGATTTTCCTTTTACGAATCCCCTGTTGCAGGATAAGTTCCTGAGCATACGCCGGGACAAGGGAAAAGTGGTTACGGAATGGCGAGAAAAGAGGTAGTACCGTGTTTTATAAAGTTCTGCTTCTAAACATGGCAGGTTGAAATGCTCGGATGACGCCTCGCATTTGATCCAATTGTCGGAGACGCCGAAATCCGAAATTCGAATATGGAAACTCGAAACAAATCTAAATGACAAAAGACAAATGACCAAAACTGAAGAACCATGCCCTTGGCCGGACTCTATTTTGAATTTTGCCTTTGTTTCGGATTTCGAGTCATTAGTGACTTAGGAGTTTACTTTTGCGCAAAACGGCGACAACTTTTCACCACGAAGGCACGAAGACTCGAAGTTCACAAAGAAATCAATCGATTTTCTTCGTGTCTTGGTGTCTTTGTGGCAAGCTTTTTTTGGTTCCGGCTTGTCCGGGTTAGGGTTACGGAAAATTTTTTGGAGGAGGTAAGTATGCCGCCCATCATCGATAAGAAGAAGTGCAATGCATGCGGAGTTTGTGTGGATATCTGTCCCACCGACGTCTTCAAGATAACGGAAAAGAAGAAGCCGCCGCAGGTCCGTTACCCTGAGGAGTGCTGGCACTGCAATTCCTGTGTTCTGGATTGCAAGCGGTCCGCGATTGAGTTACGTATTCCCCTCCCGGCCATGATGCTGCACGTGGAAGCGGGAGCCAAGGGGGAAATAGAGGCAGCAAAACGCAAAGGAAAAAGGAGGTAGATGAAGATGAGGAACAAAAGTTTTACCCAAACCATTCTTGTCCTGTGGGTTCCTTGTCCGCCCGTTATCTCTGGCTCTATGGTTTGCCCTTGCCCGTGGCGCTCCTGGGGGGAGCCTTTGCCGCGGCCCTTTTCGCTATGATCATCGGTTTTCCTGCATTCAGGCTCAAAGGCGTCTACTTTGTGATCGGCACCCTGGTCCTGGCGGAGATTCTGAGGACGATTTTCGACACGGTCCTTCCCAGGGCGAGCGTGCTCCCATCCAGGCTTCTCAATACCTATGATCTGACTCCGAGGTATTACCTGGGCCTCGCGATCGCCTTTATCGCGGTGGGTCTGGTGTTCTGGATCAGCCGTTCAAAGCTGGGCCTCGGGCTCATGTCGGTCAGGGAGGATGAGGAGGCTGCCGAGGCGTCGGGGGTGAACACACAGAAATATAAACTACCGGCTTTTCTCATAAGCACGTCCATGGCCGGGTTGGCCGGAGGTGTCTACGCCTACTATGCGAGCGCCGCACAACCGGGATTTCTCTTCAACGCAGTCTGGACCTTTGACGCCGTGATCATTGTTTTTGTCGGCGGCGTGGGAACCGTTCTGGGGCCCATCATCGGCTCATGCTTTTTCGTTTTGCTGCAGCAGATCCTTTCCCTTTACCTTCCCATGGGCATGCACATCCTGGTATTCGGCATCCTGTTTATTGTTGTGGTCCTCTTTCTCCCGGGAGGAGTGTGAAGCGATCCTGGAGTTCGTGGGGCTCGGTGGAAGGGCGGGCTTTCCCACCTCCAGTTTCGGCGTGGTCGATCGGAAACGGCTGGAGGTTGCCCGGGCGCTTGCCACAAAGCCGAAGGTGCTCCTGCTGGACGAGATGATGAGCGGGCTCAACCCGGCGGAGATGGAGGAGGCCATTGGGCTGGTGCAGGCTATTGCAGAAACAGGTGTCACGCTCATGGTTGTGGAACATGTCATGAAGGCCATTGTGAACCTGTCCCACCGGCTCGTTGTTCTGGACTACGGCGAAAAAATCGCGGAGGGTGAGCCACGGGAAGTGCTGACCAACCCGACGGTTGTGGAGGCCTATCTCGGGGAATGAAATCTGCTCGGGCAGATTTCATAAAGGAGAAGAAATCTGATGAAAAAGATTATTGTTCAAGAGGGGACCGGTAAATGGCCGGGCAAAGAAACAGGCATTGAAGTACGAAAGACCTTCTGTGACATCTGCAATCCTCATTCCCACTGCGGCATCGACGCCTATGTGAAGGACGGTGTGGTGGTCAGGGTGCAGGGAAGCAAGAATCATCCTCACAGCCGGGGAACCCTATGTTCCAAAGGTTCGGCCAGCCGTCAGTACATATATCACAAGGATCGGATCCGCACGCCTCTCATGAGGAAGGGAGAGAGGGGATCGGACCGGTTTGAGCCTGTCTCTTGGGAGGAAGCGCTGAGCACTATTGCGGATAGACTCCTGAGGATCAGGGAGGAGACCGGGCCGGAGTCAGTGGTTTTCTTTGCAGGGTATTCCAAGTGGATGAGGCCCTTCCTGAAGCGTCTGGCTCACAGCTTCGGGTCCCCGAATTACTGCACTGAATCGAGTACCTGTCATCAGGCCGCGGCCATGGCGGCCAAGCTCAATTACGGTTATTTCGGCGTCCCGGATTTAAAAAACGCCAAATGTCTCCTCGTCTGGAGCAGCAATCCCTTCCATTCCAATACATCGCTGGCCGGTAGTCTGCTGGATGCCCGCGAACGGGGGTTAAAGATCATCGAGGTGGGGCCTCTGATAACACCCATGACGGCCCACGCCGACATCCATCTTCGGATGCGGCCCGGGACTTCGGGGGCGCTGGCCCTCGGTATGGCCCGTGTAATCATCGAAGAAGGGCTGTATGACAGAGAATTTGTGGAAAACTGGACTCTGGGGTTCGGGGAATACAGGAATTATGTGAAGTCTTTCACTCCTGAAGTGACGGAAAACATCACGGGAGTAAAGGCAGAGCTTATTCTGAGAGCGGCAAGGCTTTATGCCGCCACCAAGCCTGCGGCGATGATGACCAGTGCGAGCCCGACGGTGCACCATACGAACGGCGTTCAGAACCACCGTGCCCTGACCGCTCTGATCGGGCTCACCGGGAACTTTGATAAACAGGGCGGTAACTACGTTGTTCCGCCCTCCTGGCTCAACATCCCCGCCGCGCCGCGGGTGCGGGAACAGGAATTCGTCCAGTCGAGGCCGTGGGAAGAAATGGCCCCCCGTCTAGGGCAAGAGACCTATCCCGTGTGGTGTCGGCTGGTGGACCAGGCCCAGGCCATGCCGCTTCCTTTCCAGATCCGGAGCAGCAAGCCCTATCCGATCCGTGCCGTCCTGGGATTCGGTATGAGATACCGCATGTGGCCGGGCTCTGATTTCATGCTCGAGAGCTTGAAAAAGCTCGACTTCATGGTGAGCGTGGATCTCTTCATGACCGATACGTGTAGACTGGCGGACGTAGTTCTGCCGGCTTGCACATCTTTTGAAAGGAGTGAGCTCAAGCTCTGGGCGGAAAACTATGTGATGTGGACCCGGCCTGTGATCGAGCCCCTGTGGGAGTCCCGATCCGATGCGGAGATCATCTTTGACCTCGCACGGCGGATTGCACCGGATGACGAGTTGATGGGAAAGGGATACGAAGCTTCCATCGACTGGATCCTTGAACCGTCTCGCCTCACGTTGGCGGAATTAAAAGAACATCCGGCAGGGTTAGCCTTGGATGTCGCCATGCCACCATACACCAAATACAAGAAGAACGGCTTTCCCACGCCATCGGGCAAAATGGAGTTGAGTTCCACCGTGCTGAAGGAAGCCGGGCTGGATCCTTTGCCCCGCTTCCAGGAGCCGAAGCTAAGCCCCCGATCCACGCCAGAGATGGCTGAGGAGTTTCCTCTCATCCTCACCACCGGGGCCCGTCTTCCCATGTACCAGCACTCAAGAACCTTCAGGCTCGGCTGGACCCGATCTCTTCGGCCGGACCCTACGGTGGACATCAACCCAGATGACGCCTTGAAGCGGGGCATAGGGGCGGGTGACTGGGTTTCGCTTTCAACTCCCAGGGGCTCCCTAAGGGTTCGGGCCCATTTGACGGAGATAGTGCAGCCGGGAGTGGTCAACATCTATCATGCCTGGCCCGATGCGGACGTCAATCGCCTCATTGAGCCGGATTATCTTGATCCCATTTCGGGGTTTCCGGGATTTAAGTCCCTGCTCTGCGAGGTTAGACGCTAAGATCATGGCTCATAAGTTGTATGTCGTTTTTTCCTGGATTCCGGCGCCTGTCCTGGGCTCTGATCCAGGATCCGCCGGAATGACAGAAAAGGCCGATTTCCGACTTTTTACCGTGAAAATGCATGCGATGCGTTGGTTCATATTGGGTTAAAATATTAGTTGTGTCATTCCGGTGAAAACCGGAATCCAGTTTCCCAGTTTGTGACTTTGCCTGGATTCCCCGGTCAAGCCGGGGAATGACGCAGTGCTGGAACATTTTCATGCGCGGGGGCGACAAGATTACCGTGTCATGAGCATTTACGAAGCCGTCGTTTTTGCTTTTTTGAATTTGTTTCGAGTTTCGACATTCGAGTTTCGGATTTCCGTGTCTCCGGCAAGTGGGACAAATGCCATGTGTCATCACAGTAATTCAATTTGCCATTTTATGGGCACAACTTTTGAGACACGGTATTAAGAAGGAGGAAGGCTAATGATACGGACGGATAAGAAACCCTTGGAGGTGGATGTGCTCGTTGTCGGCGGCGGCATCGCAGGGCTGATGGCTGCGATCAACGCGGCAGGCCAGGGCGTGAGTGTCATGGTGGCGGAAAAGGCCAACACCAAGAGGAGTGGTTCAGGCGCCACAGGCAATGATCATTTCTGCTGCTACATTCCCGATGTCCACGGGGATGAAATGGGACCCATTATCAAAGAATACAAGAACAGCCTTGTGGGCGGGTTTGCAGACGACAGCCTGGTCGTCAAGTTCCTGCAGCAGTCTTTTGATCGGGTGAGGGACTGGGACGGCTGGGGGATTTCCATGAAGCCCACAGGAAAGTGGGAGTTCACGGGACATGCTTTTCCCGGCCGTCCACGCATCTGGCTGAAGTACGCCGGCCATAACCAGAAGGAAGTGCTGACCAGGCAGGCAAAGAAACAGGGTGTTCTCATAGAGAACCATTTGCCCATAACGGATGTGATCAGCCACGACAATGAGGTCATCGGCGCCATCGGATTGAGCTTAAGGGAAGAGAAACCTATCCTGAAGATCATCAGAGCAAAATCGGTGATCCTGGCCACAGGCTCGGCCAGCCGGCTTTATCCGCCCGCAGGCACGCCGGGCATGCTGTTTAACACCGCTTTCTGTCCGACCTGCACAGGAGCCGCACAAGCTGTCGCCTACAGGGCAGGGGCCAAATTGATCAATATGGAGTTTCCGAACCGGCATGCAGGCCCCAAGTTCCTTGCCCGATGCGGTAAGGCGACCTGGATAGGGGTGGTGGCCGATCCGCACGGAAAACCGGTGGGCCCTTTTGTGAGCCGGCCTACCAAGGAACTGGGGGACATCACGGCTGATGTTTGGAACACCGTTTTCACCGACTTGCTGGAATCGGGCCGAGGTCCGGCTTACATGGATTGCAGCGGAACTTCCGAAGAAGATATCGAGTACATGATGTGGGGCCTCAGAAGCGAGGGAAACACGGCCATGCTCGACTACATGAAAAAGGAAGGCATCGATGTGCGAAAGCACATGGTTGAGTTCATGCAATACGAGCCCCATCTCATAGGCCGGGGCGTGGAAATTGACCTGAACGGGGAAACCAGCCTCCGCGGCCTCTTTGCCGCTGGAGACCCGGTGGGCAACTTCCGCGCGGACATCGCCGGCGCGGCCACCTATGGCTGGATCGCCGGCGGAACCGCCGCGGAGAGAGCCAAGGGAATCAGAGCATTCCAGAAGGCGGAGCAGAGCCCGCTCACGGGTGAGCGGGCGAAGATTTATTCCTCCTTCGTTGCCGGGGAAAACGGCCCTGACTGGAAGGAAGCCAACCTCGCCCTTCAGCAGATCATGAAGGACTATGCAGGGGTGGTCGTGCGCTCGGAGACCCTCCTTAAAGCGGGGCTAAAGTATTTCAGGGATCTCAGGGAGAAGATTCTGGGAACCATGACGGCCGCCAATTCACACGGTCTCATGAGGTGCATCGAGGTGCTCGACTTGATGGAGTGCGGAGAAATGATCTTTCTCTCCGCGTTGGAGAGAAAAGAGACGAGAGCCCTTCACAAGAGATCGGACTTTCCCTTCACGAACCCGCTGCTTGCAGACAAGTTCCTGACGATCCAGAAGGTGAAGGGCGAAACAAGCGTGGAGTGGCGAGAAAGGCGGTAGACGATCTGACGGGGACGGAAGATCATTTTTCCATGTCCTGCCGGCGAAGGACTCTCGGCCCTCCGCTCCGGTCCGCGGACCAGTCCTTCGGGGGGATGATC
This sequence comes from uncultured delta proteobacterium, assembly GCA_963740905.1. Taxonomy (GTDB): domain Bacteria; phylum Desulfobacterota; class DSM-4660; order Desulfatiglandales; family HGW-15; genus JAFGDM01. The sequence continues at coordinate 150,811 of CAVUFY010000016.1, forward strand.
TTTTCGTAAAGATCGAGGCGGTTAAGGTCTTTTAGACGGGTGATGATCAAGGACCAGGCGCAGTCCACCTCTTTGTTGATTTCGCATTTCCCGTCTCTCGAGCCGCCACAGGGACCGTTAAAGAGTCGCTTGGCGCAACGGGCTACGGGGCAGATGCCGGCAGTGAGAGCGAGGACACAGTCCCCGCATCCGTGGCATTTCTCCCGCCACAGCCCCGGTTCATCCAGGGCACCGAGGAAAGTGGTGTTGAGAGCAGGGAGGACAGGGATGTGGGAGAACAGGCTTGCCAGGGTTTGAACCCCTGCTCCGCAGGCAAGTGAAAGAATCGCGTCGCAGTCCGGAGGAACACCCAGAAAAGCCTTCACCATGTCCCGTTCGCACTGTCTCTCTATGCTCTTCACGTCAAAGGAAGGGGGGGCACCGGAGTAGAGCCTCGGATGAGACAACTCACGGGCAAGGGCTTTGGCCTCCCTCTCTCCCCCGGTGAGACACACGGTCACGCAGGTGCCGCAACCGAGGATCAGTACCTTGCGGAACTCGGAAATGAGGGCCGCAATCTCTTCCAAGGGTTTAGGACTTCCTACGATCATTTTTCTGCACTCTTTTGTTGATCCCCTTCGGCAAGGGCATGGTGCCACGCCGCCAGGGAAAGGCTGCTGCGGTGACGGGAGCAAAGGGTTTCCACCTCTTGCTTCAGACGCTGGGCCAGCGTTCTTTCGAATTGGCTGGTGTAGATAGGCTCTCCGCACACCGAACATCGAACCAGATCCATTGAAACGACCTCCTCCCATCCCCCTTCAAGCAAGTGCTGGAACTCGATCGCTTCCTGCGGGCAGATACGCCAACAGTGGCCGCATCGGGCGCATCGAATGATACTGTGGAGCAGGGTCCTTTTTGTGCCTTGGTCTTCGTAACTGAGGGCTTGGGCCGGACAGTTCTGCACACACGCCAGGCAGCCGTTACATTTGTCATTGACCCTAAAAAAAGACATGCCCCCTCCTTGAGCAAGGGTGAAATCAGATCGTGCGACCGCCTCCGGCCAGGAGAAACCTGCGCGCTGAGATTTCGTAACGGGGTCTTCCCATCTCGGTTGTCCCCACGAAAAGGAGCGCCTTGGGCTCGCAGCGGCGAACGCACTCCGGATCTCCTCCGCAATGATCGCACTTGAAAGCGCGGCCCCGTTCCTGGTCGAAACACATGGCGCCGAACGGGCACGCGGCAAAGCACATCTGGCAACCGATACAACGATCTGCTTTGATCATGATCCTTTCGGCTTCGTCTATGTAGATGGCTTCCACCGGGCACGCAGCCAGGCAGGGCGCTTCGGAACACTGAAAGCAGACGACGGGAAAGTAGAATCCCTCCGTCCTTTCATCCGTCATGATGTGTATACAGCTAAGAGAGGGATCATTCAGGCCTGTTCGCTTGACCGAACAGGCGGTTTCACACTCCCTGCAGCCATTGCATTTGAGGGGATCCAAAACAATTGAGTTGGCCATTGTGGACGATCTTTCAGGATGTCTGCTCACTACCTAATCCGGACAAGCCGGAACCAAAAAAAGCTTGCCACAAAGACACCAAGACACGAAGAAAATCGATTGATTTCTTTGTGAACTTCGAGTCTTCGTGCCTTCGTGGTGAAAAGTTGTCGCCGTTTTGCGCAAGAGTAAACTCCTAAGTCACTAAAAGATTCTTTCCAATCTCTCCCGCTAAGTCAACAGCTTTTTCCTGGGTTCTCTCTTTTTCCACGGCGAAAGAAAGACAAATTTGATGACTTCGCCAAAAGTCGTCACACCCCAACTCTCTCCCTCAAATCATCATGGGGGAGAGGGCAGGGTGAGGGGGAGCGGACCGTCAATACTATTTCAAGACGATTAATATCTATGTCATGTTGCTCCGCCTTGAGAACTTCGCAATAAATGCTTACCGCCCTCGCAGCTTGCTCCTGCTGACCTGACGTCTGCTTCTTTTCCTCCGATTTCTGAATAAACTGGGGCAAGCTCTCCAGCTGCGCGGGAGGGAAATCATACTTCCGGCAGAAGTCCAGGTAGTATCTGAGCCATTTCTTATGCAGGCCGTGCAGCCCTTCAAGAATTGAGCTTCTCCTCAAATGCTCTTCGAACTGTGCTTACAAGGCGGGAGGAATAGGCAGCATGTAGCTCTCCAGTTTCTATATAACCTTACCAAAAGGATGATATGCAGAATGAGCTCTCAATAATTTATTGCAAAACATCTGTCAAGAGAATATTCTTACGCCTTAATGACTTACCCGGGATCTGAGACCTCGGGGGACCACGCCGACAAGACCTCAACTTCGATTTACACCCCATCGATCCTGCGGTAATTGCTCCAATTTGTGGAGTTCTTGAGAAACTTCAGAATAACTTGTTGGGCTGCGAAGAAAAGGGTAGTAGGTGCCTCACAACACGTTTGTGTATAGGGTTGCAGTGAAGCTGAAATTCAATATATCATAACCGTGTCGATGACAAGCGGAGCATACTCTCACGAAGAACTGATGTGTTAGGAGATTATCGAAGCCATGGATCGGCACCAGAAACTATATTATGAGAAAGACTTCAGAATTGCCTTCCTGGAAGCTCGGGGAGATGCTTTTCAGCGACTTTTCGAGATTTTAATGGGGAAGGTTTACCCAAGCGATTTCATTGCTTGCCGACCTTGGGGAAAGATCGGTGACAGAAAGAATGATGGGTACCTACCGTCGAGGAGAGTTCTCTTTCAGGTTTATGCCCCCAACGAAATATCTGCCAGCGAGGCCATATCGAAGATCAATGAGGATTTTGAAGGGGCAAAGGAACATTGGAAGGAATATTTTGATGAATGGATTTTTGTCCATAACACACACGATGGTCGTTTATCCCCGCAGGTTCTAAAAAGGTTGGAGGAATTGAAACAGGAGAACCCTGGTTTCAGAATCAGCCATTGGGGTTACGAAGAGCTATTGATTGAGTTTCGGAAACTGGATCTCGTTGCGCTGCAGTCTTGGTTTGGAATGGCACCTGATATGCAGACCTCTGCAAATTTGGGATACGAGGAATTACAGGCCGTCTTGCTGCACATCGTAGTGGCACACCAAAGTGACGCCAATGATGTTCGTGAGGTTTCACGAGGGAAAATTGAGGCAAATCTGTTATCACCCGCCGTCGCGGACTTTCTGAAGGTCGGAATGCAAAAATACCGGTTGGTTGAGAGCTTCTTCCGGTGCTGGCGAGACCCAAATTACGAGGCACAATTGGCAACTGCCTTTAAACAGAAGTATGTGGTGCTCGGGAAGCAGGTGCCTGCTCTGCATCCGGACAGAGTCTTTGCTGAGCTTGAAAAATGGGCTGGAGGCACGGCGACCAAAACACCCACTGAAAAAGCGGCTGTCCTCGCGATTCTAGCGTATTTCTTTGACAAATGCGTTATCTTTGAAGACGCAGGGGCAAGATAATGATTTTACCAACAAAACATATGCCGCAAGATAGAGCTCTCTTGACCGTAGGGTGTCATATTTTGAGACGCCTTGATAGGGAAAAGACAGTATCTGCTTTGTGGGAAGAGATCATGGCAGATTACAAGGATCGGCCAAACTCAAATCCGGGTATCAGTTATGATTGGTTCATCTTGGCGCTGGATCTCCTTTATTCCGTTGAGGCCATTGACTGTCATGACAGCCTGTTGTTCCGGAGGGCTTCATCATGATTCATCGCATTTATAGTTCCTTAGCCACTTTCAAGAATCTTGAGTTTCATTCTGGCTTGAACGTGTTGATATCTGAGAAGAGCGAGGGTGCGTCTAACCGTCAAACGCGTAACCGAGCGGGAAAAACCAGCCTCATCGAAATTGTCCATTTCTTGACCGGTGCGAAGATCGAAGAGAAATCTCTTTTTAAGGCTCAGGAATTGAACGAAGTCACGTTCGGCATGGATTTTGATTTAGCGGGCGAAGAAGTGAACATTGAGCGTCAGAATAAGAGTCGCGCCGGTTTCAAGCTCGACGGTAATGCACTGCCCGCAAATAAGTGGAAGGAGGAACTGGGGTATAAGATGTTTGGCTTGAGTGGCTTCAAGGATGAAGGCCGCGCTCCAACTTTCCGCTCTATGTTTCCCTATTTTGCTCGTCGAGCTACAAACGGTGCTTTCCTGTCGCCAGAGAAGCATGCCGCTATGCAAGGAACGGGCGACTATCAGATGGCGCTGATGTATTTGTTTGGTCTAGATTGGCAGATTGCCCGTGACTGGCAGGGAGTGCGCGACCGGGAAAAAACGCTGGATGAACTGAAGAAAGCGGCCAAATCCGGAGCGTTTGGTAGTCTCATTGGGAGTGCCGCTGAACTGCGCACACAATTGACGGTGGCTGAAGACCGATTGAAGCGGTATCAGCGGCAAGTCGAACAGTATCGGGTGCATCCACAATACCGTGATATGGAAGCCGAGGCCGATAATCTAACTCGCAGATTGAGCGAACTGGCGAATGAAAACACAATAGACCTTGCCGCCATTCGAGATTTGGAATCGGCTATGGAGTCAGAAGCTCCGCCCGAACTGAGCGATCTCCGATTGGTGTATGAAGAAGCGGGCATCAGGCTTCCCGACCTGGTTACAAAGCGCTACGAAGACGTTCGCAAATTTCACGAATCGGTTGTGCGCAATCGCAGGGACTATCTTACGAGTGAACTGGACGAGGCAAAGTCTCGCATTGAAGCCCGTAATCGGGAAAAGGTCGGATTGGACGAACGGCGCTCTCAGATTATGACAACCTTAAGGAGTTATGGGGCACTCGATCAATTCACACGATTACAGGCGGAGGTCGGACGTCTCGAGTCCGAAGTGGAAATGATACGGCAACGCTTTGAATCTGCTGAGAAGTTGGAGGGCACGAAAAGCGACTTGGAGATAGAGCGGAATCGATTGCTGCAACGGCTTCGGCGCGACTTTGCGGAACAGAGGCAACGACTATCCGAAGCCATTCTGGCCTATGAACAAACGTCCGAAAAGCTTTATGAAGACGCTGGCAGTATGCTGGTTGATGAAACGGCAAACGGGCCTACCTTCCGTTTTCAGATCCAAGGTTCCAGAAGTGAAGGCATCAAAAACATGCAGATATTCTGTTTTGATATGATGCTCATGCGACTGTGTGTCAAACGAGGAATCGGGCCGGGTTTCTTGATCCATGACAGCCATCTCTTCGATGGTGTGGATGGTCGGCAAGTCGTAAGGGCTTTGCGGGTCGGAGCGGAAACTGCCGATGATTTAGGATTTCAATACATTGTCACCATGAATGAGGATGATGCTTTCAAAGAAACAGAAGAAGGCTTTCATCTGTACGATTATATCCTCGATGTTAAACTAACCGACGCGACTGAAGACGGTGGGCTCTTCGGGATTCGATTCGACTAATTGACGATCTTTGCCAGAGCCCAACCTGCCGTTCCAGCGGACCCGGCAATCCGTGGGATTTTCAACGCCAGTGCCGTTTTCTTGAAGCCCTGTGCCACTTCGGCCGGTCCGCTGAACTTTTCGTTAAGTACCAGATATATATTATGAATAGATACTTATATCGCGGTGTGAATCCGAATTTGTATGAGACCACTGGAAGACGCCTTCTTCCAAAGGCAATTGGAGAAGACTTTAAACGCGGTATAAAATATGGGCAAGGATTCAAGTACGGTGAAATCACTTACGGGAAATCCGTTAAAAACGCGATAGTGGCTCATCAAAAGAATAGCTTTACTTTCCCATCATCTGGCGTTTCAACAACACCGGTTTTCGAGAATGCAAAAGCGTATGCTCTTCACAAAGGAATGAGTAAAGGGGGACGCTGTTAAGTTTTTAACTTTCGTAGAGAATCATGAAACGCCGTACAACCTCGAAACCCAGCAACTTAAAAACCTAACAGCGTCCCCCTTTTCAGAAATCCATGGTATGGCAGTTTATCAGGGGGCGTGGAGGATGTCAAGGGAGTGCTATCTATAACACGCTGATATTCCAACTAAAATTGGCGACCAAATCCTTGCGGGGTGAGCATTTGATCCTCGACACGGGAAGGGATGTGTCATGCTTGCGTTGCGCCATCCTGTGGTCGCCTCAGCCCCCTTGGTGGCTGCATATGGCAGCCTTCGGAATGGCAAAAGAAAAATCGAAAGACAACACCCTCGGAAATTTTTTTAACTTCTTTTCCGTTTTCTATAAAGACCTCGGCTAGCACCCGGGGGGGCTTATTTCGAATATCCAGATTTGACATAGTCTTATTGACATCGTCTTAAATTACATGGTATGTGGTTTTCGGTTTAGTAATGTCGTGACGGTTCACATGTTGACTAAAAGAAAAAAAACAAGGAGGTAAGGTTATGAAAAGCAGAGCAGGTTTTTTAGTTGTGGCACTCGTTCTTATGGCAAGCATGTTGTTTATGACAGCCAATACTGCTTTGGCAGGTGAAAAGATCAAGTTAGTTTATGGAAGCCAGAATCCGAAGGGAGGTAATTTTGAAGCCTAAGGAGCCATCCCCTGGCAAGAGCGTGTTACCAAAGCCAGCAATGGAGAAATTCAATTCCAGGGTTATTATGGCCAGTCACTCTTTAAGGGGACTGATGCCTGGGAGGCCGTCAAACAGGGTCAGACTGACATTGGCTTTGTGTGCATGGGATTTTTCCCCGGGGTTGCATCGCTGTCTGAATGGGCCATGCTGCCCTTTATCCCGTTTACGACGGGAGAGGCCGCCGGAAGGGTTGCGTGGAAGCTGTATGAAAAATATCCTGAATATGCTAAGCAGTATGAGGATGTCCATGTGCTGAATTTTATGATCCTGGAACCGTACTTCTGGCAGATGAGAAACAAGTCAATCCGGACCATAGAGGATGTGAAGGGCGCCAAGGTTCGCGTAGCCAGTCCCGTACAGGCGGATGCCATCAGAACCCTTGGCGGCAGTCCGGTCTTCATGGGGATCAATGAGGTATACCCGAACATCGAAAAGGGCGTTATTGACGGCTGTATCAATCCCTGGGAAGCCAATACAAGCTTCAAGCTCTTTGAACTGGTAAATCAGTACACCATGATGAACATGGGCTCCAATATCTTTATTACGGCCATGAACAAGAAGAAATGGGAAAGCCTGTCACCGGAGCATCAGAAGATCATCACGGAAAACTCCGGTCTGGAAGAATCCGCCCGGCAGAGCAAAGTGGTATCGTGATGACCTGGTTGCGGCGGCAAAAAAACAGGCCGAGACCAAGGGTCCCAATCCCGAGTGGTTTACACCGTCCCCTGAAGAATTGGCCAAAGTGGGAAGCGGCTGTTACACCGACGGTCTGGGGCAAATGGGTAAAAGACAATGAAGCCAGGGGCTTTACCAATGCCAAGCAGATTCTTGATGACGCGATAGGAATGATTAAGCAAGGCAAAAAATAACATTTTGAGAGGGATCCCAGTGAACCGGCTGCAAAAAGTAATTGAATCTCTTTACAAGGGGATAAAACCGGTAAGTATGGTGGTCTAATGCTATCGGCATGGTGGCCATGACCGTGATGATGGTATTCGTAACCTTGGATGTCACATTACGAAAGCTGGCCGACATGCCGATACTGGGATCTATCGAAATTACCCAGTTCATTCTGGCGATAAGCGTTTCCTTTGGATTGGCACAGTGCACTATTGACAAGGGCCACGTAAGTATTGACCTGTTTGTTTCAAGGTTAACAGCACGTGCCAAGGCATTGCTGGGGATAGTCACCGGGATGTTAGCTTTTGGATCATGCCTGTTGGTGACGTGGCAGCTTTTTAACTACATTTTCATCATCAAGGAAGTTAATAATGTCAGTAACGTTCTCAAAATCCCAATGTGGCCCTTTGTTGCCCTGGTCACATTCGGGTTTGTCCTGTTTTGCTTTGTGCTTTTCGTTCATTTTTTGGAATACATAGTAGAAGGAAGTGGGAAAAAATAGATGGATCCCCTCTGGATTGGTTTTATCGGAGTCATACTTCTCTTTGTCCTAATATTTGCCGGCATGCCTTTGGGTCTGGCCTTTGTGCTGATCGGCACGATTGGTTATGGCCTGGCATTTAACTGGGCCGGCGCCATGAGCGTGGTCAGGACAGTGGCTTATACAACCTTTTCCGATTACGGGTTTATCGTCATACCTCTTTTTATCCTCATGGGAACCCTGGCCTTCGCTACCCGCATGAGTGAGGATGTCTATGACAGCGCTCACAGCGTTTTCGGCCGGTTGCGCGGAGGCCTGGCCATGGCCACCGTCGTGGCCAGCGCGGGCTTTGCTGCCATCTGCGGCGCCAGCGTTGCCTCCGCCGCGACCATGGGCAAGGTGGCTTACCCTGAAATGCGGAGATATAAGTATGATCCCAGGCTATCCACCGCCTGCATCGCTGTCGGCGGCACCATCGGTATCCTCATCCCGCCGAGCATGATTTTCATCATCTACGGCATTATCTCCGAGCAATCCATCGGCCAGCTTTACATGGCGGGATTCATCCCCGGCATTTTCCAGACACTGGTATTCTTGGGTACTATTTACATTATCTGCCGGATTAACCCCAAAATGGGCCCCGAAGGACCGAGCACGACATTCAAAGAGAAAGCGACTGCCTTAAGCCGGGCTTGGCCGGTGCTCCTCCTCTTTTTGTTAGTGCTGGGTGGGATCTACCTGGGATGGTTCAGTGCCAATGAAGCCGCCGGCGCCGGCGCGTTCATGGTTTTTTTCCTGGGTTTGGTTATGAGACGGCTAAGCTGGAAAGGCTTCAAGGGTGCAGTGGGTGACGCCAGCAAGACAACGGCGATGATTTTCATCATTGTCACCGGCGCACTTATCTTCGGCTATTTCCTCACTATAACCGGCGTTTCCACCACCATCGCCGACACTATGGGCAATCTGCCGGTTTCAAGGTGGGTCATATTTGCGATCATTATCATTTTTTATCTGGCCTTGGGCTGCGTCATGGACAGCATGTCCATGATATTGATTACCGTGCCGATCTTCTATCCCCTGACGCAAAAGCTGGGTTTTGACCCGATCTGGTTTGGCGTGATCATCGTCATGGTGACGGAGATGGGGCTCATAACCCCGCCGGTGGGTATGGTGGTATTTGTAATCAAGGGCATCGTGAGCGAGGATGTTCCCATGTTTACAATCTTTAGGGGGCTTGTGCCTTTCTTGTTAGCGGATATTTTTATTGTAATAGTGCTGGCGGTGTTCCCTCAGATAGCCCTGTTCCTTCCCAGCACAATGATGGGCCATTAGCACAGATAACAGTTAGAACACCAAATGATAAGAAGTTGCTTTTCAATTAAAAAATATAGACCTTTTTTGCCCTTGTGTGTCAATATATATGTGACCGCATGATATATAGTGTGAAGAAGCTGACTGCCGAATTTTAAGAGATCTCATGAAAAAATGATCATCGGTGGTAAAAATGATACGGACCTCAATTTTGAGACAAGGGGAAAGGGGGCAGGTACTCTTCTGACTCTTGTCTTTTTTTCTTGTACCTTTCAGAAATAACCATTTATTATCCTATTCATGAGTTTCGATCAGCCCGAAAATATCAAGAATACCAAACGTAAGATTGAAAATCCCCAGACCAATACCTACTGCTATACTTGTGGACTTCTAAAAGTCCGAAAATCCTGATAGTGTAATCTGCATTGTGTGAATTGGAAATAGGTCGAAAAAAAGGCGCTTTTCCTTTAAAAGGGTGTTGTCCGAACATCCGAAAAAGAAAGGAGAAGCGCCGATGAGAATGGAACTTACCGTAACAGAAGTTGTGGAGCTTATCAATGAAGTCCGTCATGAACCTGAGAGCCTCTTTGAGATGATCCGCACAAACGTCCAAGAGACCGTGGGGCAGTACCTGTCCACATTGATGGATGTGGAGTTGACCGAATTTTTGGGACGGGCGCGATACGAACGAACTGAAAGTGGTGGGGAGTGGGACGCTCTTTAACAATTTAATTCAGTGATGTCAGCAGAGATGAAGACTCGGTGCAGAAGTAAAGAATCATTCACCTGAAGAATAGATATTGAATTCTGAAAGAGCGTCCCGCTTCTGGCCCCGTGAACATGCATTCCACGGCCACGACCATGTCTTCGTGGAATGGTTCTACGGTTTTGAGAAAGACCTCTCTATCGGTCTTTATGTTTCGATGAAGCACGATTTCTCCGGTGCCATCCAGGACGCATAGGTACATTTTCTTGGTATGAAGGTCGATTCCGCAATAGTACTTGTGCTGCTTGGTGTAGAATCTCATATGGCTTCCTCTTTTGGTTTAGAATGTTTTCTCTGGCAAGAGGCATTCTATCATGCCTCAGGAGGAGGCCTTAAATAGTATCAAAGCATTCGAGCAGACGCAGGACCACGCGTGAGGTATTGTCTCAAGTCCTCGGCCGGCGCTGCTCAATTTCGCGGCATCTTGCACATTCTTTCTTGAAATACACAACATCATCCTTTATTATGTGTATATGCGATTGGAGGTGATCACATGGGAAGAACAAACGTGGTGATTGATGATGATCTGGTTAATGAATGTCAAAAACTGACCGGAATCCGGACACGGCGTGCTCTCATTGACTATGCGCTGCATGAGGTGCGCCGCCGTGGTCGTCAGAAACGCTTGCTTGAACTGAAGGGCACTATCAAATGGGAGGGGGACCTTACCGAATGGCGGGAGGCGCGTGATTGATAGTGCTTGTCGATACAACCGTCTGGGTCGACTTTTTTGCCGACCGTAACGAGCCACACGTGGCGACGCTTCAGGAGTTGATCGAGAATGAAGAGGATTTATCGCTCTGTGGAGTTATCTTGGCGGAGGTGCTCCAAGGAATCCGATCTGATACAGACTTTATCAAAACAAAGGAATATCTTGGCGATCTTATTTTCCTGCCCATGCGGCAGGCAACATTTTTCCGAGCGGCGGAGGTTTACAGATCCCTTCGAAAGAAGGGTGTTACAATTCGGAAGCCGGTTGATTGCATGATTGCTTCAGTTGCCATTGAGTACGATATCCACCTGCTTCACAATGACCGCGACTTCGACCATATTGCCAAGCACTCGAAGCTCAAAATTTGTGATTGAAAATGCCAACACGCCGTTCTGCAAACGTGAGATATTTGAATATTAACGGCCCCCAATACACAAATACCCAAAAGGTGGAGGAAGGCCGGCCGCAGAAAAAGAAGTTTGACACCCGAAGCCTCGGGTGCTAGCTTGTGGTACATGAGGCAAGAAGAGCGAGGGATAAGTGCATCCCCGCTTTGCATTAGGGCAAGGAGTTGAAGATCGATGACAGGCAACAGACCGTTGGATACCAAGATCCCTGGTAACGAGACCGGCGTGGAGATCCGCAAGACCTTTTGTGCTATCTGTAACCCTTTTTCTCATTGCGGCATCGACGCCTATGTCAAGGACGGCGTCGTCGTCAGAGTGGAGGGGAGCAAAGGACACCCTCATAGTGAAGGGACCTTGTGTTCAAAGGGGTCGGCAAGCCGGCAGTTTATCTATCACAAGGACCGAATCCGCACGCCCCTCGTGAGGAGAGGCGAGAGAGGGTCGGACGATTTTGAGCCTGTCTCCTGGGACGAGGCGCTGGACACCATCAGCGACAGACTCCTGCGGATCAAGGCGGAGACCGGGCCGGAGTCGGTGGCCTTTTTTGCCGGGTATACGAAATGGATGCGCCCTTTCTTGAAGCGACTGGCCCATAGCTTCGGTTCTCCCAACTACTGCACGGAATCGAGCACCTGCTATCAGGCCACGGCCATGGCGGTAAAATTAAATTACGGCTACTTCGGTCCGCCGGACATAAAGAACGCCAAATGTCTGCTCGTCTGGAGCAGCAATCCCTTCTACTCGAATACCTCTGCGGTCAGGCGACTGTTGGATGCCAAAGAACGAGGATTGAAGATCATCGAGGTAGGGCCCCTGGTGACGCCCATGACGGCGCATGCCGACATCCATCTTCGGATGCGGCCCGGGACTTCGGGAGCGCTGGCCCTTGGTATGGCTCATGTGATCATCGAGGAAGGACTGTACGACAGGGAGTTTGTAAAGAACTGGACTTTGGGGTTCGAGGAATACAGGAACTATGTCCGTGAATTCACGCCTAAAGTGACGGAAGAGATCACGGGAGTCGAGGCCGACCTCCTCATCAGGGCGGCAAGGCTTTATGCCACCACCAAGCCCGCTGCGATGATGAACAGCGCGAGCCCGACGGTGCACCACACGAACGGTGTTCAGAACCATCGTGCGCTGATCGCCCTTATCGGGCTGACCGGGAATTTCGATGAAAAGGGCGGGAACGTTGTGGCTCCCCCGACCTGGCTGTACGTGTCAGCCGGCACACCGTCGCGGGAAGTTGAATTCGAGCAATCAAGGCCGTGGAAGGAGATGCCCCCCCGGGTGGGAGAGGGCCTCTATCCGGTGTGGTGCAGGCTGGTAGAAGAAGCGCAGGCCATGCATCTTCCTTTTCAAATCCAGAGCGCCAAGCCCTATCCGATCCGCGCTCTTGTGGGATTCGGCATGAGATACCGCATGTGGCCTGGCTCGGATCATATGCTTGAGAGCATGAAGAAGCTCGACTTCATCGTGAGCGCGGACCTCTTCATGACCGACACGTGTAAACTGGCGGACGTGGTTTTGCCGGCCTGCACGTCTTTTGAAAGGAGCGAACTCAAGTTCTGGGTGGAGAACTATGTCATGTGGTCCCAGCCCGTGATCGAGCCCCTGTGGGAGTCGCGATCCGACGCGGATATCATCTTCGACCTGGCACGCCGAATCGCACCGGATGACGAGTTAATGAAAAAAGGCTATGAAGCGTCCGTCGACTGGATCCTCGAACCGTCCAAGCTCACGGTGGGGGAATTGAAAGAATATCCGGCAGGAGTGCCCGTGAAAGGGGCAAAGATGCCTTCTTACCGAAGGTACGAAAAGACGGGGTTTCCCACGCCTTCGGGAAAAATGGAGTTGAGTTCTACCGTTTTGAAGGAAGCCGGGCTGGATCCTTTGCCCCGTTTCCGGGAGCCGAATCTGAGCCCGCGTTCTACGCCTGATGTGGCCGAGAAATTTCCTCTGATTCTGACAACGGGTGCCCGGCTGCCCATGTATCAGCATTCGAGGACTTTCAGACTGGGCTGGACGCGGTCCATCAACCGGGAAGCGAGCCTGGATATGCACCCAAAGGATGCATTGGCGAGGAGAATATCGGCGGGAGACTGGGTTTCCCTGGCAACGCCGAGAGGTTCCCTCAAGGTGCGGGCCAACCTCACGGAAATTGTGCCGCCGGGCGTTGTCAACATCTATCATGCCTGGCCGGAGGCCGACGTGAACCAGCTCGTTGAGCCGGATTATCTTGATCCTATTTCGGGCTTTCCGGGATTTAAGTCGCTGCTCTGCGAAGTGAAGAAAATTGACGAAGAAAAGAGGAGTTGAACAAATGCAGCTAGGGTTTTCATTTGATCTTTCTCGTTGTACCGGATGTATGGCCTGTATGGTGGCATGCATGGATCAGAATGACCTTCCAGCGGAGGGCCCTTCTTTCAGACAGGTCACGAAGATAGAAACCGGGGGATACCCCTCCGCACAGATTCACTTTGTCTCGCTCGCGTGTTTTCATTGCAGCGACGCGCCCTGCCTGAATGTGTGCCCCAAGAAGGCCATATCCAGAAACCCTGAATGGGGGGTCATCGAGGTGGATCAGAACCTGTGCATCGGCTGTCGCGCCTGCGCCATGGTATGTCCTTTCGGTGCGCCTCGCTTCATTCCCGGGGAGAAAATGAGTAAGTGCAACTTTTGCATTGACCGGGTTGAACATGGTATGGAGCCGGCCTGCGTCCATACGTGTACGACAAAGGCGCTGCAGTTCGGCCCCGTCGAGCAACTGAGCAAGAAACAAGCGGAAAAGGCCTCCGTGAAAATATTGGAGGGTTTTGTCTCCACCGGCCCAGGTCTGTGATCAGAAAAATGGAAGGGGAAGACCGACTCCCCTTCCTGGTTGTGTTTTTGCCTTCTTTGCTCAAACCTTGTCTTCTCTAATCCGTTAGAAACGTTCAAAAGTGTTTGCATGGGGGGCTGTACCTGGGGAGGACCGGGTCCTTTTCTTCCGTTCCGAAGCTTGGTTTTGCAAATCCTTTCATAAGCCCATGAAACACTTTCGAGTGTTTCTGATCCCGTGGAAACGACCCAAAGCCCGCATCTCCATTCCGGCCCGATTTCTGTTGACAAGGGTTAGTTTCTAATATAAATCCTAGTTTCAAATATGAAACTAGGTCCAGTCTTGAAGCCATGTCCGGACAAACTGAAAAATATGCCGTCAACTCCGTCCTGAGAGCGGCACAGATTCTTCAATCTTTCTCTCTGGAAAAACCGCAATATTCGCATGCTGAAATCTCCAAGAAGCTCGGTTTCAACAAAACGGCGGTTACCCGCCTTCTCTTTTCTCTCGAAAAGGCCGGCCTCCTGGAGAAGGACCGGGAAAGCGGAAAATACGGCCTTACCGTAAAGCTGTACCAGATCGGGAGTGTGTACATCAACCTGACTGGAATTCCTCAAGCGGCAAGGCCCCATCTTTCCGAACTGGCTTCACGCTGCAATGAAAGCAGTCACCTGTGCATCCTTGACCGGTTCGAGGTGTTGTTCATAGACAAGGTGGAATGCTCTCAGCCCATACGAATGATGTCGTACGTGGGCCGGAAACTGCCGGCCTACTGCACAGGAACGGGAAAGGTTCTTCTGGCCCATTTGAGCGATGAGGACCTCGCGACTTTTTTTCACCAGGTCAAGCTAAGGCCGTTAACATCCAGCACCATCACTCAGAGGGCGGCATTGAGACGGGAGCTGGAGAAGATCCAAGAACAGGGCTATGCCATGGACAACGGCGAAAACGAAGCAGAGGTAAGGTCCGTTGCGGCCCCTATTCGGGATCAGGAGGGCAGTGTGGTGGCCGCCATCAGCGTCGCCGGCCCCGTGTACCGCATGACCGAGGAGCTTATTAATAAGACGTGCATCCCTGCCGTCGTTCACGCGGCGAAGATGATTTCGCAGCGGCTGGGGTACACGGAAAACAACTATTCATCATGATAATCAATTCATAACAGGGAGGGCTGAACGGATGGAAGATCCCAAACAGAGGCTGGTTGCCGGCGTTTCCACCGAGGAACTGGAGAGGCGGTGGAAAGCAGTCCGGGAGGTGATGCGAGAACGTAAATACGACTACCTCATTATGCGCAATGATGAAGAGTTCCTGGGAGGGTATGTAAAATGGTTTACCGACATCCCGGCGAGACATAGTTACCCCTACACCGTGATTTTCCCGGTGGACGAGGAGATGACATTGATTTCTCCGGGAGCCAACCCTCCTGGCGACCCCGGACCCCCTCCGTGGGCGGCACGTGGGGTCAAACAGAGATTGGGGGCGCCCTACTTCCCGTCTGTTCATTACACGTGCTATTACGACGCGGAGATCGCCGTCGGGGTCTTGAAGGAAAAGAAAGGCGCCTCCATAGGGCTCGTGGGCCGATCCTACATTCCGGTCACCTTTTTCGAATACCTCAGCAAGCATCTTCCGGGGGCGCGCTTCGAGGATGCCACGGACCCGATTGACCACATTAAGGTGATCAAGAGCCCTGAAGAGCTCGAATGGATCAAGGGCACGGCGGAATTGCAAGACAAGGCCATAGAACACCTGAAAAAAGTTATCAGACCGGGTCTCAGGGATTATGAGGTGTACGCCGAGGCGCTCTACCACACCACCTTAAGCGGAAGTGAGCGCCAGCTCATCCTGGTGGCGTCCGGACCTCAGGGAACGGCTGTGCCCTTTGCTCCGCGCCATTTCCAGAACAGGGTGATCGGAAAGGGAGACCAGGTTTCGGTTCTTATCGAGGTGAACGGCCCGGGCGGATTTTACACGGAGATCGGCAGAATTTTCTCCGTCGGGAAGCCTTCTCAGGAGTTGCAGGATGCTTTCGGTGTCGCCGTAGAGGCCCAGGAACAGACTGTCCGGATGTTGAAGCCGGGAGCGGACCCAAAGGAGATCTGGGACTCCAATAATGCACTTCTTGAGAAGAAGGGCTACTTTCCTGAAAGACGTCTTTACGCTCATGGCCAGGGATACGACCTGGTGGAACGACCCCTGATTCGATATGATGAACCCATGAAAATCACGGCGGGTATGAATCTGACGGTGCATCCGGCCGCGGTCAGCAAGAGCGTCTGGGGGAGTCTGACGGACAACTACCTTGTGACGGAGGAAGGGGCCGGTCCGTGCATCCACAAGACATCCAAGGAAATCATTGTCGTGTGAAAAGGGGGGTATGAAAAGGGGGGTAACATGAACCTGCTCATCATTGATGATCGCGTGGCTTATATCAAGAAGCAGATCGCATCGAAATTTCCGGAACTCATCATCCACGGTGCAAACGATGAGGGCGAGGCAGGAGATTTTGCGGAGAAAGCGGATATCCTTCTGGCCATTAAGGTATCCGACGAAATGCTGAGGAGAGCCAAGAAACTGAAATGGATTCAGTCCATGATCACGGGGGTAGATTTCTTTCTGAATCTTCCATCCCTAAGGAAGGATATCCTGCTCACCTCCAGCAGAGGGATACACGGTCCGCAAATGTCCGAGCTGACCCTCCTGTTCATGCTGGCTTTAAACCGGAGATTTCAGGATAACGTTCGAAACCAGGACAGGAAAATCTGGGAGAGATGGCCGGGGATGCTCCTGTGGCAGAAGAAGGTGGCCATTCTCGGCATCGGTGTGATCGGGCAGGCTATTGCAGAGAAATGCAAGGCCTTCGGAATGACGGTTTACGGAATCGATCGCGTCAGACGCGAAGTCCGCGCCGTGGATCATTTCCTTGGGCCGGAGGAACTCGACAGGGTGCTTGGAGAGGTGGATTATTTCGTCAATATCGTCCCTTTCACCCCTGAGACCAAAAGGATGGTTGGCGCAAAGCAGTTTTCGGCCATGAAGCCCACGGCCTTTTACATCAGCATGGGCAGGGGCGACACAGTGGATGAGGATGCACTCATCGAGGCTTTGAAATCAGGCGAGATTGCAGGCGCGGCCATGGATGTGTTCAGCGCCGAACCCCTGCCGAAGGAAAGCCCCTTATGGGACATGAAGAACGTCATCATGACCCCTCACATCGGGGGTCTGAGCGACGTGTACATAGATCAAATGCTTCCCATTTTCGAAGAGAACCTGCGGCGCTTCCTTCAAGGTGAGAGGCGCAATCTGGTGAATCTGATAGAGAGGTGAGAGGGGTTCCCCGCAAGCGCTCAAAGAGCGGAGAGTCTCAGAGATAGACTTCTTCGCATGCGGTGGAGAAGTTGCAAGTTGCCGATCCATGGGTCGGCTTGGGATAAACATTCGGTTGCGGCTGGAGGTCAGGATTGGACTTCTTTGTTTGTGCCTTCTCTGCAACTTGCGTAGAAGTAGAAAAGCGAACCGCAGGATATCGAATAATGAAATCTGCTGCGCAAGGCTCTCAAGCGGGAGGCCCGCGGTGTATAAAATCGTGAAGCGATTTTATGTCCAAAATCCAAGGATGATGAACTCGTAAAAAGTCGCCCAACCCGTCACCCCGGCGAAAGCCGGGGTCCAGAAGTCCTTGATATTCCTGGATTCCGGCTTCCGCCGGAATGACAAAAAACACCGATATCCGACTTTTTACGAAGCCGTCAAGGATAGACCTCCCGGAATTCGGTTCATGATTCGATATTCCTTGTTCGACATTCTTTATTTGGTCAGAGTTTTAGTTGTGGCTGGAGACCTGGCTTAGGCAGGTTCGTAGAGCTGAAATGATACGATGCGCGAAAGGAGGTGATGGTGTTACCGCGACAGCGTCAAACCGGGGAAAAGATGGATTCCTGTTCACTACTCGTCAATGAAAGGAGAAAATGATGACCAAGAAAAGCCTGTTTTATTTCCTTGTCACAGTGGCCCTTTTGATCGGGTTCGGCCTTTCCGGCTCTTACAGCCAGGCCGTAGCCAAAACGTACACTGTCAGCTGTTTGACCGCCTGGCCGAAGTCCGCCTTCGAGTCAGGAGAGTTCCTAAAATTTCTGGATAATGTCCAGAAAGAAGCGGACAAGAAGTACCCTGGGGAACTGAAAATGGTTTATAAGGGTGCCGGAGAGGTGGTAGCCACCAACGAGCAGGTGGAAGCGTGCCGTACAGGGCTGGTTGAGATGGTCTACACGGCAGGCAGTTACTACACCTCCGTTCTGCCCGTCATCGACATCATGAGCCTGACCGACTTGATGCCATGGCAGGAGCGAAAGGCCGGCGTCTTCGCCTACTTGAACAAACTACATAACGAAAAAGCCAACATCGAGATGCTGGGGCGCGTGGGAACGGGAAGCTATTTTCATCTCTTCCTGGCGAAACCCATCGAAAAGGTAGACGATCTCAAGGGCAGGAAAATCAGATGCTCTCCCACCACGATTTCCTTCATGAAGTCCGTTGGCGCAACGCCGATTCAGATGCCGCCTCCGGACATCTACACGGCCATGGAGAGAGGGGTGGTGGACGGCTACCTTCTGCCTCCTGGAACGATTCGGGACTTCGGGTTGGTGCCCGTATCCAAGTACATTGTCTTTCCCGGTATCTACCAACCCTGTCAATTCGTTTTGATGAACCTCGATGTGTGGAAGAAACTCCCGAAGCATCTGCAAAGCCTGCTGGTTGAAAACACCGAGAAAATGGCCCATTTCAACATCGAGGACCAGGTGGCGCAGCTCAAGAAGGAGCTGGATTCTTTCAAGAAAGAGGGAATGCAATTCATAGAGCTGTCCTCTGCGGAAGGGGCCAAGTTCAAGAAGATAGCGAACGATGCCCTGTACGATACGGTGGCGAAGAAGGCTCCGGATGAGTCGAAGAAGCTCCTGGAGATGATCACGAAGAAATAGAGAGCAGAAGGGTCCATTAGAGTCTTAATCTGTACCCTCTTGCAAGTTACGTAGAAGTTTTGAGGTCAGGCCCGGAGGGTGGTCTCTTCCTGAAATCCGACTTCATCGGATTTCAGGCATTTCCCGCCTTCGGCGGGGAAGAAGCCCCGAAGGGGCGTTATATGAAACCTGCCTTAGCAGGTTTCATTTCCGGTTGCGGACTCGTCAGAGATCACCCTCCGGGCCTGGCTGGAAATCATCGAGGGCACGCCGTTTGGTTGCGGCCGGAGACCTTCATTAGGGAAGGCATGAAAAGAGGAGGAGGCCTATGGCCAGAATGTTAAATCGAGTTTGCAGTGCAATGGCCGTTTTTGGGGGTCTTCTCCTCCTTTTTATCACCTTCTCCATCGCCTACTCCATTGTTACCCGCAAACTGGATTTACCTACACCCGTGTGGGTGGTCCAGTTCAATGAGTATGCCCTGCTTTGGGTTCCCTTTCTTGCGACGGCATGGATCCTGTCCAGGAATCAACACGTCTCCGTGCAGTTCCTGGTCCAGTATCTGGACAGGAAAGGAAGGAGAGTATTGGATGTCATCCACAGCCTCGTGGGCATGATTCTGTGCGGGATCTTCTGCTGGTACGGGATCTCCACGACCTGGAATCATTATGTGCGCGGGGTCATCGACGTGGCCTCCGTAGATGTGCCCAAGGCTTATGTGCTGCTCATTATCCCGGTGGGCTTCTTTTTCCTGACCCTGCAGTTCTTGAGCAAGCTCCTAGCGGCGCTGATAGGCAAGGAGAGCGAAGCCGGCAAAGACGAGAAAGATTCAGGAATGGGAGGTGATCTTTAACATGGAATGGTGGGTTATTCTTCTCTTCTTTATCCTGGGTCTGCTGCTGTTTCTCATGTCAGGGTTCCCCGTGGCCTTCGCCTTCCTCCTCATGGATCTTCTTGGGATCCTCATCTTCATGGGCCCTGCCGGCCTGATGAATATGACCTTGCACATTTACTCTTCTATCTCGACTTTTGCCCTTGCTCCGGTCCCCATGTTCATTCTTATGGGCGAGCTCATGTTCCATTCCAAAATCGCCTTTAACACCATCGATGTGCTGGACCGGTGGCTGAGCCGCATACCCGGCCGGTTGAGCCTTCTGGCGGCTCTGAGCGGTACCATCTTTGCCGCCACCAGCGGCTCCAGCATGGCCAACACAGCCATGCTGGGCTCCATGCTCCTGCCGGAGATGAAGAAACGGGGCTACAGCGTTTCCATGTCCGTGGGACCCATTGTGGGAGTGGGAGGCCTTGCCATGCTCATCCCTCCTTCCGCCCTGGCGGTGGTGCTTGCGAGCATCGGCAAAATCTCTGTCGGCCGGATTCTGGTGGCAGGCGTGATTCCCGGTGTGATCCTGGGGACTTTTTTTGCAGGCTACATCGTGCTGAATGCCTGGCTCCATCCTTCCATCGCCCCCCGGTATCAGGCTGAAAGCGATTCGCTTTCGCGGAGACTCTATTTGACCGTCAAGTATCTTCTCCCCATGGCGTTTATCATTTTCATGGTCCTGGGGGTGATTGTGGTGGGCATCGCTACGCCTACGGAGGCGGCCGCATCAGGGTTCGTTGCCACGATGATCGTGGCCATCGCCTACAAACGCTTCAACTGGCAGGTGCTGAAGGCTACGCTCACAGGCTCTTTGCAGATCACGGGCATGGTGTTCATGATCATCGCCGCGTCCAAGACCTTCAGCAGCATCCTGGCTTTCACAGGGGCATCTGGAGGTCTCACCGATCTGGTTCAGGGGCTCAATGTGCATCCCCTGATCATCGTGGTGTGCATGCAGTTGATCATCGCCTTCATGGGAACTTTCATGGAGACGGTATCCATCATGATGATCTGCCTGCCCGTTTTCATGCCCATCTGCAATGTGCTGGGTCTTGACCCGGTGTGGTTCGGCGTCCTGATGCTCATCAATCTGGAGATGGGGCAGATGACCCCCCCCTTCGGAATGCTTCTCTTTGTGATGAAGGGCGTGGCGCCGAAGGATGTCACCATTCAGCAGATCTGCCTGGCCTCAGTCCCTTACATCATCTTTGATGTGATCATCATGGCCATGATCATCGTCTGGCCTTCCCTGGCTATGTGGTTGCCAAGCTTTGTTCAGTAACCAGCGGTCTGTCACCTCTTCAATCCCGACATGGCGGCTGCTAAACCCGCAGACACGTCGGTCTTGTAGCCCTGCAGGGCAAGAGCCTGACTCACGGCGGAAAGGAAGAAGACGATATTTTCGGCGCTAGAGGAGTAGCCCATCAGACCGACCCGCCAAACCTTGCCTTTCAGCACACCGAGCCCGCCGCCGATCTCCAGGTTGTACGTTTCCAGCAGATAGTTTCGAACCTTGGCATCATCGATGCCTTCTGGGATTTTCACGGTGTTGAGCGAGGGCAGACGGTGTTGGGGGGCTACCAGCATCTCAAGCCCCATGGCCTCAACGCCTGCTACCAACGCTTTATGGTTTTTGGTGTGACGCTGGATCCGATTGTCCAAGCCTTCCTCATGGATGAGATGAAGGGCTTCAAGCAGGCCGTAGTTCAGGGTGCTTGAACTGGTGTGATGGTAGACACGCTCCGGTCCCCAGTACTTGTCAAGAAGGGAGATGTCCAGGTACCAGGACCGCACAGGGTGCTTCCGCCGGCGTAGCGACTCCACTACGCGATCGCTGAATGTGACCGGAGCCAGACCGGAAGTGCATCCGATGCACTTCTGGGAGCAGCTATAAGCCCCGTCCACGCCCCACTCATCGATCCTCACGTCCACCCCTCCGAGAGACGTCACTGTGTCGAGCAAAATCATGGCACCGTGTTCCTTTGCCAGGCGTGAGATTTCATCCATGGGCTGCAAGACGCCGGTGGAGGTTTCCGCGTGGACCAGCCCGATAACTTTGTATTGATTCTTTTTTAAGGCCTTCTCCACCTGCTCCGGGTCAGTCGGTTTTCCCCACTCTCCTTCAACAAGAGTGACTTTCGCCTCCTGCCGTTCCACCATCTGCCGGATGCGATCACCGAAATAGCCATGCACACAAACGAGCACAGGGTCTCCCGGCTCAATCATGTTGGCAACGCAGGCTTCCATGCCGGATGTGCCGGTGCCGGGGGCGGCGTGGGTCACACGGTTTGCGGTACGGAAGACTTTCCTGAGGAGTTCGGCCACCTCATCGAGCACTTTCAAGTAGGCCGGATCCAGGTGTCCGATTAC
The DNA here is from genome assembly GCA_963740905.1 of uncultured delta proteobacterium. Classification (GTDB taxonomy): domain Bacteria; phylum Desulfobacterota; class DSM-4660; order Desulfatiglandales; family HGW-15; genus JAFGDM01. The sequence goes on from CAVUFY010000016.1 coordinate 172,958, forward strand.
GGGAGAAATGAGCGCCTGATAAACCCTTGGGTGAATGTTCAGCGGTCCGGGTCCCATCAATGTTCTCTGTGGGGCTTGAAGTCGACTCGATTGCATGATCTATCTCCTTTCCTGACAAAGGGTATTTCGACAGAGCGGATCGGCACCCCGAAGCAGGGTGAATATTAAGCCAAAGGGATCTTAACGTCAATCCTTTCTGATCCCTCCGTTCGCGTGCGCTCAGCTCTTGGCTACTACCTCGTGCCCGGCCAGAGATTCGAGAACACGGACCAAGGCTGAATGGTCCCATTTGGCTCCGCCCCCCGCTGCACAGGCATTAAAAAGCTCCTGGACCGCGGCTGTGCCGGGCAGGCTCACGCCCAGACTCCGGGCGCCGGAAAGAGCCAGGGTCAAATCTTTTTGATGAAGCTCCACGCGGAAACCCGGCTCGAAATTCCGTTTGATCATCCGCTCACCGTGGACCTCCAGTATCCTCGAAGAGGCGAATCCGCCCATCAACGCCTCGCGAACCTTGGCCGGATCGGCCCCGGCTTTGGATGCGAAGACCAACGCTTCGGCCACCGCCTCGAGGGTGAGGGCCACAATGATCTGGTTCGCCGCCTTGCAGATCTGGCCGTCGCCGACTTCTCCCACAAGGGTCACCCTCTTACCCATGAGAATGAAGAGGGGCTTCACTCTGTCGAAGGCCTCTTCTCGTCCGCCTGCCATGATGGTGAGAGTGCCGTTCCTAGCTCCCACCTCTCCGCCTGACACGGGTGCATCCACGTATTCGCATTGGAGATCACGGATTCGAGCCGCAAACACCTTGGTCTCGATGGGCGACACGGTGCTCATGTCCACCACCATCTTGCCCGGTGACAAACCTCCGGCGACCCCGTTCTCCCCGAACAATACCTTTTCCACGTCCGGTGTGTCCGGAACCATCGTGATGATGACCTCCGCCTTCTCCGCCACCTCCTTGGCATGGGAGCAGGAAAGTCCACCGGCCTCCGACAGTTGCTCAGGCACGCCGCTCCTCGAAAACAGGAAGAGCTGATGCCCGCCCTTGATGAGGTTGAGAGCCATAGGCTTGCCCATGATGCCTAGTCCGATAAAGCCAACCTTCATGGTCCTTGGTCCTCCTTTTGTTTGCTCCGCAGGGTCGTAAGGGTTGATGGCCGCGATCGGCAGGTGCTCGGGTTCTAATGCAACAGAGCTCGAATGACTGTCAAGACAATCATGCCTTTTCCTTTACATCGGGTCACTCGGTCCGACGTCTGCGCCGGAAGGGTGTCGAGGAAAAGGATTCGAAATGCACGATCACGGGAAAAAAACGAAAAGAGCCCTCAATCCGGAGAGCTCTTTTCCTTGTAGTGACAATGGATGAGAAGTTTCACATATCCAGATGGGCGCATCGTTTTTACACCCATCGCGGCATTTCCGCACCTAATTAGTGATGGCTGATCCGTTAACTTTCTACGCGCCACACCTTCTGAGATAAGCTTTATATCACGAAAAAAAACCTCTTGCAATAAAAAAATACAACATAATGTGGAAAAAATTTTCGACCCTACAATATATCGGGTCAATTCCGGGCAATGAGAAATGCGGGCTCCAGCATGGCATAGGCGAACCGCATGACGGGCGTAGGCACATCCAGTTCGCGGCCCCGCCTCACGACCACGCCGATCATGGATTCCAACTCGCTCACGCGACCGGCCTCTATGTCACGCTGCATGGAGGGTTTGAGGTCCTCGGCCGTGCCATCGATAAATGCCAGGGTTTTGGTGATGATATCGTCATCAAGGCTCACGCCTCTTGCCCGGGCGACGGCGGCCACCTCGGACATGGCTTCGATAAGCACGGCCCGGGCTTCTGACACCTGACGATAAGCGCCCATCGGCACGCGGGTCAAGCCGCCTAGGGCGCTCACGGAGGAGATGAACACGAACTTTGTCCAGAGTATTTGCTGGATGTTGCCCACGAGCTCCACGGTGGCCGGGGTTCGGCGAAGCGCTTCAGCGACGGCTTCGGCGCGGGGCGTGATCCGACCGTTCATTTCTCCGAGTACGATGCGGCGGAACCGGCTGTAATGACCGATCACCCCGGGCGCTTCTATGGCCGCCGAAAGCCATGTAGCGCCTCCCAGCAAACGCTCGTTTCCCACCACCTCGCCGATGCGCTCCACAGCATCCACCCCGTTCTGAAGTGGGACGACGACGGTATTCGGACCGATCATGGGCTTGATCGCCTGAGCCGCATTCTCCGTATGGTAGGTTTTGGTGGCAACGATCACCAGGTCAACCATCCCTGCTCCGGCGGGATGATCGGTGGCTCGCACCGGTGACACGGAAAAATCTCCGAGCACGCTTTTTACCATCAATCCCTGGTCCTGAAGGGCCTTAAGGTGAGCGCCCCGGGCAATGAAAACCACGTCGTGTCCCGCTTGCGCAAGAAGGCCGCCGTAGTAACCTCCTACCCCACCAGCACCCATGATGGCTATCTTCATCCTTCCTCCTCATGCGAAGAAGTTTACAGGTCAAGAACTTACGCGAAAAGGGTTATTTCACAAACATAGAGATCTCTTCGGTTGTGACGGTTCTGTTGCCTGGTTCAACCCTTTCAGACGTTTTTTTCACTTCAATCCGTGAGATCGAGTATCCTTCGTCGAGAAACTTGAAGAGATTCCTTTTCATGTCCTCTTGCGCGTTTCGCGTATTCGGGTAGGCAATCCTTTTGCGCGCCGTCACAGACTCTTCGACTTCACAGTTTTCTTTAGGACGGTTCCGTGCATCGAGATCGGAAGCATTGGCTGATGATGTCTTTCCTTCTTCCGAAGTCGAGATGAAAAAGCTGGAGATGGAACCTAATTCTTGAGCAGGTCCGGTCTTTTCCATTTCGGGTTTCTCCTCAGCGAGCTTCTTTCCCGGTCAAGTATCAGGCAAGAGGAGTCTGAGCCTCTTCAGCTTCCAGCGTGTCTTCGTCGTCTTCGGCCGGTTCTTGTGAGGCGCTGGTGTATTCTTCGCTCAGTTCCCGGAGGTTTCGAGCAGCGTCCAGAGCATTGAAACCCTGAGTTTCGAGGGTGGCCCAAAAGTTCATGATCTCATCGGCCAGCTTCTCGTAGTCCTTGTAACCGATTGAGTGTTTGTCGTACTCTCCAATGGGCAGGCCGTAATCGACCGTCTCTCTGAGTCTGATGTTGTAACGGATGGAGGTGTCGAAAACGTTTTCCCCGAATTTCTCCCGCACTTTTTCCAGGACATGCCGCGAGTATCGGGTTCTGAAGTCGTACATCGTAATGAGCGCCCGGGCCTTGATCTCATGGCCCAGCTTTTCCTTGAAGAGGATCACGATCTCCGTGAGCTTGGAGACACCCCGGAGCGAGAAAAGGCTCAGATCAATCGGAATGATCACTTCTTCACAAGCCCGAAGCGCGTTGAAGCAAAGGTGGCCGATGCTTGGAGGACAATCGATGATCACGACGTCATAAGGTTTTTGCAGGGACTCCACGGCCTTCAGGAGCCGGCCCTCTCTGTTGTTCGCGCCTGAGAGTTCCTGCTCCAGAGCGCTCAACATAGCGTTGGAAGGCGCCAGATCAAAGTTGTCTCTGATAGGGACGACGATATCGTCAATGCTGGGAGGAAAGTCTGCGCCCGGCTTGAGGACGTCATAAATAGACATTTCAAGGTCGGACGGGTTGATGTCAAGGCCCAGCGTCGCGTGGGCCTGGGGGTCAAAATCGATGAGCAGAACCTGTTCACCTTTTGACGCCAAAGAAGAGGACAGATTGATGGCCGTGGTGGTTTTTCCGCATCCACCCTTTTGGTTTGCAACAGCAATAACTCTCATGACCTCCCTCCTTTTTCAAATCTTGCCGGGGTAAAGTCCCATAAGTCACCAAGTAAAACCGCAGTAATATCCAAGACTGCCGTCATTCTGCGAAAACTTAACGCTTGTCCTTTTTGAGACTTGTGGGTTGAAGCCCCAGACCTTTCACCTCCTCTACCAAAAAAATGTCTACGATGCAAGAGATAGATACAACATTTTGTGTTTTTTTGGAATTATCTTCCTACAAATTGGGTCTATCCGGCTTGGGTCTTAATTAGGCAAGAGGGTCAGAGCGGGCAAAGGATTCCCTTGAACCCCTTCCGGGATATTGTTATGATCACCGCGCAGTTTCCGGAATCAACCGAAATCAAAAGACTTTATCTGAATGGAGGGTGTCATGCAAAAATTGTTGTTCATCATGTCTAAGGGGTTTGAGAAGGCGGGAGGGGCAACCCGAGCAATGCAGTTCGCGGCCCTCGCGGCCGAACAAGGGAACAAGGTGGAGATCTTTCTGATCGACGATGCAATCCACTGGGGCCAGCTGGGAATGGCTGAGGGGATCCGATCGACAACGGGAGAACACATGAAGGATTTGCTGGACAAGCTCATTGCGGCTAAAACCCCGATCTTTGTGTGCAAGGCGTGTGCGGACAAGCGCCTGATTTCGCCGGACGAACTCATCGAAGGAGCGGAGATTGCGCCGGGTCCCGCACTGGTTGAGAAGATGGCGAGCCCGGATTACAAGGTTTTTACCTTCTGAGAGATAAAATCCTGCCCGTGGCGAATAACGAATGTCGAACAAGAAATATCGAATCACGAAGTGGTTCCCGGGATGTCTTCCCTTCGACATTGGACATAAAATCGTTTCACGATTTTATACAACGCGGGCTTCCTCGCTTGAGAGCCTTGCGCAGCAAGGCGTTTCATGAAATATGCGCAGCAGATTTCATTATTCGATATTCTGCAGTTTACCTGCCTTCGGCGGCGCCAGAGGCGGGTAAACCGGCGTCGAAAGGTCAGTGGGCCATGGTGGAAGCCCCAAGGATCCCTCTCCGATTGGGATGGCGTGATGCGCCTGCTCCTAAAATAACGTCAGTACCCTGGGGCGGTTAAGAGCGATGAGTCCATTTCCGGTTGCGGATTCGTCAGAGACCTCCTCGGAGGGCGGCAATGTCGAACTCCTCCTCACAGTACAAAGAAGTTAGATGCTGAAATTCCAAGACACTCTAGGAGACAGGTCTTTTGACTCCGTCTTTCACGATCCGGGGATGTTCGTCGGAAGGGGGGCCGTAAAGAGCCCGTTCGAGGAGGCTCAACACGTTTCTTTTCTCATAGTGTTCTTCATCGTAGCGAAGCAGAGGCGCGGGGCCTTCGAGGATCATGGTGAGATAGCGAAGGTCGATGCACATCTCTTCAAGGACCTGCAATGATTTCTTTTGAAGATCTACCACCTCTTTGAGGAGATCTACGAGGGTCGTCTCTTTCTCTTCGTCGTCCATTTTTCAGCATCCTTAGTAGTCCTCTGCTTCCATCCGATCAGGGGGTATTTTATACTAGACTGAAGCATTTGTAAATACCCTTGCGCCCAGCCCTTTGGCCGTCGGCCTTTCAGCGCGATGCATTGACAAGTTCTTTGAAGTGCCTTTATACTGGCCATCGGTCTCTATTCCTTCGCGCTCCCCTCAATCTTCTCTCCCAACCCCGAGGGGGGAAGGGCAGAGCCTGCCCCGCACGTAGTACGGGGGCGAAGGGGCTCATTTCATGATCGGATTGGGCGCCCCCCGGGACTCACAGTCTGTCAGGAAGGCACAGTTGAAAGCCGGAGATAAATCCATGGAAGGCAAGAAGGGGAGAGGGATTCACCTCAAACGTTATCTTCTCAGCGGCATCGTCACCATCATCCCCTTGTGGATCACCTGGCTGCTCCTTGACTTCACTTACAGCCAGTTAGCAAGGTTGGGCATACCGCTGGTGCAGACCATTGACTACGAACTCGGGAATGAGCTGCCTCAGGTTGCGAAATTGCTTCTGAAACCCTGGTTCAGAGAAATGGTCGCAGTGCTGATAGTCCTTGTCGGCCTGTATGTCCTGGGCTGGGGCGTCAATCGGGTTTTGGGCAAAAAGCTTCTGGGCGTGTTTGAGAAACTGATGGATCGTCTTCCCTTGGTTCAGACCATCTACGGTTCCATCAAGAAACTCATGGGGGCGCTGCAGACAGAACCGGGCGGAATAAGGCGAGTGGTACTCATTGACTTCCCCCATGAGCACATGAAAACCGTGGGCCTCGTGACTCGAATCCTCACGGACTCCGACACGGGCCGGAAGCTCGCTGCGGTCTATGTGCCCACGACGCCCAATCCGACCTCGGGATATCTGGAGATCGTGCCGTTGGAAAGGCTCGTTTCTACGGACTGGACGATCGATGAGGCCATGAGCTTCGTGATCTCGGGAGGCGCGGTGGCCCCGGAACGATTCAGTTTCTCCCGACCGACCGTTTCGGAAAACCTGAGTGAAGAATAGGAGCATCCGCTCGTCCTGGTGCTCCCTCTCACCCTAACCCATGGTCGCCTGTGGCGCTGCCGATCCGCAAGATTCAGGATTCCTTCGGAAAGGCGGATAAACCTCTTCTGCAAAATCGTGGGGGAGAGGGCAGAGCCTGCCCCGTAGGTAATACGGAGGTGAAAGGGTGTACGCGTGTCCGGGCAAATATGTGCCCCTTCACGAGTATGAATGAAAATCAACTCTCCATGCGACTTACAGAAAGGAGGAAGACATGTCGAAAATCAAATCCAACGGGATTAATGTCCATTACACCCTCCAGGGATCTGAGTCATCTCCTGTCATCACCCTGAGCCATTCTCTTGCCACGAACTCCTCCATGTGGGAGCCACAGTTGGAAAAACTCCTGGGATTCTACCGCGTGCTCAGGTACGATACGCGCGGTCATGGTGAGACGGACGCCCCCGGAGGTCCTTACTCTCTGGACATGCTTGCAGAGGACGTGCTTGGATTGCTTCAGGCTCTTGGGATCGGGAAAACCTTTTTCATGGGTATCTCCATGGGCGGCATGATCGGTCAGGTTCTTGGCCTCAGGGCATCTTCGATGCTGTCGGGCCTCATTCTATGCGATACATCGAGCCGGGTTCCTGAAGAGGCTAAGCCTCTCTGGGACGAGCGCATCGAGGTGGTGAAGAAACAAGGCATGGGAAGCCAGGTGGAGGCTACCATTGAGAGGTGGTTTACGCCACGGTTCCGTGAAAAACAACCTGACGTGGTGAAAAGAGTGGCCGCCATGATCCGGAGGACGAACCCACAGGGATACATCGGGTGCGCCTATGCGATTCGGTCACTCGATCTAACGGACCGGCTTTCCCCCATAAAAGTACCGACGCTGATTGTTGTGGGAGAGGACGACGCCGGTACGCCGGTCTCCGCATCGCAGATGATTCATGACAAGATCAAAGACTCCGAGCTGGTGATCCTGAAGTCCGCGGCCCACCTGTCCAACATCGAACAGACGGAAGCCTTCAACAAATCTGTCTTGGACTTTCTTCAAGAGGTCGAGGAAAGTCGGTAAACGTACTATTTCCGATCACCATGCCGTGCCGGGATGTCGAAGGAGTTCTCACTGTTCACTCATGACTGATCTCCTGATCAGTGACTTTCCCTGTGGCCTCTGATAAAGCCAGGCTGATTTTCGACCGGCTCATGCAGGAGATGGAAACATCTCTTCGGGCCTGGGTCCGGAGTATGGTTCGAACAAAGACAAAGCTTTTGAGTTTACTTTCGGCTGCAGTTTTTTTATGAATATTAATCGCTTATTTCTCTGCCAGACGTGGAATCCAGGAAGCGGAGCTACGCCTGTTCTCGGATGAGGGGGACGGACAACAGCATCAGACCGTGGAGTAAAAGAATGAATGTACCTAGCATCGCCGTCATCGGCTCCGGTTACTGGGGCAAGAATCTTGTTCGCAACTATTACGAACTTGGCGCCCTCAAACTCATCTGCGACAAGAGTGAAACCGTGCTTGCCGAGTTCAAAAAACAATATGGGCAGGTGGAGACCTGTTTGGCACTCAATGACGTCCTTGCCAGGGACGACATCACCGGCGTGGTCATCGCGACACCCGCTGAAACCCATTACACCGTTGCCCGGGAAGCGCTCCTGGCAGACAAGCATGTGTATCTGAAAAAGCCCCTTGTTCTACGGGAAGAGGAAGGAGAGGAACTCATCGCGCTCGCAGACGAGAGGAAACGAGTTTTGATGGTGGGGCATCTTCTTCAGTATCATCCTGCCTTTGTCAGGTTGAAGGAACTTGCGTCAAAGGGAGATCTGGGGAGAATCAACTACATTTATTCCCACCGTCTCAACCTCGGCAAGATCAGACGGGAAGAGAACATCCTGTGGTCCTTTGCTCCCCATGACATCTCCATGATTCTGTGCCTTGCCGGCGAAGAACCTGAAAGCGTGCTCGCCACAGGAGGCAATTACCTTCACAAGCGCATTGCCGACGTGACCACAACCCATCTTGATTTCCCGTCAGGTCTTAGGGCACACATCTTTGTCTCCTGGCTCCATCCCTTCAAGGTTCAGCAAATGGTGATCGTGGGTGAAAAGAAAATGGCTGTTTTCAACGATACGCTAGCTTGGCCGGAAAAGCTTCTCCTCTACGCCCAGGAAATCAATTGGCAGGACAATCTCCCGATACCGTCCAAAGCCGAGGCCGAAAGGCTGGACATTCCTCAGGCCGAGCCGTTGCGGCTCGAGTGCCGGCAATTCCTTGACAGCGTGTCGAACGGCAAACCACCCGTCACCGACGGGAGGGAAGGCCTGAAAGTGCTCAGGGTCCTGAACGCTTCCCAGCGCTCTCTCGACGAAGAAGGACGGCGCATTAGTCTTGATGAACATCGAGTATCCGGCAGTCACCATCCGTTATCCGGCATCCGGTTCTTTGTCCATGATAGCGCCATCGTCGATGATAAAGTGACCATAGGCGAGGGCACGAAGATCTGGCATTTCAGTCATGTTCTTTCCAATTCGAAAATAGGAAAGCACTGCAACATAGGGCAGAACGTCGTGATCGGACCTGACGTCGTCATAGGAAATAACTGCAAGCTCCAAAACAACGTGAGCGTCTATAAAGGAGTCACCCTGGAAGATGGGGTTTTCTGCGGCCCCTCCATGGTTTTCACCAATGTCTACAACCCGCGGGCTGAGATCAAAAAGATGGACCAAGCCCGGCCCACCCTGGTCAGGCGAGGCGCGACCATTGGCGCCAATGCCACCGTCGTGTGCGGCAACACCTTGGGCCGGTACTGCTTTATCGGCGCAGGAGCGGTGGTGACCAAGAACGTTCCCGACTTTGCGCTGGTGATGGGGAATCCGGGACGCCAGGTCGGGTGGATGTGCGAATGCGGTGAACGCCTTACCTACGACCTCGATTGCCTCTCCTGCGGCAAGAGATATCAAAAGACCGACTCCGGCGTGGATGAGATCTTCCGCAGATCTCACGGGAATCACAAAGGAAGAAAGAATCGATAAATCATGAAAACGCAGGCCAAAACCCATGCCGACCGGTGACCTGCGAAGCAAGGGGTTTAATGGCCTGGACAGGTTTTTTTATGGGCAATGATCACAACATTACATGGTTCGACGGCTACATCACCCGCCCCGAGCGAGAGACCCTGCACGGCCACAAAGGCGCCGTCATCTGGTTTACCGGCCTCTCCGCATCCGGCAAGTCAACCATCGCCCACTATCTTGAGAGAATGCTCTACAAGCGAGGCTGCTCCACCTATTCCTTTGACGGCGACAATGTTCGACACGGCCTTTGCTGTGACCTGGGCTTCTCGCCTCAAGACCGGCAGGAAAACATCCGGCGTATCGGCGAGATGGTGCGGCTCTTTGTGGAGGCGGGCATCATTGCCATTACCGCTTTTATTTCCCCTTACAAGGCTGACAGGGAAATGGTCAGAAAACTGGTGGGAGATGATCGTTTCTTTGAAATCTATGTAGACTGCCCGATCGACGTTTGCGCGCTTCGCGACCCGAAAGGTCTGTACCAGAGAGCTATGGCAGGGATCATCGAGGAGTTCACCGGTGTTTCGGCGCCCTATGAAGTGCCGGGGGCTCCTTCCCTGGTCATTCATTCGGATGCAATAACCCCAGTGGAATCCACAGAGGAGATTCTCGATATTCTGGAGCGTGCCTGCATCATCCCATGTCGAGGAATGGATGAATAGAGCCGTGTCTTGGGAACCTCACCTATGACGGATCACGAAAAACAAATGATTGCCTCCTCCGGGGCGCGGTTGACAACGGAGCGTAGGAGTGTTAATTATGTGAAACTCAACCTATGAGGAAAGGAGAGCCTCCATGTCCGACATTTTTCAAGTAACAGATGACAATTTTGAATCGGAGATCATGAAGTCTGATCTCCCTGCCATGGTAGATTTTTGGGCGGAGTGGTGTGGACCGTGCCGAATGGTGGGTCCTGTGGTGGAAGAACTGGCCAACCAGTACAAGGGGAAGGTTAAGATCGGAAAAATGGATGTGGACAAGAATCGCCAGACCCCTGCGAAGTTCGGCATCCGAAATATCCCTACCCTCATCCTGTTTAAGGGTGGACAGGTGGCGCAGACGATCATCGGCGCGCAGCCGAAGAGTTACATCGAAGGAGAACTGAAGAAACTCTTGTGAACCGATAGGTATTTCTTCATATGGGAGTCAAAGATGAGCCATAGAATGGATGATATTGTAAAGACGCTTCTTGTCGGGTTGACGCTTGTATTTCTTTTCAACGGATGTTCCACCCTTGACCGTCTCCTCGGAAGAGGAGTGGACGAAACGGACCCCAGTGAATTGATGGCCCATGGCATGAGCAACCTCGAATCAGGGCGTTACAAAGATGCAGTGAAAGACTTTGAACTTGTCAGGGACAGGTACCCGTACAGCAAGTATGCGGTTGCAGCGGAGATGAAGCTGGCGGACGCCCTGTATCGAACCGGTGAACGCGATCAAGCCTATGAGGCCTACGATCAATTCGAGAAGCTCCATCCGAAGCACAGCGAAATCCCTTACGTGGTCTACCAGAAGGGAATGTGCCACTTCGATCAGATGACCACCACGGACAGGGAGCAGCTCCACACCCAAAAAGCGAGAGACGAATTCGAGAGGCTTATACAGAGATTTCCGAGGGACCAGTATGCCAGCTTGGCGCGAAAAAACCTGAGGAAATGCCTCATTTATCTTGCGACGTATGAAGTCTACGTGGGCGATTTCTATTTCAAGAAAGGTTACTACAGGGCGGCTCTGGCCAGGTACACTTATTTGATAGAACATTATCCGGACATGGGGCAATACCATCTCGCCTTGGAAAAGATCAGCAAGTGCAAAGAGGAAATTGCTTCGGAAAAGCCGCTGACAGAGGAGGAAAAGGCCGAAAGGACCAAGTCCTGGTGGGGGGGTGAGCTCAACATAGGCTCCGACTACCGTCCAGGCGGGGATTAGTCAGCAGGTCACTGAGTTGTTTATCGGTCCATGCGGGGGCCCTATGAGGCCCCGATTATTTTATACACTTCAGCCAAGGCACGAGTCAGTTCTTCGGGTTTACTCCCTCCTCCCTGGGCCATATCCGGCCGACCCCCTCCCTTGCCACCCACCATTTCAGAGAGCCGGCTGACGATCTGCCCCGCCTTATAACGGTCGGTCAGATCCTTTGTTACGACGCACAGAAGCATAGCCTTGTCGTCTTTTCGCGCACCTAAGACGACGATGCCGGACTGAAGCCTCTCTTTGATGCGATCGGCAAAATCGCGAAGCTCTTTAGGAGACTCGGCTTCCACCTCCCTTACCAGGACTTTGGCCCCCTGGATTTCCCTGACTCCTGCAAGAAGGTCGGCGGACCGGTCGGTGAGAAGTTTAGCCCTCAGAGATTCGATCTCTCTTTCCCTCTGCTTCTGGTCTTTCAGAAGCCTTTCCACCTTGTCTTCCAGTTGCTCCGGCGAGGTCTTGAGAAGGAGAGCTACGTTCTTAATCTCTGTGTCCTGATGCTGAGCATATTCGAGTGCGCCTTCGCCGGTCAACGCCTCAATGCGCCGCACGTTGGCTCCTACCGCGCTTTCGCTCACGATCTTAAATAAGCCCAGATCTCCGGTCCTGCGGGTATGGGTGCCGCCGCAGAGTTCTTTGCTCACACCGTCCCCTACCTCAACCAGCCTCACCTGTTCACCGTATCGCTCCTCAAAGATGGCCATAGCCCCTGTTTTCACCGCCTCCTCACGGGCGAGGAGGCGAGTGGATAGAGGCAAGTTATCCCGTATATAACGATTAACGATTCGTTCCACCTCGTCCAGAGTTTCCTGGTCCACCTGTGTGAAGTGGCTGAAATCGAAACGAAAACGCTGGGGTGTAACCAACGAGCCGGCCTGTTTCACGTGGGTGCCTAGAATTTCTCTCAAGGCGGCATGGAGGAGATGCGTGGCGGTGTGATTTCTTGCCGTTGCTCTCCGCTCCTCTTCATCGACTCGTGCTTCCACGGTGGCCTTTGCCTCGATAGTTCCCTGTTCCACGATTCCCTGATGAACGATGAGGGTGTCGCCGAATTTTGCGGTGTTCGTCACCTTCATCCGCATCCCGTCGCCCACGAGCCAGCCTTTGTCCCCAACCTGGCCGCCCGCTTCTCCATAGAAAGGCGTTCGGTCAAGGAGAACCTCCACCTCGTCTCCTGTTTCGGCCGAAGAAACCTCTTTTCGGTCCCGGAGGATGGCCGTGACTTCCGACGAAAGAATCAAAGTCTCATAACCCTGGAACTCGCCGCCCAAACCCCTGTTGCTCAAGGTGCGATAAATGTCGGGAATGTGCTCTTCTCCGCTTCCTTTCCAGGATTCCTGAGACATGCTTTTCTGTCTGGCCATGGCATGGTCAAAACCTTCCAGGTCCACTTTGAGTCCTTCTTCCCGCGCCACATCTTGCACAATGTCCGGTGACAGACCGAAGGTGTCATAGAGTTTGAAAGCCACGGGACCGGGAATGACGGTCCCTTTCTTTTCCTTCAAGTCCTCGATGCTGTCCTGGAGGATTTTCATTCCATGATAGAGGGTGGCGGCAAACCGCTTCTCTTCATTAAGGGCGATGCCCTCGATGAAACCCTTGGAAGCAACCAGTTCGGGGTAGTCGAGCCCCATGATCTCTATGACTCGACCCGCAACCCGGTGGAGAAAAGGATCCCTGATGCCTAGAACCATGCCGAACCGGAGGGCTCTGCGGATGATTCGTCTCAGCACGTAACCTCTTCCCTCGTTGGAAGGGAGAATGCCGTCACAAATCAGGAACGCGGCGGCCCGCGCATGGTCGGCAATGACTCGGAATGAAACGTCCGATTTCCAGTGATCGCCGTATCTTTGCCCGGCAACCTCTTCGGCAAAGAAGATGATTTCCCTGAACAGGTCCGTATCGTAGTTGGAAGTCACTCCCTGTACCACAGCGGCGATCCTTTCGAGACCCATGCCGGTGTCGATGTTAGGGTTTGCGAGGGGTGTGAGGTTCCCCTGAGGATCACGGTCAAACTGGGTAAAAACCAGATTCCAAATCTCCAGGTAGCGGTCGCATTCGCATCCGGGTCCGCATTCAGACCTGCCGCAGCCGACACCTTCCCCCTGATCAATAATGATTTCAGAGCAGGGTCCGCACGGTCCGGTCTCACCCATGACCCAGAAGTTGTCCTTTTCTCCGAGACGAACGATCCTGTCGGAGGGGATGCCGATCTGCTTTTCCCAGATCGCGAAAGCCTCATCGTCGTCCTTGTAAACCGAAGCCCAGAGCTTGTCGGGAGGCAGCCCGTATCCTTTCGTGAGCAGTTCCCAGGCCCATTGAATTGCCTCCACTTTGAAATAATCGCCAAAGGAAAAGTTGCCGAGCATCTCAAAAAAAGTGTGGTGCCGGCCCGTATATCCCACGTTTTCGAGATCGTTGTGTTTGCCTCCCGCCCGCACACACTTCTGGGAGGTGACGGCTCTCGTGTAGCTCCTCTTCTCGGTGCCGAGATAGAGCCCTTTGAACTGCACCATGCCGGCGTTGGTAAAGAGAAGGCTCGGGTCGTCCCTGGGAACGAGGGAGGAACTGCTGACCACCTCGTGTCCGCGTTCTCTGAAAAAGTCGATAAACTTTGTTCTGATCTCTCTGAAGTTCATAGTCGGTAATTTCCGGTCTTTCTTCTTCTTTCACTCAATTGACGAATCACGGATAACGACTAACTTTTTTCCGCTTTCTTCCCTTCCGTCTCTGCCTTGATTTTCTTGAGGCCGCTTTTCTCCTTGATGAGGTCGGCGATGCGGTCCCGAAAATCGCTGTTTTCAACCAAGAACTTCTTCACGTTCTCCCTGCCCTGGCCCATCCGCTCTCCGTTGAAGGAGTACCAAGCCCCACTTTTCTCAATAATGTTCATGGAAGTGCCCAGGTCAAGGATATCCCCTTCTCTTGAGATCCCGGTGCCGTAAATGATGTCGAATTCGGCTTCTCTGAAAGGGGGCGCGATCTTGTTCTTTACCACTTTGACCCTGGTTCGGTTTCCGACGACCTGATCTCCTTCCTTGATGGCACCGATGCGGCGAATGTCCAGGCGCTGCGAAGCATAGAATTTAAGGGCGTTTCCGCCGGTGGTCGTCTCAGGGCTGCCGAACATCACCCCGATCTTCATCCTGATCTGGTTGATGAAGATCACGCAGGTCATGGATTTGCTGATGGTTGAGGTCAGTTTTCTGAGCGCCTGTGACATGAGTCTCGCCTGCAACCCCACATGTTGATCGCCCATCTCCCCCTCCAGTTCGGCTCTTGGAACCAGGGCTGCAACAGAGTCTATGATGAGGACGTCAACCGCCCCGCTCCTTACCAGGATCTCTGCAATATCCAGGGCCTGCTCTCCCGTATCAGGCTGGGAAACGAGGAGGTTGTCCACATCTACGCCCAGTCTCCGTGAGTAGCCCACGTCCAAAGCATGCTCCGCATCGATAAAGGCCACCATGCCCCCATTCGCTTGGGCTTGAGCCGCTACGTGAAGTGCAAGAGTGGTCTTGCCCGACGATTCGGGCCCGTAAATCTCCACAACCCTTCCCCTGGGAACTCCCCCGACGCCAAGGGCCAAGTCGAGCGCCAGAGAGCCCGTTGAAATAGCGGGGATTTCAAGGATCCTGTCCTCTCCCATCCTCATGATGGACCCGCGACCGAACTGCCTCTCAATCTGGGAAATCGCCTGCTCCACCGCCCTGCCCTTGTCCGTCTGCTCTGCCATGATCTAACCCCCCGGGTTTAAGTGCCTAAAATATAAGTTCCATGAACGAATCACTGATAACGGATGACTTAGTTTTCCCGCGTTTCGCGCCTTTCCCGCTTTACCCCTTTCCCGCCAGCGGCCATGACCGCAGCTTCGTGTACACGGCCCCGCCTGTTCTCAGATCACTCTTGAAAAAAATCAATTCTTTAAGTGAACAAGCAGGGCTTGTCAATCCCCTATAGTGGAAAAGCAGTTTCTCGGTCTCGCCTTCGTTCCTGCCGGGCTTCTTGAACCGGCCGAGGGTCAGGTGGGGCCGAAAATCCCTCTTCTCTTCCCGGATGCCGAAGGGGACGAGCTTTCTCTGGATCTCATCCCGAAACCTGGACATCCTCTCCAGATCCCCTTCAACCCCGACCCAGATGACCCTGGGATTTCTACTGTTCGGGAAGCACCCCATGCTTTTCAGGCTTACACTGAAGGGCCCGTAGCCGGAGCAAACTTCGCCGATCTGTTCACCCATCGACGAAACATCCGACTCCTGGATGTCGCCCATAAAGACGACCGTGAGATGGATGCCTTCGGTCCTCACCCATCGCACATCCAGAGACGTTCGACTCACTTCCCCGTAAACATGAGCCAAGACCTCTCTGATCCCGGGCGGCAAGTCAAAGGCCAGGAAGGAACGAATCCCCATGGAGGTATCTCCTCGACCAGTCCAAGGCCATGATGGCGCTGTTCAGTTTAACCTGATCCCTGGTGCCCCAAAAGCGGTACCTCCGGGAAAAAGAGGCGTCATGGGCAGCCATGCCGATATGAACCGTACCCACAGGTTTTTCAGGACTTCCGCCTTCAGGGCCGGCGATGCCTGATACGGCAAGAGACAAGTCTGCCTTGAATCTAGCCCGCACGCCGACCGCCATCTCCAGAACGGTCTCATCTGAGACGGCCCCGTATCTTTCAAGAGTTAGGGGTGACACGTGGAGCAACTCGATCTTGGACTGATTGCTGTAGGCGACCACCCCGCCGAGGAAATAGATCGAACTTCCGGGCACATTGGTCAACAGATTTCCAACCAGACCCCCTGTACAGGATTCGGCCACGGAAAGGGTGAGCCCTTTTTCCCTGAGTATCTCCCCCACAACGCTTTCCATGGTCTGGTCTCCGCTGGCGAAAATGAAAGAACCCACAAGCCGGCGGATTTCTTCTTCCATCCATTCCAGTTCTGCACGCACGGTCGGTTCGTCATCACCACGGAGACTGAGGGTAATGTGGTTTTCCGGAAAATGAGGATAGTAGCCTAAAATGATATTTTTCGCCTTTTTGGGAAGATCTTTGAGGGCCTCCGCCATGCTCGGTTCGTTCAGGCCGTAAAGTTTGAGCACCCTATGCCTAAGGACAGGCTGTGTTTTAGTGTGAAGCAGGAGGTCAGGGAGCACACATCGGTCCATGAGGGAGCGCATTTGCTCAGGCACACCGGGGAGGAAATAAAGGCGTACTTTATCTTCCACGAGGGAAAAACCGCAAATGTTTGCTTCCTTGTCCAGGAGCTTAGAGTCCTTGGGCATCCACGCCATCTTCTCGTAGGAAGCCGACATTTCCATCCCCCTGGCCACTACGTAGCTTTTGATCTGGTCCAGCATTTCTTTGTCGAGGCACAGGGGTCGCTTCAGAGCGTTGGCCGCGATTTCGTTGGTCATATCATCTTCCGTAGAACCGAGACCCCCTGTGACGATGATAAAATCAGCATCCTTCATCGCTTCTTTCAACGCCTTAGCCACACTCTCGGGATCGTCACCCACCGTGGTCACACGGGTGACCCTGAGCCCGGAGGCAGTCAGCCTGCCTGCCGCATACCAGGCATTCAGATCAACCGTCCTGCCGGAGATCAGTTCGGTGCCTATGGTGATGATTTCGCCTTGCATATGAGTTGACCGCTGATCGTTATCCGCTAATCGTGATTCGAAAACCGCGGGACCCCCCGAATTTTGATTCACCGAGAACGATTAACTCTTCCCGCTTCTTCGCTTATGAATCGGACAGAAGTAAGATCAAAAGCCGGGTGCTCAGATTGGCATAAATCCCGGCCATTAAATCATCTGCCATGATCCCGATTCCTCCCCGCAGCGCCTCCAGATTCCGAACGGGAAAAGGTTTCAAAATATCGAAAACGCGAAACAGAATGAAACCCAAACACAAGGTGCGCCAGGAAACGGGCAGATAGAAAAGGGAGAGCAGAAAACCGGCCACTTCATCGATGACCACCACGGAGGGATCCCTCTTGCCCACCAGCCTGTGACTCAGATCAGATGCCCAAGCGGCGACCACGATGAACGCGAACACAAAAAGGGCTGCATAAAGAGGCCTCGGAAGGCCCATGAGAAGCACGATGGGAACCCCGGCGAGGGTTCCGAAGGTTCCCGATGCTACAGGCACCAGCCCTGAACCAAACCATGTGGCAAGGATGAGGGCCGTTTTTCCCGGAAGCCGGGCTTCTTTGAACACTTTCTTCAGATCCAAAGTACCAGAACCATGATAAGACATCAAGGAGACAATTGCCTGAAGCATGCCTAGCCATCCGTTAACCGAGGCGAGAAAGAGCTAACGCGGGAAACGCGAGAAGAGTATCCGTTATTCGAGAAAACGTGATCGATGGCCCAAATTATCGATTAACGAATAACGGATAACTATTAACTTTTCTCGCCTCGGCCTTTTCCCTCTCTTCTCTCCAAACAAGGACTACCGACTACGGATAACTTGCTCGCCTCAGACACTTTGTTCTGTGAGAAAACCCAGGCATACACGTCCCGGATGGGGATTCCTTTTTCCTCTGCAATGGTTCTACAGTCTTCATATTCGGGAAGAAGCCGACGATCCCCGCCAGGGAGCATCACCTTCTTGACCTTCATTCTTCCCCACGGGCTGTTCACTTCTTCCAAAGATCTTTCCAGGGTTTTTCTCTGGCTGTAGGTGAAGCGCACGCCGAGGGTGGTGCTTTCCCGGAAGATCATTTCCATAAGGAGGTCTTTCTTGTGAGGTTCCCCAACGACTTGGAGCAGAACTCCGGGACGATTTTTCTTCATCTGAACCGGGCAGAAGGTCACATCTAAAGCTCCTGCTTCCAAAAGGCGGCCCATGAGAAAGCCCAACCATTCCGGGCTTGCATCATCCAGGTTGGATTCCAAAATGACGACCGTGTCGGTCTGAAGCTCTTGTGTTTCAGTCCCCACGAGGATCCTGAGAAGATTCGGCCGGTCTGCCATGCTGCGAGAGCCCACCCCGTATCCGATCCGATCAACCGTCATGGCAGGCATGAAGCCGAAAGCGCGGACAAGCCCTTTCAGGAGGGCTGCCCCGGTGGGCGTGACCAGTTCGCCCTTCACCCCGGCGTCGTACACAGGAATGCCTTGCAAGAGAGCGATCGTCGCGGGGGCCGGCAGGGGAATAGACCCGTGACGGCTATCGACAAAACCGGAACCCAACGGCAAAGCAGAGCCATAGAGGTCGGTGATACCCAGAGATTCGACCCCCACAAATGCTCCCACAATATCGATAATGGAATCCACCGCTCCTACTTCGTGGAAATGCACGGTTTCGGGCGGACAGGAGTGGATTTTTCCTTCTTCAACAGCAAGGCTTTCAAAAACCTCGATGCTTTTCTGCTTTACCCACTCACTCAGGCCGGACGTCCTAATGAAGGTCTCAATATCCGCGAAGGTTCTCGCATGATGCCTGTCCTCTTCAACCTGCACCAGAAAACGAGTACCGAAAACATGGTTTCGTTCTTCTCTCAGAACCCGCAGGTTGTAGCCCTGAAGAGGAAGGGAGCGGAGCGACTTGGTGAGGTCATCAACAGACAAGCCTGCATCCAGAAGAGCTCCCAGAAGCATGTCCCCGCTTATTCCGGAAAAACAATCGAGGTAGGCGATTCTCATAGGGAGCTTCTATCAACAAGGTCCAGGAAAGTCAATTATGGATCATTAAAAGTGGTTGCGGCTCTGAAGAGACCAACCTTCCGCCCGGACCCCAGAACTTCTCCACAGCACGCGAAGAAGTTATTCAGTCAGGGGCTAAGAAAGGGTGTTCGAGCCGGAAATCGGGGACAAAGGAAGGTCTCCGGGGATCTGCTTCCGGAAGTTCTGCAGGGATCTGAACGAAAAGGTGTTGAAAGCCCAGATCAAGAGCATGGCTGTAAATGCGATCGTATTCCTCTCTTGTCAAAGGTCGATTCAGGGTTTCTTCGTCATGAGAGATCACGGGGCAATACTGAGACATAAGACTGAGAGGCAGGGCCGCGCCGAACTCAACAAAGAGGCTGGTCAGAGCATCGAGAGAATTTTCCACGAATCCCGGCAGTATGAGGTGCCTCACCAGCACTCCCTTTGAGGCCAGGAGGGAATCGTCTTCCAAACCATCTATGAATCCCTTTTGCGCGATCATTTCAGCGATTGCCGCAAGACCCACGTCGGGGTAGTCCCGGCATCCGGAAAGCTTCCCGGCCAGACGACGATCCGCATATTTGAAATCGGGGAGGTAAATGTCGGCACAGGGGGAGGCAAGCTTGAGCATTTCCCTCGATTGATAGCCCGAAAGATTGAAGACCATGGGGAGTTCATGGCCTCTTTTCCGGAGCTCGGCGACAAGACCGAACACATGAGGAAAAAAGTGATCCGGGGTCACGAAATTGACATTGTGAACCCCCTCTTTCAGTATCATGGCCTCCACCCTGCCCAGAAGGTCGTTCATGTCCAAGGTTTTGCCTAAGCCATCCCTGGAGATTTGATAGTTCTGGCAAAACGAGCACCGTAGAGAGCATCCGGTGAAAAAAACAGTCCCAGACCCTCGTGTGCCCGTAAGAGGCGGTTCTTCACCGAAATGAGGCCCCACGTAAGCGACCCTTGGTTCTGAACTCTCCCCGCAGAATCCTTTTCTGCTGCCCGCAGTGCGATCCACGCCGCAGGCCCTCGGGCAAAGGAGACAGTCTTGATAGAGGCCCATCATATCCATTCATTCATCTTGCAACCAAGGTCAGCCACAGTCAACAACCTTGAAGCATAAGCGCCTGCCTCTTTTATGGTGTGATGGACTTTCTTATCGATTTCGGATATTATACCAAAATTTTCCGGCCTGCACGTCGGCCGCCCGATAATGATCATTATGGCGAAGGAGAGAAATAAGGATGACCTATTCAATCAGTCCGGAGGGTGAAAAGTTCAAGCTTCCTGAAGAAAAAGATTACAAGAAAGAGTATGAGCGGCTCCAAAGGCTGGCAAGGAAGCACAAAAAAGAAGGACGAGAAATAGTGGTGGTCATGGGCCTTGGGTTCGTGGGCGCTGTGATGGCCGCGGTTGTCGCGGATTCGACGGACAACAAAACGCAAAAGCCCAACAAGCTTGTCATCGGCATGCAGAGACCGAGCACCAGGAGCTTCTGGAAAATCCCCCTTTTTAATCGGGGCGTTTCTCCCGTCAAGGCGGAAGACCCGGAGGTGGCTCCCCTTATCGAGCGGTGCGTGAACCGGAAAAAGTCGCTTGTGGCCACGTACACCTATGACGCTTTGAAGCTTGCCGATGTCCTCGTGGTGGATGTGCAATGCGATTTTCTCAAACAGGAACTGGGGAACCTGAAAACGGGGCAGGCGGACATCAGCGCCCTGGAGGAGTCGTTCAGAATCATCGGCGAGAAGATTGATCCTCATTGCCTGGTCCTGATCGAGACCACCGTGCCTCCAGGGACCACTGAATATGTGGCTTACCCGCTCATCAAGAAGGCCTTCAAGAAGAGAGGCGTGGACGAAGAGCCTCTGCTCGCTCACAGTTTCGAAAGGGTGATGCCCGGTCGGGATTACGTGAAATCGGTGAGAGATTTCTGGCGCGTATGCAGCGGGATCAACGACGAAAGTCGGAACAGGGTGGTCAAGTTCCTTTCCGAGGTCATTAACGTGGACAAATACCCTCTCAAGGTTCTGGATAGACCCCTGGAGAGCGAAACGTGCAAAATTGTGGAAAACAGCTACCGGGCCACGATTCTGGCTTTCCTGGACGAGTGGAGCGTGTTTGCCGAAACCAACGGCGTGGACATGATCAAGGTGATCAACGCTATCAAGGTCCGGCCCACCCACAGCAACATCATTTTTCCAGGGCCGGGCATCGGCGGTTACTGTCTGCCTAAAGACGGAGGCCTGGGTCTTTGGGCCTACAGGCATCTCCTGGGGTTCGAACACGAAATTTTCAAGATTACCCCCCAAGCGATCAACATCAACGACACAAGGGGTCTTCGTGCCGCTCAATTGGCGCGGGATGCTCTCAGGAACATGGGCCGCATTGTAGCCGCCTCGCAGATCGCCGTTCTTGGGGTTTCGTACCGGGAAGATGTGGGAGACACGCGCTACAGCGGCTCCGAGATTATCGTCCGGAAGCTGACGGAAATGGGCGCCGAGGTGAAAGCCCACGACCCTTATGTCCAGCACTGGTGGGAGTTGGAAAAGCAGGACAGCTACCCTGCCGCGGGGACAAGCTGGTCCAGGTTTTTCCGCAACCAGGAACCCCTGAACGAGTTCCGGATGGTTTCTGACCTGGCGAATGCGTTGAAGGGGGCTGACGCCGTCGTCTTTGCCGTCCGGCACCAACCTTACTTGGAGATGGATCCCGACAACCTCGTCAGGATGACGGGAGGGCCTGTGGCGGTAGTAGACTGTTTCGGCATTCTGGACGACGGGAAAATCGAGAGGTACTTCGAGCTTGGGTGTGAGGTGAAGGGCTTGGGCCGGGGTCACATACAAAGGATCAAGGAGAAGGTGAGAAAGCGGAAAACCGGGAAAGGCTAGAGACGTTATCCGTTACAAATAAGTCCTGCTTTCTCGCCTTAAAGACCGGCGGCCTTGACAAACAGAAATTTCCCTAATAGGATTCGGGCACTTGCGGAAAGTCAGGGGAGAGGGGGTGATGCGCCTAGAGAATAGACATGGAATGGTTCCCGCGTGAAATTTATCCAACCTTTATCCGAGAAAAAGGAGGTGCTCATGAAACGTTTTTTTGGCATTTCTATCGTTCTGATCGCGGTTCTTGGCTTGGTGGTGGGAAACGTAACAGCAGCGGAAAAGAAAAAGGCGGCGGCATCGGGCCAATTCAAGTACGAAGACAAAATTGGGGTTGTGAAGATCAAGAAGGGTGCTGCGGTTCACATCGCCTGCTGGATGGTTGTTACAGGGCCGGATCAAACGCTGGGCTTGGACACCAAGTATGGCGTGGAAATCGCAGCGGAAGACGAGCACGGAAAACTCTTTGGCCATCCCATCCAAATCACGGTTGAGGATAGCGGGTGCAATCCGGAAGGCGGCCAGGCCGCGGCGACCAAGATAGCCTCTGACCCGACGGTCGTGGCGGCTGTCGGCTCAAACTGCTCGAGCGAAGCCAAACCGGGCGTACCCATCCTCTGGAAGGCGGGCATCGTCACGGTTTCTCCCTCAAACACCGCCCCTTATCTGACAGACCCCAAACGCGGCCACGAGTATGACGGCTATCTGCGAACCGCGCATAACGATCGCGTCCAGGGTTCTGTGGCGGCCGAATTTGCCATCAAGAAACTGGGTGTGAAAAAAGCAGCAACCATCCATGACGGAAGCGTCTATGCTGAGCAGCTCCAAGAGGTTTTTGCAGAGAAATTCAAGGCACTGGGCGGCACGATTACCTCCCAGGAAGCCGTAGCTCCCACAGATACCGACATGCGTCCCGTGCTGACCAAGATCGCCACAGGCCATCCCGAGATCATCTACTTTCCGATCTTCGTCGCAGCGGGTGGCTACGTTGCACGACAGGCCAGGGAAGTGCCCGGCCTAGAGAAGGTCCACCTGATGGGCGCTGACGGCATTTTCTCGCCGGACTTTTATAAAGCGGCAGGAGAGGCGGCTGTCGGCATGTTTCATACAAGCCCGGACTTCTCCGCTTTTGCAGGGGGCTACAAAGCCTTTCTGGCGAAGTATAAAAAGTTGTCCGGTTCGACGCCGTTAGCCCCGTTCCACGCCCATGCCTATGATGCCGCCGTCATGATCTTTGACGCCATCAAAAAGGTTGGAAAAACAGGCCCGGATGGAACCCTTTACATCGGCCGAAACAAGCTCAGGGATGCCCTTTATGAAACAAAGAACCTCAAGGGCTTGACTGGAAATCTGACCTGCAGTGCGCTGGGCGACTGCGCTGATCCGCATATTGCGGTTTACCAGACTACTAAGGAAAACGTCGACAAACTGGTCATGCCTAGTGTGCCCTACTGGAAGCCCTATTAACTTCAGCTCCAGGGAAATCCGGTTTCGCGAGAAGCGGGGTTTCCTTTAAAGGAGACTCTGTATCTGTTACCTTGCGCCCCCTTCCATCGACCAGGCAGGTGGAAGGGGAGGAGGGGCCTTATGCTGAAAGGATGGAGAGAAAGGCTAACGGCCACCGATGTCGTCATGTGGCTGATCGGCGCGGCGCTCCTGGCCTTGATGATAGGCGGGGCAATTTCCACACTGATCGCCGGCCGTTACAGCGGTCGCCAGTGGCTCGATTTATTCATCTTTGGCTTGGCCCAGGGGAGCATCTACGCCCTCATTGCCATGGGATACACCTTGGTTTACGGCGTTCTGCGGATGATCAACTTCGCCCACAGTGAAGTGTTCATGAGTGGACCCTATACCGCCTACTACGTGGCTGCAGCTTTCTTCCGCTCAGGCCTCCTTAATCGGTATCCTATTTCCTGTCTCTTCGTTATCTTCGTCGTCTCCATGACTGTCTCAGCTTTCATCGCCTTTCTGCTGGAGCGCGTTGCCTACCGTCCCCTGAGAAATGCCCCTCGCCTGATTCCCCTTATCACAGCCATTGGCGCTTCGTTCTTCCTCCAGTACGTCTTCCGAGGACTCTATGGGGCAGGCTTCCAGGCTTACCCTGTGGTGAAGATCATCGAGGGCCCATGGAATATATGGGGCATTCGCATTCTGGGTTTCCAGGCCGTGTCGATAGTAGGTTCCGCAGTGCTCCTCGCCCTTCTCTTTTCCTTTATCCAGCTTACGCG
This sequence comes from uncultured delta proteobacterium, assembly GCA_963740905.1. Taxonomy (GTDB): domain Bacteria; phylum Desulfobacterota; class DSM-4660; order Desulfatiglandales; family HGW-15; genus JAFGDM01. Next base: position 197,080 of record CAVUFY010000016.1, read on the forward strand.
TGTGGGGAAGGCGATCCGCGCTGTATCTGAAGACAAGGAGGCCGCTTCCCTGATGGCGATCGATGTGGACAAGATGATCTCCACCACCTTCATCATCGGCGGTGCGGCCGCGGGTGCAGCCGGTGTGTTCTATGCCCTGATGTTTAAGCAGGTGTACTTCTTCATGGGGTTTATTCCGGGAATCAAGGCGTTTACCGCCGCGGTCCTCGGGGGCATCGGCAACGTCCCCGGCGCTATGGTGGGAGGCATGTTCCTCGGCCTCATCGAATCCATAGGACCCAGCCTCTTTCTGGACGGCCTGGGCATCCCGGCCCCTTACCAGCTCAAAGATGCCATTGCCTTTACGATGCTCGTGTTTGTGTTGATCTTCAGGCCGACAGGCATCCTCGGAGAGCGTCTTGCAGTGAAGAAAGCATAAAGCGAGAAAGGGAAGCGGAAAGATGACACTTCTTCGGTCGATCTGGCAACACGGGGTTAAGACGGGACTGATCGGCGGCGTTGTAGGCGTCCTCCTGTCCCTGATAGGCATGGTGGAGACGTTTAACCATCGCTATATCATCAGCGAGGTTATCTCCATGGGCCAAATCCTTTTGCTCCTGACGGGTGTGTTCATGGGCTATGTGGCGGCGAAGCGGACCACACCGCGAAGCGCAGTACGGGCCCTCTTGAACAGCATGATCTCTGGGGTAATGGTCGGTCTTTTTCTTGCGCTGCTGGTCCTCCTGGGAAAATCAGTCAACCTCCGGTCGGTCTTCATCAACGCTTCACCCGTCCTTTTCGATCTGCTCACCTTCGGCCAGGGCTTAGCAGTGGGCTCCCTGCTCCTTCTGCTCACAGGAGCTCTGAGCGGCCTGTTCGCGGGACTGCTTTTTCTTTCGCCGAGCCTTCTGCGAAAGGTATTGATCACAGCCGTGGGCAGCGTAATTGCAGTGGGCGTGCTGCAGGATTTGATCCGTACCACCTTATCTGCCTGGGAGCCTCTGGCAGAGGTGAGCGACTGGCTCTTCGCGGCAAATGGAGTGACCATCGAAGGGTCCGTAGCCTTGGGCCTATTGATCGCTTTTTGCATTTCCTTCTGGTCTCTCAAGGGAGAGTCTATCCGTGCGGGGTTCAAGAGCCTTCCTCCCCGACCTCAGCAGGGACTCCGTTACACGGGCATCCTCCTTCTCATTCTCATCGTCCTCTCTCTTCCCCAGCTTCTCGGCCTTTTTCTGAGCGAGGTCCTCACGATCGTGGGCCTTTATGTCCTCCTGGGTCTCGGGCTGAATATCGTCGTGGGATATGCAGGGCTCTTGGACCTCGGCTACGTTGCTTTTTTTGCCATTGGTGCTTACGCGACAGGGGTTCTGACCTCCCCTGAGTTGGGCTTCTTCCATTTGACTTTCTGGGAGGCCCTACCTTTCGCCATCGTCCTGGGGATACTTGCCGGGGTCATGCTGGGAATCCCGGTTCTGAAAATGCGCGGGGATTACCTTGCTATCGCCACCCTCGGTTTCGGTGAGATCATCCGCATTCTCGTACTCTCCGATTTTTTGAGACCGTGGCTCGGCGGCGCCCAGGGTATTGGGAAAATTCCAAAGCCATCGATCGCCGGCTTCGAGTTTGCCGGTCCTCAACAGATCTACTATCTTATTGTGGGCGGCTGCTTGCTCGTGATCTACATCTCCTTGCGCTTGAGAGACTCCCGGTTGGGCCGCGCCTGGATGGCGGTACGCGAAGATGAGGATGTGGCCCAGGCGATGGGGATCAACCTCGTGGCCACCAAGCTGCTGGCCTTTGCGACAGGCGCCGGCTTTTCCGCCTTGAGCGGTGCTGTGTTCGCCAGCAAATTAGGCTCGGTTTATCCCCACAGTTTCAACGTGATGATCTCCATCAACATCGTCTGCCTGATTATTGTCGGCGGGATGGGAAGTATTCCGGGCGTGATCGTTGGGGCTGCGGCCCTGGTAGGTCTTCCTGAACTCCTCAGGGAGTTCGCGGAATACCGCCTTTTCGTTTATGGCTTTGCCCTGGTGGTGATGATGCTCGTCAGGCCGGAGGGGCTTTGGCCTGAGTCTGTTCGGCGCAGGGAGTTCCACGAGGAAATAGAAGAGACTGATCCGGCACCCTCAGCAGCTTCGGCTTCCAGCTAGGAGGATCTATGGCTATCCTTACAGCACGTAAGACAACAAAGCGTTTCGGCGGGCTGGTAGCTGTGGATGAACTGGACCTGGAAATCAAGGAAAAGAGCATTCACAGCGTCATCGGGCCGAACGGGGCAGGCAAAACCACTTTTTTTAATTGTGTGACCGGGTTTTACAAGCCTGAGGAAGGCGAGATCCTCCTGAATAACCATTCCCTCGTGGGCTTGATGCCGGACCGGATCGTCCGCCTCGGGATTGCCAGAACCTATCAGAACATCCGTCTCTTTCCCGTGCTCACAGTCATCGAAAATGTGCTCGTGGGACTTCACTGCCACTTGAAGGCGAACTACTTCGGGATTGTGGCCAACTTGAGCTCGGTTCGGAAGGAAGAGAAAGACGCGGCGGAGGAAGCGAAGCGCCTGCTCAAGTTCGTCAACTTGGCAGGCAAAGGGGATCTGTTCGCCAAAAACCTTCCCTATGGTGAGCAGAGGCGCTTGGAGGTTGCACGGGCTCTTGCCGCCAAACCGAAGTTGCTCCTCCTTGACGAGCCGACGGCAGGGATGAACCCAAGCGAAACCCAAGAGATGATGGACTTTATACGACACCTTCGGGATGAACTGGGGATCACCATCCTGCTAATTGAACACCAGATGCGGGTCGTCATGGGCATTTCGGAAACCGTGACGGTGTTGGATTACGGCAAAAAGATAGCTGAAGGGACGCCCGACGAGATCAAAAGAAACCCAAGGGTGATTGAGGCCTACCTTGGCAAGGGAAGCGCCGCTGAGGCGCAGGGAGTCGCTGCGTAGAAGGAGCTTCAGCCATGGCATTTCTGGAAGTGAAAAATGTGCACACTTATTATGGCCACATCCATGCCCTCAAAGATCTTTCCCTGACCGTGGATAAGGGGGAGATTGTAACCCTTATCGGAGGAAATGGGGCGGGAAAGAGCACGACGCTCAACACCATGAGTGGCTTGCTCAAGCCTCGCCAGGGGTCTATTCAATTCGAAGGGGAGGAACTGACCCACTATCGCCCCCATGAGATCGTGATGAAAGGAGTCGTTCAGGTCCCTGAGGGGAGGCGGATCTTCGGGCGACTGACGGTGACGGAGAACCTGGAGATGGGCGCCTTTGCGTGCAGAGACCAGAAATTGAACACCAGCAATTTGAACCGTGTTTTCAGCCTCTTTCCAAGGCTGGAAGAGCGGCGCAAGCAGGTGGCGGGTACCCTGAGCGGCGGTGAACAGCAAATGCTCGCAATGGGGAGGGCGCTCATGGCCAACCCGAGACTGCTCCTTCTGGATGAACCGTCCATGGGCTTGGCGCCGGTCCTCGTGGACAGCATCTTCGATACGATCAAGCAGCTTCATGAGAGCGGAACCACGATCCTTCTGGTGGAACAGAATGCCCGGATGGCGTTGCAAGTCGCGGGACGAGGGTATGTCCTCCAAACCGGTGTGGTGCTTCTCAGCGACACGGCGGAGAATCTGCGCCAGAACGAGATGGTGCGGAAAGCTTATATGGGAGAAAGTTGAAATCAGTGCTTAAAATGAAAAAACGAAAATTACGAAAGCACGAAGAAGATGAACGATTAACCCATAACGAATCACGACCATACCCTTCCAATATTCCATCATTCCGCTTTTTCGAATTCCTTCAGCTTCTCCCTCAGCGAATCGGGCCACTCATCATCATGCAGCAAAGCTTGTATCTCTTGTTTGGTTAGAGTCTGCAGGATTTCTTTGGGCAAGCCCCTGAGGACAGCGAGTCGCTCCGGACTCGGTCTGGTCGGATCTGACTGTTCTTTTTCCATCATTCTTTCTCCACCGTTTCTCGCTTTGTTTCACATCATCAGGCGAAGGGCAACCGGAAAAGGAATCTCTTCTGTTTTTGTTGACTCCCACGATGAAGGACTTTATAGTCTCCGCCTGGAGGTTGCCCGTCAGAGAGGAAGTGTCACCCTGTTATTTCGAAGCGACAGCCGATAAATCTTAACAAGTTATTATCGAGACACTACACGCGATTCTTTTGGAGGAGGTGAGTCATGAAAAGGTCACTGCCGTTGCTTCTCGCTTTTGTCCTGAGCTTGGCCCTTGCAGGCCTGTCGACCGCTGCGGAAGGAGAGGCTGACAAGAACTTGCCTTACCCTGAGATTCCCAGGATAAGCAAGGAGCAACTCCGCGCCATGATGGGAGATCCGAATGTGGTGATCATCGATTGCCGGCTCGAAGAACAGTGGAAATCGAGCGACCAGAAGCTCCCGGGTGCGGTGTACGAAAACCCGTTGCAGGTCAAGTCATGGGCGGAGAAATACTCCAAGGACAAAACCATCATCATTTACTGAGCATGACCGACGGAGTCGACGAGTGCCCGGGTGGCACAAGAACTTAAGGCATTGGGGTTCTCCAAGGTTTACTGCCTCAAAGGAGGTTACCGGGAATGGGTCGGCGCCCAGTATCCGATGGAGAAGAAATGGACCATAAAGGCGGAATGCGTGACCTGCCACACCAGCGTAACTCCCGGAATCGTGGCCGATTGGAAAGAGAGCAAACACGCCAAAGCCGATGTATCCTGTTCCGTGTGCCACGGAGAGCATCACATGTCCGAGGAAGACGTGGAGAAGGTTCCCAGGATGAACCCGGAACGGTGCGGGATGTGTCACGAGCTCCAGTGGGATCAGTTCAAGCGCGGAAAACATGCCCTGGCATGGGCGGCTATGAAGGCTATGCCCACATTCCATTGGCAACCCATGGCCATGACGGAAGGCCTTAAAGGGTGCGGCGGATGCCATAAGATCGGGCTAAAGACAGAGGAAGAAATCAAGAAGCTGGTCCATGGAGGCGAAGGATTCGGCTATGCTTCCTGTGATGTTTGTCATACCAGACACACCTTTTCCATCAAGGAGGCCCGTCAGCCCCAGTCGTGCCAGACCTGCCACATGGGATTTGATCATCCCCAGTGGGAGATGTATTCCTCTTCCAAGCACGGGGTGAGATATGGGCTCAAACAGATAGGCAAATTGCCCGAAACTGCGGTTGCACCCACGTGCCAGACCTGCCACATGCAGGAGGGTACCCACGAGGTCAGGACCGCATGGGGCTTCTTGGGTGTTCGTCTTCCCATGCCTGAAGACAAGAAATGGGCGGATGCACGAGCAACCATCCTCAAAGCGCTGGGAGTGCTGGATCCCGAAGGAAAGCCTACGGCAAGGCTTGAGGTACTGAAGGCGGCGGATGTGGTTCGTCTTACCCATGAGGCATGGCAGCAAGAGCGCGATAAGATGGCCAAAGCGTGCACTCGATGCCACTCTGGTTCATTCGCCAAAGGAGAGCTGATCAAAGGCGACAGCATGATCCGCGAAGCCGACCTTGTCATGGCGGAAGGGATTCGTATCGTGGCCGGTCTCTTCAAGGAGGGAATCTTAAAAAAGCCGCAGAACTACTCCTATGCTTACCCTGACTTGCTGACCTTCAGTGATGCTCCCACGGTGATTGAGCAGAAGCTCTTTCTCATGTTCATGGAGTATCGCATGCGAACATTTCAGGGAACCTTTCATGCCAATCCCGATTATGCCTTCTGGTACGGGTGGAGTTCCATGCAAAACAGCCTGACGGAGATCAAGTCTCTTGCGGAGGAAATGAGGAGGCATCGTGGTCCCCAAGGCGGGAAAAGGCAGCCATCCGTTGCCCGTTAATCGTTATCCGTGATTCGGAGACCGCATGACCGTCCACCGAATTACGGTCAAGGGTTGACGGATAACGGTTAACTTTTCCCGCTTTTCTCGCCTTTGCCCTTTTTGGGTTTTTCCTTGAGGCGCAAGGTGCGTTTCACAAGATTTCTTTCGTGTTCATAATCGATGACGCGTTGAAGCATAATTTTTTGCGCCATCACCGGCCCGGCGCCGTGCCAGGTGCCCACGCCATGCAGGCCCGCCGTCCAATTCTGCAGGAGCTTGTGCACTTTCATGATATTTTCGGCGGGCTCGTCCGAACCAAAGCTGTAGAACTCTTCCACATACTCCTTGACCTCGGGATTTTTCAATTCTTTCAGGGACGGCATGGTCACAATCAGTCCTCCGCCTATGTCTCCGGCGAGTGCCATGACCCGCCAGAAGGCATTGCAGATGTTGAGCTTTGAGCCACGTTGCCCATGAGTTCGTCCGGCAAGAATACGCCCGAACCCTCCGGTTCCTCAGCGCCTTTCCGAGCGGCGGCCAGGCCGCAGGCCCGTCCTGTCTCCCTGAGCACGACCATTTCCATGAGTTCTTCGTTGATGTGCGCTGCCTTTTCGAGGCCTTTGTATTCCTGGATCAGTTTGGACGCCCCGATGATCTGGTTCATGAAACCCACTTTGCAGGTGCCGCCGCAGGTCATCCGGTGGGTTTTGGCAAACCGGGTGACGAGTTTCACGGAATAGGAGTACTCCCCGCAGTGGAAAACTCTGTCCCAAGGAACAAAGACGTTGTCGAAGATGACCATGGAGGTTTCGCGCTGGCCGAAGAGCGGGTTCCCAAGCTCTTCCAGATCATCGGCCGCGTCTCTTTCCGCGGAATAGGGCGGTGTACTGGCAGACATAGGTGATTCCCTTTGCGTCGGTCGGGCGTGGCAAAGGCGACGGCATAGTCTTCTTCATCTTTGAAATGGGCGGCTTGAGGCAAAACCACCATTTCATGGCTGGCGAAAGCTCCGCTGATGTTGATCTTGGCGCCTCGCACCACGATGCCCTCCCGTTCTTATCGACAACTTTCAGGGAAAGGAAAGGGTCGGGCCAGTCCAGCGTTTTCTTGCTGCGGCTTCCCCTCGGCTCGGTCAGGGCGCCGGCCACGGAAAGGTCCTTTGTCTGCACCATCTTGAGATACTCAAGGAAGCGGGGATGATATTGCGTGCCCAGATCCCGGTCCATCTCCCATGTGGTGCTGGCCAGGGCGTGAAAAGCGTCGTACCCCACACATCGGTAAATGCAGGTCCCCAGCGTTCTCCGCTGTGAAGGTTCCGGCTTCCGCTTTTTTCACCAGGTCGTCGGTGCTGGCGCTGACATGCAAGTATAGCGGTTAACCACATCGTGGATGAGTGGCGAATAGCATGGCATGATATCTCTGCTATTGGGGCTCCAGGGCCCAGGCATAGCTGGCCTTGTTGGCTTCCACCACGGTGCGGGTGTTCCTGTTTTGGAAGATGTTCTCTACCCTTTTTCCGTTCATGAAAACTCTGGGCTTCATCCCTTTGATGCTTTCTTCGAAATGCTCGGGGGTCATGAGGGCCATGGCGTAACCTCGTCAATGAACGTCGTGAACTGTTATCCGTTAATCGGAAAAAAAGAACCTCGAAAGCACGATACGAGATAGAATAGTCAATTTACGCCATTTCGTGTCTTCAGAGTTTCGTGTTTTCGTGGTTACGATTTTTTGAGTCTGCCTGGCTGTGGGGGCAACTTCTCAATGAGAGACTACTATCCACCTTTGTGATGTCAAGGTTTTTATCAGGAAAGAGCCAGACTCAAGACTTTGTAGCCTTTCCTTGAAAGGAATCCGGCTATGTCATTCGGCAGGCGCACATCGGAAGCAAAGACGTTCCGGCCCTGATTGTCTCGGAATATAATGCCGGGGATGGTGACCCTGATGTTTCTCGACTCTTCCTTGTCGGCAGAGTTGAAGGGGTGGGGCTTAGAGTCAAACTTGACGCCGGTGAAGTCAAGGACCCTTGATACGATGACTGCGGGGTCGCTCTCGCCGGCTACCGACAGAATCGATACATTGTACTCCTTGAGGAGAGAGATCATGTCGGCGCCGATTCCGGAAAAATCAATGACGGCTTCCTTTTTGCCTAAATAAAGAAAGAAATCAGCCTTAATAGTCAGATTGAACTCGCTGTTTCCTTCCTTGTACAGCGGCATTTCCATGTTTCTGGTGAAGGCCTGACCCGTGAGGTTCAGCACGGTTTCAATGATCTGGGCCCTGTCCTGGCCGGCTTGGAGAATTTCCGCCTGAACAGGTGATGGCGCTCCCGACTGGGGCAAGGTGGGATATTCGATCGTTCTTACGCCCTGTTCAGCCAGGAAGTCTTTCAATTCAGAGGGTATTCGGGGGCCTGACCGGTCTGTGAGGTTAATGAGAACCGTCTGGTCTTTCTCCCCTTGCGGTGCAGGGGTCGGGACAATGATCCAGTCGGCGGTCATCTGGAGACGGATATTGCTCATGAGTTCGAGAGGCTCTCCGCTGCTGTAGAGCTCGTGGAACCCGCATAGGGGAAAAATCTTTTTCAAAGCGCTTCGCAGATCATCCCGGCTCAAGAGGTGAACCACCCGGTAATTCGCCCAGTTGGAGGAAATGACCTGAGACATTTTCTCAGGAAGCTCGCTGTGAAGGTCTACGATGATCTGGTTCCCGTTTTGTACATTGAGAATAGGAAAGGAATCGGCTTTGAGATTGATCTGCCCCCCGGAACTCAAAGGGATATAATGCTCGCCCGTGTTGACCCACTCTTCGCCGATAAGGCCGAAGATTTCAGCCAGCTGGAGGCTCAGGGCGGTGGGCCCTTTCTCCTCCGTTTTGGGCTCTTCCCGGGTTGCCTGATTTTCCTGGGGCCTGGGTTTGGCCGGCTTAATCGGTGCCCTCACCAGTTGAGGCGTATAGACGGGAAGCTTCACCACTTGACCGGGATAGATGCGGTTCAGGTCGGAGAGTTCAGGGTTCAGCCTCTTCAGCTGTTCCAAATAATCCCCGGAGATCTGCTCATCTCGGAGGCTGTACCGGGATTTGACGACTTTGATGATGGAATCCCCGGACTCAACCGTGTAATTTTCCAATTTTACGTTCTTGAGGTCAGCAAGGGAAAGAGGCGTTGCCGGCTTTTTTGAGGCTAGCCCGGTAAGCCCTTTGACCGGGGACAGGGTCAGCGGTATGATGAGTTTGTCACCCGGGTGAATGAGGTCCAGGTTCGAGAATGAGTTGTTCAATTTCTTCAGAACGGCGAGGAACTCAGGAAGCTCCCTTTTCTGAAGCAGCCCTCTTTTTCTGAGAAGTTGCCAGAGATGGTCTCCGTTTTCGACGGTATAGCTCTCCGTAAGGATCTTTCTTCCTTCCAGTTCATAGATTTCCTTGTCTGTTTCCGCGGTCTGGACAAGGGAAATGGAATAGGTTTCCTCTCCTTCCTGGGAAAAGGCGTAGTCCCCGGGGAAAAACAGGACAAAAAGGAAAACCGCCGTGAACAAGAGAGCCGCTCTTTTGATGTGTTTCAACTTCTGCCCTTATTTAGCTAATAAGTTGGCGTATTTTACATAGTTATTCAAAAATTGTCAATATTTTTCTAATTCTAAATGAGTTCCCTACTACATCTTGTCAAGGCGGAGAAATTATTCTACATTATGTGGTGTTTGCTCTTTACAAAATGCACGGTATCTGCTAAAAAAATCAAAACGTTGTCGTCGGCGCGGAGGTGCCAATGAAAATCAAAAAAGTGTCCGTGATCGGGTTCAAGTCTTTTGCCGAAAAGCTCGAAATACCATTTCCTCTGGGATTGAGTGCCATTGTGGGGCCGAACGGGTGCGGCAAGAGCAACATCGTGGATGCTATTCGATGGGCCATGGGCGAACAGAGTGCCAAGCTCCTCAGGGGCAGGCAGATGGAGGACGTGATTTTTAACGGTACCACGGCGCATAAACCTTTAGGGATGGCGGAGGTCTCGCTCCTTTTTGAAAACGGAGACGGCTCTTTCCCTCCCCAGTTTGCTCACGAAAGTGAAATCTCCGTCACAAGGAGGCTGTACCGTTCAGGGGAAAGCGAATACCTGGTCAACGGCGTTTCGTGCAGGCTTAAAGATATCCAAGAAATATTCATGGATACAGGCCTGGGAAACAGGGCCTATTCGATTATCGGGCAGGGCCAGATCGGATCCATCGTGGAGCAGAAGCCCGAAGAAACGCGAGCCATGCTGGAAGAGGCGGCAGGCATCACCAAGTATAAGAAAAAGAAGGAGGAGTCGGAGAGAAAGATCGAATCGGCGAAGCTGAATCTCCAGCGAGTGGAGGATATCCTTGGGGAAGTGGAGCGGCAGATACGATCCCTAAAGCGGCAGGCGGCCAAAGCCAAGCGGTTCAAGGGACTGGGCGAAGAGATCCAACGCCTTGAGTTGATCCTGAATGCTCATGCCTATCGCGAACTGAAAGAAGAATCCGGAAACAGAATGAAATCCACGGACGTCCTTGTTCAGGAAGAGGCGGTTCGATCAGCTGAGTTCTCCCGCTTCCAGGCAGGCATCGAAACCAAGAACCTGGAACTGGAGGAAAAGGACAAGGAGATCAACGTTCTGAGGGAAGCCTATCTCCGCGCCAAGGAGAAGGTGGGCAGGAGAGAAAGCGCCCTGGAAACAATGGCGGCGGAAAAAAGGATGCAGGTGGAACTGGAAAAGCGGCTGGAAAAGGACAAGGAAGATCTCGCGAGGCGGCTGGGAGAACTGGAAAAAGAAAAGAGTTTGCTTCTCGAAAGAATAGAAGAAGTGAAGCGGACGGCAGCCGGCCTGGAGCAGGAGCTTAGCCTTTCCGAGACTCGGGCCAGGAACCGGCAGGAACTCTTGAAGCAGATCAAGGAAGCTTATGAGGAAGCGCGCAACAGGGTTCAGGCAGGAATGTCAAGGGAGATGAGCCTTACCCAGGAATCGGGATATCTCAATAAGAGGATCAGCGAGATCACCGACAGCCGCTCGAGGCTGGAGAATGAGAAGGATGAAGTCGGCCTCAAGATGGAAAGTCTCACCCAGGCCGCAGACAGAAAAAATCAGGTTCGACAAGCCCTTGCTCAAAAACTCACGGAGATCGAAGCGGATGTCGCCGCCGCACAGCAGACCTGCCAGGAACTGGATCAGATGAGAAAGAACCTGGAGGCCCAACTCAGATCGCTCGAAAGCACTTTTCATATGGATCAATCAAGGCTCGCGAGCCTCCGATCCCTGGCGGAAAATTTCGAGGGTTTCAAGATCGGCGTTCGGACCGTGATGAAGGCCGAAGACCTGGAAGCCAGGAAAGAAGGGCGAATCAAGGGGCTCGTGGCCGATGTGGTCCAGGTCGAGCCGAAACTCGAACAGGCCCTGGAGGCGGTGCTGGGCGATAAACTCCAGTACATCATCGTGGAAAGCCAAAAAGACGGGAAAGAAGCCATCGACTATCTCAAGGTTCGCGCCAAGGGAAGAAGCAGTTTCCTTCCCCTGACCGAACTCCACCGAAAAGTGGAAGATGGAAGCACCAACGGTTTCCCGCTTCTCAGGGAGCAGGTCAAGGTTTCCGAGGAGTACAAGCCGATCATCGATGTGCTTCTCGGCAACGCCGTCCTGGTGGAGGATTTGAATCAGGCTGTTGCGGCCTGGGCGAGCAACGGAAAGAGCCATTGCCTGGTGACCCCGGAAGGAGACATGATCGATCCCTGCGGGATCATGAGCGGCGGTAAGACGGCCCAGAGTTCTCACGGTATCTTTGCCAGAAAAAGAGAGATCCAGAACCTGGAGCAAGCCGTGTCGCGGCAACAGAAGGAGGTGGATGTCCTTCAGGGAAAGCTCGAACAGGTGATCATGGAAAAAGAAGACCGGCAGGAGGGCCTGGGTGCTCTCTTGGGGGAAAAGGCAGACTGTCAGGAGAAGATCAATGATCTTGATCGGGCCAACTTCCAGCTCAGCCATGAACTGGACCAGATGGAGAGGCTGACCCAGAGGATCTCTGATGAACTCAACCAGAAAGACCGGGAGGAGAACAAACACAGACAGGACCTGACGAGAATCCAGTCCGAGCTCCTCCTCTGTAAGGAGAAACGGGAACAGGAAGAAGTCTACCTGAGGGAAAAGGAAACGGAATTGCGGGAAAGTGAAGAGGAATACGAAAGGTTCCGCAACGAGCTGGCGCGTCTTAAGATGGAGCACAGTCTTGCCCGGGAGGAACAGCGAGGCGTGACCCGGGAGGTGGAGAGAATCGATGATTTCGCTCAGGAAGCCCAGGGCACCTTCAGGAGAATCGAAGACGATATCGTGGCGGCCCGGGAGAGATATGCGGCTTGCACGGGGAAAGAGGAAGAGCTGAGGGAAGAGATGAAGACGCTTTACACGCACCTGGAACGGGCCGAGGAAGCGGTGAACCGGGCTGATCAAGAGCGAAATATTTTCCGGAATGAAATCCGGGAGGAAGAAAAAGGAGCGGAGAACGCTCGAAACGAGTTGGAAGCGGTCAAGGAAAAGATTCATCGGGCAAGGATGGAGCAGTCCGAGATCGGGTTCAAGCTGGAAAGCCTGGCCGGGATGGTGAGAGAAAAGTACAATCTCAACCTTCACGAGATCTATACCCGGTACCTGCAGGAGGAGTTTTCTTCTGCTGACGGAAAAGAGCGTCTGGACCACGTGAAAAAATTGAGGGAAAGACTGGGGGAAGTCAACCTCACGGCGATCCAGGAACATGAGGCGTTGAAGGAGCGCTACACCTTCATCACCACTCAGAGACAGGATCTTCTCGACTCCATACAAGCCCTTCAGGAGGCCATCAGGAAAATCAACAAAACTTCTCTGGACAAGTTCATGGAGACCTTCAGTATGGTGGATGAAAAGCTGAAGGTGGTTTTCCCCATCCTTTTCAGCGGAGGCACTGCGGGGCTGAAGCTGCTGGACGAATCCAAGCCTTTGGAGACAGGCGTCCTTGTTGAAGTCCAGCCTCCCGGAAAAAAGCTGAGTCACATGGGCCTTCTCTCCGGCGGTGAAAAGGCACTGGTGGCCATGGCCCTCATCTTCGCCATCTACTTGATCAAACCAAGCCCCTTCCTGCTTCTGGACGAGGTGGATGCACCCCTGGACGAGGCGAATATCGATCGCTTCAACGACCTGCTCAAAGAAATCAGAAAATATTCTCAGATCATCCTCGTGACCCACAACAGGAGATCCATGGAGATCGTGGACAGGCTGTTCGGTGTCACCATGGAAAAACAGGGGGTCTCAAAGATCGTCACCGTGAGTCTGGAAGGCTTTCAAGTCCATTAGCCGTTAAGATATCACTTCTTCGCAAGTTGCGGAGAAGTTCTTGGGCCAGGCCGGCACAGCGTCTGATTGGGGCTGAACAGCCTGCATTAGGCGGTTTCACGGTAAGACGGTGCACGGCATGAGGCAGTTTTTGAACCGTGCGCCGTCTGCGCGCACCCTATATCAATCGAGGCAACATACAGGCATGTGGAAATTTTTCAAGAGGAAGGAAAAAGAAGAAGAAGAGAAAGAGAACGATAGGTTTTTTACAAGATTGCGCCAGGGCCTGTCCAAAACAAGATCGGGCCTGGCCGGCAGGCTGGACAAAATCATTTTCGGCAGCAAAGAGATTGACGACGATCTCCTGGAGCAGCTTGAAGAAATTCTTTTCACTTCTGATCTCGGTGTCGCCACTACCCAGGAATTGATCGAGAGAGTTCAGGAAGGGCTGGCGAGAAAAGAGCTGGATCAGCCGGACAAACTGAAAAAAGCGTTGAAAGAGTTCATCCGCCAGTTTCTGGACGTGCCCGAGATCAGCCGCAGCATGCCCAATCCCGGAGAGCCTTATGTGATCATGATGGTGGGCGTCAATGGCGTAGGGAAGACCACTACCATCGCGAAACTGGGGCATCAGGTCAGGGAGGAAGGCAAATCGGTCATGTTCGTGGCAGGGGACACCTTCAGGGCTGCGGCGGCCGAACAACTGCAGGTCTGGGGGGAACGAGTGGGCGCGGAGGTGGTCAAGCAGAAACAGGGATCAGACCCCTCAGCCGTGGTGTTCGACGGTCTTTCTTCGGCCTTGGCAAAAGGAACCGACGTGGTGCTCATCGACACGGCAGGCCGTCTTCACACCAAGATCAATCTTATGGAAGAATTGGAAAAGATCCAACGTGTGGTGAAAAAGAAACTCCCCGGCGGGCCCCACGAGGTGTGGCTTGTGCTGGATGCGACCACCGGTCAAAATGCGATTTCCCAGGCGGAATGGTTTCACAAAGTCATCGGGGTGACAGGTATCATACTGACCAAACTGGACGGGACCGCCAAGGGGGGCATTGTGGCGGGTATATGTCACGAGCTCAAAATTCCCATCAAGTTTATCGGCATCGGAGAAAAGATGGACGATCTCCGGCCCTTCAGCGCATCGGAGTTTGTGGAAGCCATATTCGGATGACGGAAAAAGAAAGGGGGCTCTTGCTGCCCCCCTTCACCTGCGCGTGATCCAGTCAACGATTTGTTCGTGCTTTTCTGCGGCGGGCGATAAAGAACTGATTATCCTGTAGGCTGTTTCAGTCTGGGCTTCTTTCCGCTGTCGTCGATTCGCTCGAACACCCAAACTTCCATCGCCTTCTTGCCGTCTATTTCCTTGATGATCCCGGTTAGCTTAGCCTTCTTGCCTACATGGGGCTCCATCTTCTTCTTTGCGATGGCATTGTTAATGACGGCGAAGGTCTCTTTGTCCGTCTTGACCAACAGAGGCGCCAGTTTGCCGCTGGGATCCGCAGGCGCGGACACGATCATGCCCGATACGACGTCTTCTTTAGCCTTCTTCTCCTCAGCGCCTAATGCCGGCAGCACGAAGGCCAGACATACCAGCAGAATAAACAGGAGCACCCACATGCTTCTCCGCATAGCAAAACCTCCTTTCTTTTGCCCCGGGGGCATCGTTTATGCTCTCGGGAAACAGGTTACTAAAATTCACTGCTTCAGGTGAAAGACCCAGTTCCGCTTAGACCCTTGACCTGCGACTTCTTCGCAAGCTGGGGGGAAGTTCTAAGGCTCGACCGGAGGGTTGGTCTCAAAAATGGCATACGGCTCAAGGCGCACGGTACACGAAAAAAATGAAACGTTTTTCACCGCAGGCCATATGCCTCACACCGCTCGCCCTGCACCGCGTACCGTTCTCAGACCAACCCTCGGCCGAGCCTACACGGCGTTTGGTTGTGGCCGTGAGCCTGCATTAGGATTTCTCCCGAGATTCTTTGCAATTCTTATGCCCGTGAATGGACCCTCATGCCGAGGGCATTCACCGGACTTCTTTACAGATATTTTGAATTATATTGATCTTAGGAAGCAAATCAGATCATATGCCGGCCGTGGCGGGGCCGAAGGAGCAGAGCATGGAAGGATGTTCGGCCGTTTCGATATGGTTACTGTTGAACCCGGTATTGTCACCTAAAAGTTTACACCACCCTCATGTCTTGCGTTTCGAAGGACCGGCAGTGTTTTCTTTCGACTTCGGGAAAGGCATGTCCAAGTCCCAGGCCATTTTCAACCCAGGGCGGCTTTCACCGCCTCGGCGATGTGGGTGCCATATTTCTCGGCTATTTCATGGGTAGGGCCTTCCACCATGATCCGGCACAGCTCTTCCGTACCGGAATAACGAACAAGGACACGGCCTTCTTCCCCCAACGCTGTTTCGACATCTCTGATGGCCTCGGCTAGAGCAGGGACGCCGCCGATGTCAGGCTTACTCCTCACCTTCACATTGATCAGTTTCTGAGGAAAAACCTCCATCCATCCGGCGAGTTCTGAAAGAGGTTTTCCTACCCTGATCATGGAAGCGATCAATTGAATCCCGGCGAGAATGCCGTCACCCGTGGTATGGTGCTTCAAGAAAATCGTGTGTCCTGACTCTTCGCCGCCGATGAGGCCACCCAGACGCCGCATGTCTTCGAGCACATGGCGATCACCCACCTTGGAGGCATGATGCTTGACACCGAATCTCTTGCAGGCGACTCTCAGGCCCAGGTTGCTCATAACTGTACTCACCAGGAGGTCGTTTTGCAGCTCGCCAAGGTCCTTCAGCACCCTGGCGAAGATGACGAGAACCTGATCTCCCGTCAGTCTCCTTCCCTTTTCATCGACCGCAATCAACCGATCGCCGTCACCGTCAAAAGCCAGTCCAAGAGCGGCACCCGACGTCCGCACCCGTTCTTGGAGCGACTCGGTGTGCTGGGAGCCGCAACAGTCATTGATGTTGACTCCGTCGGGTCGGTGGTGGATGACCTCCAATTCGGCACCCAGCCCGGAGAAAGTGTGCGGAGCGGTCTGATAGGTTGCGCCGTTGGCCGTATCCAGGACGATCTTCATTCCTTTCATGGAAAAAGGGATGGGAAAGGAAGCTTTCAGGAAGTCGACATACGCGGCTTCCGCCTCTTCGAAAGGCGAAGGACGGCCGATAGAAAGACCGCTGCAAAGCACGCCCTCCAGTGAACGGTCCAGGATGAACGATTCCATGCGCTCTTCTTCTTCGTCGGAGAGCTTGAACCCCTGACCGGAGAAGATCTTGATGCCGTTATCCTGAAAAGGATTGTGAGATGCGGAGATGACGACGCCGGCATCGTAGCCGGAACTCCTCGTTATGAAAGCGATGCCGGGCGTGGGAAGAACGCCCACGGAGCAAGGGGTACCCCCCATGGCCATGACGCCCGCTTCGATGGCGCTCTGGAGCATAGGGCCCGAGACGCGGGTATCCCTACCGATGACAATCCTGGGCTCATTCCTTTTCGGTCTCATCAGGTGGACCAAGGCTCGACCGACTGCGTAGGCCGTGGGAGCATCCATGGGATGACGATTCGCTTCTCCCCTGATGCCGTCGGTGCCGAAAAGTTTAGTAATATGGCTCACGCACATCGCAGGTCCTCCATCGGGAACGATTACTCCATCACTGCAGCACTCTAACACTCCGTTGCTCCGGTACTCAACCCTTCTTGAACAACTTCAATCCCGGCATGATGGTGGCAGCTTCATGGCACAGCCTATCCACGATACCCTGAAGCCATTTCGTCCCCTTTTCAGCCAGCGGCTCCGGAAGGCTTCTGATCGTTTCAATGTAGGTTATCTTCAGGCTCTTCCTGTGATCATGAAAAGCATCGACGAAGGACGGAGCGGACTCCGCCTCGTCACGGTTGAGCGTATCGCTCTCGAACAGCCGGGACAGCTCTTCGATCCTGTCGTGGAACTCCTTCTTGCCTTCCGCCTTGAGACCCCGCCGCTCGTCTCTCTGCGCGGAGGCCGGCAACCGGCCGGCCATGACCTTGAGGCGTTTGATTCGTTCTCTCTTAGCCAGGGTGAATTTTTCAAGGGCTCCTTCATAGATGAATTTCCCTAATTCCTGTTCCTCGAAAAAGGGCCGTCTTACCTTCCTGTACCAGACCTCGAGGGCCGTCAGGTTTGCAAGATAGAGGAGATTGTTTCTCACCAGCCGCGAAAGCCCGGAGTACTGGTTGGGGATATAGGCCGCGACAGTTCTTCGGTATGATTTGTCCACGATCAGCCTGTCCTCTTCAAGATAATCGCGTCTCAGAATTGTTCCTGCTGCAATCACATTCCCATAACCCAGGCGCAAGGGTCCCACCATGCCCCCCTGGCCTCCCAGAAAGATAGGACGCTGGTTGAGCATGACCCCGCGGGGAACGTCTCCGATGAGGGAAGGTGTAGTCTTGTCGCCGTCCGGGGTGAAATTGAAATGGACGTAAGAGCTGCCCACTTCACTGTGGTCCTGGCGTCCGGTCCCGCCTGACATCAGGCAATCGCAGAAATTAACGAGACTTCCGAGAGTGACGAAAGGAAATAGAATGGTCTGCTTCAGGCCGACGCAGTGTGCGCCGCTTGAATGTTCTTCCAGAAGGCAACCCTCCCGCACCTGGGCGGCCAGGCCCATGCTCGACCTCTCAAGGAAGACCGACTCCCTGAAAAATCCTCCCTTGAGTTCGACCTCCGGACCGATCTGACAGTTTTCGATGGTCGCCGGTCCCTCGTAGCCGATTCGTGCGCCTTCAGAGATAACGGTTTTTTCTCCGTAGATGCGACATCCGGGATAGATCTTCACTCCTCTCCCGGAAATCCGGTCCACTTTGACCTCATCGCCGATATCAAGGGTGAGAGGGTTGGGGATCTCAACCCCATTTTGTATGAGTTGGTCGATCATGTGACAAGCCCTGGGGTTTAGTTCCACGTCTCCGTCTCTTCTTCTGAGAAACTTGCTGTTTCAGCGACCCAATGCAGGCCTAGCTCCAACGACTGTGCCGCAACTGGGGGTGGTCTCGGCCTTAATCGCCCCAAAGAGCGAAAACTCTTTTTGCCGTAGGCCATGCGCCAAGCCAACCGGAGAGTATCCGTGGGGCTTGAAATCAGAGTTTTCCGCGTTCAGGCCACGGGCAAGGTTCGGCTTCTCCTCTGCAAGCCGCTTCTCGAAAGCCCGCCCGGCCGGTTGGTTGCTCCTAAGTACGGCAGAATAAGGAAAGGTGGAGTCTTTGTCAAGGTTGGCCCCCAGACCGCCCGGACGACTTCTGTTTTCTCGCATTAACCTTTTCTGGCTCTATATCTTTAGAACAGCCAGGATGCACACCACGACGCCGAAGCCGAAGATGGCGGCCCCGGCGATACGGTTGGCCAGACGCATGATCCTCGGGCTGACTTGAGTCTTGATGAGGTTCACCGTCGAAGCGAGAATGGGTCCCCATGCTGCGGAGCCGATAAAGACTCCCAACACCACAACGGCGGTGGCGAGGTAATGGCCCCTCCAACCCTTTATGCCCAAGCCTGCCAAGATAGCCGTGAAGACCAGAATGGGCATAGGGTTGGCCAGCATGAGCAGAAAGGAAGACAGAAAGGAAGGGAGCAAACCGGGACCCTTGGCTTCCGGTG
The DNA here is from genome assembly GCA_963740905.1 of uncultured delta proteobacterium. Taxonomy (GTDB): domain Bacteria; phylum Desulfobacterota; class DSM-4660; order Desulfatiglandales; family HGW-15; genus JAFGDM01. The sequence goes on from CAVUFY010000016.1 coordinate 215,836, forward strand.
CTTTCTCGGAAAGTCTGGAGAAGAAGACATGAAGACCCACAAGCACCAAAAAAATACCGCCGGCCATCTGAACATAGACATGCTCATTGGTGAGGAGGTTCGAAATGTAGGTCACACCGAGTCCCGCTATGATGCAATAGATGGCATCCACCACGGAGGCGCCGAGAACGGCGAGCACACCGGCAAGACGACCCTCTACCAATGTTTGTCGCACGCAAAACAGACCGATGGGCCCCAGGGGCGCACAGATGATGAAACCGACAATTAATCCTTTGAGGAAGAACCGAGCTTCCACACAACTCCTTATATTTCTCAGCTGTTTCTAGCAGCCGTGAGGATCATGATTCTCTTTCTTGAGTGACTGGCGGAAAGGCGCCGTCTTTTCACGGTTTATGTATGGGGGAAACCCCTGGCCCCGAAAGCAGGCGGTGGAGGCCCGGCCAGGCCCTAGAACTTCTCTGCAGTGGGGGGAAAACTCCCCCAAAGATAAACCAAAGAAAAGACCAGTCTGGGAGCCTCGGAACGGGAGAAAGGGAATCATGATCCTTGCCATAATTACATGTAGCTAAAATGATACCATTTTTTGAATTATGGTCCTGCCGGCTTCCTTTGTCTTTTCAAGTGCACCTGGATGGCCATCAACGCCGCGGGCGTGATACCGGATATTCGGGAAGCTTGGCCTAGCGATAGTGGTTTCACCCTGCTCAATTTTTCCCTCACCTCGTTTGTGAGCCCGTGCACGGCTTTGTAATCTATTTCAGAAGGGAGCTTTACACTCTCCATTCGGCGCAGACTTTCTACCTGCTTTTTTTGATGATGTATGTATCCTTCATATTTAATGCGGGTTTCCACCTCTTCAGCGACCGCTTGGTCAACTCCTGCAAGCTCCGGGTCGAAAAGATGCAGATGCTCGAAAAAAATCTCATTTCTTTTTAAGAAATGCGCCAGGGGAGTCGCATTCTTCAGCGGTGCGGTACCCAGTGATCCAAGCCTGTCATTGACCGAGGGCTCGGGCTTGACCCTGAATTCATGCAACCGTTTCATCAGCTTTTCAACCCTCTCCTTCTTGTCGGAATACTGACGGTATTCCTCCTCGGAAACCAGACCGAGCCTGTGCCCTGTATCTCTGAGCCTGAAGTCGGCATTGTCTTCACGCAGGAGAAGTCGGTATTCGGCCCTGGAGGTAAACATACGATAGGGTTCATTGGTTCCTTTGGTGACCAGGTCGTCGATGAGCACGCCAGTATACGCCTGGGACCGTCCCAGGATGAGAGGTTCATCTCCCCGGATTTTCAGCACGGCGTTCACGCCGGCCATGAACCCCTGGGCAGCCGCCTCTTCATATCCCGAGGTGCCGTTGATCTGACCGGCATGGAACAAGCCTTCGACAAGCTTGGTTTCCAGGGTTGGCTTGAGCTGCAAAGGGTTGACGTAATCATACTCGATGGCATAGCCCGGCTTCAGGATATGCGCCTTCTCAAGACCGGGAATGGACCTCACCATCTTGACCTGAATATCTATGGGCAGACTTGTCGGTATTCCATTCGGGTAGACTTCCATCGTCTCCAGACCCTCGGGCTCAAGAAAAACCTGGTGCCGTGTCTTTTCAGGAAAACGCACGACCTTGTCTTCAATGGAAGGGCAGTAGCGGGCTCCCGTGCCCACAATGATTCCGCTGTAGAGCGGGGAACGATCCAGCCCTTCCCTGATGAGGGCATGGGTTCTTGCCTGGGTGTAGGTGATATGACAGGGCACCTGGGGCAGAAGGACTTTGCGGGTACTGAACGAAAAAGGCCTGGGCCTTTGATCACCCGCCTGGACTTCCAGACCGCGATAGTCGATGGTTCTGCCGTTGAGTCTGGGCGTTGTCCCTGTCTTGAGTCTCCCCACCTCAAATCCGAGGCCTATGAGCTGCGCTGAAAGACCGTCGGAAGGCGGATCTCCCATGCGGCCTGCCGGAAAGTGGTCCAGGCCGATATGGATTAGCCCTCGCAGAAAAGTTCCCGTGGTGAGAATCACGGTTTTTCCGAGAAACTGCTCATGAATGCGGGTCTCCACACCTTGGACCTTTCCGTCTCCGACCAGCAACCGATTCACCATGGCCTGCCGGAGGTCCAGGTTGGGTTGAGCCTCCACGATCTGCTTCATCCTCTTGCGGTAAAGCTCCATATCGTTCTGGGATCTGGACCCCTGGACCGCCACCCCTTTCCTGGTGTTGAGGCGCCGGAACTGGATTCCTGTGGCATCCGCGTTCTTGGCCATCTCTCCGCCCATGGCGTCGATTTCTTTGACCAGATGCCCCTTGGCAAGTCCTCCAATAGCAGGGTTGCAGCTCATAGCGGCGATGTGATCGAGGTTGATGGTGAGCAGAAGAGTAGGGTGGCCCATGCGAGCTGCGGCCAGCGCAGCCTCGCAGCCGGCATGGCCGGCACCCACCACGATGACATCATAATGTTTGTCGAAAACGGGCATGACAAAATGTAAGGCGTAGGGCACACGGCACACGGCACACGGAGAAAGCAGAACGAAAAAGAGCGTGCTCTTTTCCGGGTCCCGTGTGCCCAGTGTCGTTCACCATGTACCGTATGTTGTGTCTCATCTTTTTCCCTTGCGCCTTGCGCCTTATGCCTTGTTCCGCTGTGCAATAGCGCGGATCTCTACGAGTTTTCCAACTTGCCTTATCTTCGTGAAAAGACGAAAGGATCCCGCAGTATGATCGATTCCTCCCTGCCCGGACCCACGGAAATGATGGAGAAAGGAATGTGAGTGATCTCTTCAATGGTTTTGAGGTAGCGCGTGGCCGCCGCCGGCAGTTGATCCCAAGTCCTGGCGGAAGAGAGATCTTCTTTCCAACCAGGGAGCTCCATGAACACCGGCTTACACCGGGCGAATCTACTGATGCTTGCCGGTCTGGATTCGATTCGCGTCCCCTCAAGCTCATAGGCCACTGCGATCTTGAGCGTGTCCAGACCCGTGAGCACGTCCAGCTTGGTTACACCGATGCTGGTCAAGCCGTTGAGACGAGCCGAGTCTTTGACTACCACGAGATCCAGCCATCCGCACCGCCGGCGCCGACCCGTGGTGGCCCCGAATTCCGCCCCCCTTTCCTGCATATAGTTGCCGATATTGTCATTCAGCTCCGTAGGAAAAGGGCCTGCCCCAACCCGTGTAGTGTAAGCCTTCACAATGCCGATAACATGATGAATCTTGTCTGGTCCGATTCCCGCTCCGCTGCAAGCTGCCCCGGAAATCGGATTGGACGAAGTCACAAAGGGGTAGGTCCCATGATCCACGTCAAGCTGGGTGCCTTGGGCTCCCTCAAAAAGAATCTGTTTCCCCTGCTTCACCGCTCCGTCCAGTTCCACAGAAACATCGGAAACATAGGGCCTCAGGATCTCGCCGATACGCAGGTGTCTCTCGTACATGGGCTGAAAATCGAGAGGCTGTGCCTTGAACCATTTCGTGAGCATGAAATTTTTTTCCGACAGGTTTCGTTCCAGCTTTTCTCTGAAGGTCTCCGGCTCCATCAGGTCGACAACCCGTATCCCCGTCCTTCCCACCTTGTCTTCATAGCACGGGCCTATGCCCCGGCCGGTGGTCCCGATCTTTTCCTTGCCTTTCGCCTCCTCCCGGGCAGCATCGATGGCCCTGTGATAAGGCATGATGAGATGCGCTCTGTCGCTCAGAGCAAGCCTCTCGGGCGTGATCTCGACCCCTTTTTGTCTCAGCTCTTCCATCTCTTCAAGAAGAACCTCCGGGTCGACGACCACGCCATTTCCGATGAGGCACTTTTTCCCCCTGTTGAGAATTCCCGATGGAATGAGATGGCAGATCGTCTTTTGGCCGGCCACGACCAACGTGTGGCCGGCATTGTTTCCGCCCTGAAACCTGACCACCATGTCCGCCCCGGCGGTGAGGTAATCCACAATCTTGCCCTTCCCTTCATCTCCCCACTGAGTTCCTACTACAACGACATTAGCCATTCATGCCCTCCGGTCATTATTTATCGATCGTCACGAAACAGCGTGATATCAAACACTAGCGCTGCTTTCTTGTTATCCAAAAGCGCAGGTCTTGTCAACGGCTTTCGTCCTGGACTATCGCCCCGGATCGGGCCTGCACATCATTTGGTTGCGGCCAAAGGCCTGCATTAGGGGAAACTTCCTGGAAGAAAGATGTTGAAAAAGGTTTCAGAATAAGGAAAACTGAATTGTAAATTAAAGTCTCGTGAGGCATTCGATGTACGAAATTCGATTTCACGGCAGGGGGGGGCAGGGTGCGGTGCTTGCCTCAAAGATACTGGCCAAGGCCCTGGTGGAAGAAGGAAAGTTCGTCAAAGCCATCCCTTCTTTTGGGTTTGAGCGCCGTGGGGCGCCCGTGGAGGCTTATCTTCGTTTTGACGACAAGGTAATCCGCCAGAACACCAACATCTACTATCCTGACTGTGTTATCTGCCTTGATCCCACGCTTCCCAGGTCGGTCAATATTTTCCAAAACCTGAAAGGGGGCGGGGTCTGGGTTCAGGCCACAAAGAAGACTCTTGAGGATCTGACATTCCCCGACTCGATTTCGAAGATCGGCGTTTGCGACGCCTTCGGCATTGCTCTGCGCATTTTTGGGCGTGCCATAACCAATTCGATCATGCTCGGTGCTTTTGCCAAGACAACGGGCTTCGTTTCCCTGGACTCGGTGCGGAAAGGCATGGAGTATGCGGAATTTCGTGACGCGGCCCTGGACAAGAACATCCTGGCCGTGGAGCAAGGTTACGAAGAAACGAAAGTCTATGATGTACCGCCTGAAGATCTCTAATGCGGGCGTGTGGCAGGAACCAAACGGTTTGTTTTGAGCTCTATGCACTTTGATCAGGATCATGATCCTTACAGCTATTTGGAAGAGCTGAACCGATACAAGAGGAGGAAATATGAGACGCCAGGCTCGAGAGCGGCCCGATCAATCAATGATTCCCAATGACTTATGTCCCATCGCCACGGAATTGGCGGTGGTCAAGACCGGGGACTGGAGAGCCGAAAGGCCTTTGGTAGACCGGGATCGTTGTGTGAAGTGCGCGACATGCTGGTCTTACTGCCCTACCCAGTGCATTGCAGAGAAAGAAACATGGTTCGAAGCCGATCTTGATATCTGCAAGGGATGCGGTATTTGTGCCTACGAATGCCCCTGTCACGCGATTACGATGGTGGAGGAGTTGGAGGAGTAACAATGTCCAAGATGCTAGTTTGTGACGGAAATGAAGCGGCTGCCTGGGGAGTTTCCCTGGCCCGTCCCGATATGGTCGCTGTTTTCCCCATCACGCCCCAGTCCTCTCTCGCCGAGTACATCTCTCAATTTGTGGCGGACGGGATCATCAAGGCCGACCTGATGGACGTAGAAGGGGAGCACAGCGTTCTCTCCGTGCTTCAGGGAGCCTGCCTGGCCGGAGCCAGAACTTTCACGGCAAGCTGCGGCCAAGGGCTGGCCTTTATGTTTGAGCCCTATTTCCGAACTCCGCCGCTGAGGCTTCCCATTGTCATGTCGATTGTAACCAGAGACGGAATAACGCCGCAGTCTGTGTGGGGAGGCCAGCAGGATGCCATGACCGTCCGGGAAGCAGGATGGATCCACATGTTCTGCGAAGATGCGCAGGAAATATTGGATACCGTCGTCATGGCCTACAAGATTGCGGAGCACCGGGACGTTATGATCCCGGTCAACGTGAACCATGATGGAAACTACCTTTCCTATGGCGTACAAAAGGTGGAACTCCCGGACCAGGAACGAGTGGATGCCTTTCTGGGGAAAAAGGATACCAACTGGCACGTAGCCCTGGACCCGGACAGGCCGATGAGCGTGGATCCGCTCACCGGGGGAGCGGGCGGCGCCGGGCCGGCTCTTTTTGTCCGTTATCGCAAAGGCCTTTGCAAAGGCATGCAGAACGCCCTTCGGGTCATAACTGACGTGCATGAGGAATGGGGCAAGCGTTTCGGAAGGTCTTACGCGCCTCTTATAGAAGAGTATCGACTGGAAGATGCGGAGTACGCCATCATGACCATCGGAAGCATGACCGGGGCAGGAAAGGACGCCGTGGATAGGGTCAGGGAGGCAGGGGAAAAGGTAGGGCTGATCAAGATAAAAACCTTCCGTCCCTTTCCCCTGGAAGCCCTCCGCAAAGCGCTTGCGAAGGTCAGGGCCGTGGGAGTGGTAGACCGCTCCGTGAGCTTTGGATGGAACTCGGGGCCCGTGTATCAGGAGACCCTGGCCGCCCTGTATTTCCAGAACCAGAGGATTCCGGCTACGAGCTTTATAGGCGGTTTGGCCGGGGCGGACATAACCGTGGAGCACTTCAAGAGAGTGATCGAAACAACCAAGGCTTCCCTGAAAGGAGAGGTTCCATCGAGCCCCATATGGCTCAATGAAGCAGATTGAGAGGATTGCCATGGATCATACCAAATACCTTATTGTTGGCTCGAGTCATGCCGGACTTTCCGCTCTGGATGCTATCCGGGTTCAGGACAAAGAAAGCCCTTTGACTCTTGTGAGTCAAGAGAACTGCCACCCCTATTCGCCTACGATCTTGCCCTATGTACTTTCCGGGCACACGGAGCCGGACAAGGTTTTTCTGCGGGACGAGGAAGCCCTTTACAAGCTCAGGGCCTCTTTCAGGCGCGGGACCAGGGTCGTAGATGTGGACGGCGGCAAGCATCAGGTGACTCTGGCCTCCGGCGAGAGCATAGGATACGAAAAGCTCTTGCTGGCCACAGGAGCTGAACCGAACCTCCCGCCCGTCGGGGGGCTGCAGGACATTTCTTACCATGTTCTCCGAACGCTTGAGGATGCAATAAAGCTTCGCAGCGTTTTGGAAGGAGCGAAATCCGCCGTGGTCCTGGGCGGCGGTCTAATAGGCTTGCATGCAGCGGAGAATCTTGCCGCCCGTGGAATCGAGGTTACGGTGGTGGAAGCGCTGCCCCGGCTTCTCGCCGGCTATTTCGATGAAGATGCGGGGGGACTGATTCGGCAGGCCTTCATGGACAAGGGGGTGAAGGTTTTCACCGGGGAACGGGTCACCGGTGCCGCAAAGGAGGGCAGGAGATGTTTTTTGACCCTTGCTTCGGGCAAGAACGTTTCAGGGGATTTGCTCGTGATTGCCACGGGAGTTCGACCCCGAACGGATTACCTCGCGGGCTCGGGAGTGAAGGTGGAACAGGGCATCCTGGTGGATGAAAGGATGAGGACGAGTGCTGAAGACATTTGGGCCGCCGGAGACGTGGCTCAAGGCGGGAGTTTTTTTGACGCAACGAGAAGATTGAATGCCATAGTGCCGAACGCTGTGGAGCAAGGCCGAATTGCAGGGATGGACATGGCGGAGGATTCATGGCTCAAGCCTTTCGCAGGGACTATTCCTCTTACCAGTTACAGGTTCTTCAGTCATCGCGCTTTCTCCGTCGGCGTAGTTGAGGACGGGAAAGGGATCGAAATTGAAAAGGTGTTTCTTCCCGAAGCTTACAGGTATCAAAAGCTTGTTTTCAAGGATGACCGCCTTATGGGTGCGCAGGGGATCAACAGCGGGCTTGATCCCGGAGTCATGTACCAGCTCATCCGTCGAAAAGTCTATCTGGGAGAGATAAAGGCGAGATTCCTCGCAAACCCTTTGGAGTCCGGTCGCATCTTAATGACCGGTATGTGGAGGTAGGAGGGCAGGTTCGTGGGCAAAAGTTATCAGACCATCGCATTCTATGAAAACAAGTGTGACGGATGCAACGACTGCATTGAGGCTTGCTCCCGTTTTCACACGGGGACCACGGATCCGACTCATTCGCGAATCCAAGTGGCCAAAGATAAAGAACAGGGCACGTACGGAGTGGCCCTCTGCCGGCAGTGCGGGGAGCCCCTATGCGTGAAGAATTGTCCTGCCGGTGCTCTTTCCAAGGACAGGGAGACAGGCGTTGTCCAGTGGAGCGAGGAAAAGTGCGTCAACTGTCAGCTCTGCACCTTAGCCTGTCCCTATGCGGGCATCACTTACAACGTGTTGACCGAGCAGGTCATGAAATGCGACTTCTGCGGAGGCGATCCAGCCTGCGTTAAGGCCTGTCCCAGAGGTGCCCTCGTCTTGAAAGAAGGTGCCTCTCTTTTCAATGCCTGGGGTGATTTGGAGGATCTCGTTGTCCCGGGCCTCTCGGCCTGTCTGGGTTGCAACTCCGAATTGCTGCTTCGGCACACCCTGAGGCGGGTGGGGCTAATACCGTGGTGGCAACGCCGCCGGGATGCATTGCCGGGGTGGGGTCCGTAGGATTCAACGGAAAAACAGGGCTCAAGACGCCGGTTTTCCATCCCCTGCTCACAAACACAGCCGCCATGCTGGCGGGGGCAAGGCGCTATTACAAGCGCATCGGCAGGGATGTCACCATGCTCGCTCTTGCCGGAGACGGCGGCACGGCCGACGTGGGTTTTCAATCCCTTTCAGGGGCAGCGGAAAGGGGAGAACAGATGATCTACATCTGCGTGGATAACGAAGGCTACATGAACACAGGGGTCCAGCGTTCGAGCACGACGCCCTACGGCGCCTGGACATCGACGACGCCCGTGGGTTCGGTCCTCCGAGGAAAGACACGGGATGCGAAGCCCATGCCGCTTATCATGGTCATGCACAATTGCGAATACGTGGCCACAGCTTCCACTGCTTTTCTGGAAGACTATTATGCGAAACTGCAAAAGGCCATTGAAGCGGCCGACCGCGGCATGGCCTACATCCACGTTTTTTCACCATGCCCGACGGGATGGAGATTCCCGACCCAGAAACTCATAGAAGTGGGCCGCAAAGCGGTGGAGACGAATATGGTGCCACTCTGGGAATATGAGGACAAGACCCGTCGAATCCGCTTCACCCATCCGGTGGATGATCCTTTGCCCGTACAGGAGTACCTGTCACTGATCGGCAAATACCGCCATCTGAGCGATGAGCAAATTGCCTTCATCCAGGGACAAACGGAGAGAAGGATAGAGATGCTGAAGAATTTCACGCGCGAGAACGCCGCTGAAAGGGTTTCCAGCGCCACATGAACTGCTTTCGTCATCTTCTCCCCCCAACGCTGGCCATTAACCGCAACCGAACGGTTCTCCAAAGCCGCCTCATGGGGCGGTACAGCTTAAGACTCTAGACCCTTAGCCTGTTCACTGATGGCATCCGCATCAAAGGGGAGAGGCGGCCGGCCTCTGATCGCTTCGGCCTCTGCTTGCGAAAGCCGGCTGTCCTTAAAGCCCGCTCCGCTCAGGATACACACGATCCTTTCATCCTTTTCGACCAGGCCCTGGGCTCTCAGGCTCAGCAGGGCTGCCACAGGCGCGGCTGAAGCCGGCTCCACCCACAAGCCCTCTTCCCTTGCGAGGCGGCGCTGCATCTCGAACACGTCCTCATCGTCAACACCCGCCACTGCACCCCCTGATTCCCGCACGGCCCCGAGGGCATGCTCTCCGCTGAAGGCCACATTGATTCCGGAGATTCCTGAGTTCGCATAGGAGAGGGTGGCCACGCGAGGAAGACCCTTTCGAAAGGCCTCAACCAGGGGCGGCGCTTGGAGGGATTGAACCGCTATCATTCTCGGGAGCCTGCTGATGATGCCGGCCCTCCTCAGTTCCAGGTAGCCTCGCCATTGTCCGGTGACCAAGTCCCCCCCACCGGCGGGACAAACGATCGCGTCGGGTGGAGAAGACAGCTGGGTCGTGATTTCAAAGGAGATCGTTTTCATGGCCTCTACGAGGTACGGATTCACAGGGGCCCAGGCGAAAGCGGGGTAGTAGCGAAGTCTCTCGGCGACCCGGAGGATCAATTCGGCGGCTGCATCCGGTCCGTGGGAGAAAACTCCGTCCACAGGCAGCACCTGGGCTCCGGTGGTAAGCATCTGGCGAAGTTTGGCAGGAGGCGCTTCAGGTTCAAGAAGAAGGAGACATCTCAGTCCTGCGGCGGCAGCATATGCGGACAGGGCCGCGGCCGCGTTTCCGGAAGACGCGGTAAGGACCCCGCAAGCCCCGGTTTCCAGTGCGAGAGCCGCGGCAAGAGAAGCGGCCCGATCCTTGAAAGCACCGCTGGGGTTGCATCCTTCCTGTTTAAAGAAGAGCTCGCTGAGTCCTATGCTCTCGCCAAGGCGCCGAGACCGGACAAGGGGTGTATCTCCTTCTCCCAGGTTCGGGAGAGGCGTTCGAACGGGCAACAGAAAGCGGTAGCGGTCGATCCCATGGCCGGATGGGACGCCGTTAAGACCGCGAACAGTTTCGTCAGTGTATTCCGGTTGCAGAATGCCTTCGCACTTCACACACCGGCCAAGGGACCCCGCAGGAAATGTCGTCCTGCACCGGGAACAAAGAAGGGTGTTCAAGCCTTTCTCTCCTTTCTTGACAGCTGTTTGGAAAGTCGTCACTTTCGAGTTGATTTCGAAATATAGGCCAGTGTTTCATCCGGACACAAGGGAAAAGGAGTGATGCGAGGGGAAGGGTGAGAATCAGTGGGAGCAGAAGGGAAGAATCAAGACGGCCTCGAATAAAGGGTGACTTTCCTGTAGTCAACGGACACGTCAAAATGCGCGCGAAAGGCTTCGAGGTAAGGGCTCCGACCTGCCGGCTCCCCATTGATGCTTTCGATCACGATCCGGTGCAAGGGCTTGACCTTCCGGGTTATCATGACATGAAAAAATTCGAAGCAGGACGGCAAATCAGGATCGCCGGGGCTGAGATGAAAGTCCAGCCTTCCGCCCTTTTGCTGCGAGACGAGGACGAGCACACTTCCCCGGTAAACTAAATGGGTGCCCGGCACCCGTCTCGGCAATCGTCCTTTCAGTGAACCCAAGGGTATTCCGCACAGGGATGCCGGGTCTATCGCAGAGACCCAGTAGGTTTGATCCTCTCCGTCCATGTTCTGGAGCCAACGAAAGGCCTCGGGTGAAATGAACTGACGGCCGAGGATACCGCGAAAGAAATAGCCTGTCAGGATCTCTCCTGAAAGCTCCATCAAACGCAAGGCCCGAAAAAGAGCAGGCCATTGGAAAGCAGGTGATTCGTTCGGCAGCAACTCTCTGAAGAGGATGCCGTAGCGATCAAGGAGCAACCGTGCTCGATCCTTGTTCCGTTCCTCTTTTTCCACCGGGTCCTCTCCGGAGACGGGCCGCACGATCCTCTGCCAGTTCCCGGCAAAGGGAACCGTGGCTTTCCATCGATCGAAGCCGGTCCAGATTCCCCGGCGTCTTGGCGACCTTTCAGCAATCACGGAACCCACTTTGAATTTCGTTTCGATTCCCCGGCGAAGGGCGGAAAAAGTGTCATTGCCGATTCGGCCTCGCCACACGCCATCCCAGAGTTTGGTGGCAAGTTCAGAAGGGCGCAATCCCGATATCCGCAAGAGGGTGGAGAAATCATACTTTGCCCTGGGGTCGGGGAAGAGGGCATCCGGTTCCCTTTCACTTTCGGCTTCCCAGCGATGATCTTCTTCCAGCATCAGGTCAAGGTCGTCCCTGAAGTGAAAGCAGATCCGGCCCGTGTCAAAGCCAAGCCACGCAAGATCGCTTTCCTGCATGAGGCTGTCGAGCCACGCAGGTTCATAGGGTTTCAAGCGGGCAGGAAGGATCTCAGTTTCCCAGACGGGCGCGGGTGCGGAATAGCCGGCGAGCTGCTCCAATCTCGTGTAAAGGACCTCCTTGCCGCTTTTGCTGCCGGTGATTCCCTGGTGTTGAGCGAGAAAGAGCTGGAGTTTTTGAATGTCCAGAGCTTCGAAGGACGGTCTTGCCTCTGCCCGGGCCAGTCTCAGAAGAATCTCGAAGTTCTCCGCGTCACACCAATAATCCTCTTCAGAGTTTTTAATGAGCCTTCCTGTTACCAATTTTTCTGCGTCGGCGAGATCCTCGACGGCACGTTCCAGGCGATCGGTTTCCAGCCCCAGGGTTGCCCGAACGAAAGAGAGGGTGATCGGTCCATAAAAAGAGAGCCAGTTGGACAGAAGGGAGGCCAAAATCTCTTCGGGATTTTCTGCTGTGTCCACTCTCTGATTCGGAACCGGCAAACCTTCCAGAAAAGAGTCCAGGTGCACCTTATCATCGGGCGCATAGAAAGCGGACATGATCTCCGGCAACATGTCCAGGGAGATTACGAGCGGTTCCTGAGCTGAGGGAGAATGGAGCCACGCCAGCTTGTGAGCGATGGGATCAACGATGGATTCCTGATCCAAATCATGATCTCTTTTTACCGCATCAAGAAGGCTCTTCCACTCGGATACGGTAATAAGCACGCGCTCCTTTACCCAGTCCAGGAGGTCCCGGGGCGTATCCGGCGCGTATCCTTCCGCCAGTCTCATGCGTTTGCGCTCAAAATCTTCAACGTGCTCAGCCCGGACGTCGGGTCTCAGCTCGGGCGTGAAAAGCACATCCCGGAGAAGATCACGTGATAGTCCGGGGGTTTTGCCTAGCCGCCCCCGGTCTTCCATGTACATGTACTGATTGATCTGGGGCCAGGTTACACTCCGGGCCATGGGGCTTGGAAAGGAGGTGTGGGTTTCGCTCCACGTGATGGCACCCGACTCCAGTTCGCCAAGAACCAGCCGGAGGGCTTGCAGGTCGAACTCGTGGGTGAGGCACGTGCGCCAGGCCTCAAGAAGAAGAGGGAAGTCCTTATACGCCAAGACGGCATCGAGCAGTTTTTGTGATCGAAGCCGGCTCAACCAAAGAGGCATTCGTTCATTCATCCTGGGCCTGGTCAAGAGCAAGGCCCTACCTGCGCATTCCCTGAACCTGGCGCCGAAGAAGCCCGACTTTTCCAGCGTCCTTTTCAGCAAGTCCAAGGCATTTTCGCTTGTCACAAGGGAGAGGAGGTCGCGGCCGGCCACATCGAGTGGGAACTGAAGCATGATGCAATCATCACTCGGGTATATCTCGAGTGCTTGGTTGAATCGGAGTTCCCATGCAGCCTCCAGTGCCATGGCGAAAGGTCTATTGACCCTGCCGCCCCAAGTCGTGTGAAGCACGAGCTGGCTTCCGGGATAGCCGCCCGGGCCGGCGCCGACCCATTCCAGGAGAAGATGGTGCCGATGGGGAAGCGAGCGACCGGCGCTCTCCTTTTGCTTTTTCAGGAACCGGATGAGTTGGGCGGAAGCGGTCTGCTCCATGCAGTGATCGTCGGTGAGATGCCTTTGGAACCGTGGGTCTGCGAGTTGATCGTCGGCCCGCTCAAGGAACTCTCCCACGCGCTCCGAGAGATGGAAATCGCGCAGGCTCTGTTCAGCCCTCCAGAAAGGAGGAGCCGTGCTTCCGGCCCTCGCAGGCATGACGAACACGTCATTGTGGGTGATGCGTTCAATGCGCCAACTCTGGGTACCGAGGGTGAAGACCTGCCCGGGAGCGGCTTCCCACACGAATTCTTCGTCGAGCTCCCCTATTTTCGCGAGGGTTTCATGGTGTCGAAGGTGGAAGTATCCCCTGTCCGGGATGGTGCCGCCCGAGGAGTACAACGCCTGCAATGCTCCTTTTTTCGCGGTTACCGTGTTATCCTGACGGTCAATGGAAATGCGGGGTTCCAGCTCCCTGATTCGTGTGGAGGCGTATCGACCGGCCAGCATGTTCAGGACAAGGTCAAAGTGAAGGCGCGACAAGTTTCGATAGGGGTAGCTCGACCTCAACTGCTCAAAGAGCCTGTCCATGTCCCACAAGTCGGTTCCTGTCATGGAGACGATGATCTGGGCCAAAACGTCCAGCGGAGACTCCGGCGGTCTTACTTCTTCAATGTCGTGGTTGATTACGCCCGAAGCCACCACGGCGGCCTCGACAAAATCCCTGGGGTGGGTAGGGAAAAGGGTTGCCCTGCTGACCTCGCCGACCTGATGGCCGGCTCGCCCTATTCGCTGTATGGCGGAAGAGAGAGAAGGAGGTGACTGAATGAGAACCACCTCATCCAGGGCGCCGATGTCGATACCCAGCTCAAGGGAGTGGGTGGCCACGATGGCCTTCAACTCTCCTGCCTTGAGTTTCTGTTCGACCCCGGCCCGGATCTCTCGGGACAAAGAACCGTGGTGGGCATAAGCGATAAGCTTCTCCTGCCCCAGGTTGATGAGGTGGGTGATCTTTTCGCAAAGACGCCTGCTGTTGGTAAAGATCAGGGTGGAGCGGTTCCTCTCGATAATCTGTTTCACTTCCTCTACGAAAGGATACCAGAAAGAATCTCCACTGACCGGGATCGCTTCAGGAGATCGGACACGAATAGCGTATTCCTTGTGAAGGGAAGATTCCACGACGTGCACCGGCCTCCTCCCCCCTACAAACTCAGCCACGATCTTGACAGGACGAATGGTGGCGGAAAGGGTTACACGTTGAAACTCACCCGCCAGGGGCACAAGTCGGTCCACCGCCGTGATCAGGTGCACGCCCCGTTTTGTGCTCACCACCGCATGAATTTCATCCAGAATCACGGTGCGAACGGTGGCGAGAATGTTCCGGCTTACAGGGGAACTCAGAAGCAGATTCAGGCTCTCTGGGGTTGTGATCAGGATTTCGGGCGGGTGACGCTGCATGCGGCGGCGGTCAGAGGCAGGGGTGTCCCCGCTGCGGGTGAGGATTCTGATCTCGGGGAACGGTTCTCCCTCTTTCTCAAAGACCTGCTTCAATTCATCCAGGGGCCCCACCAGGTTCCGCTGAACGTCATAGTTAAGCGCCTTGAGGGGAGAGACGTAAATCACGCTTGTGTGCTCCGGTTCCCATTTCTTGGTCAGGAGCTGGTTAATGCTCCACAGAAAAGCTGCAAGGGTTTTGCCGCTTCCGGTAGGGGCGCAGAGGAGAACATGATCTCCTGCTGCAATAGCCGGCCAGGCCTTTTCCTGGAGGTCGGTGGGCTTTCCGAAGCGTTGAAGAAACCAGCGAACGATGAGAGGGTGAAAAAAATTCATGGTCTGTCTGTGACTGTCCCTGAAATCCGATACATTTGGATTTCAGATATTTCGCACTCTTGGCGGCAGGGAAGCCCCGGAGGGCGTCGTATGAAATCTGCCCAAGCGGATTTCATTGCATAGTACATAGTCAAGGCAAAAGGGTCAACTTGCAACGGTCTCGTAAAATATTATACTTGTTCTTTCAACAGACAACGGACAACGATTAACGGTCATCACCTGAAAGGAGACGAAGATGAAGAAAGTATGGCTGGCAATGGCGCTTTTTGGTTTCTTCCTTTGCAGTCCGGCTTGGGCGGACTTGAGTTGGAGAACGTTGAATGAGCTGAACCTGGAAAAGGAACCTCTGGATGTAGCCGCCTCTACGGACGGGCAGACGGTTTTCATCCTGGTCCCTGGAGAAATCATCGTCTACGATCTTTCGAACAACAAAGTGGAAAAGAAGATTCCCGTAGAAACCGGATTTGACAGGCTCACCTATGCGCCGAAGATCAATGCTGTCGTCCTGGCGGGCAGCCGGTCGAATCTGCTGAGGATAATAAAACTGGAGGAGATCTACCAGCTCGACCTCTCGGGCCTGCCGTTTCAGGGCACTGAGAATGCACCCGTGACAGTCGCCGTGTTCAGCGATTATCAGTGACCGTATTGTGCGCGCCTGGAGCCGATACTCCGGCAGTTGCTGGAGAAGTACCCGAAGGAAGTGAAGCTCGTACATATAAATTATCCTCTTTACAGCCACCCGTTTGCCATGGCGGCGGCTCAGGCTGCCCTCGCGGCAAAGGAACAAGGAAAGTTCTCTGAGTTTCACCAGAAACTCTTCCAAAACTTTGGAACCCTCAGTAATGAGAAAATCAACCAGATCGCCGGGGAGTTAGGTCTCAACATGGAAAAATTCGCTCAGGATATGAAATCTCCCGCCGTACAGAGCCTCATTCAACGGGACATCACAGAGGGAAGGAAAATCGGTATCCGGGGGATCCCAACGGTCTTCATCGACGGAAAAATGGCCACAGGCTACAACCTTGCCGATCTGGAGAAGACGGTGGAGGAGGAAATAAAAGGCAAGAAGTGATTCCTGATGCAGGTCTCCGGCCGCAACCAAACTCAGTGTAGGCCCGACCGGGGGGTTGGTCTCGAAACGGCTTAAGGCTCACGGTACACGGGAGAAGAATGAGTCGTTTTTCTCCGCAGGCTCTGTGCCGTGCGCCTCTGTCTGCCCCTTGCTTCATAGTTTTTACTGGCTGCAGTCTCTCCTCAGATAGCGGCCTTTGACAGGCGGCTCTGTCTCATCAAGAAGCTCCAAAGGGATCGAACGGCCGCTCTTGATCACGGCCACAGGCCATCCTCTCAGCGTCTCTCCCTGATGAAGACAGAAATCGGAGCGGGACGCGGCTGTCTTCGGTGTCGCCTTCTTCTTGAGCGTGGGGTCCACAATGATCAGGTCCGCGTCGCTTCCGGGAAGAAGGGCGCCTTTTCGGGGATAGATACCGAAGATTGCGGCCGGCGCTGTGGCTGTCTTGTCTGCGAGGCGATCCAACGGGAAACGGTATTGTCCGGCGCGGTCCAGCAGCGAAGGAAGATGCGTCCCCACCGCAGGGTAGCCAGGAGGGATATCCCAGAGACTGCCGCTCGTCTTCTCCTTTGAAGAAACGGGCGTGTGATCGGAACCAATCGTGTCCAGGACGTCGCAGGTCAATCCATCCCAGAGGGCTCGCTGATCCTCCTTGTGCCTGATGGGCGGCGTCATTTTATTAAGAAGGTTCTCGTCTGCTTCAAGATCCAGGGTGAGATAGGGAGAGGTGGTCTCGAAAAGAGGTTCTGATTCTTCTTTTTCAGCTCTGCGGCGATGTGGACCGATTCGGCGCAAGAAAGATGCACAAAGTAGATTCTGGCTCCTGATTCCTTCGACAGAAACGCGGCTCTCTGGATGGCTTCCGCTTCTGCAAAGTCGGGGTGGGTCTTTTCCCATTCTCCCAAAGAATCGGAAACAGACGCTCTCTTTCTGAGTTTCTCCGTTGCCCGACTGACGAGTCTGTGGTTTTCGGCATGGATGTTCAGGACCGTTTCCCTTCCTAACCCGGCCACGGCCTCCATCAAATCAAGAAGAAAATCGTCTTCCACTTCGGGGATGAGACCCGGAATTCCGCACATGTAAGTCTTAAAAGACGTGACGCCATACCTCGATGCGTACAGGGGGAGTTCCTCCAATTGCTTGCGATTGAGAATGACGAGATGGATAAAAACGTCGCACCATGAATGTTCCTCGATTTTCTCGATGACCCCGTCGAGCATAGGGAGGTAGGATTCCTCACCCCCGAGATACAGGCCAATGGTGGTTACCCCGTTGATAAGGGCAGATCTTGTTTCGGTCACGATTTCCTTGTCAAAGTCAGAGAAGACTCCCAAGTGGACGTGCGGATCGATGGTTCCCGGAAAAATGATCTTGCCCCGGGCCTCTACCACATCAGACAGGGGGGCCGACAGATTCTCGCCCAGCGCATGGATCTTTCCGTCCCGGATGATGATGTCAAGGGGCAAGAGGCCTTGGTGGGGAAGAACGCAGTGTCCCCCCTTCAGAATCAAGGATCCCGCTTTCTTTATCCACCCGGGCACAAAGGATGTTTGGGCCTGTTTCAGGAAAGCGGGAACAAAAGGGCTTTTCTTGTCTCCCATTTAAGCCCCCTCGACGGCCGATTTGGCCGATTCCAGGGCAGACTTGATCTCCGATTCGGTCCCTGAAAGAAAAAGCCTTCCGAAACGGCCGAAGGGATTAAAATGGATGAGGTCTACGTGTGAGGACTTCTCCGCCTCATTGGCAGCCATGACGATGTAGGCTGCAGGCTCCACCTCGAGCACGAGAAGCGATTGCCCGGGGAGGAGAAGATTCCCCTTTCTGGTTTTGTTGATCTGTTGGGCCTGGTACGGGTTCACCTTGTGGATGATCTTTGAAGAGACCACTTTCGGCGTGAGCCTATGAGATATGTCCAGCCCGCAGGCGGTCAGGATCGTCGCGCCGGCATCCTTCACCGACTCCACGCTGAAGGAATGGATCTCCAATACGCCGAATTCCCTTTCCACCATTTGAAGGCCGGGCCTTGCGTCGCTCGTTTTAAGGGCTGAATCCAGGAGGTTGTATACCTCGCTGCCCGGAGCGAGCTCGATCCACAGTTCGGCCATATTAGCCAGGGGGACGTCGCCATCCAGTTCAGAGCCGAGAAACGCTGCAAACTGGGGCTGCATGCTGTCGATAAAGGCATAGGTCCTGAGTTGAAAGCCTTCTTCGGCCATGAGGAATCGCCTTTGCTCTTATGCTGGCTTATGCCGACTTCACAAGAAAACCGTCAGCTCTTGGCTTTCAGCGGCTTAACCAGGATAGGGAGCACTTTAAGAGTCTCATCGCTCGGCCTGGCAATAACATGGATGGAGACGATCTCCCCGATTTTTTTGACCGCGGCCGCGCCGGCATCCACAGCGGCCTTGACGGCGCCCACATCACCCTCCACGAAAACAGACACCAGACCCGCGCCGATTTCTTTCAAGCCGAGGATCTCGATATTGGCCGATTTGACCATGGTGTCCATAGCCTCGACGGCGCCCACCAGACCTTTGGTCTCGATCATCCCTAACGCTTTCATTTAAGCCTCCTTGTGTTTGTTATAGATTTCTTTCTTGTTGATGGTAACATGGTCAAGAATTGCGATCACGGCAGCATCCACGGGAAGATTCTTGTCGCTGAGGGCATGGGTAGCAGGCGTCCCAGTCGTGACTGCGACCAACTCTGACAGGCCTGCTCCCACCGTGTCCACAGCAAGAAAAATTTCGCCCCCGGGATTCCCTTGGTCGTCCACACCCTTGAGTATGAGCAGTTTATAAGGGCTCAGTCCCTCCCGTTTGATGGAGGACGTGGCAAAACCGACGACCTTGCAGAGTTTCATGGCGACCTCCTCTACCTGCCCAGTATTTTGACAAAACAATCCAGAACATGATCGATGTCTTCGAGGGTGGTGAAGAAATGAGGCGCGATCCTTACCACGTCCCCCCTTGCCGAAGCCACGATGTTCTCCTTTTTTAGGGCCAACTCGAAATCATGGGAATCTCCTGGCACCCGGATGGCCGTGTTGGGAGCTTTGATGCTCAGGTCAGTGGGGCTGACCAGGTCAAGGCCCCTGTCCAATGCGCCCTTGATGCAGCGCTCTGAAAGGGAGTTGGTCCACTTGTAAATAGGGTCGATGCCAACGGTGTTGATGATCTTCATCCCTCCTGTGGCAATGTAGGCCGCCGGGACGGGAGGCGTGCCGGAATCAAAACGCCTGGCGTCCTTCGCATAGACGAAGTGGTGGATGTCAAAGGCAAAAGGTTTTTCCTGCCCGAACCACCCCGTGAAAGACGGATGCAGATATTCAATCAGCTCCTTTTTAACGTATGCGAAGGCAATTCCAGGCACGCCGAGCAAATACTTGAGGTTTCCGGAGGCGAGAAAGTCAATGTCCAGTTCTTTCACGTCCAGAGGGTGGGTCCCTAATCCCTGGTAGGCATCCACATACACGAGGGAACCCTTTTCGTGGATCTTGGGGATGATTCGGCTGAGGTCCTGCCTGAAGCCGTTATAGTAGTAAGTGTCACACGCGGAAGTGATGATGGTATCCTCATCCACGTAGCGATCATAGTCATCGGGATCGATCACTCCGTTCTTAACAGGCATGAACTGAACCTTGTAGCCATATTTCTGCTGGGCCTGCCAGATCAGTCCCACGGTGGGGAACTCAGCATCGGTGACCACGACCTTTTTTCTGGTTGTGTTCATGGGAAGAGAACTGGCCACTGCGCTGGTCAGTTCGGACACCGACGTTCCGATGGCGATTTCGTCCGGACCGGCGTTGACGATCTTTCCGAATTCCGCCTTGGCACGGTGGATTTCTTCCATCCACCGGTCCCAGTCCATGCCCATGCGGTCCCAGCTGTCGAGATACTCCACAGCAGCCTGACGGGTATACGCGGACTGGGGCGCCTGGGAGCAGTTGGCTACATGGATGTGTGTTTTGAGCAGGGGAAACTGATTCCGCCAGTATTCCAGGTCATAGGTCGGGACCGGCCGTATTGCAGCAGCAGGAACGGTCTCCCTCCGTTGCGCAAGATAGGCCGGGACGAACCTCCCTTCTTTGGCCGCAGTTCGCTTGGACATCTCAATGGGAGGCTTTGGTTCAGCGGTATGGATTCCTGCACTGATCACGAACCGGATGCCGTATTTTTCGGCCTTTTCCTTGGCCACGCCGGTGATGATGTCTTCGGGTTCAACCAAAATCTCTGTCTTGCCTGATTGAAACACAAGGTCGATGTCTTCACCGGTCAGGATCGTTCTCACAGGATCATCTCCATCAAAGGCATGGGATTCGTTATGTTTCGCGTCGCCCTGAGCGTAAACCGGCGACGGGTGAAAACTGTAGGATGGATAAAAGGAGATCAAAATGCCGCCGGAATGTCAAGCAAATAATTCATATATGAACTTTTTTTCTCATATATGAATTTTCGCCTTGACCTTTTGGCGCTACCGCTTATAAGAAGGCTACTTGGATCGTCATGGAAACGGGAACCCTTGGTGCGAAAATCAGAAAAGAACGGAAAGCCCTGGGTCTCACGCTGGAAAAATTCGCGGAGCTTGTGGGAACAAGCAAAGCCATGCTCCAGAGGGTTGAGACCGGGGTCAAATCCCCCTCCATCGCACTCCTGTCCGAGATAGCGACCGTTTGCCGGAGGCGCATCGATGACTTCATCCACGAGGAGCCTGAAGGGTTTTACAAACTCGACGAAATGAAGCAGAAGACCGTTCGCTTGCATGCCCACGAAGTGCGGATCATCGCTCCTTTCGGTCTCATCTCCAAGGACATCGTGGTCAACCACTTCAAAGCAAGAGCCGGCGCGGTGGTGAACCCCCAGAGGGAGAACGGGCATGCATGGGTGTATATCACCAAGGGAAGCTGTGTGTTCGAGCACGACGGTGTTCCCCATCAACTCAAGAAGGGCGACGTCATCTACTACGATGCGAGAAGGCCGACGAGTCTGAGGATACTCAGTTCTCTGGAGTCCATCCGCATAACCGTGCGTGGCTGAAAAGATGCTTCGCTTCGCTCGCAATGGCAAATCGGCCCTTTTGGGACTTTTTGCGATGCCGTCAAAGAAGAAATTTTCCTCTTGGTGTTTTCGTGGTGGTTCTTCCCTATTGCGGTCAATCCTCATTGATCTTTTCCCTTTCGTGAGATAGAACAAATACCTATCAGTGCCGTGGATGTTTATCAAAGCACTCCCTAAGACAGGTCCATCCCATCCAACGAGGAGGTCGGAGCATCATGAGCGACAAGGCTTTAAAGAGACTGACACCGGTTGTGAAGGAAACAGAAAGCTCGCCTATGCGGGAAATGATGAAGATGATGGAAGACCGCAAGGGTCTCCTGAGCCTCTCGGCGGGCGAGGCCAACTTTGATGCCCCGAAAGAACTCCTGGAACTGGCAATGGACGCGATGGGTCATGGAAAGAATCTCTACACCTCGACCAACGGCATCCCGCAGATCAGGGAAGCCATCGCGAACTTTGTCGGCGACCAGTGGGGAGCCGTCATCGATCCGCACACTCAGGTCCTCATGACAGTGGGAGGCATGGAGGCCATTTACCTGGCTATGCGCATCCTTCTGGTGGAGGGAGACAAGGTTCTGCTGCCTGATCCGGGGTGGGGAGTGATGAGAACAGTGGCAGAGCGGCGAGGAGCCGAGGTGGAATACTATCCCCTGGAGGAAAGAGTAAAGTGGGTCATCAACCATGAAGCGATCATCGAGAGGATGGATGAGAAGACCAAAGTCGTAGTGGTCAACTCCCCCTCCAATCCAACAGGTGCCACCCTTTCCAGGGAAGGATTCGCGGCACTCCTGGAAGGGGCGAGAGATAGAGGCGTTTTTGTTCTTTCCGATGAAGTCTACCACAACTACGTCTACGACGGCGAGCATGCGAGCGCCCTGAGCTTCGACTCCCTCGAAAATCTCGTCTTTATCAACAGTTTTTCAAAGACCTTTGCCGTTACCGGCTGGCGGCTGGGTTACGCCATTGCTCATCCCTGGATCATTCGGCAGATGGGAATCTATAAAGAGAGCATTTCGCTGTGCTCATTTTCCATCGGACAATGGGCCATGGCGGAATTCCTGGGAAGGAGCGGGGCCTACCTGAAAGGGGCCAGGAACTTTTGCCGCGCCAACATGGAGAAGATGGTGGCGCGGCTCAACGCCATTCCGGGCGTATGCTGCACATCACCGAAGGGAGGCTTCTACGTGTTTGCCGACTTTTCTCAGATAGAGGCCTCGTCCCAGAAACTCTTCAAGCGCCTCCTCGACGGAGGCATCGCCGTGGTGCCCGGTGTGTTTTTCGGCTCAAAAGGGGAAGGGCGTGCCAGACTCATGTTCGCTTGTCAGGACGAGCATATCGACAGGTGTCTAGATAAAATAGAGGAAACCCTGGTGATGCGATGACGCCTGAAACTTGGTTGATGGCTGTTGTTTTAAGACCCGTCAATGCACAGAGGTTTTTCGATCTCAGAGTGAAGGAGATTCTCTGTAAGCCGCATTTTTAGAAGGATCTTCTCAAGGCCGCCGAGAGCAATAGCTAGACGCTGAAGTGCATATTCGTGTGCCCAAAATGCGGGTCACCGACTTTCAATGTATGGTCACGTACTCGCGAATGCGGGTATGCTTTGCAAGCTGATGGGGGAGGATCTTCATGTCCTGCCAAAAAGGGCTGGCTTAATCGGTAGTGCCACCCAGGTAGGCCTTCTGCATCATGGGATCGTTAAGGAGGTTCTGGGCTGTATCGGTCAGAACGATAGAGCCGGTCTGGAGCACGTATCCCCGGTGGGCGATGGAAAGGGCCATGTTGGCGTTCTGCTCAACCACGAAGACCGTGGTTCCTTGAAGGTTGACCTCGCGAATCAGTTCGAACTGGCGATCCACGAGGAGCGGAGAAAGGCCCATGGAAGGCTCGTCCATGAGCAGGATTTTGGGTTTCGAGAGCAAAGCACGGGCCATGGCCAGCATCTGCTGCTCTCCGCCGCTGAGAGTGATCCCGGGCTTGTGGAGTCTTTGTCCGAGCTGCGGAAATTGTTCAAGCATCTTCTCAATGTCCCTCTGGATCTCTTGGACGTCTGACCTGAGATAGGCACCCATCTCCAGGTTCTCCAGCACCGTCAATCTGGGGAATATCCTCCTGTTCTCCGGGACGATGGCCAGGCCCTTGGATATGATGTGCTTCGTGGGTTTGCCGTCTATTCTCTCGCCCCTCAGTTTAACGGTACCTTTCTTGATCCTGCAGACACCCAGGATGGTCTTCAAGGTGGTGGACTTGCCGGAGGCGTTCCCGCCCAGGAGACAAATGAGTTCTCCATCGAAGATATCGATGTTGATATCATAGAGAACCTGAATGTTCCCGTAATAGGTATCGACGTTCTTGAGTTCCAGAATGGGTTGCATGTCCATGGCTCGTTGTCTTACTGTCGTTTTCTCCCCAAGTAAGCTTCGACGACCTGCGGGTCACCCGCAACCTCATCGTAGGTTCCTTCAGCGATCTTGCGGCCGTAGTCGAGTGCGATGACCCGGTCGGAGATGGACTTCACCACGTTCAGTTTGTGCTCGATCACCATGATCGTGTAGCCGTAACCGTCTCTCAGTTCCTTGATGAACCGCGTGATCTCCTCTGTTTCCTGAGGATTCATACCCGCAGAAGGTTCGTCCAGCATGAGCACCTTTGCGCCCGTAGAGATGGCCCTGGCGATTTCGAGCCGTCTTCTGTTGGCGTAAGACAAGGACATGGCTTGCTGAGTGTAGCGATACCCTGTGAGCCTGGCGCCGAAACGTGTGAGCACTTCCTTTACTTCCCGGTCGGTCTCGGTTTCCTCCTTAGTGTAAAGGGGCAAATGGAGAAGGATCGATAAGGGCCCAGACCTGGTTTTGCAGAAGCGTGCCACTTTGGCGTTGTCCAGGACTGACATGTTGGAGAACAACCTAAGGTTCTGAAAGGTCCTCGCGATGCCTGTGCCGACCACCTGGTGGGGCTTCAAACCCGATATTTTCCTGCCCCGGTAAAGAATGTCTCCGGAGGTGGGCGGATAGATGCCCGTAATGAGATTGAAGACCGTGGTCTTGCCCGCTCCGTTTGGACCGATGATGCTCAGGATTTCCCTTTCGTGAACGTGGAAGCTCAGGCTGTCCACGGCCATGATGCCTCCGAAGTTCTGGGTCACTTGCTGGATCTCGAGAACGACCCGATCTCCCTTCTTGTGCCTTTCCTTCGTGTCTCCTGTCCCTTTATGCCGGTAATACAAGTCGGTGGAAGCTTTGAGCACGCCCGTTTCGTCCTTGTCCGGTCTCTTCTTCATCCTGGTCAGAAAGTCGATGGACCCCATGATGCCCTGGGGTCTCAAGGCCATCAGCACGATGAGAATGAGACCGTAAAACATCATCCGGTATGCCCCGTACTCCCTGAGGAACTCGGGGAGGATGGACAGAAGGACAGCCCCCAGAATGACGCCGCCCACATTGCCCAGACCTCCCAGAATGACCATACAATAGACGATGACGAGCTGGGGAAAGTCGAAATTATTCGGAAAGACGGAGTCCTGAAAAGATGCGAACAAGGCGCCTGTTGCCCCAGCGACAAAGGCACCGCCGGCAAACGCCTTTAGTTTCATCATGGACGTGTTGACCCCTGTGGCTTCGGCAGCCAGCTCGTCCTCGCGAATGGCCTCCCAGCCTCGGCCATAGCGAGACCGCTTCATGCGAAAACAGCCGATGGTGACCAAGACAGCGAAAAACCATATGAGATAGGCATAGCCCACTGGTGTAACGAGTCTGAATCCGAAGAGACGGATGGGGTCAAGGTTGTAAATTCCGTTTACCCCCCCCGTGATGTTGATGGGGCGGTCGAGGTTCACCAGAAGGAGCTTGAAGATCTGGGCAAAGGCAAGGGTTACGATGGCCAGGTAATCGCCCTTCAACCGCATGCTGGTTGAGCCCAATGCAAAACCCACACCCATGGTGAGAAGCGCGGCAAGGGAGAGGGTCACGAGAAAAGGCAGATGAACGTTGAACTGGCCGGATGACAGGACGGCAAAAATGTATCCGCCGATTCCGAAAAAAGCGACATAGGCCATGTCCAGAAGTCCGGCGAACCCCGCCACCACGTTGAGCCCCAGCGCGAGCATGACATAGAGGCCCGTCATGGTGTAAATCCTGAGCCAGTAACTGTTGGGCATCAAGTGAGGAGAAAAGACAAGAATGGCGGCAGCCGCTCCGTAAAGGAGAAGCCTTTGATTGCGGCCTGACTGTGTATCGATAGTGAGATCCTCCATCAGACCTTTTCCGGGACTTTTTCCCCCATCAGGCCCCAGGGCCTGAAAATGAGAACGAGGATAAGAACGATAAAGGAGATCACATCCTTGTAGGTGGCCGGAAAAAAGGTGGTGGCCAGGGATTCCAGAAGGCCGAGAATAATCCCGCCAAGCATGGCTCCAAAGATGTTACCGATGCCTCCCAAAACCGCGGCGGTGAAGCCCTTGAGACCTGCCTGGAACCCTACATAGTAGTCCACCTGCGTAAACAGCAACCCCACCAGTGTTCCCGCTGCTCCTCCCAGGGCCGAGCCGATAAGGAACACGATGACGATGATCCTATCCGTGTCAATGCCCATAAACGTGGCCGCTTCAGTGTCCTGGGCCGTCGCCCTCATGGCTTTGCCCACCTTTGTTTTCTTGATCATGAGCGTAAGAAGGGCCATGAGAAGGAAGGCCACGGAGATGACCAGGATCCTCATAAAAGAGATGACCACATTCCCAACGTGGAAAATCCTGATGCTTTCGGGAATGAGAGCCGAGGAAGGGAAGAAGCGGGGTTTTGCTCCCTGAAAGGTGAGCACGGCATTCTGCAAGAACATGGAGACGCCCAGCGCACTTAGAAGCAAATTCATGCGGGGCGCCTTGCGGAGAGGGCGATAAGCAAAACGCTCGACGGTCATTCCAAGGAAGGCGGTAACGATCATGGCAACCAAAATCATGGTGACGATGAGAACTGCTGCATTGACCAGGGGTGCGTTATTCCTGGAGAGAAGATGAAGGACCCACCAGCCGGCAAAGCCTCCGATCATGTAAATCTCGCCGTGGGCAAAATTAAGCATGAAGAGGATGCCATAGACCATGGTGTAGCCTATGGCGATGAGGGCGTAAACTCCCCCAAGGGTGAGTCCATTTACCAGTTGTTGGGGAAGCTGATCGAGATACGCATGCATGTCGATTTCACAGGAAGATAGAGATTAAGCATCCCCTCCCCGCAATCGGGAGCTCTAACCTCCAAGACCCCCTCTCCCTCAAACTCGGAGAGAGCGGCAAGTTTCGCCTTCTTTTTGCAGGAGCGCCCTCCCGGTCGCGAGGTGTTTGTCCCGCCGGTCCGCAGGGCGCTGGGCCCTTTGAGAGCGGCGGGACTTCTACAGAAGAGGGAAGAATTGATAGCGGGCCAGTTACTTCCCGGTCATCACTGCGACCTGCTTGAAGTCTTTGCCTTCCACCTTGAAGAAATAGGTGGCGCCGCCTTCCAGGTCACCCTTTTTGTCAAAGGTGATGGGGAAACCGAGTATTCCTTTGTAGTTCTTGGTTTGGGCGACATAGTTGAGCACTTCCTTCCGGGTGATGTTGCCGTCCTTTGCCGCCTTGTCCACCGCGGTGAGCAGGATATTCATGGCCTCATATGCGGGGGGACCGAAACCGCTGATGGCTCCGTACTTGGCCTCATATTTCTTGATGTATCCTGCCGCCTCCGGGATGGCGAACACATCGGGGGCGAAATGATAGACATAGGCGCCTTCCGCTGCGCCTTCTGAAGCCTGGATGAAATCCTTTTTGTCCCTCGCTCCCTCGGTTCCGAAGAAAATCGCCTTGATTCCAAGCTCTTTGGCCTGACGGACGCCGATGGCCTGATCCGGTGCCGCAGTGGCCACAAAGAAAAGTACATCCGGGTTGAAACTCTTTACCTTGGTCAGCACCGACGAGAAATCCTTGGCCCCGCCAACGATGGTATCCTGCATGATGTCCGTGATGCCCAGTTTCTTAAGGCCTTTGATGGTTTCACTGGCAATATTCTCACAATAAGCGACTTTCTCGTTCAGAACAGCTACCTTTTTTGCTTTCAACTGCCGCTGGATGAACAGGGCACAGTTCCATCCATGGGCGTCATTTCGTGCGTTGACCCTGAAAAAGTGTTTGTAACCCTGGTCGGTGAGGTCGGGCTTTGAAGCCGCTGTGGTAATACAGGTCAGGTCGGCGCCGCCATAAATCTTCATGGTGGCTTGGGCGATGTGGCTCATGGGAGGACCGATCACCCCGTACATGAGATCATCCGCGACGAACTTCTGTGCCACATTGATCCCTTGAGCCGGGTCCATGGCGTCATCCCCCATGATCTGTTCTATCTTGACACCCTGAATGCCTCCCTTTTGGTTCCATTCATCTACTGCGATCTGAGCGGAATTGTAAATCTCCATGCATGGAGCAGCTGCATCTCCCGTAAAGGCGCCGGCGTTCCCCACGTGAATGCCTTTCTTCACGTCCGCCGCAAAACTAGCGTCGGAAAAAAGGAGAAAAAATACGAAAAAGAAAGCTGCGATGCCCAAAACTCTTTTCATGTCGTCCCTCCTCGACTCAGCTAAATCTAACATCTAATCCGGGTACTCTCCTAAGTCCCCGTTTCCCAGCAAAGGCTCTCCGCACAACCAACGGGAGCCTCTTAGCTGCAACCAAATCTCTGACCGAATAACGAACAAGGAATATCGAATGACGAACCGGGTTCCGGGAAGTCTTCTTTTCGACATTGGGCATAAAATCGTTTCACGATTTTATACAACGCGGGCTTGCCCGCTTGAGAGCCTTGCGCTGCAAGGCGTTTCATGAAATATGCGCAGCAGATTTCATCATTCGATATTCTGCGGTTTACCCACCGGCGGCACCAAAGGCGACCAGGTTTCGCTTTTTAACTTCTGCGCAGGTTGAAGAAAAGCCACGGCTTAAGGCTCTAACCTAACAGAGCTCTTTCACGGAGTCAAATGATCAAATGCCCGATTAAAAAATTTCAGAGCTCGCCGTCTGATGGGCTCATTCAACCATGACGTGCTTCAGAATAGCGATGCTGTCCAAAGCCTTGCCTGCTCCCAATGCCACGGTGAGCAGTGGGTTGTCGGCAATACTAATCGGCACCCTCATCTCCTCCCTCAGCAGCACATCGAGGTTTTTCAATAATGCTCCTCCCCCGCACAGGATGATCCCCCGGTCCAGAATATCCGCCGACAGCTCAGGAGGCATCTGCTCCAATCCGCTCCGTACCGCGTGCACGATCGTGTTCACCTCCTCCGTGATCATCACCCGTACCTCGTCTCCATCGATCGTCAGTATCTTCGGTATCCCGGTTACCAGATCCCTGCCTTTCACCTCCACGTTGCCAATTCCCTCCCCGGGATGCGCGTTGCCGATACGCATTTTTATCATTTCAGCTGTTCCCAGCCCGATCAAAAAATTGTAGTTGCGGTTGATGTACTGGGCAATCGCTTCATCCATCTTGTCGCCGGCCACCCTCACCGATTTGCTGTACACAATGCCTCCGAGGGATATCACCGCCACTTCCGTGGTTCCGCCTCCGATATCCACCACCATGTTCCCCGTGGGCTCCGTGATCGGCAAGCCCGCTCCGATTGCGGCGGCCACCGGCTCCTCGATCAGATAAACCTCGCTGGCTCCTGCCGATTTCGCGCACTCCAAAATCGCCTTCTTCTCCACAGGGGTGATGCCCACCGGAATCGACACGATGATCCTCGGCCGGAGCAGGCTCCTTCGGCGATACACTTTCTTGATAAAATACCTCAACATTTGCTGGGCCACTTCAAAATCCGCAATGACCCCATCCTTCATGGGTCGGATGGCTTCGATCCTTTCAGGCGTCCTGCCCAGCATCATCTTGGCCTCTCTGCCCACCGCCAAAATCCTGTCCAGGCCTTTTTCGTCTTTCTTCAGGGCCACCACTGAAGGCTCATCAAGGACGATTCCCTTGCCCTTCAGATAAACAAGGGTGTTGGAAGTACCCAGATCGATAGCCAGATCATGGGTAAGTCTTCCGAATAACGCATTGAGAAGAGCCATTTCCTAAATGCCTTTCATAGAGGATAATGCCTGAAATGGAGATGCAGATGGCGCAAGAAAAACAGGAAAGACACTTCAAGTCAAGGGAATTCGCAGGCATGATTTTGACTCCCGGAGGGCGAATTTTCAACACTTGCAATCCGGTCCCATAGCAGGTAAGCTGATTAACGGTCGCGACTGCAAAGTGTCATAGACATCCCGGGTGGATATGTGAGTACCCACAAATTATTGTATGTTCTTTCTATTTGACACGCAAAATAAGTGGTCATAAAATGGCCTTCAAAGAATTTGATGCAAAGAGCGGTCTGGTTCCCAATGAAGTGCGGGAGAGTTTGAATGAAACAAAACACAAGTGAGAAAGTTGTTTCTCTCAGGGCATGGAAAGAAGCGAGAGTCATTGAGGAGAATCTGGAGTCAGGCCTGGTTTATCAGTCTCTGATTGGTGGTATCCCTGACAGAGAAACAGATGATGACGTCAGTTATTTTGCCGTCGTCTACACCGTGCCGTATGAGGATTTCGGAGAAGAGGATCTTCTGTATGATCCCGAAGAAACCGAGTTGTTCACGGTGGTCCGCGAAAAGGGCGTGGCGGAATTCAGGCCTCTGGATGGCCGCGGTGTAGAGCGCTATGAGATCTACGATATGAACACGGATGATGTTCATATCATGTATCGTATCCCTTACAAGCCCCCAAAGTCGAAGCCGGTCAAAGACAAGCCCAGTGTCTGACGGCTTGGTCGGCCGGCGGTGATATCACCTGAGAGGTGGAAAGTTTTCCCGCGTTCCAAGATTTCAGAACTCATGAGGCAGGCGGTTCTTTCCGTGCCGCAGATTCTCTGGAATCTGGGCCTCATTGCCGTGGGCAGCGTTCTGTGTGCCCTTGCGGTCAACGGCATTCTGGTTCCCCGGCAGTTTCTAAGCGGCGGATTCACGGGTCTGGCCCTGATCATCCACTATC
Organism: uncultured delta proteobacterium; assembly: GCA_963740905.1. Classification (GTDB taxonomy): domain Bacteria; phylum Desulfobacterota; class DSM-4660; order Desulfatiglandales; family HGW-15; genus JAFGDM01. Next base: position 245,905 of record CAVUFY010000016.1, read on the forward strand.
TCTCCCCGACTCTACCTCTGGGAGTTTTATACTTTGTCCTGAATGTCCCCAACTTTGCCATCGGATGGAAGTTTGCGGGGCGAAGGTTTTTTCTGTACAGCGTGGCGGGGATGGTCATCTTTTCCGCGGCCATCCAGATTATCCACGTTGCTCTTCCTGTCTATGATTACTTGCCGAGCGCTCTCCTGGCAGGCATCATCGTGGGTCTCGGTTCCGGCATCATTCTCAAGTCGCTCGGATCGGCGGGTGGCACGGATATCCTCTCCGTCATCCTTCTCAAGATTTTCTCCGTTCGCCTTGGCACCACCATCCTGGCCTTCAATGGGATCATTCTGGTGGCGTCGGCCCTTTTCTTTTCCCTGGAGAAGGCGTTGTACACGCTGGTTTATCTTTACATCGCCTCTTCCATGGTGAACCTGGTCGTGACGGGATTGAACCAGCGCAAAGCGGTCTACATCATCTCGCCGAAGTGGAAGGAAATTTCCGAGCGGATTATGGAGGAAATTCAAAGAGGAGTCACCATCATCAAAGGCCAGGGAGGATTCACCGGACAGGAACAGCAAATCCTCTACACGGTGATCACCTTCAGAGAGCTCTCCCGGCTTAAGCAGATGATCAGGCGCGAAGATCCCGAAGCGTTTGTCGTCGTAAGTGAGACCCTGGAGGTGATGGGCCCGAGGGTCGGGAACCAGCCTCACTGGTAAATGCATCCTGTCCAGGGAAGAAAGGATCCTGCTAGAACCAAACGTTTTATGAAATCTGCGATGGCAGATTTCATTACACAGCTTCCTAACAGGTTCCATGTCAAGATTGATGACTTCGTAAACGCTCATGACACGGAGATCTTGTCGCCCCCGCGCATGAAAATGTTCCAGCACTGCGTCATTCCCCGGCTTGACCGGGGAATCCAGGCAAAGTCAAAAACTGGGAAACTGGATTCCGGTTTTCACCGGAATGACACAACTAATATTTTAACCCAATATGAACCACCGCATGCATTTTCACGGTAAAAAGTCGTGAACGTGGACGGCGTTAATTTGGCTCAGTGAGCATCAATCGGTTGAGGAGCCGGCCTGTATCCATGTCCTTTCGGATCCCAAAGCGAGTGAGCACGAAGTCGTACCGCACGGGGTCATCGGGCGAAATGCGCCTGAAGGCTTCCGTGACCTCGACGGCCGTCCGGAGGTCGGCTTGGCTTCGATTAGTGAGCCCCAATCCAAGACTGATTCTGTGCATGTGGGTGTCCAGGGGAACGACGAGTTTGGACGGGGGGATTCCGCTCCAGCCGCCGGGATCAACATCATCCTTCCTCACCATCCATCTCAGGAAGAGGTTCAGGCGCTTGCATGCACTGCCTCTGGCCGGAGAGGGCAGAAACCCGCTCCAACAGCACGAACGACCTGCATGGAAAAACCTGACAAAAGCGGAGAGGGCAGGAAGGATGGTTTCATCGCTGTCTTGATATCCTGACATGAAGCACTGGTAAAGGGAGCCGTGTTCCAGGATCATGCTTCTTGCAGACCAGAGGAGCAAGGAAATGTCTGCGCCGGGAGTGAAGCGATGCTTAAAGTTTTCGAAGGCGGCAAGGATCGTCTGAAAAGGAGACGATAAAAGAAAATCAGCAGGCGAAGCCCCCATCCTCGCAAGGACCGTGGCCACGCTCTTCAGGATTTGCTCCACCCTGCCGTAGGCGAGGGAAGAGGCGATCAGCGCAACGATCTCCCGGTCTCCGGACTCCTCGTATCGATACAGGAATTCGAGGGGGTCCGGATGGACAAAACAACGCTGATTGTACGAGGTGTAAAGAGCTTCGAGCCCATCCTTCGAATAGCCCGAAGTGGTCGCTGAGGGAGACATATCAGGTTCCCTTCCCCTCGAGGTAGAACCGCCACTTGCAGAACAGGTCGGACGGGTGGGGGTCGGGCGGAGCAAAAAGACACTGTGTCCGAATTCGCGGATCCACCTCCCCGGCAAAGAGTTCGAACTCCCGCCGGTGCATTTCCTTGCAGTCGTATTCTTCAAGGTTTCGTTTCAGTCGGGCTTCCTGGGTGGCGCAGGAGGGAACGGAAATGATGACTTCGTCCGGGAATTCCTCTATCCGGTAACCGATAAGGAGGCACCAAGGCCAATAGCGAAGCGCTTCGACAAAGCCCTTGAGCCCCTTTTCCTGAATCCCGAAGCGAGAGACGATATCTTTGCCTCCTATGGCGGAAACGCGGCCCCACACTTCTTCATTGATTCGCTCGGCCACCGTCTGGCCGTAGTGCTCCCCCACATAGATAAACCAGAAGGAGTCCATGACCCGGTAGTGCCAGAGAAGAAATTCGATGTACCTCCTCAGGTCTTCGGCTTCCATCTTCCTGAAGATGCTCAGGTCCATGTGCTGCTCCTTAGTATGGATATCCGATTGCAAACAGACACTCCGACGACTCGCCCGCACCCTGCGGAGGGGTTCCTGGCTTTGGCTGTGCTCCATGTTTTGTGTTCAAAACTCCGGACCTGCCTTCCTTACCGCTCGTCAATGGCGGTGTAGTGTCGCTCATGCTGCCCAACATAGATCTGCCGGGGCCGGTGAAGCTTGCCCTCGGGATCGTTGATGCTTTCTTTCCATTGGCTGATCCACCCCGGAAGACGTCCAATGGCGAACATGACCGTGAACATGTTGAGAGGAATGCCCATGGCCCTCAGAACGATGCCGCTGTAAAAATCCACGTTGGGATAGAGATGGTGGTCCACGAAATAGGGGTCTTTGACGGCGTTCTCCTCCAGGTTTAAGGCAATGTCCAAGAGGGGATCTTGAATTTTCAGCTTCGCCAGCACCCTGTCGCAGACCCTCTTGATGATGCGCGCCCTGGGATCATAGGTTTTGTAGACCCGGTGGCCGAAACCCATGAGCCGGAAGGGATCGTTCTTATCCTTGGCTCTGGCGATGAAAGGCGCCGGATCCCCTCCGCTGGCCTGTATGTCCATGAGCATTTCGATGACCGCCTGGTTGGCGCCTCCGTGCAAGGGGCCCCAAAGGGCGCAGATGCCGGCAGCAATAGCGGCAAAGAGATTGACTCTTGAGCTGCCTACCAGCCTGACCGAGGCGGTGGAACTGTTCTGTTCATGATCCGCATGGAGGATCCAGAAGACGTTGAGGGCTTCCACAACGTCCCGATCAAGATGGTAGGGGCGTACGGGCGAGTCAAACATCATGTTGAGGAAATTTGCCGCATAGAGAAGGTCGGGCCTCGGATAGACCACCTTGTGCCCCCTCGATATCTTGTAGGACATGGCCGCCATAGTCCGGACTTTGGACAGGAGCCTCGTGAACATCATGTCCGTTTCCTCGTCTTCCGAGCGCTCGGGCAGCTCGGGATAAAAGGCGCGCAAGGCGTTTACCATAGAGGAAAGGATGCCCATGGGGTGGGCCCTTCGGGGAAAGTTCTCGAAGAATTCCCGCATGTCCTCGTGGACGAGGGAGTGGTCGTTGAGCATGACTGAAAAACGGGTGAGTTCCTTCCTCGTGGGAAGCTCTCCTTTGATGAGCAGGTAGGCCGTCTCCACGAATGTGGAATGCTCTGCCAACTCCTCCACGGGGTACCCGCGATACCGCAGAACGCCTCTTTCGCCGTCCATGAAGGTAATGCTGCTCTTGCAGCTTCCAGTGTTCGCGTAGCCCGGGTCATAAGTGACGAGGCCGGTCTGGCGGCGCAGGGTTGTGATGTCAATGGCTCTTTCCCCTTCGCTTCCCCGCAGAATCGGAAACTCGTACGTCTTGCCGTCAACAATCAGTTTCGCTAGTGGACCCATTACTGTGACCTCATTTTCAAAGGAATAGCAGCCTGTTAGTCAATCAATAATGAAAAGCTCTGAAAAGGGCAAGAGTTTTTAGAGGTCGCCGCGCCCTTCAGGCTCGCCACGACACGCAGAACCCTGGGTGGTGTTAGTTTAGAGCATCCTTACAAGGCCAAAAAGAGCGATTACCGTGACCAGGACGAAGAGGACCGGCCACAGAAGATGCCGATAGCTCTTCAGAAGGCTGGCTCTATAATAGTCCTTGGTGACGAGAAAACAGAGGTGCACCGGAGAAAGCATCATCCCCATGTACCCGAAGGTGAAGGCGAGGGCTGCGTAGAACAGGTAATCGGACACGGGGCTTGCCGGAAACATGGGGATGACCAGAGGGAAGGAAACGCCCACGAACCCCACTGCGATCCCGGTGATAAGACCGGAAAGGAAGGGCATGGCCGCGATGACCAGCAGTAGCGGTACATGGTATCTTGCCAGTTCATCACGGATCATGAGAACGGCCCGGCTTTCAGTGAGGGTGCCCTGGAAGGCCATGATGGCCAGCACAAGGAAGATCATGGGCAGGACGGAGCGGTCGAGAAAGGAGGCTTGGATCCTCATGCGGGGAACGCGGTTTACCAATGAGACCCAGACGATGGCCGCAAGCAGGCCGGGCAGGACAGAAAGTGCCCCCTGGACTTCCACCTGAATGCCGAAGGATCCCAGGATGGATGTGATGCCCCCTATGAGCGCAATAACCAGAATGACGACAAGGACGGGCATCATTTCCCAAAGGAAATTTCCCAGTGCGGACCAGGAGCGGATTCCCTTCTCGCCGGCCTTCACGTCTCCTATGGGTCTGAGGATGAACAGGATGCCGGCAATGACGGAGATAAGAGTCAGGGGAGACATGAACAGCATGTACAGCCACGTCTCAACCTTGAGAAGGGCCACGGCGAGGACGACCCCGGGATACAGGGGCCACCAGTATTCCCAGATGTGCCTGAACCAGTAGTTGACAAGGGTTTTTTGCTCGCCTGTGACGCTCCGACCCGAAAGGGAAGTCTCCACCAGAGGCGCAGAGAACAAAGCGCCGCCGGGCATGGGAAGGAGCCCGATCATGGCGGTCATGACCGAACCGACCGTTCTGGGATCACGGGCCAGGAGGGTGAAGCTTTCAACAAGCCGGCGCATTTGTCCCGCGCTATCCATGATTCTGCTCAGCACCAGAATGAGGCCAACGATCAGGGCCAGGCTTAACGCCTGGAGTTGGATCATGCTCAGCAAGGCCACCTGAAACCACTGAAGCGGGCCCATCCCCATCCAGAGGCCGAGCATCAGGGCACCTATGAGCAGGCAAAGGCTGAGCTGCAGCCGCAACCGGTTGAGGCCCAGCACCAGGCCGAAGACCAAGAGGATTTTAAGAAGGGCTGGAATGGGCTGAACCTCCGTACCGATCAACAAGCTGCTCCATTCTATAGTGTTGAAGAATGAAATGGAACCGTGGAGAGTGGAGAGGGTCTTCCCGGCTCCAGAATAGGTGGGAAGGGCAGGCGCAATCCGAAGAAGTTCATTATTATAGCAGAGATCTTCCCATATCGATAAGATCCTCGTCATACCCTACGGCGAAACTCCTGCCGTGGACCACCAGGAAAAGCGTTCCTCCTTCCTTCCATGCCCGGTCGCAGACCAGCTTCCGGCCGCTTTTGAAGTAGATGGTCACGGGATGATTCCTGTCGGACATTAAAAAAGATGAGGTCGGGGCGACGGGAACGTCGGGATCCTGTTTTACCAGAACTTCAACCAGGGCCCTGTCGACAAGAGAAGCCTCGAATTTCACCGACGGTTCCTTTAAGGCATTCAGCGGCGAAGGTTCGGGTCTCAAGTTCTTGAGGTAGTTCACGGGCATGGCAAAGTGTGCGGAGTCCAGGAAGGCTGTGGCGACGGCGATGACTTCACCCGAGATGTTGAAGACCGGACCGCCGCTGCACCCCGGGAGGATTCTGGCGGACATCTGAAAAAGCCCAACATCGCCCGCTCTTCTGAGGTGGGTAATCATGCCTGACGACAAGGTCCCCTTCCACCCCGGCGCGTTCCCCATTAGAAGGACGTTCTCTCCTACCGTCACTCCGTCTGAATCTCCGAGCGTAACAGACGACGTTTTTCGAAGGGAAGTCCTTGCAATCAGGAGGTCTACTCTTGGGTCCGCACGGGTGATCCCCAGAACTTCACCCTGGTCTCCATTCACGGTTTCGACGATGACTTTCGATGCCTTTTCGAGAACATGGTAGTTGGTGGCGATCTCTCCCTGGTGGTTCACGAAAAACCCGCTTCCCGAGGTGACCGCCCGGTTTGCCTTGTCCAGGACAGTGATTTTAACCACCGACGGTGCGTTTCGCTCTGAGATTTTCGAGATGGACCAGTCGGCAAGAACCCCGTGCAACCCGCCGAAGAGAAGAACAACCAGGGAAAGCAGCGTTGAGGTAATTATTCTGAGCATGATAAATTCTTTCGCATTTTGCACAGATCGTCAATAGACGCTTCTTTTGAAAAGACCAGCCTGCCCGGGCCCCTCCGGCACAGAAGAGAAGGTATCATGAACTCCCTTGAGAGTCTTAAAAAAACCTCAAGATGCGGAGAAGTCTCTTGTCCCGACCCATGGGGAGGTCTCTGAAGAGACCCCCCCGTGGTTCGGCTCGCCCTCGCCTTTTCCTCATTGACTGGCCGTCGGTGTCAAACTATATTTTCTGTATGTCCTCTCCAGCCCGCATCGATGAAATTCTCGGGCGGGGCAGTCCTCTTGCCGCGTGCGTCGAGAACTTCGAGTTTCGTTCATCCCAGGTAAAAATGGCAAGCCTCATCCGCCGAGCTCTCGACGAGAAGACCAAAGTCATCATCGAGGCAGGCACGGGCACGGGCAAGACCCTGGGATATCTTGTTCCTCTCCTCCTGTCCGGGAAAAAGACCGTCATATCGACGGGGACCAAGAATCTTCAGGAGCAGATCATCTTCAAAGACGTCCCGCTTCTGTCCAGCGCACTGGGAAAGGATGTGGACGCCATGGTGATGAAGGGGAGGAAGAACTATCTGTGCCTGCATCGCTTTCACCAGTATTTTTCCCGCCCTAAGTTGGAACAAGCACAATCGAAGGAGAAGATAGATCGATGGCTGGCCAACACGTTATTCGCGGATTTTGCGGAACTGGCCTGGATGAGGGAAGATGATCCCCTTCGCGACGCGATCTCCTCTTCCTCCGAGCAGTGTGTGGGCTCCGAATGTCTTCACTGGGACGAGTGCTATTTGAATCATCTGAGACAAAGCGCTGCCCAGGCACAGATAGTGATCGTAAACCATCACCTTTTCTTTGCCGACCTCATGGTAAAGAAGGGCGGTTTCGGGGAGATCATTCCCCGTTTTCAAGTGGTGGTTTTCGACGAGGCTCACACCATCGAAGAGGTAGCCACCACCTATTTCGGCAAAAGCCTCAGCACCAACCAACTCCTTGAGCTTGTGAATGACGTTGAAAAAGAACTCGATCATCCGGGCGCATCGGAAAAGAAAAGAACACGGAAGCACCTGGATTTGATCAAATCGAGCGCAGAACGTCTCTGGGAGCTTTTCCGGGAAGGAGAGGAAAGAGGGAGGCTCACGGAAGAGACCATGAAGATCATGGAGGACGCAGCGTGCCACGAGTTGAGAAGGTCGCTCAGATTCATCCACGAAAAATCCGGCCTCGGAGGAGCGGATGAAAGGGGTCGACAATCCCTTGCTGCAAGGGCGGCGGAGCTGGGGGAAAAATTGGACGGTATCCTTTCCTCCCACGATTCCGGATGGCTCAAGTGGTACGAGAGGCGCAGGAAAAGCTTGGTGATTCACGCCTCTCCCCTGGATATCTCCGAGAGTATGAGAGAATCCCTGTACCAGAAGGTGAAAACCATGGTATTCACATCGGCCACCCTTTCAACGGCCGGGAACTTCGACTACTTCCGATCGAGGCTGGGCCTGTCAGAGGAGCTATTGGAGGGTATCTACCCGTCCCACTTCCGTTTCACCGAACAGGCGCTCATGTATGTTCCCCTCAACCTGCCTTTTCCCCAGGATCCACTGTTTACTGAGAAGCTCGCTCGGAGGGTGGAAGAGATCCTGGCCATCACGAAAGGCCGCGCCCTCGTTCTCTTCACCAGCTATCACAACCTGAACGCAGTCTATGGGCGCCTGGAAGGAAAGATACCCTATACTCTTTTGAGGCAGGGAGATGCGCCCAAGACGATGCTTCTGGAAGAATTCAAGAAGGATGTCCATTCCGTCCTCCTGGCTACGGGCTCGTTTTGGCAGGGCGTGGATGTACCAGGGGAAGCCTTGAGCTGCCTGATCGTGGACAAACTGCCTTTCGATTCTCCCGGGGATCCTTTGGTGGCGGCCCGCATTGATCTCATCCGGAGCAGGGGAGGCAACCCCTTCATGGAATACCAGCTCCCCGCAGCGGTCATTGCCCTCAAGCAGGGCCTGGGCAGGTTGATCAGAAAAAACTCCGATCGAGGAGTTCTCTGCGTGTTGGATGTGAGAATCATCCAGAGCCGGTATGGCCGAATCTTTATCAAGAGCCTTCCCGAAGTGCCCCTCACCCACAAGCTTGAGGACGTCCGTGGATTTTTTTCTGCCTTTTGAGGGTTCACGAAGCAAGCGCAGGATGCCTTTGTCAATCGTCTCGAAATAGTATTGACGAACTCGTAAAAAGTCGCCCAACCCGTCACCCCGGCGAAAGCCGGGGTCCAGAAGTCCTTGATATTCCTGGATTACGGCGCCTGTCCTGGACCCAGATCCAGGATCCGCCGGAATGACAGAAAACACCGATATCCGACTTTTGCGAACGCATCAGTATTGACATTTCTCGTAAAAATTTGTTTTGCGCTTGAGCTTTGTGAAGCTATTCTCTATATTCCCTTCAATCAACTGCTAAAGAAGACCTTCCATGCCGACCAAACCCTGGAAACTGCTCTCGAGCCAATTCAATGAGGCTTTCCGGATTTTCAACCTACGAACAGACCGTGCCTGCTCTCCGCGGACGCATCAGGCCTATGATTTCTACATCCTCGAGTCCACGGACTGGGTCAACGTGATCCCCGTTACCGCCGGAAGGGAAGTCGTCCTGATCCGTCAGTACCGGCACGGGACCAGGGAAGTCACGCTGGAAATCCCCGGCGGCATTGTGGAACCCCAAGATACTCCAGAGGAGGCGGCTCGGCGGGAACTGCGCGAGGAGACCGGGTACAGGGATGCGGACATCGTTCTCCTGGGCAGCGTCCATCCTAATCCGGCCTTCCTGACCAACCGCTGCTACACTTATGTGGCAAAGGATGTGGTGCTGGCACAAAAGCAGGAGCAGGACGAAAAGGAAGACATCGAGGTTGTCGTTAGACCCCTGGCAGAGGTGCCTCGACTGATCAGGGAAGGAGAGATCACCCACGCCCTTGTCCTGGCTGCCTTCTACCGCTTCTACATGGAATATCTTCCAAACCTGCCGTAGAGAAGAAGGCGGTCGCTTTCTTTTCCTGAAAAAAAAGTAGTGCGAGGAGAGGGAAAACCGTGATTCCGGGTTGATCTTTTCGCACTCGTTATTCATAATGCATAGTTGAAGTTCTTCAGACCCTGGGGACTGATCTGGGGGCAGAAGAGTCGGCGTTGCCCGAAAGCAAAGTTCTTTCATTGAATGTATACAGCAGAAGACCCGATCGAGGGAATGGAGTAGAGCGAGTTCAAGATGACCGGCCAAAAAAGGCGCACCGATCTTTCCGTTTTGTTGATCCATAATCTGGATGAAGGCTGGGAGTCCTTCGAATCCGAAGAGGCCTTGAGCGAGATTGATGCCCTTGAAAAGGCCATGAGAACTGAAGGCCATCCTGTGACCAATATTCCCGTCCGTGATTCGGACCTGGCTTCTCGCCTGGAAGGCCATGACCCGGATGAGCACATTGTTTTCAACTGGTGTGAAGGTTTCCCCGGTATCCCTTGCAGCGAGGCGCAGGTAGCGGAATCCCTTGAATCGCTCCGCTTCGTCTACACCGGATCGACGCCGGATGTTCTGGCCCTGAGCTGGGACAAGGGAAAGGTGAAGCAAGTTCTCCGGGGCGCAGGGATTCCAACACCGCCCTGGCGAATTTACGATCGCCTCGAACCCGATGGATGGAGCAAGTTCCCGGCTATCGTGAAACCGGCCAGAGAGCATGCCAGTTCCGGTGTGACCTGTGAATCGGTGGTGCTGACGCCGGAAAAACTCAGGGCACGCATTGCCTACGTGCTTGAAAATTTCCAGCAACCGGCGCTGGTTGAGGATTTTATCGACGGTCGAGAATTTCACGTTTCCCTTTGGGGGAATCGTTCACTGGAAATGCTGCCCCCGGCGGAGATGGACTTCTCGGCTTTCAAAGATGTGCAGGACCGGCTTTGCACCTTTGACTCCAAGTTCAAACCCGGATCGCGGCACTATGACGAGATCAGATTGAGACTTCCGGCGCCTCTCACCGGGCGGGAGTCGGAAGCTTTAGGCCGTGTGGCACGAGCCGCATACCGCCTGATAGGCTGCAGAGATTACGCGCGGCTGGATATCCGGCTCCGGGACGGGGTATTCTACGTTCTCGATGTCAACCCTAACCCGGATATCAGCGCAGAAACCAGCATGGCTTGCGCAGCCGAGGCAGCCGGATATTCATACGGGGCGATGCTCAGTATGATGGTCAATCTCGCGGCTCATCGCCATCCCTCGCTCCATCCCCAAGGGCTTTGAAGCCTGCCGTGGTTCAATGAAGAGCTAATCCACATGGGAGACCCGCCCGAGAGGCTTGGGTCACGTCTTTCCTGGGGGCGGGGGAGTCAAGGAGTACTGGAATGAAGCCGTATGAACAGGGTGCGCTCGACGGGTTATGCGCCGTTTACAGCATCGTGAATGCCGTGCGAATCGTTTCCGGAATCGGAGACGAAGAAGCCCGTGAACTCTTTAAGAAGATTATCCTGTATCTCGAGAAGACCAATGACCTGGCCAAGATTCTTACCGAGGGAATCGGCCTCACGACCATTGGAGGCATTTTTGCGGATGTGGTGGGAGAGCAAATCAGCAATCGGGCCATGCCGTTCAAGCAGTGTCCGGATACTCCCCTGGATGAGTTCTGGGCGGCGATGATGATCTTCCTCAACAACGGGGGCAGGAGAGCCATTCTGATCGGCCTTGGCGGACCCATGTGGGATCATTGGTCGATCGTGGAGTCCATCACGGAAAAGCAGATCCGGTTTTTCGACTCCTATAAGCTCAAGCGACTGAACCGAAGCCGGTGCGGCACGATACGCTCCACGAACACGCGACCTCATTTGCTGAGCCCCACCCATACCTATTTCCTGTCATGAAGGAACAGAGGCTCCTGTCATGGCGGAATATTGTCCAAGGAGAGGCTGAAAGGATTGAAGGCAAATTAGGAGGAAACCAATGGCCGTCATTCATGGCTTTTTGAAAGAGTGGGAGAGAGAAGTTCCGGAGCTGCGGACCAAGGCGTTATTGTTCCGTCACGTCAGGACAGGGAGCGAACTCCTTTCTCTGGTGAACGATGATGAGAACAAAGTCTTCGGGATCACGTTTCGCACCCCTCCCTCGGATTCAACCGGGGTAGCCCACATCCTTGAGCATTCGGTGCTCTGCGGTTCACGGAAATACCCCGTGAAGGAGCCCTTCGTAGAACTTCTGAAGGGCTCTCTCAAGACCTTTCTCAACGCCATGACCTACCCGGATAAGACATGTTATCCGGTAGCCAGCCAAAACGTTCGGGATTTTTACAACCTCGTCGATGTGTACCTCGACGCGGTTTTCTACCCGAGACTCACGCCTTTCGTTTTTCAGCAGGAGGGCTGGCATTATGAGATGGACAGGCCTGACAACCCTTTGACCTTCAAAGGCGTTGTGTTCAATGAAATGAAGGGCGCGCGTTCCTCTCCGGACAATCTCCTGGCCGAGTACTCTCAGCAGTCCCTGTTTCCTGATACGCCCTACGGTCTTGACTCAGGGGGAGATCCGTCGCAGATTCCGGACCTCACCTTTGAACGGTTCAAGGCCTTCCACGAGACCTACTATCACCCGTCCAATGCCCGTATATATTTTTACGGGGATGATGATCCTGAAGAGCGCTTGCGGATGATGGATGGATACCTGAAGGAATTCGACCCCATGAATGTGGATTCCGCCGTTCCTCTCCAGCAGCCTCTAAAGGAGCCCAAGACCCTGATCAAGCCTTTTGCCGCGGGCCGAAGCGGAGGCGAGGACCCCAAGGGTATGGTAACACTAAACTGGCTTCTGGATGAGGCTTCTCGGGCTGAAGTCAACCTGGCCTCTCACATGCTGGAATACATCCTTCTGGGTATGCCGGGTTCCCCCCTGCGCAAAGCCCTCATCGATTCCAGCTACGGAGAGGATCTGGCCGGAGAAGGACTCGGGAGCGACTTGCGGCAGATGTATTTCTCCACCGGCCTGAAGGGAATTAATCCGGAAAATGCGGACAAGGTGCAGACTCTGATTTTTGAAACCCTCGCCGGCCTGGTAAAACAGGGCATTCATCCCCACACGATCGAGGCGGCGGTGAATACGATCGAGTTCGTCCTGAGGGAAAACAATTCAGGCAGCTATCCCCGAGGCCTGCTCATCATGCTGCGGTCCTTGACCACCTGGCTGTATGGAGAAGACCCCCTGTCCCTTGTCGCCTTTGAAGAGCCCCTCAAATGCGTGAAAGAAAAGATCTCCGGCCGGAAGCATTTTTTTGAGGAGATGATCGATAGCAGCATGATCCGAAATGCGCATCGCTCCGTTGTGCTCCTGAAGCCTGATTCCGACCTCGCCGGGAAGCTCGAAGCGGCGGAGCAGGAGCGACTGGACAGGGCGAAGGCCGCCATGGATGCCCATGAAATCAACCGTGTCATTGCCAACACTGAAAGACTCAGGCAGATGCAGGAGGCGCCTGATCCTCCTGAAGCCCTTGCCGTCATTCCGACCCTGAAACTCTCCGATCTGAGCCGGGAGAACAAGGTGATTCCTTTGGCCGCTTCCACAGAGAAGGGGGCGGAAATTATCTACCACGATCTTTTCACCAGCGGCATTGTCTATCTGGATGCTGGCTTCGACATACACACCCTGCCGCAGGAATACCTCTCTTATCTTCCCCTGTTCAGCCGGGCTCTGCTCGAAATGGGGACCGAGGACGAGGATTATGTGACCCTGACCCAGAGAATCAGCAGGAAAACTGGAGGCATCAGGCCCATTTTTCACACCTCTATGGTAAAGGACGCCGCCTCCTCGACGGCCTGGCTGTTCCTTCGCGGCAAGGCCATGATGGAGCAAGCCGGTGCCCTCATGGAGATCCTGAGGGACGTGTTCCTGAAGGTCCGTCTCGACAACCGTGAACGGTTCCGGCAGATGGTTCTTGAAGCCAAGGCCAGGCAGGAAGAATCGCTGGTGCCCTCGGGACACCAATTTGTGGGTCTCCGGATCAGGAGTCATTTCGACGAGGCGGACTGGGCCGCTGAGCAGATGGGAGGGATCAGCTATCTTTTCTTTCTCAGAGATCTGGCAAAAGCCGTGGAGGAGCGTTGGCCCTCCGTCCTTGCCGACCTGGAAAAGATGAAACGGATCCTGATCAACCGAAACGCCATGCTTCTCAACGTCACGCTGGATCAGGCGGCCTGGGTCCGGTTCCGGACTCAGGTCGGAGAATTTCTGGACGCCTTGCCGGCCCGGCCTGCCGAAAAGCAGGAGTGGGGGATGGGTTTGGCGGCAGACCATGAAGGCATGATGATCCCTGCTCAGGTAAACTACGTGGGAAAGGGAGTGAATCTGTACGACGAAGGGTACCGGTTCCATGGCTCGGCCCACGTGATCAGCCGCCATCTGCGCAATGCCTGGTTGTGGGAGAAAGTGCGTGTTCAGGGAGGAGCGTACGGGGCCTTCAGCGCCTTCGACAGGTTCACGGGCGTGCTCACTTTCGTTTCCTATAGGGATCCCAACCTGGAAAAGACTCTGGACATCTTTGACGCGTCGGCCCGTTTCCTGAAGAACATCGACCTGAGCGGTGATGAACTGGCCAAGGCGATTATCGGAACGATCGGCGATATCGATCAATACCACCTGCCGGACGCAAAGGGGTTCATCTCCCTGGTTCGCTATCTATCAGGGGAAAATGATGCAGAGCGGCAAAAGATGCGGGAGGAGGTCCTGGATACCGCCGTCTCCGATTTCAGATCCTTCGGCGAGATTCTGGAAAGGGCGATGTCAGAGGGACTGGTGAAAGTCCTGGGCTCAGAGAGTTCTGTTCAGCGTGCTTCGGCACAGAGGCCCGGGTGGATGAAGGTCACGAAAGTCCTGTGACAGGCTGCTGAAAAACGCCCATTTCCGGCGTTTCCCTCATCCGTCGTCGCTGCGACGTACTAACAGGTACGCCTCGCTCCTTCGGATTTCGGGAGCCTTGGATCTGGACGTTTTTGAGCAGCCTGCCAGTCAACAGGCTGCTGAAAAACGCCCATTTTCCCAGCCGGTTCTTCTAATCCGACCGCTACTTTTCCTTTTGTTTTTCCTGCTCCCGTCTTCGGGCCTCCTTGATGTCCTTCAGGAAAACCTTGATGAGGGGGCTCATCTCAGGAGGCTGCCAGTCCGTCTCCTTGGGGTCCTGAGGCCAGGTGAACTGCAAATGCCGGACCTCTCCCGGCGTTTGCGCCTTTTCCAGAACTTCCAGAGCAGCCAGGAGCACTTCTCTCTGCCCTGCCTTGTCTCCCACCTGCCCCACCGGTCTTCCATAAGG
>CAVUFY010000017.1:0-33156 GCA_963740905.1 uncultured delta proteobacterium
GGACCATATTATATCGGCCGCTTTCCGATGAGCGAGGTCACGCAGCTTCCTTTCCTGGGGGCCCGTTCATCCTGGGCCGCTAGTCGCGCATGGATGGACCTTTACAATGAGTTTCCAGAGATGCAAAAGGAATACGCCGATACCCACCTCTTATGGTTGTTTTCGCAAGGGCCTGGCGAGCTTTTCTCAAACAAGCCTGTGCGGACTATGGAGGATATGAAAGGGCTTATTGTCCGTGCTCCGGGTGACATTGGAGAAATCATCAAAGCCCTGGGTGGGCCCCCTGTATCCATGCCCTCTCCAGAGTCTTATCTGGCCCTGTCAAAAGGCACGATTGATGCCACGATCTTTCCTTGTGAAGCGATAAGAACCTATAAGCTTTCTGAAGTGACTAAGTATATGACCATCGGGGACTTCGATGTCCAGTGGTTCTGGGTTGCCATGAATAAGAAAAAGTATGACAGTCTGCCCGATGACATCAAGAAGGCCATAGATGAATGCAGCGGCGTCGTAGGTGCTGATTTGGTTGGAAAAGCTTGGAATGCTGCAGACAAAGCTGGCTTTGAGCTTGGAAAGAGGCAAGGCATGGAGGTCATCACGCTAACTGCAGATGAGACCTCGAGATGGAAAAGCAGTGTGCACCTATTACAGAGTCTTGGATCAGTCGCGCGGAAGCCAAAGGACTCCCGGGAAAGAAGCTTGTAGAAAGTGCTAAGAAGTACATCAAGAAATACAATAACTAGTTCGGCAGTTGGCGTGATTAAGAAAGTCATAGACTGCGGTAGGGAGAAGTCTCGTGATGTGGTTAAAAAAAATTGCTGACGCTGTAAGCGATGTGGCTTATCCCTTCGGTCGCGCCATCAACTACCTTGGAGGCTTCTTCCTTCTAATTCTTATGTTGCTCGTCGTGGTTCACGTGGTGGGGCGGTATTTACTCCACCTACCGTTCCTGGAGCCCTTGAACTCATAGAATTTCTCATGACCTTTGTTGTGTTTCTGGGGTTTGGTTACTGTGCCTTTCGACGAGGGAACGTGAGTGTGGATGTGTTTGTGAGTCTCTTACCCGAGAGGGTGCCAGGCCATTCATGCCGTCACGTGCCTTTTAAGCATTGGCGTGGTAACGCTAATCGCTTGGCAAGGCGTGATACAGACGAAAAGTCTGTGGGAGGCGGGGCATGTATCGGGAGTTCTTCACATTCCCCATTTTCCATTCTTGATCGTCCTTGTTGTAGGCTATGCAGCCTTTGACCTTGTTCTGCTAGTTAACTTCTTCGAGCACTTATATGGGGTGTTTAGGAAGTGAATCCCTTCACGGTAGGGTTGATCGGAATCGGTGTCCTGATTATCCTGCTTTTCCTGAGAATGCCTGTCGGGCTTGTCATGGCTGGAGTCGGATTTGGCGGGTTCTGTTATCTTACCAGTTTGGATGGCGCCTTGGGGATCTTGAGAACGGTACCTTTTTCCACCGTCGCCAGCTACGATCTCTGCGTACTCCCCCTGTTCCTCTTGATGGGATCATTGGCATTCTATTCCGGTATGAGCGAGGGACTCTACAAGAGCGCGTACAAGTGGATAGGCGGTATACCAGGGGGTCTGGCAGTGGCTACCGTTATAGCGTGCAGCGGATTTGCCGCAGTTAGCGGATCGACCCTGGCCACCGCGGCGACCATGGGTATGATCGCTCTTCCTGAGATGAAGAAATACAGGTACGATTCCGCCCTGGCTACTGGTGTTGTGGCTTCCGGTGGTTCCCTGGGTATTTTGATCCCGCCTAGCTCCATTCTGATCATCTATGGCATTATTACCGAGCAGTCTATCGGAAAGCTCTTCATGGCAGGGGTGTTTCCGGGTATTCTTCTCGCCCTGCTTTTCATACTGTGCGTCGCAGTTCTGGTCATGTTAAACAAGAGTCTAGGACCCGCAGGGAGCAAAACGGCCTTCTCTGAGAAACTCGCTTCTTTGAGGGATTGCTGGGGAGTGCTGGTGCTGTTTATCGTGATCATGGGGGGACTATATCTAGGTCTTTTTACCCCTACTGAGGCGGCTGGGGTTGGCGCCTTCGGTGCTTTCTTATTTGCCGTGTTCAAAGGACGTCTCACGAAAAAGAACCTAATTGCCTCAGTCATGGAAACCATGCTTTCAACAGCTATGATCTTCGTTATCGTTATTGGCGCTATGATCTTCGGGTACTTTCTGGCTATTAGCAGGATTCCCTTCCAATTAGCCAGTTTTGTGGGTAGCCTCCAGGTCCCCCCACCATCATCCTTATGTGCATCCTGCTGGCGTATCTCCTGTTGGGCTGTATTATGGATACTCTAGCCATGGTTATTCTTACAGTTCCTATTTTTTATCCTGTAATTTTGAAGCTTGGGTATGATCCTATTTGGTTTGGAGTGGTCATGGTGCTTGTGTCCGAAATGGGAGTCATCACTCCGCCTGTAGGGATGAATGTCTACGTTATCCACGGGATTGCAAGGGATGTCCCCCTGTTTACCATGTTCAGAGGGATTCTGCCGTTCCTCTGCATGATGATCTTTTGCCTCATCCTTGTAGTCATGTTCCCTCAAATTGCACTCTTTCTTCCCAGCCTCATGGGACGATGAGGCTGGGCGTGTGTAGAAGCTTCGAAAATTGGTCTGAATTTGTCATTCGGCCGTTGAGTTTTCAATAAGATAGGGGCTCGGAAGCGACCTTTGACGGTTTTGGTTGTCCGTCTCAGAAGGTGCTGTCCAATTTCCCCTTAACCACCGTATTCCGTCGTATCTTTCCCTTTCTAATGATGATGATAATTGCACTTATAATAATTTTTTCTCAAGTAATGTTGTTTCTACCCGCACTTATGACGCGATAGATAAAGACTTATTTTAGGACGACTCTCACTAAGCTAAACGCGGCCGCCGACTGAAGAGCACCGGCGCACTGATTGTACAATGGAGGGGATTGACTTTTACAAAGAGTTTTGGGGTAGGTTTATGCAGCGACTTGTTCACTATCTAGGGACAGTCTTTCAAAATTCAAAATCAGTTTTAGGAGCGGTTTACTATGGTTAAAGCAACGATTAGAAAAAGGAAAGAAAGATCGTCTTGTGCGAAATGCTCAATTCATGCCTGTTATCCGGATATGGAGGTTAATAACCTATTGAATATCCAGCGTGCACCGGAGTTTTGTCCAATGAAAGTATTCCCGGATATTATGGTGGAAGCGGCAAAGGAGTATGAAAAGGTGCATAACAAGGACTTCTGCCGACTTTCGTCTGTACAGGAGTTTGAATGCTACGAACATACCCCTGACGGTCTCAGGACTAGGAATACTAGAGTTGAAGAGATCATACAATTGTGCAAAAAATGTGGTTTTAAAAGACTTGGCATTGCCTTTTGCGGCGGTTTGGACAATGAAGCGCGTATATTTGCGAATGTGCTGGAAAACAGTGGTTTTGATGTTGTTTCGGTTAGATGTAAAGTTGGGGGTGTTGAAAAAGAGAAGATTGGTATTAGACCGTCCGAGAAGATTTTTGGTAAAGAAAAATGGGAAACGGCATGTAACCCTATTGCGCAGGCTATGATTTTGAATGCGGAAAAGGTTGACATGGCAATTATGTTGGGGTTGTGCGTTGGGCATGACACTACATTTATGAAGTATTGCACAACACTTATGACTACGCTGGCTGTAAAGGACAGGGTAACTTGTCATAATCCACTCGCAGCTTTGTACCTTTCAAAATCTCCTTATTACGGTCGCTTGTTGAAAAAAGGGTCTCATGGAAAACGGCGGAATTGAACGGACTTGAAGGTTGCAGGATAGGTTTTCTTAGGAGAAGAACACCAACTATTAAGTTGACAGTTCTGAAATCTGTACAAAGTGAATTGTGGGAAGCATTTTGGTGAGGGTTTACAGCTGGCTGAATCAGTCGGATGCAGAACATCTGAGTTTTAAAAATGGATTGTGGAGAAGGGGTTTACCCTACAGCCTACACGGAGAAAGTCAGATGGGGAGGAATGGCGACACAAGGCTGTCTTCTGACTTTGGTAAGGAAAGGAAATGAAGACTTCGGACTGCTTAAAGTAGTCAGCTGAAATATAGACAAATTGCCAGTTCCATCTTGGAAAAATAGAGGAGAAGTGCGTAACATGAATTCTTATTCGAGGATTATGGGCTGCTTCGATGGTGTGAAGCCTGACAGGGTGCCTATCGTTCCAATTGTCAGAGAATGGTGCTGCAAGCAGGCGGATATCCGGTTTTGTGAAACAATTCTAAATGTGGAGAAGCACGTATTTTCTCAGGTTTACTCCGCGAAGAAATTCGGTTATGATGTGGTATGGGGGATGAGCGGAGATCATGCGGAGTCAGAAGCGATGGGCTCCAAACTCAAATATGGGGATAAATCTCCGCCCATGGTGATTGATTTTGCGATTAAGGATTATACGGTAGATCTTCCAAAACTGAGGATTCTCAATCCGAACAAAGACGGGCGTCTCCCCTTGATCCTTGAAAGTATCTCCAGATTGAAGGAATTGTGTATGGGAGAGATACCAGTTATGGGATACGTCCAGTGCCCTCTCCGGCATGCCGCCATGCTCCGAGGGACCGAATATCTCATGCGAGATTTCTTCAAGAAAAAGGAAGATGCCCGGAGGCTCTTGGAAATAGTAACTGACAGCCTGATTGTCTGGGGTGTTGCTGTGGTCCAGGCGGGGGCTGATATTTTGCAGATTTCCGATCCTACATCTTCCGGCGATGCCATTTCTGCCAGCTTTTATAGAGAGTGGGGTTTCCCTTACACCAAACGGATGGTAAATGCCCTAAAGGGAACTGGGGTTAAATTGATTATGCACATATGTGGCAATACTTCAGATCGCCTGAAATTATTAGCCGACACAGGAGTTCACGGTTTGAGCCTGGACGCAAAGGTGGATTTTGGCTTTGCTAGGGAAACGTTAGGCGATGCATATCTTCTAATGGGAAATGTGGAACCCACTGAGCCACTTGCTATCGGGACACCACAGATGGTGTACGAGCATTCCAAGAAAGTTATTGACAAGGCAGGCAGAGACGGACACTTTTTCCTGAGTGGTGGATGTCTCATACCGGAGTTTGCGCCTGTCGAGAATATGCAGGCGATGTTTAGGGCCGCACTCGAAACAAAGTATTGATTTGTTTCGCCTCAATGCGCCGCAGTTAAACACGGCGAGATCATACAGACAACAAGCTTTTCGGACGAAGTAACGCGTTAGTATCTTCTTCGAAGAATGTGTAAACGACATGTGCCTGTGCATTGTGCGGTAAAAGATGGCTTGCATTAATGAGCGCCCCTATAAACCATTACTTTAATTTATGGGAAATGTCCCTCCTTTGACAAATATATCATGATTGTGTGGATTTTATATTATGCCTTCTTACAGGGGTGATCGGGATGTTTCGCTCCGGCTCAGAGGGAGCCAAAAGTTTGCGGGAGCGTTTGACAGAGGTGGTTTATCTCTTGTGAAGGATTGAAGGTTGCTTCGCTGAGCTTGTTCGCCAATGCCTTGATGGCAAGCGTTCTGTTGTTCTTGGCCATTTTACGCTGAAAAAATCTTTGCGTGCTTTGGAGTGTAGGGCATTGGGGAGTCGAACCCCAGGACAAGGCCGGTATAGTGACAAGGGTTTGACAGAGACTTTTCTATTCTTGCACGACAATCGTGCTCGTATCCGTTGCAAGATATCGTTTCACCATCTCCTCGTTGAGCTCGACACCGAGTCCCGGCCCCTTGGGAGGATACAGATACCCCTTCTCTATCTTGCCGTTAATCTCTTTCGTGACGTCCGTAGTGATGTCCTTTGTTTCGGTGGTCCCATAAAGGTAGAAGAGGAGACCCATCTCATCGAGGATCCTTTCTCTCTTTGCCCGCGATACGGCAAAATGGGCGCCGGCCGCATGCTCGATTCCATTTCCCAGGACGCAGATCGCGTAATCGAGATTTGCCGTATCGATGAGATTGGCAAACTGCACGCTCCTCCGGATGCCTCCTATCCTCCCCATAAGGGCATGGAAGATGTCCGCCGCGTCATGCTTTATCACGTTGTAGGCTTCCGCAACCGAGTCGGCGCTGGCGTCGGCGGCAAGAGGAACCGTGGTCCGTGCCTTGATTGACTTGAAGCCGTCGATGTCTGTTATGCTCACCGGTTGTTCCGCATAATGGAGATTATATTTATTCAATTCCTCGATGAGACGCAGCGCATCAGAGGCATTCCAATGGCTCGGCGTCCCTACGGTGCTCGATATATCCACCGCGATCGGAACATCGGGCCCCACGGCCTCGCGGACCGCCCGGAATCTCTTGACGGCCAATCCGGGCTCACCCCCCACATGCATCTTAATGCTGTGGAATCCGGCCTCAATGTACTTGACGGCTATCTTGGCCTGGACTTCCGGATCGTCCATCATAAGGATCCACTCGAGAGGGATTTTTTCCCTCGAAAGGCCGCCGAGCAACTGATAAACAGGAATGTTCAGTATCTTGCCCTTCAGATCGTACAGGGCGTAGTCGAAGTGGGCCTTTATCCGAAAGCTTCCGGGGAGCGCTACATCGATCCTGCTCAGAATGGCCTCCGTGTTGAGCGGGTCCCTCCCTAAGAGCAAGGCTGACGCGATGCTCTTCATCGTAGCCATCGCGCTTTCCCGATTGAGACCGATCTTGCCGAAACCGATGCTGCTGCCTACGCCGTCGACGCCTTCATCGGTCATTATCCTGAGGATGATGTAACTGCCGGACGTGATTCCTCCGTAAGAGACGCGAAACGGCATCTTATAGGGAATATCTACCGGGATTATCTCTACTTTCTTGATCTTCATTCATAGCCTCCATCCTACTGTTGCCTGTTCACACTGCGCGTCCATTCATATTGCGCGTCGAAGGCCCGGTGCCAGAACATTTGTACAATCAGATCCAAGGGCCTTCGGCGCTCCGAAAGGTCCTTCTCCACATCCTTATGTCCCCTTCTCGAGGGTATCGATGGCTAAGCCGATGATATCTTCCGAACAGGGGCACGCCTGCGAACATGTGTCGCACCGCAGGCACATTTCCAATGAGGCGTTTATCTTGTGCTCAATGATGGGCCTCTTGCCGGGGTCCACAGACATTTGGCCCAGCCAGAGAAGGCCCAGGGGTCCGACGAACTCTCCCTCCATGCCCGGACGCAGGGGACAGGCGGACTGGCACATGAGGCACTCGAAGCACTTTGTCAGCCTAACGAATTTGTCCATGCCATCGGGGTCGAGGCCCCTAAGCTCGGTGCTTTCCTTGATCTGCGACAATTGCGGGATGAGCTTCAAAACCCGGTCGAACACCGCTCTCCTGTCGATAACGAGGTCCTTGACGATGGGGAGCTCGGGCAAGGGGCGTATGCGCATCTCTTCCTCCACCGCCTTTTCACAGGCGAGGCAGGAAGACCCGTTCACTTCGAGGGCGCACTCCCCGCACTTGACCACGCCGCAGGCGAAGCGAAAGGCCAAGCCGGGATCGAGCTCGTGGTTGATCTTCACGAGAATACCCAGGACCGTCTCGGTGGGATCGACGTCCAGAACATAGGTGCTGTAACTTCCCTTTACTCCGGCACCCGGATCGGATCTCCAAACATCACATTTTGCTTTCATCTCATCCTGCCTGTACGGTTTTTGCCGTCTCTATACCGACATCCCCGTCCTTGTTCTTTTTGACAACGACATTCCTGAGCCATTCCTCGTCGTTTCTTTCCGGGAAATCGGTCCTGTAGTGAGATCCCCTGCTCTCTTTTCTGCACAGGGCCGCACGGGCCACGAGGAGTCCTGTTCTTATCATGAAAGGCACCTCGATGGCTTCCATTCTGTCCCGATTATAGGTCCGGTCCTGTGAGCCGATAACCATCCCTGAGATCTGTCCTTCCCTGATCCGCTCAAGCGCGTTGATGGCTGCCTCGATCCCCGCACCACTGCGGACAGGCCCCAACCCTTTCCACATGACGTCCTGCACTGCGGCCTTCAGCTCGAAGGGCCTCACGCCCTCCCTTTTGCTTCTGAACAGACCGTTCAGCCTCCCGATCTCTTCATCGATCGCTTGAGTGTCCGGAGAGATCAGCTCCTCTCCCCGGGCGTAGAGGGCGGCCGATTCTCCGGCAACGGGACCCATCGTATATATTTCGGTCAAGGCGGTGCCGCTTAAGCGGTTCGCTCCGTGCATGCCGCCTGACACTTCCCCTACGGCATAGAGCCCGGCGACATTGGTCCTGCACGCTTCATCTATCCTGATCCCTCCCATAAAGAAGTGCTGGCTCGGTATCGCTTCGAAAGGCTCCTCCCATTCGGCCACCCGTTTGCCATAGACCTCTCTGAACATGGCATATACGTGGGGAATGGATGTCTTGAACTTGGTGAGCTTCGCCGCATCGTGTTTTGTAGGATCAACGACGATCGCTCCGTTCTTTGTCCCTCTGCCTTCCATGATTTCTATGAAATTTGCCCGGGAGACGATGTCCCTGGTGCTCATTTCCTTTCTCTCCGGGTCGTACTTCGGCATATACCTCTCCCCCAACCCGTTGAGCAGTCTCACATCAGGGCCGAACCAGGAACAGACGCCGATCATCTTCCCCCTCCGAACAGCAGGATAGGGGAAGGAGATGGGAAAAAACTGCACCATTTCCATATCGACCAGCTCTGCGCCTGCCTCAAAAGCGAGGGCAAACCCGTCGCCCGTGAGGACGGCGGAGTTGGTAGTCAGCTTGTAGAGAGCGCCAAGGCCTCCTGTGGCGAGGATGACTGCCTTTGCCTTGAAAACCCGGTACTCGCCCGAGGCGAGGCTCATCGCTACCGCTCCCAGGATCCTATTCTCCTTCACGAGGAGCTTGCTCGCGATTGTCTCCGGGAAGAGGGCTATCTCGTTTCTCATCAACGCCTTCGAGAGGGTGTGACAAACGCCCAGGGCCTCCCTTCTGTCCAGGTATCCCCTGGGATAGCTATGGCCTTCGCCGTGGTTGATTGTCCGCAGCGTGTCGCTGTCCTTTCTGTCGAGGAGAAAATCGTGTGTTTCGAGGTTA
This sequence comes from uncultured delta proteobacterium, assembly GCA_963740905.1. Lineage (GTDB taxonomy): Bacteria > Desulfobacterota > DSM-4660 > Desulfatiglandales > HGW-15 > JAFGDM01. The sequence continues at coordinate 9,046 of CAVUFY010000017.1, forward strand.
AAGACGCCTCCTGCAGAGCCCTCAGTCACTCTTCTGACTATCTTCGCGTTGTTCAGATTTTGGCCGGACCTCAAGATGTCGCCCCGGAAGGTCTCCGGGGTGTCGCCGGGTGAGAACACCGCGCAGGTACCACCAGCCGCCATAATCGTGGCACCGCCCACGAGGGCCGATTCTTTCGTGACGAGCCCTACGGTCAGACCTGCTCTTTTTACTTCCAAAGCGGCCAAAGCCGCCGCGCCGCCTCCGCCGATGATCAGGACATCCAGCGCACGCTCTTCGTATTTCTTATCGGTTCCCACCATGTGCTCCTATCCTCTGTACCCCAGGGCCTCGGACAATTGGCTCCCCATCTTCATCAACTTGGGTGCATAATCCGTTTTCAACACGCCGATAGAGACGTCTTCGGGCTCCGCAATGAGGTTGATCGCTCCTGTGACACCCTTGGATGAGAAGACCGGCACGGCGATAGCCAGTATCCCTGCCCGTTGCTCTTGGTTGTTTTCGGCGAACCCGTTTTTCCTCACATCCGCCAGGGTCTTCATGAACGTTTCTTCGTCACCCGTAAAGACACCGTCTTTCTTGGCCTTTTTAAGCATTTGAGACACCGTTAACGAATCCAGATAGGCCAGGGCGGCTCTTCCCGCGGCACTATTCCACGGCTGAAGTCGGCTTCCCACGCTTATGTTGTAGGCCCTGATACTCCAGACGCTCACTCTTTCCACATAGACCATCTCCATTCCATCGAGGATCGTCAGGTTCACGGTCTTGTTGCATTCACGGGAAAGCATCTCCATGTAGGGTCTTGCAATCTCTCTGAGCTCCATCCCTTCAAGGAGGGCGAATCCCAACGACAACACGCGAACGCCGAGATAGTAGTGCTTCGAGTGCTCCTCGTATCTCAGATAACCCATGCGCGACAGTGTCTTCAGGACGCGGTAGATGCTGGACTTCGGCATGTTCAACCGTTTTGCCAGCTCCGAAAGGGTGTAGCAATTACGCTTCTCTTTCCCGAAGCACTCCAGAACGCTCAGTCCCCTTGCCAGGGAGGTGGACGAGTCATGTTCGACGGACTCCTCTCTCGATGTCACGTGTCCTCTTCCGGCATCAGTGGTCATAATTCAAAGGATCTTTATCTCCGGCGAGACACTGGAGAGCTTCCGGGGCTTGCCTTCAGTAACGACAAACATGTCTGCACAGGCCTCGAAGACAGGGGGTGGAGGTGCCAGCACAGGGTGAATCGCTACCACCATGCCCGGCTTCAGAGCTGTTTCGTCATCGAGGGCAATGAAGGGCCTTTCGATAATATCGAGTCCCACCCCGTGTCCTGAGCCGCGATCTGCCCCGGTATACGGGGTCCCCTTGAGGGCTTCGTTGATCGCCCTCATGACGTCACCGCCCGTATTCCCGGCCTTTAGCGCTTCCGCTCCCTTTTCCTGGGCCTTGATATTAAGCTCCCACGCCGTTCGCCATTGCTTATCCGGCTCGCCGAAGGCAATGAGTCTTCCGAACTGCATCCAGTAGCCGCCGGGGGCCTGTGGCTCCGGGTAGTGGTTATAGATATCGCCCCGGCCCATCTTGTCGTTGGAGCGTGAAAGGGGATAGCCGCCGATGTCTTCGCTTCCCGCTTGATAGAGGAGCCTATGGACCTCGCACGTCATATCGTTCCATGTCATGCCCGTGCGAGCGAACTCGAGACACGAGGCGAAGGCTTTATCCACCATTGCCGCCCCGTCCTCTATGACCTTGAGCTCCTCGGGGCTCTTCACCGCCTTCAACTCGTGGATTATATCCGAACGAACAAAAATGGCATCGGGCATCTCCTTGATGAGCCTCTCATAGACGGGCGCAGGCAGGAAATCTCCCTCTATGCCTAGGCGGCCCTTTTCAACGTTCACTTCTCTTAGAACGTCAGCCAGGAAGCAGGCGTAGGGCTCGCTCTCGACCACCCAGCCGCCCCTGAAGGGAAGGGGCCGCCTGTCCTTGATCCAGCCCCCCTTGTTGTATATGCCGACCGGCTCACCTTTCGCCGGAAAGACGACGTAGCCGTATCTGAGCATCCCGTTCACGTCGGAGACGTACCGGAGTGACCCCCTTCTCTCGAGGTGGCCGTCGCTCACGATGATGAGCGCCTGAAGCCCCTTGTTTTCCAGCTCGCGCCTGATATTAGACCATCTCCGGTCTCTTTCTTTCAGTGATACCCCTGCCATGTCGAATGCTTCCTCCCTATGGATGATCCGCTACGCCGGTCGGCCGCCTAAGCCTTCTTCCCCACGAGCACGGGGCTCTTTCCCCTGGTCAGGAATTGTTCGAGGGCCTTGTCGTTGAGCTCGATGCCAAACCCAGGGCCATGGGGGGCTTCGGCGTAGCCGTTCTCGACCTTAATGAGGCCGGTCAGGACGTTCTCCACCGGTTTGTACTCGGGGTAGAAAGCCGGATAGATGGAAAATACGCCCGAGACCCCTGAGGCAACGGGACGGAACATCGTGCAAGTTGCTGCGGCGAAGTGGTTTCGGGCTGTAGCGGCGATACCCACGCTCACCTGTCCCGACAACAGAGTCCACTTGTTCGCGGCGTTGATCATGCCCACTGCCTGCTTCCCCTTGTAGATACCTCCAAGCCGGTCGATTTTGAAGTTGAAGAAGTCGGCGGCGTCCATCCTTATCACCCGCATCATGTCTTCGATGGTCAAGGCGCATTCGCAGGCCCCCACAGGGACGGGCACGTTTCTCTTGACTTCCGCAAGCCCCTCCAGGTCGTCGTAGCCCACCGGTTGCTCCATGAATACCGGCGCGAACTGCTCCACTTTCTGGCCGAAGTGGATAGCCTCCTTCACCTGCAACGATCCGTTGCAGTCAAGCAGAAGGTAGTGCTCGGGGCCGATCGCCTCCCGAATGGCCTCGACACGCTTGACATCCTTCAGGTACTCGAGCCCCAGCTTTACCTTCAACATTCTGGGTTCGGGTCCAAGGCCCTTAAGAGAGTCCTTCGCGATCTTTGCCATTACCTCGGGCGTGTCTATGCCTAAGACGGCCGCATTGGTCCGGTATTTGTCCGCATAGCTGCCGCCTATGAGCTGGCATACGGGCACATTGAGGGCTTTGCCCATGATGTCGTAAAGGGCAAGGTCGACAGCCGATTTCGCCACCGGATTCCTGAGCACGGCCTCGTCCATCTTCTTGTGGATGAGATCCACGTTGAAGGGGTTTTCTCCCTGCAGCACCTCACGAAAGAAAAAAGTTCCAATGGCGGCCATTATCGATTCCTGGCTCTCCCCGACGTAATAGACCCCCCAGGTGCCCGCCTCGCCCAGGCCGGATATGCCTTCGTCGGTGTGTATCCTGATGACGACGTTGTCCTCGCACACACCCTCGTCTCTCGCATAGCCGCGAAAGGCTGTCTTCACCTTTCTTTTGAAGGCAATGCTGACCGGAAACATCTCAATGCCAATAATCTTCATCGAACCTTCTCCGATTTCTCAACTATGCTATTCATGCGTGTTTGTCTCCTTCTTTTCTCTCTGTTCCTGTTCTCACAAAGCCTGAAATGACCCTTCCGACAATCGAGTTCCGGCGCATATCGGACAACTCTGGGAACAACTACTTCATGGTAGTCGGCAGGTATAGAGCTATTTGGGGGAAGACGATCAACAGAACCACCAGAATGAACATCGGTATGACATAGTAGCCCATGGCCCGGAAAGTGCTGTACATGGGCACGTCTTTCGCTACACCCGATATGACGAATACATTCATCCCAACCGGCGGTGTAACGAGCGATATCTCGGCCATGAGCGTCACAACGACGCCGAACCATATGGGATCGAACCCGTACACCGTAATCAAAGGCAAGAAGATCGGCACGGTAAGCAATATCATTGCGATGGTATCCATAAGGCAACCCAGAAAGAGGTATATGACCAAGATGGATGCAAGCGCAACGTATCGGTTCCACCCGCCCCCTATTGCCGCAGACAATTCGGCCGGCAACCTGGTTATAGTGAGAAAGTAGCTGAAGATCATGGCGCCGACAACGATGATAAAACACATGCAGCTGATCTTCACCGTGCCATAAATGCTTTCCAGAAAGCTTGCCCAGGTCAGGCGCCTTCTGGCAACTGCAAAAACCAGCGTAAAGAAACACCCTACCCCAGCCGCCTCAGTGGGGCTGAAAAACCCTGCATAGATGCCCCCGATAACGACGATGAATATCGAGAACATCACCCAGATACCTTTGAACGACGCGATCTTTTCTCTAATGGTCGTTTTGTCACCGGGAGGGCCGAGAAGAGGATCGATGCGACACCGGAGATAGATAGTCCCTATGAGAAGCAGTGCCCCGATCAAGCCGGGAAAGATACCGGAGACAAAAAGCTTTCCCACGGACTGCTCAGCCACAATGCCGTAAATAATAAAGGTTAAGCTGGGTGGTATCATGATCCCCAGAGTTCCGCCGATCGCTATGGTAGCGGTGGCAAAGCCCGGCCGATATCGGAATTTTCTCATCTCCGGCAATGCTACCAGCGCCATTGTCGCTCCCGTAGCGGTACTCGAGCCGCATATAGCGCCGAATGCGGAGCAGGCAGCAATAGAAGCCATTGCCAGTCCGCCCGGAACTCGGCCCATGGTCTTTCGGGCGGCATTGTATAGATCCGAACTCATGCCCGCGGCGAAGGAGAACGCGCCCATAAGCATGAAAAGAGGAATAACGCTGAAGCCGTAATCGGAGAAGGTCCTGTACGGAACTATTCCGATCAACGACAGGGCAGCGTTATAACCGTTGAGACAGGCAAAACCGACGAAGCCCACGAGCCCCATCGCGAAACCGATCGGCATGCCGGCAAGCATGAGCAGGAGCATGACACTCAACCCAATAATGCCAACGGTTACAGGTGTCATTTCTTCAACTCCCGAATTAATTCGACAAAGTCCTTGAGAAGCACGGCGGCGAGCAACAGCCACCCCAGAGCCACTACTGCAATAAAGGGAGGGGTGGGAATGAGGAGCACTCCCAGTCTGGTGTCGGAGGCATACTCGATCCTCAAATAGGCGAGAGCCCGCCAGGATAACAGCGCGCAGAAACCGAGACTGAGAAAGTCGGTGATGATGGTAAGGATCTTTTGAACCCGTTTCGGCAATCGACCAAACAGCACCTCCACGCGAATTTGACTCTTTGCGACGCTCACATAGGCGAGCCCGGAAGAAACCATGATCGCCATCATGCATTCGGTAATTTCGAAAGCGCCCAGTATGGGTCTGTTCAATAGATTACGCAGAAAGACATCTGCCGCGGTGAGGAACATCATCAGCAGGAGGACCCAGCCACCGAACTTGTGAAACAGAACCGCCGGCTTCTCAAGAATCCTGTCAAGCATCGTCTCCTCCATACGCCTCGAGGGGCAGGCTGGTCAGCTAGTAGCTATCGCTATGGCTTGTAACCGGGCTTATAGGCTGGTTCGTAGGTTTTTATCAGCTCAAGGACTCTATTCAAGATCTGCTGTGCCTCGGGATGTCCCTTGGCAGTCATGTTCTTTCACCCATTTGTCCCAGAGCGGACGAGCGGCAACGTCAATCCATTTTTGTACTTCTGCGGGAGGGACTGTATATTCGATCGTCTCGATGCCTTTGGCTTTAAACAACTTCTTGGCCCGGTCACGAGCAGAATCGAACTCCCCGTATCCCCCCTCTTCAGACCTCCAAAGTCCGCTCTGCTTGTTTATGATCTCCTGAACGTCTTTTGGGAGGCTCTCCCATTTGGCCTTGTTTATTATGTTGGACTTGAAAATGGTGCTGAAGGGCACGAAAGTGTAATACTTGGCCACCTCGTAGAATTTTGCAAAAACAGTCAGGTCCCAGTTGGAGACGGCGGCGTCCATAATGCCCTTCTGGAGATTCAGGTAGACCTCGGGAAACGGCATCGTTACCGGAACGGCTCCCAGCATTTTTAAATGCGCAGGCGCAAGCGAACCGCCGGTCGCCCTTATCTTCTCGCCCTTAAAATCATCGATGGTTTTAAAATTCTTGTTCCTGCTGGCAATTTGATCTTGAATGCCGACAATAAAGTGGGTCACATGTTGGACCTTGAACTCGTCTCGGATGGATGGAAATTCTTCATAGAGCTTCCATAATATGCCACTGGCCTGAGTGGAGCTCTTGAAGGGAAGACCGGGGAGCGTTACGACCTCTGCAAGAGGACACAGCCCCGGAAGGGCGCCGAATGACGGTGAACTCACGTCGGCTATGCCTGCTTGAATGCTCCGCCATGCGTCAGGCGCCTTGAAGAGAGTCTGGGCATAGTATTCCTCGAAAGTGACCTTGCCCCCTGTAGCTTTCTTTACGTCATCTCTCCAGACTTTGTTCGCATGAATCTCCGGCCCACTGCCCTCCGGAGACAGGCCGCCATACTTGAGGACTATTGGTCCCGAGGCTGCGATGCCAGGCATTGCCGTGAATATCAACGCCAGGCAAGCGCCGATCACGAAGAACCTGCTGTTCCATTTTGCACTCATGATAACACCTCCTCTTGATATTGTTGTTCACGCATACTGCCCAAGGGCCAGAGCTACCGTTTCCGGCCTATGAATCTTGGACTCCTTCCTGACGGAATGAACCTGTGACGTGTGACGCTTCCCGTTCAATTCAACGACCAGGCACGGACCGGGCGGAACAGAAACGTAACCTTTTTCCGCATTGGTTCGCCGATCAATGCATTCCCTTTCGGACGTAGGGTAGGGTCTTACTTTACTTGAATTGTGCCATATATGAAACAGTGTTCTGCGGGATGAATGGCTACATCTATCACCCGCGAAAATTGCTTGTCAATCAAAAATTGGGAGATAGTCGGAAAATGGCGGACTCTCGATGTCTTTACTGTTTTAATATTTTTTCCTTGCAATTGTTATCAGATGTGATAGGCGAGGGGGCCACAGGGAAAGATCAATGGGAGACTTTCCAAGGAGATGTCTGCAGTATGAAAGGCTCAGGTTTCCCAGAGATTTGCGCGTATGGGTGATTATTCCGGCATGAACGTAGGAAACAGAGTAAGAGAAAGGCGTAAGAGCCTGGGGTTCACGATGAAGCAACTGGCCGAGAGGGTGGGGGTCAGCTCTCTCACGATCCACAGGGTGGAGATGGACAAAGTGAGCCCTTCCGTCGCGCTGCTCTCCAAGATAGCAGAATGCCTGGGGCAGCCAATCTCAGACTTCTTCGAAGACGGGAGGCTTACTATTGTAAAGGCAGGCACCGCCTCCATGATCGAATCGGGCAAGCTCAAGCTTAGGCTGCTCGCCCCGAAAGGTCTCATCGAAGACGACCTGTCCGTCAGCTTTGGGGAAAGCCAGCAGGGTGAATTCGTCAGCAAGCACACACATAACGGGTTTGAACTGACCTACGTCATCAAGGGCAAAAACCTGTTCCGTTACGGACCCAAGGAGTACCCGCTGAACACGGGCGATCTCATTTATTTTGACGGTAGTGTGCCTCATTCCGTCGTGGCCTCTGAACCCGTTCAGTTCATATCCATCTACTTTCGTAAAAAGACGCGAAAAGGCAGGAGATAGGACCTATTCTTTTTCCAAGAAAGGCGCTCCAAACCAAGCCGGCATAAGGTTGGAATTCTGCCCCGAACCGATACGAGGAGGATTCGAAATCATGCAACTCACCAGAGAGCAACAGGAAATGCAGGATGGAAGCAAGGGGAGAGGTGTCCGAAAGGCGATGGAAATCCTTACCGCTTACGGGGCCTGTTACGATGCGAAAAGAATGATCCCCGTCACGAGTGTCCATATTGCGGGGAATTACACAGTATTGATGGATGAAGGGATCGAATGGCTGGAGGAATTATCCGAAGGCGGGACCAGGGTCATCGTCTACACGACGAAGAATCCCGAGTTGTACGACTTTGAGCAGGCGGAAGAGCTAAAAATCCCGATGGTCTATCAGGAAAGACAAAAGAGGATCGATTCGGTTTTGAGATCTCTCGGGGTCGTGCCTACCTATTCGTGTCATCATTATCTGGTGGGAAATGTGCCTCGGTTCGGCGACCACATTGCCTGGGCCTCATCCGGGAGCCAGGTTTTTGCCAACTCTGTCATCGGGGCGAGGTCCAATCGCGACGGCGATCACGTCGCGATAGCGGCCGCCATCACCGGCGTGATTCCGGAATGGGGTCTCCACATGGCCGAAAACAGGTTCGGCGAAATGCTCATCGACGTGGGGAACCTCGATCATCAGCACTACGGACCCGCCGATTATAAAGCGCTCGGCTGGTCCCTGGGAAAGATCGTAGGTGCCAGGATACCCGTTTTTGTCGGCCTGCCAAAGGACTTGCACATTGAGTCCGTCAAAGGGCTGCTTTATACCCTCACCGTGACAGGCGCCACAGGGTTGGTGCATCTTGTCGGGATTACGCCGGAAGCTCCCGACGTGGCCGCTACGTTCCGGGGTTTGCCGCCCGCAAGCCCGGAGGTCGTTGCAACCAAGGCCCATGTGGACAAGGCCTACGACGAGATCTCTAGCAGTTCAGAGCGCAAGGTGGATCTCGTCATCTTCGGCTGTCCGCAATGCAGCATACAGGAGGTGCTGGAGATATCCGAATTGTTGGCCGGCAGGAAACTGCATCCCGAAACGCAGCTTTGGATCTGCACCTCGAGGTGGGTAAAGACCCTGTGCGAGAGGATGGGCCTTCTTGAAAAGCTTGCTGCTTCGGGTGCTCGTGTTGTGGCCGATGTCGGTGCGGCGGACGGTCCCCATATTTATCTCCGCGAACGAGGTATCCGGGTCGTTGCGATCAATTCCGCAAGGGGGAGCTACTATGCGCACAACCTTCTGGGAATGGAAACGTGGTTCGGTTCGACCAAGGCGTGTGTAGAGGCCGGTGTTACCGGGAGATGGGAGGGCGGAGGCCGATGAAGATCAAGGTAAAACCAGTTGTTGGCGGAACGGTCGAAGGCGAGGCTGTTGTTTCGAGCATGCCCATATCATTCACAGGCGGCATGGATCCTGATACCGGGATCATTAGAGAGAAAGGGCACGAGCTGGAGGGCCGCTGCGTGGCGGGCAAGATCCTGGTATTTCCCACCGGGAAAGGGTCCACAACCGGCTCCTGGCAGTTTTACGCCGCATACAAACGCGGCCATGCCCCTATAGGAATCATCAACGTAAAGGCCGAAGGGGTTGTGGCGGTGAGCGCGATCATCACGGGGACGCCTATGGTTCATGAGCCGAATATGAATCCCCTTGAATGCATAAAGACAGGCGATTTTGTCCGTATCGATGCAGATCAGGGGATCGTGGAGGTATGGGGACCAAGGGCGATAGAGGAAAAGATCGGACGAATGTAAGGGCGGTAAGGTGCAACAGGTTCATGAAGCTTGATACACCACAGAGAGGAGGAGGAACGTATGAGGCACAAAAGGATTTCAGTCTGTTTGGGATTGTTTGTTCTGGTGATCTTGTCCGTTATTTCATTTCGCATCCGCGGGGAATGCCGCCGACAAGATCCAGCTCAGCTTTACCACCATTTTCCCTCAGAACCATCTCCATACGGTTCTCAATCAGATGTTTGCCGACGAGGTGAAGAAGAAGACCAACGGCCAGGTCGAAATCACGATATACCCGGTTGGGACGCTGACACCACCCGCCAAGACGTACGATGCGGTGGCAAAGGGTATAGCGGATATCGGCATGTCATGCCCCTTGTGGGTGGCAGGGCGATTTCCCATGAGCGAAATCATGGAGATGCCCTCGGATATCCCGAGCTCCTGGGTGACGACCAAGGTCTACACTGATCTCTTTGCGAGATTCCCTTTCAAGGAGTACGACGACGTCCACATTCTTTATCTCCATGGGCCCGGCCGGAACGTTCTTTCGAGCAAGGCCAACCCCGTGAAGAAACTCGAAGATGTCAGCGGTCTCAAACTGCGAACGAGCGGCGCGACGATCGACCTGATCAAGGCATGGGGGGCCGTTCCGAGGGCAATGGCTATGTCCGAAGCCTACGAGGCGCTTGCCAAGGGCGTCGTGGAAGGGAATTTCGCGGTTCCGGAGACCCTGAAAGGGTTCAAACATGCCGAAGTCGTGAAGTACATTTCTATCCTCCCGGTTTCGACATCAAGCTGCCAGTTCGTGGCCATGAACAAGAAGAAATGGAATTCCCTTCCGGAGAGTGTAAAGAAGATCTTCACCGAACTCAGCAAGGAGTACGCCGAAAAACAGGCCATGGTCTGGATGTACTACGATTGGGCCGGTATCGAATACTTTAAAAGCCTTGGCGCGGGCAGGCAGATCACGGTCATCCCTGCAGCGCAGAAGCCGCAGTGGGAAAAGCCGGCCGTCGGAGTGTTGGAAAAATACATCTCTGACAAGACTGCGATGGGGCTTCCAGCCAAGGAATACGTGAAGGCCTTCCAAGAGAGGGTCGCCTATTATATTCCCAAGCAGCCCACCGAGGAGCAGGCTGTCAAGTGGGTTGAGCAAAACGTGCTGAAGAAATAGGGGAAAACCCGCCACGAAAACAAGCTTGCGCGCCGAAACGCTTCGGCGCACAGGCACGCTGGATTCCGGTTTTCGCCGCAGTGACGAGAATTGAGACGCACGGGCGTTTTTCAGCGGCCTGCAGTGTATTCGCGGCTAAAGAAACGAGGTAACAGTTTGGCTTTTTGAAATAATAACACAAAAAGGCCATGAGAGAGACTCCCATGGCCTCAGCCATCCATTTCAAAATCTAAACTGTTACGAAACGAGGATGCGATGGACAAAGCGGACAAAAGCGGCGGAGCCGTGGTCGAAGAAACGGTTCCGGGATCCCCTGCCAGGCCCGGGAGCGTGGATCGGGTTCTGAAGAGGGTTGGGAACTGGTTCAACTGGGTTGCGGTGGGGGCACTCCTTGCCATGTTCGGGGTGATTACGATCGACATCCTTTCTTCAAAGATCCTGAACCGCCCGATCACGGCCACCGTGGACATCGCCTCTCTTCTGGCCGCGATTCTGGCGGCCTTTGCCGTGTCGGAAACTATCCTGGCGGGCCGGCACATCGAGGTCGAGTTCATCGTAGACTCCCTGCCCTCACAGGTAAGAAGGGGTTTCAACGTCTTTGCCAGCACTATGTCGCTCCTTTTTTTCGTGCTCCTCGTTTGGCGCTGTTTTGCCTATGCCGGTGACCTTTGGCTCTCCGGGGAGGCCTCTCTGACGCAACATATCCCTCTGGCGCCCATCGTATATGGCATCAGCATTGCCTTTGTCCCCGCGGTCGTGATCTATGCGGTCCGGGTCTGGAAGAACATGAGGGAGACTCGATGATCATGAGCCCGATCGAAATAGGAATTCTAGGAATCGTCTTTCTCATCCTCCTTTTCGTTTCCAGTGTCCCCGTCGCCTTTTCCATGGGGATCATGGGGTTCCTTGGATTCAGCTTCCTGGTATCCTCGAGCGCCGGGTTCGAAATGATCGCCATCGATCTCACCGAGACCTTTTCCTCTTACAACCTAACGGTCATTCCCATGTTCGTGCTGATGGGATGTCTGGCCTTCCGAATGGGAATGAGCAGGCGCATTTTCGATGCAAGTTATGTGATCCTGGGCAGCGTGAGAGGAGGTCTCGCCCTGGCCTCCATCCTGGGGAGCGCGGCCTTTGCCGCGATCTGCGGATCCACCAACGCAACGGCGGCTGCCATGGGTAGCGTGGCGCTTCCGCAGATGAAGCGGTACAACTACGACGATTCCCTCGCGGCCGGATGCGTTGCATCCTCCGGAACGCTGGGAATTCTCATCCCGCCGAGCGCCCTGCTGATCATCTACGGCATCATCGCCGAGCAGTCCATCGGCAAGCTGTTCATTGCCGGCATCGTACCGGGACTGATCCTTGCCTTCGCGTTTATCGTCACCGTATCCATCATCTGCTGGCGCCGGCCTATGCTGGGGCCTCCCGGTCCGTCGACTACTTTTGTCAAGAAGGTGAAGACCATGCCGGCCCTCATCGAGGTGGCGATCCTCTTCGTCCTCGTCCTCGGGGGCCTCATGACCGGGTGGTTCAGCGCCACCCAGGCCGGAGGCGCCGGCGCAGCCGCAGTGGCGATCCTGGGCGCCGTTCAAAGAAAGCTGACATGGCAGGGTCTGATCAATGCGGCCAAGGACACCCTGCTCATCACCTGCATGGTGATGTTTGTCGTATTCGGGGCGATTGTGTTCGGCCGTTTCATGGCGGTCACGAAGATCCCTTTTGCCCTGTCCGGGTGGATCGGGGGGCTTGCACTGCCGCCGGCGGTGATCATCTTTCTGATCATTCTCCTCCACCTCATCGGCGGCTGCTTCATGGACGGTCTCGCCATGATCATGCTCACGGTGCCGATCCTGCTGCCCACGGTCATAGCCCTCGGCTACGATCCCATCTGGTTCGGGATCATCATCACCCTGATCGTCGAGATGGGCGCCATCACCCCGCCGGTGGGAATCAATGTGTATGTGATCAAAGGCATCGCCCCGGATATCCCCCTGCAGAAAATCTTCAAGGGGATTTTTCCTTTTCTGTGCGCCCTGATCGCGGTTTCCTTTCTTCTGACCCTTTTTCCTGAAATCGTCACGTTCCTCCCCGGTCTGATCACTTACTGAAACGTAGCTGAATTCGGAGGTCGCGAGTTTGAGCCTCGTCGTCCCCGCCATGTATCATGGGGTTAAGCAAATTTGTTTAACCCCTTTTTTCGTGTCCGGCCGCTTTGACTACTCCGATGGATTGAGGTACTATTTCAATCAAGCCCAACAGGTACAAAAAGAGGTGAAAACAGAGGTCTTGCTGCCATGAAAGGTCCAATATTAATCGTTGAAGACGATAAAAAGACTGCATCTTTGGTGGCGCTTTATCTAGAGCGGGATGGATTCGAGACGGTCATCGCCTATGACGGCCGGCAAGCCATAGAACTGGCCCAACGCCATAATCCGATTTTCGTCATCCTCGATTTGATGCTGCCCTTGGTTGACGGCTGGGAAGTATGCAGGCAACTCAGGCAATCCTCCGATGTTCCCATCTTGATCCTTAGCGCCCGGGAAGAAGAAATCGACCGGGTATCCGGACTGACATTAGGCGCTGATGATTACGTGGTGAAACCCTTCAGCCCCAGGGAACTGGTCGCTCGCGTAAAGGCCATCCTCAGGAGGGGCAGAATTCCGGCAATCAAAGACAAGCTTTTGTCCTCTGAAGGCCTTGTCTTGGATCAGGAAAAGCACAAGGTAACATTGGATGGCCGCCTCGTCGAACTTACGCCCCACGAGTTCAATATTCTTCACACGCTCATGGCGTTTCAGGGAAAGGCCTTTTCCCGGGATGAGCTTCTGACTCATCTTTATCCAAAACATGAAGCGAATGTGATAGACCGGGTCGTCGATGTCCACATTGGCAAGCTCAGGCAGAAGATCGAAAAAGACCCATCCAATCCGCGATTCATTTTGACCGTGAGAGGACTCGGCTATAAGTTTGCCGAAGCCGGTGACTCATGAGGAATGTGGTACAACCGTGAGCAAAAGCCTTCTCTGGAAGCTCCTCGGCATTAACATCCTGATCATCGGGTTTGTTATTCTCATTGTATGGCTGTCAGTTAATTACCTCGCAGCGGGCTATTTCATGACCTTGATGGAGAAGTACAATATCTCGCCTACCTCCAGCCACGAGATGTTTGTGAGTTCTGTCCATCGGTATCTCATCTGGGCCAGCTTGGCCGCGATCCTGCTGGCCGGTGTGCTCAGCTACTTGCTCATGAGGAGGCTGTTGGGTCCCATGACTCAGATGACGCGCATTACGCAGAAGATCGCCTCAGGCGATTATTCAGGAAAAGTGCCGGTCACGACCCGAGACGAAGTCGGCCAATTGGCCGTAGCCTTCAACCGGATGGCTCAAAGCCTCCAGCATACCGAACAGTTCCGTAAGACAATGATGATCAATGTGGCCCACGAACTCAGAACCCCCTTGACCAACATGCAAGGGTATCTCGAAGCCTTGGTCGACGGAGTCGTGGCACCGTCCAAGGAGACTCTTGATATACTATACGGAGAGACCATGCGGCTGGTCCACCTCGTGGAAGACATTCTCCGCCTGGCCAAGGCGGACGCGGCAAGAACCTATCTGCACAAGACCCCGATCAAACTCTCCGACTTGATTGTTCATGTCCTGGAGTCCTTTAAATCTCAATTCGAGAATAAACAGATCAGCGTGGAAACGCAATTCACTGACCAACCGACTCCGCTCTCGGCCGATCCCGACAAACTCTCACAGGTGGTCTCAAACCTTTTTCAAAATGCCTGGCAGTACACTCCTCCTGGGGGCTCGGTGAGGATATCCACCGAACCTGGACCGGCATGGATCCGAGCCGTTTTTGCAAACACGGGCGGCGAACTCGTTGAGGAAGACCTCCCCTTTATCTTTGAACGTTTCTACCGAGGCGAAAAATCCCGGTCCCGCGAACATGGAGGAGCAGGCATCGGCCTGGCCATTGTCAAAGAGTTAATCGAGGCTCACAACGGCCAGGTCGGGGCTGAGATCTCCACTGATCAAATCCGCATCTGGTTCACTCTCCCTGCCCAGGAAATCCAAACTCCCGCTTAACTGCTTTACCCATTCTTTACATTTTCTTTATTCTCATAGAAAAGGAAGACAAGAGCTTCTTCGTGAAGCGCGTCGAGGTGAGGAGCAAACACGCCGATTCCCATCTCGGCCATGTGTTTGACGACGGGCCGCCGCCTACCGGGCTTCGGTATTGCATGAATTCTGCGGCCCTGAGATTCATTCCCAAAGCCGATCTGGAGAAAGAATCTGTCAATTCGAGTCCGGCACCCCGCTTTTGGCGTTCAATGTCTTCTCCCGTCATTCTCTCTCGACGGTCAGCACGTTAGCCATTCCTGCCATCATGTGATAGAGATTGTGGCAGTGATGAAACCAACGGCCCGGGTTGTTTGGAACAAGCTCAATCTCAACGCGTTCCATGGGATGCACGATGACGGTATCTTTCTGAATCCAGCGATAGGCGGGCAGGCGAGGATTCACGATCTTGAAGAAGTGCCCGTGGAGGTGCATGGGGTGGGGCATCGAGCTGCGATTCACATAGCCGATTCTAACAGGCTTGCGCATCGGCAGCCGCATGGGTTCAACGTCCGGATAGACCTGTCCGTTAATGGTCCAATAGGATGAATGCATGCCGCCGCTTAGGGTTTGCGGTATGTAGACGGTGGGCCTTTCAAGACCTGAAGACGGGACAGGATAAAGACTTTCCATGTCCCAGTAGGTGGCAAACCTCAGGTTCGCAGAGAAATCCGGCGACACGGGCTCCCGAACGCCGGTTTCTTCGTATCTCACCGGGATGCGGAGTCTGCTCTCACCAAAGCCTCTTTCCATGGCCGACAAGAGCCAGTACCCGGGATGGTCGGCTGTGAATTCCACGTCGTAGCGTTCACCCATGCCGACTCTGAGCACATCCGTTACAAGGGGCTTTATGGGACGGCCGTCTGCGTGTGTGACGGTCAGAGAATGTCCTGCCAGACAAAGGTCGTAAATCGTTGCTGAAGATGGACTGGCGATCCTTAGTTTTATCCTGTCGCCTTTTTTAACTCTCAGGGGCTCCGTGGCAGGATAGACTCTGCCGTTGACGGCATAGGCGTCATAAAGGGGTTCAAGAAGGGGCCCACCTGAAAGCGGGGAGCCTCTCCCCATCCTCCCCCCCATCATTCCTCCCATCATCATTCCCATGGCGGGACGGCGGGCCGTGTTTGCCACGCCTCCATTGTCTTTCATCACCCAGTCTTCAAGCAGCAGCGTGTATTCTCTGTCGTATGAGCGGGTCTCGCGGGCGGGTTCAATAATCAGGGGTCCGTAAAGGCCCTGGTCCAGTTGATATCTTGCGTGTGAATGGTAGATGTAGGTTCCTGAAGGGGCGGCGGTGAATTCGTACACAAAGGTTTCTCCGGGCCTTATGCCTTTCTGGGTCACCCCGGGAACGCCGTCCATAGTATTCGGCACCGGCACCCCATGCCAGTGAATGCTTGTCTCCTCGGGCAGGTAATTTGTCAGAACGACCCTGATGACTTCTCCTTCCTTTACCCGAATCTCCGGCCCCGGCACCTGCCCATTGTAAGTCCAGGCCCAAAAATCCGGTCCGACACCAAGGTTGACTCTGGATTTCGACGCGGAAAACCGAAATTCCCTCACCTTTGCTTCTGTCTGCGCATACGACTGATGGATAGGGAAGGGGGAGAGCCACAAAGCGGCGCCTGCACTCAAGGTCGTCTTCAAGAAAGATCTTCTGCTGATTTCCAATGTTCTTTCTCCCTCGAGATGGTTTGAGACCGCCCTCCTGCGAGGCGAGGGCGGCCTCGATGCCGACTTACTCAATTGTATTAGTAAACGGATCCCATCCGGCCCGTGGTCTTGTCAACAGCAATCCTGTCAACCAGAGAGCCGTCCTTTGTTAGGATTTCAGCCTCGAAAGCAGATTCCTTCTCATTGATGGCTCCGAGCTTCAGGTTTGGGTTGCCTGTGGAGTTCAAGTAGTCTTCCAGCATGCTCCTGACGTCCTGCTCTCCAAGGGCTTGCCCACCTTGCCGAGACCGCAGGTCTGAACCATAGCCATAGCCGGGCCCCGGCGGGCCGTAGCTTCTTCCGTACCCTCCACCATACCCCCCGCAATAACCGGGGCCGCCTCCCGAATAGCCCATCATGGGCCCTCTTCCATATCCGCCATAACCGCCCGGTCCCAACGCAAAAACCGGTATGGCCACGGCCAGTGCTAACGCTGCAATTCCCAAAACTGTTGTTATCCTTTTCATGACTTTGACCTCCCTGATTTGATTTTTGAAACTTTAACTCAGTAAAGAGCAACTTCCATGCCACGGTGTGGCATTCGGAATTAACCGGTTAATATCACGGACATTACTCAGGCGACAGTCCCATGAGCCTGCAAAAGGAATCGGGTAAAAAGTATCCGATCGCTCTTCCCGGAAGACTCATGTCCGGGTAAAAAGTATCCAGCCATAAATTATCATGATAGGCGGTATCCCGGGGAACCAGAGGGTCGGCGAAAGGAAATGCTCAGCATTGCCGGTATGTTCTTCATGGTTAGGTTTAAAGGAAAGGAGGCGTCCTTCAGGCATCCGACGCGACCAAGATGAGCTTCTCTTTGATTAAAACATGGTTCTCAAGGTCAAAGCCCGAGAACGGAGAGTTGATCCTGCCCTTGAGTGAGCAAGTCGAAGCATGGCGCAAGGCGAACCGCGTGATGAACTGGAGCATCAAGGAGGAAGAATTCACGCGGATTGAACCCCCTCCGGCGATAGACGCCGACGATCACAGCGCCGGATTCATCGGCGCGGCCCTTTTCTATGGCTTTGGCGATGCGCATTCGCGTACTGCGGATGCCTTGCTCTCAGGAAAGAAGGCATGGGAATATGCACTCAAGCGCAGGAAGGGCAAAATATGGCAATGCGAATATGTGCATCTCAACGAGCCGGATTACACGGACTACCTCAGGCTGCGGCCCGGAGCGCCCGACAGGCCGAGAGGCTTCTATCACGCGAAGGTCCAGCTCGGCGAGCGATATAAGAATTTAACGGTATCCCAGGTGCGCAAGCGTCTTTTGAGGGAAACGGGCTGCGGTCCCGAAGGATTCCAACTCCTGGCGATCACTCACCCGCATCTGTTGGATATGATGAACAAGAAGGAAATCCCGTTCATGGCCCTTGCCGATTATGATGTGGCTCCTTACGGTTACGAGGACTTCTACGATGCGCCCCAACTCTTCTGCAGTAACGGCATATTCGGTCTGGGGATCGGAAATATCGACCGTAACTATCCCCTTTTCGGCATCCCCACGCTGCGTTTGCCGGCCCCGGAAACTCGGCGGTAACGCGGCTGGGGTCGCGTTTTTTGCTGACGGCGTGTGTGAGTGTCTTTCGGCTTCTCCGCTTCTCTCCCTCACCGATTCCCCATTTCGCCCTTTCCTTGCAAGTTTTTCTTGACAAACTCTCAGCCCTTGCCTAAAATAGCTGTTGATTTAACAGGTTACATCACAGGCCAAATCTCAGGTAAGATGCTCCCCCGGTGAGCCGAGGGAGCATTTTCTATGTGAACCACAAAGCCCTCCGACGCATCGCCATGAGCGACCGCGGTCCAAATTCTGGAATTGGCGGAGGATTATCATGACTGATCGAATACAAAACGAGTATTTCCCTGATATCGTAACCCCGCCTGGAGAAACGCTTCAGGAAGTTCTGGATAGTAGGGAGATGACCAAGGCTGAACTGGCTGAAAGGATAGGTAATACTCCCAAGTTCGTCATCGATATCGTCAAACACGGCGCTACGATCACACCGAATAGGGCGATTGAACTTGATAAGGCTCTGGGCGTCCCTGCAAGCTTCTGGAACAACCGGGAACGACGGTACAGGGAAAATTTGGCCATGAAGGAGGAAAGAAAACGGTTGAGGACCGCGCTTCAAAAGGGCTGAGGCGGCGTGGGATGAGGTGATGCGGCAATGCGATGCGCCAAAGACGAAGACTTCTGGGAAGTGCCCTTCTCGAAGATCCCGGTAACGAGACAAGAGAGGTTTACCCGCCTCTGGCGGTGCTCAATTTTCTCCTCTCCCCTCGTGGGAGAGGTTGGGTGAGGGGGTCCGCTCTGCGTCCTTGCGGTCTTTGTGTGAGACAATGCAGTTGATCTTCGGGCCCTGGCGGGCGCTGTTTTTCCTGCCTTTCCCTTCTCATCTATCCATCATGCCGGGTATTGCATTTTTGTATAAAATATGTACAATACCAACATGAAATTTGAGTGGGATCCGGACAAGAGCGTCAGCAACAAAGCGAAACACGGGATTGATTTCCTGTCGGCGCAATGCCTGTGGGAAGACGAAAATCGAATTGAAATTCACGCGCCCTACCCATTGGAAGATCGCATTGTTCTTATTGCCCGGTATGCTGGGAAACTCTGGGCTGCCGTATATGCGCTGAGGGGTGACGCCGTCCGCATAATATCCGTGAGACGCGCGAGAAAAAGGGAGGTAGGTCTTTATGAAAAAGAAAACACCGGCCAAGACCAGTGAGGAGTTCGACCGCCGGTTCGACTCAGGGGAAGACATCCATGATCTCCTCGATATGTCGAAAACCTCGGTGGTTCGCCATGGCAAGAAGGTGCGTATTACCCTCGATGTGGCGGAATCGCTGGTGAAAGACATTGACGAAATCCGCAAGAAGATAGGTGTGGACCGTGGGGCGTTGATAAAGGTCTGGCTTCATGAAAAGGTGAAGCAGGAAAAGAGCGCAAGCGGTTGACTTCTGTCTGCATGCCGCCAGCTCATGACCCCACCTGATCAACCCATTCCTTTGCTAATTGTCCTGTCGAAGATCCCGGTCAATGGAGCGGAAGATGCCGGTCTCTTCTCTCCTCGCCCCCTTGGGGGAGAGGTTGGGTGAGGGGGCCTGGCTTTTGAACTAAATCCCGTTCATCCCGTAAATCCTGTCTGAAGCCCAAAAGGGCCGGCCTAGAAAAGCACAAAAACAAGGGCGTCCCCCAAGTTGGGTTGAAACTTATATTTTTATGTACCCTAGATTCCTGGTCTTCCCTGTGATCCCTGTGGGCTCCAGCGACCGGGAAAAAGAAATGTCCTATGCTCTGATTCGCCCCAGTCACCGGCTCTCGTCTCACTGTCGTTATTAAGGATTCGTTAAAATTAATTCCGTTTTATTCAAATTGATTGACCTCTTCATCACATTCGAGTATGATCATTCCGGTTTTTGGCCCCGCGCGGTATACGCGATATAGATCCGAAAATATTTGAGATGAGGAGTCTTGGACACGAACGCCCCGGATAAAACGAATTCAAAGCCCCATTTCCCCGTGCAAGGGACATGGGGCTTTTCTTTTGACCGGCAGTGACAGAGGTAACTGTAAGGATATGGTTGTTCACTTGAGACCTGGCGAAACCTATCTCAATCGGGGCTTAAGGGGAGACGGGTATGACGATAAATGGGATATCAGCAATCGCAAATTGTGTGATGGCTGTCGGCGTTCTTTTGGTGTTGTGGCAAATATGGCTCACAAAGAAGATTGCGACCACTCAGTTTGAAGACAGCATGGCAAAAGAGTACAGAGAGCTTGCGGCCAAGATTCCCACCAAGGCGCTCCTGGGGCAGGATCTCACCGAAGAAGAATACAAAGAGACTTTCGATGAGTTTTACCATTATGTGGACCTCTCGAATGAGCAGGTTTTTCTCCGGCAGCGCAACCGGGTAACAAAAGAAACTTGGAGATACTGGCTCGATGGGATCAAAGCAAATTTATCGAGACCTGCATTCAAAAGGGCGTGGGAGGAGATTAAGGCGCGGAACAGCGACAGCTTTGTCGAACTGCGACGTCTTCAAGGAAGTGGCTTTAAGGATGATCCTCATTGTTGGAGATGAGAGCCCGCGGTATGAAGACCCAACCTGACACAGAACGCTTCGCAAGGTACCAGGCAGTGGTTGACGTGCTTCTCACAAAGAAGTCATTTCGAAAAGCGGATATATATCCGTCCTTCCAACCCGAAGAGAAAACATTTGTCGGTCGGGTCATCCGTGAGATGGTGCAAGATCGCTATCTGAGTCAGAACGGTCTCAAATCAAAACCGTCCTTTTCATGGACGGAAAACAAAAAAGACTTCAACCCAGGCCGTTGGATCGACCAGCGAGTCTTCTCACCCACGGTCAAGCGTTCCCCATCCTCAGACCGGCCGAGGGAACGTCTTCTTCGTGTCGGGCCGGCGGGAGCTCAAGACATCCGAGCTTCTGGCTATTCTTGTTAGAGCCGGCCAACAGGGCGAATCAGCCATGCAGGTCGGCGAGAAACTCGCGGCTCGATTCGGGAATGGTCTCCATGCCCTGTCCCTGAAGGCAAGGGGAGAACTGAAACAGATCAGCAAAGCTATCGGCGAAACAGCGTATTGTCAGATCATGGCTGCCCTGGAGCTTGGGAAAAGAATGGCCGGACAGGAATTGAGTAACGGAATACCTGAAAAGGTATTGAGCACTGCCGATGCGCTCTCTTTTTGCAGGAGGCACTTTGCCAGGCTGGCAAAGGAGGCAGTGAAAGAAGAATTCCACGTAGTTCTCCTCGACCAGAAGCACCATGTGATGAGGACAGAACAAATAACCGTCGGCCTTTCGAACCAGAGCCTTGCGCATCCCCGTGAGGTCTTTCGTCCTGCCCTGAGGGAATCGGCTTCGGCCATCATACTGGTTCACAACCATCCCAGTGGGGACCCGACGCCCAGTCAGGAAGACAAGACGATTACCAAAGGCCTGAAGGGCGCAGCAGAGGTTCTCGGGGTGCGACTTCTTGATCATGTCATTGTGGGAAAAGACAGAATCCTGAGCATGGCGGAAGAGAAGATCTTGTAACAAGTCAGTGAGGCATCCTCTCATGGACGAGGCTGAACTCAACGAAGCCAAAACAAGGAAAATGCTGATCGATAAGGCCCTGGATGGGGCTGGCTGGGGCCCCATCGTTCCCTTCAGGGAGGATGCCATTTGCCTGCATGGCTCTGTTGAGGAATACCCTACCGCTAAAGGTCCTGCCGACTATATTCTGTTTGATCACGGAAAGGCTATCGCTTGCGTGGAGGGCAAGAAGGTGAAGGTGGCGCCCATGAATGTGCTTCAGCAGGCCAAGAGATATGCGAGGGGCTTCCCATCCGGTTCGTGCTGTCTCGGGTGTTTCAGAGAATTCTACATCCCCTTCATCTATTCGACGAACGGGAAAGCGATCTGGTTTCAGGATCTGAGGAACGAACAAAACCTTCCAAGAGAGATAGCTGCCTTTCACACCCCAGAGGCCCTTTCGGAAATGCTGAGCAAGGATGAGGAATCAGCGAGGGACTGGCTGATCAGCCATCCAGTGGACACGAGTTTCCTTTGGCCATTTCAGATTGAGGCGATTGAGGCCATTGAGCAGGCTCTCATGAAGGACCGGAGGCATATGCTTGTAGCGATGGCCACAGGGACAGGCAAGACCTTCACCATCGTCAACCTGATTTACAGGCTGATGAAAGCCGGTCTTGCAAAGCGCATTCTTTTCCTGGTAGATCGTCGGGCTTTGGCAGCCCAGGCCGTCACGACCATGGCCAGTTTCCAGGCAGAACCCGGGTTGAAGTTCGATCAAATCTATGAGGTTTACAGCCAGAAGATCCGAAAAGAGGACTTGGACGAACACGTGACGTTTGATCTCAAACTCATGCCGCCCCAGTACCTCACCAATCCCTCCAGCAGGGACACTTTCGTTTACGTTTCGACGATTCAGCGCATGCGCATCAACCTGTTCGGCACAGAGGGTATGTTTGGGACTGCGCCCGGGGATACTGATGATGATTCCGATGCCACGAAACTGGACATTCCGATTCATGCTTTTGATCTCATCATCGCCGATGAATGTCACCGGGGGTATACAGCCCAGGAAGAAAGCAAGTGGCGCGGGGTTTTGAATCATTTTGACGGGATCAAGATCGGGCTCACCGCGACCCCTGCCTCCCATACAAAAGCTTTCTTCAAACATCTGGTCTATCGGTATGACTATGAGCGGGCTGTGGAGGAAGGCTTCCTGGTCGATTATGATGCGATCGCCGTCAAATCGGATATTACCATCCATGGCGCCTTTCTGAATGAAGGAGAAGAGGTCGGCCTCGTTGATACAAGTACCGGGCAAATGAAGTTTGAATTTCTGGAGGATGAGCGGGAGCTGCCCGCGCCGACCACCGAGATCGACTGGACCGCGCCGGACAGAAACTGGAAGATTATTCAGGAGGTGAAGAAATACCTTCTGGACCAGGAAAAGCAATTGGGGCATTTTCCAAAAACCCTAATTTTTGCGCAAAACGATATCTCTCACGTTTCTCATTGCGATCAACTCGTCCAGATCTTGCGCGAAGAATTCAACAGGGGTGAGGATTTTGTTCAGAAGATCACCGGAAATCCGAACGTTGACAGGCCGCTTCAAAGGATAAGGGAATTCAGGAACCGCGATAAGCCGGGGATCGTGGTGACCGTGGATATGCTGTCCACGGGTGTGGACGTACCGAAGATCGAAAACATCGTCTTTCTACGGCCCGTGAAGTCAAGGATTCTCTTTGAGCAGATGATGGGCCGTGGAACAAGGCTTTGTCCGGAAATTCACAAAACCCATTTCACTGTTTTCGACTGCTTCGACGGCAGTCTCCTGGAGTATTTCAGAAAGACCACGGGGATTACGGCTGAAGCGCCGGCAAAACCGTCCAGGACGATCCGGGAAATTGTCCAGGCCATTGCCGACAACGTGGATCCGGATTACAACATCAGGGTCCTTTCCAAAAGACTTCACCGCATATCCAAGAACGTCACCCAGGAAGGGAGGCTCCAGTTCGAATATCAATTCGGTTCCGACATCTCCGAATTTGCTAGGACCCTGCGCCATAGGATCGAAGAGGCATGGTCTGAGACGATAAGCATCATGCAGAGCGAGAGCTTCGTGGATTTCTGTGAGAATTATCCGAGGCCGAAGAAGGTATTCCTCAGGGCCGATGGACCCGAAGATATCGTCATTTCGCGCGTGATCTTCAGGGCAAAGGACGGTAAAGAACTGGGACCTGAGGATTACCTGAAGGAGTTCGAACGGTTCGTGAAGGAAAATCCGGAGCACATAGAGGCCTTGGAGATCCTGCTGAAGCGGCCCACAGACTTCGATGCGAGCCAGCTTAAGAATCTTCGGCTTGCCCTGTCCACAAAGCCTGATTCCCTTGTGGATAAGTTCTCCGAGAAGAACTTGAGGCGCGCCTATGCAAAAGAGCTGGCCGATATCATTTCGATCATCCGGCATGCCGCGGAGGGCGACGAACTCCTCACGACCGAGCAAAGGGTGAACAAGGCCTTCATGAGGGTGAAATCAGGTCGCCGCTTCAACGAGGAACAGGAGAAATGGCTGGAACTGATCAGGCGTCATCTAACCGAAAACCTCCTTATGGAAAAGGATGACATTGACTTCCTGCCGATCTTCACCCGTGAGGGCGTGTCCTGGGCCAAGCTGAACAAGGTCTTCGAGGGTGAGCTGCAAAAGGTCATCAGCGAAATCAACACAGCCGTCGCA
>CAVUFY010000018.1:0-147721 GCA_963740905.1 uncultured delta proteobacterium
GCCACCACGTTTATAAAAACGGCAAGAATGTATGGGAGGAAGGCGACGAGGTACAGAAATGCACCAAGCGCTATGATCCCAGAGAAAGTAAGGGTAACGTGAAAAAGCTCCAGATTGCGTTCCACAACAATTGCAGGACCTGCCACAAGGAGTCCGGTTCCCAAAAAGCTCCCTACAAAAGGTGCTATGGCTGCCACAAGAAAAAATGAAAGTCTCCAAGCTCATGAAAACTCCTGGAAAGTCTCGAAAGGGTTGATTTGTCATTGCGGAGCGAAGCGAAGCAATTCTCATAATTGCATGGGTTTGTAGAAGATTGCCACGCCGCCTCGCACCTCGCCATAGACTTTCAGGCGAACTTTCGGCTATTCAAGATAGCTTCCATATTCTGTTCCGCCCAATCATCGACCCTCCGCCCCTTTACCACATAATCAATGAGCCCGTCAGAGACACGGAGGCCCTTCTTGAGGGCTTCCAGCGTCTTCACGGCCGCCTCTTTCGGTTTCAGAGGATTGACGTACACGACCCCATCTTTTTCCCCAAACCCCTTTGTTTCAGAACACGTGACGCGCCGCTGTGCCGAGCACGAGCATTCCCCTTTCCTCTGGGCTTGATATTTCTGAGAAAGGATGTACTCGAAGGCCACAAGGTTCATCCCGTCTTCCAGAGGCGTCACAAGCATGACGTCGATCTCTTTCATGAACCTGTAGTTCTGCGGAACCGGAATGCCCTCGCCCAGGTAGATAATAGGCTCTCCTTTAAGCTCTTTGTTGATTTTGACGACCTCTTCGTCTATCAAAGCCTGGAGATTTTGATAATCGGGATTATCCGACCTGCTCGGCGCGGCTACCTGATACAGTCGAGCGTCCTTGCCCGCTGTTCTTAGCCCTGTACAGGCCCTGGAAAAGATCTCCATCCTTTCGATGAGCCCTTTCGTGTAATCGCATCTTTCCAGGCCGCCAAAGAGGCAACGACCCGCTTTTCGGTCGGAGGCAAGCCTTTTGTGGAGGCTTGCACCATCCAGCGAATGTTCCAGCCTTTTCCCTCCCGATACCTCGGAAAGAATGCGATCCACATCAAGGCCGATGGGAAAAGCGCCGATAGTGGTCAGCCTGTCCTGATAGCTGATTTCATAGAAGCGGTCTACCATGCGGATATTCACCGGGAACCATTCTTCCAAGGCTTCAAGAAAATTATCGCAGTACTCCTTGGTGTGAAAACCGATGAAATCATTGGCGAGCATACCCCAGGTGATCTTTTGGAGCACAGATTCCATGCTCTCTCCGAAAGGATCGTAAATTTGTGACCTAACCCTCTTTCTCTTATCCTCACGAATCATGCCCTGGATTTCGTGGATATCGAAAAAAGGTGTGTGAATAAACTGCCCCACGTGGATCCGTCCCTTTTCCGCCTTTGAATACCCCTCTTCAGCAAGAAGAGCCTTGTAAAGTTCCGCAATCTGCATCAGGTGGTAATCCTGGTTCCAAACGACGAAATGGTCTTCCTTGCTTATGCTCCGGCCGATTTCATCGGAGATCGTGTTGGCGAAAGTCACGGCGCTGCTGGTGTACTGGATGAAATCGTTCTTCTCAAAGCTCGGCCTCGGGAAGGCCTTGGTCTTCTTGTAAAAAAGGGGAGGCCTGGTCAAATGCATGAGAGGCCATAGAAACCCGTTTGCGAACTTACTGTAGTAGCTGTGCATCTGTTTCGTGTCAAAGAAGACGAACCGCATGTAGAAGTCGTAGTCTTTGTAACGAAAGTGCATTCTCTGGTCAGGACCGATTTCCATGTGGGGGAAATGTTCCGGCGCGTAATGCTTTTCAACCATTCTTTGGAATAAGTCCGTGTAGTGTCCCCTGGCAACTTCTATATCCCGATCCCCCATGGAAGCGCCGATCCAGGTAGGATTCCACTTTCCCGGTCCCAAAATCCCCGCCATGGCCTGCACCAGTCCACCCTCGCCGAATTTGGGAGGATCGGGCGGAGCGCCATGATCGAGCCGTTCCTGAGCCTTGGAAAGAAAATCGGCATTGAAACTGAAAGGGCCTCGATTCGAAACAATGACCAGATTACCCACGGCTCCCCTCACTTTCTTCAGACATGTGGATGATCGAAGACATTGGCGAACATCTGTTCATATCATTTCCAATGGAAAAAAGAAAATCGGGACATCGCCATGAAGGGAATGAAACACCGGGAGCATTCAAGGGAATTGAGCAACGGCCGAAGCATCCGGCCTGATCAGAGAACCGAGTAAATCTACCGGAGGATTTTCCATGCTGAGATGATGAATTGATCCCCTCGCAGGATTCCTTCTCCTTCGATTTCCTTCCCCTCCAGTTGGTCAAGCGTTTCGTCATGAAAAGGGTTTCCGCCCTGGCGTCGGAGGTTGAATTGTCCTTGAGAGGCCAGGATCACAAGTCCTTCATGCTCGCTCTTGGTGCCGCTATAAAGGAGTCTTCTGGTTACGGTTCCACGAAGTTTCATAAGAACGTGCCCAAAAACCAGTGGTCAGTGATTACTGGTTTACTGGTTCTTCATCGGCTGTGCAGTCGCCGCAGGTGGATCAATTGCCCTTCCTGAACCGTCGCCACCAGTGCAACGACGCGGCCGGGAGTTCCCGGCGGCAGGTCCCGCGCTCCTGCGAGCATATGAATCGCCCGTCCTTTGCGCGGCTCCGCGAACCTGGCCATATTTCCCTTCATTCCTTCCGCAGGAAAACTCACTTCGAAAGACTGGGTGCCGAACCTGCCTATTCCCGATTCTCTTGCGCACGATTCGAGTACCTCGGCCACCTCAGCCGGCAAGGATCCCGGAATCGGCTCTACAGCGCCCAAGCTCCGTTGCAGGTTCGATCCGGTGCGCGACGTTTTCTCGCGCCGAAGCATCCTTGTCCCCTTTACGTTTTGCCTGGACTGAAAGGCTTGCTTGAAGGACTTGGCGCGGCTGAGTCCGTGGGAGACATAGGCTACGGCGTGAATGGCCGGGTCCCCGAGCAAATGAAACTGCGCGAGCGTCTTGAGAGTTCAATTCTAGTGTTCCGCTTTCTCCTCAATATCCCCAGTATCCTGATGCTGAATTTTCCCTCCTTTTTGGACACGTATACTCCCAATCGGCGACCGTCAGGAGCCTTGCCATCAAAGATGAGCTGGAACAATTTTCTTTGCTTGTCAAACCCCATGGTCTGGCTCCAGTTAGCCTTCGAAACGATCTTAGCCCGTTTTAAGATATCTCCCTCAGATGTTAATTTCGAGAGTTGCATTCTCAGGTTATCAACTTGACCCTGTGAACATCTTTATACTTGCGGAGTTTCGTCAAGCGTTTCGAGACTTCATCCTTTTCAATCTGTCCCTCTTCAACCAAATCAAGAACCCTTTCCCTCTTGGTGCCAACTGCCTTCAATGCCTTCTCTAGCTCTGCTAGATCCTCTTGGAGTTTGGGACGCTTCCTTTACCGTGGCATTAGCTGCACGAATCCCACTGGACAAGCTTGTCGACATCGTTCGTGGTCTGGAAAAGAAGCTTCACAACCCCTGCCTCTACCATGCTCGCCCGTACCCTGCGAAAAGTCGAGCAAAGCTTATTGTGGCGATAATAAGGGATTGCCCACGTGGAACCGTCCTTGGTCGATCCCTTTAGCCATCAATCCTGCTAAGGAAGCTCCACAATCGGCACAAATAATATCATCCTGCCTA
Organism: uncultured delta proteobacterium; assembly: GCA_963740905.1. Lineage (GTDB taxonomy): Bacteria > Desulfobacterota > DSM-4660 > Desulfatiglandales > HGW-15 > JAFGDM01. The sequence goes on from CAVUFY010000018.1 coordinate 3,692, forward strand.
AGCAAATACTCGTAAAGCAGTTTCCCGTGATAGATCGGTCTCGTCAGCCGCTAACTTCTTCCTAATTGCCGTGATGGCTTTTTTCATCCAACAAGGGAGGGACTTGGTAGATAATTGGCTCTTGCAAACCTTTGTAGGTGACTTCCCACGTGTCCCCTGCGGCTTTGTCGAAAACATAATAGAGATTGTGACGGTTTCCTGGACTATCTAGTGACATTATCCAGGGTCTCGCCTTTCAGAAATAGCTTGGCCGCTTTCTGAATCTTTCTTTTGCTTCACAGGATCAAGAAACCATTTCCCTGTTTTCTTACTACAAACCCACGACCCAACTGGCAATTGTCCTGAGACAGGACGGCCTTGAAGTGCTCTGCTAACCTTATTTTCCCACGTTTGCTCCGAAAATTGTTTCCCGCTCCAGTTCGGCTATAGCTGCGAGCACGGTCAGAACCACCTTGCCAATGGTCGAATTGAAATCAAATCCTTCCTTGACAGATCTCAAGCCCACACCTGCTTCCCTCAAGTCATTATAGATATTCAGAAGCTCCCTTGTGTTCTGTGGGGAGTCTCGAAAGTCGATGCACGATTAGGGTGTCAAACATCCCTTCCTTGGCATCCCTCAAGATTTCATGGAGACCGAAACGTTTAGTGATAAGATCCTCCAAGATACTCCTTTGTCTGAGTAAATTTTGAGAAGCTTTCTAGGTCGTTTCCCTTCGCAAAGGTTTCTATGGCTTTTTCCTGTGTCGCTAGGGATTCACCCTCCATGGCCTGAGTCAAAATGCTTACCCCAAGCAGCATCCCTCTGCTGCTTTTTTTATTGCTCATCCTGTGTCCCTCCCTTCTTGTCTTTGGGAAAAAGATTTCTCCAATCAAGGACTATGTAAATTAATGCAGGTATCAGGAGGAAAAAGAAAACCTAGCCACCTGAGAAAATAAAGGTAGTCTGAGAGTTTCAAAGACGAGGTAACGGGGTGCAAAAACCCTATCAAGAATACTCAGGATTGCACCACATACGGTAAAAATTATCCTGCTATGACTCTGAAATCCCGCTTGTCCATCCTTCACCTCCTCCCTGATCACTTCTTTGGGTTCACGCTCAGATAGGCATTAATAAACCTCTCTACGAGGTCTTTTATGTCGTCTCGGATCGATTATATTTGAACCACATGACGGACATTCCCCGTAGACCAAGTCTTTGCCTGCGTCCGAATATCAAGAGATCGTTCTAGGATAACTCGTTCGCATTAATGCTACATCTATATTGTAAATGTATTCTCCCTAATTGAGCTTTCCGGCGTTCAGATTCACGTATAGAAAAGGCATGCCCGCTTCCTTTTTCCATTGCTCTTCTGAAAGAACAGGTATTCCTGCAAGGCGGAGCTTTAGCTCAACGTCGGTTCTAATGGTATCTACAGTCAAGCCGTCTTGGGAAACGTCCTTTCTGGTAGGAGGTTACCCAATTACAGGTGAACGCCCTTTAACCCTTTGAGTGTGTAATTACTGATTTCGATATCCTGCGCATAAGCGCTCCCACAGATCAACATAAGGATTACTGCTGTTCATAACGCCCAGATACAGTGGGCTTCTCATGATTTTCCTCCTTCCTCGTCGTCAGGGTCATCGACATACACGGGTTCCTTTTCAAGTTCCTTCTGTTCCTCCTGTGTACAGCCTTGCCGGATTTCAGCCAATCAATGTTTAGGCCGTCCGCATCCAGGTCTATCAGGATGGTGCCGTCCTTCTTCCGGGTCACTGGCTCAAATCTTTTTCATTTGCTGGCTCCTTCATCCTTCAAAGGCCAATGAGCGAAAAAGCTCTTTCAAGAACCGATAGAGCACACATCCTGACCAAATCAGGAACGCCAAAAGTGCTGCCAATAGAATACAAACCAAACCACTGCGAGTTGTTTGGTGAAGAACATCAGGATTAGGGACAAAAAGGTTGCAGGTAGGTGCAATTTGAGGAAACGCATGAAATTCGTTCTGTAAAAGTCACTTGCTTCGTTGTCTCTGTGGATAAGCATGACATACCTATCAACTAAGTTGGAACTGGAACCAAAAGTACCTTTGTGTTTCATTTTATTACCATCCCACCATCGCTTGAGTTCTGTGGATTCACTCGGCAGGAGAGCGTGCAGGTTGATTTTAGCGGGAAAAGTCCAAGAAGCCTCTGCCACATTGCTCCCCGATGGGTTGACACGGTTTGAAGACGGTAGACGGTGAGAAACCCGACAATTCCTATTATGGCAGCATACACCTGAGCGAAGGTGCTTGAGAACCCAAAAGACCACGTTGATCATATATTCTTCTGGCGCTGACGTCTTGTCCCTCCTGTTTAATCCACTTGCCAACCATCGGCAATCATTTCAGACACCGTTCCGTATTCGGTCCACCATGCCCGTGTCATTGCCAAGCAAGTAATTTCCCTGCTTAACCGTCGCGATGTTATTGGAATAGATGATCCCGAGTTCAGGCAGTTTCCTGCCCTTGACGTATCTCTTTACGGGCTATATATAGGGAACCTGGGCCACTTAATCTCGTCTAGGCTTGGTCAAGAAATCCATGGTTAATTCCTTTTGCTCCTGGATCACAACCTTCATCTTTTTCATTTGACTGCTGCCTCCTTTCTCGCGTTTCGTTTCACCAGCACTATCGCTTGGCCTTTTCAATCGGAATCTTGACGGCATGTGACCGATACGGACCAGCACGCCTTCTTCGTCCAGGGCACGAATCCATCTGTATGCCTGCCTTAGGTCCTTAGGCCGGATTCGGCCACTATCTGTTTCACCGTCAAGGCCTGCCTAACGTTTAACGTCTTTACTTAGTCTGGTCATTTGACGAATCAGGCATCCTCTGCCTTTAGTTTTTTCATTCATTTTCTGCTTCCTTCTTGATTTGCTAATCAGAGAGGCAAAAACTATCCCGAAGATAACGATGGCAGGAATCCACCAGTATGCCCGAAGCTTCCGAACGCAAATGTCTAATCTGCTTGCTCATAATGATCTCCTTTTTTTGTTCTTGCTACCCAGAGACCAGTATGGTAAGATTAGCCCTGGGTAGCGGGTTTTTGTAGAGATTACTTGCTCCCTGTTTCTGTGGCCCTTGCAGTTGCCGTCGCTTGGGCCTTTTTAATTGGTACGTTCTCAAGGGTGACGAACTCACTGAAATGCTGATTAAAAACGTCAATCAGGTTTCCGTAGTCAGTGGCTATCATTTCCGAACTACTCTTACCATCCTTGCCAAGGTAACCGCTCAACTCTCGGGCCAAACCAATCAGGGCGAATGCGTTTCCTCTGGGACCATCCAGGTCAATTATGATCCTGCCGAATGGATCATCCTGGAAATTGAAAACCTTTCTCACGAACACTGCCATTTCCTCATTTGCCAGTTCTCTCTCTCAGATCACCACAGCTGTGCTCCATCACGTTTCTCCATCAGTTTTCTAAAAGAACAAATTCCGACCGGTTTCTGCGCTATTCAAACTCTCTGCTTAGCCATTTCATTTCTCCTTTTCAGTTTGTGGGTTAGTTGCTGTGATCCAGACCAGTAAACCGATGCCACGGTTCGACAACATTACAGGTACGTAAACGATTTTTCCATCCTGCTCGATTTCTTGATACCAAGTATCTCATCTTTTACAGGAACTTTCCTTTTGATTTGTGCCTTCCCGTTCCTAAGTTCCTTTGCAATCCTGTCTAGTTCCTTCTCCTTCCAGACTACCCTTTTCATACAACCACCTTGTTTCCTTCCTGCCATGCTTGGGTTACTTCAGGGTGAAGCCTTAACATGGCAACGTGTTTGTTGTGTCTGGTGCACCATATTTGCAAAAATTCGCCGTCAACGATGCCCACGTTGATCCTGGCACTCTCTTCCATGGATTGATCCTCCGGTCTTTCCTTCACGCAGTCGGCACAATGGAAAAACATATCTATCAAGTTGGAACCCTGCCACTCCTTCCATTCTTCTGCCTCTTGTTCTTCTTTGGTCATGTGCGTTTTCTGTCCCTCCCTTTCTCTATGATTTGGTTAGTTGCCGCTAGAAGATCACCTGCCAATTTGCTTGCGTCTTCGATGTTCTAGGTCAAGAATGTAATCGGTCATGCCGTATATTTTCACGACTATGGGACGTTTCCTGTTCGTGTCCACTTCCACTGCGTATAGCTTTTCCATTTCATTTAACGAGGGTGTCCCACGGATGCTGGGGTCCGTTGCGACGGCTTGTTGCAGGAGCCGGTAGAAGAGCAGGCCGCGGCCGGCGATGAGTTGCGACGGTTGAACCGGAAGGTGAACTCGTCGAGGTAGTAGTCGAAGCGCTTCGTCGAGATGCCTTGGTGCAGTGTGCCGGCGATCCAACGTTTCAGCAGTGACGCGGGCGCGATGCACGCCGGGCATGTGGACATGCGCCGGGTCGTCTTCATGCACGAGGTTGACGGCCATGTGCGAGTAGCCGCGATCGGCGATGAACACGTAACGACGAGAAAGTACACGCACATAAACGACGATAGTTGCTCATCGCCAATCGCGGCTACTCGCACATGGCCGTCAACCTCGTGCATGAAGACGACCCGGCGCATGTCCACATGCCCGGCGTGCATCGCGGTCCGTGTCACTGCTGAAACGTTGGATCGCCGGCACGCTGCACCAAGGCATCTCGACGAAGCACCTCGACTACTACCTCGACGAGTTCACTTCCGGTTCAACCGTCGCAACTCAGCGTCAGCCGCGGCCGGCTCTTCTACCGGCTCCTGCAACAAGCCGTCGCAACGGACCCTGGCATCCTGTGGACACCCTCGTTAAATGAAATGGAAAAGCTATACGCAGTGGAAGTGGACACGAACAGGAAACGTCCCATAGTCGTGAAGATATACGGCATGACCGATTACATTCTTGACCTGGAGCATCGAAGACGCAAGCAAATTGGCAGGTGATCTTATAGCGGCAACTAACCAGATCATAGAGAAAGGGAGGGACAGATTAAAAACATGACCAAAGAAGAACAAGAGGCAGGAGGATGGAAGGAGTGGCAGGGTGAGAACTTGATACAGATGTTTTTCCATTGTGCCGACTGCGTGAAGGAAAGACCGGAGGATCAATCCATGGAAGAGTATGCCAGGATCAACGTGGGCATCGTTGACGGCGGAGTTTGGGACATGGTGCACCAGACACAACAAACACGTTGCCATGTTAAGGCTTCACCCTGAAGTAACCCAAGCATGGCAGGAAGGAAACAAGGTGGTTGTATGAAAAGGGTAGTCTGGAAGGAGAAGGAACTAGACAGGATTGCAAAGGAACTTAGGAACGGGAAGGCACAAATCAAAAGGAAAGTTCCTGTAAAGAGTTGGGATGCTTGGTCTGTACGAAATCGAGCAGGATGGAAAAATCGTTTACGTACCTGTAATGTTGAAGAACCGATGGCATCGGTTTATTGGTCTGGATCACAGCAACTAACCGACAAACTGAAAAGGAGAAATGAAATGGCTAAGCAGAGAGTTAAAATGGTTTAAAACCGGATCGGAATTTGTTCTTCTAGAAAACTGATGGAGAAACGTGATGCAGCCCAGGTGTGGTGATCTGAAACAGAGAACTGGCAAATGAGGAAATGGCAGTGTTCGTGAGAAAGGTTTTCAATTTCCAGGATGATCCATTCGGCAGGATCATAATTGACCTGGATGGTCCCAGAGGAAACGCATTCGCCCTGATTGGTTTGGCCCTAGAGTTGAGCGGTTACCTTGGCAAGGATGGTGAGAGGGTTACTTCGGAAATGATAGCCACTGACTACGGAAACCTGATTGACGTTTTTAATCAGCATTTCAGTGAGTTCGTCACCCTTATGAAGGTACCAATTAAAAAGGCCCAAGCAAGCGGCAACTGCAAGGGCCAGAAAAACAGGGAGCAAGTAATCTCTACAAAAACCCGCTACCCAGGGCTAATCTTACCATACTGGTCTCTGGGTAGCAAGAACAAAAAAAGGAGATCATTATGAGCAAGCAGATTATACATTTGCGTCGGAAGCTTCGGGCATACTGGTGGATTCCTGCCATCGTTATCTTCGGGATAGTTTTTGCCTCTCTGATTAGCAAATAAAGGAGGGAAGGAAAAAATGAATGAAAAAACGGAAGGCAGAGGACGCCCGATCCGTCAAATGACCAGACTAAGAAAAGACGTTAAACGTTAGGCAGGCCTTGACGGTGAAACAGATAGTGGCCGAATCCGGCCTGAGCCCATGAGGCAGGCATACAGATGGATTCGTGCCCTGGACGAAGAAGGCGTGCTGGTCCGTATCGGTCACATGCCGTCAAGATTCCGATTGAAAAGGCCTAGCGATAGTGCTGGTGAAACGAAACGCGAGAAAGGAGGCAGCAGTCAAATGAAAAAGATGAAGGTTGTGATCCAGGAGCAAAAGGAATTGACCATGGATTTCTTGACTAAGCTGAATGAAATTAAGTGGCCCAGGTTTCCTATATTGCCCGTAAAAAGATATGTCAAGGGCAGGAAACTCCCTGAACTCGGGATCATCTATTCCAATGACATTACGACGGTTAAGCAGGGAAATTACTTGCTTGGCAATAACACGGGCATGGTCCTACAAATACGGAACGGTGTCTGAAATGATTGCCGATGGTTGGCAAGTGGATTAAACAGGAGGGACAAGACATGACGCCAGAAGAATATATGATCAACGTGGTCTTTTGGGTTCTGGAGCACCTTCGCTCAGGCGTATGCTGCCATAATAGGAATTGTCGGGTTTCTCACCGTCTACCGTCTTCAAACCTGTGTCAACCCATCGGGGAGCAATGTGGCAGAGGCTTCTTGGAGCTTTTCCCGCTAAAATTAACCTGCACGCTCTCCTGCCGAGTGAATCCACAGAACTCAAGCGATGGTGGGATGGTAAAAAAATGAAACACAAAGGTACTTTTGGTTCCAGTTCCAACTTAGTTGATAGGTATGTCATGCTTATCCACAGAGACAACGAAGCAAGTGACTTTTACAGAACGAATTTCATGCGTTTCCTCAAATTGCACCTACCTGAAACCTTTTTGTCCCTAATCCTGATGTTCTTCACCAAACAACTCGCAGTGGTTTGGTTTGCAAACTATCGGCAGCACTTTTGGCGTTCCTGATTTGGTCAGGATGTGTGCTCTATCGGTTCTTGAAAGAGCTTTCTGGCCTGATTGGCCTTTGAAGGATGAAGGAGCCAGCAAATGAAAAAGATTTGAGCCAGTGACCCGGAAGAAGGACGGCACCATCCTGATAGACCTGGATGCGGACGGCCTAAACATTGATTGGCTAAAATATCGGCAAGGCCGTCCACCGGAGGAAGATAATGCCCTTGAAAAGGAACCCGTGTATGTCGATGACCCTGACGACGAGGAAGGAGGAAAATCATGAGAAGCCCACTGTCTTTGGGCGTTATAAGCAGCAGTAATCCTTATGTTGATCTGTGGGAGCGCTTATGCGCAGGATATCGAAATCAGTAATTACACACTCAAAGGGTTAAAGGGCGTTCAAATGTTATTGTTGAACCTCCTACCAGAAAGGACGTTTTCCAAGACGGCTTGACTGTAGATACCATTAGAACCGACGTTGAGCTAAAGCTCCGCCTTGCAGGAATACCTGTTCTTTCAGAAGAGCAATGGAAAAAGGAAGCGGGCATGCCTTTTCTATACGTGAATCTGAACGCCGGAAAGCTCAATTTGGGAGAATACATTTACAATATAGATGTAGCATTAATGCTAGCGAGTTATCCTAGAACGATCTCTTGATATTCGGACGCAGGCAAAGACTTGGTCTACGGGGTATGTTAGCCATATGATTCAAGGCTGATTTATCTGAGACGACATAAAAGACCTCGTAGAGAAGTTTATTAATGCCTATCTGAGCGTGAACCCAAAGAAGTGATCAGGGAGGAGGTGAAGGATGGACAACTGGCATTTCAGACTCATAGCAGGATCCCGTTTACCGTATGTGGTGCAATCCTGAGTATTCTTGATAGGGTTTTTAACACCCCGTTACCTCGTCTTTGTGACTCTCAGACTACCCTTATTTTCTCAGGTGGCTAGGTTTTCTTTTTCCTCCTGATACCTGCATTAATTTACATAGTCCTTGATTGGAGAAATCTTTTTCCCAAAGACAAGAAGGGAGGGACACAGGATGAGCAATAAGAAAAGAGCGGCAGGGATGATACTCGGGGTAAGCACGTTGACTCAGGCCATGGAGGGTGAATCCCTAGCGACACAGGAAAAAGCCATAGAAACCTTTGCGAAGGGAAACCACAAATGAAGCTTCTCAAAATTTACTCAGACAAAGGAGTATCTCGGAGGATCTTATCACTAAACGTTTTGACTCCATGAAATCTTGAGGGATGCCAAGGAAGGGATGTTTGACACCCTAATCGTGCATCGACTTTCGAGACTTGCCAGGAACACACGGGAGCTTCTGAATATCTATAATGACTTGAGGGAAGCAGGTGTGGGCTTGAGATCTGTCAAGGAAGGATTTGATTTCAATTCGACCATTGGCAAGGTGGTTCTGACCGTGCTCGCAGCTATAGCCGAACTGGAGCGGGAAACAATTTTCGGAGAAAACGTGGGAAAGAAAGGTTAGCAGAGCACTTCAAGGCCGTCCTGTCTCAGGACAATTGCCATTCGGTCGTGAGTATGAAATAAGAAAACAGGGAAATGGTCTCTTGATCCTGTGAGACAAAAGAAAGATTCAGAAAGCGGCCAAGCTATTTCTGAAAGGCGAGACCCTGGATAATGTCGCTAGATAGTCCAGGAAACCCGTCACAATCTCTATTATGTTTTCAACAAGACCCGGAGGGGACACGTGGGAAGTCACCTACAAAGGTTTGCAAGAGCCAGTTATCTACCAAGTGCCGCCTGGGTTGGATGAAAAGACCCATCACGGCAATTAGGAAGAAGTTTGCAGCTAACAAGACCTATCTATCACGGGAAACTGCTTTACGAGTATTTGCTAGGCAGGATGATTCTTTTTGTGCCGATTGTGGAGCTTCCTTAGCAGGATTGATGGCTAAAGGGATCAAACAAGGACGGTTCCACGTGGGCAATCCCTTATTATCGCCACAATAAGCTTTGCTCAAGCTTTTCGCAGGGTACGGGCGAGCATGGTAGAGGCAGGGGTTGTGAAGCTTCTTTTCCAGACCACGAACGATGTCAACAAGCTTGTCCAGTCCGATGCGTGCGGCTAATCCCACGGTAAAGGAAGCGTCCCAAACTCGAAAAGGATCTAGCAGAGCTAGAGAAGGCATTGAAGGCAGTTGGCACCAAGAGGGAAAGGGTTCTTGATCTGGTTGAAGAGGGACAGATTGAAAAGGATGAAGTCTCGAAACGCTTGACGAAACTCAGGAAGGATGAAGAATATTTACAGGGTCAAGTTGATAACCTGAGAATGCAACTCTCGAAATGGCAACATCTGAGGGAGATATCTTAAAACGGGCTAAGATCGTTTCGAAGGCTAACTGGAGCCAGACCATGGGGTTTGACAAGCAAAGAAAATTGTTCCAGCTCATCTTTGATGGCAAGGCTCCTGACGGTCGCCGATTGGGAGTATACGTGTCCAAAAAGGAGGGAAAATTCAGCATCAGGATACTGGGGATATTCCGGAGAAAGCGGAACACTAGAATTGAACTCTCAAGACGCTCGCGCAGTTTCATTTGCTCGGGGACCCGGCCATTCACGCCGTAGCCTATGTCTCCCACGGACTCAGCCGCGCCAAGTCCTTCAAGCAAGCCTTTCAGTCCAGGCAAAACGTAAAGGGGACAAGGATGCTTCGGCGCGAGAAAACGTCGCGCACCGGATCGAACCTGCAACGGAGCTTGGGCGCTGTAGAGCCGATTCCGGATCCTTGCCGGCTGAGGTGGCCGAGGTACTCGAATCGTGCGCAAGAGAATCGGAAATAGGCAGGTTCGGCACCCAGTCTTTCGAAGTGAGTTTTCCTGCGGAAGGAATGAAGGGAAATATGGCCAGGTTCGCGGAGCCGCGCAAAGGACGGGCGATTCATATGCTCGCAGGAGCGCGGGACCTGCCGCCGGGAACTCCCGGCCGCGTCGTTGCACTGGTGGCGACGGTTCAGGAAGGGCAATTGATCCACCTGCGGCGACTGCACAGCCGATGAAGAACCAGTAAACCAGTAATCACTGACCACTGGTTTTTGGGCACGTTCTTATGAAACTTCGTGGAACCGTAACCAGAAGACTCCTTTATAGCGGCACCAAGAGCGAGCATGAAGGACTTGTGATCCTGGCCTCTCAAGGACAATTCAACCTCCGACGCCAGGGCGGAAACCCTTTTCATGACGAAACGCTTGACCAACTGGAGGGGAAGGAAATCGAAGGAGAAGGAATCCTGCGAGGGGATCAATTCATCATCTCGGCATGGAAAATCCTCCGGTAGATTTACTCGGTTCTCTGATCAGGCCGGATGCTTCGGCCGTTGCTCAATTCCCTTGAATGCTCCCGGTGTGTTCATTCCCTTCATGGCGATGTCCCGATTTTCTTTTTTCCATTGGAAATGATATGAACAGATGTTCGCCAATGTCTTCGATAATCCGCATATCTGAAGAAAGTGAGGGGAGCCGTGGGTAATCTGGTCATTGTTTCGAATCGAGGCCCTTTCAGTTTCAATGCCGATTTTCTTTCCAAGGCTCAGGAACGGCTCGATCATGGCGCTCCGCCCGATCCTCCCAAATTCGGCGAGGGTGGACTGGTGCAGGCCATGGCGGGGATTTTGGGACCGGGAAAGTGGAATCCCACCTGGATCGGCGCTTCCATGGGGAATCGGGATATAGAAGTTGCCAGGGGACACTACACGGACTTATTCCAAAGAATGGTTGAAAAGCATTACGCGCCCGAACATTTCCCCCACATGGAAATCGGTCCTGACCAGAGAATGCGCTTTCGTTACAAAGACTATGACTTCTACATGCGGTTCGTCTTCTTTGACACGCAACAGATGCACAGCTACTACAGTAAGTTCGCAAACGGGTTTCTATGGCCTCTCATGCATTTGACCAGACCTCCTCTTTTCTACAAGAAGACCAAGGCCTTCCCGAGGCCAAGCTTTGAGAAGAATGATTTCATCCAGTACACCAGCAGCGCTGTGACTTTCGCCAACACGATCTCCGATGAAATCGGCCGGAGCATGAGCAAGGAAGGCCATTTCGTGGTTTGGAACCAGGATTACCATCTGATGCAGATTGCGGAACTCTACAAGGCGCTTCTTGCTGAAGAAGGGTATTCAAAGGCGGAAAAGGGACGGATTCACGTGGGACAGTTTATCCACACACCTTTTTTCGATATCCACGAAATCCAGGGCCTGATTCGCGAGGATAAGAGAAAGAGAGTGAGGTCACATATTTACGATCCTTTCGGAGAGAGCATGGAATCTGTGCTCCAAAAGATCACCTGGGGTATGCTCGCCAATGATTTCATCGGTTTTCACACCAAGGAGTACTGCGACAATTTTCTTGAAGCTTTAGAAGAATGGTTTCCGGTGAATATCCGCATGGTAGACCGCTTCTATGAAATCAGCTATCAGGACAGGCTGACCACCATCGGCGCTTTTCCCATCGGCCTTGATGTGGATCGCATTCTTTCCGAGGTGTCGGGAGGGAAAAGGCTGGAACATTCGCTCGATGGTGCAAGCCTCCACAAAAGGCTTGCCTCCGACCGAAAAGCGGGTCGTTGCCTCTTCGGCGGCCTGGAAAGATGCGATTACACGAAAGGGCTGATCGAAAGGATGGAGATCTTTTCCAGGGCCTGTACAGGGCTAAGAACAGCGGGCAAGGACGCTCGACTGTATCAGGTCACCGCGCCGAGCAGGTCGGATAATCCCGATTATCAAAATCTCCAGGTTTTGATAGACGAAGAGGTCGTCAAAATCAACAAAGAGCTTGAAGGAGAGCCTATCATCTACCTGGGCGAGGGCATCCCGGTTCCGCAGAACTACAGGTTCATGAAAGAGATGGACGTCATGCTTGTGACGCCTCTGGAAGACGGGATGAACCTTGTGGCCTTCGAGTACATCCTTTCTCAGAAATATCGAAGACCAGAGGAAAGGGGAATGCTCGTGCTCAGCTCGAGCGGCGCGTCACGTGTTCTGAAAGCAAAGGGGTTCGGGGAAAAAGATGGGGTCGTGTACGTCAATCCTCTGAAACCGAAAGAGGCGGCCGTGAAGACGCTGGAAGCCCTCAAGAAGGGCCTCCGTGTCTCTGACGGGCTCATCGATTATGTGGTAAAGGAGCGGAGGGTCGATGATTGGGCGGAACAGAATATCGAAGCTATCTTGAATAGCCGAAAGTTCGCCTGAAGGGGTCCTCTGGCGAGGTGCGAGGCGGCGTGGCAATCTTCTACAAACCCATGCAATTATGAGAATTGCTTCGCTTCGCTCGCAATGACAAATCAACCCTTTCGAGACTTTACGAAGTCATCAAGCTTGGAGAACTTCACTTTTTCTTGTGGCAGCCATAGCACCTTTTGTAGGGAGCTTTTTGGGAACCGGACTCCTTGTGGCAGGTCCTGCAATTGTTGTGGAACGCAATCTGGAGCTTTTTCACGTTACCCTTACTTTCTCTGGGATCATGACACTTGGTGCATTTCTGTACCTCGTCGCCCTCCTCCCATACATTCTTGCCGTTTTTATAACACGTGGTGGCAGTCGTCGCAGGTTGCTCCGTAGTCTTCGGCATGGGCCTGATGGTTAAAAGGAACCGGTCCCTTCCTGGTCGACGCGAATCCTTTGTCATTGAGCACTAGTTTTTCAGGCGCATCGCTCCCGAAGAGGTTGAAAACAGGAAAAGAAACAAAAAGGATGATAATGATCAGGAGCCCCAGGGCTCTCTTCTGACTCATGTCTACCTCCTTGCGAGTGAGATGATCCAAGTCCAGTCATTTACCCCGGTACTCCATACCATTTTTCCTCCAGGCCTGTACACCGTAAATCCTTTAATGCTTCACCGCGCGAGGATCTTCGTACCTTTGGTTCCGATGGGATGATGGAAGGACTGAAAATACATGATTCCCCCCATTTTCCGTATGGTGACCCCTTTTGTATTTTGAGTCCTCGGCAAATGCAATCACCGTTGAGCTTTGAAAGGGATGAAGAGGCCAAACTTGGGCCGGGTCTGTGAAGATAGTGTTCATTTTAGCGACATATACCGACCGATTCATCTCCACGCCTTTTGAGGGAAAGAGCATAAAACGAGAAGGATGAAAAGGGAGGAAGTCGAGCCATATGATGATCAACATAAGTGAGCTCCTGGGTTATGTCCTTCATCTCAAAGACGGTGAGCTGGGGCAATGCGAGGACTTTCTTGTCGATGATCGGGGATGGGACATCCGGTACATGGTCGCCGACACAAGAAAGTGGTTGACTGGAAGAAGAGTCCTGATCGCGCCTTCCATGCTCATGGAACCTGAATGGTCAGGCAGGCGCCTGCCCGTAAACCTGACAAAGGAACAGATTCGAGGGAGTCCGCCTCTTCATGAAAATGACCCGGTCACCGACGAATACGAAATCATGTGGTTTGATTACTACGGTCTCACCGAGTACTGGGTGGAAGAGGACAAAATCGGGATGGCTGAAAATCCAACTGCTCTCCCTGTTGCCAGGAAAGAAGGCACAGGCGGAAAGAACGCGAACGAAAAAAGACACCTCCTCTCAGTCAAGGAAATCGCGGGGTGGCACACTATGGCCTCAGATGGTGAGATCGGGCACCTGGCTGATTTCCTGGTGGAAATGAAGTCATGGAAAGTCCGGTATGCGATCCTTGACACAAGGAACTGGTTGCCCGGTCGGCAGGTGTGCGTGAGTGTATATTGTGTGGAATGGGTAGATTGGGCGCGTAAGGAAATCGGGGTCCGCTTGACCAGAGAGGCGGTTAAGGAGAGCCCCGAATACAACCCATTCGTTCCCATGACGGAAGAATATCAGGTCGTCCTTCATGATTACTACGGGTGGCCGAAATATTGGAAATGAAGAAGCGGGGAGCAGTGAAATCAGTAATCAGTGATCAGTTCCTGGGGATCTTCGCGGGCGCATTGGTCGTAGTTCCTGCGTTCTTCCTGGTCATTCCCACGGCGAGCGTGCTCGGAGGCTCCGAATTCGCGGCGCCGGCGGCCCAGGTGTGGAAAGGCGTGGCGCCATGAAATGAAAGGCGAAACTACGTCCCATGACGTCTCAAAATACAGTATTCCCCCCATTCCTTCTTCGTTTTTTGGGCCTTAGCATCAAATCGGAGAGGCAAAAAATATGAAGACAATTGCGAAAGTCGCCCCATTTCTTCTCTTTCTCGTTTTGGCCGTCGTCGCCTCAGCGGATGATTCTTTCAGGTGCGGCTCCGACCTGGTCAATCCCGGGGATTCAACGGTGAAAGTGCTGCTGCGCTGCGGACCGCCTTCGTACAAAGAAGTGCTCAATCCGGGATTCGAAGGCGCCCGAGTGGAGAAATGGTTTTATAACTGCGGATCCAGCGGATTCCTGTATGTCCTCGGATTCGTGGAAGGGACATTGGAGACCATAAATAATGAGGGATACGGGCGCGGTCAGTCGGACTGTGCCGGCGCGGCGGGCCGATGAGACCCCGGCACAATGTCGCCGACGCTGTCCAACATGTAATCAGGTCGATAAGCGAACTGGGCGAGATCCTCTTGACGGGTGACTCCGCTCAGGACGAGTACCGTTTCGATTTCAGCCTCGATGCCTGCCCGGATGTCCGTTTCCATTCGATCGCCCACGATGGCCGTGTCTTCCCGACAGCAACTGATTCTCTTGAGGGCGTGACGCATCATGAGTGGGTTGGGCTTTCCTAGAAAATAGGGCTTCTGCCCGCTGGCCAGTTCTATCGGCGCAATCAAAGCCCCTGCGCCGGGAATTAAATCCGTGTCGCCCGGTCCGCTGGGGTCAGGGTTTGTTCCGATCAACTTGGCGCCTTTTCGCACAAGATGGAGAGCTTTTTCCAGCAATGGATAGGTGTAGTTCTTTGTCGTTCCTACCACGACATAGTCAGGGTCTTCGTCGTCCATGGAGAGCCCGGCGCCACGCAGGGCCTCTGCAAGCCCGTTCCCTCCGATCATGAACGTCCTGCACCCAGGACTTTGATGAGCGAGGAAATCAGCGGTCGCCAGAGCGCTCGTATAAAAATGATCCTCGGGGATGTCCATGCCAAGATTCCGCAACTTTTCGCGAAGTTCGCGGGGCGAGTGTTCGCTGCTGTTGGTAAGGAACAAGAATCGCTTGTGCTGTTCCTTCAGCCACTCGATGAACCTGCTCACACCCGGCAGGAGTTGGCTGCCATGGTAAATGACTCCGTCCATATCGCAAACAAATGCTTTTTTCGAACGCAGGCGCTCCATGGCCCCACCTAAGCCCTTCTGAACCATACCAGGACCCTGCATCGGAACCATAGATTATCAAGACCCGATTTTCTTTTCCACCAGGAGAACGGCGCAGGGCATCCTGCGAACAATTTCATCCGTTCCGCGACCGAACAGCCAGTGTTCGATCCTTCCCTGTTCGTACGCGATCATGACTATAAGATCGATCTTTTCTTTCTCCACTAAATCAAAGATGGTTTTTTGGGGATCGCCCTCCACGACCACTTCTCTTATCGGCAAACCCTCGGCCCTTTCCTTGTCGATGATCCGGTCCAGGTCCGCTTTCGCTTCTTTAAACATTTTCTCGTATTCTTCCTGCAATTCCTTGCGCGATATGATGGGTACGTTCCATCCTTCCAATCCAAAAGGATTGTGGATCACGTGCAGAATGATAATTTCGGCATCGTACTTTCTGGCCAGAGAAACAGCGTAGTGGACGGCCTTTTGGCAGTACTTGGTCGATCGCGTCACGACCAGAATTCGTTCTATATCTTCCATCTGATCCCCCTCCAGTCGTCTTGGTTTTTAGTCGTGTGCACTTATACCTCTAAGGGAGAGAGCAAGGCAAGACCTATATTTATTGGGCAGGACTGTGAACGGTATATAGTGTTTCAGTTCTCAAAATACAGCGTTACCCCCATTCAATCGTCGTCCTGAAGCATTCATGCTATAGAAGGCCTCAGGGCGGCAGCCAGATAACGAATGCCGAAGCAGAAACCGCCGCCATCTGCCGGAGCGGGAGGAAACGAAATGAGAAAATTCGTTTTGGTAATGACTGTACTTTGTCTGATTTTGGGGTACGGCCGGTCTAAAGGCGACGCGCAAGGTGCCGAGGCGGCGAACCCGGAGCAGAAAGCCAGGTCGGAAGGAGAGAAGAAGGAGTTTCCATTAACCAGTTCGCTTACCGAGCACAGTTTGCAGATCGGTGAGCGGGTCATCAGGTATTCGGCCCGCGCAGGGTTCATAAGGGTGCGAATCGAATCAGGGGGCCCTGAAGCCGATCTTTTCTTTGTCGCCTATACCCAGAACCCGGAAGAGACCAAGCGGCCCGTCACCTTTGCCTTCAACGGAGGTCCCGGCGCCTCCTCGGTATGGCTGCACCTGTGTGCAATCGGACCCAAACGCGTTCTCGTGAGGGAAAAGAAGGTCTTGGCCCCGCCCTATGAACTGGTGGACAATCTGTACTCGTGGCTTCAGTTCACGGACCTCGTCTTCATCGATCCTGTGGGTACGGGTTACAGCCGAGCCGTGTCCGAAGCGGATACGGCCAAGTTTTTCGGGGTTGAACCGGATATTCGGTCGGTGGGAGACTTCATCAGAGACTACGCGACCCGGAACGGACGGTGGCTGTCTCCGAAATTTCTTGTGGGGGAAAGCTACGGGACCACGAGGGCGGCCGGTCTTGCGGAGTATTTACAGGTCGCCATGGGAATGAACCTGAACGGGATCGTGCTCATATCACCGGCCCTTGAGTTTCAGGCCATCACTTTTTCACCGGGAAATGATCTGCCTTATGCTCTATATCTTCCTTCCTACACGGTTGCGGCGCGGTACCACAAGAAGCTATCTCCTGAACGGCAAGCCGATTTCGAGAAAACGAAAACAGAGGTGGAAGCCTTTGCCCTGAAGGAATATCTGCCCGCCCTCGCGAAAGGAAACGCTCTGTCTCAGCAGGATCTGGAGGGAATCGTCGGGAAACTGGTTGCCTACACGAGCCTGTCGAGCACCTACATCAGAGAGCACAACCTGAGAATCAAAAGGAGTGATTTCATGCGAGAGCTTCTCCGACCGGAAAGTCTTGAAATCGGGGCGCTGGATTCGAGGGTTACGGCGGACTACACTCCGGATCGATTCATAGAGGACCCGAGCGTCTTCATAACTGTGGGGCCGTTGACGGCCGCCTGGAACGATTATGTTACGAAGGATCTGAAATTCGAGACAGAGATTCCTTACATTGTTCTTTCAGGGAAGGCCAGCCAATCCTGGAATTGGGGGTCTGCGGCACAAGGGTTCTTGAACGTGGCGGATAATCTCCAAAAATCAATGCGCATGAATCCCTTATTGAACGTTCTTGTTTTAAGCGGCTACTACGACCTGGACACCGCCTACTTTTCCGCCGAGTACACGGTTAATCAAATTCGTCTGCCCCCGGATTTGCAGAAAAACATTTCCCTCGACTTTCTTGATGCGGGACATCAGATGTATGTCCACATTCCTTCTTTGAAAAAAATGACCCGCCTCGCGGAGGATTTGTTCACTCGTTCGGGGGAAGAAAGAATGAAGGCCGGTGCGGATTAGGCTCTACAAAAGTCATCAGCCCTGAACGACCTTCAGGTTGTTTTCGCCGGCGTCGGCCTTTCTGTTCAAGGAAAGCCGCGGCCCAAGGAGTCCTTCCATGTCTTTCGCGTCGATCTTTTCCTTGTCAAGCAGAAGGTGAGCCATCTGGCTCAGTTTGTCCCGCTTTTGAGTGAGCAGTTTCTTGGCCTCTTCATAGCAAGTTTGGATGATCTCTCGCGTTTCTTCTTCGATAAGTTGCTCCAGCTTTTCAGAATGATGGACCATGGCCGGTCCTTGCATCAGCAAGGGATTGCCGCTTTGATCAACCAGCGAAATGTTGGGAGCATGTTTGCTCATGCCGTATACGGTGAGCATGTTTCGAACGATCTTGGCCACTTTTTCCAGATCATTCGAAGCCCCTGTGGACACTTCCTGAAAAACAATCTCTTCCGCCGCCCTTCCGCCCAGAAGCCCTTTCACTTTTCCTGTCAGCTCAGAGCGGGCCATCAGAAATCGATCCTCGAGGGGAGTCTGCATTGTGTATCCAAGAGCAGCGATTCCTCTGGGAACAATGGATACTTTTTGGACCGGGTCTGCGCCGAGCGTAAAGTGCCCGACGATAGCGTGGCCGGATTCGTGAAAAGCCACGATTTCTCGCTCATGAGGATTGATGATCCTGTTTTTTTTCTCCAGGCCCGCGACAACCCGCTCAATGGCTTCCTGAAAATGGCCCTCCGAAATTTGATTCTCCCCCTGCCGGGAGGCCAGCAACGCCGCCTCATTGCAGACGTTGGCGATATCGGAGCCGGCAAAGCCCGGCGTTTCTGCAGCCAGTCTGCGCAGATCCACGTCTTTCTTGAGCACGAGACCCCGTGTATGAACTTCGAAGATCTTGCTTCGCCCGTGCAGGTCAGGGCGATCCACAAGGATCTGGCGGTCGAAGCGTCCGGGCCGCAGCAGTGCGGGGTCAAGAACTTCAGGCCGGTTGGTCGCGCCCATCATGATGATCCCCACCTTAGGACTAAAGCCGTCCATTTCAGTGAGGAGCTGATTAAGGGTGTTCTCTCTTTCATCATTACCGCCGGTGCTGTAACCGTGACCGCGACTCTTTCCGACAGCATCCAACTCGTCGATGAAGATAATGCACGGCGCCTTTGCTTTTGCTTCGCTGAAAAGATCGCGGACCCTAGCGGCGCCGAGTCCGACAAACATCTCAACGAAATCAGAGCCGGTCAAAATGAAAAACGGGACGCCGGCTTCCCCTGCAACGGCCCTCGCTAGGAGGGTTTTGCCTGTTCCAGGAGGCCCCACCAGAAGAACGCCCTTGGGCAACTTGGCTCCGAGTCGGGTGAACCTGCCGGGCTCTCTCAAAAAGGAGACGATCTCTTTGACCTCCTCCACGGCTTCGTCCACACCTGCCACCTCATCGAAGCTCACCTTCTGAGAGGGATCCGCTTCATAGATCCTGGCTTTGCTTTTTCCCATATTCAAGAAGCTAGATCCCTTTCCCATCCTTTGCATGAAGAAAGACCAGATAAGAAACATGATGCCGAAGGGAATGATCCAGTTCGAAAAGAAATTGGAAAACCATTCGGACTCCGACTTACCTTTGTAACTTATGTTGTTGTTCTGCAGGTCGTTAATCAGGGCCGGATCGTCGAGCGGGACGACGATGAACTTGCGTTTCATCTCCTCCTTGGTTTCTCTGCTTTCTCCTCCCAGGTTTAGGCGCCAGGGGGTTCGGTGCCGGGCAGGGGCGGCAGCCGGAGGGTCCTTTTTGGGAGCATCCGTCGAGGAAGAAGGCTGTTCCGCTTTCATGAGGCCGTAGATCTTGTCCTTTTCAATGATCACACTCTGAAGTTTGTCCTGCTGAATGAGGTCTCGAAATTGGCTGTAAGGTATTTCCTTGACCGAGGTTCCGGAGAAAAGCACCGAGTCGAGGAGCAGAAACATGGCCAGAAGAAAAACAAAATAGGTGATAGAGAATTTAGACTGCTTTTGCATGACGGCCTCCCTCCGGCCTTGCCTACTCAGTTGGCCTCCACCTGGACATAGGTCGTTTTCCCCGTGCGGTGATCCAGCGCGAGTAGGGTCACCTGCTGGTGGTGGGGAAGGCTGTTGATCATGCCGGCAAAGGCGTCCACGCCGGAAACGGCCTGCTTGTTCACGGCTAAAATCAAGTCCCCTTTCTCAAATCCCGCCTTGCCAAGAGGTCCGTTCGGATCAATCGACTGTATGACGACTCCTTCAGGAGTCGACATTCCGTATTGTTCCGCCTCCTGGGCCGTCACTGGAGCCACCTCGGCCCCCAGACGATCCTTCACAACGGCATCCAACTTCTTGGCCAGTTCTTCCAGGTTCCCGATCTTGACTGTGAGTTCCATCGACTTTTTGTCCCGCCACAGCTCCAGCTTCACTTCCTGTCCCGGAGTCGTGCTTGCTACCATATTCCTCAGAGCAGAAGAGTCGCTGATCTTCTCTCCGTCGTACTTCAGGATCACATCCCCTCTCTTGATTCCCGCCTCGTCCGCAGGACCACCCTTCATTACCTGAGCGATGAGAGCCCCCTCGGGGGAAGGCAGGGCGAAAGACTGGGCCAGGGATGGGGTCACATCCTGAATGCTCACTCCCAGCCATCCCCGTACGACCTTGCCGTAGGCGATCAGGGAGTTGGCCACATGAACCGCCATCTTGCTGGGAATCGCAAATCCGATGCCTTCAAATCCGCCGGACTCGGTGGCAATGGCCGAATTTACTCCAATCACCTGACCCCCAAGGGTGAGCAATGGACCTCCGCTGTTGCCCGGGTTGATGGCCGCATCGGTCTGGAGAAAGTCCTGGTAGCTGCTGGGGTTCGTGATCCCGGTGCGGTGCTTCGCGCTGATGATGCCCTGGGTGACGCTCTGCTCCAGGCCCCTGGGCTGGCCGATGGCCACCACCCACTGGCCGACCATGACCTGGTCCGAATCGCCGAAGGTTACGTAGGGAAGAGGTTTCCCCGCCGAGATCTTGATCACTCCCAAGTCGGTGAGCGGGTCCGCGCCCACGAGTTTCGCCGGGTATTCGTCCCCGCTGGAGAGGAGCACCTTGATCTCCGTGGCTCCTCCCACCACATGGTTGTTCGAGAGAATGAGGCCGTCAGGGCTGATGATCATGCCGCTGCCCAGCCCCATGATCTCTTTCTTGAACTTCTTGGGCATCTTTTTGGGCGAACCGAAGAACTGACGGAAAAAGGGATTGTTCTCGAACGGAAGGAGAGGGTTTGGGACTTCCTGTCGCTCGGTCACCTGGATGAGCACCACGGCAGGAACGGTGGATTCGGAAACCTTGGTGATGTCGGTGATAAGATTCTCGTGAGCAGCAGCGCTTTCTGGATTCGGAACCGGCATGAGTTTCAAAGAATGGGATTCTGAGGGGTCCTGGTGCGAGGTTTTGCTCCTGAACTCAGAAATCTCGTTCCGCAAATCTTGGATAGCCTGAGTGACCTCTGCGGAAGCCTCTTCTGATCCCATCTTCAATTTGTCTGCTGCATCCCTGGCCGCGTGAATCGCCGTCTGGGTCCCTGAGTGGACCTCCCG
Organism: uncultured delta proteobacterium; assembly: GCA_963740905.1. Lineage (GTDB taxonomy): Bacteria > Desulfobacterota > DSM-4660 > Desulfatiglandales > HGW-15 > JAFGDM01. The sequence continues at coordinate 24,936 of CAVUFY010000018.1, forward strand.
GCCGGACCAGGCCCACGCTTTATCGAGCATATTGGCTGCTGCTTTAAGATGTTTTCCAGCCAGGGACTCAGCCTTGTGGGAAAAGGATTCGGATGCTTTGCCCACGTCGTACTGAGCAAGGGCATGATAAGTTTGGGATGCGGAGGTTGAGATTTCCTCTTCCGATTTGACTGTGCCTGCTTTCAGTTTCTCCGCCAATCCAGCCAACTCGTTGTCAACCGTCACCAGATCCTTTTTAGCATCGCCGCTGGCTTGCTCGGCCCGAGAGTGGACGTACGCCTCTGCTTCCTGAATCTCGGAAGCTGCTTTGGCATAATCCTTGTTTATGAAATTGTCCTTGGCCTTCTGAAAATAGTTCTCCAACTCGTCCAGAGAAGAAGCTGGAGGCTTCGTTTTTTGTGTGGCGGCGGCAGCGACTTGGCCGGCACTCAAGCTCGTGGCGGTTAAGAAGCTCACGAGGAAAAAAGCCCTCACAAGAATTCTTGCGGTTTTCATGACATCCTCCCTTAACTGTTTTTCAGTCTGTGCTTAGCGTGAAGGTCGTGCGCGTCACAGCCTGGCTGCGAGCCACCAGGCCCGTGCGCAACAAATCCCAGAGGAATCCCGGGCTGGCGGTTCACACCACTGGAGAAATGGTTACGGCTCTGAAGAGAACCTCCTTCCGACCAGACCTAAAGTGCGACTGCAACACTCGGGTGAGTCTCCAGAAGCTTCTTTACTTTCATGAACATCTCTTCTCCCTGGGCGAGCATTTCATTGAGATCCTCATGAATCGATACGATCGTTTCCCAGGCGCAGAAGATCTCCTCGTCCTTCCCCCCTTGCCTGAAGGTGATATGGCTTCCTTTAAGAATTTCGAATTTGCCGCCTTGGTCTGTTTCAAAATGGAGCTTGGACACGTCTGGATGCACCTCCCTTAAAGTTGGTGAACCTCCTGAAACGGGACACATGCTTTTAATACGTACGCAAGCTAGCCTTTTGTACGATGGAGTGTAATGGGTTGAAACCTGCATTTTGAGCAGGAAAGAAATGTACGGGGGCCGCATTGGAAGGAAAGACAGTGCCCGCCCCCCAACCGATGAGCGCTCAGCGGTTCACCGGGCGAGACGGTGAGCTGCTTTGCCGCCTGATTCAGGGATGCCCCCGTTCCTACGTATCAGCGCAGCGGGTTCCCTGAGCGCCCAACCGCAGTTCGAGGCGCAATACGTTGTTCAGAGCATGAAAATACAGTATCCGCCTACTTTATGAATTGCGCTTATGGTATAAGGAACGAGGTACGGCGTCGAGTCACCTATTCCCCTGAAAGGGTAGCTGCCATGGAACATATTATTTTGTCGAGACTGCAGTTTGCCTTCACCGCCATGTTCCATATCCTCTGGCCCGTGCTCACCATCGGATTGAGCCTGTTTCTCGTGTTCGTGGAGGTGCTCTGGCTCAGAACCAAGGATGAGACCTACTACCGGCATGCTCGCTTCTGGAGCAGGCTGTTCATCCTGAACTTCGCAGTTGGCGTGGTGAGCGGAATTCCCATGGAATTCCAGTTCGGCACCAACTGGGCGATTTTTTCACAGGCCGGCGGAGACATCATCGGGCATTTGTTGGGGTTCGAAGGCACCATGGCCTTCATGTTGGAGGCCGCATTTCTCGGCATCATGATTTGGGGCTGGAAACGCGTCTCTCCCCGGATGCATCTTTTTGCCACCGCCATGGTTGCTTTTGGTTCGTCCTTGTCGGCTTTCTGGATTATGAGCGCCAACGGCTGGATGCAAACGCCGGCCGGAGGAGTGTTTCAGAACGGCCAGTATGTGGCGACCAGCAGTCTTGACGCTATCTTCAATCCCGATATGCCATGGGCCGTTTCCCACATGTGGATGGCCTGCCTGGAAATCACCACGTTCGTAGTGGGGGGAATCAGCGCATGGTGCCTGCTGACAAAGCGTCACGTAAGTTTTTTTCTTAAATCCTTCAAGATGGTCGCTATCGGGGCCATCGTCATTACGACGATCCAAATATACCTCGGAGACGGCTCGGGAAGAGAGGTGGCGAAAACCCAGCCTGCGAAGCTGGCCGCCATGGAGGCCCACTGGAAGACCAATCCAGAGGGGAAGGGGGCTTCCTGGAATTTGCTGGCATGGCCGGAAAAAGCGAAACAGGAAAATGCTTGGGAGATCACCATCCCTTATGGCCTCAGCCTGATTACCACTCATTCCTTTACCGGCCGGGTGAAGGGATTGCGGGACTTCCGGGTTGAAGATCAACCGCCCGTGTGGCTGCCTTTTTATGCATTTCGTATTATGTTCGGTCTCGGGTTCCTGTTCTTTTTCCTGATGCTCTGGACCTTGTGGGCGTGGAGAAGAGGGCGGCTAAATCCCGACAGCGTTTCCAGTCAGAAAAGACTCCTGCTGTCGTGGATGGCGGCTTTGCCCCTCAGCTACGTGGCTATGGAATCCGGCTGGGTGACCCGGGAGGTCGGTCGCCAGCCGTGGATCATTTACGGCGTGCTTCGAACTCACGAGGCCGCGAGCCCTTTGCCGGTATATCCGGTAGCGAGTTCACTGATCATTCTGGCCGGGGTCTACGCGGGCCTCTTTATTTTCTTCCTGTTCTTCGCCTGGTTCATCATCTACAAAGGGCCTGAGCAGGCGGCTTCCTAAGGGGATCGAATGATCCCATGCGGCCTATCCTATGTCCGCAGACGAATGTTTCAGCAGGAGAAAGAAAAGTGGAGTTTTCGCTTGCCAGCATCTGGCTGTTGATCATCGGGTTTTTTCTCCTTTACTACGCCGTGACGGACGGGTTCGATCTCGGTGTGGGAATTCTCTGTCTCTTTTCCAGGGATGCGAAAGATCGTCGACTCATGGTTGAGAGCGTGAGGAACATCTGGCACACCAATCAGACCTGGTTGGTCATCGTGGGGGGCATGTTGTTCGGTGCCTTTCCTATGCTCTACAGCGTCATGTTCTCCGCCCTTTACATCCCTTCCATGTTCATGCTCCTGGGCCTGATTTTCAGAGGCATTGCCTTTGATTTCAGCGAGGATTCCAAAAGCAGGCGTTTCTGGAACCTGAATTTCGGCCTGGGAAGTCTGATCGCGACTCTCGCTCAAGGGTTTGCTCTGGGTGGTCTTCTTTCCGGCATCAGCGTCAGGGATGGACGCTTTGTCGGCGGCGTTTGGGATTGGGCCACTCCTTTTACCTTTCTCGTCACTCTTGGCGTCGTCGTCGGATATTTGATGCTGGGGGCCAACTATCTGATCATGAAGACCGAGGGAGATTTACAGGAAAAGAGTTTTCGTCGATCTTTCATCTTTTCGTCAGGAACCCTTATCCTGTCCGTCTTGGTTTACTTCTGGCTCAATCTGGTATATCCTCATGCCGGCCACAAGTGGGTTTCTTCGCCGGATGTCTATTATGTGATCATTGCGCCTCTTCTGACAGGCTTTGGCTTTTTCATGGTGTTTCGCAGTTTGTACAAAGGGAGGGAAAGAGCGCCGTTGGTCTGGAATGCCGTTACCGTAGCACTGGGATTCATCGGCCTCTCGGTGAGCCTTTATCCGCATATGATTCCTCATATCGTTTCCCCTGTAACGGTGGAACAAGCCGCGGCCTCACCTTCGACCTTGATTTTCATGTTTGTGGTGACAGGTGTGCTCCTGCCCGTCATCTTGTTTTATACGACGTACACATACAAGGTATTTCGTGGAAAGGTGACGGGGGAGGAGGGGTACGGATAGGATTGAACCGGCGCTGAAAACGCATTGGGATATAGTGGTAGCCACGCGGAATACGAGTCCATTTCCGGTGCAGGCTCGCCGGAGACCATCCCCCCACCGGGTGGTTGCGGATAAAGGCACGCATCGGGAAAGGGCAGTCAAAGAAAGAGAAATGAACACCGCCCATAGCCAGGAACCCCTCGTGGGCCGCATCATGGTGGTAGACGATGAACCTATCGCTCTCAAGAACCTGCGACACGCCCTTGAAAGAGCGGGTCACAGTGTTTCAACCTTCACCAACCCTCTTCGAGCATTGGAGCGGCTGGAAAAGACTCCCTACGATCTTCTGATCACAGACCTGAAAATGCCTTTTATGGATGGCATGGTCCTTTTCGGGAAGGCCAAACAAACTGCGCCCGGCATGGAGGTGATCATCATTACAGGGTTCGCCAGTCTTGACGGCGCCGTAGAGGCCACGAAACAGGGTGCCTTTCATTATCTGGCCAAACCCTTTACCCCGGATCAGTTGCGCGGCCTCGTCACGGAGGCGCTGAGGCGAAAGTTACTGAGGGAGGAAGCCTCACGGGTGGCTTCGGCACAGGGGCCTTTGATGGTGGGAAAGGCTTCGAAGATAGTCCAAGTGTTCGAAGTCATTCGCCAGATCGCTCCCACCGACTGCAACGTTCTCATTACGGGTGAATCTGGGACGGGCAAAGAACTGGTTGCTCGCGCCATTCACGCCCAGAGCGCTCGGGCCGGAGGGCCGTTCGTCGCCTTCAATTGCGGGTCCTTGAGTGAGGAACTCATCGCCAACGAGCTGTTCGGCCATGAAAAGGAGGCTTTCACAGGGGCAATCAACCGTAAACAAGGGCTCCTGGAAACAGCGAACAGCGGCACCCTCTTCCTCGATGAAATCGGCGAAATGCCTGCTTCGATGCAGATTAAGCTGCTCCGGGTGCTGCAGGAGAGAGAGATTATCCGGGTCGGAGGCATAAGGCCTACCCCCTTGGACATCAGGATCATTGCGGCGACTGCCAAAGATCTTAAGGCTTCGGTTGCCGCGGGCATCTTTCGTCAGGATCTCTATTTTCGTATCAACGTGGTGTCGGTCGCTCTGCCTGCTCTGCGCGAACGAAAGGAGGACATCCCCCTTCTGGCCTACCATTTCCTGGAAAAGGCGCGGAGGCGATTGAAGAAAAAGATGAGAGCCATCTCGGAAGACGCCATGTCTTTTCTGCAAGGCTATGCATTTCCGGGCAACATAAGAGAACTGGAGAACATCATGGAAAGGGCCGTGGCAGTCTGCCAGACCGAAGTCATTCAAGTGGGGGATTTGCCTGCGGACCTGACGGATTTGGAATTACATTCCTACCAACCAACGGAAGGTGCGCTCTTAAGCCTCGAAGAACTGGAACGCAATTACATCGATCACATACTCAAGTTGACCGGAGGAGTGCGCACCAGGGCCGCCGAAATTCTGAGAATCGACAGGGCGTCGCTATGGCGCAAAATGAAGAGGTACGGCCTGGAATGAGTCGATGCAGATTGCAGCAGGCGTGTTGTTATACGCAACATATCGATCCTCATGACTGTCTGCGGCCTCCTGTCCGGGCAATGCTTTCAAGTTGTTGCAATTTGCAGCAATTCGATCCTTCCCTTACTTCTGAACTAAGCCCGTAAAAACAGGGATATATCGCAGAACGGCCTATGGCACACCCCTTGCTGCATCAATCAGCTGAACGAAAGAAAGTTGGAGCGGGGCGATGTTCCAGAGAACCCTGGTGGTTTTTGAAAACGAGCGGGTTTGCGCAGAGGCATTGAGCTATTCGCGAGAGTTAGCTTTACGCATGGATGCGGAGGTGACTTTCTTGATGCTTGTGGAGATGGCTTTTGTGGAGCGCTCGTTTTTGGGCAGGAAGAGGGATGCCCTGATCAGGCTCGAAGAACGCACAGGCAAAAGCCTGGGCACTCTATCCTCGGAATTTCTGAAACAGGGTATCCCCGTTAGTGCGGCACTCAGGGTTGGAGACCCCGCCCAGGAGTTTCTGAAGTTTCTTGCGGAAAGAGCGCCGTTCCAGGCCGTGATCTGGGGGAGCGACGAGTATCTGCCTGAGAATTTTCAGCTTAAGCGGGGGCACTGGCTCACCAGGGTGCTGGGCGCCCTTGAATGCCCGCTGGTGTCCGTAAGCAGCAGGGAAAAGACCAATCCTCTAGAAGACCGAAACGATCCCAAGGAATGACGGCCCTATGGAAACCTTGACAATAAACATGATTCTGGTGATGGCCATGATCGGCGTGGCTGTGTTTCTCTTCGTGGTGGAGTGGATTCGCGTGGACGTGGTGGCCATCCTCATGATGGTAGCCCTGCCTCTTCTTCATCTGGTATCCCCGAAAGAGGCCTTCGTCGGGTTAAGCAGCAATGCGGTGGTGTCCATCATCGCGGTGATCATCATTGGAGCGGGACTGGATAAAACGGGCATCATCAACAAGATCGTAACCCCCATCGTGCGGATTGCAGGAGCACACCCTTCGCGGATCGTGACCGCAATATCTCTCACCGTAGCCGCCATCTCCAGCTTTATGCAAAATATCGGAGCGGCCGCTCTTTTTCTGCCGGCGGTGCAGCGGATAAGCAAGTCCCTCAAGATCCCGATCGGTCGCCTGTTGATGCCCATAGGTTTCAGCGCCATTTTGGGCGGCACGGTGACGCTGGTGGGTTCAAGTCCTCTCATTCTCCTGAACGATCTTCTGGTTCCCTTTCAACTCAAGCCCTTCGCTCTTTTTGACGTTACGCCTATCGGACTGAGCCTGGTGGCAAGCGGTATCGCCTGTTTCATCATCCTCGGAAAATTCATCCTCCCGCAGGGAAAGACGGATGAGACGGGAGAAGCTCAGGATCACATGGAGACCAATGACAACCTGCCGGAACTGGGCGAGGTGTATGAGCTTCACACGCCGGAAGATTTTACCCATTACCGGGATCCCGTTCTGGTCAAGGATCTGAGACGCCGTTACCTGGTGAATGTAGTAGCTTTGACCGAGCCTCCCGATTTTAAGGTTATTCCTCCCGGGCCGGAGGCGGAGGTGCGCTCTGGAATCGATCTTGCCGTCTACGGTCGTGAAAAGGACGTGCGGAGAATGGCCGAGAGCGAGGGCATGAGGCTGAAGGAACGGATGGAAGTCTTCAAGAACGACGTGGCCGATCACTCCGCCGGCACTGTCGAAGCGGTCGTCGCGCCGCGGTCCGCGCTGGACGGCAAGACGCTGAGCCAGGTGAAGTTGCAGGACCGGTATCAGGTGACGCCCCTGGCCATCTATCGCCAGGGTGAGACCTATCGAGCGGAGATCGGAGATATGATTCTGCGGGTGGGGGATGCCATCCTGATTCATGGGGACTGGAAGCGTCTGCAACTCCTGGAAAGCGAGGGCAGCCTTCTGCTGACCACGCCCATCGACGTGGAGGAAATGCGCCCGGAAAAAGCCATCTTTGCCGGGATTTGGTTCCTGGTAGCCATCACCATGGTCATGGTTTTCAAGATTCAACTCTCCATTTGTCTGATGACGGGAGCCCTGGGCATGATCATAAGCCGCGTGCTCACCATAGACGAAGCCTATCAAGCTGTGGACTGGCGAACGATCTTTCTGCTGGGAGGCCTGATCCCCCTGGGCCTTGCAACGGAGAAGACGGGCACGGCCGCGTGGATCGCCCATACGGTGCTGGGCGCCATCGGCACGGTAAAGCCCGTGGTGCTCCTTGCGGTGATCGGGCTGCTCTCGACCCTTTTCACTCTGGTCATTTCCAACGTAGGAGCGACAGTGCTGCTGGTTCCCCTGCGTGGTGAACATGGCTGTGGCCGCCCATGCCGACCCGCGTATGGCTGCGCTCGTGGTGGGGATCGCCACAAGCAATTCATTCATTCTCCCGACCCATCAGGTGAACGCCCTTTACATGGGGCCGGGACGCTACCGGAGCGTGGACTTCATGAAGGCGGGTATAGTGGTGAGCATCGTCTTTTTGATCATGACCGTCGGGATGATCTACCTGATCTACGGCGCTTGATGCTTTATAAACTCTGAGGAGAGAGGATCATGGCAATCATAACCGTTTCACGAGGTTCCTACAGCAAGGGAAAAGAGGTAGCCGAAAAGGTGGCTGAAAAACTCGGCTACGACTGCGTCAGCCGTGATGTGCTGCTGGAAGCCAGCGAGCGTTTCCATATTTCCGAGATCAAGCTGGTGAGGGCTGTTCACGATGCGCCCTCGATTCTTCGTCGATTCAGCCACGACAACCAAGCCTACATTGCCTACATCCGAAGCGCGCTCACGGCGCGAGTGAGAAAAGACAATGTGGTTTATCATGGTCTTGCCGGCCATCTCCTGCTCAAGGGAGTCCCCCATGTCCTCAAGGTTCGTATCATCGCCGATTTGCCTGATCGCGTGGCCAATGAGATGACCCGGGAAGGAATCAGCGAAGAGGAGGCGCGGGCCCTGATCCTGAGGGACGATGAGGAGAGACGCAAGTGGACTCAGAGTCTCTACGGCGTTGATCCGTGGGACAGTCATCTCTACGATCTGGTACTCCGAGTGCACAAGCTTACCGTCACGGATGCCGTGGATTTCATCTGCCAGGCTGCTACACGGGATGCATTCAAGACCACAGCGGCCAGTCAACAGAAGATGGATGATCTGGCCCTGGCCTGTCAGGTCAAGGCAGCTCTGATAGACTCCTTTCCCGATGTGGCCGTGACCAGCGAATACGGGAATGTGCTTGTTTACACCAAAGGAGGTGATCGGTCGACTCACAGGCTCCAGAAAAGGACCAGGGAGCTCCGTGAGGAGATTGGCGAGATCAAGTATATCGAGGTCCACGCCGGAGGAACTTTTCCTCCCGATGCGGTGTAACGCAGAAAGGATCAAATCATGTCTGTGGTGATCGTTTCTTCCGACAGTGACGACAAGGCCCGGGAGATCGCGGAAAAAACCGCAGGGTCCCTGGAGTACTCCGTTTTGAACCGAGAGGTCCTGAATGGAGCTGCGGCCAGGCATGAGATTCCTGTGGAGAAGCTTCACGGAGCCCTTGACGAGATCCCTTCCTTTTTCGGCATGTCCTCCAAGATGCGGGCCGTTTACCTGGCCTATATCGAGGAGGCTGCCCTGGCCGGGTTGTCGGGCGACAAGGTGGTCTGCCACGGCCTGGCCGCCCATCTCTACGTTCTTGGGGTGTCCCATGTCCTGAAGGTGCGCATCCTGGCCGATCCCGAGGAACAGGTCAGGCAGATCATTTCCCGGGAGGGGGCGAGCAGTGAAAAGGCCGCCAAGTCCTTGAGACGTCAGGAGTCCCTCCGGCGGCGATGGTCCAGGAGGGCCTATGGGCGGGATGAAACCGATGCTTCGCTGTATGACATGGTCATCAGTCTGACCCAGATCGACAGCGACGAGGCCGTAAAGACCATCGCGGAGACCGCGGGGTATCCAAGATTCAGGCCCATGACTTACTCGATAAAGTGCATGAAGGACAAAGAGCTGGCTACCAAGGTGCGTGCGATGCTCATGTCCCATTACCCTGATGTCAGGGTAAAAGCCGACGGGACGACCGTGGTGGTGGAAACGAACGCTCTGAAGCGGGAAAAGCGCAAGAGGGCGGAAAAGATCAAGGAGTTCGCCGGCCAGATCCCCGGAGTGGATTATGTCGAGGTTCATGTGATCAATGACCTGCTGCGCCAGGCAGCGGAGAGTTTCCGGTAGATGCCGCGAAGAAGTTGCAGTTTAAGGCTCCAAACGCAGGGGTATGGCGGCAGCCAAACCTCTGGCCGAATAACGAATGTCGAACAAGGAATATTGAATCACAAACTGGCTTCCGGAAGATCTTTCCTTCGATATTGGATGTTCTACATTCGATATCCTGCGGTTTGTTTTTCAATTTCTTCGCAACCTGCGGAGAAGTTGGAGTTTAAGATTCTAAAACAGGGAGGACAGCATGGATAACCGAGTCGATGTCCTGCTTTTGGACGATGAGCCCATTGTCGGCAAAAGGCTCAAGCCGGCCCTGGCCAAAATCGGCTGCGACGTGGAAGTGTTCGAAAACCCGAAGGAGGCTCTGACGCGCCTGGACCAGAAGACCTTCCATATCGTGGTCACGGATATTCGCATGGACGAGATTGACGGCATACAGGTCCTCGAACAGGTTTTGAAGAAATCGCCCGAGACAAAGGTGATCATGATCACAGGGTATGCTATGATGGCCATAGCGAGGGAGGCCATGGAAAAGGGCGCCTTTGATTTTATCTCCAAACCCTTCAAGCCCGATGATCTGAGAAGGGTGATCGCCAGAGCCGCCGAAGCTCTCGGCAAACCACTGGACTTGCGGGCAGCGCCCGAGACTACCCCATAGCCCTTCAGTATGTGGAGAGAGTGTGGAGCAGGAGATTTCCTCATTCGGTCATGGTGAGCACTCGAAAGGGGCGACCCTTGAGGACCCTTTTGAAAAGCTCAGGACCGCCGAGGCGGCGGGCCAGGCCCTGCTTTCTCGGCGGCGCATCAGCCTGCGGTTCCAGATCTATCTGGGATTCTTTCTCGTCTTCCTCTTCTCCGTAGGGATCGCCACTGCTCTTGTCTTCTCCATGGTCGAGATGGAGGCGAAGCTCCGGTTTCTCGAGATCGTTAACGACTACGTGACGGAGATCCAGCAGGCCCGGCGATTTGAAAAGAACTTCTTTCTGTACGGGACCAACCTGAACGACGCCCTGGAAAACGTCTACCAGGCCAAGGAAGTTTTCAGCAACAACAGCGAAGAACTCACCAGGATTCTCGGCAAGGCCAATCTCGGCATCCTGCAGCAGGACATGACCCGCTATGAAAGCCTGCTGGAGCAACTTGCCGATCACGAACGACGACAAAACAACAGCCCTGAAGGCGCGGCCGAGAAGAGGCAAATTGAGGTCGATCTCAGAAAATACGGGCAGAAGCTGCTCGTGTTTGCTCAGGACCTGGTTCGGAAAGAAAAGACCTCCCTTTCGGAAAGCATCGTCAGGTCCCGCAACATCCACATCTATTCGCTGGTTCTGCTGCTCATCTTCGTCTCCTTTTACGCTTATCTTCTGGGTTCCCGAATTCTGAGGACCATCAACCGGTTCAGGGTGTATGCCCAGCGAATCGCTGCGGGTGATTTCACTCCCATCACCCCGCAGCGAAGGTTCGGTGACGAGTTCACGGATCTAGCCCTGGCCATCAACCAGATGATCGTAGAACTGGAGAGGCGTGAGGCGGTGCTCATTCAGTCCCACAAGATGCGGGCCGTGGGTACGCTGACCGCAGGCGTCGCCCATGAGCTGAACAATCCTCTGAATAACATCAGCCTCAGCGCACACATGCTTTTGGAGGATTACGAAAAGCTTTCCCATGACGAGCGCAAGGAGATGATTGTGGATGTGGTGAACGAGGCCGGACGGTCCAAGAAGATCATCGACAACCTCCTTGATTTTGCGCGGGAAAGCGGGTCTCAGCTCGAACCGCTCGACCTGGCCCAGTTGCTGAGAGACACGATCAATTTGGCCGGGAACCAAATCAAGCTCTCGGGCATCAAGATCGAATTCCACGTCACTGACAACCTGCCCCGCATCCACGGCGACAGTCAACAACTCAGGCAGGTGTTCTTGAACCTCCTCTTGAACGCCATCGATGCATCGGAAAAGGGCCGGAAGATCCAGGTCCTGGTTCTGCCTGCTGATGAGCCCCATTATGTGGCGGTGAAGATCATCGATTTCGGCAAGGGGATCCCTGAACATATCCTGGGGTCCATATTTGATCCCTTCTTTACCACCAAGGCGAAAGGAAAAGGGACAGGGCTTGGACTCAGCGTGTCTCAAGGCATTGTGGCAAAGCATGGAGGCCGAATCCGCGTGAGCAGCAAGGAAGGGCAGGGCTCCACTTTCACGGTCACTCTACCCATCACGACCATCCCATCGGACATTATTTCAGAAAAAATGTGACCCGCGCTTTCGGCCGCAGCCGAACGTTGTCTGGTCCCGGCCGGAGGGGCGGTCTCTGAGGATCCGCAACCGGAATTGGAATCCACGCTTCCAAGCGCTCCCGGCATAATCGTAGGGGAGGGTTTATCCGATCTCAATCGGGTGAGCCTCATGCCCACCCCTACGGGGGCCAGCACGATGAATTGCATGCTTTTCGTGTCGGTTAACGCGTAAGGCGACTTGTCAGACATATCTAAGATTTTTGAGGCGGATTATGTCCTGCACTATTGGCAAGATGAAGCGCAAACATAGACTCTGCGTCCAACTGTTTCTCAGAGAGCCCTTGATAGAGGTTTCGTGTAGGTAAACGGGATAACCTCAACCTCGGTAGGATTCTACCATGATTTGGAGTATCCCAACCTGGCGGATTTTTAAGTGGTCAGGCGCGAATCAAAACATGATAGGGACCATTGAGAGCAGCTAAGAATCCTCACATCAGCCGTGGTTCCCTGGGCATATCTCGTGGCTAATCTCCTGATACTACCTTCCCCAAAGACAGGGAAAGGATATGGTTCCCTGGACTCTCCGGTTGGAGGGTGCTTCCAAAAAAAAGCGAAGCCGATGTAAATGACGCCGCTATCGCAGTTAAGCAAAAACCAGATTTTACAGATGCGCCTTAAACCAGATTGAGTTCTGCTTGAGACTTCATCAATCATTGACGGTTCTGTACAGAGCGCGAGAAGGCCATGGGGCCATTTCCGGAGTGACTGACGGGAGGGCGCCCTCCTTTCATGCCTTGTCCATCTTTGAGTCCGTCGCCAGCGAATGCCTGGTTCAAACCCGATCAATTTGTACAGGCTGCGGGGCTGGTGAGCTCTCCTCAGCGGTTTTACCCAGCATCTTTCTAAGCTCCTCCCCCTGCACAATTTCCTTCTGCGAAACGAGATGGGCCAAGTCATCCAAGACATTCCGGTGAGCGGACAGGATTCCTCGCACCCTTTGATGGGCTTCCTCGATCACCCGGGAAATCTCTTCATCAATCTGGCCGGCTTTCTCTTCACTGTAGGTTTTGCTGGGAGCAAAACTTCCCGGCAGGAACATCGGCTGACGAGCGCGCTCATAGGTCACCAGTCCCATGCGTTCGCTCATGCCGTATTCCGTGACCATGGACCGGGCAATGTCTGTAGCCCGCTGCAAGTCGTTTTGGGCCCCTGTGGAGATTTCTCCGAAAACCAGCTCCTCCGCTACCCTGCCTCCTAGAAGAACGGCCAGCCTGTCCAGCAACTCCGATCGAGTCATTAAGTAGCGGTCCTCAGTGGGTTGCTGTTGGGTATATCCGAGAGCCGCAATCCCCCTGGGGATAATGGAGATCTTGTGCACCGGGTCGGCATGCTCAACAGATTCGGCCACAATCGCATGTCCGGACTCATGAAAGGCGACAATCTCTTTCTCCTGCGGATTCATCACCCGGTTCTTTTTCTCTAGACCCCCAACCACCCGGTCGATGGCCTCGTCGAAGTCCACCGACCCCACCACTTCCTTGTTTTTTCGGGCAGCCAACAGGGCGGCCTCATTCACGAGGTTGGCCAGGTCAGCTCCCACAAAGCCCGGGGTGCGGCCGGCGACCTTACGGAGATCCACATCAGGAGCCAAAAGAACATTCCTGGAATGGATCTTCAGGATGGCCTCTCGTCCGTTGATATCCGGGCGGTCTACCAGCACCTGCCGATCAAACCGCCCCGGGCGCAACAAGGCAGGATCCAGAATTTCCGGACGGTTGGTGGCGGCCATGATGATGACCCCTTTGTTCGTCTCGAATCCATCCATCTCCACCAGGAGCTGGTTAAGAGTTTGCTCTCGTTCGTCATGCCCACCCATGACATTCATTCCCCGGGCTTTCCCCAGCGCGTCAAGTTCATCGATAAAGATGATGCAGGGGGCCTGGCCGGCGGCCTGGGCGAAAAGATCGCGGACGCGTGCTGCTCCCACGCCGACGAACATTTCCACAAACTCAGACCCGCTGATGCTGAAGAAAGGGACTTTTGCTTCCCCAGCCACGGCCCTGGCCAGAAGGGTTTTGCCGGTCCCGGGAAGGCCGACCAGAAGGACCCCTTTTGGAATCCTCCCCCCCAGTTTCTGGAATTTCCCCGGATTGCTCAGAAATTCCACTACTTCCAGGAGTTCTTCTTTAGACTCATCGATTCCGGCTACATCGGCGAAAGTCACCTTGGTCTCACTCTCGGCAAATATCTTGGCTTTACTCTTGCTAAAAGACATGACCCCCATCCCAGGCCCCATCTTTTTCATTGCGAACCGCCAGATGAGAAAAAAAATGGCGATAGGGATGACCCAGGATAGAATACCACTCAGAAGTTTACTCTCATAGTGTCCGGAGTAATTGACCTTGTGTTGATCAAGATCCTTCACCAGGTCGGGATCATTCACCCGAATCGTGGTGAAGGCCTTGCGTGGGTTATTTTCTTCACCTTTTAGCGTTCCGCTGATATTTTCCGGGCCGATAGTCAATTTACCCACGTAGCCTTCGGCTATGTATTGTTTAAATTGGCTGTAGGGTATCGTCTCCACTTTTGCAGAAAAATAGTATTGCTGGAGGTAGGAGAACAAAAGGAAGGCCAGCAGGAAATACCAGATGCTGAAATGAGCCTTAGGAGGTAAGGCATTCTTCTTTTTTTGGGGGTCCTGAGTGCCGAAGAAGGAACGAAACTTATCTTTTAAATCTTTCAGTGGCTCTTTTTTCCCATCGGACGGCATATTTCCCTCCCTCACATTTATTGAAATAACTCTAGAATATTGTGGCTTACCGTAAATGATTTCTTATTCTGTCTTCCTTACACGATGATCTGTTTCATCTGCAAGCGCCGGGCTTCAGACCAGCGCCGCCGCAGAATGAATAGACTGATGCCGCCAACGATGGCTTGTCCAATGAAAACATCAAAACCTGGTGAAAGAATCGCTGAAACAACCGCGGGCAACCCATCCCATAATCCATGAAGGATCGCTACCACAAGGTAGGCTCCCACAACCTTGCGGTTGATTCGAAATCGTCCGGCGGCACTCTCGCGAAACAGAACACTGGCAAGAATGGCCGTCCAAGTGCCGTGTCCTACCGGAGAGAGAATTCCCCGCAGCAATGTCACCCCGACCATAAGAGAGAGGTTCCCCCCACTACCCAGAAATGTGACGAACGCGTAGCCGCTACTTTCCATCGAGGCAAAGCCCATGCCGGCCGCTGCCCCAAGAATCAGACCATCCAGTTCGGCGTCGTGACGTCGGTGCCGGGCAATCAGGAGCACACCCAAAATCTTGGCGAACTCCTCGATCAGGCCGACTACAAAAGTGGTAGAGGGATCCAGTCGGGAGACAAAAATCGGCTCCAGTAAAGCAGAGGCGAATACGCCCAGGACGCCACCATAAAGAAAACCCAGAATGATTGTCGGCAGAGTGAGTTTGCTCAGTTTTCGGTGGTCATAAAAAAAAGCCACGTAGGCCGCCGGTACAGCGAAGCTGCCTAGCATCAGCACTGTTGGGAAGAGGATGGGATTTTCAGTTAGAACCATGACCATAATTCCCGTGGAGAAGGCCAGCAGACCCATCATCAGGACACGCCACCAGAGACGGATCTCAGGTTTTCGAGAAACCAGCGCCCGTTGTTCGTCTGTCATGCAGTCCTCCTGGGTAATGTTCAAGCTTCTGTGATAGCCATGATAACCGCCTTATTTTTTTTGCATTCCTCGAAACAGCTTAGTCGCCCGAAGAACAGCTTAAACGGACAGGGTCACTAAAGAAGAAGGAATTTGTGCCATTGTGAAAAAAAGGGGTTTTCATCAGGAATGTGGCGAATAATGTATTTTTCCGAAAAAAATGCATTTTACGGCGTTTTCTCTGTTCAATATGCCGACCGGCATACTGCTCTTAGAGCAGATATGCAAACATGGTCCGACCGGAGGTTTCACAGAGACCCTTTGCGGGTGACTTGATTTGAAAGCACTTGAGAATCATACCTTATCAGCCATGGTTCCCGGAGAAGAGTATCTCGTGACCAATCCCTTCACATTATTTACCAGTTCATCATAGCTTGCCGGTTTAGTCACAAAGACATCAGCGCCTGCCTTCTCACACTGGATTTTATCTTCAGTCTCATTAGATGTAGTCCAAATGACCACGGGGATTCGTTGTAAATCAGGATCTGTCTTTATTTCAACAAGGGCTTGCCGACCGTCCTTCTTGGGCATGTTCAGATCTAGAAAAATAAGAACTGGTAGCGGATAGAGTGCCGCATCAGCATACTTTCCTGATCTGAACAGGTAGTTAAGTAACTCTTCTCCATCTTTGACGAAACGCAAATCTATAACAAATTCGATATCCTGGAAAGCGTGCTTCATCACAAACCTGTCATCAGGATCATCTTCAGCCATGAGAATCGTGAACCTAGTCATCCGTCCAGCCTCCATAGGGTTCTATAACTCACAGTGGATCATCCGGTTCGTTCATCCGGTATCAAGAGAATGATGGCTTTCTCGGGAGTTTAAACACGCTGCACTATTGCTTTGACGTGTAACAGTACTTTTCTCATATGTCAAATCTGAAGAAGCGATAGCAAAAGTCTCATCCATCGGCAATCCCGATAGGAATCCGCTGTGGGACAACGCAACGCCGTCGTTTCTAAATTCGATGATGCGATGGCCGATGGAAAGGAATTTCTGGCGGTGGAATATCTATTCCAGTGCCCTGATGGACAGTTCAGGTGGCATTGTCCAACCTGGAGATGAAACTGGGATGAGAATGCTTGCGCCAGTAAACAAATCGTTTGAATCGGTGAACCTGACCCATAGGGTGGGGATTTTCGCCCGATTCATGGCTTCGCCACCACCATTTCGAATGAAATTGTCAGGCATGGCCGATCAACATTACTACGCCCAGAGGGGGTGGGTTTCCACAACTGTCTGAAAGCATAAACAAAAGTCCTATATCTGTTCTCCGCTTAACCCACAAAAGATGCGACGTAGAATCCTGTCATGGATGTTTTCCAACGACACCTCTTTATGATCGTTTTCGGCCGGGGCTGATCCGTCGGCCTTTTCAATTAATTCTCGTTCCGCTTCCTTCGTGCAAATAGCCTTGTAGCCGCCTCTCATAAAGCGAGAAAAGTTTGGAAGGATCACGAAGTATTTAGAGGCAAGGATAGATAAATACAAGAAACTGGAGGGTGCTCTCCGGCTGCGTGCTGTATAATTTGGTCAACTCGCTCTGCTATCTGAGATCCTTTTCCTCCTGCCTTGAAGAGTTGATGAAGGCGTTTATTAAATTCCAATTCGCGGTAGATGAAGACCGTCATTTCCTTCCAACCCCTGAATTCAGTTGGGTTCGATTTCACACGCAAGCAAAGCCGCGCCGAAGGCACCTACCATCTGAGGATTTTCAGGAACGGCAACCTCCGTTTGAAGTGCTTCTTCAAGAAGGTGGTGCATGCAAGGGTTTCTGGCCACTCCCCCCGCAAAGACCATCGGTCCTTGCTCGGAGACTCGCTTCAGCATGCCTGAAGCTCTACGGACAACCGACCGATGAAGCCCGAGGGCTATATCCAACCGGTCTTCACCTTTGGCCAAAAGCGAGGTTACCTCTGATTCAGCAAAAACAGTGCACATGCTGCTGATCTGGATGTCTTTACTGGCCTTGAGCGCTTGTGTGCCGAACTCTTCGATCGTGAACCCGAGGGCACGGGCCATGACTTCGAGAAATTTCCCTGTTCCAGCGGCACAACGATCATTCATCTCAAACTTCAACACCCGTCCAGATTCATTAAGCGAAATAGCCTTGGAATCCTGTCCTCCGATGTCCAGAATGGTCCTCGCATCAGGCACCAGAAAAAGTGTGCCCACGGCATAGGCTTTGATTTCTGTCACAGTGTGCGAATCAAGGGCGACTTCCAGGAGGTGTCGCCCGTAGCCCGTAGCCATGATGCGGTCGTGTTTCGCTCCGTCAAGAAGTCTCAAGGCTTCTTTCAGAGGGTCGAAACCGGAGTCGCCCTGCCTGGACTCAACCACCCTGCCGTCTTCCATGACCACCACTTCAATCGTCCTGGAGCCGATATCAATGCCTGCGCATCTCATGGTTCCTTTGCTCCTCACTTCAATTGCTCCATGAAGGCTTCAATCCTTGTCTTTAGCTGCCCAACGTCCTCCATGCTGTAATCCGTCTCGATACGCAGGACTGGGATCTTTTTTTTCTCAAGGGATTTTTCAAAGGGCATGGACTCCATGATGTAGGGCTGGCAGAACTGAAGGCTGTAGTGGATGACGCCGTCTGCTCCGTAATTCTCAAACATCTCTTTGGCATGGCTGAGCCTATCCGGGTTGGGTGTGAAGATGGCACAGTCCACCTGGAAATACCGATCTACAACGGCCTCCATGAGTTCCTTAACACTATTCCCTGAATCGTCTACAAGGTTGCGGGTGCCTCTCTCTCCAACGCACGACTCCTCACCCACGATGGTCCCCCCCGAGCTTTCGATGATCCATGGCACTTTCCAGTTGGGCACAGCCATGGGGCACCCTGAAAGAAGGACTCTCGGCGTACCTTTAGGGAAGACTCCTTCACCTTTTTGGACACGTTTCTCCAGTTCGTCGCAAAGGGCGTTGACAGACTTGGTGTAGCGGACAGGATCATCGTAGAAATAGACCTGATTGGCCAGGAGAGCGTCGAGACCGGAAATAGGTACAGGGTCCGCTTTACGCAAGCTGTTCAGCCGATGAATGGCCTTTCTCTTGTTATTGACGATCTCTATTCCTTTCTTCAGCCTTGCCGCGTCGATCTTGACCCCTGTCAATTCCTCGACGGCTTCCTTGAAGCGCAGGTACTCCGCCTTGAATAGAGCCCTTCCTTGAGAGGACTTTGTTTGTGGGAGGTCCATTACGTAGAGCTGCTTCACCAGGCCGCCCAGTGTTTCATAGGATTTCTTCTTCCCATCGCAGGTATTTTCTCCCACGATCATGTCGGCAGACTCGAAATAGGGGCAGACCTTCCCTAGCTTGAAACCGAAGGCCGATTTGATGAGTGAACAAGTATTGCGGGGCAAGAGTTTTTCCACTTCTTCAGTGGCGAAATCCGCCCCGGTACATAGTCCTACCAGGGTGGCGTCTGCCGCCCTGACAATCTCTTCCGGCACGAAAACGCAGAAGGAGCCAATCACTTTCCTGCCCGCTGCTTTTTCATCCATCAATTCCTTGACCCGCAACCCATGGACCTGGCTTATCACGAAATCAAAATACTCCATTGCCTTTGGCCGACTTTCCTGGGTCATGAAGATATCCTTGTACCCCTGACCCAGGACTGCCAGCAAGGCATCATGGGCCGCAAGGTCCAATCCCAAACTCTTCCACATTTCCCTGTATTCTTCGTTCATTGTTGTTTCCTCCTACGATTGAGATATAGTTTCTTGAAGCACGCGGCCTTCGCCTCTCCGGCTGGTGAACCCAATGGAGTCAAGGTATTCAAGGACAATCACTCCGATCCTTCTCCCGTATCCGAGGGTTGTGCGCAGATCGTCGAGTGCGAAGACACCATTTGTTGCGACAACCCCCTTCACTTTTTCTTTGATTGTCTCAAGACACAGCGCGGAGAGGTAGCGGCCATCCTTGAGACGCACGAGTTTCCCTTCGTTCCGCAAGTAGGAAAGCATTTTTTCTATGTCCTGTTTCTCGTATCTCATGCCTGGGAGCCTCCAAACGGTGTCGGCGCTAAAAGGCGCAAACCCGGATTTTTGAGCATAGCTCATACAAAGGGCTGCCAGCTTGGCCTGTTGAGGAGAGAGGCTCACTGAGACACCGCTGACCTGGAAGCCTCCTTCGATCTTAACCAGCTTGCCATCCCGACACAGATCCGAAAGCATTCTCTGAAAGGGCTCCTCCTCAAGAAGGGGAGAAAGCTGGCGACGGAGCTCCTCGGCTTTCACATTTCGCTTCATAGGGTCTCTAGCGAGGATATCCTCCAAGATTCCCGGGATCTCTTTTTTAAGTTGGTCATATCGTTTCTTGCTAAAAAAGCCCTTCTCACGAAACGCGAGAACTTCCCCGGCTCTTTCCTTTTCTTTCAGCAGGGACGTGGTCTCCTCGATGCTGAAGCCGGAAGTGCGAGCCAATTCGCCAGGCATAAGAAATTGGTCGATGTGGGCGTCAAAGAACTGTAGCACGCAGCTCGGAAGATCACTGGACGTCAGAGCACTCAAGTAAGGGAGGGTTCTTTCCGCCTTGACGACTCGAAACTTCTCTCGGGGTATCTCAAGCACGCTTCCTCCCCCAACGACCGTGTGCACATTGAGCGGATAGATCACAAAGGGGTCTCTTGGCAGGGCAGCAACGGGCTTCATCAGGCGCAACTGAGCCAAGCCCTTTTCTCCGGGTTGCAGACTCTTCTTTTCCATCAGCACAAGGAGGGTGTTGGTCACCGATGTCCCCAGGTAGAGCTTCACTCTCTGGCGGTTTCTGATTGGCGCTCTTGCGTTGTTGAGCACTTTCAGATCGACATTGAGAAGAAAACTGGGGTTCAGCGGCCCAGGGGCTACAAGCAGCATTCCACGACCCGCCTGTTCCATAGGAACCCGGTGAAGGTTCAGGCCGACCCTCTGGCCTGCAAAAGCCTTTTCGATCAACTTGTGATGGCTTTCGAGGGAACGCGCTCTGGTCTCAATCCCTCGGGGCAGGAGGACCAGGGAATCATTCTGACGCAATGTGCCGGAAAGAATAGTTCCTGTCACCACCGTACCGGAGCCGGCCACACCGCTTACCTGATCGATCCAGAGTCTGAACGGGTCATCAACGGATTTGGATTCCACCTGCGCGGCTTCCTCCTCGATGGCCGATCGGATGTCATCCAGCCCCCTGCGGTCTAAAGCTGAAAAGGGAATCACCGGCTTTCCTTGGAACACGGTTCCTTTCACCAATTCCCTGATTTCAAGTTTAGCCAGTTCTAATGTCTCCCTGTCCACGACGTCAGCCTTGCTGAGAACGACGAAGCCAATCTTAGCCCCAAAGAGAGCAAGGATCTCAAGGTGCTCCCTTGTCTGTGGCATGACGCCGTCATCAGCCGCTACCACCAAAATAGCCATGTCGACGCAACTCAATCCACGGATAGTATTCTTAAGGAAGTCAGTGTGGCCTGGCACATCCACAAGCGCGATCGAAACTCCACTGGAGCTTTGAAAAGGTGCTACTCCAGACTCGATTGAAACACCTCGGCGCTTTTCTTCCTGCAGCCTGTCCGTGTCAATCCCGGTGAGGGTGCGGACCAGAGAGGTTTTCCCATGATCCACATGACCGGCGATACCAATGGTGACATACTTGTTCATAATCGCTGCTTCAGAGATTGAATGGAGGGGGCAAGGGGAATCGAACCTCCTCCCGGTTTTGCAGACCAGGACGACGGATTTGAAGTCCGTGTGGCGCGCCAGCACCATTGCCCCCGAGCGTTATTTCTGAAAGGCAAGTGAGCCGGACTGAGTGGATCGCTGTGGAGGAATTAGAGTGTCTAATGGAAGAAAACCAATTCCTCGGCCTGGCCCGCGCTGCCTACCGAACCCGGGTAGAATTCGAAGTAATGCGTCAGGTGAAGCCGAAAAACTGTTTCATGAAGGCTACCTTTCAAGACCGTGATTGAACAGGGTCTTTAATAACAAAAGTCGTTCCGATTTGTCAAACTGGAAATACCGATAGATCAGCAGCTTTGAAACGGGAATTGCCGATGAGATTTCGTCAGGATTAAAGCAGACCCTTATTCCCTTACGATTGATATCACACTACCGCTCAATTGTGAGAACTCCAGGTGACTATTACCCAAATTATGGTGGAAATTCATGAGGCTCTAGATTTTGGTGGTTTCCCAATGAAGTCTCTGTTTAGAGGTTTCTGAGAAGGGGCAGGCCCAAAGTCCATGTTTTGGTTATCTGCTCTGTAACCAGCCCTACTCGATTTTTGGCAATCATGCAGATGACATTCACCGATCTCAACATTCGGAAACCTTCCGACTTACCGATACGACTTAGAAATCACAGCAGGACCCAAACCTGCGATAAGAGAATAAGTAGCATTACTGGCGATCAGTACGGGTTCTCTAAGCACAAATCGAGGACCGTGGTTGAAATGATTTTCGAATTGATCAAAAAGTCCCTTGAGTTCGGGGATGATGTCCTGATTAGCGGGTTCGGGAAAGCTCACCACTCAAAACTCATACCTTCTTCACTTCACACAAGAATAACCTGTTCGGGTACCCTCCCGAGACCGGGTCCCACACATCATCGGGCGAAAGACTGTTGATGCTCGCCTTCTTGTCCGTCGGGTTTCCCCACCCGAAATCGATGGTCACCACCCCTGGCCTCACGTCCTCACTGATGATGGTCTTCAGCCGTATCTTCCCTGTTCTCGACTCCACCTCCACCATGTCGTCTTGTTTGATGTCTCTTTCGGCCGCGTCGGCAGCGTTCATCTTCATCAGAGGATCGGGGTAGATCCTCCCCGCAGTAGGCAGGTTGAACAGTTTCGTGTGCACAAACTCGGCCGGTCTCCGGGTAGTCGCGCACAGGCTGTACCTCTTCGCCAGGTCAGGATGAGCGGCAGGGGATTCCTTGGGGTACTCGAATACCGGCAACGCTTGCCTGCCTGCCGCCTTGAATCTCTCGGAGTAGCATTCCACTTTCCCTGACGGCGTTTTGAATCCCTCTTTCTCATACTTCTTATAGACGACTGCCGGAGATCCGTATATCACGTGCTGTCTTCTCAGGTCGTCCACGGTTACCTTGGCGGGTTTCAACACAAAATTGAGCCATTCCTCTGCATTCCGGAAAGGATACCCATGCTCGATGCCCATCTTCTTCGCCAGTTCGTATTCGACTTCGAAGACCGGGCGCGCGCTTCCCGGAGGCTCCACCACTTTCTCTCTAAAGGTCAAAAATCCCCCATTGGTGCTGGAAAGAGCCCGGTAGTCTACTGTTTCGAGGTCGGCTGCGGCCGGCAGCACCAAGTCTGCCAGCTCGGTCGTGGCCGTCGGGAAGATGTCCATCACCATCAGGAACTCCAGTTTCTCGAGTGCCTGTTTGGTCCTCTCCCGGTTCGCCTGCACGAGCGCCGGATTGGCATGGTGCACGATCATCGCCCGGGGCCGCTCGGGCGACTCACTCAGCAGCCGTTCTTTCACTGCCGAAAAAGGCACCTCCGGGAATAGAGGAAACTCGTCCCGCCCCATGGGACGTTTCTCCGACTTCACCGTAGGGAGAGGAGTTTGGGGAACAAAAGACAGGAAAACGTCACCTCCCTTTCTATCGATATTGCCGGTCAAAGCGACCAGCAGGCAGATGGTCCTCACCATATCTACGCCGGTGGTGTGCATGTCCAGACCGTTCCCGTCCTTGATGACGGCCCCTTCGGTGGTGGCATAGAGCCGGGCCAGCTCCCTGATTCGCTCCGCCGGCACCGCGGTTATCTCTTCGGCCCACTCCGGGGCCAAAGGCTCAACGTGCCTCTTGATTTCGTCGAACTTGATGACCCACTTCTCCACAAAAGCCCTATCATATAAATTCTCTTTGATAATGGTATGGGCCATGGCCAGGCCTAAAGCCGTATCGGTGGCGATATTCGGCCGCACCCACTCATCAGCCAGGCTTGCCGTTTCGGTCCGCACCGCATCGATGACGATGACTTTGGTCCCTCTTTGCTTGGCCCGAGAAATTATCCGATGGAAACCATTGATGGAGGCATGGCTGGTGAAACGGGTGGTATTCATCGGGTTTCCGGCCCAAAAAATGATCAGCCGGGTGTTTTCCAGGTCCGGCTCGGGTCTTCCCCCGAATGCATCATTGAAGGCCACTTTCCTCGGAACACTGCAGAGATTGGCCGCCCCCGTAAAGTTGGGAGAGCCGAACGCCCCCATAAACTGGCGGAATCCGTCCCTGGCGACGTATGTCACGGGCGCCCCGCCGCAGTGGAACAGACTTTCCGGCCCGTAGGCCTCTCTGATTTTGGTCAGCTTATCTGCTGCCAAGTCCAGCGCCTCGTCCCAGGAAACTTTGACAAAACCGTCCTTCGTCTTTTTCAAAGGAAATTTCAGCCGTTCCTCGGACTCCAGCATCGGTTTTAGTGCTTGCGCCTTGGGACACAGATAGCCCCTATTGACCGGATTTTCGGGGTCTCCCTCGATACGGATCACTTTGCCGTCCTGGACCCGCACTTTGATTCCGCAATTGGCATGACAAAACCCGCATAATGACCTCACCATCTTCTCAGCCATCTGTCTCCTCCTTACTCCCCCCTTTTAGTTCCGCGCGCATCAATAAAATAATCGAATGTAACGGATGGGGTCAAGCTTATTACCCCAAGACAAGGAGGTGCTGAGAGCAGGCGGCGAGGGCTGCGTTCGGGTGGTATGCAACTCCTGCCTCAACCCTTTGGACGTTCAGACTGTCGCACCGGAAACATAGAACTTTCTTGAAAAAAGTGCTAATGTAATCAGCAAGTAGGTTAGATCAAGTAAAGATGTAATATGGAGAGGACCATGGAACCATTGACAAGAATAACTATCGACCCCGAGGTTATGGGGGGGAAACCCTGCATCAGAGGCATGCGGGTCACCGTAGGCACCATCGTCGGCCTTATTGCCACTGGTAAAACTGTTGAAGATATCCTTGCGGAATACCCATACCTGGAACATGAAGATGTAATGGAAGCCCTTTCCTATGCTGCATGGCGAGCAGAAGAAAAAGAGATTCCATGGTGAACAGATGAAGTTTCTTCTCGATATGAATCTGCCGCCCCGGTGGGCGCAATTCTTATCAGATCATGGATTTAAATGTGTTCACTGGTCAAATGTCGGTGAATATACCGCCAAAGACAGCGTCATTATGGCGTATGCACGGGAGCACGGCTACACCGTTTTTACACATGATCTTGACTTCGGAGCCCTGCTTGCCGCCACCCGCGGGACTGGCCCCAGTGTGATTCAAATACGCACGCAAAATGTTGTACCGGAAGCTATTGGGGATCT
Source organism: uncultured delta proteobacterium (assembly GCA_963740905.1). Classification (GTDB taxonomy): domain Bacteria; phylum Desulfobacterota; class DSM-4660; order Desulfatiglandales; family HGW-15; genus JAFGDM01. The sequence continues at coordinate 49,662 of CAVUFY010000018.1, forward strand.
GGTCTTGAATGCCATCGCTCGCTTCGAAAAAGAACTGCAACAGGGTGCCCTTATAACAATTGATCCGTATCGTTCGCGAGCACGTGTACTTCCTTTCCGGACATAACTGCACAGTTTTTCTTTTGAAAGGAGAAGACGATGAAAATCAGTTATGACCCGGAAATCGACGCCCTTTATATCCGTCTGATTGAAGACAAATATGAATGCCGCACCGTGAGACTGAATGAGGAGGTTGCACTGAACATCGGGCCGGATGAAAAGCTTGTAGGAATAGCGGCTGCCCTTGACAACCTTGGACTCTCTGTTTAGAGATGAAATGAATGATATAACGGACCGAGAGGAGGTATCATGAAGACACCAAGCGTGATGAGGGTCTGCATCGTGGTCACTCTATCGTGCTGGCTGGTGAATTGCCTGCCGGGTAATATACTCGCGGCGGAGGGTCGCGGTTCGGTGGCGATCGGTAAAGAACTGGAGAAGAACGTAGGAATGCCCATACTGGATGGAGACCTGTGGCAGAAGATGACCCACGACGATAAAGTTGCTTTTATCTGGGGGTTCTGGCATGTCGTGGAGATTGAATGGTACTTGATGGACAAATATCCTGACCTCAAGAAAGAGAACTTCTCAGCGAAAGTGATCGAAGCCTCGGATAAGAAACCTCTAACCATAGGTGAAATTGTGGCTCTGATCGATAAGTACTATCAGGCAAATCCGGATGAGATTGAGAAGCCTGTGATCGGCGTACTCTGGGATGGAACGATCAAGCCGAACATCAAGACCGGTATTAACGATCGCCCGTTGAAGCGGTAACACGTGGCGAAAGGAGAAATGAGATGAAGCGCATACTGATTGTTTTTGTTGTTCTTGCGTTCGTTCTGACCTTTGCAGGATGCGCTGGTATGTCGAGAACCCAGCAGACAACTCTCAGCGGATCCGCCGTTGGTGCTGTCGGAGGAGGTTTGCTCGGCGCCATCGCAGGCCGCCCTCTTACGGGCGCTGTTATCGGCGCAGGCGCAGGCGCTCTTGGTGGCTATATTGTGGGGGAGCAGGGCGGTGGATATTACAAGCATCGCAGAAGATAGTCTGATAATCTTCGAGGTATTGCGAACGAAATTACCTTAGCCTACACTGCCGCATCACTCGTGCGATATTGAGCGTAGAAGGGGATGGCCACATGCAGGAGTTCAGGAAATTGGTGGGATTTGGACGTGGCGATCAGAAAGCCTGAAACCATGATCTGGACGATCAGGATGATGATGCCGGTCCGCATGACAGCCAGGAAGGTTCTCTTCTCCTTCAAAAGCACCCGGATTTCGTCGATGATCAGGGCTTCTTTATCGTCTTTCCCGGAAAGTTCCATTTCGATTTTCTTCTCCAAGTCCGTTGTGTGTTCCTGAAAAGGCTACAAAGCATTGTAGAGGATTCTAATCGCCACCAGCCCCAGGGCAAGTGCGAGACTCCGGATGAGCCAGATGCCCTTAAAGCGATTTGACAGATGGGCCCCTACCTGTGCCCCCAGCAGAACTCCGATGGCCAAGGAGATCGTCATGGATACACCGTGAGAAAAGGCGCCGGTGAGAATGTGCACGATTGTTCCTGCCAGAGCCATCTGAGCGAGGATGAAATGGGATGTTGCCGTGGCAATGTGGATCGGGAAGTTAAGCAGATAGCTCAGGGCAGGGACATGGATGATGCCGCCTCCGATACCGAAAAAGCTGGAGATGTATCCGACGAACAGGCTGATGCCCATGCCCAGGTAAGGATTGAAGGAATAATCGTAGCTTGTGCCGTGGGTGTCGGTGAGGCGACGGCAGCTCCAAAATCTGGAGGCGGGCCGCGCTTTGCCGGCATTCTGGTCGGATTCGGGCCGAAAGGCAATGAAGGCGGCGGCGGCCAAGAGAGCGATGCCGAAGATGACGTCAAACAGGTGCCTGGGCACATAACGTGTGTTCAGGGCGCCCACCACTGCTCCTGGAATCGCGGCTCCTGCGAAAAGGAGCCCGGATTTGTAGTCGATACGCTTCATCATGGCGTAAGCTTCGGAACCCGATAAGGTGTTAAAGAAGACCACCGCAAGGGAGATGCTGGTGAGCAGCTCAGGGCTGTCGCCAGGGTAGAGAAGGAGCAAAATGGGCATAAGGACAAACCCGCCGCCTGCTCCGATGAGCGTGCCGTAGGCGCCGACACCGAATCCCAGGGCAATCAATCCTATCATATCCATTGGGTGAGCAAGCAGGGTCATCTTCTAGCACTGATTCCAGATTAACGTCTGACCGAATAACGAATGTCGAACAACGAATATCGAATCACGAAGTGGGTTCCGGGTCATTTTCCCTTCGATATTGGACATAAAATCGTTTCACGATTTTATACAACGCGGGCTTCCCCGCTTGAGAGCCTTGCGCAGCAAGGCGTTTCATGAAATATGCGCAGCAGATTTCATTATTCGATATTCTTCGGTTTGCTTTTCAACTTCTTCGCAACTTGAGAAGGAGCTTTTCTCTGAGTCTAACCCCTCGTGACAATGCCAGAGATAAGGGAGAGCAAGGGTGAAGGCGCAATTCCCGACCACAGAAGAAAAATGAAAATGAGACCTCCTCCGATTTGCTCATACAATCCCGCCCCGGGAACGGGCCCTGCCGTGAGAGGTCTCATGTAAAGAGAAACCACCACCTTCATGTACAGGTAGATGGAGAGCACCACCATGGTGATGGCGATGACGGGAAGGACGATGACTCCTGCCTGCAGAACGGCCTTGAAAAATATCACTTTGCCCACAAAACCGGCGGTAGGGGGGAGCCCCGCCAGGGAGATGAGGCAAAGGCTCAGGACGGCGGCGATCCATGGACGAGTGTAACCAAGACCCTGGTACTCCTTGATAGCATCGCGATCCCTGTCTCCTTGGGACAGGGAAGCGATGATGCCGAAGGCCCCAAGGTCCATGGCCGCGTAAACAATAAGATAGAAGGCCAGCGCGAAAAGGCCGCTTTCCAGCTTTACTGCCTGGAGCGTCATAATAAGATAGCCCATCTGGGCTACGGATGAGTAAGCCAGGAGGCGCTTGAGGTCGGACTGGCTGAGAGCGGTCACGGTACCCACCACCATGGTCAGGAAGGCGACGATCCAGAGCGTGGGCGTGAATGCATTCCACAGGGGATCGTGCATGTGGAAGCAAAGGCGTATGAGGAAAGCGAACACCGCCACCTTTGATCCGGTGGACAGGAACGCTGTGACCGGCGCCGGCGATCCCTGATAGACGTCGGGGGTCCAGAGATGGAAGGGCACCATGGAGATCTTGAAACCGATCCCCACCAGAATGAGGGACAGGCCCGCCAACATGACTTGGATGTCAACCGATTGGGGGAGGGGTGTAAAAGCGGCGATCACCGTCAGGGACCCGAACCCGGCATACCACAGGCCGATGCCGAATGTAAGGAATGCACCAGCCACCGCCCCGGTGATCAGGTATTTCAGCCCCGCTTCTCTGGAAAATGGATCGTCCTTGCGGATGGCAATCAGGATGTAGAGGGAAATGGAAAGGAGCTCCAGTCCGAGGAAGAAGACAAGCCAGTGGGAAGCTCGGGCTACCAGGTCCATGCCTAGCGCGGCAAACAGAAGGATGGCGTAGTACTCGTCGTTTTCAAAGCCTTGCCTTCTGCTGTAACGAAAAGAAATGAGAAGGGTAATGAAGGCAATAGAAAAGATCAAGGTGCTGAAAAGTCGCGCGTAGTTTTCAGAATCGAGCATGCCGGACAAAGACATTCCAGTCATGGGAGCAAAGACGGACGCCGCGATCGCCCCGACCACAAAGACCAGTGCCAAGAAGAAGAGCAGTTCACCGGGACGGCGTGGCCAGAAAGCTCCTGTGCAGAAAATGAGGAGTCCTCCGGCGGCGATCAAGATCTCAGGAAAAATGACGATCCAAGTGCTTTCCATGATAGATCCTTTTAAAGCGCCCCATGGGGCATCACTACTTTAATCAAACCATTCACCGGCTCTTCAAACAGTCCGAGGACCGGTTTGGGCCACAGCCCGAGAAAAAGAACGGCGAGGACTAGGAGTCCCAGAATGACGATTTCGCGCAAATCCAGGTCCTGGAGGGCCGATTCTTCTCCCCTGAATTCGCCGAAGAGGGCATCCTGGACCATTCTCAGAACGTAAATGACGCCGAACAGCAGGCCCCCAAACCCGAAAACGGCGGCAACAGGGTTGACCCTGTACGTGCCGATCAGGATAAGAATTTCGCCCACGAAATTGTTGAGCCCCGGCAAGCCAAGGGCGGCCATGGAAAAGAATAGAAAAAATGCGCTGAACACAGGCATCTTTTTCCAGAGACCTCCAAAATCCCTGAACTGGCGGGAATCAATGCGTTCGCCGAGCATGCCCACCAGAATGAAGAGGGCGGAGGTGGAAACGCCGTGGTTGATCATCTGAAGGAGCGCTCCGCTCAGAGTGATGGAAGTGAGGACGGCAAGCCCGAGAACGACGAGGCCCATATGACCAACGCTTGAATAAGCAACAAGACGTTTCATATCAACCTGGGCAAGAGCAATCCACGAGGCATAGAACAGCCCCGTCAGGCCCAGCACGATCAGGACGGGCACGGAGGCCCGGAATGCGAGGGGAAAAAGAGGAAAGGCAAAGCGAAAGGCTGCAAAGGCTCCTGCCTTCAGCAGGAGACCGGCCAGAATCACACTTCCTGCCGTGGGGGCCTGGGTGTGCGTATCAGGGAGCCATGTGTGCACCGGCACCAAGGGAATCTTGATGCCGAAGGCGAGCATGAAGGCGGCATAGAGCCACCCCTGAACCCCGGCAGAGAGAGAGGTCCCGATCAACTGAGAAAGGTCAAATGTATAAACGCCCGTTTGACGCCCGTGGACTACATACAGACCGATGACGGCGATGAGCATGAACAGGCTTCCGGCCATGGTGAAAAGGATGAACTTCATAGTCGTTCGGGTGCGCCCCTCGTGGCCCCAGATCCCGACCAGGAAAAACATGGGAATAATCTGTACTTCCCAGAAGAGGTAAAAAAGGAAGAGATCGGTGGCCACAAAGACGCCCAGAATTCCCGTGAGGGTGAACAGGAGGAAGAAGTGGTAAGACCCTACTTTCTCGTCAATGTGTTTCCACGACACGAGAACGCAGAGCACCCCCAAAAAGGCCGTCAGAAGAAGGAGCATGAGGCTCAAGCCGTCCGCAGCCATCGTGTACCGGATCCCCATCGTGGGAATCCATGCGTAGTCCTCCACCCGCAACCACGGACCGGTGCCGGTCCGAAAGCCCGGGAAGAAAAGAAGGAGCACCAGACCAAGATCCGCCAACGTCACCCCCAGCGAGACCATGCGACACAGCGTGGAGCGGCCGGGCCGGGCCAATACAAAAATCCCGCCCAGGAGGGGCAAGAAAACGATCGCGGAAAGCAACGGAAATCCGTTCATCGGTCAATTCCCTTTACCAGAGAGTCGCCCTGCCCACGAAGAGGCACAGAAGCCCCAGCAGCCCCAACAAAAAAGCCGCGAGGTAAGTGGATAGCCTACCGGTTGTCCAGAGTCTCAACACCGTGCTCGAAGAGTCGAAACTCATGCCGAAACCCTCAAGGGTTTTGTCGACACCCTTCACGTCCACCTGCCGCCATAGCCAGTTCGAGGCCCATCGGTAGGGCCTGACAAACAAATACAGGTATGCATCGTCCAGGTAAAAGGCGGAGAACAGAAGAGCGTTCCAGCCTTCCTCCTTTGTCTCTTTGGGTCTTCGATACAGAAAATAGGCCAGGGCTATCCCCGCGAGGGAAAGAGAGGCACTCAAAATTGCCATTTCGAGAAAAAGGCTCAAGGGAGCGTTCACATCGATGATCGCTCCCGGCACGGAAGAAAGATAACGGCCCAACCACCGCTTTCCGACCCCGAAGGGTAGGTTCAAGAGCCCGTCGCATAGAGCCAGCACGGCCAGGGGGATCAGGATCAACTTCATGAACTTCGGAATGGGATGGAGGTCAGAGGCTTTTCGTCCGTCCGGTCTTTCCAGGAAGGCGATGAAGAGCATACGAAACGTGTAAAGAGAGGTCAGGAAGGCTGCGGCCATCCCCAGGGCCCAGAAAAACTTGTAGATCCCGCCGGGATGGATGAACGTGGAAAGAAGAATCCGGTCCTTGCTGAAGTATCCTCCCAGGGTGGGAAAAGCGCCGAGGCAAAGCGACCCTGCGAGCATGAGCCAGAATACGCCGGGAAGATGCCTTCGCAGGTTGCCCATCCTGAAAATGTCATGTTCCTCGGCAAGCGCCTGAATCACACACCCGGCTGCAAGAAAGAGAAGAGACTTGAAAAAGGCATGAGAGAGGAGGTGAAACATTCCCCCCACGATGTCGCCGGCACCAACGGCGAGGATCATGTACCCGACCTGGCTGATCGTCGAATAGGCGAGCACGCGCTTGATGTCCCGCTGAGCAAGGGCGGAAAGGGAGGAGTAAAAGGCCGTGACGGCTCCTACCCCGGCGATGGTGAGCATTCCCACGGGGGACTGCTGAACCACCGGAAACAGACGCATAAGAAGATACACGCCGGCTGTGACCATGGTGGCGGCATGGATCAAGGCGGACACGGGGGTGGGGCCTGCCATGGCATCGGGGAGCCACGTGGTGAGCGGCAGTTGTGCGGATTTGCCCATGGCCGCCCAGAGAAGGAGCAGCGTGAGGAACGTGGCCAGCCCCGTACTCAATGAAGAGGCCTGAGGGTTGATTTCGGTGATGGAAAAGGTGCCGAAGCGAGCGAACAGGAGGGCCAGGGCCACGCCGAAGGCGATGTCTCCCACCCTGGTCATGACGAAGGCCTTTTTGCCTGCCGTGGCCTTGACTTCATCGCCATACCAGAATCCGATCAGGGCATAAGAGCAAAACCCGACACCTTCCCAGCCGAGGTAAACGAAGATCAAATTGTTGGCGAGAGTGATCACCAGCATGGAGAAGACGAAAAGATTCAAGTAGCAGAAGTAACGGACATAGTCCGCGTCCTCCCTCATGAAGGAGACCGAGTAAAGATGAATGATGGAAGCCACGAAGGTCACCATCAAGGCCATGATCGCGGACAGGGCGTCATAGTGGACGTTGACGGTGACACGCAGGTCTCCGGCGCCAAACCAGTGATAGAGGGAGAGATCGCGCGTTTCTCCGCCGGACGCGATGAACGCGGCGGCCGCCATCGAAAGGCTGCTCAGGAGAGCGGCACAGGCAACAATTTCCGCCGCTCTTCTGGGCATGCGTCGGCCCAAGACGCCATTTATCGCGGCGCCTGCGAGGGGAAAGAGAATCAACAGAAATAGAATCGATTTCAAGGGATGCTCCAATTATCCAAGGCGTACGGTGCACGGTGCACGGCGCACGCGGGAAAAGAGCTCTCTGCAGTTGTCACTTGCTGTTTCATGCTTTTCATCCTTCAGTGTACCGTGCACGCTTCACTATCCCTTCAGAACGCTGTGGTGGTCAGCGTTCACCGTGCCGGTCCGCCTGCGCACGTAAATGATCAACGCGAGACCCACGGCTACCTCCGAAGCGGCCACGGCCATGATAAAGATAACGAATCCCTGTCCGGCCAAAGCACCCCATCTCAGAGAGGCGCCGATGAAAACAATTCCGGCGGCGTTCAACATGATTTCAACCCCGATGAGGATCATAATCAGGTTTCTGCGAGCCATGGTACAGCCTGCTCCCATGAGGAACAGGACTCCGGCCAGAATGAGGACGTGACCGTAGGGGACAATCATCATGCCTCCCGAGATGAGTCTTTCACCTTGTGATCCTTTTTGTCTTCTCTTCCGAGATACAGGGCGCCCACCAGAGCCACGAAGAGCAGGAATGAGGCCACTTCTACCGAAAACCAATATTCTCGAAAGATGTAAGCGCCGAATTCCAGAGGAGACGCCATGGCCGGTTTCAGCGGAAGTCCGTGGCCCGATCCCACCCATAGCAGCACGGCAAGCAGAATCAGCGAAACGGCGGTCAGGGCAATGGCGGGCAGCCAGGGCCGAAAAGGAGTTGCGTTCCTGGTTCGTCTTTGCTCCATGCTCAGGGTCATAATCATGAAAAGAAACATGACCATGATGGCCCCTGCGTAGACGATCACCTCCAGGGCCGCGATAAAGGGCGCTCCCAACAGGTAAAAGAGAAGGGCCGTGGCAAAAAAGGAGATGACGAGGTAGACCACGGCATGCACTAGCCTGGTTCGTGAAACGGCCATTGCTGTCGACGCGATCAGGAGAGCCGCCAGAAGATAGAATATGACCCCGTAGAATGACATGATCCGATACTCCCTAAGGCAGGTTGCTTCTCACATTCACCGGCTTTTCCTCGTTGATGTGTGTGCCTTTATCTCCCACCATGGTCACCCCTGCGTAGCGGTAGAAGTTATACTCGTTATTCTTGCCGCCGTGGTTCACCAGAAGATCTTTCTTCTCTGCCACCAGCTTAAGAATGTCGTGGTCGCAAAACTCGAAAAAGGGCGTTAACTGTATAGCTAAGGTAGGACACGCCTCCTCGCAGAGTCCTCAGTAGATGCAGCGAGCAAAATTAATTCGAAACCAGCTTGCCCAACGCCGGCCGTCCTCTCGTTCCGCACCGTCCATGGAAATGCAACTCACCGGACAGGCGGCTGCGCAGAGGAAACAGGCCACACAGCGCTCTTCACCGTCCGGATCACGGGTGAGGACGATTCTCGCTCTTGAGCGTTCCGGCAGGGAACGCTTCTGTTCAGGGTACTCCTCCGTGATCTTCCTGCGGAACAGGTGAATCAGGGTGGTGGTCAGGCCCTGCGTAAGGCCGGTAAAGATCTCCATGGTCTCTTGCACATAACCCTTTTTCTTCGACATGTTTTTCCCCTCTTCCGAGTTCATCCGCCTTTGATGAGTAAGACCACTCCTCCCGGTAACGACAATGTTCAAAAGAGCCACAGGTATCATTACCTTCCATCCCAAGTGCATGAGCTGATCGTACCTGAACCTGGGAAAGGTCGCCCTGAACCAGATCAGCATAAAGACAATAAGGGTCACCTTCCCAAAAAACCACACGATGGACGGCAGAACCGGACCACGCCATCCGCCCAGGAAAAAGACGGTCACCAGAGCGCCCAGAACCACCATGGCTGACATATTCTCCGAGAAAATAGAGACCGAAGCGCATGCCGCTGTACTCGGTATGGTAGCCGGCCTGCAAGCTCGTTTTCCGCCTCGGGAGGTCAAAGGGAATGCGTTTTGCCTCCGCTACGCCGCTGATGAAGAAGATGAGAAACGCAACCGGCTGGACTAGGATGAAGGGGAATCTTGCCTGCGCCTGCACGATGTCCACCAGGCTGAAGGACTGAGCCAGCATGACGACTGGCACCAAGGCCAGCCCCATGGCAAGTTCGTAGCTGATCATCTGCGCGGCGCTCCGTACGCCTCCCAAAAGACTGAACTTGGATTTGGATGCCCAACCTCCCAGGGCCACGCCGTAGACGCTGATGGAAGAAAGGGCGAGCACGAAGAGCAGCCCCACGTTAAGGTCATCGATGACCATAGGAAAAGACCTTCCCAGAAAAGTCCAGTGGTCTGCGAAAGGAACCACCGCAAAGATGAGAAGGGCCATGACGGCAACCACGGCGGGAGCGTAAAGAAAAATCCAGCGGTCCGCCTCGCTCGGGACGAAGTCTTCTTTGGTCAGAAGCTTGACAATGTCCGCCACGGGCTGCAGAAATCCGCCGGGGCCGGCACGGTTGGGACCCACCCGTATCTGGATAAACCCCAGCAGCCTGCGTTCTCCCCAGGTAAGCCATCCGGCCCCAACCAGGAGCACCAGAAGAACGAAGACGAGTTTCACTGCAAGTAAAATGATTCCAACGATCAATCCCATCATCAAATCCTTAATGCCGTTGCGGACCTTGACCGGTAATCAAACTTCTGCGGTTACCCCTTTTCGGCGGCGCCAAAGGCGACCAGGGTTTGCTTTTCGACTTCTCCTTAACTTGCGAAGAAGTATTTAAGACTCTAAATCCTGCGGATGTGCTCGTCCGCAAAGACAATTGGCCATTTCTTCAGCTTTCGCCATTCCACCTGTCGGTGCCTGAGGGCCACGATCACGCCCGGAGCCATGTTTGATGCAAGGGCCAGTTCAAAGACAATGTTCTCTCCATCCGTCCCGAGAGCCACTTTTTCACCTCCGGCTAGGCCCAGCCTGCGTGCGTCATCAGGATGCATGAAGAGCCTTGGAGATGTTTCCCCCTCTCTGGCATAACGCGAGTAGGCAGAAAGCTCTTCCGTCCCAAAGGTGCAATCAGTGAGGATCAGTTCCATCCCGGGTTCCGGCAACTGCGGCGGAGCGATCTTCGTTGTGAAAAGAGTTTCCTTCGAAATCTCCCCGGGAAGAAGGCGGACCCCGTCAGAGGGAGACAGGAGCGCCTTGAAAACGGAATTTTCCTGGGCCAGCCAATTCCAGAGGTCTTTCAGCAGGGTGCCCGACCCTTCTCCTGAAATTACGTCATAAAGTTCCGACAGCGTGTCATGCGCAGCCTTGGGTTCTCCGCCGGGAATGTCGTTCAAGAAAGTGCGGGGGGGGTGTTTCGCTCCGCTGATCTGGTACAGGGGTGTGCCTCCCCGGTGCACGGGCGGCCGTTTTTTGTGCTCTTCCTTCCTGGTTCACAAACATGGCAGCGGTGCGTTCGAAAAGGGTGGTGGTGGGAAGAACCACGTGGGCCCTTTTCACCGAGGGAGAAGGGAGGTAGTCGAGAACGAAAAGATGGTTGACTCTGTTCAGGGCCTGCTCCAGTCTCGAACGGTCCGGGTAGCCCCAGAAAAGGTCCTGCTCCACAAGAACCAAGGCTTCGACTCTTCCCGATTCTATGGTATCCAGCACGGAGTGTTGATCTTCCCCCAGGTGACCGGCGCCAAATGAATTGGGACCCGGTAAAACAAAGAAAAGGCCGGTCCCCTCTATGACATCATGCAGGAGATCGGCGAGATCGGCGGCCAGCGCCGGTGTGCTGTCCCTGACGATCCCCGTACCGCAAACGAGCACAGGCCTTTTGCTTCTTTTGAGTCCCTGAGCCGCTTCGTCGATACGGCTTTTCAAATCAGGGTTCGGCTCGAAGGCGCCGGGAAGAGATTGATAGAAGCGGGCCGCTTTGCCACCCAGTTGTTTCCCGTCCAAAGCGCGTCTGGCCACCACGGCGGCACAAAGCTCGATATGATCGGGGATCACCGGCAGATGGGAAAAGGGGAAGGGGAGAAAGATCGGTCTCGGGTCCGCCACCGACACTTTGGCTCCCTTTCTCCAGGCCTGGCGCATGGCCAGGGCCAGCATGGGAGCTTCGTTCACGGGATCGGCACCCAGGACGAGAATGAAGTCGGCTTCTTCAATTTGCCTCATGGAAACAGCCAATCGCTGATCCAGTCTGTTCACCGCTGCCCTGACTTTTCCGTCAGGTTCCACAGAGAACCGCGGATCGGGCCACCCCAGGAGCCGACACATCCGCTTGAGAGATGCCTGAGTTTCCAGGCTGCATCTGTGAGAGCCGACGCAGAGCACCCCTTTACGGTCGATTGCCGAAAGCCTGTCGGCGACGGCCTGAATGCCTTCCTTCCAGGAGACTTCTTTTCCATCCACTCGAGCTTTGCGTGGGCGCTCCGGATGATTCGCAAAGTCAAAACCGTAGCGGCCCCGGTCACAGATAAAGTAACCGTTTACCGCCTCGTTGAGCCGGGCTTCCTGGCGCATCATTTCCCGGTACCTTGCGCTGCCTGTGGTGTTGCACCCCAGGGAACAATGGATGCAAAGGGAGGGACCTCGCTCAAAATTCCAGCGCCGGCCCTTAAATCTGGCGGGTTTGTCCGTGTAAACGCCCGTTGGGCAGATGTCAATAAGGTTCCCGGAAAAGGGGCTCTCCAGACGGCCGCTTTCGAATCGGCCGAAGTACTCGCGCTTTCCGATTTGCAGAACGCCAAGGTCGCGATACCCCGCAAAATCCTGGTAGAAGCGCCGGCATCGAAAGCAGTGGATGCATCGGTTCATTTCGTGCTGGACAAAGGGACCAAGGTCCTGATCGAAATAGGTCCGTTTCTTCCCCGGGTAACGTCGTATCCCGTGTCCCCCAGAAACCGTTTCATCCTGGAGAAGACAATGCCCTCCCTCGTCGCACACCGGGCAGTCCAAAGGGTGATTCATCATGAGCCATTCGATCACGTATTTGCGGAACTGCACAGCCTCTTCATCCGTGGTGGAGACCACCATGCCGTCCTGAGCATCCACCATGCAACTCATATCGACCCCCTTGTGAGGGCCTTCCACGAACTTCACTGCACACACCCGGCATGCACCCACGGAACCCAGGGCCTTGTGGTAGCAGAAACGAGGAATGATGATTCCCAGTCGCTCTGCGGCTTCGATCACCTTCGTCCCTTCCGGCACCTGAATTTCTTGTTCGTCAATGATCAGGTTAGGCATACACGACGGCTCACGGCTAAAGGTTCACGGGTTTCGGCTATCTGAACGTGTCTTCCTGGGCCAATTGTCTCGCGCTCGATGTTCAAATGGGCACTTCTTCTGGCTGATGTGCTCATGGATCTCATCGGTGAAGTCTTCCAAAAGGCCGATCACGGGCGCTGCCGCTCCCGACGCAAAGGCACAGTAAGCTTTCGGCATGTGGCCGCACATCTCTCCGAGAAGGGGGATGAATTCTTCCTTCCCTTCCCCATTTTCGATGCGCCGGAGCAAGTCTTCCATGTAGGGCAGTCCCTCGCGGCAGGGGGTGCACCAGCCGCAGGATTCTCTGGCGAAAAACTGCATTAATTTCAACGTGGCGGCGACAAGACAGGTCTTGTGATCATAGACGATGATGGCGCCGGTTCCAAGGCCGAAGTCCGGGCCGATCTCCGCGATGGAATCAAAATCCATGTTGACGTTGTAATACTTTTCGGGCAGGTAACGAGTGGAGTTTCCGCCGGGCTGACAGGCCTTGTATTCATATCCGGACACCATGCCTCCCGGATATTGGTCAATGATTTCACCCAGAGGCGTTCCAAAAGGTAGTTCAAGGGCTCCGGGCCGATTGATCCTGCCGCTGATGCTGTAAATCTTGTTGCCCGGTGCCTTCTCATGTCTCCCCAACCCTTTGAACCATTCAGCCCCGTTCCTGACGATGTGAGGCACATAGGCAAGGGTCTCTGCATTGTTGACAATCGTGGGTTGCCCCCACAGGCCAGCGCTGGTCAAATGTTCTTCGATATTGGGGTGGGGCCTCTTCCCTTCAAGCGCATGGATCAATCCCTTCGCTTCCCCGCAGATGTATCGGCCGGCGCTTCTGTGAACGACAATGTCAAAGGAAAAATCCGTCCCGAGGATTTTTCGTCCCAGAAACCCGGACCCTCTTGCTTCCTCCAAAGCTTTTGTAAATATCTCAGCGATCTGCTCGTAAGAAGGTCGAACAAAGAAATAGCCCTTCCGCGCCGAGTTTGCGCAGGCGGCAATAACCATTCCTTCAATGACTGTATGAGGGTTTATGGATAGAAGCACGCGATCCTTGAAGGTGCCCGGCTCCATCTCGTCGGTATTGGCCACGATGTACCTGGGATGAGGCGCATTATCCTTGAGAAAACTCCATTTGCGACCCGTGGGGAACCCGGCTCCCCCATGTCCGCGGAGACCCGAGTCAAGTACTATCTTCTTTATCTCGCTCGGAGAATACTCCCGGAGTGCTTTTTCAAGCCCCTCGTATCCCCCTGTTTCGCGATACTCATTGAGGGTTAGAGTCTGGTCTTCCTTCCGGTTGTGCAAAATGAATTGCTCGCGGCTCATGCTCATCTGTCCTCCAGGACGGGAGGCTGCATTTTTCTGAGAGTATCGAGAATCTGATCGATGGACTCCGGCGTCAGACTGCCATAAGGTTTTCCGTTGATGAGCATCGCCGGTGCGTGGTCGCAGTAGCCGATACAGCAGACAGGCAGCAGGGTGAAGAGCCCGTCAGCGGTGGTCTCCCCCGGCGTTATCCCCAGTTTTTCGGAAAGGTATTCCATGACGGACTCGTATCCGTACATCCAGCAAATGGTGCTGTCGCATACATGAATCACGTACCGTCCCACAGGCTCCCGGTAGATAAAATCGTAAAAGGTGGCCAGCTCATCGATCTCCAAAGGTGTCATGTTCAGGAGATCGCCCGCCTCACGGACGGCTTCATCGTTCAAGTAGCCGTAGTGTTTCTGAACAGCATACATCACGTTAACGGCCTGTTCCCTGGGTTGCTCGCTTTCCTCGACCTGTCTTCGCAGTTTTTCCTCGAGTTCCTTCGGAAACACGGTCCACTCCTTCTACCTGTCCGTGTCGGGCATGATGTAGTCCACAGAACCGATAATGGGTATAAGGTCCGAAATGGCTCCCCCCACCGCCATAATCGGCATGGCCTGGAGGTGGGCAAAGTCAGGCGTTCGAATTCGCATCCGATAGGCCATGTTAAGGCCGTCGCTGACCACATAATATCCCTGTTCTCCTCTGGCGCTTTCCGTGGTCAGGTACGCTTCTCCTCTGGGAATTTTGGGACCACGCGTCACATTGATAAAGTGATGGATCAGGGTCTCAATGTTCTTCAGGGTCTCCTCCTTACTGGGGATGACGTAGCGGTAATCATCCGTGACATAGCGGCCGGCCGGCATCTTTGACGCCGCCTGTTCGATGATTCTCAGGCTCTGGCGCATCTCCTCGACCCGCACCAGGTAACGGGCATAGCTGTCTCCTTCGTTGAAATAGGGAACGTCGAATTCAAAGGATTCGTAACCGGAGTAAGGCATATTCTTTCGCACATCCCAGTTCATCCCGCTCCCCCTGAGCACCGGACCCGTGATCCCCCAGTCAATGGCATCATCCAAAGAAAGATGCCCCACCTCACGGGTGCGTCCCTGAAATATGGCATTGCGGGTGAGCAGGGACTCATAGGCTTTGATGCGGCTCGGGAAAACGCGCACGAAATTGACCACCGCATCCAGCCATCCTTCCGGAAGGTCGGCTGCCAATCCGCCGAAACGAAACCAGGCAGGGTGCAGCCGGGCCCCGGTGATGAGTTCCATGATGTCCATGATTTTTTCGCGATCGCTCACGGTGTAGAAAACGGGACTCATGGCGCCGGTGTCGTGGGCGAGCTCTCCGAGCCACATCAGGTGATTGCTGATGCGGTAGAACTCTGAGAGCATGATCCTCACCACTTGTGCCCTCTCGGGAACTTCGATGCCCGCCAGAGTTTCCACGGAGAGCACGTACGACAGGTTGTTGGCCACGCCGCTCAGGTAATCCACCCGGTCCGTGTAAGGCATGAACTGGTACCAGGACTGGCGTTCGCCGATCTTCTCCACCCCCCGGTGGTGATACCCGATGTCCATGTCCAGACCCGAGCACTTCCTCTCCCCTCGCCAGCAGGATGAAGCGCATGAGGCCGTGCGTGCTTAGGTGTTGAGGACCTATATTCAGGAGATACTCTTCGTCGCCCTGGGGCGTAAAATATTCGCCGGCATCGAGAGGCTGGAGCTTTTCGGCGTCTGCCCTGGTGTAAGGCGCCATTTCCGTGGCCCGGCCCGGAAAGCTTTTCCGCAGGGGGTGTCCTTCCCAGGCAGGAGGCATGATGATGCGGCGCAGCCGTGGGTGGCCCTCAAAGCGGATGCCGAACATGTCGAAGACCTCCCGTTCGTACCAGTTTGCGGAGGGCCAGATGTCGGTCACGCTATGCGTGGTAGGATCTTGCCCATGGAGGCCGACTTTCAGCCTTACCCGGCTGGCCGACTCATAGGAAAGAAGATGATAGACTAGGGTGAAATCGGGGTAATCCTTCCGGTCGCGGCGAGCGGACTCATCGATGGCGGTCAGGTCTTCGAGACGCCGGAACCTTGGTTTGGACTCGGTCTTCAGAAAACGCAGCACATCTTTCAGGGATGTCTCGTCCACGTGAAAGGTGATCATGTCGGAGGCGTGAGGCGTTTGCCGAACCCTGCCCCCGAACCTCTCTTTCAGGGAAGCGGCAAGGTCCTTGTCCCGTTCAGTGATTTCGATACGGCAAGGGGGAGGGGTCCACATCAGGTCCGATCGGCTCTCCCAGAACTTCGGGGGCGTAACAGCAGTCCCGCGGGGCGGTATGCCATAGTAGCCGGGTCCGCGTGGGTCTCTGGATTTCGTCACTCCGTCCACGAGGATAGGCCTCTGGCTGCCCTGGGTTCCTCCGGGAAGATGAACGATGGAACGGAAGG
Source organism: uncultured delta proteobacterium (assembly GCA_963740905.1). Taxonomy (GTDB): domain Bacteria; phylum Desulfobacterota; class DSM-4660; order Desulfatiglandales; family HGW-15; genus JAFGDM01. The sequence goes on from CAVUFY010000018.1 coordinate 65,907, forward strand.
GTCTCTCCGATTTTACCTTTTCCTGAAGCAGAACCAAACCTTGCAGAACCGCTTCGGGGCGGGGCGGGCAGCCCGGGATGTAGACATCCACCGGCAGGATCTGGTCGATGCCCTGGACGACGCTGTAAACATCGTACATGCCGCCACAGTTGGAGCAGGATCCCATGGACATGACCCACTTGGGTTCGGGCATCTGCTCGTAGAGCCGCAAAATTACGGGTGCCATCTTTTTGAATATGGTTCCGGAAGTGACGAGAAGATCGGATTGCCGGGGGGTCCCTCGGAGAACCTCGGCGCCGAAACGGCTGATGTCGTAGCGGGACGTATAGGTTACCATCATCTCGATGAAGCAGCAGGACAGGCCGAAAAACATGGGCCAGAAACTGTACTGCCGCGACCAGTTGATGAGATCGTCGATTCGAGCCTGGACCAGGTCTTCCACGTTTTCGGGCGTTTTTATCTTCCGATCTTCCAATCAAGTGCCCCCTTTTTCCAGATGTAAAACAGGCTCAGCAGAAGGACGAGGATAAAGAAAGTGATGCGAAACCATCCCATCCAGCCCAGTTCGTCGAAAGCCACGGCCCAGGCAAAGATGAATGCCGCCTCCACATCGAAGATGAGAAAGAAAAGTGCCACGAGGTAGAAAGGAACAGGGTAGCGGAACCGGGCTAAACCCGTGGGAATAATCCCGCACTCATAGGGCCTTTGTTTTTCCGCAGTCTGCTTCTTCTCCCCCAACCAGGACGTGAGAAAAAGGATCGCTCCTATCAAGACGAGGACGGCAAATGTGTACAGAGCCAGGCTGAATATCCCTGCGTTCCAGGGAGAAAAGGCGTCTGACAAGGTAATGGAATCCATGGATCTAACTCCGCACACGCACAATGATTTAAAACTTGGTGAACAGTAATGGCACAAGAATGCGTTGAAAATGGGGTAAATCATGTATTCATGATCAAAGCTGCCGGTATCGGGATTGTGCTGTTCACAGAGGCGATAGGAATAGCCCAGGGAAGGCTTATCCCGGCTCTAGGGTGCGCCAAAGGCCGCTCTTGGCAAGGAAGGCGTTCGACTCACAAAAGGGGAACCGAATTTCGGCGCCTGCTTATGCGGTAATGAGCGTAGTTATTACTCATAAGCTCGGGACCCCGGCAGAATAAAGGATTCCTGGTAAGAAAATACAGTATTCAGTGTATTCACCTAGCGGGTTGGTTGAATAGAACATAGGCGGTGAAAGGATGTCTCACCGAATGAACGATCCGGGCAAAGAAAGAAGGGCCATGGCAGGAAAGCGGAGGAGACCCGGGCATGCAGAAGCGTCCTGTGCATGGGTTAAGCTCGTCGCCTGCGTCCTCTTAATCATAGGCGCGCTCTTCCTGGGCGCGTGTCAGGCCGAAGAAAAATCCAAGACGCCTGCTTCGCCGCCAGTCAAGGTGGAAGCGGCCCCTGTGAAGGAGGAGACCTTGGATCGAGTGCTCTCGGCGGTAGGCAGTCTTTCGAGCCCTCAAGACACCGTCATTGCCCCCCAAATTACGGGAAAGATCGTATTCCTTAACATTGAGCAGGGCAAGGCGGTAAAGCAAGGGGAGGTCCTTGCGCGCCTCGATGACTCCGCGCAAAAAGCGGCTGTTATGGCGGCACAGGCGGCGCTGTCAAACGCCCGTCAGATCTACGAAAGGGACACCAAGGTCGCGGGGACCGGTGCGGTATCGGAAAAGCAGTTGCAGAGCGACGACTCGGCGGTCAAGCAGGCTGATGCCCAGCTTGAGCAGGTGCAGACCAATCTGCGGTACACAGTTATCCATGCTCCCTTTACAGGCCTGCTGGGTATGCGGCAAGTGAGCTTGGGCGCCTACCTCAAGGACGGCGATGCCATCGTCAGCGTCCGCCAGCTCGATCCGCTACACCTTGACTTTGATCTGCCCCAGCAAAGCGTCGGAGAACTGAAATTGTGCCAGGAGGCACGCTTTACAATATCGGGTTTGGGCGACACTTTTCGAGGCAAAGTGAGCGCGGTGGACCAGGCCCTGGCTTCCGGGTCGCGGAGCGTTCATGTGCAGGCCACGGTGCCTAATCGGCGTCTCCTCCTGAAGCCGGGCATGTTTGCTCTCGTAGAACTGGTGGTGGGTCAGACTCCCGGCGCGCTGTTTATCCCGATGCAGTCCATTGTGAGCGAAGGACAGATCCGTCATGCTTGGGTGGTGGGTCCGGATGAGAAGGCCGAGCTCAAGAAGGTGGAGGTCGGGATTTATCGGAACAACTGGGTAGAGATTCTCTCGGGCCTCACAAAGTCGGATCGGGTGATCACAGCGGGAGTTCAGAAGCTCTATCCGGGCGCGAAGCTGGTTATCTCTTCCTACGAACCCATCCACAATCCGAGGCTCGATCTCGCCAATCCCGACCAGAAGGACCATCCATGATTCTTTCCGATATTTCCATTAAGAGGTCGGTTCTGGCCTCGGTGATGAGTCTGATCATCCTGCTCATGGGGGTTGGGGCCTACATGGTGCTACCGGTGCGACAATACCCGGATGTGACCAGGCCGGTCGTTTCAGTCACCACGACCTATACGGGGGCGAGCCCTGAAACCGTGGAGGCGACCATTACGAATCCTCTCGAGGAGAACTTGAACGAAATTGACGGCATCCGTTACATCAGCTCCCAGAGTTCCTTCGGTGTGAGTGCCATCAATATTGAATTCGTGAGCACCAGGAACGTTGACGCCGCGACACTGGATGTCACCAACGCCGTCAGCAGGGCCGTCAACAGCCTGCCCACTTCACCGGACGTGAGCCGACCGGTGGTTTCAAAGGTCAGTGCGAACGCCCAGCCCATCATTTGGATTGTTCTCCAGGGTGAAGACTATTCCATGGAACAACTCAGCCAGATCGCCGACCTGATTGTGAAACGACGGGTAGAGATCCTGCCCGGAGTTGGGAACGTTCTCATCGGAGGTGAGTACCAGTGGGCCATGCGGGCGTGGCTGGACCCCAAGAAACTGTCGGGCTATGGATTGGCCGTGGGGGACATTGTGAATACCCTGACGCAGAACAATGTCCAGCTTCCGGCGGGCCAGATCAAGTCAGATTCTCTGTTCTTCAATGTGGTTGCCAACGGTCAGATGGCAGATCCGGAAGGCTACGCCGATCTTGTCGTTCGCGAGGTGAATGGTTCGCCGATTCGCATCAAAGACGTGGGATGGGTTCAACTGGGGTCCCAGAGCTATGACACGATCGCTCGATTCAACGGCAAACCGGCGGTTGGGGTAGGCGTCGTTCCGCAGACTAGGGCGAACTCCATCGACATCTCCGATGAGGTCAATCGCGCTCTTCCTTCCATCCGTGCGGCAGTACCGGCGGGGGTCAATCTCGAGGTAGCGGTGGACACGACCGATTACATCCGAGACTCCGTCCATGAGGTGACGGTCACCCTGGTCATCACCTTTTTTCTGGTGTCCCTTGTCGTGATGGTCTTTCTTCACACCCTTCGCGCAACCATCATTCCCGTGCTGGCCATCCCGGTGTCGATTGTAGGCGCCTTTGCCGGAATGTGGGTTCTCGGTTTCTCGGTCAACGTCCTAACCCTGTTCTCCCTGGTGCTGGCCATCGGTCTGGTGATCGATGATGCAATCATCATGCTGGAAAATATCTATCGGCATCAGGAAATGGGAGAAGATCGGCTGGTGGCGGCCGTCAATGGAGCACGTGAGATCGGCTTTCCCATCCTGGCCACCACGGTGAGCCTCATTGCCATCTTCATCCCGCTGGGGCTTATGCGTGGCGATATCGGGCGCCTGTTTACCGAGTTCGCCATCAGCGTGGCCATTGCGGTGGGGATTTCCGGTTTTGTGGCTCTTACCATGACTCCCATGCTGTGTTCCCGCATCCTGCGCCTGTCCAAGAAGGGACAGGGGTTTTTTCCCGGAGCCTGCGCATTTTGGATCGCGCCCACTCCGTTTACGGCCGTGTGCTTGCCTGGTCCGTGGGCCACCGCGTGACAATCATTCTTTTCATGCTCCTAAACATCATCGCAGCCGTGGCCCTGTATGAGATCTCTCCCAAGACTTTCGCGCCTGTGGAAGACGTGGGATACTTTCTCACCATCGTCAAGGCGCCGGAGGGGTCAAATCTATGGTACACCCTCCATTATCTCGAACAGGCGGAAAAGGATGTGAAGCAGGTCTCCGCTGTCGAAGAGTATTTTGCCGCCATCGGCATCCCTGTGGGGGGGCCTGCGTCGCCGCGCACGGGAATCGTTTTTGCCCGCCTGAAGCCTTTCAGAGAACGCACCATGAGCCAGATGCAGGTGGTAAGCGAACTTTTTCCCAAGTACATGAGCATTCCCGGTGTGCTCGCTTTTCCGATCAACCCGCCTTCCCTGGGCGAGAGCGTCACTGCCCAGGATGTCCAGTTCGTCGTACTGGGGCCGCGTCTCGAAGATCTGGCGAATTTCAACAACGCTTTGCTGGCCAAAGCTCGTAGCACTCCCGGAATGATCAACATTCAGTCGGACCTGACTCTCAATACGCCTCAACTGAATGTGGATTTTCACCGTGAAAGGGCCGCGGACCTGGGGATTCCCGTCTACGATGTGGCGCAGGCCCTTCAAGTGGGGCTGGGAGGTTCCCACGTGAGTGACTTTATCATGAACAACAAAAGCTACGAGGTTCTGGTTCAGCTCGAACCGAAACATCGAGCGCGGCCGGGCCAGATCGAAGAACTCTACGTTCGGAGCGGGTCGGGCAGTCTGATCCCTCTGTCCTATCTCGTGTCCGTTTCCAACTCCTACGGCGCTGATACCATCTACCACTATGACTTGCAGCGCTCTTTCACGATTAGCGCAAGCCTTCTTCCCGTCCTTCCTCTCGGCACGGCCCTGGACAAGATGGATGCCTATGCCAAGGAAGTGTTGCCGGCAGGCTACAGCACTGCCCTTACAGGACCCAGCCGCGACTACGAGGAGACCTCAGCCTCCCTTTACCTGACCTTTGGCGTATCACTTATCTTCATCTATCTCGTTCTCGCGGCACAGTTCGAGAGTTGGGTTCACCCCGTGACAATTATGCTGTCTGTTCCCTTGGCCCTTACAGGTGCCCTTCTCAGCCTGCGCTTGACCCACAACAGCCTGAATATCTATAGCGAGATCGGCATCATCATGCTCGTCGGCCTGGTCACCAAAAACGGCATCCTGCTGGTGGACTACGGCAACCAGTTGCGCGCAAAAGGCTATGATCTGGTCCACTCTGCCGTGGAGGCGGGTAAGATCCGTTTTCGTCCCATTCTCATGACTTCCCTCGCGATGATCATGGGGAGTCTGCCTCTTGCTCTGGCTACCGGCCCGGGTGCAGAGAGCCGTCAACCTCTTGGCTGGGCCGTGGTGGGAGGCCTCATCTTCAGCACCGTGTTCACTCTCATGGTCACCCCGGTCTTTTACATCGTGATTACCGGTGTCGCCGATCGTCTGGGTCTGAAGACGATCCCGCCAAAGACCGAACTGGTCCAGGAAAACAAAGAAGATGAGAGTGCGGTATGAAGATCTTTGCTCCAAGATTTCTGATTCTTTTCCTGCCGGTTCTGTTCGGCTTTTGGGGATGCCTGTTAGGACCGAACTTTGACCGTCCTGAAGCCCCCTCTGTGGATCGTTATACAGAGGGGCCGCAACCGTCCGTCACGGTCGCAGCCGAGGGAAGGGCACAGGCTTTTCGGTACGGGGCCGAGATCAAAGCCGATTGGTGGCATGTTTTCCATTCCGAAGAACTGAACGCCCTCATTGAGGACGCAATTGCCGAAAACCAGGACCTTCAGGCGGCGCAGGCAAGGCTTCGCCAGAGTCAGGAACTCCTGAACGCAGGCTATGGTCCCTTCTTCCCCAAGTTGGACGGCACCTTTTCCGCCACCCGGGAAAAGTTTTCGGGCGCCCGTTTCGGAGGCGGTTTTACATCCACCATTTTTACTCTTTACATGGCCACGGCATCCATCAGCTATGAGCTTGATCTTTTCGGTCGAACCCGCCGCACCGTGGAAGGCCTGCGGGCCCAGGTGGACTACCAGGATTTTGAGGTGAAGGCTACTTACCTCACCCTGCTCGGCAATGTGATCAATGCGGCCATAGCACAAGCGGGCTACCGGGCTGAAATCGAGGCCACGAAAAAGATCATTAAATTTGAACGTCAGCAACTCTCGATTATCCGGAAACAGGCGGATGCGGGCATGGTCCCTTACTCCGATGTGCTCAATGTGCAAAGCCAGCTCGCATCAACTGAGGCGACCCTTCCGCCTCTTCGGAAGCTGCTCAGCCAAAGCCGCCACGTCCTCTCGACCCTGGCGGGCCGTTTGCCTGCTGTTTGGTCTCCCCCTGACATGGATCTTTCGAAACTTAGCCTTCCGCCCGATCTCCCGGTGAGCCTGCCGTCCGACCTCGTGCGGCAGCGGCCAGATATCCTCGCCGCAGAGGCCCAGCTTCATGTTGCGAGCGCCAACATCGGCGTGGCCACGGCTGCCATGTTCCCAACCATCAACTTGAGCGCGGACTACGGTCAGGCCACCACCAACGCCGGCGACCTTTTCAAAAGCGCCAGCAATTACTGGGATTACGGCGGAAGCCTCGCAGGGCCTATCTTTCACGGAGGAAGTCTATGGTTTCAGAGAAAGGCGACCATCGCAGCATACCAGGAGTCGCTTGGCCTCTTACCGCCAGACCGTCCTGAGCGCTTTCGCGCAGGTTGCCGACGCGCTCAGAGCCCTGGAATATGACGCGATGACCGTGCGGGCTCAGGCCGAGGCCCTGAGAAGCGCGCAGGGTTCCCTCGGTCTGGTGGAGGACAATTACAGAGCGGGAATAGCCAGCTACCTGGACCTTTTGAATGCGGACCGTCAATCCCAGCAGGCAAGAATCGGGTATCTCCAGGCCCAGGTGCAACGGTACCAGGATACTTCCGCGCTTTTTGTGGCCCTCGGTGGAGGGTGGTGGATGGATTGACGGAAATTCAATACCAGGATGTCTCCAGTCGCGGCGGGAAAATACCACGGCTTTTTCGTGAGATTACAGGATGGACCTGATTTTTATACAATGATGTAGCTGGCATAAATCAGAAGTTAAAATTGATGCTTACAGCGATGAGTCAGCGTGGGAGAACGCTAAAATGAATAAAGGAGCTTATCCGCCCATCGGAGACTACGGCTACGTAGGAGACTGCCATTCCTCAGCTCTCATATCCAAGTCCTGTTCTATCGATTGGTGTTGTATGCCGCGAGTGGATTCTCCCAGTTGTTTCGGCCGCCTCCTCGACTGGGAACGGGGCGGGTACTGCAAGATCGCACCCAAAGAGAACTGTGAGGTTTCACGCCGATATGTTGAGGATACTCTGGTCCTGGAAACGACCTTCCGGAGGTCCGGCCAGGAAGCGAGAGTTCGCGATTGTTTCGCCATGCGGGAGGGGGGAGAGCACCATCCTCATCAACAAGTTCTCCGCATAGTAGAAGGCGTGAAAGGCGAAATGGAACTGAGTGCGGAAGTGATGCCCAGGTTTGATTACGGGGAGGTGAAGCCCTGGATTCGCTCCTACCGAAAAGAGCACTTCATGGCCCTGGGAGGAAATCAAGGTCTCCTGATCTGCGGAGACTTTCCCCTTCATATGGACCACCGCCACGATGTGACAGGATCGTGCACGGTCAGGGAAGGAGATCGGCTTCGCCTCTCCCTTCTTTACAGGCCGCCCGAGGAACTGGATGAAGAGACGGTGGAAGTTCCGGGCGTGCATGAGCTTGACCGGCGAATGGAGGAAACCCTGGAGTGGTGGAAAGCCTGGTCCTCCCGAAGCCGGAGAACACGCCTTTACACGCCCGAAGTCCATCGATCCGCGGTGGTCCTCAAAGGCCTTTCAAACGCGCCCACCGGTGCCATCGCCGCGGCTCCCACCACGTCTCTTCCGGAGACCGATGGAGGAGGAGCGAGGAACTGGGACTACCGTTTCAGCTGGATCCGTGATTCAGCCTTCACCGTGCGTTCCCTGGCTGAATTGGGGCATGTTCGTGAGGCGGATGGGTTTCGCCGGTTTATCGAGCGGACTGTTGCGGGAAGTGTGGAAGAAATTCAGGTGGTTTTCGGCGTGGGAGGTGAACGCCGTCTGCAAGAGTTTGAGGTTCCATCGCTTGAAGGCTACCGGGGATCCAAACCTGTACGGGTCGGCAATGCCGCCGTAGGGCAGACGCAGCTTGATGTGTACGGGGAAATTCTCGAGTTGTCCTGGGTCTGGTTCCGCAGGGGACACGAGCCTGACAAGGATTACTGGGATTTCCTGGTTGACGTGCTTGAGGCCACAACGAACAAGTGGGACCTTCCGGATCAGGGCATCTGGGAGATGCGCAGACAACCAAAGCATTTTGTCCAGTCCAAGGCCATGTGCTGGTCGGCTCTCGACCGGGGGGTGAGGATGGCGGAAGAACTCGGTCGGGAAGGGCCGGTTGAAAAATGGAAAAAGGTCAGGGATAAAATCCGCCGCGCCGTCGAGGAAAGAGGTTACGATCGTGATCGCGGCATCTTCATCCAAGCCTTCGACGTCCCCCGGATGGACTCGGCTCTTTTGCTGCTGCCCGTCACCGGGTTCGTAGACTATAAAGACGAACGCATGATCCGGACTACAGACGCCGTTCGGGAAGAACTGGAGGAGCAAGGCTTCCTGCGCCGGTACAAAGCCGACGGGGACGGTCTCGAAGGAAGGGAAGGCACTTTTCTTGCCTGCACCTTTTGGCTGGTTGAATGCCTGGCCCATCAGGGCAGGTCCCGAGAGGCTCGTGAAATCTTCCAAAAAGCGCTCTCCGCGGGAAACGACCTTCTTCTTTTTTCAGAGGAATACGACCCATCCAGGGAAGAGATGCTGGGGAATTTCCCCCAGGGTTTAACCCACCTGTCGCTTATTGCCGCAGCGATGGCTCTTGACGAAAACGAATAGAACAAATGGGCGCGGGTGTTCAAATCTTAAACATGAAAGGAGACCAATTGATGAAAGCAGGCATTATTTTTACAGGCACCGGTCCTATCCTGATCCTGACAAGCTACCAATCGTTGGATGATCCTAAACTCGGGGAGAAGTTGAGGATAAAGGGAATCGAGAAGTTCATCGCCTCGGAAGTCCTTGTGGACAGGGTCAAAAAAGTGTACGGAAATCACTTCAACGTGATCATGGGAGATCTCCACCAGACAGATGACCTGAGAGTCCTTGACTACAACGGGCACAACGTCTTTTACAACTTTCCTTTCTCAGAAATGGGCAAGCCCATATACCATGAATCGCCCGAGGTGTCGAAGAAGCCCTAATGAAACCTGCCGAGCCAGGTTTCATATAACGCCTCTTCAGGGCTTCGTAGGGTCAGCCACTCCCTCGATTTCCCTCGGGACCGTGAGGATATCGAGCGGCGTGCGGACCAAATCGCAACCAGGAGGTTGCTCCTACAGGCGAAATGTAGCCCGCCCTTCTGATCAGTGGTCAGTGATTACTGGATGGCTTGATGGTGGATCAGAGCTGTCAATACATTCATGACCTTATTTACAATCAGCTTTGATCGATATATTTTGCAGTGCCAAAGAAGGTGTGACCTCCATGTCCCCCGAGATAACTTTTGTACTGCTTTTCATGATCGTCACCGTAGTGGCCATTGCAGTCAATCGGCTGGACATTCCTTACACGGCCGCTCTGGTGGTCGCCGGCCTGCTCTTGGGCCTTGTGCACGCGATTCAACCGCCTCACCTCACCAAGGATCTTCTGTACACGATTTTTTTGCCCGGCTTGCTTTTTGAAGCCGCTTTTCACACCAACTTCGAACAGTTCTGGCGGAACCGGTTGACCATTGTATCGCTGGCTGTGCCCGGCGTCATTGCTGCCACGGCGCTGACCACCGTGATTCTGGCGCCGGTGGCCAATGCTCTTGGGGTTACACAGCATTTCGACTGGCGCCATGCTCTCGTGTTCGGCGCGTTAATCGCCGCCACCGATCCCATAGCGGTAGTAGCCTTATTCAAGGAACTCGGCGCGCCGAAGCGTCTGACCATCCTGGTTGAGGGCGAAAGCCTGCTCAACGACGGGACGGGCATCGTCTTCTTTACTCTGAGCCTTTCGCTCGCCTCCGGAGCCAACACGACCGTGGGAAGCCTTGCCCTCCATTTTGTCACAATCGTCGGCTTCGGCCTTTTAGTGGGGGGGGTGATCGGCATGGGTGTGTCTCAGATCACCAAGCAGATCAACAATCCGATGATCGAGATTACCCTCACCACGATCGCCGCTTATGGCTCCTTCGTGACCGCCGAACACTTCGGTTATTCGGGTGTGATCGCCACGGTAACAGCGGGAATGATCTGCGGAAACTACGGCGCCCGCGTGGGCATGTCTCCTTCCACGCGTCTCGCCATCGAATCTTTCTGGGAATACATCGCCTTTGCTCTCAACTCCATCGTTTTTCTGCTCATCGGATTTGAGGTCCACATCAGCGACCTGTTGGCCTCGTGGCAAATGATTCTGGTCGCCTACCTCGCAGTCACGGTGGGAAGAGCTCTCGTGATCTCAGGCGTATCTTCGCTGTTGCGAAGGTCCCGGGAGCGAATTCCATGGTCCTGGAGTTTCATTCTCACCTGGGGGGGTATTCGTGGCGCCTTGCCCATGGTTCTGGCCCTCAGTCTTCCTTCAAGCTTCGCTCACCGTGACCTGCTCGTAACCATCACCTTCGGAGTCGTGATCATCTCCATCCTGGTTCACGGTGTGACAGTATCTCAGTTTCTCAAATGGTTCGGGATTGTGACCGGCCGCGAAGCGCGGGAGGCTTACGAGTTTTTGCTGGGAAAATTACGGGCTGCGAACGCAGCGCTGACCGACATCGAACAACTGAACCGGCGGAGTTCGGAAGAGCAATCAGTGATTTCTTCCATCCGGGAAGAATACGAGGCCATGATCCGGCGCGACGAGGAAGAACTCGCTTCACTTCGCGTTGATTGGGAGGAACTTCGCAAAGAAGAGATGCAGCGCGCGAGGCGGCGGTTGCTCCTCACAGAAAGAACGTACCTCCTTGAGGCGTTTCACCAGGGCATGTTGAGCCAGCGAGTTTATGAGAAGCTGATTGGTGACGTTGACGCCCGATTGCTGCGACTGGAAACGGAAGGGGAGCCGGAGCAGTCTGAAAAGAAAGGATGATTAGAGCTTGATTTCGATCCCCAGCTGGATCACCCGCTCCGAGGGCAGCCCAAAAAAGGGTGTGGGCTGCGTGGCGTTGCGCGCCATGAGCGCAAAGAGCTTCTCCCGCCATAGCGCCATCCCGGGACGGTCTTCACTCGGGAGCAGAATCTGGCCGCCTACGTAGTAGATCACGATTTGGAATTTCTTCGGATCATCGTTCCCTATTGATCAGGAACCAATGGCAAACCCTGTGTCTCGGCCGAGGATGAGAAAAGGATCGGGCGGCGAAAACATCGTTGAGCACCCTCACCATGGCATGGGGGTGCCGTCGTATTTGAGAAAACGGCCTGTCTCATCCAGCGTAAAGCGGTCCACGATGCGGCGCATGCCAAGAACGCTCTCTTCAGGGCTGATTCCGCCCCTGGGACCCATCCTGGTCTTTACCCCTCCCGGGTGAAGGATGAGCACACCGATTCCACGAGACCTGAGCACCGCGGCCAGTCCTTGCATTGCCGCGTTGAGTGCCGCTTTACTCGACCGATAATAGTAGTTACCGGGACTCTCGATGTCGGCGATGCTCCCCATATGGCTGCTGACGGCGATGATAAGCCGCTTTTCGCTTCTGGCCACGTTCTCTACCAGGTATTCGGATATCCGCATAGCTCCCATGGTGTTGACCTCTAGAGTCCTTGCCCAGTCGTGATAACACAGGGATCCGAACTCGGCGGAATTTTTTTCGATATAGATTCCAGCATTGTTCAGGAGGATGTCGATAGGCTCTTCTTCCAGTTCCCAGTATAATGCGCGCAGATCCTCCGGAACGGTGACATCCAGGCGGTGAATAGTAAGGGTGGAATATTTTTCAGCCAGTTTCGTGAGTGCCGAAGCCTCGGCAGGGTGACGGCAGGTGGCAAACACTCGCCATCCTTCCGAGGCATACTGCCTCGCCCATTCAAGCCCCAGTCCCCTGTTGGTCCCTGTGATGAGAATGCTCGACATGGTAAGCCTCCTAGATAAGTGTTCGGTGTTCGGTGTTTTCATTCTGAACGCCCAACTACTGTTTCTTCTTCATGTGGCCTTTGAGGCGGCGAATGTTCTCGCCGTAGTCGCCTTTCCCGAACACGGCGGAACCGGCAACGAAAACATCAACGCCGGCCTCCACCAATCCATCCATAGTGTCCTCGTTCACCCCACCGTCCACTTCAAGGAGGACGGAAGGGTTGTTTTCATCGATCATTTGGCGGCATCTTCTCACCTTGGGCAGCATAGTGTGGATGAACTCCTGGCCCCCAAAACCCGGATTCACGGTCATGATCAGTACCATGTCCACATCCGTGAGAACGTTTTCGATGGCTGCCAGCGGCGTGGCGGGATTGAGTACAACGGTAGCCTTCGCCCCAAGTTCCTTTATGTTCTGGACGAGCCGGTGGAGGTGCGTGGCCGCTTCGACCTGCACTCCAACCCAGTCGCCTCCCGCCTTGATGAAGTCCCCCGCATATTTTTCCGGATGCTGGATCATGAGATGGATATCCAGGGGCAGGTTCGTGACCTGCCGAATGGCTTCAACGGCTCTTGGGCCTACGGTGATGTTAGGGACGAAGTGTCCGTCCATCACATCCACATGGACCCAGTCGGTTCCGGCCCGTTCCACGGCTTTGACCTCCTCAGCCAGTTTTCCGAAGTCGGATGAAAGAATGGAGGCGGATAGGTTCATGACTCCCACTCCGTGTGAAAGGTGCCGTCCGCATCGATCCTCTCATTTTCTTCGATGAAACGCCGGCTCTTTTCATCGGTACGGTTGAAGACTCCCCCACGAAACCCCCTGTCGGCCATGTTAAGGGCAAAGTTCCTGCCCACGACACCCAGGCCGGCCAAACCGATATCGCACTTGTTGTCATACATTCTCGATTCCCTCCCTTAACCGACAGGGCGCAGGTTCATAACATCTATCCTTTGGAGAGCGCACCCTGGACAGCCTCCTTGAAACGGACGATTCCTCTGCCCACGTCGTCTCCAAGGTCAACGCGGAGGATGCGGCTCCCGTGTTTCAGCAAAGCCTGGAAGTCACCCTGAGCCTGTGCCAGCCGGAAAATGGAAAACCCGTAAGGGTTCCCGGGGGCAAGATCTCCATCACGTCCTGCCGCAAGCTCCATGAGCAAACCTGTGTTCGAGCGCGGCGGCTCGCTTCTCTTCGAGGCTGTCCATCAGATCGTCGTAAGGCTTGTTAAATTTTTCGATTCCCTCGTCTTCCAGTTGCTGGGTCACCTGATCGATGTCAATGCCCAGCTCGGGCAACAGGTCGAGTATCTCTCTGGCTTCTTCCACGCCGTCTTCCAGCCTTGGCGCCGGGTCCCCATGGTCCCGATAGGCGTTCAACGTCTCCTGAGGCATGGTGTTAATGGTTTGGGCCCCGATGAGGGGCTCTACATACTTGACGTCGGAATAACTGGGGTTCTTGGTGCTGGTGCTGGCCCACAGCACCCTTTGAGGACGGGCCCCTTTTTCCTCCAGCTTGCGAAATCGTTTTCCCTCGAAGATTTCCTTGTAGATCTGATAGGCCACCTTGGCGCTGGCAATCGCAACCTGGCCGTGAGCTTTTCGCGCCGGGTTTGCCGATTCACCCTGGCCGGCCGCGATTTCTTCCAGCTTGGGATCGAGGAGCACGTCGATCCGGCTCAGGAAAAAACTGGCCACCGAGGAAATCCCTTTCAGCGGTTTTCCATTCTTGGCCCTGTCTTCCAGACCCAGAATAAAGGCCTGCGCGACTTCACGATACCGCGGAAGACCGAAAAGCAGGGTAACATTGACGTTGATTCCCTCGCTGATCAGCCGGCGTATGCACTTTAAGCCCTCCTTTGTGGCCGGCACTTTGATGAACACATTCGGGCGGTTCAGTTTCCGCCACAGACGGCGGGCTTCCGAGATGGTTCCCTCGACGCCGCGGGCCAGGTGCGGGTTGACCTCCAGGCTTATGAACCCTGCTTCTCCTTTCGACTCGTCAAAGACGGGACGAAATACGTCGGCTGCATCCTGAACGTCCTTCACCGTGATCTCCTCGTAAATCTCCTGGGTTCTTTTTCCCTCCAAAGCCAGCGCCCGCACCTGCTCGTCGTAATCATGGCTTCCCGCGATGGCTTTGTCAAAAATGCTGGGGTTGGACGTGACTCCCCTCAGGCCGTCTTTTTCAATGAGTTCCTTCAATTCACCGGACGTGATCATTTTTCGTCTCAGGTAATCCAACCAGATGCTCTGGCCGAAATCCTGGATCTTCAACAAAGGATTTTCTTTCATGATTGTGCCACCTCCATTTCCAATGCCGCCACTTTTTCCAGGCGGCGACCGAAGCGTTCGGTCTTCTTGAAGCTTGCGCCTAGGAAAATCCGGACCAATTCAAGTGCCAAGGATTGACCCACCACTCTTCCGCCAAGGCAGATCACGTTCATGTCGTCGTCTTCCACTCCCTGGTGGGCTGAAAAACTGTCGCTGATGAGGGCCGCTCGCACGCCCCTCACCTTGTTTGCGGCAACACAGGCGCCCACCCCGCTGCCGCAGATCGCTATCCCTCTAACGATCTCTCGGTTGGCCACCGCCCGAGCCATGGGTACCACAAAATCCGGGTAATCGTCATCGCCCACAAGCTCATACGCCCCGTAGTCTTTTGCCTGGTGGCCCGCAGCTTCAAGGATCCGGACAAGTTCGCGTTTCAACTCAAAGCCTCCATGATCCGAAGCGATTCCGATGTGCATGCTCTCTTCCTTCCAGACCGCGCCGCCGCACCGCACAAGGGCATTTCTACGGGCGGCGCTCAACGGTCAGACAGGCGGGGCTGAAGATCCGGGAGCTTTTGCAGATCCGGCCCTTTTCCCATCCCTACTGTATTCTGGCTTTGACAGTGTCTTTAGCTTTTCTTTCACTTCTTTGACGATGGCCTTGCTGGAGATGCCTTCGTAGTCCAGGAGTTCAGCCGGTTTCCCGCTTTTCGGTTTCTTGGTGACCGCCAGGGAATAGACGGGAGTCGGGAGGCCGGAAAGAGCACTTTTGACGGCTTCCCCTATGCCACCCCCGGGGTAATGATCTTCCACAGTGACGACAAAATGAGTATCCTGCGCGCCCTCTTTCAGAGTCTTTTCATCCAGTGGCGTTACGCTGTAGAGGTCGATGACTCGAACCGCGATGCCTTCCTTCTTCAGTTCATCATAAGCCTTCAGCGCTTCGTGGAGAGTCACCCCCGCGCCGATGATGGTGGCCGAGTCCTTGTCGCTTCTCCGCAGGGTTTTAGATCCCCCGATCGGAAAGGTCTCTTTGGCGTCATAGATGACGGGAGTCCCGCCACGGGTCGTGCGGATGTAGACGATGCCCTGATGTTCCGCCGCTTCCTCCACCAGTCTTTCCGCAGACACCGCATCGGAAGGGTAGAGCACCACACTGTGCAGGATCGACCTGAACATGGCAATGTCCTCGAGCGCCATCTGAGAGGGGCCGTCCTGTCCTATGGATACACCGGCATGGGAGCCCACGAACTTGATGTTGGCATCCGAGTACTGGCTCATCCTGATTTGATCGAATGCGCGGGTCATGAAGGCGCCGAAAGTGGAAACAAACGGCAACTTTCCCCTGCGGGCAAGACCCAACGCCGCTCCCACCATATTCTGTTCTGCAATGTACATCTCGAAGAAGGACTCCGGATGCTCTTTCTTGAAGTATGCCGATCGAGTGGAGTTGCTCACCTCGCCGTCAAGACTGACCATGGAAGGGTAGTGTGCGAAGATTCGCTTCAGGGCGTTTCCATAAGCATTCCTTGTGGGGACGGAGTCTCCCTTGTTGTATGCGGGCTGACCCATCTCTCCTCTATCGGGTTGTTTGGGTCTCAGATCCTGGGGTTTGGCAATCTGTCCCCGGACGGATTTGTCCACCTCCCCCAATTCCTTGAGCGCCTTGTCCAAGTCTTCCTTGCTCAAAGCCTTCCCGTGCCAACCGTTCTGGTCCTCCACCAGAGAGACCCCTTTACCTTTGATGGTTTTGGCAATCACCATGACGGGTTTCCCTGATACGGTAAGGGATTTTTCATAGGCGTACAGGACTTCCGCAAACGAGTGGCCGTCAATCAGAATGGTCTCCCACCCGAAGGCGGAAATCCTTTTTCGGTAGGCTTCCAGGTCGTGACCAAACATGGTTTCTCCACGCTGCCCCAAACGGTTCACATCCAGAATTCCTACGAGGTTATCCAGTTTGTAATAGGCCGCGAGTTCCAAAGCTTCCCACTGGGATCCCTCCGCCATCTCGCTGTCTCCCAGGAGGACATAAGTTCTGTAAGGGAGTTTATCCAGATACTTGGCGTTCAACGCAGTGCCAAAGCCGATGGAGAGCCCTTGGCCTAAAGAACCCGTCGCGGCCTCTACATAGGGAAAGGCAATGGTTGGGTGGCCTTCCAAAGGGCTTCCGAAGTTTCTGTACGTCATCATCTCCTTCTCCGTGAGCTTGTCCGCGGCAAGCCACAGGGCATAAAACAGAGGAGAGGCATGGCCCTTGGAAAAAATGAGTCGATCGTTATTCGGGTGCTCGGGACGATCCGCATCGAACCGGAAGGTGCCTCCGAACAACAGGGCGGTCATCAATTCAGTGGCAGATAACGACGATGTGGGATGACCGGAACCGGCCTGTGTTGTTGCTGTGAGAATAGCGTAACGAATGAGTTTCGCCAGTTGCTGAAGCTTTTCAATTTTCGCTGACATGGTGCTCCTCCTTCCTTGTTGAGGGCTTCGTTTAGATTTTTTTATTTTTTAAGCACAAGCCAGTGATGAGGTAAATAACTTCAAGCCCCCATTCAGGGCGGGAAAGAAGTGTATTTCATCTCGGTTTCGAAAAGGAGCGCACGGCCTCCACGGAGGATTGAGCCGGAACAAAAAAAGAAAGGGACAGACCCCAGTCCTCGTGGAGGCTGGGAAAGGCATATATACTGTCTGCCCGGCCAAAAAATACAGTAGTCACTCTATATACTCCTGAGAGCGCTCGGGAGAAAATCGCCATAAACCATTTTCTTTCTTGAAAACATGGAGTGAAAGATGTCAAGCAAAACTCTCTGCCTATCTGACGACCTTTACACTTATATGAAGGCAATATCACTTCGGGAGCCTCATGTTTTGTCCAAACTGAGGGAAGAGACTTCACGGGATCCCATGCACATGATGCAGATCTCACCGGAGCAAGGACAGTTTATGTCACTGCTGGTCAAACTCATCGGCGCGGAACGGAGCATCGAAATAGGGGTATACACAGGATACAGTTCTCTCTGCGTGGCCATGGCGATGCCGGAGACCGGTAAAATGGTGGCCTGTGACGTGAGCGAGGAGTGGGCTTCCATAGCTCGCCGCTACTGGAAAGAGGCGGGAGTCTCCTTGAAGATCGATCTGTGCCTAGCGCCCGCGACTCAGACGTTGGACCGGCTTTTGGACCGGGGAGGTGAACGAGGGGCGTACGATTTTGCTTTCATTGACGCGGACAAGGAGAACTACGACGCCTATTACGAGCGCTGCCTGAAACTTCTTCGGTCCGGCGGGCTCCTGTGTATTGACAATGTCTTCTGGGGCGGCAGGGTGGCAAAGCCGGAGATTTCAGACCGGGAGACAAAGACCATTCGGGCCCTGAATAAAAAGATTCGAACTGATGAGCGCGTCGATCTGAGCATGATCCCGATCGGAGACGGTTTGATGTTGGTGCGCAAGAGATGACGACTTAACAGGTTCCTGAAAAACGCCCATCTGCGGTGTTGCCCTTATCCTTCGCCGCTGGGATTGATTACATAACGCCTGAGACAACGGAAGAACCAGGATGACAAACAATGGGGTCAAAGTACTGGTCAGTGAGCTTGAGGATTTTTATGCGCTTTCCTTTCGCGCCTTGTTGGGGCTGGGCAGGAAACCGTTTTATCTGAGAGACGCTGTTGACCACATGGATTATGCAGGACCGGGTTCCCTGCTGATCATTGTTCTGGTCTCCCTTTTCATCGGAATGGCGCTCTCCCTTCAACTGTCCGCTGAGTTGTCGATAGTGGGACTCAAAATGTACACGGGAAGGGTGGTGGGCATATCCGTGACCCGGGAAATCGGTCCGGTCCTTTCCGCCCTCGTTTTTGCAGGAAGAGTGGGTTCGGGCGTGGCCTCGGAGTTGGGGTCCATGATCCTCGGCCACCAGGTGGACACCCTGCGGGCGTTCGGGGTGGATCCTGTCAAGAAGCTGGTGACCCCCAGGGTACTGGCTGCCTTGATCATGTTGCCGGCCCTGACCATCATCGGAGACGCGGTGTCGCTTTTCGGCGGCTATGTCATTACCGTGTTCGTCAGCCGGGGAAGCGGTTCGTATTACTGGAGTTCGATCGTGGACATCCTGAATTTTGAAAACGTTCTTGCGGGCACGATCAAGCCCTTTATGTTCGCGTACATCATCGCGTGCATCAGTTGTTACACCGGTCTGGCTACAAGCGGGGGCGCAATCGGACTCAGGCGGAGCACGACAAAGGCGGTCGTCCTTTCGTTCATCACGATCATCATCGCTGATTTTGCGCTGACGAAAATCCTTCTTCTCATTCTTGGAGCCTCATGGTGATTGATTTCCAAAGCGTATCATTTTCCTATGGGTCAAGGCCGGTCCTGAAAGAAATCAGTTTCCGCATCGAGGGGAAAGAGAAGGTCGCAATCCTTGGAGGCAGCGGGGAGGGCAAAACAACCGTGCTGAAGCTCATTCTAGGGCTCTTGAGACCCGATTCGGGAAGGATACTCATTGATGGGGAGGACATCACCGACAGGAGTGAAGATGAGCTCAGGGAGATCAGGATAAAATTCAGCATCGTTTTTCAGGATGGGGCACTCTTTGATTCCCTGAATGTCAAAGAAAACGTTGCCTTTTGCCTCCGGGAGTACACGAGAATGAGTGAAGAAGAAATCGATGCAAAGGTGCGGTCACTTCTGGCAAGGGTGGGGATGGAAGACGCCCTGGATCTTATGCCCGAAGAACTGAGCGGAGGCATGCAAAGAAGGGTGGCCATCATGAGATCCCTGGCGGCATTCGAACCGGAAATGTTCCTCTATGATGAGCCCACGAGCGGTCTCGATCCTGTCAATGCGGACATCATCTATAAGCTGATGAGTGAACTGAGCGAAGAAGGCAAGGGCTTTATCATGGTGACCCACGAAGTCCCGGCTGCGGCCAGAGTTTCGGATCGTTTCCTGCTCCTGGCACAAGGCCGCCTTGTGTTTGACGGAAACAAGGAGGAACTGCTTCAGTTTTCCGCCCCTGAAATTCAGTTCTATCTGAAGGAATGGCGGAAGTGTTTCGAACTTTAGGAGTCGGCGTGATTATGGCACACTTCATACTGATCATGATATGGAGAAGTCTCCAATGTATGAGATGAAGAAGAAGTTCAGGTTGTCGTCATTCAAGTCAGGGGTGCTCGTTTCCCTCGCTCTTCTGGTTCTTTTTGTCGTCGTCTTGTATGCGGGCACCATCAGGCAATGGTTCACGCCAACCGTGGAACTCCGGGCGCGATTTCAAGACGTGAAAGGTCTGAGAAAAGGGGCTCCCGTGTGGTTGTTTGGGACGGAAGTGGGGTCGGTGCAGAAAATTCAGCTTGATCCCATTCACGGACTGATGGTTACGCTCTCTATCGAAAAAAGGGCGGAGCGCTTCCTGAGAAGCAATTCCGAGGCTGAAGTTCTGATCATGGGGTTGTTAGGAGACACCTACGTCGAATTGAACCCGGGCTCGCCCGAAGCGCCTCCTCTTCAACCGGGCGAGGTTCTTATGGGAACAACCCCCGCAGGATATACCCGGGTCGTGGAAGAGAGCGGAAAAGCGATCGACAAGATGACGGTGCTGATCGGCAGGGTCGACGTGCTGATAAGAAAGATTGCTGAAGGTCAGGGCACCTTGGCCAAACTGATCAATGACCCGACGCTTTATGAAAACGCCGTGAAACTGACCGGCACACTCCAGTCGGGAGTGGAGCAAATAGGAAAGTCGCAGGGGTCCCTGAAACTGCTCGTTGAGAGCCCTGATCTTTATAACAAGCTGATGGCCGCCGCCTCTTCCTTAGAAGAGTGGAGCGGAAGCTTGAACAAGAGTTCCGGCACATTGACCAAATTGATCAAAGACCCTGCTCTCTACAACAGAACCCTGGCTGCCGTGTCGGACCTGAAAGAGTTGACAAGCAAGCTCAAAGCAGGGCGCGGGAGCCTCGGAAAGCTCATAGTGGATCAAGACCTTTACGAAAACCTGAACAAAAGCGTACAAAAGCTGGATGCCATTCTTTCGAGTATAGACAAAGGCCAGGGCATGGCCGGCGCATTGGTCCGCGACGAGAAAATTGTCGGAGACGTGGAGTATGCTTTGCTGGAAATCCGCCGTTTGGCCGAAGAGATGAAGAATGTGCTCAAAGACGTAAAGGAGCATCCGAACAAATATTTCAAGTTCAGTGTATTTTGATAAGGAAAAGGAGACAAGAAATGGAAAGGCATGGACTTATAAAGTTCTTGATTCCTGCGTTGGTCGTGGCGGCCGTTTGCGGCTGTTCTTATCCTATCGCTCAACAGTATCGCGTGGAGGCCAGGAAGGCTCCCACTTTTGTGGAGGTGCTTAAGGATCCCGCAGCCTACACCGGATCCATTGTGCTGTGGGGAGGAATAATCATTGAGACAGTCACTGTCAGCAACGGCTCTGAAATCTTTGTTTTGCAAACTCCGCTGGATTCCATGGAAAAGCCGGAACCTGAAAGGTTCTCCCAAGGTCGCTTTATTGCCAAGAGCGGGAGCTTTTTGGATCCTGAGATCTACAAAAACGGCAAGAGGATCACTCTGGCCGGGGACATCATGGGCAAGGAGACTCGTCCCTTGGGCAAAGCCCGGTACCCTTATCCCGTGGTTGGGATAAAGGAACTCCACCTTTGGAGAGAAAGGAAGGCCAATCTCTATCCTTATTCTTATCCGTATTACGGTCGGTATTACGAGCCGTGGTGGGGATGGGATTGGTATGGTCCGGGTCTCTGGCCCTATTGGGGAGACTGGGATGAAGAAGACGAGGAGTGACGGTGCTTCTTCCCTGAGGTGACCACTTCTTTCCATGAATACACGAAAGCAGGGACCGCCACCCCGATCATGAAGAGCCCAATGAGGATCATGCCGAGATCGATGGGTAAGTAGCGCTGGACCTTCAGCAGGTCCGAAACTCCGGCAAGTCCGAAGAGCAGACCGCCGAAGAAAAGCGTTCTTCCCCCTGTTTTGGCGCCGATGCGCTTGATCTCCCCTACCGACAGAGAAGTGGCCCACCGCAAAGCAGATCCGAAAAGGGCTCCGATGATGATCAGCATGATCATCGTTCCCAGACCGAAGAGAAGGCCCGGTAGAAATCCGGTCCAGGGGTTCGGCATAGCGGGCGCCGCAACGGTGTTCACAAAGAGAGAGAAACCGCCGAAACCGAAGCCTGCGATGAAACCGTGGACAATGGTCCATTTAGCTGGAGGAGCCGCTGCCATGGTGGGATAGGGCGCGCCCTTGTAGGCGACGAATGGGTGCGAACCCATCTCGTGCACGTGTGCGTCGAGGTGCAAATGTGGGTAGCGATTCTTTCGCAAGACGATAAGACCAGCGGCGGACATGGCTGTTCCAACGACAAGATAAACGACTCCGTTCACCGAGGGCGACACGAGGAACGGTGCAAGGGCCAAGCGCGCAAGCTCGGCGATGAGCATGCGTTGCACGGTGAATGCTGCCGAAAAGTAAAGGCCTGCCTTCATTCCTTCCTTACCGCTTGCGCCTCCTATCGCATAGCTGAAGGTAATAGGCCAGGTATGTTCGTCGGGCAGGATTCCATGGAGAAGCCCGAAACCGAAGGAATAGACTAAGGCTTCGAAGGGGGTCAAGGCTGAGCTCTCAGGTTCATGGGTTGTTGCTGATACTCTATGCGTGCAAGATTGAGGGTAAATAGGGTAAAGCCTTCATTTTGTGAAGGAAAAGCACGTAGGGGGAGGAATTCCGGCTCACAGGTATTGCGCTCCAAAATGAATGGATTATTGTCTGTTTAGAAAATGTGTGAAAGGAGGTGGCTGTCATGGAAGACGTCATCGAAACAAATACAATGCGGCGCCATCCGCTGGTGAGGCCTGTTACAAAGGCGGCGGTGAGCTCTGCTGTGGAAGGAATGTTGGGAATTGGGGCGCTAACCCTATCTATTATCGGTTTGGCACACGTTGTGCCCGCTATTCTATTGGCCGTTTCCACCATCGTTGTAGGAACCGCCCTTCTTTTCGAAGGGGGTGCTCTTGCAGCCAGATATTCTTATCATACGACTGAATCAGAGAAACGCGGTAGAGGATGGGTGGGAGCGATCTTCCTCGGCGGAGCTTCGGGGGTTGCCCTGGGTATTCTGGGTGTGGCAGGTTTTGCCCCAATGATCCTGCTTCCTATTGCGGCCATGGCGCTTGGAGCCTCGCTGATGTTTAGCAGCGGACTCAACGCTCGGCTCAATGCACTGGAGATTGCGCGGATAAATGCGCACGGAGTTCAGCCGGAGGTCGCAAGGGAAACGATGACCGCAGGTTTCGGCGTTCAAGCGCTTGTCGGCTTGGGTGCGATGGGGATGGGTTTGCTCGCCTTGGCTGGCGTCAATCCTACCGTGTTGACCCTGGTAGCGATGTTCAGTATCGGTGGAGCTGTGTTGACCAATGGCGCGATCGTGAGTCGCATGATGAGTGCATTTGTAAGAGAGAGTAAAGAAGAAAGATAGAAAAGCTCGAGTCTGAGTTAGGGAAGGCGGTTTAAGCCGCCCGCCCTGAAAAAAGAACGGCATCGTATTCAATACGGTGCCGTTCTTTTTTCAGGGAGCGTTTCTAGTCTTTATTCAGTCTTCTGTAAGGGCTGAGGCTGACGCAAAGTTCAGCCTAATGTGTTCAGTAGGTGAAATCCTGCATTTTCGATGAACGAATCCTGTAGATTTTTCTTGACCTCTCATTCTCAGGTTTTACAATGGAAAATATGTAAGCCAAAAATCAGGAAAGGTAAAGTAGTGAAGAAAATTCTCAAAATTGGTCTTCTTGCATCTATCGTCGGGTTTGTCGCCTACTTTGCGTGCTCGAATTTCCCCGCCGAATATCAGGAATTGGGCAAGAACGGGTCCCTCATTCTGTTCGCCATGGGTTGGGGACTATCCCTGTCAGGTCTTGCCTTTCGTCTGGGCTGGAGGACCGTCAAGAAAGACCGATTCTAACCAGGCTAGTCCTTATCCCAGGGATAGTTCACGCCTGTCACCCTGAGTCGATTAATCAGCTCCCAGACTCCATCAGTCAAGGAGGCCACCTCAGCCGCCTCCCTGTACTCCGACCACGTGTTGACGTCGCCGGAGAGTGTGACGATGCCTTTCTTCACGGTGATGCGGATGTGATCGGCCACCCGGTGGGTTTCCCAATCGGAGGCGAACCGGTTTTCGATATGTTCTTTCAGTGCGGCATCGCTGTACTTAAGGTACTTGTTGATGTGGATGTCGTTGATCACATCCCTGACCCCGAGAATCCGAGAAGCAGCTTCGGTAGCCTCCTCTTTTTCGTGAAGCGTGTTTACGTTGCCGTCTAGAGTGACGGTCCCGTTTTTCACGCGAACCTGGATGTCGAGTCCCGAGAGAATGGTGTCAGTATCAAGGGCAAATTTGATATCATCCCGAATTTTGTCGTCCTCGCGCCAGGCCGTGTCGACCGATATCGAGTTGCTTACCTTCACAACGCCGACTACATCCTGGGCATCCAATCCGGCAAGCCGCTTCTGATAATAGGAAGGAACCTTGCCGCGGAGGGTCACTTGCCCGCTCACGGCTTTCACGTCGATTCCGAAGGGGTCCATAACGCGCAAATCCTGATAAAGTTCGGCATGAACGCTTTTCTCGAGTTCCGAGTCGGTTGGCATGGGAGCTTTCTGGTGTACTTCCACTGCTTCGGGCATTCCGATGGTGAGATAATTCTTCACCTCTTCCACGTTTGCCACGGAAAGAGAATCCTCAGCGGCCCGTTCCTTCTGGTACGGTGTGTCCACGTTCCCCGTGAGCGTAGCCACCCCGTCATGGACCTGAGCGTCGATCAGCAGGTTGAGGAGGTAAACATCCCTTCCGAGGGCGTCAATGACGTCCTGGCGGATCTCCCCGTCGGAGCGGGTGAGCCTGTTCGCGACGACCAGCTTGTTATCCACCGATCTTACGCCTCTTAGCCCGGTCGCGATCAACTCGGCTTCCTTTTTTTCTGCAAAAGACTCCACCTGGCCGCTAAGAGATACTTGGCCGTCCTCCGCCTTGACCTTAACTCTGCGCAAGGGAATGTCAGCGCTGCTGAGAAAACCCCTCTTCAGGTTCTGCTCGATATCCGTGTCCGATTGGTAGGGCGCAAAGACGATAATTTCGTTGATCACCCCTCTGACCCCCGAGATCTTCTCGGCTTCAAGGCAGGCATATTTTTTCGAAGCCAAATCAGGGACCTGCCCGGTGAGGTGAACGATGCCGGCGTCGGTGGCAACTTCTATCCTTGAACTGTCTATGCGCGGATCCTGCCTGAGGGTCTCCTCGACCCAGGCGGTGATCGTTTTGTCACCGGGGCGACCCGCGGGAGTGGCGGCACATAAGGAAACGAAGCACAGCATCAAAAACGTAGCCCTTAGGTGTTTATTGATTCTCACCCCTTGTCCTTTCATGAATCTGGGTTACAATCCTAACCTGCAACTTCTTCGCATTTTACGGTAAAGTCCAAGCCTGGTCAGGGGTAGTCTCTTCAGAGCCTCAACCGTTTCTCCCGTGATCTTCAACCGGCGCCGAAAACTCATGGGATTATGGCGGTAGCCCCACAGGATCACATCTTCGACTGGCTTGGTGTGATGCGCCTACCCAGAAGGATTTAGGTGCCCCAGGGCGATTAACAGAGGCAAGTCCTTTCCCGGTTGCGGACTCCTCAGAGACTACCCCCTGACCGGTCTGACACCGTTTGATTACAGCTAAAGGCCCGCATCTGGACATTCACTCGTTACTTCCATTGTTCCCAGTAGCGCTTCACCCCGGCTACGCTCACCCGGTTGTCCAGACCGTTAATTCCATCGGTGAGGAAGGCAATCCTTGCCGCCTCCCTGTATTGAGCCCAGGAATCTAAATCACCGCTCAGGATAGCCTTTCCGTTTTCTACATCTACCCTGATTCGATCCGCAACAGGGCCGGTGATTGCGTCCGCAATCAGCCGTTTGGTGATCCTCTCCTTAAGAGCACCATCCGAGAAATTAACAGGCTGCCTTACGGTCAGAGCATTCACCACTTCCCTTACTCCCAAGACCCGGGATGCCACTTCTCCTGCGTGAAGCTTCTGATAAAAGGTGTTCACATGGCCGGCAAGAGTGACCACGCCCTGCTTGACGTGAGTTCTGATATCCTCGTTATTCAGGTAGGGGTCCACGTCCATGTCGAATTGGATGTCGTTACGAAGGAAAAAATCATCGCGCCAAGGCGCCTTAACGGTCAGCAGGTTATCCACCCAGCCTACGCCGACGACGTTCCGCACGTCACGGCCTGCAAGCTCCTTCTGATAATAGGACGAGACCGTGCCCCCAAGGGTCACATTGCCGTTAATGACCGCGATGGAAAGCTTATTGGGATCGATAATGCGTAAATCCTGCGCCAATTCGGCCCGAATGTTTCTTTCCAGTTGGGCATCCGCGGGCAGTGGAACGCGGCTACGTACAAAAGAGCCTTCTTCCCTCTTTACCTCAAGCAGGTTATGCACATTCCACACATTAGAGACAATGATGGCTCTCTGCGAGGCTCTCTCCTTTTCATAAAGGCTTGCAACCGCTCCCGCGAGCGTTACAACCCCGTCACTCACGGTAACGGAAATGGGCAAATCGCTCAGATAAACATCCCGTTCGAAATTTGCCGTCACATCCTCCTGGATGGCCCAGTCAGAACGCTTTTCTTTATACGTCACATTCAACCGGTTGACGATCACGTTCACACCACGAACCTCCCCGGCAACAAGCTCTGCCTCGTCCCGCTGGGCCCATGAATCCGCGTCACCGCTGAGGACGACCTTTCCCTCCAGGGAAACCTCCACTTGGAGGGGCGCACCTTCGAGATCGGCGCTATGCAGGAATCTCATCAGGATGTCCTGTCGGATATCCGCCGGAAGGCGAGGGGGAGAATACACGATCATTTCATTAATGACGCCTTGCACTCCTCTTATTTTTTTTGTTTCCAGGACCACGTATTTCTTGCCAACCAGCGTCCTTGCGGTTCCGGAAAGGGTTACGATGCCGTTTCGGACGGTCACACCAAAATTTGATGCTTGGATGAAAGGTTCTTCACGAATGGCTTCCTCAACCCATGAGGTGATTTGGCGGTCCGTAGTCTGCTGAGCTGCTTCGATCCGGACGAGCGACATGCAAAGTAACAAGCAGAGGGAGACAAAAGCCGGAAAGCATCGACACCATTTCATCCTAAGTTTCCTCTACAAGTCCCGAAGGTTTCTTCCTGCCCGCGATGCCAGCCAGGAGGACAGCCATGATCCCGGTGAGAAAAATTCCGTCAAATGTCCCTGCTCCGCCGATGGATGCCACAGGAGCACCCAGACCCTGGATACTTCCCAGGTTCAGCAAATCGGCGCCTATCAGGGTTCCCAGGCTCCCTCCTACATAGGCGAGAGGAGGTGCATCCTCCCTCGAAATCAGAAGGGCAACCGCGGCGGTCAAAAAGGGAGGTACAAGTGTGGGCTCCACAATCCCGACGCCGGGGACAGGAGTGGCCAGGTTATAGACGACAGCGGCGACCACAGCGACGGCAAGGATACTCTTTATGTAAAGCCTATTTCTCATGACCAGGTAAATGGAGAGGATCACTGGAATGAGGGCTCCTCCCACGTTCACTGCAATAATCGTCCCCGGCCAGTTGATGACCGCAGGGATTACGTACTTCATCCCGTAAAGAGAAACCACGTTTCCAGAGTGCACTGTTTCAGGAGGAAGTCGAGCAATCGGGATGTTTACATAGCTCCCGAGAAGGGAGAGAAAGAGCAGAAGGAAAGCATACCTTCTGCTCACCCCTATCCTCCGGTAGGCGTAGCTGAGGACGCCGATCTCGATCAGTACGATCAAGAAGAGAAAGAGGAAAAAGAAGATGAGCAGAAAGGGTAGTGCAAGGGGAAAGTAATGCATCCTTCAATTGACCTCCACCTGGACATAGGTCGTATTCCCCGTGCGGTGATCCAGCGCGAGCAGGGTCACCTGCTGGTGGTGGGGAAGGCTGTTGATCATGCCGGCAAAGGCGTCCACGCCGGAAACGGCCTGCTTGTTCACGGCTAAAATCAGGTCCCCTTTCTCGAATCCTGCCTTGCCGAGAGGTCCGTTCGGGTCAATCGACTCTATGATGACTCCCTCAGGAGCCGACATTCCGTATTGTTCCGCCTCCTGGGCCGTCACCGGAGCCACCTCGGCCCCCAGACGATCCTTCACAACGGCATCCAACTTCTTGGCCAGTTCTTCCAGGTTCCCGATCTTCGCTGTCAACTCCATCGACTTCTTGTCCCGCCACACCTCCAGTTTCACTTCCTGTCCCGGAGTCGTGCTTGCCACCATATTCCTCAGAGAGGCCGAGTCGCTCACCTTCTGTCCATCATACTTCAGGATCACATCTCCTCTCTTGATTCCCGCCTCGTCCGCAGGACCACCCTTCATTACCTGGGCGATGAGAGCCCCCTCGGGATAAGGCAGGGCGAAAGACTTGGCCAGGGATGCGGTCACATCCTGAATGCTCACTCCCAGCCATCCCCGTACCACCTTGCCGTAAGCGATCAGGGAGTTGGCCACGTGGACCGCCATCTTGCTGGGAATCGCAAACCCGATGCCTTCAAATCCCCCGGACTCGGTGGCAATGGCCGAATTTACTCCAATCACCTGGCCCCCAAGGGTTAGCAAGGGACCTCCGCTGTTGCCCGGGTTGATGGCCGCATCGGTCTGGAGAAAGTCCTGGTAACTGCTGGGGTTCGTGATCCCGGTGCGGTGCTTAGCGCTGATAATGCCCTGGGTGACACTCTTCTCCAGGCCCCTGGGCTGGCCGATGGCCACCACCCACTGGCCAACCATGACCTGGTCCGAATCGCCGAAGGTTACGTAGGGAAGAGGTTTCCCCGCCGAGATCTTGATTACTCCCAGGTCGGTGAGCGGGTCCGCGCCCACGAGCTTCGCCGGGTATTCGTCCCCGCTGGAGAGGAGCACCTTGATCTCAGTGGCTCCTCCCACCACATGGTTGTTGGAGAGAATGAGGCCGTCAGGGCTGATGATCATGCCGCTGCCCAGCCCCATGATCTCTTTCTTGAACTTTTTGGGCATTTTTTTGGGCGAACCGAAGAACTGACGGAAGAAAGGATTGTTCTCGAACGGAAGGAGAGGGTTGGGGACTTCCTTTCGCTCGGTCACCTGAATGAGCACCACGGCAGGAACGGTGGATTCGGATACCTTGGTAATATCGGTGATAAGATTCTCGTGAGCAGCAGCGCTTTCTGGATTCGGAACCGGATTGAGTTTCAGAGTTTGTTTTGGAGCCTCTGCCGCCTGTATCTCAAGGCAGCAGACAGTCAAGAAGATGGAAACCGCCAAGGTCGCGACAACGATTCTCAGTGCTTTCATGGTATGAATCCTCCTGTAGCTGTTAAACGGGTTGATGCCTTTTGGGAATCTGTCAAATTTGATGAAATCGTAAAAAGTCGCCCACCCCGTCACCCCGGCCCCGGATCAAGTTCGGGATAAACTTCAGCCGGGATCCAGAAGTCCTTGGTATTCCTGGATTCCGGCGCCTGTCCTGGACCCCCATCCAGTATCCGCCGGAATGACAGAAAACACCGATTTCCGACTTTTTTCGAAGTTATCAAATTAGACCCAATGTATGAAGGATGCTCATTAGGGTGCAATGGGGCAAAGTATGTATTCCATGGTGGATCGAACTGT
This sequence comes from uncultured delta proteobacterium, assembly GCA_963740905.1. Lineage (GTDB taxonomy): Bacteria > Desulfobacterota > DSM-4660 > Desulfatiglandales > HGW-15 > JAFGDM01. The sequence continues at coordinate 95,064 of CAVUFY010000018.1, forward strand.
ATATCCGCATCCCTGTTGCACGGTGTCTGTCTGTCATTGGAGGTTTTAGAATACAGGGTTTCAGTGATTGAAATACAGAGATCACCGTATTCCTTTTCTACGACCTTTGTTTTCTTCTTAGAACCTTCAAACTGCAATCTCTCGTAAGGTGCGGAGAGGTTTCAAGGTTCGGCCGGGGAGTTGGTCTCTTCCTGAAATCCGACTCCATCGGATTTCAGATATCTTCCGCCTTCGGCGGGGAAGCCCCGAAGGGGCGTTGTATGAAACCTGCCAAGGCAGGTTTCATTTCCGGTTGCTGACTCGCCAGAGACTGCCTCTCGGCCGAGCCCATACAGCTTTTGGTTGCGGCCAAAGGCCTGCGTCGGGTGAAATCTGAGAAGCAGATTTCTGGACAAGAAAGGCCAGTTCATGAAAAGAAAAACGACAGTCGCATTATGGATCGCCGTTGCCGGCTTTATCGTGTTCCTGATTTTGTTGTCCGAGGCTACGGGTTTTATAGAAAAATGGCTTTGGATGAAACAGGTCGGCTATGCCCAGATCTTCTGGAAGATCTTTTCCATCAAATGGGCACTGTTCGGTGTCGCCTTCGGCGGTGTCCTCCTGTGTTTCTATGCCAGCCTTCGGATCGTTGCAGGCAAGCTTGCAGGGAGCGGGCCGAGGACTGAAAGAAGAGGGGTGCCTGCCGACCTAACTTCATTGACATGCCTGTTGCTCGCCGTCATACCGGCCCTCATCTTTGCCCTTGTTTACTATTCCGAATGGGACGCTTATCTTCGTTTCCGATGGGGTGGCGCTTTCGGAGAAACAGACCCGATCTTTGGTCTTGACATAGGCTTCTATCTTTTCAAACTCCCTTTCTATGACCTCCTCCAAAATGGAATCACCGCTCTTACCTTCTTCCTCCTCCTCGTCACCATAGGAGCCTACGCTTATGTGGGGGCGGTTCAACTGGGGCAGAGCGGCCAAAGGCCTTATGTGCGAGTTCGTTGGTTCCCGATCGTGCATTTGTCGGTCATCTTCTTCCTCTTTATTTTTAGCCTCGGGTGGGGCTTTTACCTGGACCGTTATCAGTTGCTCACCTCCTCCCGCGGCGTAGTTTACGGAATAGGATATACCGACGACCATGTCACCTTGCTAACTCTCTGGATCATGCTGTTCGCCTGTCCGGCTTTAGGAGCCTTGGTGCTGACCGGTTTGCTGACCAAACGCCTCAAGATGATGCTCGGAGGAGTGGGCGCCTATTTCGCGCTCTATATCGTCATCATCAGCATTCTGCCCGCTCTGGTCCAAAAGTACGAGGTGGAACCGAGCGAGCTGGAATTGGAAACGCCTTATCTGAGGAACAACATCCATCTGACCCGGAAGGCCTTCAACCTCGACAAGATCACGGAAAAGGCCTACCCATCCCTCATGGATCTCACGCCGGGAGATATTTCAAGGAGCCAGGAGACCATTGACAACATTAGGCTGTGGGACTATCGCCCTATCCTGGAAACCTATCGTCAGACACAGGAATTCCGTCTGTATTACCAGTTCTACGATGTGGATGTGGGCCGCTACCACACAGAGGACGGCTATCACCAGGTCATGCTCTCCGCCAGGGAGTTGGCCCCCGAACTGCCTGCCAAAGCCATGACCTGGGTGAATGAGCGTCTCCAGTTTACTCACGGCTACGGCCTGGTGATGAACTATGTCTCAAAAAAAAGTTCGGAAGGACTCCCTGAGTACATTATTGAGAACATTCCTCCCGTATCTCTTTACAACCTGACAGTCAACCAGCCCGCGATCTACTACGGGGAGAAGATGCCCGGCTATCGCATCGTTGCAACCAAGGTGAAGGAACTCGATTACCCTAAGGGGAATGAGAACGTATACACGAGTTACGGCGGACAAGGAGGCGTTCCCGTGGATTCCTTCTGGAAGCGGCTTCTGTTTGCCTGGACCCAAGGAGATATCAATATTCTTCTCACGGAATATCTTGCTCCCGAGAGCCGAATCCAGTTCTGGAGGAGGGTACACGAGAGAGTATCCACTATCGCGCCTTTTCTTCAACTCGACAAGGATCCCTACCTTGTCCTGAGCCAGGGGAAGCTTTACTGGGTGCAGGATGCCTACACGGTTTCTGACAGGTACCCCTATTCCGAGCCCTATGGACAGGTCTTTCAGCAAATCAATTACATTCGAAATTCCGTCAAGGTGGTGATCGATGCCTACGAAGGATCCGTGCTTTTCTATATCGTAGATCCTCACGATCCCGTGCTCTCAGTTTATCGAAACGCCTTTCCGCGCGCTTTCAGGGAACTGAAGGACTTGTCGCAAGATCTGCGAACACATCTCAGATATCCTGAAGATCTATTCAACATTCAAGCAGACATGTACCGGACCTACCATATGGTTGACCCCCAGGTATTCTACAATCAGGAAGATTTGTGGGCATTTCCGCAAGAGAAATACGCCGGCGCAGCAATAAGAATGGCACCCTACTTCATTCTGATGCGCCTTCCGGATACCAAGGAGCTCCAATACCTTCTCATGACACCCTTCACTCCACAGAACAGGGACAACATGATTGGGTGGATGGGAGCCAAGTGTGATTTCCCGCAGTACGGGCAGCTTATCGTGTACCAACTTCCAAAAGAGCGGCTGACTTTCGGCCCCATCCAGATAGAGGCCATGATTGATCAGAACACCCTTATCTCGGAGCAGCTTTCACTCTGGGATCAAAAAGGATCGAGGGTCATTCGCGGCAACCTTGTGATCATCCCGATTGAGAAATCCTTCCTCTACGTGGAGCCGGTGTACCTCACCGCCGAAGGGACGAATATCCCGCAGCTCAAAAGGGTTATCGTCACTTCAGGAAGCAAGGTGGTCATGGAGCCGACTCTGGATGAATCACTGAAGGCTGTTTTCGGGACCGTTCCTGAAGTGGAAGCCGTGAAAGTTCCGGCTGGGCCCCAGATCGAGGAGTTGTCGCAGGCTCGAGAGATCCTTAAGAAAGCCGAAGACGCCGTCAAGCAGGGGAAATGGGAAGATTTCGGAAAAGCGATGGACGAACTCCAAGGGATGCTGGGGCGACAACCGGGGAACAGGAAACAGTGATCAGTCATCGGTGAACAGTGATCAGTAAACAGTAAGCAGTGAGCAGTAACTAGTACCGTGTCTCAAAAGTCCCGCTTCTGATTTTGGCAAAATAACATCGTGATTTTATGGTTGACATTTGACCCACTTGACAGAGACACGGAAATTCGAATATCGAAACTCGAAACAAACCTAAATGACCAAAACACAAGAACCACGGCCTTGCACCGACTTTGTTTTGAATTTTGAACATTGGGGTTTTGATATAGTTTCGGATTTCAAATTTCGATATTCGGATTTTTCGTTTTTCACAACATTGTGAATTGCCGAAATCGAGAACAAAACTTATAAGACGGTGCTAGTGAGGAGTGATCAGCATCAGTACCCCGGCTTCGCTGTGGGGTGGGAGCGTCTATGAAGGAAACTCGCAGGTATCTCAGGAGTGAGTCAGTCAATAAGTGTTCAGCGTTCAGTGTTCAGTAACTCTTGTAGGCGCGACTTCGGTCGGGATGTGGCATATGCGATTCTTGGGCTGTGCGTGATCGGTGAATCGTAATATAGGGTATGTAAATCTATCTCTTAGAGAATGAAGGGTGGCTTGGTCATCGTGATGGAAACTCTTTTCCTGAATCTGTGGCATGAGTGGTTGTGGCCGATCGTGCAATTTGTCGTGGGGTTAGGTGTCGTCATTTTCGTGCACGAATTAGGTCACTTTATCGTCGCTAAAGCGGTGAACATCAAGGTGGAGCAGTTCGCCCTCGGTTTCGGAAGCAGATTGTTCGGTTTCAAGAAAGGGGAGACGGACTACCGCGTCAACCTCGTCCCCATGGGAGGCTACGTCAAGCTTGCCGGCCAGGAAGATTTCGGTCCCGTCAAAGATGGCGCCTCAAGTGATCCTCGCAGTTTTTCCAACAAGCCTGTCAGTTCCCGTTTGTCGGTGATCGGGGCAGGGGTGGTCATGAATGTGATTCTTGCCGCAGTGCTTTTCATAATTGTTTGTATGGCGGGGATTCGCTTTCCAGCTCCTATCATCGGTGGAACCCTGCCGGGATCGCCGGCCGAGGACGCTGACATTCAGTGGCTTGGTAAAAGCCAGCCCTCTTCGGTAGGTCTGAAACCCGGTGACAGAATATTGAAGGTTGACGGTGAGCGAATCACCCGATTCAACGAGCTGACCGCCCTGGCAGCGCTGGCCAAGGCAGGTCAAAAATTCGAGTTTCTCATCGAGCGACGGCAAGGCGACAAGGCCATGGAAGGGACCACAACCATCAGCGTGGTCGAAATGGGGGGGACCTTGCACTTTGGTCTCCAGCCTGCTGCAAGTACTACCCTTGCATCTGAGGGCGATGTAATCGCAAACGACCCCTTCGAAGAAGGGGACAAGGTCCTCTCCGTTAACGGGCAGCCTCTCCTACATCACTGGCAACTTCCGACGCTGGAGGAGCATCTTAATGGAAAGCCCGTGGTTATCACGATTCTTAGAAACGGAAAAGAGATGGATGTCAGCATCCGCCCGACGCTGCGGATGGATTCAGGCGTTTTCTACCTGAAGGACGGCACTCGTGTGGCGGGAAAAGTCGTTGATTATCGTCCTGATGAGGGAAGTGTTGTGCTCGGGCTGCCCGATGGAACAGAGAAAACCCTGCTTCTGGACCAGGTAATCTGGCCTGCCCGAAGCGAAATTCTGGACCTGGTGGGACTCGTGCCCCGTTTGCGGGTGACCGGAGTTGTCAAGGATTCCCCGGCGTACCAGTCCGGAGTCAAACCGGGGGATGTGATTCTGGAGTATGGCAAAAAGGTTTCTCCCTCCCTTGAGGAGTTCCTCCACATCAATGATCAGGTCGCAGAGACCGGGACAACGATTGTGGTCCTGCGTAAGACTGAGCGTCTGCCCCTGAAGATTCGCCCGACAAAGCACAAGGGAAGGGTGGTGGTTGGGATCACCGCAGGGCTCGACCTGTCGAATCCTGTCGTGGCCTATGTCCGGGACGGGTCTCCGGCTGCCAAGGCGGGAATGGTGCCGGGGGACATGTTTACAGGCGTAAAGGAGCAGAAGGTCTCTAATTGGACCGAACTGTTCGATGCCTTAAAGCTGTTTCAGGACAAAGAGGCCGTAATTTTTTCGAACCAGGGTGGGTCGGCCGAGAAAGAGGCTCGGGTCGGCGTTCTCACCGCCGATGTGTTCAGCCCCGAAGACTACCGATTCGTCCTTTTTCCAGGCCCCAGGGGTTTCACGACGCTCATGGGGGAGGAGGTGAAGAAGAACCCTGCGGCTGCGGTGATCTGGGGATTCCACGAAACCTGGGATTTCATTACCATGACCTATGCCACGCTGATCAGTTATTTTAGGGGAACAGTCTCGTCCAAGGAATTCAGCGGGCCGGTTGGGATCGGAAGCATCGCGATCCAAGCGGGACGGGAAGGCATCGTCCCCTTCATCTACTTCATGGCCGTGATTTCGGTCAGCCTCGCAGTGTTCAATTTTTTGCCTATCCCCGTGGTTGACGGGGGTCAGGCTGTGTTTCTTCTCATTGAGAAAATCCTCGGCAGACCGGTTCCCCCGAAAATCCAAAATGCCGTAACCGTGGTGGGATGGACGCTGATGATTTTGTTGTTCCTGGCCCTGACATGGAACGATATCGCACGGATCCTGAATAATCTCTGGTAGCATGAAATCCGTCAGGACGGATTTCATAAGGAGCATACGACATGGAAATGGAATCACACGAAAGGCTTTCGAATGGGTGGCGGATCGGTGCAGCCCTCACCATCTTGGTTGGGTTTACGCTCCTCATTTTCATATCCGCCAAAGCATACAGGGAAGCTCCACCTACGCCTGAGCGTGTTATCGCTCCCTCCGGTGAAATCGTGTTCACCGGGCAAGATATCGTTGCAGGCCAAGAGATTTTTCTCAGATATGCGCTCATGGAAAACGGGACCATCTGGGGGCACGGCGCCTACCTTGGCCCGGACTTCTCCGCTGAATACCTCCATAGCCTTGCGGTGCATGCGGAAGAGACCGTGGCCCAGGAACGTTTCCACCGGAACCCGGAGAGCCTGAGCGCGTGGGAGCGGGAAGCCGTTCAAGCCGAAGTTCGGCAAATGCTCAAGAAAAATCGCTATGAACCGGAAACGAGAATCCTGCGTTTCACCGCTGCTGAAGCAACCTCGTATCACCGGCAGATCGACCGGTGGGCGGCCCATTTTTCCGATTCAGCCCGTAGCGGCGGTTTAAAAACCAAGTATATCGATGACCCCGATGAATTGAGGAAGCTGACCGCCTTCTTTGCCTGGACCGCTTGGGCTGCTGCTGCAAACCGACCTGAGAAGTCCTACTCCTATACCAATAACTTCCCTTATGACCCATTGGCCGGAAACGGACCCACGGCTGATGCCTTTCTCTGGAGCGCTCTCAGTTTGATAACTCTGCTGGCGGGCACGGCGCTGATCCTGTTCGTCTTCGGCAGGTTCAATTACCTTGGCTGGAAAAAGGGTGCGGCAACACTGAGCCCCGAAATGTTCCCGGGAGTCGCCACGGAAAGCCAGAAGGCGACAGTCAAGTATTTTGTTGTTGTGGCGCTGCTTTTTCTGGCTCAGGTGCTAGTGGGGTCCGCCACGGCTCACAACAGAGCGGAGCCGGGCAGTTTCTATGGCATCGCACTCTATGATCTCTTTCCCACCAACATTCTGCGAACGTGGCACTTGCAATTGGCCATTTTCTGGATCGCCACCTCCTACGTGGCAGGCGGATTGCTGCTCGGGACGTCGTTGGGAGGCCGGGAGCCGAAACACCAGACCCTGGGCGTCAACGTTCTGTTCTGGGCCCTTGTTTTGGTCGTAGGAGGCAGCCTGTTGGGGGAGATCCTCGGAATCAACCAGCTCTTGGGAGGACTGTGGTCATGGTTCGGACATCAAGGCTGGGAATATCTGGATTTAGGCAGGGGGTGGCAGGTGCTACTCTCATTAGGGCTTGTCCTGTGGATCGTGCTTCTCTTCAGGGCGGTTTATCCGGCACTCAAGGATCGGTCCCGCCGCGAGATGTCATGGCTCTTCATGATGGCGGCCATGGCCATTCCTATCTTTTACCTACCCGCCTTCTTTTTCGGCAGCGCCACTACCTATTCCGTCGTGGACACGTGGCGGTTCTGGATCATTCACTTGTGGGTGGAAGGCTTTTTTGAGCTCTTTGTTACCACCATGGTGGCCGTCATCTTTTACAAACTCGGCCTGGTTTCACAGGTCAATGCCACTCGTGTCGTGTACCTTGATGGGATCCTTTTCTTGGGAAGCGGCCTTGTGGGCACGGGTCACCACTGGTACTGGACCGGCCAAACACCCTTCAACATGGCTTTGGCCGCCCTCTTTTCCGCCATGGAAGTGGTGCCCCTGACTCTTCTAACCCTGGATGCCTGGGACTTCATCAAACTCACTAAAGGGGAAGGCAAGACCCCTCCTCCTCACAAGTGGGTGTTTTACTTTCTGATGGCCGTCGGGTTTTGGAATTTTGTCGGTGCGGGCATATTCGGGTTTCTCATCAACCTGCCCATCGTCAGTTACTTTGAAATCGGCACCACTCTCACCCCCAATCACGGCCATGCGGCGTTGATGGGGGCCTTCGGTATGGAAGCGGTGGCCCTCATGGTTCTCGGCTTTCGGCAAGCCCTCAGTGATCAACAATGGGTCAGGCCGGAGAAGTTTGTCCGGGTCTCCTTCTGGGGATTGAATATCGGCCTGGCGCTGATGGTGGCAGGGAACCTCTTCCCGGGAGGTATCCTGCAACTCAAAGATGTGCTCGACCACGGATACTGGCATGCCAGAAGCGGAGAGTATCTGACTCAGGGTTTCGTGCGATTCATCGAATGGTGCCGGTTGCCAGGAGACCTGATCTTTATCTTTCTGGGTGTTGTTCCCCTTCTCATTGCCGCAGGGATCTCCTATTTTTCCGTCCTGAAGGGAGGGGTGAGCGCAAGCGAAAAGGAAATTCCATGAGCGCGACTGATGAAGACATGCTGATTCATGAAGCGCTTACCCTGGCCGCGTCATGGTATGGGCGAGCCGAGGAGTTGATCACGCCGGAGGAAAGGGAACGTCAGAAACGGATCGCCAGCCTGCTCGCCAACCCGAAAGACAAGGTGCTTCTTGGTAAGCTGATCGACCGAAGTTTTCGCTCAAAGGACCCCCGGCGGGTAGCCGATCAGGTTTACTATTTGCTGAGCCGCTACGGCGTGCCTGAGTTCCTTTCGTCATTCGAAAAGGGATTGATGAGCATGTTCATGGTGGCAGGGCGTCATGTCCCTCACCTCTCCGTTCCACGAGTGATAGAAAGGATGCGTCAGGACACCAGTTCCGTCATCATTCCGGAGGAATCGGGTGCGCTTGAAGAGTACCTCGAAAGGCGCAAAAAGGAAGGCGTGCATGTCAACGTGAACCATCTGGGAGAAGAGGTGCTTGGAGAAGGGGAAGCTTCCTCCCGCCTGAATTCCTACATCCGGGACCTCAAAAACCCTTTAGTGGAACAGATCTCAGTTAAAATATCCTCCATTTTCTCGCAGATCGTGCCCCTGGCCTTTGAACAAAGCGTTAAGAAGATCGGGGAGCGTCTCTCTCTGCTCTACCGGGCAGCACAAGAAAATCACTACCTCCGCAGTGACGGAGCCGGGGCGCCTAAATTCGTCCATCTGGACATGGAATCGTACCAGGACCTGGAAATCACCGCCGCTGCTTTCCGACAAACCCTGGATCAGGCCGCATTCTTCAACCACTTTGCGGGAATCACCTTGCAGGCTTACTTGCCCGACTCCTATCTGTTGCTTCAGGATATCACGTCATGGGCCAAGCGGCGCGTGAGCGACGGTGGGAGCCCGATCAGAATCCGTCTGGTCAAGGGCGCCAACATGCAAATGGAACTCCTGGAGTCCAGCCTCTTCGAGTGGCCCTTGGCGCCTTACGACGTGAAGACGGATACGGATGCCAATTACAAGCGCATGGTGCATTTCGCCCTGGAACTCGAGAACATCAGGGCCGTGCATGTGGGCATAGCGTCTCACAATATTTTCGACCTTGCCTATGCCTACCTTTTGGCTCAACGAAGGGACGTGAAGGAGTTTCTGGCCTTTGAAATGCTGGAAGGTATGGCGGACCATCTGCGGCAGTCCATTCAGGAAACGGGCCAGGCGATTTTCATGTATGCACCGGTAGTCGATGAGACCCACTTCACCAGCGCTATTGCCTACCTGATCCGTCGCCTCGACGAAAATACGGGAAAAGAAAATTTTCTGCGCCACCTCTCCGGCCTGAAGAAGGGTTCATCTGCGTGGAGGCTCCTGGAAGAACAGTTCGTCAGGGCCGCTTATCACCAAGAGCGCGTTGGCGCCGCCTCTCATCGCATCCAGAATCGGCAGGAGGAAAGTTCTTTTTCGCGGAGAGGAACCTACCACGAACCGGCATTTCGGAACGAACCTAACACGGACTGGTCCCTTGCATCTAACCGTGAATGGGCGGAATCAGTACGGTCAAGATGGAAGAAGAAAGCGCAGGATACGCCACCCGATATCCCGATCGTGGTTGACAATGAAGAGATCTTTGTTCACCGCGAGATTCGGGAAGGTCTGGACCCCTCCCAACTGCCGGAAAGTGTCATCATAGGGCGATTTGCTCTGGCAAGGGAAAGCGACATCCTCAAGGCTGTAGAAGTGGCGAAAGCAGACCCGGACGGCTGGCGAGACAAAGTGTTGGAGGAGCGGCACGAGATCCTCTCCCGAACCGCACGGGAACTTCGTAACGCCCGTGGGGGTTTGATCGGAGCCGCGGCCGCCAATACGGGCAAGATCTTTACTGAAGCCGATGTGGAGGTATCAGAAGCCATAGACCTGGCCGAATACTACCCATTCTCCGCCTACAGGTTCCAGGGCATCAGAAACGTTCGAGTGCGAGGAAAGGGCGTCGGCGTGGTTATATCTCCCTGGAATTTCCCTATTGCCATCCCATGCGGCGGCATCGCGGCATCTCTGGCAGCAGGGAACACCGTCATATTCAAGCCTTCCTCAGACGCCATTCTCGTCGGCTGGGTTCTCTGCCAGTGTTTCTGGCGAGCCGGGGTCTCCCGGAGAGTTCTCCAGTTTGTTCCTTGTACCGGTGATACGGCCGGCAGCTTCGTGAATCATCCGGATGTGGATTTTATCATCCTTACCGGCGGGACCTCCACAGGACTGGAGATCCTAAAGCAGCGGCCGAATGTTTTTCTGGCAGCGGAAACAGGCGGCAAAAACAGCACCATCGTGGCAGCCCTGTCGGACAAGGATCAGGCCGTCAAGAACGTGCTGGTCTCGGCGTTCGGCAACAGCGGCCAAAAGTGCTCCGCTACTTCTTTGCTGATCCTGGAAAGAGAAGTGTACCAGGATGAGGCGTTCAAGAACAAACTCGTGGATGCGGCGGGAAGTCTTGCCGTGGGATCGGCTTGGGACTTTGCAAACACGGTGGGACCCCTGACTCGTACCCCCCAGGAAGATCTTCGGGAAGCAATGACGGAACTGGAACCGGCTGAATCCTGGGCACTGAAACCTCGGTCGATCGACCACAATCCTCAACTGTGGACCCCGGGAATCAAATGGGATGTGCAGCCTGGCTCCGTCACTCACACGACGGAATTCTTTGGTCCCGTGCTAGGGGTAATGTGTGCTGAAAACCTCGATCACGCGATAGAGTTGGCCAATGGGACCGGCTACGGGCTGACCGCCGCGCTGGAAAGCCTCGACGACCGCGATCATCAGCGTTGGAAAGACGGCTTGAGAGCCGGCAATCTGTACATAAACCGACCCACGACCGGTGCCGTCACCCTGCGGCAGCCCTTTGGCGGAATTGGAAAATCAGCTATCGGGTCCGGGATCAAGGCGGGAGGTCCGGATTACGTGACCCAGTTCATGGCCTTTGAAGAAATCGCTCTGCCGCCCCGGGAGGCAATCGGCAAGCCTCACCGCCTGTGGCACCTTGCGCAACAATGGCGAAACAAGCTGGAGTGGGGCGAGTTCCGGGAGTGGCATGAGGACATGTTGAAGACGATTCATGCCATCATGAGTTACGCCCATAGAGCCGAAACAGTGTTTTCCCAGGTGAAGGATTATTTTCATCTGCGGGGTCAGGATAATCTTCTCAGGTATTTTCCCGCAGGGATCGTGGTGGTCAGAGTCCACCAAAACGATACGCTCTTCGAAACCCTCGCCCGGATAGCAGCAGCCCATATCACGGGGTGCGCGCTGCGCGTCAGCCTTCCGGATGGTCTGAGAAACGATGTCACCTTTTTCCTCGCTGGTAGAGAAGGAAGAACCCTGATCGGAAAGGCCCCGGTTTTCATGGAGACCGATCAGGATCTGGCCGGTTCGATTCCTGGGGTGGACCGTATTCGATATGCTGGTCCCGACCGGGTCCCCAAGCTCATCTTTAGCACCGCTGCGGAGCATGGTTTCTACATCGCTCGCACGCCTGTGATGATGGAGGGACGAATCGAACTGCTGCAGTACTATCGCCAGCAAAGTATCTGCCACGACTATCATCGCTGCGGGAACCTTGGCGAAAGAGGTTTGGAGGAAGAGGGGTGAGCGAATTGTCTTGTTTTTTGAGGGAAGAGTGTGAAAACTACCTGTTTGGCCGCAGGCAGAATTGATCGGGAGGCATGAAAGTGGAGGAAAAAAAGGAACCGGACCCTATCGTTTCTTCGAGAAAACCGAGAAGGAGGAAAAAGACTGGATGGATTTTGCGGTTGTTGATCGCGGCAGCCATCGTTGGCGGAACCCTCTACCTTCTGCCCGGCTTGCTTTACTATTTCTCCCATGAAAGCACGGACGATGCCTACGTTACGGGCACGATCGTTCCCGTGAGCTCTGAAGTAAAGGGAAAGGTGACTCGCGTCTTCATCACCGACAACCAGAAGGTCAAGGAGGGAGATCCCCTCTTTGAAATCCAAACGGACGACTACCAGGCAAGAGTGGAAGAGTCCAAGAAGAGTATCGCTACCCTTGTGGCGGAACAGAAACAGATCGAGGCTCTGCTTGAGGAGCAGAAGCAGGCTGTGGCCAAGGCTCAGGCGGACCTCGAATCGAACAAGGCGCAGGAAGCCTACGCTTTGAAAGAGAAAATCCGATACGGCGAACTGCTAAGGGCAAAAGATGTCCCCCAGAATCAATACGATCAGAAAGCGGCCCAATGGGAGGTGGCCCATGCCGTCACCAAAGCGGCCGAAGCGACTCTCTCCAGATCGGAAGCCGCCATCCAGACTCTGACAGCGCAACTGGGCACTCAAAAGTTCAAGATCGAGCAGGCTCGGGCTGCTTTGGCTCTCGTGGAAATCGATCTTCGAAGGACGCTGATCAGAGCGCCCATCACCGGTCAGATCGCAATGAAAAATGTGGACCCGGGAAAGTATGTTCAACCCGGTCAACCGGTGCTTTCCCTGGTGGATGCGAAGAACACCTGGATCATCGCCAACTTTAAGGAAACCCAGGTTCAGAAGATGAAGGTGGGTCAGCCGGTGGACGTGGAAGCCGATGCCTATCCGGGCATAGTCTTCAAGGGCCGCGTCAACAGTTTCCAGCCCGGGACCGGCTCCGTGTTTACCCTTCTTCCGCCGGAAAACGCCACAGGCAACTTCGTCAAGGTTGTTCAGAGGTTGCCGGTGAAGATCGTGCTCGACGGCGAACCGGACTCGGTTCATCCCCTGTGGCCAGGCCTTTCAATGACTCCTTATGTGGATACAAACGCTGAGTAGACCCTAACGTATCTTTAAGGCTGAAGAGAAAAGAGGGTATGGAGACCCCTGCGACCAACAAATGGGTGATCACCGTTACGGTGATGACCGGCACGCTGATGGCTGCGCTGGATACCAGCATCGTCAACGTAGCCTTGCCCTACATGCGCGGCGGCCTTGGGGCCTCGATCGAAGAGATCACTTGGGTTATTACAGGATACATGCTTTCCAATGTGACGGTCATGCCTCTCATCGCGCTTTTTACGGCCCGCTTCGGGCGCAAGCGGTTCTTCATGTTCAGCGTCTTCATCTTCACTCTCAGTTCCATGGCTTGCGGGATGGCTCGGGATCTGACATCCATGGTTGCCTTCAGGGTCATTCAAGGAATCGGCGGAGGCGCCCTCATCCCCGTTTCCCAGGCGATTCTCCGGGAAACGTTTCCTCCTGAGGAACAAGGCATGGCCATGGGCATTTACGGCCTGGGGGTGGTCATGGGGCCGGCCTTCGGGCCGACCCTGGGTGGGTGGCTTACCACCTATTACTCGTGGCCGTGGATTTTCTATGTCAATGTTCCGGTGGGAATGATCAACCTTCTGCTTGTCTCCCGCTTCATCGTAGATCCTCCCTATCTGGTCAGGGAAACGGGGAAAGTGGATCTCCTGGGCGTGGGACTGCTGGCAGTGGGACTCGGATCGCTGCAGATCATGCTGGAAAGAGGGGAGCAGAAGAACTGGTTCAGCTCGAATCTTATCATTGACCTCGCGGTCGTGGCCGCCGCAGGGATTCTGTTCTTTGTGCTGCGAGAGCTGATCGCAGAAAAACCCGCCGTGGACTTAAGAATTCTCAAGGACCTAACTTTTTCTTCAGGAACCTTCATTGGAGGCATCCTGGGCATGGGTCTTTTCGGGACGCTCTTCCTGTTACCATTGCTGTTACAGGAACTCTTGGGGTACCCCGCTTTTGACTCAGGCCTTGCCCTGATGCCAAGAAGCCTTGCCATGGCTGTAACCATGCCCATAGCGGGAAGAATTTACAACAGGGCCGGTCCCAGGGTGCTGGTATTCATCGGACTCGGGATCAGCAGCCTTTCGTTTTGGCAACTTTCAAGGCTTTCCCTCAACGTAGGCTTCTGGGATATCGTCTTTCCCCAATTCATACAGGGGGTGGGATTCGGGACTATCTTTGTGGCCCTGAGCACGGTGGCTCTCTCGGGCATCGCCAAGCCCAAGATGCAAGCGGCCACAGGACTCTATAACGTGGTGAGACTCGTCTTTGGGAGTGTGGGGATTGCCATTGCCGCCACCGAACTGGACAGGGGATCGGTCCGCTATGGCGCCGTCCTCATGAGAAACGTGACCGTGTACAGAGATACGGCGCTGGAGTGGCTCAGAACCCTCAGTCGGGCGATGGCAATGAGAGGGTCGGATGGGTTTACGGCCGAGTTGCGGGCCCTGGGTCTCGCCAACGCGGAGGTGGTACGCCAGGCCACGATGATCGCCTTCAATCGCCTGTTCTACATGGTGTGCATTCTCTTTGTCCTCTGCCTTCCTCTCGTCTATCTCTTGAAGGAGCCGGGGAAAAGAGAGGCACAAAATATGCGCGGAGCCCCGGCCACGGAAGCCTAGCATGCAACACAATGGGGTCGCGAAATTGAAGGCAGACACTGGCTTTGAATGTGGATATTGCATGGCCGGACCAATACAGGAGTAACCGGTCAAGGTCCCTCCAGTTGGCGGAGCATGAGGACGGTAAGGTAAAAGGTTCATGAAATCACGGTTGCCCCCACATGCCCGAACGTGGTTCATCATCTACATCCTGAGCGGAGCGGTAGGCATCGCAGGCGGGCTTGGCGCCGTGCTCTTCCGCTTCACGATTCAAGAAATTCACGATTTGTTCTTTGGTGGCTTTCTTCCTTTTTTATCCTTCGATATGAGGGGTTACAACCTCGGGATCATCCTGTTGCCGGCGATCGGCGGCTTCATCGTAGGACCGATCACCATGTGGATAGCGAAGGAGACCCAGGGCGCAGGAATACCCGAAGTCATGGAGGCTGTAGCCTTGCGGAAGGGCCTCCTCAAGAAGAAGACAGCGTTCTGGAAAATCGTTGCCACTTCGATCACCATCGGTTCCGGAGGGAGCGCCGGCAGAGAAGGCCCCATCGCAGAGATCGGGGCCACGATTGGTTCCTCCTTGGGTGCGCTTTTCAAGATGGAGCGCCATAACGCGAAGCTGCTTGTAGTGTGCGGGTTGTCGGCGGGTATTGCCGGAACTTACAACGCTCCCCTGGGCGGCGCTCTTTTCGGCATCGAGATTCTGCTTCGAAGCATCGATCTTACCAGAGCGGTACCTGTCATTCTTTCTTCCGTGATGGGAGCTGCTACAGCCGCGTTTTTCGTCGGCAAGAACCCCTCGTTCGAGTTCGCAGCACCGGTCACATGGGTCCCATCGGAGCTCGTTTTTCATCTCTTCCTGGGGTTGGCCTTCGGTGGCCTTTCGGTTCTCTGGGTAAGGGCTTTTTATGCTGTTGACGGACTCTTCCAGAAATGGAACGTAAGGAGCACGCTGAAACCAGGCGTGGGAGGCCTGATACCGGGGTTCCTGATCATGCTCTTCCCGTCGTATGGGATCATGGGGGTAGGGTACGAAGGCTTGGACCTCGCTCTTGCGGGAAAGTTGACCCTCGGACTTCTGCTTCTGCTTGGGTCCCTCAAATTTATCGCCACCTGTTTTTCTATCGGGTCCGGAGGCAGTGGAGGAATCTTCGCGCCCACCTTGTACATTGGAGGAATGTTCGGAGGGGCTGCGGGCCTCTTTTTTCACTGGGCATTCCCGGCCGTGGTGCAGGAGCCCGTGAAGTACAGCCTTGCCGGCATGGCGGCCCTTTTTGCGGGCGCCACACAAGCTCCACTCAACATCATGGTCATGGTTCCGGAGATGTGCAATGATTTCAGCCTTCTTCCTCCCATCATGGCTTCTTCGGTCAGCAGTTTCTTTGTGGCGTGGCTATTCCTGAGAGGTTCATCCATTTATACCCTGAAACTGAAGAATCGCGGACTCGACTTGAGAATGAGCCAGTCCTTCACCCTGGATGTGGTAAGAGTGGAGAAGGTGATGACCAGGAAAGTGCAGAAGGTGCCTTCCGATACTCCTGTGGGTGAACTGGAGAGATTCTTTGAAAAATACGATCATCCTGCATTTCCTGTGGAGCAGGAGGGAAGACTATTAGGGGTGGTGACAGAGAAAGACCTGGAGAGAGCCATGCAGCAGTTTGTGGGCGCGGGTAGAGTGGACGAAATCATTTCGAAAGATGCTGCTTTCACCTATCCGGACGAGACACTGCATGACGCCCTTGACAAGATCGACGACAGCGGAATCCCAATCCTGCCCGTGGTCCTTCGGGACAGACCGTGGCAAATTGTGGGAGTCATATCGAAACACGACATCCTTCAGGCATACGAGGTAGATGCTGAAAGGCTGAGCAATCAGTGATCAGTGGACAGTGAATCAGTGATGGGTGATCACAAGTCAGTGACAAAGGGTCCGAGTTCTGGGTATCACTCCATCGCTCCATCATTCCATTATTTCAATTCCATTACTCCAATATTCCGTGGTCCTACAGCCTTCGTGATCGAAGGATGGATACGACAAGCCATATCCCCAAAACCGTGGCGACCCCGTACCCAAAAACGCCCAGAAAAGCGGTCAAAGCAATGGGCTCGTTGCTCAGGAAACCTATGTTGAATTCAATGACCCTCTGAGAGGAATTCAGGGCTATGGACCCTCCGATGATGGAGGCGCACACAATCATCCCCACAGTGAGGCGATTGACCGCTTTTTCGAGCTGATCATCCAGATCATGAAAACCGCCGTGCACGACTTCGATCCGGTGCTTTCCCCGGGCCATTTGTCGGAGGATTTCATGAAAGAACTTAGGAACCGCTTTCACGTGGTCGCCCAGGTCCTTGGCATCCCTCCCCATCCTGGTCAGGCTTCTCTCGAGGGTGTTCTCCTTTTCGACGGCTCTCTTCGCATAAGGTTTCGTAATCTCCAGGATACTCGCATCACTGTTGAGAATCTTGCCCAGCGCTTCCGTCTGGACTAAGGTTTTCATGAGGAGAAGAAGATTTCTGGGTAATCGAATGTGATACTTGAGCACGAGTTGCATGACCTGATCATATACGTCTTTTACGGAAATGGTGCTCAAAGACCGACCGTAGAAAGTTTCGCTCATCTCTTCCAGATCTATTCTGAAGTCGGGGAGTTCCATGGTTTGTTCATCCACCAGTTCCGCTTCGCGCAGAGCGTCCATGACGCGCTCATAATCGTGCTCGGCATACCCCAGGAAGATGTTGGCGATGCGAAGCATCATACCGTGGTCGAGATACCCCGTGATGCCGAAATCCACCAGGGCCACACGACCGTCACGCAGGACGATGGTGTTGCCCGGGTGGGGGTCGGCGTGGAAGAATCCGAACTCCATCAACTGCCTGGAAAAGGCACGCAAGCCAATCAGGGCGATCTCTTTGGGGTCAATGCCCTGCCTTTTGATCTCCTCCACCTTGTCCATTTTGATGCCGTCAATGTGCTCCATGACAAGGACGGATCTAGTGACAAGGTTCCAGTAGATCATGGGAATGTAGATTTCGTCGCTGCCCTTAAAGTTCTCCCTGAACTTTTCAATGCTTCCACCTTCGATGAACATGTCCAGCTCTTTGTAGATCGTTCGCTCGAATTCTTTCACCAGTTCCACCGGCCTGATGATGCGGCCTGCTTCGAAGGATTTTTCGAATCTTTCCGCCAGGTAGTACATCAGACGAATGTCTTCGCGGATCTTCTTCCGGATTCCCGGTCTGATCACCTTGACTGCTACCTTCTCATTGCCTCGAAGCATGGCGCCATGAACCTGCGCCACCGAAGCGGCAGCGAAGGGTTCGGGAGTAAAATCTGAGAAAATCTCCAAAAGAGAGCGCTTCAACTGTCCTTCGATAAGGGCCTTTATTTCGGAAAAAGAGACTGGCGGGATCTGGTCCTGGAGCTTCTTGAATTCGTGGATGTACTCAGGAGGGAAAAGATCGGCCCTGGTGCTCATCATTTGGCCCAGCTTCACGAAGGTGGGTCCGAGTTCCTCTAGTACGAGCCTGATGCGCCGCGGATTAGGGAACTTTTGTTTTGGAAAGAAGGCCTCGTCGGGGGTTTCTTTTCTTCTTCCTGTTCTCCTGAGGAAAATGCGCTCGGCCAGATCGCTGAGACCATGTTTGATCAAGAGGGAGACGATCACGGTCGTCCTTCTCAAAGGCATATGGCTCGAACTGCTGCTGAAAGGTTTCATGGGTATCTCCTGTGGGGCACGTGCGTAAATGCCTAAAGTGCCTAGAATGTTTGATATTCCCAAAATGACAAACATCCTGTAGCACTTAGCACCCGTTCACTGATAACTGTATCCTGATCACTGATTACTGGCCACTGATCACTGCTTACTGGTTCTTAAAGGGAAGGAAACACGGAAAGTAACGCCTCTGCCCCCCTGGTTGACGTGAAACGCAATCTTTGCTCCATGGGCTTCCAAGACCTTCTTTACGATCGCCAAACCGAGCCCCGTGCCCCCCTTTTTCGTGGTGAAAAAAGGCTGAAAGATCTTTTCCCGGTCTTCCTCTTTGATCCCGTAGCCTGAGTCGGCCACCTCCAGAATGACCGTATTCCCCTCAAGGGAGGTGTGGGCCGTGACTTTTTCTCCTTCAGGCGAAGCCTGTATAGCATTAGAAAGAAGATTCAGTATAACCTGTTTTATCTTGGAAGCATCCATAGGCGCAACAGGCAATGAAGGCTCAGGGAGAACTTCCACTCTCACCCGAACCTCCTTTGCCATGGGAAGCACCATTTCGACAGTTTCCACAAGAAGTTGATTCAGATCCACCGATACCCGCTCGATTTGGAGAGACCTGCCGAAGTCGAGCATATCCCTGACCAGTGACTCAAGCCTCGCCGTCTCCTGAATGACGATCTCTAATTTCTTCCGGTTGGGTTCGTTTGATTGGAAAGCCCTCAATACCTGCCTCGTAAAGCCTCCAATCGCCATAAGCGGCGTTTTCATTTCGTGGGCCACCTCGGATGCGGCTTTACCGATGGCCGCGAGCCTTTCCACCTCGAGACGCGCCGCCCGTTCTTTCTTCTCTCTTTCCACAAGGAATCCCAGGATGGCCGCCGCAACGATGAAAAGGACTCCCTCCAGCATAGTATCGAACTCCTGAAGAGTAAAGCCGTGCCACCGCGCGAGCACGTACGGGGAAAAAAGCAGCAGGACTGAGACGCAAACCGACAAGGCTCCCCTCCATCCGAACCAGAATGCTCCTAAGACCAAGGGAAGATAGAACAACGTCCGATAGAAAGCATGATAATAGGCTCGCGTAGGCAGAGTGAAATAGTGCAGGTAAAGAATGGCAGCGATCATGAAAGCTACAATACCCGCCCTCAGCCATTTTTTTCGGTTAGAGCTCAATTGCATGAAACGCCGATCTGAAAACTGTCCTTCTTCAGTTGAAGGGATAATAGGAACCCATCCATTTTTCTAGATAATTCTTTGTCGCGCTTATGTAAACAACAAAAACTCCAAGTTCGCTTGCCCGCTGCCCCACTGTTCGCCGTTCTATCAAATCAACAGCTGAGGACAACGGGCGTGCGCCCGTGAGTATCTACTCCGGTTTTCAGCTGACGCCCGCTTGCCGGTTATCGATCACTCCGTCTGGTACTGTCCCGCATCAGGCAGAATACATGATTTCCCCGATTCACAATCAAGAGAGACTGTATTATCGTTAAATTTTTACACATTCATTCTGAGAGATTATCTCTCACATCAGTAAGTTAACGAAATTCCAGATGCTTTTTGAACCGCAGAATATCGAACAAGGAATATCGAATTTCGAAGTGTGAGACAGTGACTTCTGCGGTTCTAAATTCCTTGTTCGATATTCGAAATTTCAAATATCTTTGGCTAGATTTTCCGCTGTCCGGCTTCGGCGAAGCGTTTGGTTGAGGGCTGGAGCCGTGTGAACGAGGGCTACGGACAGAGTCCGGGGGTGAAGCAGTCGAGATGGGCTACCTTGCGATCATGGAATCCTTCCGCGTGCAGGACGCGATCGACGTCCTGTTGATGTGGATGGTGATTTATTATCTCTACACCTGGTTTCATGGGACCCAGGCGTTCAAGGCCCTGGTTGGCCTTGTAGTCCTTGGGGGTATTTACATGGCTGCGCGATTCTGGGGGCTTTTTCTGACCACATGGTCCTTTCAGGTTCTATGGCAGGTTGTGGTCATACTATTAATTATTCTCTTCCAGTCAGAAATTCGGCAAGCTCTTGGGCGGGTCAACCCCCTGCGCTTCGCCGGTTTTCACGCGATACCCACCTCTGGGAACTGGATCAACTCCTTTGTTGAAGCCGTCTTCACAATGGCTGAGCGCCGGATAGGAGCCCTTCTGGTTATACAAAGGATGGATGATCTCCGGGAGTGGGTCACCGCTTGCTTTCCCGTCACCGGGCCACCGACCCGCGAGCTTCTGGTAAGTCTTTTTCAAAAGAATTCTCCCTTGCATGATGGCGCTGCCATCATCAGAGGAGGGGAGATCTCTTCGGCCTCGTGTTACCTTCCTCTGACTTCCGCTGAAGGACTTCCGAATGAATGGGGAACAAGGCACCGGGCCGCGCTAGGGCTTTCAGAGCGCTGCGATGCCTGGGTTGTGGTGGTTTCCGAAGAACGGGGCGAAGTATCTTTGGCCCAGCAGGGGCGGATGAAAGGGATAGACAAAAGGGAAGAACTCTCACGCCATTTGCTTGAACTGGTTGCGTCTCCCCGACGAGGGATAGTGTGGCGCGATGCGCTCCACTCCCTTCTGACCCATCGCTGGCGAGTAAAGATCGCGACGTTGGCTTTGGTGAGCGCGGTATGGCTGCTTCTGGCAGGAGAGCAGAATTTCCAGGTCGTTCTTCGTCTTCCGGTGCAAGTGAAGGATCTTCCGGCAGAACTGGAGGTTATGGCTCCAGGGAATCCCAGTGTCCGAGTCACGTTCGAGGGGCTGAGAAGGAATGCGAGCACCTTAAGCAGTTACAACGTGCAAGTGTTCGTCAACGGTTACTATGCGCGTGTTGGAAAAGAGACATTTGATATGACATCCGAACAGGTCCGTTTCCCTCGCAGCGGCAATCTCCGCATCGTGAGTATCCAGCCACGGGAAATACAATTCATCTTCAAGAAAAAATCATGATCCTCACCATAATCTCATACAGCTAAAATGATCCCCTTGATCATTCCCTAGGCATTCCGCTCCCTATCGTTCCGGTTCCCATTTCCATATAAGGGGGCGGCCGCATGTTGTCTTGCAAGGAAAACCGCAGTACCCCCCTTGATTTTCTGTTCTTGTTTTCAGTTTGAACATGAGAGGAAGGGACAAATACCGGTGTTTTTTTGATTGAATACAGGATGCCCTGGATTCACTGTCACGAGAAAAAGCCTGTAGGGTTCAATCGATCACGCGATCACGAAAACACGAAAGAACGAAGACACGAAGAGAAGGAACAGAAATCTGAACACCTTTATGATCGATGGTCCGATCGACTCGCTTCCGTCATCCATCGGTAGGTTGAATTAAGTATGGCTGATATTTTTACAAATGTTTGGATCAGATCGGGGATTATCCTCTTCGGGTCGACAATCCTGGCGTTGATAGTGCATTTTCTGATCCTTCGGGTTTTCGAAAGCATAGCCCGAAGGACCGGGAGCCTCGTTGACAATGCCCTTGTAACAAACCTCAAAAGCCCGGGTCGTGCCCTTTTGGTTGTCCTTGCCGTGAACCTGGCGCTGCCGGGAATTCCGCTCAAGAATGAGTACCTCCACTATGTCCAGAAATTCTTCAACCTTTGCCTTATCGCGTCCTTTGCGTGGGGAGTCATAGCGCTCTCCGCTGCGATGCGGGAAGTGGTTACTGCACGACACCGGGTGGACGTTCCCGACAACCTGGCCGCACGCGAGGTGGCCACGCGGATCAACATGCTCCACCGGATTATCGTCATACTCGTCGCGGGCTTTGCGGCATCTGCCATGCTCATGTCTTTTCCAAGCCTTCAGCGTCTGGGGACCAGCCTGCTGGCTTCCGCCGGGGTTGCAGGTATCGTTATAGGC
Organism: uncultured delta proteobacterium; assembly: GCA_963740905.1. Classification (GTDB taxonomy): domain Bacteria; phylum Desulfobacterota; class DSM-4660; order Desulfatiglandales; family HGW-15; genus JAFGDM01. The sequence goes on from CAVUFY010000018.1 coordinate 117,052, forward strand.
ATGGCGGCACGGCCCGCCCTTTCAAACCTGATCGCCGGGGTGCAGCTTGCTTTTACCCAGCCCATCCGGATCGATGACGTGGTGATCGTGGAAGGGGAATGGGGATGGATTGAGGAGATCAGGACGACTTACGTTGTCGTGCGCATCTGGGATCTCAGGAGGCTGGTGTTGCCCCTCAGCTATTTTATCGAAAAGCCCTTTCAGAATTGGACCCGGGTGACCGCTGACCTTCTGGGGACTGTTTTCCTTTACGCCGATTATACCGTTCCGGTGGAAGAGGTGCGGGTGGAGTTGAAGCGCATTCTCGACTCCACAGACATGTGGGACGGGAAGGCATGGGGTCTACAAGTGACCGATGCCACCGATCGCACCATCCAAATGCGCGCCCTCATGAGCGCCGCCGACTCAGCGACGACTTGGAATCTGAGGTGTTATGTGCGTGAGAAATTAATCAGCTTTCTTCAGGCCGAGTATCCTGAAACTCTTCCGAAAATGCGCGCTGAAATTAAAGGGCATTCTGCGAAGACACAGCCGCAATGAGTGACACTGAAGAAAAAGCCGGAGAGGGGGATTTAATGTGTGAAAGGACAATGATCGGTGGACAGTACGGAAAAATAAGGCGGCTCTTTTCGAGAAATACATAGTTGAACCCATTTATAGCAAAGGTTGCTGGCATTACGTTTTTAACGAAAAAAATAAGGGAGATGAATCATGGAATGTATCGAAAAGAATATTCGGCCCACGCCGGAAGAGCGGCGGCGGATGATTGAGGAGGCGGCTTATCTTCGAGCTGAAAGGCGGGGATTCACTGGCGATCACGCCGCAGAAGACTGGATCTCGGCTGAAAGGGAGATCGCAGAGTGTCTGGGGGAAGAGACCTCGGAGCAGAAAAAGAAAGAGCTTGCAGCCTATCAGAAGATGCGACATGAGGTGATGCGGATTCTTCGCAGTGCAAAAGCGCCTGTGAGCGCGAATACCATCAGACAGTCATTGGAAAAAGCCTCCGGAGAGCTCAAGAGCCTCGGTGAATACAGCTCCGACACGGTCAACAAGGCAACGGAAGCGGTAAAAAATGAAATCGCCTCCACAGTGCAGAAACTGGGATCTAAGTGGGAAACGCTTTCCGAGCGCTCAACGGACTTGTTCGACGTGTGGCGCGGCAGAGGCAAGGAGTTTCTTGATCAGGCTGCTACTGCTGCATCCGATTGGCTGGAACAATTCCGTCTCAAAAAGGGATCCTCGGCGCATCATACGGGTGAGATCACACAACCGGGCACTTTTGAGTGCGCTTCTTGCGGACGTCGAATCCAACTTGAGAAACCCGATTATCTTCCGGCCTGCCCCTACTGTCAGCATACGACTTTTCGAGCAAAGTAGCGCGGGTTCGGGTCCCCTATTAGTCTCCCCGGAGGGCTTTTACGAGCCCCCGGAGGAAGGGGAGGAGTGCGCGTACCTGAAGATTTGAGTGGCCACAATGCATAGGTTTAGCCAGAAGAGCCCTGCCGCATAGCCAGCGATAATGTCACTGAAATAATGCACTCCCAGATAGAGACGGCTGAATCCTATTGACAGGACGACCCCGATAGAGGTGAGGACTAAAGGTTTTCTCCATCTGCCTTTTGTCAGCGGGAACAAGAGATAAGTCAGCATGCCGTAGATGATCAGGGAATCCATGGCATGACCGCTGGGAAAACTCCAGGAGATAAGTCTGTGAGGGAATAAGAGAAGGGGCTTGGGCCGTGGACGTTCAAAGATCAGTTTCAGACCCTCATTCAAGATGACGCCTCCAAAGGCTGCCATAGTCCATCCGATCAGAGAAATGCGCCGATGAAGGACAAGAAGTAAGATGCCAACACCGATGGTCGCCGGCGCAAGCACATAGAAACTCCCAACCACCGTAATGATCCAAAAAATCCGGATTTCCGAGGAAGTGGCGTTCCGGCGGATCGTTTCGGTTAGGACATGGTCAAAGCGAACAATTGCCTCCCGGTTCACCACCTCACTTGCAATCCAATAGAACACGGCGAGTGCCGCCAGAGCTGCGACGAGTCCAACTGCTGCATACACACCGAACGGCTTCTCTGTCATGTCCGGATGTTTGGAGGCGTTCTCCGGGGATCGTGTCAGAAAGGGATCAGGTCTGGCGATGATGTTTCGAAACGCCTTTTCGATCAGACGCCAGAGAAACGCGATGCTCAAGAGGATGATCGCAAGGAGAACGGCGAAACTCAGGACGGGATGAGTGCCCAGGAATCTCAAGATTGGTCCGGACATTCTTCCACCATCTATCCCTTCTCTAGTCGCGAATGAAGCTGTGAGGATGCAAATGTCCCTTGACCTTATCCAGGAATTCCTTGTGGTCCTTCCTGGTCAGGGCCAGGTGGCGATAAATATGCAGCTTGAACCAGTCTTCTATGAATATCCAAATCAGACAGTACCCCCACACTAGCCCCACGTAAGACCAGGGGATCGACGCCACCAGCCAGCCGAAACCCACAATCATGGCGGCCACGCATTGGGTCGCAAAGATTGCGATGAGAAGTATGGGTGCCGGGTAGGGCCGGGTCAAAAAGGGACGTCGGGTGCGGGCCACGAAGAGAGTCAGGTGACCTGCCACGGCCAGCTTGAGATAGATGAAGGACTGAATCTGAGCTTGGTCGAGTTTCAACCACAAGACAGCGATAACCAGCAGACCGAAGGTTTCCAAGACTCCAACCAATCCCAGTCCCGTAGCGACGGTTAATACCCGCCGCATTTCCCACTTCACCGGTTTGGGGTCAAGCCAGGTGTTATCATAGGCAATGGTCATGATGGGCAAATCATTGAGCAGGGCCAGAAGAATAATCATGATGGTCGTAATAGGATAAAAGCGGAAGACGATCATGGCCAGGACTACGAAAAACATGATTCGGATCGTTTCAGTGATCCGGTAGATCGCATAACTGTTCATCCGTTCGAATATGGTTCGGGCGGTCTCCACCGCCTGGATAATGACCGAAAGCCCTGGAGCTGTCAGCACCAGGGCTGCCGCGGCCCGGGCAGCGTCGGTCGCGCCGCTCACGGCGATACCGGTATCGGCCTGTTTGAGAGCCGGTGCGTCGTTCACCCCGTCGCCGGTCATGCCGACGATGTGACCCAGGGCCTGGAGAGTTTTCACGATTTCAAACTTGTGCTCCGGAAAGACCTGTGCAAAGCCGTCGGCCTCCTCGACCTGCTCCGCTTGTATTGGAGTGACACATTCTCGATCCGAACCCTTCCCGAAAAATTCATCAGCTACGTGAATGTCCGGTCCTAAATGAAGCTGGGAAGCAATCTCCTTGGCAATGGCCAGATTGTCTCCGGTGACCATTTTGACCTTGATTCCGTGCTCGCCTGCCCGTTGGATAGTGTCGGCGGAATCCTCCCGAGGCGGATCAGAAAGGGGCAGAATGCCCAGGAAACGCCAGGTGGATGTGTCATCGGTCCGGGCCACTCCCAGGGTGCGAGAACCCTGCTTGGCAAACTCGTCCACCTTGGCATTCACTTTATCTGCCAGGTCTTTTCCCGGGTTACACAGTCCCAGGATTACCTGCGGCGCTCCTTTGGTGACTTTGAAGGATTTCCCCTCGCGATCTTTGATCTCCGCTTCGGTGCGCTTATGCACCGGGTCAAAGGGCACGAATTTCACCTGCTTATACCGATCCAATGCCTTTGCGTCTGAAAGCGCTTTGATCACCGCAGAGTCGATGGCATCACGATCCTCCTCCTTGGACGCCATGGCACCGGCGAGAATCAGTTCCTGCACATCCTTAGCCTCAAAGAGAGCCGGCTCTCCTAGTGTGAGCTTGTTCTGCGTCAGGGTTCCCGTTTTATCCGAACAGAGTATGTCCATGCCGGCCATCTCTTCGATGCATTCCAGCCGCGTGACGATCGCCTTCATCCGCGCCAGAAGGACCGCACCGATCGCCATGGTCACGGAAAGGACGGCAGGCATGGCCACGGGGATGGAAGCCACAATCAGGATCAATGCGAACTGGAAGAGGGTAAAGAGGGAAGCCCCCCGGAAGAGCATGGTCAGGACGAGCAAGGCCGCCAGGCCCAGGCTGAGATAAATCAGGTAATCCCCTATGGTCAGCACCGCCTTCTGGAAGTGCGAGACCGATTTCGCCGCAGAGACCAGCTTGCGCGGTCTTGCCAAAGTACGTATTCGATCCCGTTGCCGTCACCAGTGCCACCAACTCCCCCTGCTTGGCAACCGAACCGGAGTACCCCACATCCCCCGCCTTTTTATCCACTGGAAGCGACTCGCCGGTCAGGGCCGATTGGTCTACGCTGAGGTAGTCACCCTCGGCCAGCTTTACATCTGCCGGTATGATGTCGCCCAGGCGCAGGCGGAGGATATCCCCGGGAACCAGAGTAGTGGCGTCAACTTCCTCCCATTTCCCGTCTCTTTTGACCCGGGCTTTAAGGGCCAATTGCTTCTTCAGGGCTTCAACCGCGTTGGCCGCCTGATATTCCTGCCAAAAACCCACGACCGCGTTAAAGACCAGAAGCACGAAGATAATAATCAGATCCACCCAGTGTTTGACCAGGGCGGATAGGACAGCGGCTGCCTCAATCATCCAGGGAATGGGCCCCCAGAAATAACTCAGGAATTTCAATACGGGGTTGACCCTTTTTTCTTCCAGCGCATTCGGTCCGTACTGCGTCCAGCCGCCTTTCGGCCTCAGCATGGTCAAGCCCTCTGGGCTACTGTCGAGTCGGGTAAAGAGATCCTCGACGCTCTTTTCCTTGGCCTCATCACCGGTAATGATGGCTAGTTCAGCCATTTTCTCTGGTCCTCCTTTACCTTCGGATTAGCTGCTGTATCGGCCGTCAAGTAGTGATTACAGTTGTTCTCAAAAGGGCCATTTATGAAAAGGACTGTAAATAGGGACAATCCTGTATTAACTCGCTTCCTACACAGAATATCCTAGCTACCCACCTGGAGAACCTTTCTGGACAGATCGCTTCTGCGCGGCGCATCCGTGGCAAAGTCGACTAAGCTCCTGTAAAAGACCCGGAAAGAAGGCCGGTTCACGGGTCGAAGGTACTACAAGCCCGGGAAATACAGTCTCCTTTCCAGGGAAATACAGCTTGTGACCCATTCCGGAGCAGCGAGTAATGCGGTTACTGTGACCTGTATGAAGGGTCCCATATTAGTCTTGACACGCATGAGCCCCCATGGTTGGGGGAAAGGTCAGAGTTTGCTTCGTACTTGTCGAAGATTCCGGCAGTGCCGGTGATACGGGGGTGCGGGGGGACCGAAGCAATCTCACAACGGATTGAAATCAAGGAGGTCGGTTTGCGGAGTGGCAATGGAGAGGATAGATCTGCTGCATAATCTTGCTCAACTTGAGCGAGCGCTGAAAGAAGAGCTGGAAGAGGCTCGTCATTCCGCCGAATCGAAGATAGCCGAGGCGGAAGAAGAAGCCAAGCGTATCCTGGCTGATGCCGAAGCCCAAATCCGCCGCATGGCTGACACGGCAAAGTCACAGGTGGCGGACGAATGTGAGAGCATCGCACAAGAGGCAAAGAACCGCGCCGAGACTGAAACACGGCGCATTCGCGAGGAGGCCGAGCCGCGTATCGGGCGTGCCGTGGAGTTCATCATTTCGAAGGTGCTGCCGTGATTGCAGACATGGAAAAAATATATTTGGTGGCGCCAAAGCGGCTCGCTCGTGACGTTCTGGTCGAATTGCAGCGAGCCGGTGTCGTCCAAATAGACAGGCTTCGGGATGACGAGATCGGTGAATATCGATTGAGTGACGAGGAGCAAGCCCAGCTCAGACAGTGGGATGAAGTGGTTTTGTCGGCCGACCATTGCCTGAGGCTCCTGGGGCTGGAGGCTGATCAGCCTGTTGAACCTTTTAGTGGTGACCTGAAAGAAGCCGAGCGAGCCGTATCACGGGTGGAATCTAGGGCAGCCGCCCTGGTGGAGAGGCGGGATCATCTCCAGGAGGAACTCCACCTTATCGCCTGGTATTATGAGGTCGTGAGCCTGTTGGCGAAGATGGTGCAGGGCCTGGATGAAAGCGAATGGCTGGCAGTCCTGCCTTTTCTGCTCGATAAGAGAGAAGATCTTCCGGCACTCCAAAACGAGCTGGCATCGATCCTTGACGGTCGCTTCGTGCTTTCGGAAAGGTCTTTGGGTGGCGGCCTCGTTGTGGTCGTCGTAGCGCTGAAGCGTGAGGCTGAGGAGGCTAAAGGCGTTCTGAGCCGCCGGGGTCTGAGTGAAGTTCCGAAGACGGGAGCGTATGCCCGGATGAACCTGGGAACGATGGCTACGGTGATGGGGAATCGGCTGCATGCTGCGCCGGAAGAACTGGCCGGTACGGAGGAAGAACTGCGCCGGCTCGGGGAAGAGGAGGGGGCGATTACGAAGAGTATTTCCAACCGCGCAAAAAACGAAACTATGCGGCTTCGTGTCCTTAACGAAATGGTCTCCGGTGACTACGGTTTCGGTCTGTTCGGATGGGTGCCGGTTCGTCTGGAAGGCAGGGTCAGGCAGGTCATGCGCCGGTTCGATGAAGGGATCCTCTGCAGTTTCGTGCCGGCGGAACGTTGCGAGGCCGGCCGTGTTCCCGTCCTGCTCGAAAACCCGGGCTGGATCAGGCCCTTTGAGTCCCTGATTTCTTTCCTCAACACGCCTCGCTATAACAGTTGGGACCCGACCTGGGTCGTTGCTGTTTTCTTTCCATTGTGGTTTGGGATGATTGTTGGTGACATCGGGTACGGCCTTATGTTCGCTGCCGCATACTGGTATCTCACCGGCTATGTTAAGCGGAGTCAGCCGCTGGTGGTGGATTTTTTCAAACTGCGAATCCCACCGGCCGGCGTGACACAAGTGTTGTCCGTTTCAAAACCCATGATCCTGTGGACGCTCGTATGGGGTTTCATTTATGGGGAGTTTTTCGGTGATTTGCTTCAGCGATTGGGAATTTTCGGAACGGCGCAGCAACCCGGGCTGATCCGGATCCTGATTCCCCGAACCGACACCGTGGCTACCGCGAATGCATTGATCCTTGTTTCCATAGGCTTTGGTGTGTATCAGGTGCTCTACGGATTTTACCTGAAGGCTTCACGCACGCGTAGATGGGGCGAGAGAAAGCATTTCTGGGAAGCGAGCGGATACTTCTGCGGGGTTTCGGGTCTGGTTTTGTTTTCCTATGCTTTCATGACCGGAACCTATCCTTTGTGGCTCATTATCCCCGTGGCTTTGGGGGCAATCGGGTTCCTGGCAGGTATGATAATGTCCAGGACGCCGTTGATGATTGCGGAGTTGCCGACTCAAGGCGGGCATATTCTGAGCTATATCCGGATTTATGCCGTGGGATTGGCCTCGGCGATCCTCGCGAACCTTACCACCAGCATCGGCTTCACGTTATACCACCTCCTGGGGGTCGCAGGACTTTTCGTGGGTGTTTTCGTGGGGACTCTGCTCTCGTTCCTGATTCATGCAGTCCTTTTGGTCCTGCTCACAGTCAGCCACGTTCTCCAACCCATCCGTCTCATTTGGGTGGAATTTTTTACCAAATTTGATTTCTACACCGTGAGCGGCAGGCCGTACCGGCCGTTCAAATTGAACGGAAAACCGTAGGAGGCATCTCCCGTGTGCGATGGGGGACAAAAAAGCGGTGATCAGTCGTCAGTGGTCTCTGAATCCCTGATCCCTGAGTTACTGATTCTTTCGAGGAGGCGAGATGATGAAAATTAAGGCTCTTTTCATTTTGGGTTCGTTGTTGCTGTGCACTCTCATGTTTGCAGCCCTCGCCAGCGCCGCCGGTGAGGGTGAAGCGGGCTCGAACAAAGGTCTGATTGCGATCGGCATGGGTCTGGCTGTAGGACTCGGCGCGCTGGGCACTGGCATAGCCCAAGCTCGCATCGGGGCCGCGGGGCTCGGCAGCGCAGTAGAAAAGCCGGAGTCGCTGGGTCTGGCTCTCATTTTCTTCCTTCTTCCGGAAACACTGGTGATTTTCGGCCTGGTGATCGCTTTCATTCTTCTGGGAAAGCTGTAATGTCAAAGCTCGATGACATCCTGAAGGAAGAGGTTCATGCTGAGATCAACGCCATTCTCTCCGACGCGGAATCACGGGCCGCAAGCCTCATCCGGGACGCGGAGGAAAAGTCGTCGGCACGAATGAAATCCCATCAAAAAAGAATGCAGGTCGAGGCGCTTGCAGCTACCCGACGGGCAAGGAGCGCTGCGGAGCTTAACCTCTCCACTGCCAGAACGCAGGCAAAAGGCGGGGCGATTGAATCGGTGCGAAAAAGGGCGCTCACGGCCGTAGAGGAAATTGCGAAGCGGCATAACTACCAGGATATCCTCGACACACTCGCAGAGGAAGCCCTGAAGGCTGTGGAAGGCGCAAAGTTTGTGGTGGTTCATCCGGACGACAAGGAAAGAATCCAAGAGTGGGCGGCCCACAAAGGCCTTGAACTTCGCACTGATCCAGGACTTCGCCTTGGGGTGCGGATAGAGGACGCGAACAGCAAGCGAAGCGTGGAAAACAGCCTGCCGGAGCGACTTGAGCGCGCGTGGAAAACGCTTTCTTCCGAGGTGGCGAAAGAACTGTGGAAGTGAGGGAAAAAATTTGCCTGACGATTTCGGCTACTTAAACTCGCGCATCAGGTACAGGAGACGTGAATTGCTTCAGGAAGGCTTCTTCCGCGAGGCGCTGACCCTGAGTTTTTCCGAAATGGTAAAAGTGCTGGGTGAAACGCCTTATGGCGCAGATCTCACAGGAGATGCTCTTTCCGACGTGGACCGAGCCGTGCAGGTTCATCTGACTCGCACAGTGACGGACCTGCCCCGTCTGGTCTCCGGAGAGGCCCGTGAGGCTGTAAGTCTGCTTTTGGTCCGCGTTGACCTCGCCAACGTGAAGACTATTCTTCGCGGAAAGAGAGCGAAGCGGTCTGCGGAGGAGATCATGGGATCTCTTGGCGGGGGTACGCTATCCCGGGGATTCTACAACGCCATGGTCGAGGCTCCGGACCTGGCATCGCTCGCGCAGGTGCTCTCCATCCCGAAACATCCCCTTGCTCAGGCACTGCGGGAGGCATCCATGGTCGGTGGTGAGCTCCTGAACGTGGAGATAACACTGGACCGCACTTTCTATGCGGCGTCGCTGCGGCGAAGCCGGGAATTGGATCAACCCTATTTGGCCAATTTCATGAGCTTCGAGATCGACGCATTGAACCTGGGAACCGCTCTTAAGCTGTTTACGATGGGCACGGAAGAGGGATCGCCTGATCTCTATTTTCTCAAGGGAGGCCGAATCGTCGGCCAAACTCTTTTTCAGCGGCTGTTAACGGGCGAGGTGGCGGCCATCGCCGAACTCGCAGATACCGATTTTGGCCGGGTCGCGGAGGTTCGAGATCTTCCAACGCTGGAAAGAGGCCTGAAATGCGTGATGCTTGCCAAGGCCCGGGAGGGCGCCAAGGATGTCCTGGGGGCAGGCCTTGCCATCGATTACATCCAGCGGAAGGAGTGGGAGGCTGGAAGGATCCGCCTTCTGGCGCGAAGGGCTTATTACGAGCTTCCCCCTGCTCTGGTGGAACAGGCGGTATTCTGCGAATGAAAATGGCAATTCTCACTGATCCTGAATCGGCGGCCGGCTACCGCCTTGCGGGTTTGGAAGCGGTGGTGGCGCGGGACGAAGAGGAGGCGGCGGAGGTGCTGGCCCGTCTCCTTCGAGAGGAGACCTATGCGCTCATTGCCGTCAGCGAGGCTTTGCTTCGCGACCCTTACCAGGCGGTCAGACGGGAGATGCGGGGGCGTCATTTGCCGGTTCTGCTGACGATACCGTCGCTTGTTTCCGCCCTTGCCCGGGAAGGAGAGGACGCGGAGAAGTACATGCGACGAGCTAATCACAGAGACGATAGGGTATGAAATCAAGGCGTGGTAAACCCGTGGTCAGGTGTTCGGTGTTCAGTAAATAATTTAGAAGGGACCATAGTGGCGAGTGACATGTGATATGCGTTATGGGAGGTGAGATGTGATTCGGGTTGAGTACTTCAACGCTCCGGTGTTCCAGCGCTCCAGCACTTCAATTTTCCATGGTTCCATCTTTTTAGGCACTTTAGCGCACTTTAGGCATTTTAGGCACTGAAGATGGAAACGATCCAGGGAAGCATCAAGAAGATCACCGGTCCGGCGGTAATCGCCAAGGGTATGCTAGGCGCCCGCATGTATGACATTGTCAAGGTAGGTGACGAGGGGCTCGTGGGCGAAATCATCCGCCTGGAAGACGACACCGCCTTTGTCCAGGTGTATGAGGACACTTCAGGCCTGGTGGTGGGGCAGGAGGTGACCTCTACGGGTGTGCCGCTTGCGGTCGAGCTGGGCCCTGGGCTTCTGAAATCGGTCTATGACGGAATTCAGCGCCCCCTGGACAAGATCAGGGAGAAAACAGGCAATTTTATTTCCCGGGGCGTAGAAGTTGCGGCGCTAGACCGGTCCAGGAAATGGGACTGGAGTCCTGGTGCAAAGGAAGGCGACAAAGTGCGGGGCGGGATGACTCTTGGCACGGTCAAGGAACTGCGGTTCCTCCACAAGATCATGGTGCCGCCGGAAGTGTCGGGCGTTGTCAGGAAAGTGAAGCCGGCGGGAACGTATACCATAGAAGAGACGGTGGTGGAACTCGAAGATGGGACCGAACTGAAAATGGCTCACCGGTGGCCCATCCGGCGCGCTCGGCCTTTTCAGCAAAAGCTTTCGCCTGAAGAGCCCTTTCTGACAGGCATGCGGATACTGGATGTGCTGTTTCCAATTGCCATGGGAGGGACGGCGGCGATTCCCGGGCCTTTCGGTTCCGGAAAAACCGTGGCGCAACAGTCCCTCGCAAAGTGGTCCAACGCCGACATCGTCATCTATGTAGGGTGCGGCGAGCGGGGCAACGAAATGACCGACGTTCTGCAAGAGTTTCCGTCACTCGAAGATCCAAAGACCGGCGAGCCCCTCATGAACCGTACCGTATTGATCGCAAACACCTCCAACATGCCTGTGGCCGCCCGGGAAGCCAGCATTTATGTTGGCGTCACGCTGGCCGAGTATTTCCGCGACATGGGCTACGCAGTGGCTCTCATGGCAGACTCCACCAGCCGGTGGGCCGAGGCCCTGCGGGAGATTTCTTCACGGCTCGAAGAGATGCCGGCCGAAGAGGGATACCCTCCTTATCTGTCTTCGCGCCTCGCCGCATTTTACGAGAGAGCAGGGCTCGTCACTACCCTGGATGGAGACCACGGATCGGTTTCCATCGTCGGAGCCGTGTCGCCCGCCGGGGGTGACATGTCCGAACCTGTTACCCAGTCTACCCTCCGGATCGCGGGCGCTTTTTGGTGGCTGGACGCTTCACTGGCTTACCGCCGGCACTTCCCGGCTATCAACTGGAACGGGAGCTATTCGCTTTACGTCCAGTCTCTCGACCGATGGTATCCCGAAAATGTGGATCCCGACTATTCAAATCTGCGCAACGCCATGGGGCAACTGCTCCAGCAGGAAGCCTCCCTCCAGGAAATGGTGCAACTGGTGGGGCCGGACGCCCTGCAGGATCACGAAAGACTCATTATCGAGGTGGGTCGCATCGTACGAGAAGATTTTCTCCAGCAGGACGCTTTTCACGAGATCGACGCCTACTGCTCCATGACCAAGGCATACGGGATCATGCGCATGGTGATGGCTTTCCATAGCGAGGCCGAAACCGCCCTCGGAGAGGGGGTTCCCATCGACGAAATTATCCAGAACCCGGTGCTGGAGAAGATCGCCCGGGCACGCTACACGGCGGAAGACAGTTTTCAGAGCTGCCTGGAAGAGGTGCTCGCCGAAATCTCTGAAGCATTCAAGCCGTCGTCATGAGGAGTACACTTCCATGGACCTCCTAAAAAAGGAATATAAGGCGCTGACCTACATCTCGGGCCCTCTGATCTTCGTGGAGAGTGCCGGGGATCTTGCATATAACGCCATCGTCGATATCAAAGACGGGAGCGGCAGGGTGAGGGGTGGCCAGGTCATCGAGGTGTCGGAAGAATACGCGGTGATCCAGGTTTTCGAGGAAACATCCGGGCTGGACCTTGCCAGGACATCGGTGAGTCTTGTGGAAAGGGTGGCGCGCCTGGGAGTATCGAAGGACATGCTGGGCCGTCGTTTCAACGGCGTGGGCAAGCCCGCTGATGGGCTGCCGGCAGGGTCATCGGATAAACGTCTTCCCATCGCGGGAATGCCGATCAACCCCGTGGCCCGGCGCAAGCCTTCCGAAATTATCCAGACCGGCATTTCAACCATCGACATCATGAACACTTTGGTTCGCGGTCAGAAGTTGCCCATTTTCTCGGCTCCGGGACTACCCGCCAATGAACTCGCAGCGCTGGTGGCACGACAGGCCACCGTGCCCGGCGAAGATGTGCAGTTTGCAGTAGTTTTTGCAGCCATGGGAGTGACCCAGCGAGAGGTGAGTTATTTTACCGACGAGTTTGAGGAGACAGGCGCTTTGTCGCGGTCGGTTCTTTTTCTGAACAAGGCCGACGATCCCACTATTGAGCGTATCCTCACGCCCCGCATGGCGCTCACCGTCGCGGAACATCTGGCCTACACTGAAGGATATCATGTGCTTGTCATTCTGACCGACATGACCAATTACTGTGAAGCGTTGCGGGAGGTCGGATCTTCCCGTGGCGAGATTCCGGGTCGTCGCGGCTATCCGGGGTATATGTACACTGATCTTTCCACGATCTATGAACGGGCCGGCTTGATCGCAGACAACCCGGGGTCAGTAACCCAGTTGCCCATCCTCTCCATGCCGGGCGGGGACCGCACCCATCCCATTCCTGACCTGACGGGATACATTACCGAAGGCCAGCTTCAGCTCTCACGGGAGCTGAAGCGCAAGGGCATCTTTCCCCCCATCGATCCGTTACCCTCACTTTCACGGCTGGCCAACAGTGCCATCGGCAAGGGCAAGACCCGGGAGGATCACAAACAGGTTTCCGATCAACTTTTCGCGGCCTATGCCAACGGCATAGATATCCGCAAACTGGTCGCCATCATTGGTGAGGAGGCCCTCACGGAAAATGACCAACGCTATCTTAAATTTGCGGACGCCTTCGAAAAAAACTTTATTCATCAGGGTGGCCGGAACCGCGACCTGGAAGAATCGTTGGACCTGGCGTGGGCATTGCTCTCCATGCTGCCAGAATCGGAACTGAAACGTATTTCATCGGATCACATCGGCAAGTACTACGGAGAAAAACTCAAGGAATTCTGGGAAACCCCGGAGAGGGTGTAGCGGGTAGGATGGGTTGAGCGTCGGAAAACCCATCAATTGGACACAGATTCGCACAGGAAAGGGCAGATTAGGGCTGACCACGAAAGCACGAAAGGACGAAGACACGAAAAGATCAATATAGGAGCGACCTCCTGGCCGCGATACGCGATGTGCGATTTGGTTTCATTATTCCATTACTCCATTACTCCAACATTCCAGTTAGGGGTTGTGTATGAGTGACACAAGCCCTACAAGGATGAACCTCCTGACCCGCCGCAGTCAGCTTTCGCTGGCGTCGAGGGGCGTGGAACTGCTGCAGAAAAAGAGGGATGCCCTGGTGAGAGAATTTCTGTCCCTGGTTCACGAGGCCTTGGAGGCTCGAAAGCAGTTGAATGCTGCGAGTTGGGAGGCGAACAAGACTTTGCTGCTGGCGAAATCTTTTGACGGTCCCGATGCTTTGGATGCTTTCTCTCAAGGCGTCTCCCTCATTTCGGATGTGCAGGCCGCTGTGGAAAACTTCTGGGGCACCCGAGTGCCACGACTCACTGTAGACTGGCCCGGCGGCATCACGACAAGTCCAGTGGCTGTGGAGGGTCGAACGATTGCGGCTCAGGCGGCGTTTCGGACTCTGTCTCGGGCACTGGTTCGTGTTGCGAACACGGAATCGCGACTGCGCCGCATGGGTGAAGAAATTAAGAAGACTGCTCGCCGTGTTAACGCCCTTGAGATGGCAGTGATCCCCGGCATACGGTCTCAGATCCATCAAATTCAACAAGTCCTCGACCAACAGGAACAAGAAGACATCTTCAGGCTCAAACGCATTAAGAGGAAAATCGAGGCTCAGAAGGCATGAGAGTACACTGTTCCACCCGAAGAGGTGATCACTACGAGCGGCGATGAAGAGTTCGGAAATCTCGCACATTAAATACAGGATGAACCCCATTGGAAACTTCGTCAGCCTTTCCTAGTCTGTACACCGGGCACTGTGAAGGTTTGTCGTCACGGGGCCGAGCATCTAAAACCCATGGAACATATTCTTAACAAATAGTGTGAGGAAGTCATGATCAACTCTTTGACAATCAAAAGCGCAAAGGCAGAAGAGGTTGTGGATATCACAGAGAAGGTGCAGCAGGTAATCCGGGAGAATAAGTTTAACGACGGTATATGCATCTTGTTCGTCACCCACACCACCTGCGCGTTATCCACCGCTGATCTTGATCCGGGGACGGATAAGGACATGCTGGATGCTTTCAGAGGAATGATTCCCAAGCTTGATTATCGCCATCCCCATGACCCTTCTCATGTGGGTGACCACATTCTCGCGACACAAATAGGACCTTCGGCCGTCGTGCCCGTAAAAAAAGGTGATTTGGTGTTGGGCGCCTGGCAGCGTGTGGTCATGATCGAATTCAACGGTCCGAGGAAGCGGGACATCGTTGTCTCATGTATCGCTTCCTCCTTTTGACAGAGTTTGAAAATCGAAACAGGCAGGTTCATCAAGGAGGGCGGAGACAGTGAGAATCCTTATTACAGGGGGAACCGGTTTCGTAGGGGCGAATCTTACACGGGCGTTTACCCGGCAGGGTCATCACGTGACCATCCTGACCAGGGGAGGGATCAGGGATAACAGCCCTCTGCCCGAAGGGGTATCTTATCTGCAGGGAGACCCGCAAGAGGAGGGGAAGTGGCAGGATGCAGTGGCGGGTCATGAGGCGGTCGTTAATCTGGCAGGGTCCTCCATTTTCAGGACATGGAGCGAGAGAGTCAAGGAATCCATCAGGGAAAGCCGCATTTCTACCACACGGAACCTTGTCCTGGCCCTTTCCGGTTCCGGAGGCAAGACTAAAGTCCTCGTGAACACTTCGGCTGTCGGTTACTACGGCGCCCATGGAGAAGAAGATTTGGGGGAGGAGAGTTCCCCGGGTAATGACTTCCTTGCAAATCTCGCCCAGGAATGGGAATCGACTGCAAGAAAGGCCGAAGACTACGGAGTGCGGGTGGTGTTGACGCGTTTCGGCATTGTCCTCGGCAAAGACGGGGGAGCGTTGAAACAGATGCTCCCCTGGTTCAAATGGGGTCTTGGCAGTCCGCTGGGAAGCGGAAACCAATGGTTTTCATGGGTTCACGAATTGGATCTTGCCCGTATTTACCTTTTCTTGCTGGGGAGAGAGGATGTCTCGGGACCTGTCAACTGTACGTCTCCTAATCCCGTTCGAAACAAAGAATTGACAGAGGCTCTCGGAAAGGCTCTTGGAAGGCCTACTTTTCTGCCCGCTGTTCCGGGTTGGGCGCTGAAGGCTATGCTGGGAGAATTTGGTTCCGTGCTGCTCACAGGACAAAAGGTGTTACCAGAGAAACTCCGGGAAATGGGTTTTCATTTTCTACACCCGGAGATTGGAGAGGCTTTGCGGGACCTGACTAAGTGATCGTATCCATAACGGACACCGAGAGCGGAGGACAGAGCAATCGTAACCAACTCCGAATGATCAAGAGGGCTTGCATTCGCAGGTCTTTCTGAAGTCTTCATACTTGTCCGACCACCCTCGATTTGCCGAGCCGGGCTCGATACACTTCCTTTATCACCTCTCCACGCCGTGAAAGATGCGGGCAAAGTCATGTAATTAGCGTAGATTCCGAGTTTTCCGATGCAGAAAGGGGTTCGGCGATTTTTTCGAGCGACGTCCTTTCCGCTTTGACACCCCAGACCACCTCCACTCCTGCAGCCAGCAGCATGAGAAGCGCGCCCACGAGGTATCCCCACATCATGTCGTATCGGTTTCCTGTCCCGATCAAGGTGCCGAACAGCCACGGCGCGACGATTCCTCCCACCCCCGTACCCACAGAATAGAAGAAAGCAATGGCGAGGGCTCTGGTCTCAAGCGGAAAAATCTCACTCACGGTAAGGTAGGCGGAACTGGCCGCGGCGGAGGCGAAAAAGAAGATGATCGACCAGAGGAGCGTCTGGCTGAAAGCGGATAGTTCGCCCTGGGCGAACAGGTACCCGGTAAAAGCCAGAAGGAGCGCAGAGAGAATGTAGGTTGCTGAAATCATCTGCCGTCGGCCGATGGTATCGAAGAAAGTTCCCAGGACGAGAGGTCCCAGAAAGTTTCCAATGGCAAAAGGCAGTAGGTAGATCCCAGTGCTTCCCGACGATACACCGTAAAACTGCGTTAACACCATAGCGTAGGTAAAGAATATGGCGTTGTACAAAAAAGCCTGTGAAATCATAAGGGAAAGCCCCAGGATGGAGCGGCTTCTGTACCTTTTGAACATGGTCATGGCAATGACGCCGAAGCCGAAACTCTGTCTGGGGTGGATCGTCAAATAGTCCACTGGGATGGAGAGTCTTTTCCCGGTTTCCCGCTCAATCCCATCCTCGATCTTTCTGACCACTTGTTCGGCTTGCTCAGGGTGTCCATGCGTTGCGAGCCAGCGTGGGCTTTCAGGAACGTATTTTCTAAGGCGAAGGATGATGAGACCGATCACGGCGCCCATGCCGAAACCCACGCGCCACCCGAGATCGACCGGGAGTATGCTTGGGTCGAGGAGGATCAGAGTAACCAGAGATCCTGCCGCAGCGCCGAGCCAGAAGCTGCCATTGATAATGAGATCGACTCGACCGCGCATCCTTGCAGGAATGATTTCATCGATAGCAGAGTTGATGGCTCCGTATTCTCCTCCAATTCCCGATCCGGTTATGAACCGGAAAAGACAGAAACTCCAGAGGTTCCAGGAAAAGGCGGTCAGGCCTACGCCGACCAGATAAACGGCCAGGGTGACGTAAAAGAGCTTTTTACGACCCAGTCGGTCCGTAAGATAACCGAAAAACAAGGAACCTGACACAGCGCCTATAAGGTAAAACGATGCAATCAGACCGATTTCTGCGCTCGTGAAATGAAGTGTCGCAGGTTCTTGCAGCACGCCGCTGATGGCGCCTTTGATCGTCACTTCAAGACCGTCCAGGATCCATGTGATC
The DNA here is from genome assembly GCA_963740905.1 of uncultured delta proteobacterium. Classification (GTDB taxonomy): domain Bacteria; phylum Desulfobacterota; class DSM-4660; order Desulfatiglandales; family HGW-15; genus JAFGDM01. The sequence goes on from CAVUFY010000018.1 coordinate 134,308, forward strand.
CCGAGGGCGAAGACGACCTGCCAGTGAAACCGACTCCAGGGCAAACGATCCATGCGGGCAGGAATCAGGGTTCTGAAAGGCGAGGTTAGCGTTTTATTCATATGAACCTTCCTTACCACACAGAATACAACCACGAAAACACGAAATTCGGAAGAACACGAAAAAATGCGCTTCGTCTTTCGTCATTGCAGCGTGCTTCTATGTGCGCCTCATTCCTCAGTGAGTTTACCCTGAGCTTGTCGAAGGGCGCGTCTTGCATCTGGAGCCTTTTACTGTGCCGTTCACTTTGACGACTTTTTACAAAGTCATCAAAGTTAATGTGAGTCAAATACATTCCTTTCAAAGCCATGATACAGGTTTTCACCTATTGCTTCCTACGGCGCAAATGGTGTCCAGTGGCGTCATGGAAACTAAAAGAAGCACGTCGATCTGTAGTCTATGCACATAAGAAAAGGAGGATCCTCTCAATGACCAAGAAGCTTTGTTGTTTGGTGAGCTCCATGCTCATTGTTGCAGTTCTTTCCGCGGCTATCGCATTTGGAGATGAATCCGATAAAGGGAAAGCTCTCTATGACGAAAAATGCATGATTTGCCACGGGGCGAACGGCAAGGGAGACGGTCCTGCCGCCGCGGCGTTGTCTCCTCCGCCCAATGATTTCAACAGGTCCGAATTCTGGAACCAAAAGAATGTGGATCAACTCATCACGAACCAGGTGAAGAACGGCCAGGGTGCCATGCCCGCGTTCAAACTCAGCGATGATGAGATCAAGTCAATTATCGACTACATGTCTCACTCGTTCAAGAAGTAGAAGCATGAAAACACGCATCAGATTAGCTCTTTCAAGTAGCTGGGAGGATCATGATTCCCGTTCTTGAGCGACTGGCGGGAAGGCGCCGTAGAAAAGACCAGCCTGGGAGCCACGGAGCAAGAGAAGGAGCATCATGATCCTTATCATGGTTTCATACAGCTAAAATGATACGAAAACACGAAATTCAGGAAACACGAAAAGTGAGCAAATCAGCAATCAGTAAATCAGTTGAAAATCCCACCTTCGCCTCCCTTTAGCAAAGGGGGGTTGGGGGGGATTTGAAACACTCCTGGAATTGTATCCGCAGATTATTCGGATTGACGCGGATTTGGATTGGGTTCGTAAAGACATTAATCTGCGTAATCTGTGGATAAACTGTTACCGAACATTGACTACTGATTTCAGAAGGAGGGAAGGGAAATGCTCAAAAGAATTACAGCAAAATGCCCCGTGGTTTTTTGCGCGGTCGGGCTGGCGGTGTTGTTATCGTCGAAGGACAGCCGGGCTGTGCCCAGCTTTGCCCGGCAGACAGGTCTTAACTGCACCGTCTGTCACACGGTCTGGCCTCAACTGACCCATTTCGGGCGGGTCTTCAAACTGGATGGTTATACCTTCAGCACGGAGAGTTCGTCCGGGCGATGGTATCCGCCGATAGCAGGCATGTTGCAGGCTTCTTACACATCTCTTAACGAGAACAAGGGCGTCCTGACAAACGGGGTAGCTCCCTTTGATGATTCGAATGACTCCGCTACGGACAAAGGCAATCTGCCCCAGCAGGCGTCCCTGTTTTACGGCGGCAGGATCATCAGCCACCTGGGAGCTCTCGCACAGCTCACCTACGACGGTACAGCCAATGACGTCGCCCTCGACAACACTGATATCAGGTATGCAAGGACCTTCCCATTAGGCGGCAAACATCTGACCATCGGCGCAACCCTTAACAACGCGCCCACCGTTGAGGATCTTTGGAATACGACACCGGTCTGGAGATTTCGCTTTGCCTCTTCGGCAGTAGCTCCTACGCCGGCTGCTGCACCCCTCATCGACGGCACGTTAGACCAACAGGTTGGAGGCATCGGAGCCTATGCCTCATGGGCGAATCTTCTCTACGGAGTAGTCTCCCTGTACAGAACCACGAACGACGGAATCACAAGGCCTCTGGGCGCAGGCACCGATCCGGATACAATCACGAATGGGGCCGTTCCTTACTGGCGACTGGCCCTGTACCATGCCTGGAACAAGCATGCTTTCGAGATAGGGACTTTGGGACTCAAGGCAGATGTCTATCCGGGCATCACAGACACCGGGCCGACCAACTCCTTCACGGATTACGGCTTCGACGCCGAGTATCAATTCATTTCAGACCCCCACCTCTTCACCCTCCGTGCCACCTGGATCCACGAAGACCAGAATTGGGATGCGAGCTATGTCCTGGGCGGCACCAGCAATCGTTCCGATACGCTTAAAACCTTGAAGATCAATGCGGGTTACTTTTACAGGAGCAAGTATGGAACGTTCGGTGGGTATGCGGGGTATTTCTCAGTGACCGGGGACACCGATCCGTTACTGTATGCGCCTGATCCGGTGGACGGCAGCAGGACGGGGAGCCCGGACAGCAAGGGATTCGTTTTTCAGGGGGTGTGGGTTTTTAAAGAGAAATATCAGTTCTCCCTCCAGTATACCATCTACGACAAGTTCAACGGCTCGGGCACAAATTACGACGGATTCGGAAGGGATGCATCGGACAACAACACCCTCTATCTGCTGGCGTGGCTGATGTTCTAGCAGACACTAGGAAAACTAAGAAATGATCAATACCTTTTATGAAATCCTGAAGCAACTCGGTTACGACCACCCCATTCACCCTACGGAAGTGCACATGCCCATCGGCCTGGTGGTGGGCGCCTTTGTTTTTGCGGTGGTCGCCTTTGTTTTTCGCCGGAAGAATCTTTTCTTCACGCCCCGCCACTGCATCATCCTCGCCTTCATATGGATCTTCCCCACCATGATTCTCGGCATCATGGACTGGCAGCACTTCTATCAAGGAGCCTGGATACTGCCCATAAAGGTAAAACTGACCACGGCTCCTCTCCTCGCGGCGCTTCTCGGGTTGTCCGTCTTCCTGGGCCGTATGTATGGGGCCACCTCCCTAAGAGTGCTGCCCGTCTATTTTCTTTGTTTGTGTGCCGTGACGGTGCTTGGGTATTTCGGGGGTCAGTTGACCTACGCTGGAAGGACCATTAAAGGCCCGAAAGAGTACATGGCCGGTCAGCAGATCTATGCGGCGAACTGCACAACCTGTCACCCCGGCGGAGGGAATACCATTGAACCCGGTAAACCGGTCCTACATTCCCCCCTGCTTCAGAACCTGGACGTCTTCAAAATGTGGCTGCGTCATCCCGCTCAGCCTATGCCGTCATTTCCGCCGTCTAGAATTTCAGATGCCCAAACCAAGGAACTCTATGCATATATTGAAAATGTGTTGGGAAAATAGGAAGGGGGTCGTTCATGCAGGTAAACGGCGGAAATAACGATGACGGAAAACCAGCTCACGCAGGGCTCAGCAACAAGGTTGCAGGGCTCGAAGTCCTTGTCTTTCTCTTCCTCATTGTGCCTTCGATGCTCTTTTCGTTTTTTGCCGTGAAGGTGGGAAGCGTCAATTTCACCATGGTGGGTGTGGCAACCATTCTCCGTGACCTGGCTCTGGTTTTTCTGGTCCTTTTTTTTCTTTGGCGAAACGGGGAAAGGGTGTCTGAAATCGGCTGGAAATTTCGGAAAAGGTGGAAAGACATCCTTATAGGGGTGGCGATTTTCATTCCGTTCTTCTTCACGGCGAGCCTGGTAGATAGATTGCTCCAGGACCTCGGGTTCTCCGTTCCCGCCACCCCCATGCCTTTTCCCGGGGCGACAAAAAGCGTTTTAGAGATTCTCCTTGCCTTTGTTCTGGTGGTCATCGTCGCCTGGGCGGAGGAGACAATTTTTCGCGGGTACCTCATTCTCCGTTTCAAGCCGATCACCGGAAGCCCTCTGACGGCTGTTTTGCTTTCTTCCTTCGTTTTTTCCCTCGGGCATGGTTACGAAGGGTCGGCGGGTGTGATCACCGTGGGGTTTATGGGATTCGTCTTCGGCCTTGTGTATCTATGGCGCGAGAGCCTCGTTGCTCCTATGACCATCCACTTTCTTCAGGACCTGAGTGGTATTTTGATCCTGCCGATGCTGGGCGTGCATTGAACCGCTCCCAACCTGATCTGGGCGCTGGACCATGACCCCGCTCCGGCATTTGGAGTCCCGGATGCTGAGTTGTAACTAACCGGAAAAGGTTTCATCCCTGAACTCCTCTCGGGGGCCAGGTGAAGCACCTCCCGTTTTGCCGGAGTTAGCTAGGCATAATCTTGGGGGCAGGCTCTGAGAAAGCCGCTCAGTCCGGCTACCGCAGTTCTTTGTCGAGAATACAATATTGACCGCATTGCGGAATGTCGGTGCTTTGATCATATTTGCATTTGAATTGATTACTAAATTCATTAGGGAGGGAAAACAACATGAAAAGGATATTGTATTTTGTGACCATGGTTGTAGCTTTTGTCGGCATGATGTTGGTCTTTTCGACGAAAACTATGGCCGCTACGATGCCCGAGGGCGAATTCGCCGGCGTAACTATTGAAAAGGGAAAAATGAACAACGTGGTTTACGAAACCGGTGGCGTAGGTCTGGAAGAACGGACCGCCATGCAGAAGAGCATGAAGGGGTACAACTTGAGGCTCACTTTCGCCACCATGAAAGGTTCATACTTGTCCTCTGTCCCCGTGCAGATCAAGACGGCCGACGGGAAGATCGTTCTGGACAAGGAATCGAACGGTCCATGGTTCTGGGCTAAGGTTCCTTCCGGGAAGTACGACGTTACGGCTTCTTATGGCAACAAGAAAGAGACCCGTCAAGTCGACGTGAGCAAGGGCGCACAAAGGGTGGAGTTCACGTGGAAGCAGGCGAAGTAGTTTAACTGTCTACGCTAGATATGCAAGCGGTTTTTCCGATTTCGTTAATTCAAGTGAAACCGGGCGTTCATGGAGAGTTTCAAACCTTTCCTTTTGCACTATGGGTATTGGGCGGTATTTGGAGCGATTCTGCTTGAGGATTTTGGCTTGCCGTTGCCTGGAGAAGCTCTCCTGATCGCGGGATCGGTATTGGCATCGCAGGGGGATATGCATATTGTCCCCCTGCTCCTTCTTGGTTGGGCCGGTGCTGTGCTGGGAGACAACATCGGTTACGCAATAGGTCGTTTTGCCGGGCGACGTCTGGTGCTCAGGTACGGACGCTATGTGCTCATCACCCGGAGCCGATTGGAGTATGCGGAAAAGTTTTTCAGAAAATACGGCGGGATCGTCGTCGTTGGTGCTCGTTTCATTGAGGTGTTGCGTCAACTGAACGGAATCATTGCGGGCATGGCCCGAATGGAGTGGCGGCATTTTTTCCCTTACAATGTTCTCGGCGCAGCATTGTGGGTCGGATTCTGGGGAATCCTCTCCTACCAGATGGGTAGCCGAGTACCCAAGTTTCTCGGGCATTTTAACGGGCTTGAGCTAGTTGCAATCATTGTGCTCGGGGTCATCGCGGCTGCGGTGGTGTTATATTTTTTCCGACGCCGAGGGAAAAGCGGTGAACAGTAACCAGTGATTAGTTATCAGTGAACAGTGTAGGAGCGACCTCCCAGCTGCGATATGTGTGATGCGTTCGTAAAAAGTCGGGAATCGGCATTTTTTGTCATCCCAGCGGATCCTGGATCGGGGTCCAGGACAGGCGCCGGAATCAAGGAAAACCAAGGGCTTCTGGACCCCGGCTGGAGTTCATCCCGGACTTGATCCGGGGCCGGGGTGACGGCTTTGAGGACTTTTTACGAAGCCGTCAATGTTGCATAAACAACTTTTGCAACGTTAGATTCTTACGCCTTCATTCTGAGAGATTATCTCTCACATCAGCAAGTTACCGAAATTCTACATGCTTTTTGAACCGCAGAATATCGAACAAGGAATATCGAATTTCGAAGTGTGACAGTCACTTCTGCGGTTCTAAATTCGTTGTTCGATATCCGAAATTTCAAATATCTTTGGCTAGGGTTCACTCAGAGCCTTCCGCTGCTCACCATTCACTTATTACTGATGACCGATCACCGATTACTGGCTATTCTTCTCCGGCACTTCGAGGGTGACGTAGAGAGTGCTTCCGTTCCGGCTGATGAGCAGGAGGACTATGTCTCCCTTATGGTACTGATGAAGCCTGTCTTCGAATTGTTTCAAGTTCTCCACTTTGGTCTGATCCATCTCAAGAATCACATCTCCGGGTTTTAGGCCTGCCTCGTCACTTGGGGAGTCAGGCTCTACTTCCGTAACCACCACGCCGCTCGTTTCTGAAAGGTTGTATTCCTTGGCGACTTCCGGTGTAATATCTTTCAACGTCATGCCAAGATAAGGGGCGGGTTTTTCCTCCGCCGCTTGGGCTGTTTCCTCTTTGAGTTCTCCCACCTTCACTTCAAAGGTCTTTTTTTCGCGTTTCCGGATAACCTCTACTTGCACTTGTTTGCCTACCGGTGTGATCGCCACGATGAAGGGAAGGTCGTGCATGGTTTTGATCTCTTTTCCGTCAAAGGAGACGATAACATCTCCTCGCTCGATACCGGCGTTTGCGGCGGGTCCCCCGGGTGTGACCTGTGACACAAGTGCGCCTTCCTCACTTTGCAATCCCAGTTTGTCTTTGAGTGCCGGTGTAATTTGCTGGACCATCACCCCAAGCCACCCCCGGACGACCTTGCCTTTCCTCAACTGAGGAAGGAGTTCCTTGGCCATATTGATGGGAATCGCAAATCCTATGCCGATGCTTCCTCCCCTTCCCGAGAAAATGGCCGTGTTGATTCCTACCACCTGCCCGGACGTGTCGAGCAGGGGGCCGCCGCTGTTGCCGGGATTGATAGAGGCATCGGTCTGGATGAAATCATCGTACGCACCCGCTCCGATCCTCCGATACTTGGCACTCACGATGCCGGCTGTCACGGTGTTGCCGAGCGCGAATGGGCTGCCGATGGCGAGAACCCAGTCTCCAACCTCCAAAGTGTCGGAATTTCCCAGGTCGAGAGGCTGGAGAGAAGATGCGGCGTTGATTCGGATAAGAGCTAGGTCCGTTTTCGAATCCCTGCCGATGACTTTGGCTTTGAACTCGTTCCCGTCGCTGAGCTTGACCTGTATTTCTTCCGTTCCCTCGACCACGTGATTGTTTGTGAGGATGGAGCCATCCTTGTCGATGATGAATCCCGAGCCTAGGCTCCGTTGCGTAAATTCCTTGGGAAGAGAATGCCCGAAGAATTTCTGTAGAAAGTCCCGAAGCTGATCCTGGGAGTCAGATGGGCCTCCGCCTCCAAAAAGCATCGGGTCCATCCCCTTGACCACCTTCACGGCGCTAATGTTTACTACGCTTGGGCTGACTTTCTTCACCAGTTCTGAAAAGGAACACCGGCAGGGAGACAAAGGCGAGTTGGCTTCGGAAGCCGAAGCGACTGCCGCAGAAGCGTCCGGTCCTGAAAACCCGCAGGCAAGAAAAAGGGCGGCCCAAAAAAATATCATCGTTCTCTTTGCAGTTTGGTGGAGGGTTATCATGGTCTTTTCTCCTTTCTGGGGCTTCCATCTTAGAAGAAAGCATGAATTCGAAAATGGGGTGGACCATGTATTTTTATGCCCTATCCACCGTACTGTCCCTTTTTTTCTAAAATGCACGATGAACCTTATTGTCTTCGTCCCCATGCCGTGTCATCCGTGAAAGGCAAGAACAAAAACGGAGGAAGAACGATGAAGACCCTTACACGTCCTGGTCCCACGGTGTTCGTCATTTTCGGCGCCGCAGGCGACCTCACCTTTCGCAAGCTGATGCCTGCGCTCTACAATCTCTTTCTCGACCACCGGCTTCCCGAGCGGTTTGAAGTACTGGGAACAGGCCACGGAGACATGAATGACGAGGCATTCCGGAAACATCTCCTGAAGGGGGTCAATCAGTTTTCAAGACAAGGAAAAGCCGACCCTGGACAGTGGGAGTCTTTCGCCGGACACCTGAAGTTCCTGCGGATGGATGTGAAGAACAAGAAAGCTTTTGCCGATCTGGCCAAAAAGCTAGCCAGCCAGGACAAAGCCTGGAAGACCGAGGCAAACAGAATCTATTATCTCGCTCTGCCTCCTGCCATGATTGCACCGGTGGTCCAGGGATTGACGGTCACAAAACTGAGCCAGGAAAGGGCACGCTCTCGCATCTTGGTTGAGAAGCCCTTTGGCGAGGATCTGGATTCCGCCCGAAAACTGAACCAGGTTCTCTGCGACGGTTTTGAAGAGTCCCAGATATTTCGGATCGATCACTACCTCGGCAAGGAAACGGTCCAGAACATTCTTGCCTTTCGTTTCGGCAACACGCTTTTCGAACCGGTGTGGAACCGGCGGTATATCGACCACGTGCAGATCACCGTGGCCGAACAGGTCGGAGTTGAACACCGGGGCCACTATTATGACCGGGCCGGGGCGCTGAGAGACATGATCCAGAGCCATTTGCTCCAGATCCTCTGCCTGACGGCCATGGAAGCCCCGATCTCCCTGAACGATGATGAGATTCGCAACAAGAAAGTAGACGTTCTCCATGGGATCCGCGCCATCCCTTCCGAAGAGATTCATCGATTCGCCGTGAGCGGACAATACGGAAGGGGGTGGATCGACGGTAAAGAAGTGCCGGGATACCGGGGAGAGGAAAATGTGCCTCCTAACTCCTTTACCGAGACCTTTGCGGCCATCCGCCTTTTCGTTGATACCTGGCGGTGGCAGGGAGTGCCATTTTACTTGAGAACGGGAAAAAGGCTTCCAGCAAAAGTGTCCGAGGTGGCGATCCAGTTCCGCACCGTTCCCCACCAGACCTTTCCTCCCACCACAGTTCTTGATCTGCATCCAAACCGTCTGATCCTAGCCATCCAACCTCGTGAAGGCGTTCTGCTTCGCTTTGAGACCAAGTACCCTGGGTTCGCCATGCAGCTCTCTCCGGTGACCATGCGTTTTTTCTACCATGAGGTATTCAAAATCCCGAGACCGGACGCTTACGAGACCCTGCTGCTGGACGTCATGCTGGGGGATCGAACCCTATTCATGCGAGCGGATGAAACCGAGGCGGCCTGGTCGGTGGTTATGCCCATCCTGGACGTCTGGCGGAACATGAAAATCACTGATTTCCCCAATTATCAACCTGGAACGTGGGGTCCGGAAGAATCGGAAGTGCTCATCGCCCAGGACGGGTTTAGCTGGGTCACTCCCACCGTTGTCCGATGCGACGATGCAACTTACTGCGGAGTGAGCACGGATTAAGTCAGTAATCGGTCATCAGTAACCAGTGATCAGTGCGGTGCTTGCTGGGGGGTAATTCATTTTGCGTGATGCGCGCAGCGAGTCACTAAGCCTGCCAGTGGTGGGTTTCGCCGATCTGAAAAACTCTGAAGACTGGAAACTGAACCCCGAACACTGAAAACTCTTTATCCGCCCCCCTGCTTTTCAATAGGAAAAGTCAGGCTGGCCCCGAACCATCCGATCACAAACGCCACTATAAACATGAAAAGGATGAGAAGGAAGTAAAGGATACTCTTCCAGCCAAAAGAATCAAAGATGTGTGGATCCTTCAGTCGCCAGACGAACAAGATTATCTCAACCGCAAGAAGGAGAAAAGAAAGACGCTGTTTGATCACCACCGGCCGAATAGGCTTTGCCTGGTAGTTCAGCCACCACGTGTAGAAGCCGGTGGAAATGGCCACAGGCGTGAAAAAAATGGCGGCGCCAAGGCAGTTGAGAGCCGTCACCTCGAAAGCTTTTACCCCGGATAGAAGATACAGAACATTGAAAGCGAGCGTGGCAAAGGTGAAAACAATAGGGAAATGGATGGTCATGGGATGAGGGTGCCTTCTCAGAAAAGGCGCTCTGGCAAGAAGCCGGGAGAGTGCGGCGGGCAGTTCTTTTTCAGAAAGTTCTCTTTCCTTCAGAATTCCCACCTGAGGATATCTTTCAAGGACGCTCGGATCGTGAGGGGCGGCCTGAATATCGGTGGTCAAATCCTTCCCACCGTGGTGCCGCTTCATGTGGACCCCGCCTTTCCACAATTTGCTGCCCGTCACATCGTAAACTTTTCCCTTGTGGGCCACATAAACGGGCTTTCCCTCTTTTCCATCGCCCTTCTCCATCTCTTCCACGTCGAACTCTTTCATATCAGAACCTCTACGTCGGCCATGCTTTATCGCATTTTACACGGTTAGAAAAGGATGGCAATAAGGGAAATCCTTTATTATAAAGTGGTTGGAGCTGCAAAGAACGGCTGCGGAAATACGTTTTTCCGAGCGGTGAAATGCAGGATTCACCTGATTTCTTTTTCCTCCTCCTGCCTGCACAATTCGGTTTGACGCCTGTGGAGAGGAACTGCGCAGGAGTCGTCGATAATGGATAGCGATCAACCGGGAACGTGAAAGATATGCGCGATTTTCCAGTGAAAAAGATGTTTGAAGACATCGCCTTTACTTACGACTTTCAGAACAGCTTTCTTTCTTTGGGCCAGGATATACTCTGGCGGCGAGTCTTGGCCGGGAGCATCCGGAAATCGGGGCAGGGGCTTATTCTCGATGCAGCCACGGGAACGGCTGAAGTTGCGATTGAAATCTGTAAAAGAAACCAGAATAGCAGGGTCGTCGGCGTAGATTTCTCCGCCCGCATGCTCGGCATGGGTTTTAAGAAAGTGAGAGCCAGGGGACTGGGGGACCGCATTCGCCTTGTCCTGGGAGACGGCCGCCGGCTGCCTTTCGGCCCGAGTAACTTTGATGCTTTGACCATTGCTTTCGGCCTCCGAAATATTGACGAGAGGGCAGAAGCCCTGGCTGAGTTCTGGAGGGTTCTCAAAGAGGGTGGCGAGATCTTTGTTATGGAGTTCGACTTTCCGAGGGATCCCGTGATGGGAAAGCTGTACGGTCTGTACTTTGATTACCTTCTCGGACCTCTGGGAAACTGGATTTCCCGTACCGATAACGCTTACACCTATCTGGTGGAATCTGTCCGGGCCTTTCCAAGACAAGAGACTTTTCTGGAAGAGCTGGCTGCCGCAGGTTTCTGTCGCCTGCGGGTGACGGATCTCACCTACGGCATTGCAAAGATATACCGGGGCATTAAGGAGTGAGATGATCGTTAACTGGCCGGAGAGGCTTTGGGTGAACAGCCCGGTCAGGCAGTTTGTGCAGGCCAGAGAGGCCGTTTTTTTCAAGAGCCTGCGTGAATTGCCCTCAGGCTCCCGCTGTCTGGAGATCGGTTGCGGGAGGGGCGCGGGGGTGGAACTCATCGCACGCGGGTTCAGGCCACGAAGGGTAGACGCCCTTGATCTCGATCCGCGCATGATCCGACTTGCAAAGCGAAAGCAAGACAAAAGGGGCTTCCCTGCCGGCTTGCTCTCCGTAGCTGATGCTCAGGCCCTTCCATACAGGGATGAGAGCCTGGAAGCAGTTTTCAATTATGGTATCCTCCATCATCTCGAAGATTGGGAGCGGGGGATTAAAGAGATTGCGCGGATTCTCAAGGTGGAAGGCATCTTCTATTTCGAAGAGATATATCCTCCGCTTTACGCCAATTTTCTTTTTCGACGCCTCGTCGATCATCCAAGGGCTAACCGCTTTTATGGGCCTGAGTTTCGCGGAGCCCTTGCCGAGGCAGGATTGCATATTTTGCCCGGTTTCATAGAGACCCGTTTCTTTATTCTCGGCGCCGCCGCCAAGAATGAAGGGGGAGCGAGGCTATGAAAGCTCAGCAGTGGAACACCCCGTTGGCTCCGGAAGCGATCGTCGGTTTGTCACGGGTAAAGCTGTTTCTCGGTCTTTCCAGGACGCCTCATGCCTTGCTGGATATGGCCACTCCCGGGCTTGCCGCGTTGTTGTGGCTCGGCGCTTTTCCGCCGCTGAAGGTCATCGTTGTAGGCCTCGTGACGGTGTTCGCAGGATACACCTGCGTTTATGCTCTTAACGACATGATAGACCATCGATCCGACGCTGAGAGGATTCGGCAGAGGGAGTGCCCCTATCCCGAGAGTTATTTGGACAGCGTTCTGGTGCGGCATCCGATAGCCCAGGGACTGCTGACATTAAGAGAAAGCATCTTCTGGGCGGCTGCCTGGGGGTTGCTGGCTTTGGCAGGGGCTTATCTCCTGAATCCTATGTGCCTCATCATTTTTCTTGCCGGTTGCGCTTTCGAGACTTTTTATTGCACCCTGTGGAGCGTAAGCCACTGGAAGACCGTCGTCAGCGGCGCTGTAAAGACTTCCGGTCCCATTGCAGCGGTGGTGGCGGTCGATCCGGCGCCATCCATTCCCGGGATGGTCATTCTTTTCCTTTGGCTTTTCTTCTGGGAGATCGGAGGCCAGAACATCCCGGCGGATTGGGCCGACGTCGAGGAGGACAGATGCATCAAGGCCAGAACCATCCCTGCCGCCTTGGGACCCGGGAAGGCCAGCTTTTTTGTGTTCTGTTCTCTCATTCTGGCAGTTGCGGCCAGTCTTCTTTTTCTGAGACTTGCTGCGTTCAAAGATACCTGGCCCTACACGGTGATTTTCATGTTCGTGGGGGCTTATTTCCTCCTTGTCCCTGCGAGCAGACTCTTGAAAAGCAAAGAGCAGCGAGACGCCATGGCTTTGTTCAACAGGGCGAGCTGCTATCCCCTGGCCTCGCTTGTCGTCGTGGGACTGAGGCTGCTGGCAGGGTGAGGGAAGCCAGTGAAGCAGCGAAGGCCCTGAGCGAGGTATAAGGGTGATCAGTCGGCAATGACGGGCGACGAGTGATGGAGGAAGGTCCTCATGGATAGTTATTCAAAAGCGAACCGCAGAATATCGAATAATGAAATCTGCTGCGCATATTTCATGAAACGCCTTGCTGCGCAAGGCTCTCAAGCGGGGAAGCCCGCGTTGTATAAAATCGTGAAACGATTTTATGTCCAATATCGAAGGAAAGAGTTCACGGAGTCCACTTCGCGATTCGATATTCCTTGCTCGACATTCATTATTCGGTCAGGGATCTTGGTTGCGGCCACAGGCCTGCACCGGGCATTTACACTCGTAGGAGCGGCTTCTCTTCGATTTTGCTCAGGACGGTGAACTGGTGGAACCGCCGGTTGCGATGTGAGATGGGCTATGCGTTTTCATGGTTAGAGATGTTGGGTGTTATCTTCTGAACAAGAAATGACGAACAACGGAGGCTCAAAGATGTATTCGATCAACGAAGATGAATTGCTGACTAAGCTGCACAAGTACGAACTCAAAAGGGGCACCGAAAAATTTCGAATTGATGTTCACGAGGTTCTGGCTGGAACCATTGAGGACAAGTTCTTCGCTATTCCGAACCTGCTGGTCCGAGAGGAAAGGGAGGTAGATCCTCAATACATCGGTTGCGGTGACACGGAACTTGAGGCTCTTGAGGATTGCCTGAAAAAGATAAAGAAGGCGCCGCTCCAGGTGATTATTCCTCCGTTAGTCTGAAGGCCTGTGATCGGTAATCAGGGATCAGTAATCAGGGATCATAAAGTGCC
>CAVUFY010000019.1:0-371364 GCA_963740905.1 uncultured delta proteobacterium
GCCTTTCTGCTGATGATGTGGGCCTGATTCAAGTGGGATTGGTAAAGGGGTAATCGGGCGCACATGCAGGCCCGGGTTTCTTTGCGGTCCAGGGCCATGCATGAAGGTCGCCTCGGCCAGGTCCAGCATGTTGAGGACTTCCAGGCAGCGACCCAGTTCGTGGGGATTGCTCGCCTGGCATCGTGAGTCCGGGCCTTTTCCCGGATCGTCCGAAGATGATGCGAGACCCTGCAGCAGAAGGCTTTCGTTCCGAACTGGCCGGCATAGTCGAGCATGGTCTGCTGGAGGGCCGCCTGCGGTGTCTCTCCCAGTCGGGACCGTTTACGCGACCGCGCAGCCCATCGATCGGACTCCTTGGCTGCGTCGATGCGGGACCCTCCCTCCTCGACGTCAGGTCGCGGCGCCGCCTCGGCATAGGCTGCGGCGTTCTCGCCCCCGATATAGCCGAAGGTGGCCGCGGCGGAGATGTCGCCGTAAGGCTTCGTCGCCCGCGGCAAACAGAGCCCCCGAGGCTGGTCTCGGCCTTGTCGTTGGCCACGATCAGACCGCCGCCCCGCAACGGATAGGTGGCGAATTCGATCGGATGCTTCCGCAGGTCGATCCCTTCGGCCTCCATGTGGTCGAGGCAGGCGAAACGTTGCCCTCGTGAACGAACCAGTGGAGCATGTATGTCAGGTCTTCTTCTTGAATGCCGGTACAATCCATGTACAGGGGACCTTTGCCGGCTTCGGTGTACTGCTCGGGGGCAGCTTGTTGACCTCGCTGAGCATTTCCCCGTATCTGCGGTCCGGCTTGTCACAAAGGTGCCGGCCGGTTTGCCGTACCAGTCCCGAACCACCCCGACCCAGGTGGCCTGGCCGAATTTGGTGAAATACTTGGGTCCGATGTGCTCTGGGGCATCTCCAGGTTCTGCAGTTCCGCCCCGGCCCGCAAGGCCATGGCGCGCCCGTCACCGCTCTGCACGTTGCCGTGCGGATCGTTGAACATCCATCCCGGCGTAAGCCAGGGGTACAGGCGGGAGCATTTGCCCGTGCCAAGCAGGACGCCTTGGCCTCAAACACGTAGATCTTGTCTTCACGGGTGTCCACGCCGACGGCGCCTGTGACCGCGGCCGCCTTCGCGGAGCAGGTCGAAAACCATAACGCGGCTTCACGATCTCGCGCCCCTCGGTCCTTGGCCTGCTTGAGCAGGATTTTTTTCTGGAAGCGGCCTTCGTACTTGATATGCGTGAACGGCCGGCCCGGGAAAGTATGCCCGCGCAAATTCCCACTTCCCTTTGTACTTCATGGGAATGCCGTAACTGTCCCAGAGCTGTACCACCTCATAGGCCTTCATGAACTGGGCACGCAGAATATCCTTGCCGATCAGGATTTCTCCCTTGGCAGTCCGCAAGAGTTCTTCGATCCAGGCGTCCCGGTCTTCGCCGTGGACCTCGGGAATCCAGGTCTCGAAATGGTCATTCCCCATACGACCGCAGCCGCTGTAAAGAGGATTCCCTTTCGGCCACAACTACTTTCGCACCCATTTCACCAGCCCGGATCGCCCCCATCAGACCCGCGATGCCTCCGCCGACGCACAGCACGTCTGTCTTTATAATCTCTTCCTGCATTCATTCACTCCTTGCGTTTCAATCACCCGATCCAACATAGCCCGGCCATCCAGCGACAGCCAAACGCTCGCCTATCGGATCCTCCTCGTGAGTTCCATCGGCCGAAACGACAAAGGGCATCCCTCGTTCATTCGATAGGATGCCCTTTTTCAGCTTACAACGATTTTGTTAGACTAGACTACGGTTACATTCGCAGCAGCAGGGCCTTTTTTCCCCTGCTCTACGTCAAAGGTAACCCGGTCGCCTTCTTTGAGCGACTTGAAGCCGTTTCCATTGATCGCTGAATGATGAACAAATACGTCAGCGCCGCCTTCTTGCTCGATGAAGCCGAAACCTTTACTGTCATTAAACCACTTAACTGTTCCATTGGCCATAGTGACACCCTCCTTTCAAATAGATTCTCATCGTTTCAAACTTCAGGTTGCCACTAATGACAAATGGATTTTCCCTCAGAACGAAACCGGCTCGCCGTATAAAGGTGAGCCTTTATAGTATTCTTATAATAATTCTTTTGTTTCTTCATATCAAGAGATATTTTCTGGGCGCACGAAATTCAGCCGGGCTCACAGATACGGGAACTGTCAACATAATTGTGTGAAACTGTTTTCTGCCAGTCCTTTTAGGAAAGGACCCGGTGCGCAAGATCTCCGTTATCCCCATGGGGATTGCGATCTCAGGTATACCCAGCAGCAACCCACTGAGGACCGCTATTTAATGACTCGACTCGAATCTTCACCGATATGCCCAATCTTCGTAGGGAGGCTTGATCTTGAGGCGCTCAGCTTCCTCGTCGATGACATCCTTGAGAAAATAGTCGTCGTGGCGCAGGTGGTAGAGTCGCCCGTTGATAAACAAGGTAGGGGTGGCTTGTAGGTTCGCTCTCACTCCTTCCATAGTGTCTCTCTCGATTATTTGACGCACTTTTGGATCTTCCATGTCCTTCTTGAACTTTTCCGGGTCCAACCCTAGTTCGTGGGCCCATTGGAGGAAATGTTCCATGTCCTGGTTTTCCATATTCTTGAAAAGCAGTTCATACATCTCCCAGAATTTCCCCTGTCTGTAAGCGGCCTGTGCCGCTTCAGAGGCCAGAACCGACCCCGGATGTTTTTTCAACGGGAAATGTTTAAACAGAAGCCTCACGCTTCCGTTGGACTCCTCCACCAGCCTTTTGAGCAGGGGACCCATGGTAGCACAGTAGGGACACTTGAACTCGGCGAACTCTACCAGGGTGATCTGAGCATGCTCGTTTCCCATGACCGGGGTTTCTTCGAATGAAAACCGGTGCTGCTCCGCATTAAAGAACTTTGCCCTCTCTCTTACGGTAGGTCTTAAGTAGATCGGTGGGACTCCGATGGATAGCAAATATGCGCAGAAATTCATCACTCTCACTGCGTTCTCGTCTGGCTTCGTTCTCTTTAGGCATTGCACGATCGTGTCTTTGCATTCTCCATAATCGGGCTCATCATTCAATTCTTCAAAAAGAGTAGATTTTTGCTTGTCATTCAGCTTCGAGACCTTTGGAAGGAGGCCCCAGGGCATATTGGAAAACTCATCGGATAAGGCGGCTGGAGGTCCACTGACAAAGAATGTGAGCAGGACAAATGTAAGCAAGAGACCAAGCGAGCGGGGGCTAAATCCATTCACTCCCCTTTTGCAAAAACAGAGGCTTGCAGCATTTCGCCGGCGCTTGATCAGGCGTGAAGCATTGTGACGGGTTTTCATACTGAAGGACTCTAAGAACGATCAATAAACCTAAGGATGCTGAAAAAGTCCATGTTCGCAAGTTGCTCAAAAACGTCCGGATGCAAGGCGCCCTTCCTACGCTCCATCATTAATCTTATCCCTCAAAACCGGCGAGCACCTGAATGTAACCACCCTCCTGGCATCAAGGATCAAACCATTTCCGGTCGCAGGGTTTCTTCCTTTCCGTGCGCCTTTCTTCTTCGCATAAAACTTTCCGAACCCGCTGACCAGGACGTCGTCCCCGGATTCCAGGGTCTTCTTTACCAGTTCGAAAATCGTTTCGACCAGGACTCTCGATTTCTGCTTGGGGAATCCGTATTGATCGCACAGGGACTGTATTAAAGAGTCTTTTACGATGGTCATTGGCTGCTCCTGGGGGTGCTTAGGATTTGGCTGGATGGTTGAGGATTATATATATCACAACCCAAAACCTCTCTGAGCATGCTCTGGGATTTGGATAGAAGTTGGCTTGATGATTGAACAACTCTGACTAAGTCCCTGATGTATGTGGTGGGCCTGGAAGGATTCGAACCTTCGGCCAATTGATTAAGAGTCAACTGCTCTGCCAGCTGAGCTACAGGCCCCAGGAAACCGGAATGATGTGACTCAGAAACAATCTAGTACTCCGATGATTAATGAGCGCGCCCGGCAGGATTCGAACCTGCGGCCTACGGGTTCGAAGCCCGGCGCTCTATCCAGCTGAGCTACGGGCGCAAATGAATCAACATTTTTCTAACAGCCGTTCCGGGCTTTGTCAACAAGAAATCCAACAATTTTCTCTTGACATCCGTCAGGAGGTAGCCTAATTATTATAGTTTCGAATTTTGATCTGCAGGATGGTCCCTTATGAAGACCTTTGTAGCAAAAGAAACAGAAACGGACAAGAAGTGGTACCTTGTGGATGCTGAAAACAAGGTGCTCGGGAGGCTGGCGAGCCAGATTGCATCACGATTGAGGGGAAAACACAAGCCTATTTTCACTCCCCACGCGGATACCGGCGACTTCATTGTGGTCATTAATGCGGAGAAGGTATCCCTCACAGGGTCCAAAACGGCCAACAAGGTTTACTATCGCCACACCGGGTATGTAGGCGGCCTCAAAGAAATCACGGCACAAAAACTTCTTGCCAAGAAGCCTGAACAAGTGCTCCGCCTGGCCGTTCGAGGGATGTTGCCGAAGAACAGCCTCGGCCGGCGTCAGCTCAAGAAACTGAAGATTTACGCAGGCTCGGAGCACCCCCACGAAGCCCAGAAACCAGAGAAGTTGGAGATTTAGATGGCTGAAGAAAAATTCAACACTACCGGAAGAAGAAAATCGGCTGTTGCCCGAGTCTGGGTAAAATCCGGGACGGGAACAATCACCGTCAACAAGAGACCTATCGATGTCTACATGGCACGGGAAGCGGATCGTCTGCTCGTGAAGCAGCCTCTGACTCTGACCGACTCACTGAGCCGTTTCGATATCACGGTCAACGTGAGAGGCGGAGGGATTTCAGGGCAGGCGGGCGCGATACGGCATGCGATCAGCCGGGCACTGGTCATGATCAATCCGGACTTTCGTCTTCCTTTGAAAAAAGCGTCTCTCCTCACCAGGGACGCCCGAGTACGAGAGCGCAAGAAATACGGCCTCCGCGGAGCACGGGCCCGGTTTCAGTACTCCAAACGATAAGCCGTTTCGCAGGATAAAGCTTTTTTTGATGGGTTTCGCTACGCTCAACCCAAGCTCACAGTTTTTTCCGGTCAAGGGGAAGCCGATTTCGGCTTCCTTTTTTTATCCATGAAGAGAAGGGATGGATCGTGGAGGAGAAGACAGTGCGGCTGGTCTTGCATTACGACGGGAGCCGTTATTTTGGATGGCAGAGACAAAAGCATGAACCGACCATCCAGGCCGTCCTGGAAGAGGCGATTCACCGGATGACCGGGGAGTTCAGCCCCCTCATCGGCTCAGGAAGAACAGACGCAGGCGTTCATGCCCTTCACCAGGTATGCCATTTCAAGACTCATTCTGAAATGTCTGCCGAGTCCTTGCGGAAGGGACTCAATGCGCTCACCCCCCCTGATATTTTTGTGAAAGAGGCGGGCTACGCGCCCTCCCACTTCCACGCCCGCTACAGCGCCAAGAGCAAAACCTACGAGTACAGGATGCTCAACCGATCTGATCCTGATGTCTTTCTCCGCGCTTACGCCTGGCATGTTCCCCACAAACTCGATTTCGAGACCATGGAAAAATGCATGACCCTCCTTCTTGGCCGACACGATTTCGCCTCTTTCCGATCTTCGGGCAGTGGCAACACCGATCCCATGAGAGAGATGAGGAGATCGGAACTCCATCGCTCCGGTGAAGGCCAGGTGAGATTTCTTCTCGAAGCGAGCGGTTTCCTGAGACATATGGTCCGAAACATCGTGGGCACGGTCGTTGAAGTGGGGCAGGGAAGATTCACGGCCGACGAATTTTCGGATATCTTCCGGGCCGGGGACAGGCGATTCGCAGGAACGACAGCTCCTCCACAGGGGCTGTATCTCGTTATGGTGAAATATGATTGAGGAACTCGTAAAAAGTCCATCTCTGACTATTTCCACACTCCCGGAATTTCAACGCTGCACTTGGGACACCGTCCATCCTTGATGGCGTACGTTTGCACGGAGAAGCCGTATCGATCAATGAGGATTTCCCCGCACTGGTGGCAGAAAGTCTTCTCCCCCTCATCGCCCGGAAGGTTTCCGGTATAAACATACTTCAAACCCGCCTCAAAGCCGATGTCTCTTGCCCTCCGGATGCTCTCGGCCGGCGTAGCCCTGATATTCGTGAGTTTGTAGGTGGGATGAAACCGGCTGATGTGCCATGGTATGCCCGGGTCAAGGCCCGCCAGGAACTTTGCCAGGGCCTCGAGCTCTTCCCTGGAATCATTTTGCCCGGGGACAAGAAGGGTCGTCACCTCTAACCACACTCCCTGCTTTGCCATCATCTCCAACGTCCGCAGGACAGGCGCCAGCTTTGCCCCGCACAATTCCTTGTAGTACTTTTCCGTAAACCCTTTCAGATCCACATTGGCGCCGTGCAGATCGGGGTGGATCTCTTTCAGGCACTCCTCCGTCATGTAACCGTTGGACACAAAAATGTTCTTCAAGCCCTTCTTGACCGCAAGACGAGCCGTATCCATGGCAAACTCGAAAAAGATCGTCGGCTCCGTGTAGGTATAGGAGATCGTAGCCGATCGAGCGCTCAGTGCATCCTCTACGATGGTTTTCGGGAGTGTCTCTTCACCCAATATCTGCTTTCGATCCACGGGCATCTGGGAAATGTCCGCATTCTGACAGAAAAGACATGTAAAATTACACCCTGCCGTTGCAATGGAGTATGACCGCGAACCGGGGAGGAAATGAAACAGAGGCTTTTTTTCAATGGGGTCCACATGCCTTGCGATAACTTTACCGTAAACCAAGCTGACGAGGATGCCCGCCTGGTTTTCACGGACACCACAGAGGCCTCTGGAACCGTCTTTGATCAAGCAGCGATGGTTGCAGAGAAAACACCGGACCCGCAGGTTATTGAGCTTTTCATAGAGATAGGCTTCCTTCATAGTCCCTCGATTCTCCCATTGCGATGCTCCTCACCGCAGGATGGCCGGCCTGGTCCAGTCGAACCTTCAGAGGATTCTGGATCGTTCTCAACCGGTATCGAATGGGCGCCACGAGGCCGAGGAAGGATCCAAAGGGACAGTTTTGGAGGTACCACTGCTCGGAGAGGAGCCTGCCGATTCTGTCCAGGACAGGAGCCCTCACCTGGGCACAGCGCCACTTGATCGGCACGTCCCCCAGGGCTGAATGCATGTAGGCCTTCAGCTCCCACAGATTGTAGGAGTTTGCGTACCTGAACAGGGATTTTCGAAAAAGGCTCCCCAGCTTTGCAAAGAGGCAGAACCAGGAAAGGCTGTTCGTGACCCCCACGAAGACGGCCCGCCGGGCCACGCGGCCGGCTTCGCTCAAAGCTTCTACGGGATTGTCGAGAAACTCGATGGTGTTGATGAGGAGGGCCAAATCAAATTCATTGTCTTCGAAGGGAAGGGCTTCAGCTTCTCCTACTCTCACCATGATGCGTGGGCCCAGACGCTCCCTAGCATGACGGACCATATAGGGCGAGGCGTCTAGGCCGAACACATCAAACCCAAGCTGACTCAAAAGCAGGAGATGGTTGCCTTCACCGCAACCGATGTCCAGAATTCTTTCCCCCGGCTGAAGATCAAGAAGGGAAGAGATCGACTCTCTCACCAACATCTCCATAGCCCTTCCCTGGGGAGAGTGATACCAGGCTTCATACAGCCTTGCCGCTCTGGCATCGAAAATCAAACCCATGCTGCAAGACTCCTGACGTTTTGGCGGAAAACAAGAGGCGCACTCCACAGTGCCACTATTTAATAAAATACAAGATCCTCAGCCGGATGTCAACTCACCCACCTTTTCTGTGTTTGAAAAGCCTCGATAAGCCTCGATAGGGCGGTTGAATTTCGCGGTCTCTTCTGCTAGCTTTCTCTGTGTGGAGAAAGAGATTTTTCCCACAAGGGAAAATCCCCAGAAAGGAATTTTTTCATGAGATGTCGTTACCATCCGGATCGGGACGCAGCCGCGAAATGCAACAAAATGGAGGTCGGATATTGCCTTGAATGCCTTGATCTGTGCGAAGCGTGCACAGATCCTTGCGGTTATTGTAAGTTCCGGACCCAGTGCATCATCTGGGAACGCTGCAGAAAGAGCGAGAAGAAGAAACGACTTGAAAGCGAGGCGAAAGATGGGGCCTGAACCGCAGAATGAACGGATGAAACAGTCCCCCCGACAGAGTCTTTCGACAGGAAGATGGTCGATATAGGAAAACCCACCGTGGCGAAGATAAGGGGCATACTCTTTGATTTTGACGGCACTCTTACGCGGCCGGGAGCACTGGATTTTCCTGCCATTAAGAGAGAAATGGGCTGCCCGCCGGATCTTGCCATCCTTGAGTTCCTCCAGACCCTCTCTCCTGAAAACAAGGGACCATTGTCGGAAATCCTGGAACTAAAGGAAGACCAGGCAGCAGAAGAATCGGAGCCCAACGTGGGCGCCGAAGCCTGCCTGTGCGCATTAAAGAAGAAGGGGTTTCTTCTCGGCATTATCACCCGGAACAGTCTAAAGGCCGTCCGAAAAGCTCTCCAGAAGTTCAACACGGTGAGTCCCGCCTTTTTTAACACGATCATCACCCGGGATGATTCCTTGCCCAAGCCCCATCCGGACGGAGTTTATCAGGCGGCGAAACGCATGGGTATTTCATCGCAAGAGATCATGGTGGTGGGCGATTTTCGTTTTGACATCGTGGCTGGGCACAGCGCGGGAGCCATGACGCTGCTGATTACCAACGGAAGGGAATCCACCCTGGTTCCCGGAGACCCTGAGCCCGACTTCATTGTCGTCGGCCTGGAAGAAATTCCGGGAATTGTTGAAGACTTGGAAAGAGATGGGAGGGAGTCAGAGGGAATAGACTTCGCCTGATCAATCTGCTTTGACCGCCATGGTCTGGCCCGGGAAAATGGTACTCCCCGGCGCGAGATGGTTGAGCTTGAGGAAATCCGCGAGCTCCATTTCGTATTTCTTGGCGATCAGGTACGGGCTGTCGCCTCCCCGCACAGTGTAGCTCTTCGTCGGGGCGGACAGGCACGGAACTTGGTTGGCTGGGATCATGAGAACCTGGCCTGAGGAGAGTTGGGGAGACTTACGGCGATTGAAAATCTGGATCTCTTTGGCTGTAGTGTTAAATTGAGCAGCAATCTGCCACAATGAGTCGCCCTTCTTTACCACGTACCTGGTTGGTTTTTGCTCGCTTGTGCTCTCTCTGCCGGATGCTTTGGCGATCGTCGCGGATGAGGTCTTACCCCTTACGGGAACCTTCAATTTAGAGCCTACCCGCAGGATGTGATTCTTCTTCCTGAGGCCGTTCACATCCATGATCGCGGCGACGGAGGTCCGGTATTTTCTGCTGATGATTGACAGGGTGTCTCCTCTTCTGACCTTGTGGATCACATAACCCGAACCTGCATAGACGTATTTAGGGGGGCAGTGGGCGGGAATGTCATCGATCATCGCGAGAAGCCGTTCGCCCTTACCGGCAGGGACCTTCAGGTCATAAGGGCCATCCGGGGTTACGTTCAACCTCAGTTCGGCGTTCAACTCCTGGAGCACGTCGGAGTCGATCTCCAAGCGAGCCGCCACATCTTTCAGCAGCACCTGCTTGCTTACGCTCACCTCTTCGCTCTCTATTTCGTTGTCCAGGGGGGGAAGTTCGATGCCATATGCCTTTGGATCCTTCACAATACAGAGCACAGCCAGAAGCCTCGGCACATACGCGGCGGTCTCCCTGGGCAGCTTCTCATAGAGGTCCCAGAAGTTGTCGAGGTAGTTGATTCTCTGCGTCCTGATCCGGTTCATCACCGCCATTTCACCACAGTTGTAAGCAGCCAGGGCGGTGGTCCAATCCCCGAACATCTGATGGAGTTCCTTGAGATAAGTGATGGCTGCCGCCGTCGATTTTTGCGAGTCCATCCTTTCATCAATCCACTGATCTCTCTGCAATCCGAACCGGTATCCTGTGGAGGCAATAAACTGCCACATGCCCAGGGCTCTGGCCCTTGAAAGAGCTCTCGCCTTGAATCCACTCTCTATCAGGGGCAGCCACGAAAGCTCCTCAGGCATCCCGGCCTCCTTAAGAGCTTTCACAATAGCCGGACGGAATCTCCCTGATCGGGCATAGGCATTCAGGAAGAACTCCCTTTCCCTTCCCTGGAAGGATTCCAACTCTTTGCGCACATGATCGTTCATCACGAGAGGAATGGCATTATGATCCCCCGCCGCTGTGGTGAACCTCGATGCGTAGACTTCCACAATTCTCTTCGAGATAGTGAAACGCAGGTCCTCCTTCTGCTGCAACAAATCAGGATCGTCGTCCACCTTCACTCTGAGAATCAGTGAGTAGGCTTTGTCCAGGGCTGCTACGGCGTTGTCCAAGTCTCCCCGCTCCCAGTAATCGTTGGAGGCTTGGCAGAACTCCAGCGCCGAATCGATCAGCTCCTGGTTTGTCATTCCCCCGGTATCAAGGGCCGGTTCATCCTCCTCCGTCTCCGCAGGCTCCCCTGCGGGAGGTTCCGAAGGAGCCATGTCCTCGCTTCCGGCCGCTCTTTCGGAGGGCTTGCTCATCAGCGATGCCTCCGACTTCGTGTCCGAAACCTGTTCTTTCTCTTTAACCTGCGAGATCCGGCGAGAAGGCAGGGTCGTGCAGCTTGATAAAACCACAATCACCAACGCGAGCAACAACGCCACGGAGCAGCGCCTCATCATCATCTCGAGCCTCTTTCTTCCACCTCCCAGGAGTGTCTCCATCCTGCTGGCATGAAAAACGGGAGAGTGGTTTATAATTATGCGTATTTTAGGTATAATAGTATAGTATAAACTCGGAACTTTGGTCAAGAAAATATTTGAATACCTGGGAAATTGCAACGGGATTGTTTGACGGCTCTCACAATTTTGTGAGCGTCTCTTTCGTCCTTTCATTCCGATGACAGCGGGTCTCCTTGCTGAGCCTTCTTCCAGGGCGATTTCTTTTTCAGCGGGCGAACTTGATTGTTGTCTTTCTTGAGAGTATAGTAATCGCATACCTGTTCAATCGCTTAGGGCAGATGCAGCCATGAATGATCGGTAATTTCTCAGAATGTCGCATTTTAGTCTCATACTCTCCGAAACGGACGTCGGCGACCAGAGGAAGTGCCTTGCCTGTGGTACGACACGCCTCGGCTCAGGACGGCGTTACTGCTGTAAGGAATGCAGGCAGCAGATGCAGTGGGTTCTCTCCCTTTCCAAGGGAATGCTGAGGGCTTTTAATGCAAGGTATGCTGCTTTTTCTTTTGACCGAAGCTTCGTGGTCCTCGACGTTCTCCCTGCATGGTCACAGGAAATCTCCCGGTTTCTCCGCCGCAGAACGAGCGGAAAAAAGCCCGCGGAAGACTTAAAGAGACTCATTCTCCAGTCGGGTGCAGAATGGTATCATCTCGTCGACAACCGTACTTCGAGAAGCTATGCATCCCTTTTCGTCCTGAAAAAGAATCATGACACAGCCATCATGCCTGATTCCATCAAGCCGGAGGAGAGAAGGCAGCCCAGGTTGTCCAAGAGGGAAAGAGAGTGTATGAAACTCCTGGACCTCAAAATGGAAGAGTTGTTCTCTGACGGTCATGTGACAAAAATCAAGACGGCCTACAAAAAACTGGCCAAGGTCCATCATCCCGATGTGGGCGGCGACGAAGAGAAGTTCAAGAAACTCAACGAGGCACACCAACAGATGCTTCTGTGGGCCGAAGATCCTCATTTTACATCCAGAAAGGCTCTCATGGACTGCTGGTCCTATGACGGCTATACAAACAGGTGGTCTCCTCCACTCTGAAGAACTCTCCTTTCAAGCGTTAGGGCTCTACTCTTGTCTGTATCGGTCAAAGAAATTTTAGAGTGTCATCCCGTTTCGGCTTCGGCTCCCTGTCGAATCGATTCGGGAGGGACATGGGATATCAAGGCGCTGGCCCTTCCTATGTCCTGGGTTGAGCCCGTGACCGTCAACGTGGCGCTCAACCTGAGAACGGAGGTTACCCTGACCCCTTTCACAGAAGGATTGGTGAAAGTCTCCTCTGAAGGCTTCTCCTGCGAAGAGGAATATCCTCTGGAAGGCGTGCGGTTCGACTCATCCTTCGGTGTTTTTTTTGCCGCCGTCGCCCATTTTGATCTCCATGGTTTGGATGTACGCATCAGGGCAGCCTCGCCGGTAAAGGCGGCGCTCGGTGGATCAAGCACGGCCCTTGTGGCCCTCATCAAGGCTCTTTCCAAATTGACCTGTTCCCTTGGGCGCCGTGCGTTGTCCCGAGAGGAGATTCTTCATCTGGGTTATCATTTGGAAGACGCCGTCAGTCCGGGCAAGTGCGGTATCCAGGATCAGGCTGCCGCGGTTTACGGGGGCGTTCATCAATGGACCTGGCATTATGAAAAGAAGAACCGTCTCTTTCGACGGGAACCCCTGCTGGATCGCGGCGGACAGCGAGAACTCTCTGAGCGCATCCTTCTTGCCTACAGCGGAAAGAGCCACATATCCGGCCGCATCAACCAGGCCTGGATCAAAGACTTTCTATCCGGCAAGACAAGGGCAGGATGGATAAAAGCCAACGATATTGTGAAGAGGCTCGCCAAGGCCGTCAGAGAGAAAGCTTGGGAAGAAAGCGCCCGTCTCCTGCGCGAAGAAACGGCCCTTCGAAGACGGCTCACGCCCGCCGCCTTCATCCCCATCACGGAGCGGCTTGTGAACCAGGCAGAGGAGGCAGGGTGTGGAGCGAGGTTTACCGGTGCAGGCGCCGGAGGATCGGTGTGGGCCCTCGGCGAAAGGCAAAAGATTGAGACCCTGAGGGAGGTGTGGCAGACAACGCTTGGCCCCGTAAAGGGAGCGGGGATTCTTGACTGCGAAGTGGAATCCACCGGTGTGCGATAGCGGCACGGCGACGGCGTCAATGACAGGAATATTCGTAAATGGGGCTTTGGGCCCCCTTTTGGAAGACCGGTTTGTACTCACAGAGCAGAGCATTCGTCGCCTGCTCAACCATGGCTACATCCTCCTCCGAGACATGGGTCATGTCCATTTGCATGACAGCTTTTCTTAACGCTGCGAACTGATTCAGAACCTTCGCGCTCTCACAAGCGAACTCGATGCTCTTGTGGACATCGATGATGGTCCCGATGCAAGTTTCTACCCTAAGTCTATATTTCTGCCGGATTTCCATGCTATAGCTTTCCCGTCTCAACAAGGGTGTCCGTGAAAATCTTAAAAAATCTTTCGTTCTCGGTGATGGCTCTCCTCAGCACGAGATCGAGCTTCTCCGTGTCTCTGGTGTTAATCACCACGTTAGCGCTCTTGGCAAAGGCCATCATGTTATCCATGGTCTTGAAGCTGCCGGAGACCAGAGCGAGAAAAATTCTGCGCCGCACCGTCATAGGCAACCGATTCAAATAATTGAGAATAGCGCTGTTTTCCAGGGACTGGCTGTCGAACCCTTCGGCAAGAATGATGAGATCAAAATGATGAAAACGCAGTTTGCCGATGGCGTCCCTCGTATTCGGCGTGAGAATGAACTTGTAACCGATCTTTTCCGCGGCGCCTTTGATCGTGTCATGCTGCTCGGGGCCGTCCGCCATGATGAGGGCCAGCTTCGTTCCTTCTTCAAAGAACTCCAGGGCCTGATCCCCTGCGTAGTCTTCATAGCTGTATGACTCTTCCGCAGACTTCTTTGAAACCTTGGGTTCTATGAATCTGAGACGGAAATCTTCCCCGTTGCCGGCCTCCGTTAATTCTTCATCATGAAGCGGCGGTGTCTTTCCCGCAGTGACAGGGCCTTTGCATTTCGGGCAGCTAAGCTTGATCGCCCTGTCCTTGGGGACTTTTTCATCGGGAATGTTGAAACGGGTCCGGCATTTTTCGCAAGAAAGTTCCATCGTTCAGTCTCCTTACCAACTCTGCTTCCTGCCGTATTCATGATCCAGGGCCAAATCCTCAATGGAGGTGGTCTTCTCGCCCCTCGCCGCCTTGACGGCATCAATCGCCCTCCCGACCACGGCTTTCCTCGAAGCATAACTCAGCGCCGTCTCCTGAGTAATCAGCCCGTTCTGGTACAGTTCGGCGATGCTCTGATCAAAGGTCATCATGCCGAAGGGATTGCCCTGCTCAATGATATCATAAAAGGTTCTTCCTTCTGACTCGCCATGAAGGATGGCGTCCTTTACCCGGAGATTCGTGCACAGGATTTCAAAGGCGGCCACCCGGCCTCCTCCTATCTTGGGCAGAAGCCTCTGACAGGCGATCCAGCGTATGGAGTCGGCCAGGCGAATACGGATCTGCTTTTCCTCTTCCCGCTCGAACATCCCCACGATCCGGTTCACGGTCTGCCCGGCATCCACCGTGTGGAGCGTAGTGAGCAGAAGATGTCCGGTCTCTGCGGCGGAAAGCCCGATCTCCACCGTTTCTTTGTCCCTCATCTCGCCCACGAGGATCACCTTGGGCGCCTGCCGCAGGGCGGCTCTCAGCCCGTTCGCGAAATGGTCAAAATCTATTCCCAGCTCACGTTGATTGAAGGTCGCCTTTTTCTGGGCATGAACGTATTCGACCGGGTCTTCGAGAGTCACCACGTGAACAGGCTTGGCTTCATTGATCTCATTGAGGACCGCGGCAAGGGAGGTGGACTTGCCGCTTCCGGTCGCGCCCGTCACCAGGATCATGCCGTTTCTTTCCTCAGCCATCTTGCGGAAGGCAGGGGGAAGCATCATCTCATCTACGGTAGGAACCCGGGTTGCCAACTGTCTCATCACCGTGGAGTAGTAGCCTTTTTGGGAAAAGATATTGACCCTGAATCGAGCCTTTCCGGCCAAACCGTAAGAGGTGTCACACGAACCTTCGTTGAGGAGCATCCTCGTCAACCTGCGGTCGCCGTTGATGAGATTAAGGGCCAGGATCTCTGCCTGAAAAGGTGTGATCCTGACAACAGCAGGGTTCAACGAAACGGATTTCAACTGTCCGGAGGATTCCACCTGGAAGGGTTTGTCAACCGTGAAGTTGAGGTCTGAAACGTTGTCATGAGACTCAAGCATGGCGGTGAGGATGTGATCGATCTCTTGGCGTCTCATACGGTGTACCCCCTCTGTGTCGCTCCGGTGTTCCTTCTCTCATGACGCTCTCTGGACATAAATGCTCCCTAGACCTCCGTGAAATCAGATGGCGCCTGCTTCATAAAGGGCAGAAATTTTGCCTTATCAACGCAGCGCGTATAGGCGTCATCAGGAGTGATGATCTTCTTGGTCAGGAGTTCCATGATGGCATCATCCAGGGACTGCATGCCGAATTTTTTTCCTGTCTGAATCATGGAAGGAATTTGATAGGTCTTCCCTTCTCTGATCAGGTTCCGCACCGCCGGGTTGGCGATCATGATTTCGAGCGCAGCCACCCGCCCCCTCCCCTCCCTTTTCTTGAACAGAGTCTGGGAGATGACGGCTCGAAGCCCGTCGGCGAGGGTGTTCCGGATCTGCTCTTGCTGGCTCTCCGGAAAGACTTCTATAATTCGGTCCACGGTTTTGGAAGCGCTGTTGGTGTGGAGGGTGGCAAAGACAAGATGACCCGTCTCGGAGGCTTCAATGGCCAGGCTGATGGTTTCGATGTCACGCATCTCCCCCACCATGATGATATCCGGATCTTCCCGGAGGGCCCCCCTCAGAGCGGCAGAAAAGGATTTGGTGTGGAAGCCCACCTCCCGGTGGTTGATGATGGCTTTCTCGCTCTTGTGGACGAACTCAATCGGGTCCTCAATGGTAATGATATGCTCTTTGCGGTTAAGGTTCGCCTCGTGCACGATGGCGGCAAGCGTAGTCGATTTGCCGCTCCCAGTGGGGCCGGTGACGAGGACAAGGCCCCGGGGCAGGCTCGCCAGTCTTTTCACTACCTTGGGAAGACCCAATTCCTCGCACGTCATGATCCTGGAGGGGATCTCCCTAAAGGCTGCGCCCATGCCGTACCTCTGCTGAAAAAAATTGGCCCGGTACCGGGCTAACCCAGGAATTTCATAGGCGAAGTCCACATCGCCAGTCTCTTCGAACTCCTTGATTTTATGCTCGGGAGTAATCTCATACAGCATTGATTTCAGGGGATCATTCTCAAGAGGAGGATACTTGACTCGCTCCAGCTCTCCGCCGATCCTCAAGACCGGCTGCTGGCCGGCGACCATGTGAAGGTCAGAGGCGCCTTGTTCGTGCATCAGTTTGAAAAACGCGTCGATTTGTGCCATTGATTTCTCCCCTTCGCGGCTAACGAGGTATTATATCCCGTCGGGTCTTCAGTGTTCAAGTCCCAAAATATGGGATTCCCGGAGGGCCTCACAACTACTGTTCCGAAATTCGAAGGGATAGGATTCTATTTGTCCTGAACTGTCTTGACCATCATCACGGCATCCTGGCCTGAAGGATAGAAGCGTTTCTCGATCAGGACGGGGTGAAACCCATGTTTCTTGAAAAGTTCCTGCGCGGCAAAGTTTACTGTAGCGGTATGGAGGCAAAGAACAGGCTCTCCCAGTCGCCGAGCCTCTTCTTCTATTTTTCGGAGGAGCATCCCGCCTACGCCCCGGCGCTGCGCATCAGACTGCACGGCAATGGCAAGAAGTTCGCACCGGTTCTCTCCCTGAAGCTCGTCGGACAAGCGCCCCATCATGGCGAACCCGACCGGCCTGCCCTGTTGGACCGCAATGAGCGTGATGGTGGAACCCGTTTCAAACCATTGGGGGACCAGACTCCTGTAAGGGCCGTACACACTGAAAACTCTTCCGCTGAGTTGCCCGATGAAACCGATGTCGGACAAGTTGGCTCGACGAACCTGGAGTCTTATTTCGACAGTGAAGGGGAGTCTTCGATCTTTGGACTGTTCGCCGGAAGGCCTTGTGCGGATCCCTGATTTCTTGAGCCGTTCGATCCGCTTGATATCGCCGTATTTTCCGAAGCGGCCGCGCTGGCTCACGGTGTTGGCTCTTTTAGCAATCCAAACCTGCCGGCTTGGAGGGAACTACAAATTTTTCCAGTACTTGCCATGAACGGCTTTCACTCTTTCCAGTAAGTAATCCATCATCTCCGGATTGGCGAGAGCCATGATATCCTGAGTTTTGGTGACGGAAAGCCCCGCCAGTTCCTTGAGCACTTCCTTCACCGAATCTCTCTCCCCCATTATGCTGTACCCGCCTTCCAGGGTCAGGATCACCTTCCCGCCACAGCATTCATTTGCCAGGTCCATGACCATCCTGGTCAACCCTGCGAAACCCCTGGGAGTCACATTCATCCCGCCCAACGGGTCCCCATAGTAAATGTCAAAGCCTGCTGAAACAAGAATCATTTCCGGCCGGTACTCCAGCGCAATGGGCTTCAACACCTTCTCGTAGATCACCGAGAATTCCCCGTCTCCGTATCCCACCGTGAGGGGGATGTTGACTGTGAATCCTTTCCCCTCACCTTTGCCCACCTCGTCAAAGGCTCCTGTCCCGGGATAGTAAGGATACTGATGGGTGGAGAAATAGAGAACGCTGGGATCCTCTTCGAAGTTATGCTGCGTCCCATTTCCGTGATGAAGATCCCAGTCGACGATGAGGAGACGTGATACGTGAAGGGACTCCTGAGCATACCTTGTTCCGATGGCCACATTGTTAAACAGGCAAAAACCTTTGGCTTGGGATCTTTCAGCATGATGACCGGGCGGTCTCACCAGGGCAAAAGCATTATGGAGCTCTCCGGAATGAACCATGGCGATGGCTTGACACAGTCCGCCTGCCGCCAGCATAGCGGCATCATAGGAAGCTGCGCAGGTCTGTGTATCGGGGTCCAGATAGGTGTATTCCACCCCTGCCGTTGCTTCAAGCCGAGCTAAATACTCTGAAGAATGCACCAGAGTGATTTCCCTTTTTTCGGCTGGCCGCACAGGAATCTCCACAAATTTGCCTGCCATATCGGGCTCGCCCAGCATGGCATAGATTGCCTCAAGCCGCTGGGGGCACTCAGGGTGATATTCTCCCATCCGGTGCTCCATGTATTTGCTGTTTCTCACGATACCTGTCTTTGTCACCTGGTTTCTCCTACAAAAGCTTCAGGCCCAAGATATTGCCTTCCCTTCCGAAGATGAAATGCTTCCATGCATACCACATTTTTCTCGGAGCTCAAAGCAATTCCCTATTGACAATCTTTCACAAAGGAGACAGGAGTCTAATGCGAGCGTATTAAGCAAGTTGTGATCGAGGAGAAGTCCGTGGATCTTCGGCGGCCTCTCATGAGTTGTAGGGAGAAAAGGTATCGTGGACGAGAGCGCGGTTCTGACAGAACTTGAGGAGTTAGCCCGGAACCTGGACATCGAAGTTCGATACGAAAATCTGAAAAAAGAGGGGGGCTTTACGCCCGGTGGACTATGCAGGCTAAAGGGGCAGTATCTTTTGATTATCCACTCCAAGGCGGCGAACAGGGACAAGATTGATGCTCTGGCCGCAGCCCTGACTCGTTTCGACCTGAGCCATCTCTATTTAAAACCCGGTCTCAGAGATTTCCTCGACCGTTTTCCTCTGTTAAAGTAGTCCCGCAGAATTTTCCCGTGATCAAAGGCCATGGTCTTCGGGATGCTACCCCGGTCAAAAAGTCCCACTTCTGCCGCATCATCCGCCGCCATCGGGCTTCCCTCGGCGCGGGCGATGAAGACCACGGAGATCGTGTGGTGTCGGGGGTCTCTGGCCGGGTCCGAGTAGGCTCCCAGCTGAGAGATAAGCGCCACCGAAAGAGAAGTCTCTTCTTTTGCCTCTCTCAGCGCTGCTGCCTCCAGACTTTCACCATAATCTACGAAGCCCCCGGGCAACGCCCACCCATAAGGGGGGTTCTTTCTGTTGATGAGGACGATCCCTCCATTCACCTCAATGATAATGTCCACGGTCGGAATGGGATTTCGATACTTCTCAACGAACTTCCCGCAGTGCGGACATTTCAGCTCTGTTTTCACTTTGCCCCGGCTTGGTGAGCTAACTGGTGCCTGACGTAATGCATCCTGTAAAGCGCCGTCAGATTCACGGAAACTGCCAGAACGAAGAGGGTCAGTTGGAGGAGAAATATTCCTACGGCCGGGATGGAACCCAGCAGGGAACCCAGGATAAGCAGGGTGATCCTCTCCGGCCTCTGCATCATCCCGGCCTTGCACTGCAAGCCGAGTCCTTCAGCTCTTGCTCTCGTGTAGCTGACCATGAAGGAGCCTGCAATGACCAGAACAATGGCGACGACGGTCCAGGGGCTCGCCTGGCCCTGAGCTTCGGGTGGAGAGGCGGAGTAGCCGCCGGAAAAGTAATAGGCGAGGCCGATGAAGAGGAACATATCGCTGTATCGGTCCAGAGTACTGTCAAAAAAGGCTCCAAAAGGACTGTTCTTTTTTGCCTGTCTTGCGATCTGACCGTCCAGGGTGTCACAGATTCCCGCCAGCAGGACCATCCACGCAGCCCAGAAAAAACGGCCCTGGCTGTAAAGGAAACCCGAACCGCCGCTGAGAACCAGCCCGGCGAATGAAAGAATGTTGGGGTGAACCCCTGTACGCGCAAAAAAATCTCCCAAGGGCCTGACGGCTCTCAAGTATCTTTCTCTGTTCCCGTCGCTTATTAAAACGATGCGTGTCATGCCTGCTCATTTCTTGGTTGCGATTCCGCTGCTGCTTTGTGCGGCGTTACCTTAACAAAAACTGACGCTTTTGTCAAAAGCAACTCCCTTATGACGGGGTGTTCCTTTGTCGCAAACCACAGCGGTCGCAGCTCTCTTGATGAGATGCTCTTTGATCTTTTGATTGACGGTCACGGGATGTTCTGCCCTTTGATTTATAGGCCCATATCTTTACCCTTTTCACGCCCAGCATAAACAAATGGTCTGTGTAAATCAATCTCCAAAACCACGATGTTTCCGTTCCGTTATTTGCCGACCTGGCTTACATCAATTTCTTTTTTTGTTATAATTGACTATAAATCTACATTATTATAGTATTATAAGATATAATCCGAAGCTTCTTTGAACACGGGAGGATTGCTCGAATTCAGCCTTGAACGGAAGGGAGAATTGCAAATGGGAACAAACAACGCCGTATTTCTCGAGGTGCTGGAATGGTTTGATGAGTCAGGCAAGGAATTGGTGCACCGTATCCCTGAGGAAGGCTCGGGAGAGATGAAGTACGGTGCTCAACTTACCGCCCGCGAAAGTCAGGTGGCCGTATTGTTTTACAAGGGCAAAGCCGTGGAAGCTTTCGCGCCCGGCCGTCACACGCTGAAGACGGCAAATATCCCCATCCTGACAAAAATCGCCAGCCTTCCCTGGGGACTCACCAGTCCTTTGAGGGCAGAAGTATATTTTGTGAACATGAAGGTCTTCACCAATCTGAAATGGGGTACCAGAGACCCGGTTGCCTTCAAGGATTCCGAACTCGGGCTGATCCGTCTGCGGGCTTTCGGGGTCTTCAACATCCAGGTGGTTCAGCCGATCCTTTTCATTAACAAGCTGGTAGGGACCCAGGGTATTTACACCACCGAAGCCATAGAAGAGTATCTGAACAGGGTGATCGTTTCGCGGTTTAATGATTATATGGGGGAAACAATTGACACGATTCTGAACCTGCCTTCGAAATACGATGAACTCTCCACAGGGCTCTCAAGCCGCCTCCGAAATGACTTCAGTCATTTCGGACTCGGCCTCACTGATCTTTACACCAATGCGATCACCCCTCCTCCTGAAGTCCAGCAGGCTATCGACGATCGCTCCCGTATGGGCGTCTTCCAAGATATGAATAAGCTAATGCAAATGAAAGCGGCCATGGCCATGGAAAAGGCTGCCGCTGCTGAAGGAGGAGCCGCCTCCGGCATGGGTATGGGCATGGGCATCATGATGCCCTCTATGTTTGCCCAGTATTTCGCCGCGACCAAAGCGGCGGAGTCCTCTCAGGAGACTTCCCACTGCCCCGAGTGCGGAAACACGATTCCTGCCAGTGCCAAGTTTTGCCCCCAGTGCGGACACCAGCTCGTTGTGTTTGCAGAATGCGCCCACTGCGGAAAAAATCTGACCCCCAATGCGAAATTCTGTCCTCGGTGCGGTCATCCGGCCGATGAGAAGCCTTCGGTCAAGACCTGCCCCAAATGCCGGCAAGAAAACCTTCCGGGGGCGGTTTATTGCAACCACTGTGGTGAAAAACTATGATCGAGAAAAAGACCAGCCCTTCATGTTAAGCGGCCCGAAGTTTCTGATTGACTATCAGTGCCCTCAGTGCGGTGCTCCAGCCGTCCTCGAAGAGACGGACCGTCTTTTTGCCTGCCCGTACTGCAAGGTCAAATCCTTTCTTTTCTCGAGTGATTTTTTTCGTTACGTGCTTCCTCATTCGGCCCCGAAAGGCAAGAGCCTGGTCTTCCTTCCTTACTGGCGGTTCAAAGGAATTCTCTTTTCCTCCCTCCTTGAGCGAATCGACCATCGCATCGTGGACGTCAGTCATCAAGGGGTCCCTTCAGATTACTTTCCCGCCTCTCTCGGCCTGCGAAGCCAGGCGCTGAAACTGCAGTTTGTAACACCCGAAACACAAGGTCATTTCGTGAAACCAACCCTTCCGTTCAAAGAAATGGCGCAACTGGTAGGAGAAAGGTTCAGTGCTTGCCTTCCACCGCCCATTTTCGATCAGAGATTCATAGGTGAAACCCTGAGCCAGATTTACTCTCCGTTCTATGTGGACGGCAAGATTTTTGACGCCGTGCTCAACCGGCCGGTTGCCTCTCAGCCGCCTGAAGATTTCGATGTCATGGCTCTTCCCGGAGGCCCGTCTCAGTGGCAAATCCAGTTCATTCCTGCCCAGTGCCCGAACTGCGGCTGGGATCTGGAGGGCGAAAGAGACTCCATCGTCCTGAGCTGCAGGAATTGCCAGTCCATTTGGGTCCAGACCAAGGGCCGGTTCAAAAAACTGGATTTCGGCCATCTGCCTGAAGAAAACAGCGATGTCCTATTTCTTCCCTTCTACCGTTTCAAAACGGAAATCTCAGGCCTCGATCTTCGTTCCTACGCAGACCTGATAAGGGTCGCAAACCTGCCCAAAGTCGTTCGGAGCGGGATGGAAGCCAGGCCTTTTCACTTTTGGTCGCCTGCTTTCAAGATAAGGCCGCAGGATTTCCTGCGCTTTTCCACTATCGTCACTCTTTCTCAAGTTGAGGAAGCCTGGGTCCCCGAGTTGCCGAAAGCCGGGCTGTATCCGGTGACCCTTCCCGTCTCAGAAGCGATTGAAAGCCTCAAGATCAACCTCGCCGGTTTTATGAAGCCTCCCGCTCTATTGCTGCCCAAGCTCGCGGACATCCAAATCAGGGCCAAAAGCCTGACCCTCGTGTATTTCCCCTTTCAAACCCAAGGGGATGAAATTTTTCATCCTTTCTTCCAGCTCCGCACTACCAGAAATGTGCTTAACTATGCAAGGCATCTGTAACACCGCTTGAAAATTTCTTTTATCCGTGTAGTATCGGGGTGAGACCTTTGGATCGCAGCTTCTTTGCATTTTGAGGAGAAGTCTTTAGGTCCGGCCGGGGGGGCATAGAACGGCCCAAGGTTCATGGCTAAGATAAGCAGGAAAAGGAATAAGTGATTTTTCGTCTCAGGCCTTGCTCCGTGAGCCGTGCTTCGTTTCGAGACCTCCCCATGAGTCGGACTTGGAGTTGTTCGGCTGCGGATAAATGACGCATCAGGAGCTTAACTGCCGGCCATGAGACTTGGGATTGATTTTGGCACAACTCGGACCGTGGTGGCGTCCCAGGACGGAGGCAACTACCCGGTGTATAGCTTTTCCTGGAAAGGGGAGCTGAAAGAGTACATCCCTTCGCTTGTAGCGGTGAAGGAAGAAACCATCCATTTCGGGTGGGACGCCGTGGATCTCCTGGATGAGCCGGATGTGTACCTCCTTCGGTCGCTTAAGCGCCTGGCCGGCCACCTTCAACCTGAAGATGTTTTGGACCTCGGACCGGGAGTCTCCATCACTCTGCTCGATCTGACTACGCTGTTCCTCCGGCATGTGAAGAGCATGATCCTCCGGCACGGCAATATCCCCTTGCGCAAGAAAGGGCCTCTCGACGTGGTGGTGGCCACCCCTGCGAATGCCAACAGCAATCAGCGGTATATCACTCTGGAATCTTTCAGGCTTGCCGGCTTCAACGTGCTTGGAGCCATGAATGAACCTTCCGCTGCGGCAGTGGAGTTTCTTCATCGATACCTCCGAAATCTTGGACCCCGAAGCCCAAAGAGGTATGTCGCCGTGTACGATCTTGGCGGCGGGACCTTCGATGGCTCTTTGGTCGGCATCTTAAATCGTTGCCACGACGTGATGGCTCACGAGGGCGTCTCAAGGCTTGGAGGAGATGATTTTGACGAAATCATCCTGGATCTCGTGTTGGAGGAGACCGGCCTGTCCCGACGCGATTTCGAACCCACTAAGATCACCAGGCTCCTTGAAGAATGCAGGGAGAGAAAAGAAGGGCTCAAGGCAAATACGAAAAAGATGGTGGTCGATCTCGGCTTGGTTGCAGAGGGGCAAACGCCCGTGGTCCTTGAAACCGCGACCGTTTACGAGCGCTGTGACCCTCTTATTGAAAAAAGCATCGAGTCTCTCCGACACCTTCTCCAAAATCTCGGCGAGGCACCCGAGGACAGCAGGACCCTCGCAGCCATTTACCTCGTGGGAGGCTCGGTCGCCTTTCCCCCTGTGTCTCGCAGGCTGAGAGAGACTTATCCGAGCAAGGTGAAGACCTCTCCCCTCCCTCACGCGGCCACAGCCATCGGACTGGCGGTTGCCGCAGATCCGGAAGCCCAAGTCAGGGTTCAGGAGACCGTCTCGCGTTATTTCGGCATTTGGCGGGAAAAGGGGAAAGACAAAGTCTTTGACCCCATCTTCCTCAAGGACAGGAGAGTAGACCCTGAAACAGGCATCCTGAAGGTCATCCGGACCTATCATCCTGTGCACAACGTCGGCCAGTTGAGATATCTGGAATGCAGTTCCCTGGGGGAGGAGGGAGAACCGGAAGGAGATATTGCCTTGTGGAAGGATGTCTATTTCCCCTACGACCCATCCTTGCTGAATCGCAGGGATCTTCGAAAAGTCTCTGTCCTGATCTGTCCCGAACTCTCATCGCAGGAAGTCATCGAAACCTACGAATACAATGAACAAGGCCTGATTCGGGTCGAAATAGAGAACCGGACCTCCGGATATCGAAAGCTATTTAACCTGGGGCCTGAAACCTAGTCCTTGTCTCGACCTTATTTTCCGCGCTGTTTTCGGAGGCTTTTCAGGTGCCAGAATCTGAAAAGCCGGTCCAACTTGTCTTTGTAAGCCAGGACGACAATAGCCATGGTGGTTCCTGCGCCCACGAGAACGTAAAACCTTCCGTACTGATGATGTCTGACATAGGAGCCCCCCAAGGTGATCAGGAGGGTTCCGAAAAGCCTCCCCGTCCCCCCGATGAGCAGGAATTCCATGGTGGAAAGGGGACCCAGGCCGAGCACGTAGCAAAGCCAGTCCTTGGGAAACCCTGGGATCAAGAAAAGCAGGAATATGAGGAAAGCGCCTTTGTGGCGGAAGAGATACTTGAATCGCTCCATGGTCGAGACGGGAACGAGTTTTTCCAGGAAGGGCTTGCCAAAGGTACGGGCGAACATGAAAGCGATATAGGAACCCAACGTCAAGCCGACGGTGGAGAAGATCACGCCAAGAAGAGTTCCAAAAAGATATCCGCCCAGAAACCCTGTAACTTCACCGGGAACAGGCGCTGCGATGACCTGAGCCGCCTGAATAAGGATGAATCCGGCAAAAGACCACGGGCCTAAGGACTGCAGAAAAGAAAGTACCCGTTTCTTGCTGAGGAAAAACTGGAACAGTCCCGTCTCGTAAATCAGGAAGCCGGCGCACCCCGCCAGAACCACGAACAACAAGATCCTTCTTGAGGCGTTGCTTTTCAGAAAGGATATCATTTAAGTATAGGCAGCCATTTTGATCTGAATTTCGCGCTTTTGCATGGCGCCCGGCAGAGTCTCCTTGAGCTGCCCGTTGTCAAAAATCAGAATCTGGGGTACACTCATAATATTGTACTTTGAAGAGAGCGCCGGATTCTCATCCACGTTCAGTTTCCCCATCCTGACTCTCCCTTTTGAACCCTTTGCGTAATCATCGATGACAGGAAGGAAGGCCCTGCAAGTCGGGCACCACGGCGCCCAGGCGAAAACGAGGACTGGGAGAGGCGATTTCAGCACCTTTTGTTGAAAATTTCCGTCTGTGACCCTTATCGGCTGGGGTTCGAAAAGCTGCTCTGCCTTCAAGGGTTGCTTGCATTTCCCACACCTGGGGTCGGCATGGATTTTCTCTCCGGGAATCTTGTTTCTGGCTCCGCACTCCGCGCATCGGAAAAGAAAAGCGCCGGATGGACCGGCACGGTTTTCTGTTGTTTCACCGATCAGCTGGGACCCGCACTTTCCGCACTTTGCCTGCGCCCTTGACTTCTCAGGAGGAATGCGATTCTTCGCCCCGCAGCTCGGACAACGGATTATTTGCTCGCCTTTCTGCTCCATGAATGTCCCTCAGCACCTCCAGCATCTGTTCCTACACGGATCATAAGATAATGCTCCGAGCACCGCTGTAAATAGCGCGACTTTTTTGTGCATTCAAAGCCTCTCGAGCTTGTTCCGATCAGAAAAGGGTATAAAGGGCCCGGAAGACAAGGGCCACCAGGGTCCCGATCACCGTATCAAAGAAGAGCGTGAAAAGCATGCCTCGGTTTCCGATGGTGGAACGCAGCATGCCCAGAGTCGCGAGACACGGAATATAGAACAGACTGAAGACGGTAAAGACCATCATCTGTCCTTGGGTCATCACGGAAGGGAAATCACTGGTTCCAAAAGCCTGCACCAGCATAATGATCGTCAACTCCTTTCTCAGGATGCCGAAGATCAGCGTAATCCCCACTGCCGGGGGAAGACCGAGCACGGCGCCGGTAAAAGGTGCGAGGAACCCATTGATCAGGGACTCAAGATGAAAGTATTCCAGGAGACTTAAAATGAGACTCCCCACGATCAGAATAGGCCACGCTATGACGATGAATTCACGAAGGCGAAACCAGATCTTCCTCGCCACTCTCCTGATTTCGGGCACCTTGTAGCTGGGGATTTCCAGAATCATCCCCGATGAGACATCCGGCATATAGTGAGCCAGTATCTTTCCTGCCGCCGCTATCACGACGATATTCAACACATAGAGCAAGAGGGCCCGCAGCGGCCCAAGGTAAAAAGCGACCAGGGCGAAAATGATGGTGGTACGTGCCGCGCAAGGAATAAGAGTGACAAGCACAGCGGTGATAAAGCGATCCCGTGCTCTCTCCAGTATCCTTACCCCCATGATGGAAGGGACATTGCAGCCATAGCTTAGCACGAAGGGGATAATGGATTTACCGTGGAGTCCGATGGCGTGCATGACGGAATCCATGAGGAAGGCGGCTCGCGGGAGGTAACCTACGTCTTCGAGAAGGGAAAGTCCCAAGAGAAAGGGGATGAGATAGGGAAGGACAATGCCGATACCCCCTGAAAAGCCCTGAATCAGACCCCTGGCAATGGTGAAAAGGAGCGAGTCTTTACTGAAATAAGCGCCCAGAAAAGATGAGAATTGATCAAACAAGCTAAGAATGGGCGTTTCAATGTGCTTTCCAAAACTGAAAACCACCCAGAAAAAGAAGAAGAGAATTGCAGCCAGGAACACATACCCCAGGTATGGATGCATGAGGTATTTGTCCACCTGGTCTCTGAACGATTTCCCGGTTCGGGGTTTGACTTTAGCCACGTGCTCGAAAAGATTCAGGGCCAGAGAATGTCTTTCCGAAGAGATCACCACATCGGAAGGCCTCCCGTGGCAATCCGCCAGCATGCGGCGAAGGCGCGCTACGTCGGTCATGACTTCGGGCTGAACCCTTTCGATCTCTTCCTCAAATTCCTCGTCCTCTTCAAGCAATTTGATAGCAAGGAGCCTCTCAGGCAGT
This sequence comes from uncultured delta proteobacterium, assembly GCA_963740905.1. GTDB lineage: Bacteria > Desulfobacterota > DSM-4660 > Desulfatiglandales > HGW-15 > JAFGDM01. The sequence continues at coordinate 27,018 of CAVUFY010000019.1, forward strand.
CCCACTTTTTGGGTAGTACTCTCTGAAAAGAGAGAGGCGAGTTCTGAAACCGCTTGCTCAACATCCAGGGACAGAAAGTACGTTTTACCGGTTTTCCCGCTCTTCGCCGTCTCAATGGCGGCCCGAAACAGCTCGGGCACCCCGTGCCCACGGATGGAGATGGTAGGGACGACCGGAACGCCCAGATCATGGGCCAGGTGTTCAACATCGATCTCCACGCCTTTTCTTTCAGCTTCATCAATCATGTTCAAACAGACGACCATCGGGATCTTGAGTTCCAGGAGTTCCAAGGTCAGTTCCAGACTCCTGGAAAGAACAGAAGCATCCACGATGTTGATCACCAGGTCCGGCTTGAACCGGATGAGATACCTGCGAGCCAGGAGTTCATCCTTTTCCGGAGTCGAAAGAGAATAAATCCCCGGCAGGTCCACAAGATCAAAACTATCTCCATTCATATGGACCCGGCTGCTCACATAGTCTACGGTTGTGCCGGGGAAATTGGAAACCATGGCCTTATACCCGGCCACACTGTTGAAAAGGGAGCTTTTGCCGCAGTTTGGTTGTCCGACGAGAGCAATCTTCATTTACTTTTCTATCACATCGACTTCGATCTTCTCGGCCATACCATGACCTATTCCCACTTTGGCACCGTGGATTTCAATCAGTACGGGACCGCCCAAATATCCGCTTCGCCGGACGCGGAATCTGTCCTGGGGATGAACACCGAGCCCCCCCAGCCGCTGGCGAACAAGATGCCCTCCGTTAATCTGCCGCACCACGGCAAAATCACCGTCTTTGAGTTTTTCCAGCGTTGTATTCATTTCTTCCGCCTTTTCACATAGTCGCGGTAAAAGCGCTTGAACTCCTTCCGCCAGTCCAGGTTGATTTGAGGTTCACTGTTGATAAACTCCGCGACCGCATGCAGCCGCTTCACGGTTTCGGGGCTGACAGCATGCTCAATCCTGCAAGCGTCCTGAGAGGCCGTCTCCCGGTCGAGACCAAGAATCTCTTCCAGAAAACTGCTGAGAACCTCATGACGGTGAGTGATAACCCCTGCTATTTCCTCTCCCTCGAGAGTGAGCCGGACATAGCCGTACCTCTCCTGGATCACGAGATTGCGATCTTTCAGTTTCTTGATCGCTCCCACCACACTCGGATTGCTCACGTCAAGTCGATCTGCAATGGCTTTGACTCGCGCAACCCCTTCCTCGCGGCACAGAGAGAAGATAGTCTCCAGATAGTCTTCCATCTGCGAGCTCAGCTTGGACTCCAAATCCATCACCATATCTCCCTTGAATTAGCTATGGCTAAGTTTATATGTTAGTCAAAACTTTGTCAAGCAGTGCTAATTTTTTCCGGCATCGTTCAAGAGTGTTTGCATGGAGGGACTCTTGCCTGAAAGGGGCCGGCCCTTTGCGCTACGAAGCCTGGTTTCCCAAATCGCTTCATGAGGGCATGCAAGCACTTTTGAACGTTTGTAATTCTTCCCGCGACGAAGCCTCCCTCCGGCGCGAGGAGATGGAGAGGGGGGAACTCTTTCAGGAGTTAACGAGGAGGCTGTCCTTGATCTGCGATATATCCTGTTTTTCGGCCATCATTTTGGTGATTTTGGTGAAGCCTTTCGTGTCGCCCAGCATGATACATCCAATGATTCGATTGTTATCTATCACGATTTTCTTGTACACATCTTCTTTCGAAATGGTTTTGCACTCAAATTTATCGTCCACATCGATTTCTCCTGCCGAGGCCAGGTCGATTCCCACCACCTTGAGCGTACTTGCCATCACGCTCCCTTTGTAGCTCGCTTCCCCCCCAGCTATGTTGATTCCCGCCACGCGGCCCTGCTCCATGGCGGCAGGCCAGATGCCGTACGGGATGCCTTTGTATTCCGCTACATCGCCGGCAGCAAAGATATCCGGCTTGCTGGTCATCAAGCGGTCATCCACTTTGATCCCTTTGTCCTGGTCCAGGCCGAGGGCTTTGGCCAGATCGAGGTTGGGCCGCACTCCGGCCGAGATAATCACCATTCCCGCGGGAAGCGTTTCGCCTCTTTCGAGGATAACCCCCAACACCCGGTCTCCACCCGTCATTTCCTGGGTCTTGGCCCCCAGCCTGAAAGAAAAACCCAAGTTCTCCATCATCGTCTGGAGCCTGCCTGCTCCCGGGATATCCAGTTGTCTAGGCAAAAGCCTCGGAAAAAACTCGACCACCATCACTCTCTTTCCCAATTTCCGCAGAGCGTTTCCTGCTTCGAGACCCAGCAAACCTCCCCCAATGAGCAACACGTCATCAACGCCCCTTGACCAGTCTATGATGTTACGAGCATCCTGGTAGGACCTTAAGTTGAAAACACCTTTCTTTTCCGCCCCTTTGATGGGAGGAATAAATGAATGGCTCCCCGTTGCGAGCAGCAGCCGATCGTAGGAAAATTTCTGGTTATCCTGACTCATGAGCACTTTATCTTGCGCATCAGCGCCCAGAATGCGGGTGTTGAGCCTCAATTCAATCCCCTGGTCTTTGTACCACTCCTGCTTCTTGGCCAGGAGTTTTTCCTCCTTCACTTCACCCGCGATGTATTCGTTGAGCTGTATCCTCCAGTAAAATGGGATTGCCTCTTCTGTCACAATAGAGATCGTGCCTTCCTGGTCGAGTTTGCGAATGTTTTCCGCCGCAGTGGTGCCTGCCACCCCGTTTCCGACAACAAGATATCTGGTCATTATATATCCTCCTCCTGATAGTGGTTTTCACACAGTTCTTTCCAATACAGATCTTTGGCCGCAGCCAAACGAGTCTCAAGTGTGCCTCTCAAGCCGACCCATGGTGAGGTCTCTTCCTGAAATCCGACTTCATCGGATTTCAGGTACTTCCCGCCTTCGGCGGGAGTGAAGTCCCGAAGGGACGTTATATGAAATCTGCCAAGGCAGATTTCATTGCGGACTCGTCAGAGACCTCCTCATGGGTCGGCAACATGCAACTTCTCCGCAGCTTGCAAGGAAGTTTTTCTCTAAGACTTTAAACTTCATCGTTTTTGGTGAAAGCATGCACTTCACGTCTGGACCGGAAAATGTTCGTGCTTTGTTTCCGGCCGAATCTTTCAGCGTCCGTAAATCGACGCAAGGGTTGAAAGAGAAACGCGCAGAGCCAGACCGGCCAGGATCACCTGATTGATCAAGGCAGTGCGGAAAAGCCCTCTTCTTAGCCACCGCCTCCCTGAAGTCGTCGCATAAGCCCTGGCTATGGCGATGCGGCCCTGTCTTCGCATACGCTGGACCAGGAAAAAATCCTCCGCTATGGGCACTTCGGGAAAACCGCCTCCCTGCTCAAACCCCGCTTTTCTGAGGAAAAGGGCTTGATCTCCATATGGAAGGCGGAGATAGCGCGAGCGAAGATCCACAAGGCTCTCCATCATCCTCCCAAGGGGCGACTCCAGGTCGGTCTTGAATCTGAAAGCGCCCAGAACCACTCTTGGGTCCATAAGCGTGTCGAAGACGTGGTTCGAGTAGTCTCCGGGTAGATGGGTATCTGCGTGAAGAAAGAGGAGGACCTTCCCCCGAGCCGCTGCGGCACCCCGGTTTTGTTGGACACCCCGGCCCCTGGTACTGCCCAAAAGGCAGGCGCCTGCGCGCCTTGCTTTTTCTCTGGTTCTATCGGTGCTTCCTCCATCCACTACGATGACTTCGCTGTCTTCGCAACTCGCGCGCCTGACGGTCTTTTCGATGTTCGCCGCCTCGTCTAGAGCTGGAATGATAACGGAGAGGTAAGGCTCGGAACAGGCTCGTTGGGGAAAGAACTTTTTCAAGTCCTCCACATTGTCGACATCGGTCAAAGGATCCAGGAGGCGCGCATGAATCCCGAACGCCTTAGCTCTCGACAGGGTGCATTGCAGAACCCCTCGCATACCCCACGAAATGTTCGAAAAAAGATCCGCCTCTTTTTTGAGACCAATGAGCCAGTATCCCCCATCTGTACTCGGCCCGATGACCAAATCAGTTTTCTCAAGCCCTCCCAACGCCGCCTCCAGGACCGCGGCTGAAAGCTCGGGCACGTCGGTTCCAAAAAGGATGACACGGTGACACCCATTTTGGAAGGCTCTGCGGAAAGCGTGACCCATCCGTTCGCCCAGATCTCCGTCATGCTGCCTAGAGTAAATCGCTCGCGGTCCCAGCCAACGTCGCATTCGGGTCTCATCCGCGCCTTCAAAACAGATCTCCAGGTCCAGGCCCCTGCGGGATGCCACGGCGCTTGCCGTTTTCACCATCTTCTCCGTCAGAACGCGCTGCAAATCAGCGGCGCCAGCAGGACCCAGGAAGGGAATCAGACGAGTTTTTGTGCGTCCCGGGACAGGGTACCGGCCAAAAAGAATAAGGCGGTCCCGACGGGTTTCTGGGCGCATCTTTGGTGCCATGCGACGTTTTACCTGTGATAAATTTCAGCTTTCACAGCCGGAGTTGAGCAGACGCCCAGTCTCTACCTTCTGCGCAAATTTCGGAACGAGCTCGCTGAAGTTCATGGTTCTTCCGTAAGCGCCTGAAACGCGCATTCTGCCGCGCCGAGTAATGCAGCGCGTTCATTGAGGATGACGCGGATGGGTATCTTCCCCAAAAGGTCGCTGAACCGGCCTTTGCTAAGGAAACTCTCCAAGAACCGGCCGGACTTCAGCGCGGGCAGGACCTTCGGAGGGATGCCACCTCCAAGGTAAACCCCTCCCAGGGTCAGTCCTGTTAGGGCCAGATTCCCTGCGACAGCACCGAGGATAGAGACAAAGATGTCGAGAGTTTCAACGCACAGAGGGTGTTTTCCGGACAAAGCACAGTCTGTGATGACTTTTGCAGAGTCCTCTTTCTTGAAAAGCTCTTTCAACCACGACGGCTCCTCGAATCGACCGGACTCCCTCAGCCAGGTGTAAACATCGACGAGACCCGGCCCGGAAACAATCCTTTCCACGCTCACGTGACCGTACTTCTCCTTCAGAAATCTCCAGAGATTAACTTGGGCCTCGGTCTTGGGAGCAAAGTCCACATGCCCTCCCTCAGAAGGTACGGGAGCATAGCGGCCCCGGTGGAATATCAGCAGGCTCTGGCCGAGTCCGGTGCCTGGCGCGACAAGCGCAAGGTTGCCTCCCTCTTGTTTTTTTCCCCGGTTGAGAGAGACCCATTCGTCACGACTCAGTAGTGGAATGGACAGCGCCGTGGCCGCGAGATCATTGAGGAGCCGCGCCTTGGTCCACTTGAATTTCTTCTTCAACCGGGTTTCAGACACCTCCCACGGCAAGTTGGTGGTCTTACATTTCCCGTTCACCACCGGACCGGCAATCCCGAAGCAAGCACTGGCGATCCCAGAGGGATGGCGGCTCTCCAGGAATTCTTCGATAATCTGCTCAAGATTGGATGATTCCTCGCTAGGATAGCTCTTTACCGTGACAGGCGAAGGACGTTTCTCTCCCCGGACAAAAAGACCCAGGTTCGTCTTCGTCCCTCCGATATCACCCGCCAAAATCATTTCCTCCTTTTTCATGGATCAGTCTCCATTCAGCCTAATGTCCGCATTCTCCTCCTCGCCCCCTATCACCGGTGATACCGGGATTCTCCACCGTTACGGAGACAAAAAGGATAATGCGGTTTCCTCAGACAAGAGCGATCCGGCTTGCCGGTCCATGAGCCACGTCAAGATGCCTCTTACCGGCCGAACTCTCCCGGCGGGCAATCTCTCGTCCTTTTTCTCTAGGACCGCCCTCACCGCTTCTGCCTTTTCCTTCCCGGAAACCATGAACACGATGTGCCTCGCCCTGTTCAGGACCGGATAGGTCAGGGTGAGTCGGCTCAGATCAGGATCTCCTCCCCGCACGGCAATCACCATTCTCTCGGTTTCCGTTAAGCTGGATTGTCCCGGAAAAAGAGATGCCGTATGGCCGTCCTTGCCCAGGCCGAGAAAAATCACATCGAACCGCGGGATCTCTCCTTTTGCCGAGTCGAAGAACCGTACCAGTTCCCTTTCGTATTGCAGGGCTCCCTGTTCCGGCTTCATCTGCCCAGGCATGGGGTGGATCTGTTCTGACCTCAACGGAATTTTCCCCAGAAAATCCTCCCAGGCCGCGCCGTAGTTGCTTAGCGGATCCGTGGCTGAAACGCACCGTTCATCGCCCCAGAAAATTTGAGCGCCTTCCCACGGAAGATCAGGACGGCCTGCAAGCGTCCTGTGCATCCCTCTCGGCGTGGAGCCCCCTGAGAGCCCAACAAAGAAATGCCCTCTCTCTTTCAGAGACTCCAGCATCTTCTGTTCGAAGAGCTGCGCGCCCTTGGCTGCAAGGATCCCTGAACCCTCCTCAATGATCACCTCGAATTGTCCTCTTCTTTCTTCACAAACGCTCATCTTTAACCTTGGATTTTCTCGACACTAACGTTATACACAAATTTCACCCAGTCGAACCCATAATACCCTTCGGCTACGACGCGGAGGGGGTAACCATGTTTTTCCGGCAGCGGCTTGCCGTTTACCTCATAGGCCAGGAAGACTTTGTCCGAAAGCACATCCGCTATCTTAAAGTCCTTCACCGTGCCGTATTTCCCTTCCGGGCCTCTTACCGTCACCTGGGTCACTCCTTCCTTCACCTTCGCCATTTTGAGAAGGTCGGCCAGGGAAACGCCTTTCCACGTGCCGTAATTTGCAAACACTCCCGGACAAATGAGCAGTACGCTTCTCTCAACGGCCTTCAAGGCTTTGATCTCTTCATAGGTCAAGTTCAACGGGTTTTGTACCTCCCCCCTGATCTCAAGGCGCCATTTCTCCAGGTCCTCTCTGTGCTCAGACAGTCCCATCGTCCCGAAATGGTCGAGGGGGGTGATCTCCAGATTTCGCGCATCCAATGTGGCGGGGTTCTTGTCGATCAGGCTCTCCCTGGGTGTGCCCTTGGGAAGAATGATCTTCTTGGCCTGCCCGAAGGCTTTGTGGAGAAAAGGGAAGACAGGGCTCAACCAAATCAGGACACCCGCAAAAAACACCGACGCTTTCTTCAAGAATTCCCTTCGTTTAACCATGGGTCACTCCTTGTCACACTTCTCCCTTGATCTTCTTGATGATCCTGGGGATGAAAAGAGAAAAAATAAAGAGCGCCACAGAAAAAAATACTTTTATCGAAAGGAGATCTCCACGCCGGAAGTGGCCTCATCCACCTCGCTCTCCTTATATCCTGAACTCAGGAACCGATGGCACCCCCTCACGTAAATCCTGCCCCGGCCGTACATGTGTAGCAGTGATCGGCAACGGCAATATTGCTGCCGGAAGCAGGAGGACCGGGCATTTCATTCACGTGAATCTTCGTTCCCCCCATAGGAAGCCCCCTGGCCAGGTTGAAGTCGCAGTCAAAGAGATAGCCTTCCCAGGAGACGGAGACCATGCTTCTGCACATCAGACCTTCCACGGCACACGAATTGAAGCTCGAGGCAAGTCGTTGCAGGTAATCTTCAAGATTTCCTGACTGGAGGAGCCATTGACGAAATCTTCCCAGAGGCACATTGGCAAAAGCGAACAGGTTGTTGAAAACAACTCCCCACTTCTTGCCCAGCACTTCACGGAACCTCCTCTCCGTTTGATCCTGCCTGGCGGGCAGGAACGCTCCGGTGGGGTTGGACACGAGATCCAGTTCCAAGCCGGTCCCCTCGCCCCCGTAGCCCATGGAGTTGAGCTTTCGGAGAGCGTCGATGCTTGTCTGGAAAATGCCTCTCCCGCGCTGGGAATCGGCCTGAACCTCGTTCAGCGAAGGAAAAGAGGCGATGATGACCACCCGTCGATCCTTCATGAGGACCATCAGATCGTCCCTCTTTCCATCGTCCAAAACGCTCAGGTTGGAACGGAACATAACCCTCGGGGCAAGACGCGAGAGCCCATCGATCAGGTTCGAAATATTCGGGTTTAATTCAGGGGCGCCTCCTGTGATGTCGATGGTCTTGAAACGGCTTCTGGCGGCATAAGCGATAACCTGGTGAGCCGTTTCAGCGTCCATGTTTTCCCTGCGGTCCGGCCCCGCAGCCAGGTGACAGTGGCGGCAGGTCTGGTTGCAAAGAAGCCCCACATTGACCTGAAGCGCCGTGGTTTCCTTGCGCTCCAGATTGAGGCCTTGCCTTAATAGGACTTGGATGAAAGGCTCTACCTGCCTCTCAGCCGACCCGATGTCCTGCAACGCTTGCTCGATGTTCATGGTTCGTAGCTCTTTTTACATGGAGAGCTTTTGAACGATGTTTCGCATCTGCACTCCGTGAACAAGGGACGCGCCTCCCCTGATGGCTGTCACGACATGGACCGCCTCTGTCATCTCCTCGAGGTTGGATCCCTTCTCCAGGCATGCCTGCGTGAAGGCATCAATGCAGTAAGGGCATTGGACCGCGTGGGCCACTGCAAGGGCGATGAGCGCCTTTTCCCTCTCCGTGAGCGCCCCTTCCGCAAACACCGCATTGTAGTAGTCGAAGAACCTCTTGGCCAGTTCAGGCGCCTGTTGACCCATGTCAGGGAACTTGGGGAGGTCTTCCGGTTTGTAGTAGGTTTCCATGATCTTTCTCCGCGTTCAGCGTTTTAAATTAGTCATTCTCGGCATAGGCGAACAATGCACTGGTTCTCGCCTTCAACCAAATACTGTTTTGGCCCGGCCGGGTTAATGCCCTTCCGTGAGCCTTTTGACCCCTTCGGGCCCCCAGCTTCCTGTCTCGTAAAACAAAAGCATTTCAGCCCTGTTGCTGCGCTTTTCGCACTCCTCCAAAATAGGCGTGAGAAAGGACCAGGAAAGCTCCACTCCGTCCTGGCGCCAGAAGAGCATATGGTCCCCCGTCATCACGTCGATCAAGACCTTTTCATAAGCGTCCAGAACCGGGCCGTCATATCTCTGATTGTAAAGGAAATCCATGGTCACCGACCGGAGGCAGACCCTGGCACCAGGATACTTGGTCTGAAAGGTGAGGGTGATCTTCTCCTCCGGGTAGATCCCCAGAATAAGCCGGTTTGCACGGATATCTTCTCCCAAAACCTGGCGAAACATGGAATGAGGCACTTCTCTGAACTGAATCATGATCTCAGTCAATTTTTTCGCCAGTCTCTTTCCTGATATCAAGTAAAAAGGAACTCCCTGCCAGCGCCAGTTGTCGACAAAAACTTTCATCATGGCATACGTGGGAGTGAGCGAATCAGGGGCCACGCCCTTCTCTTTTCGATAGGCAGGAACTTTCTTGCCGCCGATGGTCCCGTCTCCGTATTGGCCCAGCACGATGAAGTCCTGCAGCCTGTCTAAGGAAAGCGGTCTCAGTGCTCTGTACAGTTTGGCTTTCTCGTCCAGGACCGTCGCTGTTTCGAACAAAGCCGGAGGTTCCATTGCAGTCAGAGCAAGAAGCTGCATCATGTGGTTCTGGAACATATCCCTCAACACGCCTGAGTCTTCATAGTACCCCGCACGATTGTCAATTCCGATGCTCTCCGACGCAGTGATGCGGATGGAATCGATGTACCGCCTGTTCCAGAGCGGTTCAAAAATGGCATTGGCAAAACGAAACATCAAAACGTTCTGAACGGTTTCCTTGGCCAGATAGTGATCGATCCGGAAAATCTGGTGCTCCTGAAAATGCTGATGCAGGCACCGTTCAAGGGCTGTGGCCGTCTGCAAATCACGGCCAAAGGGCTTTTCCACGACGATCCTCGACCAGCCGTTCTGATCCTTATACTCTTCTGCGAGTCCTGCCTTGGCCAGCATCTGCACCGTGGTCTCGTAGAGTGTAGGAGGGATCGCCAGATAGAAGATTCTGTTCCCTTTCATCCTGTACCGTTTGTCCAGATCTTTCAGCTCACGGGCAAGCTCTTCGAAATCGGAAGCAGCATCATATTCAATGGCTCGGTAGCGAACAAAGGAAGCGAAGGATTCCCAGATTTTCCCATCATGGTATCCATGGCCTGCCATCCCTTGTTGCAGTTGACTTTGGAAATCTTCATTGGACATTTGGGTCCGAGCGCAGCCCACAATCAGAAACGGTTTTGGCAGGCTTCCGATGAAGTAAAGATGAAAGAGGGCGGGAATCAGTTTCCTTCGAGTCAGGTCACCTGAGGCCCCTATAATCACCAGGGTACAAGGATCCGTTACGGTTTCGCCGGGACATTTTTCCTCTTCGACGCCGAGCTGCTCCGCCACGCCTTCGATAACTGCTTCAAACACGGAGTTATCATCGTTTATTCGTTCCACCATTCCTCTTCCGGCTCTGTGCTTCGGCTCCCTCTTTCTCTTTCGTTGTGCCTCGAGACTTCCCAGTATCTCGTCGTTGGAGCCGGTCAGCTATAGGGTAAACACTGTATTTGGGTCTACTGAAGCCTTTATTTTTTCGTGCTGGATGTGTGACATAAAGAGGGGAGCAAGGTGTGAGGGCTTCGCTCCATCAGTCGATTCCGTCAGGAGCGGGAAAGGAGATACAATCACCGGGACACATCGCGATCACTCCCCGAAGCGCTTCATCAGGATAATCGGGCAGATCGACAACATCGATGCAACCGGTTTCTTTGTTCCTCTTGAAGATCTGAGGGCAAAGATTGATACATGATTCACAATCGGTACACTCTGACCTGTCAATGACGGGCGCTTTCTTCACCGGCACTTTCCGTTCTTCCATTTCATGTATTCCTCATAGGTGAAAGAGGAGCCAAGCTCACAGGGCTTGTCTTTGCAGCCCTCTCCCCGGCAGACCCGGCATCGTGTTTCGGAGCAGGTCTGGCAGTATTCACAGTCAGGGCATTTTTCCTCTTTGGCTTTTCTTCCCAATCCGCATCCCCTTTCCCTATTAAGGCATTTACGAAACCTCACCCGAAGTAGGCCGGGAGGGTGGTTTCTCTTGTGCAAGCCGACATTTTGCTATGGCCACAAAAGGACGCTCTATCGAGGCAGTTCAGCGGCGATCCTTTTCGCGACCTCACGGCAAGCTTCCACACCTTTTGTGTCCGGAACGTATTGGATCTTGAGGCCCGGATCAACAATCTTGAACTTCATCTCTTCCAGCTCTTTGTTGATAAGTTTGACCGCCTCCCCGCTCCATCCATAGGAACCGAAAGCGGCTCCTACCTTGTTCAGGGGTTTGAGGCCTTTCAGGTACGAAAGAAAGTCGCTGACAGTAGGAAAGAGGCCGTTATTCAAGGTCGGCGAACCCATCGCAATGGCACCGGCGTCGAGGCACTCCGTCACGATGTCGCTTCGATGCCAACGCCGCAGATGCACGGGTTTTGCATCAACTCCTTCGAGACCCAGGGCACCAGCGATTTCCTCAGCCATCTTCTCCGTGCTGTGCCACATGGTGTCGTAGATGACCAGGGCTTTTCTTTTTGGCTTCTGTTCGCTCCACTCCACATAGGCTTTGACAATCTTCATGGGGTCCCTTCGCCAGATGATTCCGTGGTCGGGACAGATCATGTCCAAAGCCAGTCCTACGGACTTGACCTTTTCGACGAGTTTCAGGATCAGGGGAGAATAGAGCATCAAGATGTTGGCGAAATACTTCTTTGCCTGAGGCATGATGGCCTCGCCGACCTGATCGTCAAACCGTTCCAGGCTCGCGTAATGCTGTCCAAAAGCATCACTGGAAAAAAGAATCTTGTCTTCCTTTGCGTAGGTGAACATGCTGTCCGGCCAGTGAAGCATCCTGGTTTCCAGGAAAACCAGAGTTCTCTTTCCTATCTTCAGCTCCCCACCATCCTCGACCGGTCGGTAGTTCCACTTCTGCGAGAAGTGGAGGGACAGATTCTTATGACCCACCTTCGAACAGTACAGAGGCTTATCTTCACCAACCCGATGCATGACCCTTGCCAGCCCGCCTGAATGGTCCATCTCCGTGTGATTGCTGATGACGTAATCAATTTTTCTGGGGTCCACAATCTCACTGATGTTTTCAATGAGTTGATCGCCGAACTCTTTCTTCACAGTGTCAACAAGGGTGATCTTGTCATCCAGGATCAGATAGGCGTTGTAGGTGGTACCCTCAGATGTGGAATACCCATGGAAGTCTCTGATGTTCCAATCAATCGCCCCCACACAGTAGATCCCTTTAGCAACTTCTATCGGTTTCATTTCTGCGCTCCTCCTTCATCCTGATAGAGGCATGGTCACTTTGAATATCGTCCCCTTTCCCTGTTGGCTGTCAAAGGTCAGGGAACCTCCCGGATGATCTTCGACGATCCTTTTGGATACGCTTAAACCGAGTCCGGTTCCTTTCTTCTTGGTCGTAAAGAAAGGAGAAAAAATCCTGTCACGGTGTTCCTCTGGTATTCCGGAGCCGTCGTCGGCAACGGAGACTTCCACTTCTTTTGCCTTGCGCAATGAGCTCAATAAGAGATTTCCGCCCCCTTCCATAGCCTCGATGGCATTCTTGGCAAGGTTCAGCAAAACCTGTTCCAGTTTTGCCCTGTCGCCTTTCACTATCGCCCTTCCACCGCTCTTACGTAAGTCCACCCGGATATTTTTCTTTCTACAATCCTCTTTCACCAGTTCGTACACGTCCGATAGCAAATCGGTAATCTCCATCTCCTGCTTGTCAAGGGTCCGAGGCAAATAAAGATCTCTGAGCTCGTTCAAAAGGTCTTCCAGGCGAGCCACTTCACTCACGATGACGTTCAATTTCGCCGCAGCCTTCTCATTGCTCGTCTCACGAGAAAGCTGGCTGGCGAATCCCCCGATCATCATGAGAGGGTTCTTAATTTCATGGCTGATTTCCGCTACAACCTGACCTAAAGCCGCCAGGCGTTCTGACTGGATGATGCGCTCTTGGAGAGCCTTTGTTTCGGTGAGATCCCGAACGATGCCGGTAAAATAGATCTCACCTTCCACTTCGGAGACGGAGAAGGAAATGTTGGCGGGAAAGTGTTGGCCGCCTTTTCGGGTGGCTATGATCTCTGTGTCATGACCGATGCGAGTGGGAATCCTCGTCTCCAGGTAACGGGCTACCGCTTCCCTGTGATTCCGGCTGCAGGTAGGGGCCATGATCATATTGAGATCACGGCCGATTACCTCTTCCCGTTTGAAGCCGAAGATCTTTTCGGCGGCCTTGTTGAAGAAAACGACCCTGTGATGGACGTCGATGGTGACAAAGGCCTCATTGGTGTTCTCGACGGCCTTATCGAGGACAGCAATGCGCCGGCTTTCTTCGTCCCTCTCAGCCATACATGTACTTAGACTTCCTTCTCGAACTGATCTTTGGAAGCCCCGCAGACAGGGCAAGTCCAGTCGTCAGGCAGGTTTTCAAAAGACGTTCCCGGTTGAATTCCGTTATCCGGATCCCCGTTCACTGGGTCATATACGTATCCGCAAACCGTGCATATATACTTATCCATCGTGGTTCAACCTCCCGCGCTTCTCCCTCTCCCAAGCCGGGAAAGGGAGAAGCATGAAGGAACAATCAAGACCTGGACGAAAGCGGTTACGCCGCTTCCAGTTTCTGCCTTGCAGCCATATCCATGAGGACCCTCTCTCGCGCTTTGTCGATGCCGAGGGCCTTTCGTTTCTTGTCGATATGGTCGATCATCATCTTGGCCATCTCATAAGGATCGACGGCAAATCCCCATTTTCCGAAGCCCATTCCTTCAAGGCCGTCGAAGAGGAGCTTGTAAAACTTGGTCCCCTCAATAATAGGGAAGGTGACCCCGAAAACCGTGTAAACCCCTGAGCCCACAAAGTAGTGGCCGATGGAGATAGCCTTTTCACTCATCCACTCCGGCGCAGCACCTGCGACCGGCAAATCGGCGATGCTCTCGCCTAGGCCACCGACGCGAGCCATTTCGGCACAGGCGATGAGGATGCGGCTGTTGTCCACGCAGGATCCGAGTCCCAGCACCGGCGGCATGCCGACGGTTTCGCAGACTTCCCGAAGTCCTGCGCCCGCCAGATGCGCGGCTTCCGGTGTGTACAGGCCGGCTTTGGCCAAGGCAATCTGGGAGCACCCCGTCTGAACAACCAAAATGTCGTTTCTAATCAGCTCCTTGACCAGTTCCACATGGACATAGTCCTGTTTGACTCTCGGGTTTGTGCATCCCACCACACCGGCTACACCACGGATCCTGCCGTTGATGATGTTGTCATTAAGGGGAGTGTAAGAGGCTCTGAACGTGCCTCCGAGCATGTAGTTGACGTACTCGTGAGAAAATCCGTGAATGCCGAGGTTTTTGATCTTGGGGATTTCTATAGGCATTTTGCGGTTCTTGAATCTGACAATCGCATTTTCCACAATAGCGTCCGTGCACTCCCTCGGCTCGTGCTCGTCAAGCTCAATATGCTCGACACCCTCGATCCGGCACCGCGGGTTCGTCGTGAAAAGCTTGGTGCCATAACAGTCGGCTACCTTGCCAAGGGCTTGTTTGATGCACTGCACATCCACGCCCATGGCATCCACCGCCCCGGTCACAAGGATGGCTTCCGTGGACATGAAATTCCCTGCATGCGGAATGCCGTGTCTGGAGAGCATTTCGGCGCCTGAGCAGCACATGCCCAGGAGATTGATGCCTTTGGCTCCTGCCTCTTTGGCCGCCTGGATCAGGCTCGGATCATTGACGGAATCCAGCATGGATTCGAAGAGATTCGGTTCGTGGCCGTGAATGATAACGTTGACGTGATCTTCCTTCAGGCATCCCATGTTGACTTCCGTCCTTACCGGGGTCGGGGTGCCGTAAAGGATGTCGGAGATCTCCGTGGCTACCATGGAACCGCCCCATCCGTCCGAGAGGGCCGTCCTGGTGCACTGCTTGGTGATATTCTCATAATGCTGGTCCACACCCATGTGCGTGCGGTGCATGATTTCCATAATTTCCCTCATGGAACCTCGGGGAACCACACCGTTTTTGCGCCATGTTTCCAGTGTTTTTTCCGGCACTCTCTTGGCAAAGGGGATTTCGCCTTCAACCTGTGTGTAGGTTCTCTCCAGCTCCTTGTAGAGATCTGTAGCGATATCTTTAACCTCCCGGTCTTCCACCTCGATCCCCAGTTCCTTGGCCACCTCTTTGAGTTTGATGGTGTCTTTTATTTTGTAATCGGTGATGTTGCCGTTCACGACCTCTCTGAAAAGGTCCAGCATACTCATGCCGTGGTCAGTATGGGCTGCGGCGCCGCTGGCCACCATGCGCGCGAAATTCCTGGCCTGTATCGTATCAATCGTGGCCCCGCAAACACCTACTTTGCTGTAAGGATCCTTTGAGTTCAATCGGCATGGCCCCATAGCGCAGTGTTTGCAACAAGCAGAATCCGCCCCGATGGGGCAAGCCTTCATGTCTGCGGCACGATGAAAGGCTGTCTCAACGCCGTCCCTCTCCGCTTTTCGAAGCATTTGGGCCGTGGCGTCGCAGATCGTAGCATCCTTGATGTTCAGGCCTTTCTTTTCTGCTTTCTTTTCGATCTTTTTTCCCTTTTCCTCCTCCATCACTTCTCCTCCTTCATGGTTTTTCAGTGCGCTCCTTCATGGAGACTAGTAACTATTCCTAATAAGAACAAAAATCAAAAGCCTCTTTTCCAGAAGATGACGACTCCGTCCTTTCCGAAGAAGATCTGGATCATCTCCCATCCCTGAGAGCCTCGCTTGTTGATGATTTCCGTGAAAATACCGAGTTGGTCTGTCGGCACTTCGCGAATACTGCACTCACCTCCGTCCGTGCAAAAATACACGAGCTGTTCAAATTCCTCTATCGAGTGTTTAGTGATTTCATATTCAAAATGGATCATAGCCGCACCTCTATCCCTCCGACCCAAGCAGGAAACTGGAAAATCTGCTTCTCCGCCTCTCGCTTTTTATCTCGAGGAGGCTGAAGTTACATTTCCACCTTCCCGAGGTCTAGAGCCCTGGGCTGGTTCATGTCCAAAAAGGAGAGAATGAATCAGCGGGGCCCTTCGGTCCTTGCCTCACCCTCGATGGAACACTTGGTAAAATCAATCGGTTTATGACAACCCGTGCAAATGTGCTCCCTGCTGAATTCGTCGGAAAAAATTTCCCTTTCCTTTCCGCAATTCGGACACTTACATACAAATGACTTCAAATTCTTCAAGTCCTGATATCCGGGACAGTGCATGGGTGTTGTCATGTCTTTCTCCTTAGATGCAAGATCACAAATTCAAGCTATTTAACCTGCCCGCATCCATGATGTCAAGCTGATCTTTTCCGGGAACCATGTGAGCGAATCAGCTGATTTTCTTTCCGATTTGCTTTCCATACTCGTGAGCCATCTGAATACCTCCCCCTAGGGACGCGGATTTCAACCTCAGAGGCCCGGATGCCATGTTCATTTTGAAAATGTTCTGCATGGTGCTGAAGATCCGTTCGGGTGCCTCACCGCTCCAGCCGAAAGCTCCGAAAGCTCCACCCACTTTGCCCTCCAGCCCGGCCTTTTCAGCCAGAAAGAGCATTGTTTTCATACTTTCCATCATTTCGCCGTGGTAGGTAGCGGAGCCGAATACGTAGGCATCATAGCCTTCCAGGTCGGTCTCCTTCTTGACGGCGGTCACGTTCACCACATTCGCTTCAGCACCCTGCATCCGAATTCCTTCTGCTACGAGTTCTGCCAGGTCCTTCGTTTCACCCGATCTCGTAGAATAGACAATGAGAGCCTTGCCCATTGTTTCTCCTCCGCGATGCTATTCTTCCTCTTCTTCCACCTTACCCTTGTGCTTGGTTCCACACATAGGGCACACAATTTCAATTTCTTTTTCGTCTCCGATGAACTTTTCACGAAGTTTTTCAGGCCCCAAGAAGGTGATATCTCCGCACGCGCAGGCCGGACATTCGGCCCTTACCTTGAATTTCCTCTTTGACATGCCCCAACCTCCACTCATTCATCTAAGCCTTGTATCTATTCCCGTCTTGCCACATTCCGGGATGTAGCAAGAAACGTCCAGGAATTCGCATTTCTCCTTACATTGTGGGCACTTTTCCGGCGGATGGTCCGCCGTGAGAGCGTATCCGCACTTGCTACATTTCCATTCGGCCATGCTCGCCCTCCGAAACCAAGCAATCTGGTCGCTCAGATTTTAGACAACATCTTTAACCGCTCTAAGCAGCGCTTCGTAGTCCGGTTCCTGTGTAACTTCCTTGATCAGCTGGACATATCGGACTACGCCTTTTCCATCGATGACGAAAACCGCCCTCGCCAGCAGCCGTAGCTCCTTGATTAGCACACCGTAGCGGATGCCGAAAGAAGCTTCCCGGTGGTCCGACAGGGTAACGACTTTATCCACCCCCGCTGCGCCACACCATCTCTTCTGGGCAAAAGGCAGATCCATGCTGATGGTCAGGATAACGACGTCCCGCCCGAGGTTACCTGCCTCTTGATTGAAACGACGGGTCTCAATATCGCAAACAGGTGTATCGAGAGACGGCACTGAAGAAATGATGAGCACCTTGCCTTTGTAGGAAGAAAGGCTGACGGGGCCAAGATCGTTGTTCAAGACGGCGAACTCAGGAGCCTTGTCGCCCACCTTCACCGCCGCACCCACCAGGGTCAACGGATTGCCCTTCATTGTTACTTCGCCGCTTCGCTCAACCATACATCCTCCTTTTGCACCAAGCCATGCAGAAGTGAGTTCTATTCTGCTCTTTCATCATCCTGCATCGCTACAATGTCTCCTTCTTTTTCGAGGCACTCTTTGCAAAGGCCTATAAACTCCAGTCTATGAGCAAAGATACCGTGTTTGGTCATGCGACCCAGAGCACTCTCCAGATTCTGCAGGGTATCCCCGAGAGGTTCGGTTTCGGCATCATGGATCTTTCCGCACCGGATACAGGTCACGTGATAGTGATCCCGCAGGTTTCCCTCGAACCTCATCTGTAAATGTCCGGGCTCAATTCTGTTGATAAGCCCGAAAGTGGCGAGAATGTCAAGATTGCGATAGACGGTACCCATGCTGATTTTGGGCAAGCGTTTCCTCACCCTCTCGTAAACTTCATCAGCCGTGGGATGAGATTCCATTTTCATGATCTCTTCCAGGATCACCTGGCGTTGATTCGTCATCCTGTATTTCTGATCTGAACTCAAGTCAACCTTGAAATGGTCTGGACTCTCGCGAGAGACGTTTGGTTGCGGATACCCCTACGCAATGCACTGACATCAGTGTAATCTGACAACCCGGAAAGTCAAGGCGAAAGAACAGATCCCGGGCTGGCCAGACGCTTGAACGCCTTCTTGCTCGCGCCGCAAACCGGACACTTCCAGTCATCTGGAAGGTCTTCGAAGCGCGTGTTCTTCGGGATTTTCCCCTTTCTGTCCCCCTTGTCCGGATCATAAATGTAGCCGCAATTGGTTGTTTGGCATTGCCACATATCTTCCGGTCTTGCCATAGCTGGATATCCCCTCTAATAAAGCCTTGCGCACCATCCGGACTCTCCGTATTCCCCCATCCAGCGGAGATTACATCACGGCTAAAGCGCCGCCTTCTCCTCCTCGACCGGTTTACGGAACCTTGAAAAAGGCCTTCCTAACAGCGCCACAGACGGGGCATTTTTCCGGGGCTTCTTTCTCAACGGTCATCCCGCACACAGAACATACATAGTAGTCCACCTCCTCATTCTTGCCCAGGTTGTCAAAGGCCTTTTGATAAAGACCCGCGTGAATTTTCTCCACCTCGTTTGCGTAGGTGAAGGAACGCTCGGCCGCCTTTTGGCCTTCCTTCTTGGCTACCTCGATGAATTCCGGATACATCTTCTTGAACTCGTGGGTCTCACCTGCGATGGCGGTTTTCAGATTATCTACTGTTTTTCCAATGCCTCCCAGGGTTTTCAGGTGGGCGTGGGCGTGAACCGTCTCAGCCTCTCCGGCAGCCCTGAAAAGCTTCGCGACCTGCTTGTAACCTTCCTGCTCGGCCTGTTTGGCAAAAGCTAAATACTTCCTGTTAGCCTGGGATTCACCCGCGAAGGCGTCCTCTAAATTCTTCTCCGTCTGACTCATACTCTCTTTATTCTCCTTTCGATTAAGTGTTTGAACCATTACCGTCTTCCCCTGCGAGGGGAATGTCTCCGCCCCACAGGTCCCGGCGATTTTTGTGGCCGGGAGTGACTTGTCCCCCCGGAAACCACTCCGAAAAAAAATATAAGATATTATAAAACCGAAAATCTATTCATCAAGATGCAAATGCGTTGAGTTCGAATGCGCTGTGGTTAATTTATTAGTAGTGCAAAGTAAAGGGGGGCAGAAGCTCATGGTTCACCTTGGGGGATTGGCAGAATCGAAAGGGAAGTCCAACCGCCTGATTCAGGAGAAAAGCCCCTATCTCCTGCAACATGCTCATAACCCGGTGGAGTGGTTTCCGTGGCGCGAACAAGCTTTTGAAAAAGCAAGGCAGGAGAACAAGCCCATCTTCCTTTCCATCGGTTATTCCACCTGCCACTGGTGTCATGTGATGGAAAAGGAATCTTTCGAGGATGCGGAAGTGGCGGCGCTGATGAACGACGTTTTTGTTGCCGTCAAGGTGGACAGGGAGGAAAGACCGGACCTCGACCATATCTACATGGCCGTTTGCCAGATGATGACTGGAAGCGGCGGATGGCCTCTTACCATCATCATGACCCCTGAGAAGCAGCCCTTCTTTGCCGCGACTTACATTCCAAAAGGCAGCCGTTTCGGGCGGAGCGGCATGATGGACTTGATTCCTCGTATCGATGAAGTGTGGAAAACTCGTCATGGCGACGTGCTGGAAAGCGCGGCCAAAATGACCGAGGCTCTCCAGCGCACAGAAAAGGAGGATCACGGCGAACGGCTGAATCGCAATGTTCTTGACGGTGCCTTTCAGGAACTCGCTAAACGATTCGACCGAACCTACGGCGGGTTCAGCGGCGCTCCCAAGTTTCCCACGCCCCACAATCTCTCCTTCCTGCTCCGGTACTGGAAGCGATCGGGAAATGAGGAGGCCCTCCACATGGTAAAAAAAACGCTCCTAGAAATGAGATGGGGCGGAATTTTTGATCAGGTCGGGTTCGGATTTCACAGATATTCAACGGACCGGGAGTGGCTGGTGCCCCATTTCGAGAAGATGCTCTATGATCAGGCCATGCTTGCCCTTGCCTATTTGGAGACCCATCAGGCGACAGGGGAAGAGCTTTACGCGAATACGGCTCGTGAAATTTTCGCGTATGTATTGCGCGACATGCGGTCTTCCGAAGGAGCCTTCTACTCAGCTGAAGACGCCGACAGCGAAGGAGTGGAAGGTAAATTTTACCTTTGGACGGAGGAAGAGATCCGGCGCACTCTCAGCGAAGAAGATGCGGATCTCGTGATTCGTGCTTTTCACGTGAAGAAGAACGGCAACTTCAGGGAAGAAGGGACCGGGAAAACGGCGGGGGCCAACATCCTGTATTCGGAAAAATCATTTTTGGAGATCGCCTCAGAACTCGGTATTCGGGAGATCGAAAACAGACTCGATCGAGCCCGTCAGAATCTCTTTGAGGTCCGAAAAAAGAGAATTCATCCCCACAAGGACGACAAGATCCTGACCGACTGGAACGGCCTGATGATCGCAGCCCTTGCAAAAGGCGCCCAGGTACTAGAGGAAGAGCATTATGCCCGTGCCGCCGCCGACGCGGCGTGCGTAATTTTGAGCAAAATGCGGAACGCGGAGGGGAGGCTCCTTCACCGGTATCGGGAGGGTGATGCGGACATCACCGCAAGCGTGGACGATTATGCTTTCTTCATTTGGGGGTTGACGGAGCTCTATGCGGCCGCCTTCGATGCCGAAAACCTCAAGACCGCCATGGACCTGTCAGATGATATGATCGAGCACTATTGGGACCATGACCGAGGGGGGTTCTACTTCACTCCGAATGACGGCGAGAAACTCATCGTGCGCAACAAAGAGGTGTATGACGGCGCCATCCCTTCCGGGAACGCCGTTGCCATGGCAAATTTCCTGCGTCTTGCCCGGCTGTCAGGCAGAGCGGATTATGAAGAGATTGCGGAAAGAATCGCGAAAGCCTTTTCCGGGCAAGTCAAGGGCTTTCCATCCGGTTATACGCAGTTTCTATGCTCTTTCGATTTTGCTCTCGGCCCTTCCTACGAAATTGTCGTGGCTGGACCATCAGGAAGCGCTGAAACGAACCGGATGCTCAGAGCGATCAGATCCCGATTCATACCCAATCAGGTCATTATCTTCCGACCCTCGGATGGAGACTCTTCTGAGATCGACAGCGTAGCCGAGTTCATCCGGGATCATAAACCGCTGAACGGTAAGCCCGCGGCGTATGTGTGCCTTGATCACAGCTGCAAGACACCAACGACCGATCTCAAGGAGATGCTTGCTCTTCTGGACTCACGAGGTTGATATCACCTGTCTTTCCGCCGTTCCTTCGATTTTGGCTCAGTGACCGTTTCCGGCACCGGAGAGCATCTGCCCGCATCGTCTCGATAAGGCACAGGCCTGAGGTGCAACCCGATTTCTCCGGTTTCAGCTATCCGCCAAAGCCTGCCGGTCATCGTATCCAGCATGAATTGATCCTTGCCCGATTCGGAAACCTGCCCGAAAACAAACCTCCCTGTGGAAGAGCAAAGCACGTTTCCATTGTTGATCCTGGCTGCCTGCGACGTCTGCACCCCGAACTGTGCCCATGCCGGCTCCGCCATCACGAGGAGCAACAGAGGAATCGCTCCCGCTAAGGCGAGGTGGATTGCTTTCTTCTCCATCTTCCTTTCCTCCTTTGCCAAAGACGTTAATATACCTTTGTTTCCCGGTGGGCGTCATCACGATCCGAATGAGTACAATGATGAGAGAGTTGGCCAGGCAGTCTATTCCGTCGCGTGTCCCTTGGACATCGGTCATCTCGTTTCCCATCGCCTCCATGGCGAAAATCCTGACCCATTCCGCCGCCAAGGAATGATTGAGATGGTTTCTATTCGTCATCAGTGCCTTCATAGGTGTAAAGGACCAACCTGTCAAGTGGGGCTTTCAGATGAAATGCTTCGGGCAAAAAGGCTGACGGGGTTCGTTGAAAAACCCGTTCAATCCGGAGGTGTGGGTCTACCAATAACCGTCGTATTCGACAAATGCCATCAGATGGTGTATGGGTGAAACAACGGCCAGGAGCAATATTCTTCGGCTTCCACGGAGGTAGTCTATGTTTCGAACAAAGCTTTGGTTTCGATGCGCTGCCATGCATGATCCGGTCACACCCATCATAGTCAAACCCGCCGTCATAGGATGGGAGGCAAAGAGAAGGAACGTTGACCTCACGATTGAACGGCCCTTCAAGGGCGAAGAACTGGTGATGAGAATGAAAGGGTGGGTGACCGCCGATGTTAAAGAGGTAATTGACGTGGTGAGAAAGCATGGGTACCTGAAAGTCCTGGATGATCGTGATCTTGTGGTGGAGATGGAAACAGAGGATGATCTGAAAGACCTCTCCAGAGACCTGGAAGCTCATTTCCAGGACCAGGTGAATATCGAGAGGATATGAGTGACGAAGAATTCCCCTGTGACGGAACAGAACTTCCCATTGACGGAGAATTGGATCTCCACACTTTTCGTCCTGATGAGATTGCGGACTTGGTCGAAGAATACCTTAGAGCCTGCCTTGAAAAGGAAATCTACGAAGTGAGGATCATCCATGGAAAAGGGAAGGGGGTTCTGCTCCGTACGGTCCATGCCTTGCTACGGAAACATCCTTCGGTTGTTGATTTCAAGCTGGATACCGGCCCGTCGGGCTGGGGAGTGACGATGGTACGCCTCAAGCAGGCAAGACGTCTTTTGGACCAAGGTTCTTTCTGCCGAGATCAATGACTTCCCGGTTGCCGATGCTTATAATCTGGCGGCTGGAGAATAATTCAGTTAAATTGGAGGGGTTCCCGACCAAACCCTTGATAGGGACCTTTGAATTGGATTAAGAGGGGTACATAACAGAGGAGACCACCGATGGAAGATGTTTGTTACTCCAGAGAAGCGGCTCTGGAAAAGGCTATCCAAATGGAGACCCAGAGCTTCGAGACCTACAAAAGTGCCTACTTTACGGCCAAAGACATGGTGGCCAAGGATCTGATAAAGGATCTGGCTTTGGATGAGCTGAGGCACAAGTTCACGCTGGAGAAGGCTTTTTTTGAGGATATGATCCTGTTGCATGAATCAGGGACGAGGGAAGGGCCCAGTATGCGATTCTCTCTTCTCTTTGAAGAGAAACTCTTGAATCCCGGGTCCTCTGAACAGGAAGTCATGGTCCATGCTATTCACGAAAAAAAACGGGCCGTGGATTTTTACAGGAACATGGCCGAGCAATGTGGGGCGGCGCCGATGGGAGACATGTTCAAGAGGCTCGCTGAAGATGAAGAAGGTCACCTGGCGCGACTTGAGGAATGGTACGAAGCCAAGTACCTGAAAGAGATGTAGCGAAGGAGGGGATGGGAGCGATGGGCAGGAAAGTGTGTATCGATGAAGAAGAGTGCATCGGTTGCGGCAACTGCGAAGCGCTTTGTCCGGATATTTTCAAACTGGACAAAGAAAGAGAAAAATCGCAGGTGATTAAGCCGGAGGGTGGCCCCGAAGAATGCATCGAAGAAGCCATGGAATCATGCCCTGTCTCCTGTATTTACTGGGAATAAACTCACGAAAGGCCATTTCCTGGATGCGTTTCCCGTGAACATGTCCTTCATCAAGGCGAGCACCCAAACGCCTCCATCAATGAATGTGCCGGGCACTGCTCCTGCGCCAAAGTCCAAAAAAAAAGATGGACCTGAGAGCTGAATAGTGCGATATTGTTGGACTTAATTGCCGTTTTCCGTGATACTCCTGAGAAGAAAATGGACACCGAAAGGCGGAGGTTGCCGACAATAATGGAAGACCTTAAGAGACGAAAGTTCGATCGGAGCAGAAGCCTGAACCTGGTGGATTATGTGATTATTGGTGAGGATGGGAGCCATCTCAGCCGCAGTATGGGCCGCACTCGAAACGTCAGCGAGGGAGGACTTCTCTTGGAAACCCATCGCCCTATTCCAGAAGGGCAGGCCATTTTGATTACTCTAGGTCTGAAAGACGATACGGCTCAGCTTCAAGGCAGAATCATACATCAGGAACCGCCCACCTGTTCTTCCGATGAGACAAGATACTGCGCCGGCGTGAAGTTTACTGCAATGAGCAATAGGGATGTGGAAGTTCTGAAAGAGTATATTCAGGCCCTCAATGCTTCCAACAGCAAATAGGCCGTCAACATTGACACATAGATGCCGGCTCCCTATTTTTTGGTCACAAATTAGGCGTTTCCATTCAAGACAGATCTTATTAACCATCCGAACGAAGGGAGGATAAAAATGTCGCTCGTTACAATTTCAGGAGGGGAAGGTTGTGAAGCGAACGAGATTGCTCATCTTGTAGCCGAACGAGCCAAAACGGAGATTTATGATGATACTAGACTCCAGCAAGAGGCCGCTAAGATGGGGCTTCGATCGCAGGACCTCAAGGGGCTTGACGAGAAATCTCCCGGTTTTTTCGACGTCTTGCGGGGGAACAGGCCGGAGATTTACTTTGACCTCATGGAATCTGTCATTTACTCAGTTTCCCGTTCCGGAAATGGGGTTATCCTGGGACATGGGAGCCAGATATTACTCCGCGACTTCGGATGTGCTTTTCACGTATTCATTCATGCCTCCGACTCTTATCGCATTGATAATCTTATGGCACAGCGAGGATTGAACCGTAAGGCAGCGGAAAAGTTGATCAGCAAGACCGATCATGAGCGTCGCGGGTTTCTGCGTTTTGCTTTTCACATGGAATGGAACGACCCGTCGCTGTACGACCTGGTTATCAACACCGGGAAGTTGGGCAAAGAAGGGGCTGCCAATCTCATCCTTGACGCTTTAAAAAATCAAGCCGTTCAAGAATGCAGCCTGAACGTCCTCGAATCCATTGAGAGGATGTCTTTGATGAAGAAAGTGGAGGCGGCTCTTCTCAAGGAGAACTTCAGTTTCAACCAGTTTCACGTGGAAGTTCCAGAAAAAGGGGTGGTTCAAATTTACGGCTATGCCAGTACGGTGGACGATAAGAAACGCCTGATTGATAAGGCTGCGAAGGTTTCGGGGGTCACCAAGCTCATAGACGACGTCAGCGTAATGCCGCCGGGCGGCTACTAATACAAAAGCATTTAGTGTTTTGACGCATCATTGCGAGTCCGAAGGACGCGGCAATCTATTTTTTGTCGAGACTGCCTCGTGAAAGGGAGGTTATGTGCGGGGGTTTTCCTTTTCACGGGGCAGCCTTGTTCCTAATCTGCCTGAATTCACTCCTCGCGGGAACAACCTGAACTCGAATGCTCTTTATTTCCGAGGAACGGTGTGCTACGCTTTTTTTCTGGCTGTGATAACTCATGATTCGTCTTCCAGATAAAAAGTTCATACTCCTCGGGTTCGTCTGTGCTGTTTTTCTGCTCGGCGCCATTACCGCCACAAGGGCTGAAACCCCTATCCCAAAACCCTCAGGACTCGTTAACGACTTTGCTGGGATTCTTTCTCCGCCCTACAGAGAAAACCTGGTTCGCCTGACCGATGAACTTTTCCAAAAGACTGGGATCCCGGTCGTCGTAGTCACCATACCGGACCTGGGAGGGGCTGAGTACAACGAGTACGCCAATCGGATTTTTAATGAGTGGGGCATAGGGAAAAAGGGTGAGGATAAGGGAGTCCTCATCTTCGTCGCGGTCAAAGAAAGAAAGATGCGTATCGAGACCGGGTACGGCGTGGAGGGAATTCTTCCCGACGGTCTTGTAGGTGAAATCCGGGATCGATACATGATTCCTTACCTGAAAAAGAATGATTTCAACGAAGGCCTTCTCAATGGTACAAGGGCGATCGCCCAAATCCTCGCCGACGATGCCGGCGTGACTCTCAACGGTGAAACAGCACCGAGGCCAGCCAAGAAAGGGAACACCACTCCCCTGTTCCTCCCCTTTATTTTTTTCATTCTCTTTTTTTTCTTTCTGGCGCTCCGGAAACGGCGGGGAACCGGACTTGCCTGGGGACCCTTCCTCCTTGGGGGAGGCAGGTCTCCTCAAAGCGGAGGGTTCGGCAGCAGTTTCGGGGGCTTCGGTGGTGGGTTCGGTGGATTCGGGGGAGGCATGAGCGGCGGCGGCGGCGCAGGGGGTAGTTTTTGATTTAAAGGGAGAAACCATGGCAAAAATCTCACCAGTTCCTGAAGCCTTTTTCCCGAAGTTCATTGAAGACTACAGGGGAATTTTCGGTACCGACCTCGTGAGCGTCATCCTTTTCGGCAGCGCCGCCGGCGGAGAGTACAGACCCGGTAAGTCAGACGTCAACTTCATGATCGTCCTTTCGGAGGCCGGAATCGACGATATCGAGAAGGCTTTTGGGGCTGTTGAAAAGTGGAAGGAGAAAAGGGTCGCTGTTCCTCTCTTTTTGACCGAAGGTTTTGTTAGGACGTCATTGGATGTTTTCCCCATAGAATACATCGATCTCCAGCAGAACCACCGTTTGCTCTTCGGCGAGGATGTGTTGGTTGACCTCTCTTTCGCTCCTGAGTCGGTCAGGCTCCAATGCGAAAGAGAAGTGAAAGGGAAGCTGCTGCTTCTTAGAAAGGCTTTTCTCGACACGGCCGGAAAAGGAAACCATCTCAAAAAGGTGATCGATCAATCTATTCCTGCTTTTGTGGCCATCTTCAGGGCTCTCTTGTTTCTCAAAGGGAGGAAGCCTGGTTCCGAGAAACTGGAAGTTATCAGAGAGACCTGCGAGTCCTTCGACCTTGATGATTCTCTGTTCAAGAAGCTTCTGGACGTAAAGATGAGCGACCGGCCGCAGTCCGAAGAGGAACTCAGAGGCCTGTTCCGTGACTATCTGAGAGAGGTGCGAAAACTCTCGCAAATGATCGATTCCTTCGGAGGATAATATGAGTCAAACCAACAAGACCTTGCTTGTGGTCTTCGGCGCGATCGCCTTCATCATTCTCATCGGCTTTCTCTACATCAGAGGAACTTACAACAGCCTGGTGAGCATGGATGAATCGGTAAAGGCAGCGTGGGCGCAGGTGGAAAACCAGCTTCAGCGCCGCTATGATCTGATCCCGAACTATGTGGAGACCGTCAAGGGGTATGCATCTCATGAGAAGGAGGTCTTCATTCGGGTGACCGAAGCCCGCTCCAGGGTTGGAGTCGCCGGAAATATCAGCGACAAAATCCAGGCGAACAACGATCTCTCTTCGGCTCTTGCTCGTTTGCTCGTGGTGGTGGAGAATTATCCCGAGCTGAAAGCCAACACGAATTTCATCCGGCTTCAGGATGAGCTTGCGGGAACAGAGAATCGCATCGCCGTGGAACGGCGCCGCTATAATGAAACGGTCAGGGAATACAACATCAAAATCCGTCAGTTCCCCGACAACATCTTCGCCGGCATGTTCGGATTTGAGAAAGCCGCCTTCTTCGAAGTCCCCAAAGAAAAACAGGAAGCCCCGAAGGTGAAGTTCTGACTTTCCGACCGTAAAGGATTACTCATCAGCGCAGGCAGGGAGCACCGTCCTGGTTTTCGCCCTTACGATCCCAGATTTTCATTGACCCCCATGACGTTTCCCTGTATGAATTTTTCTTTCATCGCTCCTCCGCCTGACCGTATAAGCACACAACCTGGTGATAGGAATTCGTTCCTGGGCCATAGCGGGGAACCGGCTGCGTTCATGAATAGATGACTTTGTGAGAGACCACCAGTATGAAAGAAAACAATTTTGAGGCATGTCCATGGCCCATCGAGTCGTGATCACAGGGATGGGAGCCATCACCCCCATCGGCATCGGTAAAGAGCCCTTTTGGGGAAACCTGCTTCGAGGTGTCTCCGGAATTCGAAAGGTGAGCTTTCCCGATGTGGACATGGACCAGTACAAGACTCGGATCGCTGCAACCGTAGAGGATTTCGACCTATCCCGATTCCTTCCCGGCGGAAAAAAGTCGAAGTATCTCGGCCGCACATCCCAGATGGCCCTGGCAGCGACAAAACTCGCCCTTGAAGATGCAGAGTATGATCTGACATTTGAGAAGAGGGGAACCAGAATCAGCGGGGTTGATCCTTACAAGATCGGGGTCATTTTGGGAACCGCTTCCGGCAATGAGGATATTTTTGAAGGTGGTCTGAAGGAATTCTTTGAAGACCGCGGACCGAAGAGGACCTCCCCCCATGCCCTGCCCTATCAACTCATCAGCAGCGTGGCTGCGACTTTATCCATAACCTACAGCTGCCGCGGCATCAGCTACGTCATTCCCACTGCCTGTTCTTCCGCCGCACAGGCGATAGGCAACAGCTTTCGTCACCTCAAGGAAGGCCCGGAAGATGTCATGATCACCGGAGGCGCTGATTGTGCCATCACCCCCATCATCGTGGCCGGTTTCCAGGCAACCCGTGCCATGTCGACCCGGAATAACGAACCTGAAAAGGCTTCCCGGCCTTTTGACCGGGATAGGGACGGTTTTGTCATGGGGGAAGGAGCAGGGATCGTCATCTTGGAAAAACTCGACCATGCCCTGAAGAGAAATGCTCCTATCTACGCTGAGGTCATCGGGTTCGGCATGAATTGCGATGCCTACCATATCACTATCCCAGAGCCTGAAGGACATGCCTTTATCCGAGCGATGCAGATGGCACTGGCTGAAGCGCGAATCACAACTAAAGACGTCGATTACATTAATGCTCACGGCACATCGACGAAGCTCAACGACGTGATTGAAACGCGGGCCATCAAGGAAGTCTTCGGCAAGAGGGCCTACGACATTCCTGTCAGTTCCACGAAATCCATGATCGGTCACCTTTTGGGCGCCTCGATGGGTGCCGAAATGATTGCCACTGTGCTTTCCATCCGAGATAGCAAGATTCACCCCACCATCAATTATGAATTCCCTGATCCCGAGTGTGATCTCGATTACGTCCCGAATAAACTGAGAGAAGCCGATGTAAACATAGCAGTTTCCAACTCTCTCGGTTTCGGGGGATTCAATGCTGTGCTCGTGGTTCGTAAGTTCCAGGGATGAGAACTGAACCATGACAAAACTGAATTGTGCCTTTATCAGCCTTTTTCTCGTCTCTGCATTCTTTTTTTCCCTGGCCTCTGCAACGGCTGAGCAGCGTTTGGTTGTAGCCGACTTTTCATCAGGCGTGGATGTTAAAGGCATTCCTCCGGGCTGGCGCCTCAAGGAGAACTCGGGGAAGGCGGACATTTCCGTTGTGCAGGAGGGCCCGATTCATGCGTTGCGATTTCGAAGCAAGGATTCTTCCTTTTCTCTCCAAAAGTCCACGGATGTGAATCTTCAAGAGTACCCCCTTCTTTCCTGGAAGTGGAAGGTTACCCAACTGCCCGTTGGCGGGGATTTCAGAAAGCGCTCATCCGATGATCAGGCTGCCCAGCTTTTTCTCGGCTTTTCCAACTCCAAAGTCATCGTCTACATATGGGACAGCTCGGCCCCCATGGGTGTGACCGGAAACACCTGGTCACCGCCTTTTATGACCATCAAGGCGGTTGTGGTTCGCTCTGGCCACCTCGAGACCGGGAGATGGCTCACGGAGACAAGAAACGTGTACGAGGACTACCGAAAGATTTTCGGGAAAGAGCCGCCCAAGATAGAAGGTCTTAGACTACAGATTAATTCTCAGCACACAAAGAGTTCCGCGGAAAGTTTTTTCGCGGATATTGCTTTCGAAAAACGCTGACCAGCAATCAGCTTCCACACACCAGAAACACCCGCCCATGGCGAGTTCCGCCGGAAAAAAATGAGCTTGGAGCTCTGCTCACCCATCCGCACTCCCGTGGAGGGGTCTCTAGAGACCCCTCCACGGGAGACGCGGCTGGTATTGTTCCCACTCAATACTGAATCCTTACAGGAAAAGTGAATTTTCTATTGACAACGCCTACCACTCTGTGGCAGAAATAATCTGCGCTTTGTTTTTGCGCTGTCAGGGGGCGTTACTTTGATCCAATCACCCATGGTGGTCATTTCTCATGAGCTCCGCGGGCTTCCTTCTCCAATTGAGGAACCGTGGGTTTTCGCTTCTGTCGGCAAGGGTTTGCGCCTATGGATAATGCGCAAGCTCCTCCGGGAGCCTTCCACATCTACGCTTTAGCGCTGTTGAATAATCCGTCCCATTCATAGTCGTGCCATTTCAAGGGAGTCTTTCTTGCGGAAGGATAACCGTGAAATTTGTGCCTTCGGCTTAAGGAGGTCTTTACATGTCCAAGAAGACAATAGAGGAGATCAATGCCAGGATTCGTACAGGATCGGCAGTGGTTTTCACCGCTGAAGAAATCATCGACGTGGTCCGAAAGAAGGGCATCAGGAATGCCGCCCGTGAAGTTGACGTGGTGACTACGGGAACCTTTAGCCCCATGTGCTCTTCAGGGGCTTTCTTCAACATCAAGCAGGGTAAGGAAAAAATGAAACTAGGGGGTGGCTGGGCCAGGCTGAATGGCGTCCCTGCCTACGCCGGACTTGCCGCTGCGGATATTTATATAGGTGCCACAGCTATCCCGGAGAGTGATCCAAGGAACAATAACGGTCGCCCGGGAAAATTCCGGTACGGCGGGGCTCATGTGATCGAAGAACTGGTGTCGGGCAAGCAAGTCCTCTTCTCGGCGGAAACTTACGGAACTGACTGTTACCCGCGAAAGAGCAGGGAGCAGAGGATCGGCTTTGAAGACATGAACGAAGCCATCCTGTTTAACCCAAGGAACTGTTACCAAAATTACAATGTGGCGGTAAACCTTTCCGAGAAACCTATTTACACTTATATGGGGTTGCTCAAGCCGAGGTTGGGCAACGCCAACTATTGCAGCGCAGGACAGCTTTCTCCCTTGCTCAACGACCCTTTATACCGCACCATCGGGGTGGGGACGCGAGTTTTCGTGGGCGGAGCACAGGGGTATGTGGCTTGGAACGGGACGCAGCATAGCCCGGGAGTTCCTCGCCTCGACAACGGCACACCGAGGAAGGGCGCAGGCACATTGACGCTCATCGGAGATCTCAAATCCATGAGTCCCCAGTGGCTTCGCGCCGTCTCCTTCACCGGCTATGGAGTCAGCTTGAGTCTGGCCGTGGGGATACCCATACCGATTATTGACGAAGAAATGCTGAAGTTCGTCTCCGTCTCCGATCAGGAACTTGTGGCGCCCATCGTCGATTACAGCCGCTACTACCCTACGGGTGAGGGGGAAGCCCAGCTTGGGGAAGTCACCTATTCAGAGCTCAAGAGCGGCTCCATCGAAATTCAGGGTAAGAGGGTGCCGACCGGTTGCTTTTCGAGCTATGCCAAGGCCAGAGAGGTGGCCCATCACCTGAAGACGATGATCCAAAGCGGTGCCTTTTTTCTGGCCCAGCCCGTGGCACCTCTTCCCGGAGCAAAGGAGGGTTTGCTATGAAGAAGACGAAAGTGGTCCTTTCCTTCCCACCGGATATGGTGGAAGAGCCTATCACCTATCACCTCATCAAAGACTATGGCCTGACGGTGAACATCCTCCGTGCTACTATTGACCCGGGGAAACAAGGAAGGATGGTGGTAGAATTGAGCGGCGAAGAGAGTCAGCTATCCCTGGCTTTCAATTATCTAGAGACCGCCGGGGTTAACGTTGAACCTTTATCAGAAGAAATCCAGCACCTTGAAGAGCGTTGCACAAGCTGCACGGCCTGTGTGCCTATTTGCCCCACAGGCGCTCTCGATGTGGACCGGATAACCTGGAAAGTCTCTTTTGAGCCGGAAAAGTGCGTACTCTGCCATTCGTGTGTAGATGTGTGCGTTTACAAGGCCGTGGAGGTCGCAGACCGGTAAGAGCGTGAGGTTCATTCTCCAGTCGGGTCAGGCTTGCTCCAAGCGGCTTGACCCGGCTTTTTCTCCGCTTCCGTTTCTCTTGCTCATTTGCCACCCTCCGGTTGGTCATGATATTACCCCTAACGCAGGCCTTTGGTTTCGCAATCAAATATTATGCGGGCTCAGTCGGGCGTGTGGCCTTTGACGAGTCCGCAACCGGAAAAGGATCCTGACCGCTCCCGGCAGGGGTTACAAATTGTTTAGAAAATGCTCTGTTGTATTCCCGGTTCATCAAAGAACGGGCCGGCCAATTCGCTTGGGGCATCTCTGCTGCTTGGTGACTCTGCTGGCCTGTGCCGCCATCTTGGTGTGCAGCGCATGCGTTGCCCAAAGAGTCCGGGGCGAGAGTGCGGACCGGCCGGTCCTCTTCACCTTTGAGGGGAAGGCGCAAAGGGTTTGCCTTGGCGGTGATTTCAACGCCTGGTCCCCGGATTCCCAATGCCTTAGAAGAGGAGAGAGCAGATGGGAGATTCGGATTTTTCTGCCTCCGGGCCGATACAGGTATGGTTTCCTCCTTGACGGGAAAGATTGGATTCCTGATCCCGGCGCCCTTTTGCAGGAAGAGGATGGTTTCGGAAGGAAGAATTCGGTGCTCGTCGTCGAATAGGCTGTGACCAAAACCGCTTCCTGGACGTATTTATGAACGGGGATAGGTATCTCTCCTCGTTATTCCGTTTTTTTCTTGAAGCAAGCGCGGATAGGTGAAGGGCTTAGACGCCTTCTGAGATGTGTGGAAATAGATGAAAGATGCCTTTTCGTGAGTTCCAGCGACGCAAACCTGATCTATGAGATTCTGGCAGGGAATGCCGAAGGCTACGCTGTGCTGGTTAGGCGCTACCAGACGCCCATTTTCAATCTCATGATCCGCATGACCTCATCCGAAGAGGATGCGATGGATCTCACACAGGAGACATTTGTAAAGGCCTATGAAAAGCTGGAACAGTTTAAACCATCGAGCCCTTTTTTTCCGTGGTTGTACACCATCGGATTGAACTTGGCTCGGGATTTTCTGCGAAAAATGCGGGTTAAGAGAGCGGCGGTGGAGACGTTATCCAGGGACCCAGATCTTTCGTCCGATCCCGGCCAGACCTTGCACGAGAGCCTGGAGACGGACGCGGATCGGGTGGTTCGCTTGCTGCAGAAGCTTCCCGAAGACTACCGAGAAGCTTTAATTCTCCGTTTTCACGAAGAGCTGTCCGTGAGCGAACTGGCATCCGCTCTCGGCCTGTCCGTAAGCGGAGCCAAGATGAGAATCCACAGGGGGTTGCTCAAGCTCCGTGAATTGCTTGGGAGTAAGACCAATGGCTAATGAGATCAAAAATGATATTTCGGAAAGGATCTGCGACGAAGAAGATCTCCTTCGCGTTGCGGGGCTCGTTGCAAGCATTCCAGACCGGAACCTGCCCGCAGAACTGATCCCCTCGGTGATGACCCGTGTCAGACCCAAAAGACTTGGAAAGCTCAGAGTATGGTGGCGCAGGATGCAGACTCCTGTCTCCTTAGTCCCCCTGCGAGTGGCCTCCGTAGCAGGATCTCTGGCCCTAGCCGTTCTCCTCCTTTTCCTCATGGTGGAAAGGGCTCCTGAGCAAACCCAGCTGACTTCCGTTCAGGAGGCGAGCAATCCAAAAGCTCAAACTGTGGTCTTCAGCCTGAAACTGGCAGGTGCATCCAGGGTGGAGCTCATCGGGTCCTTCAACCATTGGAGACCCGGGGATTTCCTGATGAAGTGGAATGAATCCCGGAAAGCATGGATGGTCACTCTCGACCTTGACAAAGGCAGATATGAGTATGCTTTCCTCGTGGATGGCGAAAAAGTGTTGCCCGACCCTAGCGCTCTGGTGAACGAGGACGATGGTTTCGGAAACAGGAACTCGGTTCTCGTCATTGAAAGGAACGGTCGTCATGAAGCCGGCATCTAGAATAATGACACAGGCCTTCTTGTTCCTCCTCTGCTTCTTTTGTCTCGCATGGCTTGTTCCCCAAGCGCGAGGGGAGGATGAGCTAACAAATGCCGTCAAACAGGCAAGAGCAAAGGGAGTTTCGGAGGAGAGGCTCAATCGCGTGCTCGTTCTCGGCTACAAGCACACCCTCAAATCACAGCAACTGGTGGAGTTCATTCATCTGACCACGGAGGCAAAAGAAAAGGGCTTTCCTGTTGAGCCGCTGGTAAGCAAGATAGAAGAAGGCCTGGCGAAAAGGGTTCAGGTTGCGGCCATCCAGCAGGCGGCACGTGAGGAAATCTCCCGCTACATCATGGTCCGCACCGTGGTTCAGCAGACATTGAGCCGCCGGGGAATCCCGGTAAGTGAGATGCGGCAAGAGGAACTCGCAAGAGTAGCCAATATCCTGGCCATGGGTATTTCCCTTGAAGAAATGAAAGGATTCTTCGAAGAGACGCCCTTGAAGCACATGAACGAGATCGTTGACGCCCTGGATTTCATGGCAGCACTTCAACAGTCCGGACTGAGCCGCGAAACAACGCGACAAATCGTTTTCGCCGGTATGCGAAAAGGTTTTTTTTCGAAGAGCGCATGGCCCTTGGCTTCAACGATCCAGGCGGCCAAGTTCAAAGACTTACCCGAAACCATGGTTAAGACCGAGGCAATTGCGGTCGTGGAAGGAGAAAAAAGCCTTGCCCAGGCTCAACAAGCTCTGGGCCTTCAGTCTCGGGACCTGGATCGTGGGCCTCAAGTCACGGCTCCTGCGGCTCCAGGTTCGGGCCGAGGAAGAAGCGAGGCTCAGGGAGGCGGCGGAACTCGTGGTGCAGGGCACGGCGGCGGGTCCGGTATGGGAGGATCTGGTGGCAGCGGTGGGTTCGGCGGTGGCGCAGGAGGCGGAGGACATGGTGGACGCTGATTGATCTCTACCCCTTCTGAGTGGCGTCACTCGAAGTAACGCAGAAAAAAAACAGCATCCCTCTGGCTCGAACTTGTGACCGGGATCCTTTTTCCTTCGTATACCTGTTGAATACTCAAAAGAAGGGAGGAGGGTTTCATGAGAAGAATCACAATTGTCTTGTCGGTCATTGCGTTTATGGTGTTTACAAACACGACTTGGGCCGGGGCGTCCGTCATCCCAGGGCAAGATGACGTTATTGTCATTGCTCGCGGCGGTGGAGGAGGTGGAGCGGGCGGAGCCGGTGGTGCGGGCCTGGGGACAGGTGCCGGCGCCGGTTTTGGAGGAGGCTTCGGTCCTGGTGACGGAACAGGCCATAGCGGGTTCGGACCGGGTGGTGCCCCAGGACCAGGACGGGGTTATGGTCCCGGCGATGGAACGGGTAAAAGCGGCTTCGGACCCGGAGACGGCACAGGTAATCAGGGCACAGGACCGGCCGATGGTACAGGGTATGGTCCTGGCAACGGCACGGGCAGAAGCGGATTCGGAGCAAGCAGCAGCCGTGGAACAGGCCGAGGCAAATAAGGCTGAACAACTCTAGGAAGAAAACTCATTTCAGGGAAGAGAGCCGTGCGCTCTCTTCCTCATTTCAAAGATTTCCAATTTTCGTGCTTTTATGATGAACCGTACCGACCGAAGTTTGATGACCAGACCATCCCCGGCCTGGCAGGCACAGCGTTTGTTTGCGGCTTGAGCCAGCATTAGAAAAGAACGTCCATCAAGGTTTTAATGGAGTCGATGCCGACCAGTTCCATGCCGTCTGTAAGGCTGCATCCTTCGAGGTTGCTCTTAGACAGGATGCAACGCGAAAACCCGAGCTTGTTCGCCTCTTTGATTCTCAGTTCCGCCTGACTGACCCCCCGTATCTCGCCTGCCAGGCCCACCTCTCCAAAAACAATCATGTTCTTATCCACTGACCTGTCCAAAAAACTGGAGATCATCGCAGAAACGATCGCTAAGTCCGCCGCCGGCTCATCCACCCGTAGGCCGCCCGCCACGTTCACGAAGATATCCTGGTCCCCCATCTCGATGCCGATCCTCTTTCCGAGTACCGCTACAAGAAGGGAGATACGGTTATGGTCCACGCCGATGGCTGTGCGACGAGGCATCCCCAGGGGGCTCGATCCCACAAGAGCCTGAATCTCCACAAGGAGCGGTCTCGTTCCCTCCAGGCAGGGAATCACCACTGAACCCGAGGCGCCTTCAGGCCGCTCCTCCAGGAAGATGCGCGAAGGATTTCCCACTTCATTCAGGCCCGTGTCTTTCATTTCGAAGACACCGATCTCATTGGTGGAGCCGTACCGGTTCTTGACGGCTCGCAGGATCCTGAAAGCATGGGAGCTGTCGCCCTCAAAGTAGAGTACCGTGTCGACGAGGTGTTCGAGGACCTTGGGGCCGGCAATGGCCCCGTCTTTGGTCACGTGGCCTATGAGGAACGTTGGAATACCCGTCCTTTTTGACCAGTTGAGAAGCCGGGAGGTTGTCTCCCTCACCTGGCCCACGCTCCCCGGCGCCGAAGGCGAAGCGTCGGTATAGACCGTTTGAATCGAATCAATGACGAGAAGACGGGGCTTTATAACGTCAGTTTTCTCGAAAACAGTTTCGATGCAGGTTCCCGCGAGAACGTAAAGATTATCCGATTGAATGCCAAGGCGCTCCGCTCTCAACTTAATCTGCTGCGGCGACTCCTCTCCCGAGAGATAAAGGACCTTAAACCCTTCCCGGGACAGCCTTGCCACCACTTGGAGAAGAAGGGTAGATTTCCCAATACCCGGATCTCCGCCGATGAGCACCAGCGAACCCGGCACCACGCCACCCCCGAGGGTGCGGTCAAACTCCACCATGCCCGACTTGAGCCTGAGTTCGGGGCTCAGAGAGATGGCATTAATGGCCTGTGGCTCGTCCGCGTTAAAGCCGCCCGGTTTCTTGACCCTGGCTACGGCGACTTCTTCTACCAGCGAGTTCCATTGACCGCAGTCCGGGCATCTTCCAAGCCACTTGGGCGTCTGGTATCCGCAACTCTGACACACGTAAATGATTTTGTTAGTCTTGTACATATCCTAGAATATTGCCGGCCCTTCACGCTTTTCTTGTTTCTTCCTGATCTCTGACTTCTGACCTCCGATTTTAGCCGCGCCATCTGACCAAATCGCTGAGTGGCGCCCTCTCGGACCGCGACCGATTGATGGGCGAATGTTCATCCTTGTAACCCACGGCGATTCCGAGCACGACATCCTTTTCTTCAGGGATATTCAGGTATTCCTTGATTTCATCCGCAAAAGCGGTAATGAGGCCGATAGGACAGGTACCCAAACCCAGAGCGTGGGCGGCCAGGACGAGATATCCCGCCACGATACCGATGTCCGTTAGCCGGGCACGGGAAAAGGACTGGTCCACCGTCAGGATGATCGCCGTCGGTGCACCGTAGAAATCGCAGCTTCCTTCGTTGATGAAATCGCTAAATGACGTCCCCTCGGGAAGACCGGGTAGAATGCACTGCAGAAGCTCTCTCTGGCGCTCGACAAAGACTTCAGGAAGGGGCTTCCTGGCATCCGGCCCGCACGAAATGTTTCTCTCTTTCATTCTCTTCACGAGAAGTCTGCTGAGTCTTCGTCTTTCATCGCCAGAGACGAGGGCAAACTCCCAGGGCTGCATATTGATGGCTGAAGGCGCCTGGGTCGCCAGGGAAAGAAGTCTCTCCAGCGTTGCCTTTTCGACCGGTTCGTCGGTATATGCCCTGGTGCTTCTGCGCTGCTGAATGGCCTCTAACAAATCCACTTCGACCCTCCTCTTTGCCTCAATATTCCTCAATGATGCCTGTTTCGCAGTTTAACCGCTGAGACTCATTTTATCAACGCCAAAAGGATTTTCGTTTTGAACATGATTTGAGGACGGGTTGAAAAAATCGTGGAATCATGGAATAGTAAAAAGAGAGCAGGAAAGACACCCCGCTCTTTCGAAAAGGCGGCAAGGGACTGCTTTCCGGCTTCTAAAGCCGATTAACGGAATATGGATAACGCATAACCGCAGGGTGTTTCATTGGCCAAGGTATCTGTAAGAGAGATATTCCGACAATCATGGCAGGAGATTCTCTCCCGGAGCATCGTTTCAGCCCGGGATCTGTCAGGTCCGAGTGCGGCGGATGGGGCGGAGATTGAACAGGTCATCTCCCGCTACCCTATGCGCATCAACCCTTATTATCTGGGGCTCATCCAAGAAAAGGGGGATCCGATTTATGCCCAGGCCGTGCCCGACATCAGAGAAATCGCGGATCACGAAGGATACGAAGACCCCCTGAACGAGGAGGATCTGTCTCCGGTTCCGGGCCTCACACACAAGTACCCGGACAGAGTGCTTTTCCTGGTCTCCAGCCGGTGTGCGATGTACTGCCGTTTTTGTAACAGGAAGAGGAAAGTTGGCAAACCATCCATGGTCACCCGAGTGACCCTCAGGGAGGGTATCGCTTACATTCGCAAGACCCCGAAAATCAGGGATGTCCTGCTTTCGGGAGGTGACCCTCTGCTTCTTTCCGACAGGGAGCTTCACCGGATCCTGAGCGAGATTCGGCCCATCCCCCATGTGGAAATTATCCGTATCGGGACGCGGGTTCCGTGCACATTGCCACAGCGCATTACGCCAGAGCTCGTTAACCTGCTAAGGGGTTTTCATCCACTGTATATCAACACTCATTTCAACCACCCCGCAGAAATCACGGCTGAAGCAACCTTGGCCTGCGCGAGGTTGGCGGGAGCGGGCATTCCCCTCGGATGTCAGACGGTTCTCCTCAAAGGGGTGAATGACGACCCGTCGGTGATGCGCTCGCTCATGCAGAAACTGGTCTCCATCCGGGTCAGGCCCTATTATCTTTTTCAGGCCGATCTGGCCAGGGGAACTTCCCATTTCTGGACGCCCGTCAACAGAGGCCTCGAGATCATTTCTTTCATCCGGAAACAGGCATCTGGACTTTGCGTACCCCATTACGCCATTGATCTTCCGGGAGGGGCGGGGAAGGTGGTTCTTTAGAATCTTTATTTGCAGCTTCCTGCAAGCCGCGGAGAAGTGATCTACTGCCGACCCGTGGGGAGGTCTCTGCCGAGTCCGCAACCGGAAATGGACTAGACGCTTTTAACCGCCCCAGGGCACTGAAGTCATTTTAGCAGTAGGCGCATTCCCCAGAGCCAACCGGAGGCATGACCCTATGGGGCTACCACCATGACCCACTGACTTTTCGGCGCCGGTTGATGCGCTTTAAGAGTGGTTGCGGCTTAGAAGAGACCTCCCCACGGGTCGGCTTTGGACAAACGTTCAGTTGTGGCCAAAGGTCACCGTTAGGAAAAAATGCTGGAAGCTTGGAAAGGAGCTTTACGTATTGCAGGGTGAAGACTCCTCTGTGGATCCTGAGAGAAGAAAGGAGGCTGAAATGGTGAGGGTTACCTGTCTAGGCGGAGCGGGAACGGTCACAGGGTCAAGCTACCTGGTGGAAAGCGCTCAGGGCAAGAAAGTTCTCGTGGATTGCGGGCTTTTCCAGGGCGGAAGACAGATGGATGAGCGCAATTGGAAGGAGTGGGGTTTCGATCCCAAGCGGATCCATACTGTTTTCCTGACTCACGCGCATATTGATCATAGCGGCAAGATCCCCAAGCTTGTCAAGGACGGCTTCCAAGGCCAGATTTTCACTTCCCCGCCCACGGCCGAGCTTTGCGGGATCATGCTGCTTGACTCCGCACACATACAGGAAATGGACGCAGAGTGGCAAACTCGGAAGAATAAGAGACGCGCCCATGGAGAGGTGCAGCCCCTTTACACTGCCCGAGATGCGGAGGCCGCGCTCGGGTACTTGCGGCCGGTGGAAAGGGATCGGATCATCGAACCTGAGACGGGTATCAAGGCGAGGCTCAGAAATGCCGGCCACATCCTGGGTTCTTCCATCCTGGAGCTGTGGCTCGAAGAAAACCGGGATTCCGTCAAAATGGTTTTCTCGGGAGATCTGGGCAAAAAGAACCAGCTCATTGTCAGAGACCCCCACGAGGTGTTCGATGCGGACTACCTTTTTCTTGAATCGACTTACGGGGACAGGCTTCATCGCACCTTCGAGGCGAGCAAAGCGGAGTTGCATGAAGCCGTCGAATATGCCGTCTCCCACAACGAAAAAATCCTCATCCCAGCCTTTGCGGTGGAGCGAACCCAGGAGATCCTTTACGTCCTCGGTGAGTTTCGCCGTGAAGGCCGCCTGCCGGAGATCCCTATCTTCGTGGACAGCCCCCTCGCCATTAAAGCCACCCGAATCTTCAGAAAAAACAAGAAATACTACGACGAAGAGGCCATGGCGATCGTGGATCAGGGCTATGACCCCTTCAACATGCCCAACCTCAGGTTCACCGAGACCACAGAGCAGTCCATGGCCATAAACAAGACATCGGGCTCCGCCATCATTATCGCAGGAAACGGCATGTGCACCGCAGGCCGCATCAAGCACCACCTTAAGCACAACCTCTGGCGCGAGGGTGCGAGCCTGGTCATCGTGGGGTTTCAAGCCCAGGGAACGACAGGCAGAAGGATCGTGGAAGGGGCAAAGCACGTGAAGATCTTCGGCGAGGATGTGGCCGTAAAAGCAAAAGTCTTTACCATCGGTGGATTTTCAGCCCACGCTGACCAAAAAGACCTGCTCGAATGGGCCGGTCATTTCGAGAGCAAACCAAGGGTCTTTCTTGTCCACGGTGAGCCGGCGGCGAGCCGGGCACTGGCCGGAAAGATCCAGGAATTGTACCGACTGGAGGTTCATATTCCCCGGTGGAAAGAGAGGCTGATCCTTAAGCCGAAGGAAATGACTATTGAGGAACCTGCGGAAGCCGAGGCGCCACCGGATTTGCAGGCCGCCATGCTCAACGGCATCGTGGATCTTGAAAATGAACTCAAGGCCTTGAGGAGGCAGGTGAAAGCCCGGGAAAGAATCGAAGAGGACGATGTGAGTCGTCTGAGATATCTCCAGGAAGAGATCAAAGCGATGCAGGCAGAGATGGAAGGCATGAAGGAGAGTTCATAGGTGAGCACTGGGGCCAAGGCGAGAAAAATTGTCCGTTTTCGGTGAATCGTTAACGGTAGAGGAAGCCCTGGCGGCAACCGGTATTGAAGGCTTCAACGGCTTATGAGCTCAAGAACCAATGGACTTAGGAACAAAGCTTTTTTTCTTCCCTGATTTTCATATGGAGTTCGTTAAAGTGCTTGGCCGGCAGTTCTCCGGTTTTTCCCGCTCTCAACACGATTTGCACGGCCCCGCTCGGGCAAACGGTGGCACACACCCCACAACCGATACACCAGTCTTCATCCACAACGGAAACATCCCCTTCGAGTTTCACCGCCTGGACAGGACAAATCTCCACACACTGCCCACAACCTGCGCATAACCCCTGGTCCGTTGCTCTCATAAAGTAAGTCGCCATGAGCACATCTCGGGGTATTTTCCTTCTTCTTATGCTCCCCACATTCCAGCAGGCACAGCCGCAGCAGTTGCAATTGTGCTGGATGTCACCTTCGGCGTTATCGACGAAATGAACCAGACCCGCTTCTTCGGTTTTTCTTATGATCTCCAGGCCTTCTTCATTTGAAATCTTCCTGGCAAATCCCCTGTCGATTACGTACCTGGCCATGTCGTTGAATTTCATGCAGACCTCGGTAGGATGGTCACACCCTTTTCCTGTCAGCCTGTAAGCTACGCGGCAAGGGCAATGGGCCAGGGCTATCACCCCAGCCTCCTTCACGACGTTCTTCATCATGTGGAAGGGGTAAATGGTCTGCATCGATGTAGAAACCGTTTTGCCTACAGGGATATAGCGATAGGGCTTGGTCTCGGAGGGACTGAACGCCTCCCTGGTGACTTGCCTGTTGAAATACTTGGCAGTGAGGCGAGCCATTTTGCGTGCTTGGGGAGTGTCCTCCCCTTTCCAGTGAAAAGTCTGTGGAAAACCAAAGCCTATCTGGTGCAGGGCATAACCCTTTTCCCCCCGCTCTGTTTCCCCCGAGTAGAGCAGCCCCCTCCGAGCAAGGCTTTCAAGAACCTCCTCCAAAGCCCGTCTCTCAACGCCTATCCCCTTCCTGATTTCATCCACACCGATAGGTTCAAGGGGAATGGGCCGGCTGGGAATGGCTAGAGCCACTTCCGCCTCCGTGGGATTGAACATCTCCTTCAGAATATTGACCAGATCTTCCCGCTTGGGATACCCCATACCTAAACGGGACAAATGTTCCGCCAGTTTCGTGTATACATCGTTTGCTGCCATGATGAAACCCCCAGAAAAAATTGGCTCATGAGACGTTAGGGTCGTGGAAATCTTCTCCCCCTTCTTCCCGCATGTAAGCCCTTTTTCTCAAATAGGCACGGACAAACCCGATGACGGAGGCCATTGCCGCCAGGAAGAAGAGAATCTGGTAGAGATTGTTCGCCACGTAGGTAAACCACGTCAACCTTTTTTTGAGATGTTCGAGCCATCCATGCTCAAGATCAATATAAGAAATACCGAGAGTATCCCTCACAGCCTCCTCCCAGACTCGGCCCCCTTTTGTGGCTCTAAGGATGCTCAGAATGCTCTCCCGGCCGTAAGTATCGATGATGTAAGAGACTAGGCTCTGGCTCTGTTCATAGGCTAGGACCAGAGCTCCTCGCTCTCCGGGAAAGAATTGCGAGAGGGTTTTCATGGGGATGATCTTCCCTGCTAGGACCGCTTCATTGAGCTGAGGCTTCTTCTGATCCAAGACGATTTCCGAGATGCCCTCGCTGACCCATTGAGCAATCCCCTCTTCAAACCATCTGGGAATTTCCCGATTCCCAAGGTAGACATGCAGCAGGAGGTGGCACAATTCATGTTTCATCGTCACCTCGATGGAGAACGGGTCCGCGTTCATCCTGGAATGGTCTATGACCATGAGGTTTTCCTGAGGCACCGCAAAGGCCACGACCAGACTGCTCCCCGCCATTCTCTGAAAAGCTTGGCTATTCTTGATCAGGAGGATCGAAGGCGTGAAAACCACTTTGAGGCCAAGCCTGGCCTCCACGTCTCTCTTCGCCTCCGGATACAGACGCGCAGCCTCCTCGGCTCCTCCTGACAGGGACTCTTCGTAAATGATCGCCAGATCCTGTTTCTTGAGTAGGCGGAAGGACTGGCTGCGGGATGGGACAGGGATAATGAAAAGGAAGGCTAACGAGAGAAGGAGAACCTGGAATGAACGGAATTGTTTGTGCACTTCACACCCCAAAAAGAAAAGCCCTCACCAGGCCGGCCAGTCGCCGATGAGGGCCTCAGGGTCTTCTCAAGGCGCGTTCTATTTCACCGCGGCTTTCAAAGCCTTGCCGGCTACGAACTTCGGAACGTTCTTCGCCTTGATCTTGATCTCCGCGCCGGTCTGAGGATTTCTTCCCTTACGGGCTTTCCTCTTGCTGACCTTGAAGGTGCCGAACCCGACAAGTGTCACATCCTGTTTCTTCTTCAGGGCCTTTGTGATGCTCGACAACACCGTGTCCACCGCATCCTGGGCCGCCTTCTTGGTCGCCACCACCTTTGCAACCTCGTTGACCAGATCGCCTTTGTTCATCTCCTCCTCCTCCAAAAATGTTAGGGGTTTAGAATGTGGGTTTGTAAAAGAGTAGTCCATTTCAGAGCAGAATTCAAGCACAAAATTGACAAGGCGGACTCTTTCAGCCAATATTTTTGCACTTCTTCACCGTTTCTTCTTAGAAGAACTCTGTGTTTTCACGGGCCAGCGAATATGGGTTTCTGCTTTCTGTCTTGACCCAAGAGACCCCTTCTCCTATACTCCCAATGCAGGCCTCTGGCAGCAGGCATCAGCAGCGCCGGCCCGGCCGTCGGGGATGTCTTCGGCGAGTCCGCAACGGGAGATGGACTCCCCCTT
Source organism: uncultured delta proteobacterium (assembly GCA_963740905.1). Lineage (GTDB taxonomy): Bacteria > Desulfobacterota > DSM-4660 > Desulfatiglandales > HGW-15 > JAFGDM01. The sequence continues at coordinate 70,605 of CAVUFY010000019.1, forward strand.
TCAGTCTGCCCAGGGGACCTAACTCTTTGCCGGAGCGGGCGCATTATACAAAGCCAACGGAGCATCTTTTATGTCTGTCCTTGCCCTTTGGTGGCAAGCCGTACGCCCTTTTGCCTTCACCGTGAGCGTGATTCCGCCTGTTCTCGGCGCTGTCATTGCCTTGATAGACAACCCGGGCGTGAAGTTCGACATCTTTCACTTTATCCTCGCGGGACTCGGCTGCATGTCCGCTCATGCCGGAGCCAACCTGCTCTCGGACTTTTTTGATTACAGAGCCAGGGTGGACAGAGAAGGGACGTTCGGCTCCAGCGGCCTTCTGGTGGCCAAGATCATGACTCCCAGACAGATTTTCGCGGGCGGATGGATTGCCATGGCCGTCGCGGCAGTGATTGGAGCATATCTCGTCTACATGACTCCGGATGGGACCTTTCTGGTATGGCTTATTGCTATCGGCGGAGCATTCGGTGTTTTTTACACTGCGAAACCTGTCGAGTTCAAGTACAAAGCTCTCGGAGATGTAGCCGTATTCGTATCCTTCGGCCCCGCCATGGTCCTCGGTGCGTATTACGTTCAGACCCACCGTTCCTCCTGGCTCCCGGTCCTTTACGCCGTACCAGTCGGGCTTCTGGTGGATGCCATCCTCCACAGCAACAACCTGCGTGATATTGCGAACGACAAGGTGGCGAAAATAAGGACTATGCCTATCATCATCGGCGAGAGGAGAGCAAAGGCTATGTACTATGGCTTGGTTTTTGGCGCCTACGCCACGACGCTGGCCCTCGTCGCCTTTGCCCGGTTGACTCCCTTTTCTCTGATCGTCTTCCTCTCTTTCCCCATGGCCCTAAAGGTCACCAACATGGTGCGGCACAAATCCGACCTGCCAATCGCGAAATTCGCCATGATCGATGCTGCCACGGCGCAGCTCCACCTGATCTTCGGAGTCCTCATGGTGTTTGCCCTTGTGATTCAGTATTTCCTCATAGGCCCCAATTCCTAATCAGTCCGCGGTAAAAGAGCGAAGGAACGAGGGAATAATGCAAAAGCCAGGACGCAGAAGAAGAGAATTCGCACAACCCTGGAGCCTTGGAAATCGGTGAGCGGTCAGCGGTCGGCCATGAGCAAGGATCAATTATCGGCAAAAGCACCCTACTTCGGCGTCATGCTGGCGTTTGCGCTGTGGACCGTCATATTCGTCATCCGGCCCTTTAACTTCTGGCTCACACTTTCCCTCAGCACGTCCCTTCTTGCCGCCGTCGCCTTGATTTTCGGGCATCCCGTGATCCCGAAGGACGAATTGTCCTGGGAGAACCTCCTGCTGGGAATTCTGATGGCCATCCTTCTTTACTTCATTTTTTGGGTTGGAAATCTGGCGCTCATTTTCCTTTCCGGTCTCTTCCCTTCGCTGCTTCCGGATCGTGCAGGTAACATCAGTGCCGTCTATGTCAACCGCGGCACGCTTTCTCCGCTTTTGATCGGAATCCTTCTCTTTTTCCCAATCGGGTTCGGCGAGGAAGTATTCTGGCGCGGGTTTATCCAGCGCCGATTTGGTGAAAAATGGGGCACTTTGACTTCTTTTATCCTCACGACCCTCCTCTATGTAGGTATTCATGTGCCCACGAAAAACCCGGTGCTCATCCTGGCCGCACTGGCCTGTGGGCTCTTCTGGGGCGGGCTCTACTTGCTGACGGGTAGACTTATGCCGGTCCTCGTCTCTCACATGCTATGGGACCCGATCATTTTTGTGGTTTGGCCTTTACGATGATCGTCAATCGAAAGCCCTGCTGAGGAAGTCGCAAACAGGCCATGCTCTTTTTGACGGCCGTCTTCCAATTATCCTTCGCCAAAGCAGGCGGCAAATGGATTTATCCGGGGAGTTTCACTCCACCTACCCTGCTTTAAAACGAAAATTCAGTAGAACAGTTGACGAGCAACGCACCAAGCGTTTAAATTGGCTATATATGCTTAATCGGTGATTTCTTTGCGTGTTGTGGAGAAGTCCCGACGCGCGGTTGAGGGGTGGTCTGAGAAACGGCTTTCTGCGGCCAAGGCTTGCATGAGATTTATGGTGGATATGGATAAGGTACATTTGAAGGAAAAGGCTCTCCTGCAGGCATTGAAGGAACTTGAGTCTCTTCTCATCGCTTACTCCGGAGGAGTAGACAGTACTTTTTTACTTGCCGCGGCGCACCAAGTGCTCGGAGGAAAAGTTTTGGCAGTGACCGCCACAGCCCCCTTCTATCTTTCAAGAGAAATCGAAGACGCGGTGGCCTTCGCTCAGGAGCGGGGAATCGAGCATCTGCTCGTCCCTTCTGAGGCAGGGAATCTCGCGGCTTTCAGGGTCAATCGGCCGGATCGTTGCTACCACTGCAAGAAATTGCTTTTCATAACGCTTAAGGATCTCGCGGAACGTAGAGGGTTCAAACATCTGGCCCACGCGGCTAATGTTGACGATTCAGGAGATTATCGGCCCGGCGCAAAGGCGGCAGAAGAGGCAGGCGTTTTGTCTCCCCTCGTGGACGCCGGATTGAGCAAGGAGGAAATACGCTATCTGTCAAGACGAATGGGCCTTCCTACCTGGGACAAGCCTGCCATGTCCTGCCTCGCGACCAGGATTGCGTACGGGGAACCGATCACGGACGAGAAACTCCGAATGATCGAAGCGGCCGAAGCCTTCATCGCGGCGCACGGTTTCAAGCAGTTTCGAGTCCGTTGTCATGGCTCCATGGCAAGGATCGAGGTTGAAAAAGCAGCATTAGCAAGAATCCTGGAATCTCCCCTCCGGGAACAGATCATTGCCACGTTCAAAGAGATCGGGTTCCTTCATGTTTCAATGGATCTGGAGGGGTACGTGATGGGGAGTATGAACAGGGGAATCAGGAATCGGTAATCAGTAATCAGTGGACGGTGAACGGTGAACGGCGCAGGAGAGAGCTTCGGCTCCCGGTTTGAGACATGGATAAGCGAGCGATATGTGACGCGTGGTGCGCGATGGAGGCCAGCGATCATATTTTCGTGGTCAAGCCAATTAACAGACTGATCTTTTTCGTAACGACGGAGTTGCTGCATGAGTCACAACATTACGCTCAAAGATGCTTTCAAGGGATACACGTTGGACCAGGATAAGATGATTTCTCCCGAGGAGACGGTCAAACGGTTCCGGGAGAAACTCAAAGCAGTGGACCTCGACATTCTGGAGCGCACTGTGCGTATCGATACGGGTCGGCTTGACATTCCGGTCTATTTCAGTATTTGCGGCAGAGATGCCCTCCAGGTCATCGGTACGAAGAAACAAATGGGTAAAGGTTGTACATCACAGCAAGCCGAAGCAAGCGCAGTTATGGAACTGGCAGAGCGGTTCAGCTTTTTCACCTTCTCCAAGAACCCTCATAACTTTTTCATCGACGAGTATGACCATGTCAAGGATAGTGCAATCCCATTTGAAATGATCTCTCTTTCGGTGCATGATGATACGGAGGCGGAGTTGGCGAAAAGCGTCTATTCAAGGCTCCCTCTCAAGTGGACTTGGGCTTTTGACTTTACCCGCCAGAGAGAAGTGCTCGTGCCCTTCGACTGGTTTTACGCGCTCAATGAGTTCAACGGGCCCTCGGCTGGAAACGGGGCGGAGGAAGCCCTGCTCCAGGGGATCTGTGAAGTCGTGGAAAGGCATGTTTCATCCATAGTAACCAGGAAGGGCCTGAAAACTCCTTCGATTGACGCGAGTTCCGTCACCCATCAGGCAGCTCTCGACATAACCAGGAAGTACGAGAAACAAAACATTAGGCTCTTCATCAATGACTTTTCGCTGGACACAGGCATTCCAACCGTGGCGGTGCTTGCCTATGATCCCTCCACCTTTCCTGAAAAAAGTGAACTCGTGTGGACGGCAGGAACAACGCCAGACCCGCACAAGGCTTTGATCAGGGCTCTCACTGAGGTGGCTCAGCTGGCAGGCGATTTCCACACGGGCTCCAACTACGTAGCGAGCGGTTTGCCCAAGTTCAAAAGGCTCGAGGACGCGGAGTTTGTCATCAAGCCGGGAGTGGAAGTGAGGATGAGCGATCTGCCCGACCTTTCAAACGAAAACCTGAGGGTAGAAGTGGAAAATTGCGTTGAAGCCCTCGCCCGGCAGGGGTTGTCCGTCTTGGCAGTGGACGTGACCCATCCCAAACTCGGCATCCCGGCCTTTTACACGATCATTCCCGGAGCCCATTTCAGAGAGCGAGCCGCAGGCACGAGCGTGGGCATGTTTTGCGCCAAGCTCATCGCTGAAAGAGGTGAGCCGAAGCGGGCGATTTTACAGTTGGAGGAACTGGACAGGCTCTTGCCCGGCAAGTATTACACGAAGTTCTTCCTGGGTTACAGCCATCTGTCCTGCAATGACAACCTTAAGGCGCTGCGGTTTTTTGAGGAAGCCCTTGATCTGAGCCCTAAGGAGGAGGACATCCCTAGCATCTACTCCTACTTGGGAGTTTGCCTTAAGAGTCTCGACCGGTACAGGGATGCCCTCGCTGCCCTGGAAAAGGCTGAGGAATACGACAAGGAGAGAACGGACATTTACAATCTCATGGGTTTCTGCCACTTCAAACTGAAAGAGCACAAGGAGGCCATCGAGTGTTTCAAGAAGGTTCTCGCGCTCAATCCCGCTTCAGCTATTGACTATGCCAACATCGCATCCAATTACCGGGACATGGGGAACACAGAACAGGCCATCTCCTATTATCGTTTTGCTCTGGAACTGGATCCGACCGTCGATTTCGCCAGTGAGAACCTGATCAAGCTGGAGGATGTCCGGAAATGCGATTCCTGATCCCAGATGCGAGACGAAGCAAAACGCCACCCTGAAGAGGGAAGATCGCTCTGGGGCAATATGAACTGCCGTCCTCACTTCTTCTTTGGAAAGAGATCGAAGACTGAAGACGGCGATTCTACCACTTTCTGGATCTTTTCCAGCATATCTTTTTTTTCTGCGTCGTCCTTTTTTCCCCACGCCCCTTCTATTTTGTTGACCAGTTCGTCTATCTCGCAGGGCTTGGTGAGGTAATCGTAGGCGCCCAGTTTGATCGCCTCCAAAGCCGTGTCAATGGAGCCGTGGCCTGTCAGGATGAGCGTCTCTGTAAAGAGGCCCAGTTTTTTGATCTCCTTCAACGTGGTGAGGCCGTCCATCCCGGGCATTTTCAGGTCCAAAACCACCACATCGAAACTCTCTTTTTCGAGGGCCTGAATGGCTGCGTCACCGCTGTTGACAGGCGTGACACGGTATCCCCTGGTGTTCAGGAGTTTCGACATGTTCGTGGTGAACACCACTTCGTCGTCTACGAGTAAAACCTTGGACCCTTTCATTGTTGCTCCTCCTTTCTGATGAAAACCCAACGCCGGCTTTCGGCTCCACCCCATGTGTCGTAATGTCTTTCTCAAGCCGACCCATGGGTTGGCGAGATACAATTTCTCCGCAGTCTGCGAAGAGGTCGCCGAATTACGTGCCTCTCATGGACGTTTCACGCTGCTTGGGCACTTCTTTCCTGCAGTTCTGCCGGCGCAGTAAATGGCAGTTCAAGCATGAACTCTGTTCCTTCTCCCATCCGGCTCCTTACGTTGATCGTCCCCCCCAGTCGCTGAATAATGCTGTAGCAAATGGAAAGTCCGAGTCCTGTTCCTCTGCCCACCGGCTTTGTCGTGAAGAAGGGGTCAAAGATCTTCCCCAGGTTCTCCGGAAGAATTCCCGACCCCGTATCCACTACTGAGATCCGCGCTTTCCGGTTCCGATCATCTCCTACGGTGGTAATAGAAATAGAGCCATAGGGCTTTCCGTCATGGGCATCTATAGCGTTAGTAATGAGATTAAGGAAGACCTGCTGCAGTTGAGACGGGTCGGACAGGATCGGATTCATGTTTTGATCAAACTCCGTGAGAAACTTGATCCCGCTTGACCGGGCTTCCCTTTCCATAAGTTCCACGATTTCTCTCAGGAAACCATTCAGGTCCACCCTCTCAATCAACGACTTTGTCCGGCGCGAGAACCGAAGGAGATTGTGGGTGATTCGTTTGCATCGCTTTACCTGAACATCGACCTGGTCGAGAGATTCTTTTAAATCCTTTCTGAATTGTTCGTCAAGTTCCGGATTCTGCTCTGCCTGATCCAGCAAAATCTGTCTTTCCGTAAGGATGATGGCCAGCGGGTTATTGATCTCGTGGGCGACCCCTGCTGAAAGCTCCCCGAGAGAAGCCATCTTACCGGCTTCCATGAGCTGTTGGGTCAGCTTGTCCGCTTCCGTGTCCCTGTTCTTGATGACCCTGATCAGGTGCCGCGTAATCAGGATGGTGACGATCAAAATCGTGAGGGCGCTCAAATGGAGGAAAATCAGCGTCGCATAGTTGGCATAGTTCACTTCGTCGAAGGCCTCTGAGTATTCCTGTTTGACCACCAGCATCCACCGTGGTTCTTTGAGCCATGCCGTTGCCATGATTTCCTTGGGAGACCTCTCTGTCATTCTCACTTTGATCCCTTCGTGCAGGGGCTCGAGGGGCATGTCCGCTTTTTCCATGATCCTGCCGCTCAGCCTCGGGCTGGTCTGATAATATCCTTCCTCATTCAGCAGGTAGACCTCTCCTGTCCTGCCGATCCTGACATTCTCGACAAGAGATCTGAACGCTTCGGTGTCAACGGTTGCCCTTAGAATCCATTTTTCATCTTTCTCCTCGCGGGTAATGGCGATGATGAAATGAGGGACTTTTCGAAATCCCGTGAACATGTCGCTGATGTAAATCCCCTGCGCCAACACCTTTTTGAACCAGTAGGCTTCAGAGTAATTCTTGTCCATAAGGTCATATGGTCCGACATAGGCCAGATGCTTGCCGTTGCTGTCGATGACGCCCAGGTCAGTTATGGCGCCGTATTCCTGGTTCATGATCTCGAACACGCGCGAAAGATTGCCCACTTCCTTCAGGAACTCTTTGGAATGCGTCTGGGCGATGAGCTGCAGTTTGGAACTGCGCTCTCGCAAGAAGAGGTCGATGATCCTCTTGTGGTACTCCACCTGAGTTTGGAAAGAGTTGATCATGCGGTCCTTGGCAAAGCGCGTGTAGTGGATGTTGATAGCCCACCCAACGAGCAACAGAGGAACAAGAGAACAAACGATAGTGACAAGGATGAACTTACGGCGCAGCCGGGAGTAATATTCCTTATTACGATCCTCATCGACTCTGGAAATGGTTTTTGCCCCTGCTTGCTCCATGTCCGCCATTTTTCCCGTTAAAGGTTGATGGATTCATAAGAAGTCGAAAATCGACGTTTTCTGTCATTCCGGCGGATCCTGGATCGGAGTCCAGGACAGGCGCCGGAATCCAGGAATACCAAGGACTTCTGGACCCAGGCTTTGGCCGGGGTGACGGGGTGGGCGACTTTTTACAAAGCTGTCAAGGTTGCCTGCGCGGAAACTCACTTTCCAGGATGCTCCCCCGTCAAAGTCGTACGGCCTGCACCGCGTCGGGTGGCAGCTAAAGGCCAGAATTGGACGGATTCTTGACAGGCCCTTTCAGCACAACGCCGGACCAGTGGTTTTTCCGTTTTTATATGTTTCAAGATATATGCCAAAAGCTCCCAACCCTAACAAGAGCAAGGAAAAGAACGAGGCTCAATCCTGTCCACTCTTTCAAGAGCCCTTTCAGGCCCGTTTTTCTCCGGGAACTCTTTGTGTCACCCCGGAGGTGACGATTGTGGAAACTGAAGTTTCCACCGCGATAGAATGCCGGATTAGGGTGGCTGTTTGGTTCCCCCGGCTTTGGTGCTTGATGTTTCAAACCACTGAGCCTATAATCGGCATATGAAATCTGCTTTGGCAGACTCGTGAAGGGAGTCCCCATGTCTCCGCTGTTCATCGGTTCCACCGGCGATCGGGCAGGTCATAGCCTCATTACATGGGCGATCGCAAGAAGGCTCATGCAAGTGGGACTCAGGGTGGGGTTCGTGAAACCCTTCGGGACAGACCCTGTCTTCATCGACGGGCGCTGGGTTGACCACGACGCGCACTTGCTGAAGCAATCCCTTCAACTGAAGGAATCGCTGGAGACTCTATGCCCTTACCTTGTTTCAGACGAGACATGGAGGAGCCGGGGAAACGACGAAATCATGGCCGGAGTCAAGTCCCTTGTAACGGAACTCTCCGAATCCAAGGACCTTGTTATTATCATGGGTTCCAAGCACATTTTCTTTGATGACGCGGCCTGTCCTATACCTGACATCTCCTTCATCCCGGAGTTGAATGCCGATCTACTGCTGATACACCGATACCGGAAAATCTCACGAACCGTCTACTCCCTTCTCTCAGTGAGTTCGCTGGTGGGAAGCAAAATGAGAGGTATTATCCTGAACCGTATCCCGCCCGAAGAAATCGAGCAGATAAATTCCGGCCTGGTTCCCACCCTCAGGCAGAAAGGAATTCCCATTCTTTCTGCTCTTCCCGAAGACCCCGTCCTTTCCTTCAGAAGCATTCAAGAAGTGAGTGAAGTACTTGACGGCGTTATCCTCTGGGGAGGAGGGGATCTAGAAAAGCCCGTGGGCGCAATGACGGTGGGGTCTGCTGATTTGCCTGGCGAACTGCTTGTGTTCAAGAGAGCTTATAATAAAATCATCCTCTTGCAGGCCTCCTTCGACGAGAGTAAGACGGAGACTTCGCCGGGTCCGAGGCCTGTGGCTGGCATCCTTCTCACAGGTGGGAGGCAACCGCCTTCCCAGCTTGTCGAGGTAGCCAAGAGAAACCGTCTTCCCCTCTTGTTGGTCAAAGAGGACACTTTTACCGCCCTTCAGAAGCTCGAGCAGAGCACATCGCATCTTTCTCCTGACGATGCGGCTAAAGTCCGTCAGATGACGTCACTCATGGAGCGCGAAGGAGGTTTTGACAGGCTGTTGAGGTCCCTTGGCCTTTCCTGATTGAAGCGCCGGGGGCGATTACAGGAGGATGTCGTTTTCCGGTTGCGGACTCACGAGAGACCACCCCCTGTCCGGGCCTGTGCAGTGTCAGTTCCAAGCCGCGGGCCTATATCAGGGCATACTCTTCTATGGGAGGTTAAAGGGACTGATTCAACTTGGTGTTAGCGCAGGGCGTCTTCAACAATCCCGAGAAGCTTGTCGGGTGAAATAGGCTTTGACAGAAAAAGGTTGGCGCCTGCTTCAAGTCCGCGAACGCGATCATCATCCCTGCTCTTGGCGGTAAGGAAGACGATAGGCGTTTCTTTGTACTCTTCCTTCTCCCGTATTAGCTTGCACAGTGTGAATCCATCCATTTCTGGCATGATGACGTCGAGCATCAGGAGATCATAGTGGTGCTGATCCAGTTTCTGCAGAGCCTCAGAGCCGCCCGAGGCCGTCTGGATCTCATAACCCTCCGGTTTGAGCAACTCGTCGAGGGCCATGAGAACCATTTCGTCGTCATCGACAACAAGAATCCGTTTCCCCATTGCATCACTCCTTTCACGCTTCTTGGGCAGGCAAAGCCACCGTCACTTCCGTCCCTTCTCCTACGCGACTCTTGATATCGATTCTTCCTCCGTGGGCCTCCACGATTCCAAAACAGAGGGACAGCCCGAGACCCGTGCCTTTTCCCACCGGTTTAGTGCTGAAAAAAGGTTCGAAAACCTTTTCCAGGTTTTCAGGAGAAATGCCGACCCCGGTATCCTTAATGGAAACAAGAACGGATGGCGTTCCTTCATCTTCCGACATTCTGGTGGAAATGGTCAATTCTTTTTTCGCCCTTTGCCCATCTTCGATGGCATCCCTGGCATTGGCGACGAGGTTGAGGAAGACCTGTTCGAGTTGATTGGTGTCGCCCATGATCTTGGGCAAATCGGGACTCAGCCGACGCACGAGAGAGATACCATGGTTGAGAAGTTGCTGCCCGGTGATCATCAGGGCATTCTCTATGGGCTGGTTGATGTCCACTTCCCGGAACTCGGGCTTGGTCTGTCGCGAAAATTCCCTGAGATGATCCACTATCTTCTCGATGCGATCATTGCATTTCCGGATGAGTTCCAGGCGCTCTCTCTCAGGCCAGTCCTGCGCTACATTCTTCATGATCACGTGCAGAATCGTCTGCGAAGCCATGAGGGGGTTGTTGAGTTCGTGGGCCACCCCGGCCACCAACTCGCCAAGGGCCCGCATCTTTGAAGCCTCAATCAGGCGGGCCTGAGCCGCCTTGAGCTTTGCCTCCAGCTGCTTCTGTTCCGTAATATCCTTGAAAATCCCTGCCGTGCCGATGAGCGCGTTGTCCTCGTTCCTGAGCAGGAAGAGGGAGGTGAGAATAGTCCTTTGTGTCCCGTCCATTCTCCGAACCTCCATGACGTAGTTATTCGCCCTGTCGGCGGCTCTCAGGAGAGCCATAACATCTCTCGCCTGCTGAATCCCTCTCACGTAAAAACGGGAAATATGACTTCCCATCACTTCCTCTCTGCGGCATTGAAGCATCTCCTCCATGGCACGGTTCGTGTAAGTGAGCCTTCCCTTGAGATCCGTGGTCAGGATCCCGTCCACAGAGCTTTCCATGATGTTCTCGAGGAATTCCTTCGTTTCCCTGAGTTCTCTTTCCAGTTTTTTCCTGACCGTGATGTCCCTGACGATTTCTACGAAACCCACCGCCCTGCTCAAAGCCGGGTCCATGATGACGGTGATCGTGGTCAGAACAGGAAAACGCTCTCCCGACTTCCTCAACCGGGTCATCTCCAGTTCGCATACTCCTTCAGCTCTAGTTCGCTTCGACATCAACTCCTGGATCCCGGTCTGCCGGTCTTCAGGAAGGATGGTGATTCCGATGTTTTCTTTGTCGACTACCTCTTCCTTCTTGAATCCGAAAAGTCTCTCCGCGCCCTTGTTGAACTCGATGATCTTGCCATAAAAGTCGAGGGCCACAATGGCGTACTCCGTGGCGCTGTCCAGGATACTGTTAAGAAACCGTGAGAGCTCGCGATACTTCTCTCTCGACACTTTGAGTTCCTGCGTTCTGGCCCCCACCATTTTTTCCAGGTTGGAGGTATAGTTCTGAATCTGACCGATCATCCTGTTGAAAGAAGTACCGAGCACGCCGATCTCATCTGCCCCGTGGACCTTGACACGCTGGGAAAGATCCCCGCTCACCATCTTGGTGGTCACCTCTGTGAGCTCTTGTATGGGCCTCGTGAGAACCATAGAAAGGGTCAGGGTCAGGAAGAAACTCAGTCCCAGAGTCAGGAAGACAACCACAAGGACGAAGCTTTCCGTGGCATAAAGAGATCGGAAGATCTCCCCCTCATAGGTGCCCGCGGCGATGATCCAGTCCCACGGCTTAAAGTAGGCGAACTTCAGCATCTTGAGTCGTGGTTTCTTTTCTCCCAGTTCGGGATTGGACCAGGGGTAGACGATGGTTCCCAGCTCACCGGGCTTCAGTTGCAGCGACTCTTTAATCATGGCGCGAATGTATTCGAAGCCTGAAGAGTCCTTCGAATCAAGGATGTTTCCCCCTTCCCGGGCCGGGTGGATCTTCAGGTTCCCCTTACTGTCCATGATGTAGACGTACCCGGTTTCCCCGACCTTTATGCTCTTTATCTCCTCCTTGAGGGAGTAGGCGCTTTGTTCCTTGACACCCACATAGAGAGCCCCGATGACCGCCCCCCCCTCTCCCATGATGGGCTCATAGGCCGTAATGTACCAGTCATCCACTACATAAGCCCTGCCACTATAAGGTTTTCCGTCGAGAATGGCCCTGGTCACAGGGCTGTCCGGCGAGATGAAGGTTCCCGTTCCTCTTTTGCCGTCCTTGGAGATCACGTTGGTGGAAATGCGCAGAAGACGGTCCCCTTCGATCCTCTGGAATATGGTGCAGGTCCCTCCGACCATGTTCTGAACTTCGTCGACGAACCTGTAGTCAAGGGTCAAGATCAAATCTCCTAATTTCCAGAGTGGGACGGTTACCGGGATCACCTGATTAGTGAACTGGTCCACCGCATCAAAGTGAACCTTATCCCCTTCTACGACCGTGATCCCCTTCCCATAGCGAAAAAGAAGATCCCAGGCCACCTTCAAGTCCGAAACGACCTTATGCTGCACCATCTCCTGCTGGATCTTACACATGGCATAAACGTTTCTGACAAGGTGCTCCAGATCTTCCTCAGCGGCGACTTTGAGTGCTTTGCCGAAATGATCCAGGGCAAGGTAGGATACGCACAACAGGGGAACCAGAACCATGAACAAGGTGACGCTCACCAGCTTTGCGCGGATTCGCATATTCTTAAATGAAGGGATAAGCATGGGTGGTCTACTCCCCGGCAATAAAAAAGAGACACGAACCATTAAAACACAGGATCCTTTGGGCGTAAAGGAGCTTATGAGATAGGATCAAAAAGTCCCAATGCAAGCCTATGGCCGCAAACCAAAACTGTGGCACCCAGGCTGAGGGGTGGTCTGCCTGTCCGCTGGACGCAGGCCTTCGACCGCAACCAAACATGGTGCCGGCCAGGCCGAGGGGTGGTCTCTTACGAGTCCGCAACCGGAAATGGACTCCCTCTTTTAACCGCCCCAGGGTGCTTAAGCTTTCTTCAGCGTAGGCGCATCACGCCAAGCCAACCGGAGGGGGGATCCTGTGGGGCTACCGCCATGACCCATTGAGTTTTCAGCGCCGGTTGAAGGTCACGGGAGAAATGGTTGCGGATCTGAAGAGACCACCCTCCGACCTGGCCTAGGAACTTCTCCGCAGCTTGCTAAGAAGGTATAGTTTAAGGCTCTAATAAACAGGCTCCGGAAAGGTGACCATGCTCCTCGGATTATCCACCATCCGGTACATCGCCGGAGAGGACCAGCCCTCCTCAAGGGCTTCGTCCTGCACGTCCAGGAGGATTCCATCATGGATAGCCCAACTGCGGCCCCTCACTGTGCTTGCGAACTCCGGCTTGCGAAAAGGCGTGCTGTTGTTCAACTTCTCGAAGATCTTTCCTCCCGGCTGAAAGCCTTCATGAATGAGCTTCATCATCCGGTAGCCGCTGAAATAGCCGAACCCGTGCCTCTCATAGGTGATGGCATTGTGATAGAAAAGAGCCTCCAGCCGGACAGCCTTCAGACCCATCATCTTGCAGAAGAAATCGAGAATGCGGATCACTTCGCACGTTAGACCAATACCCTTTCGAACCTGTCCGGGAAAGAGCCCGGCTTCCATGGCTTTTTCCTCCTCGGCCAGGTTCCTTGAAGCCCAACCAAACAGGGTATCTCTTCCCTCCGAGTCAACATGGGTGTTGTACTTTTGTGACGCCGGATCGTTTACCACCATAAAGTCCAGTTCGATCTGAGTGACATCCGTCGAATCGGTCAATTGCAGGGAAAAGAGAGGATCCTCCATCTCAGGAAGCTTGATCTCCGAGAGACATGTGCGGTCTCCCTGGGGGCAGAAGAATCGGGCCACCCGCTCTCCCCTTTCGTTGCAAAGGGAGACAGGATCAATTCCATATCGATGATAAATGGTTGGAGGAATGAAGATTCTGTAGAGCCCTTCCTTCTCCAAACGATACAGGCTGTTTATTCTTTGAATCCTCGACATGGAGCAAATTCACCAGGGCATGATAAAGCTAGCTCCTCCCTTAGCCGATTTTGCAGGCCATGTCAAAAGAAACGGCTTGACCGCTTTTTTTGCTCTTTGATAGGGTATTGCTCAATTCTGTTTATCCCGTGCTGGTACGAGAAACTCAATCACGAAAGCACGAAAGGCAGAAGACACAAAAGGAAACCGCGAGACACGTCTTTTGATTCTGTGTCTTCGTGGTCTGTCTTTCTTTCAGGTTAGAGGAGAGGATGCCAAGAAAGCCACCGGACAGACTGCCCGCCCATTTTATCTATTCTGAAGAAATGGGACGCTTTGATTTCGGCCCCGACCACCCTTTCAAGCCTGAAAGGGCGACAAAGACTTTAGACCTTTGCTTGCGTTACGGAGTTCTTAATTACCCATGGATGAGAGTCGTGCAACCTCAGGCGATTGACGAGCGCCTGCTCACTCTTTATCACGAACCTCGATATCTCAGCCTTCTCAAAGCGGCAAGCCGGGGAAAGGTGAGCCTCGAAATGCTCGAAAGGGGACTTGGCACAGCGGATAACCCCATCCTGGAGGGGATTTATGAATGGTCGCTCAGAGCCGCAGGGGGCACCTACGGTGCGGTGAAAGATTTGCTTTCCGGTCGCGTCCAGGTGGCTTTCAATCCCCTCGGTGGATATCACCACGCAATGGCGGGGAAAGCCGAGGGTTTCTGCTACATCAACGATATTGTCGTTGCCATAATGGCCGCCTTACAGGAATCGCCCGGTCTCAAAATCGCCTATGTCGATCTTGACGCTCACCACGGGAACGGCGTGCAGGAACCTTTCTATGAGGACCCAAGAGTCCTCTTCATCTCCGCCCATGAAACGGGAAGGACGCTTTATCCCTGGTCCGGAAATGAAACGGAGACAGGCAAAGGGGCCGGAGAAGGCTATACTGTCAACCTCCCCCTCGAACCTGGAACTGATGACGAAGTTTACTCCTTTGTGCTGGATAATGCCGTGTTTCCGATCCTGAAAGCCTTCTCTCCTGATTTGATGATCGCCGAGGTAGGAGCTGACACGCTTATCTCCGATCCCCTCACCCACCTGAAACTAACCAACAACGGTTATCAGAAAGCTCTCAGAGGGCTTATGCCCATCTGCCGAAAGTTACTCGCTCTTGGAGGCGGAGGTTACGACCTCTATCGAACGTCGCGGTGCTGGACTCTTGCGTGGGCCATTCTGAATCATGTGGAACCTGTCGACGAATTCGCGGGGATTGTAGGGGGAATGATGTTCGGGCCTGAAATGGAGGTGGGAAGTCTTTTCGATCATCCCTTCCTGACAAAGGGAGAAGTGAAAGAGAAAGCCTTTGCAGAGGCGCGAAGGGTCGTCGCCTACATCCAGGAGAAGGTATTCCCGGTCCATGGAATCAAGCCAACACTGGGGTGACGGAGTATTGGAGTAATGGAGTGCCGGAATCATGGAATGATGGGTAAGTTCGTCCACAACAACAGCATGACGACTCGGTGAAAAGTCATCAAGACCGTCACTCAGGAGAATTCAGAAGCAGAGCCTGTCCCGGACCTTGATCGGATTCCGGGACAGGCGCCAGGATTCAGAAGCTCGCTCATTGTCGCTGTTCGCTGGTACTGTTCACTGATTACCGCTTTTCGTCCTACATCGCAGACCGCACATCGCACATCTCGCATCCCACGCCGAGAGCGAGGCTCCTGATCACCGACTCTACTTCACCCCACCCAAGGACAGGGCAGGTTCCGGTACTGCTCTTTCCTGGGCAGTCTTTCTTCCCTTCAGCACGACGGTCAGGCCGGCTCCGATCAGCAACAAAGCGGCGGCTGTCACAAATGAGGAGGTGTAAGAGCCTGTTTTGGCAAGGAGCATTTGTGACAGCCGGCCCATGACTAAACCTCCCACACCCCACGCTGTGAAGACCATTCCATAATTGATCCCGAAGTTTTTCAAGCCCCAGTTGTCCTTGGTCAGAGACGGGAAGATGGAAAGGTTAGTGCCGTAGTTGAACCCCAGGAACGTCGCTAGAAGCACGATGATAATCCCGCTGGTTTTGGCGGAGCCGACAACAGGGATAGCAATCAGCATGAGCACCGCCTGAAAGAGGAGCATGATCGTAAGCGTCGCACGGCGGCCGATCTTGTCAGAGAGAAATCCCGCGCCAATGCGCCCGCCCGCATTTCCTATGGCCAGGATGGCTACGGCTACGAACGCGAGATCTCCCATGCTCTTCTGAGCCATGCCCGCGACGCTGCCGATGACCATGAGCCCTGCACCGGCACCTATGAAATAGATCAGCCAGATGATGTAGAAGGCTCCTGTCTTCATCATTTCGGAAGGCCTTGCATCGGCCTGGGGTTTGCGTGCAGCAGCCGGCTTGCCGTCCTTAGATTTTGGCGTTTGGGGCACATACCCTGCGGGCGGATTAACAAGAAACATGGAAAGCCCGCAGACCACCAGCAAAAAGGCTATACCAAAAAACAGCATGGCCTTCTGGAGGCCCCAGATCCCCACCATGTACCTGGACAAGGGCGCGATATAAACGGAGGCGAGGCCGAAGCCGGAAACGACAAGACCGGCAATCAACCCGGTTTTCTCAGGAGGGAACCATTTGAGTGCGGGAGGCGTGGCTGCGGAATAACCGAAGCCGATCCCTGTGCCGGCCAGAATCCCGAAGCCGACAACCCATATGGCATAACTTGTCGTGCTCGAAATCCAGATGAACCCCAGTCCGACCAGGATACCACCGATGAATGCGGTGACCCTGGGCCCGAACCGGTCCTGGCATTTACCAGCCAGAATCATCGCAAAGGCAAACACGATGCAACAGACGGCGTACGGGTCATTCAGCGATGCGAGGCTCCAGTTGAAAGCTTCCGGTCCTCCTTTCTCTATGGAGGACTTTATCGCGCCCTTGAAAATGCTCCAGGTATAGAGAATACCCAGCGCTAGGTTTATTCCAGTGCCACTGAAAGTGACGCTCCAGCCTCGGTTCTTGCTAAGTAGTGCCATGGTGATCTCCTGCAACTCGTTTGGATGAGGTCCGAGCCCGGGCAGGAGTTTTCCCCCGAGACATTGCCGCGTAAGACCCCGGGGGAAAACCCGTTTCATGGAGGTGAAAATTGCCCACCGAAGACTGGCATTGAGTTTTCCGTGGTGCAATGAAGAGGCTTCCTCATCTCATCCTAATTAGCCGGGCAGGCTATTGCCTTCCGGCCACCAGTTTTCCTACCACATCCGGATCGGCAAGCGTGGAGGTGTCGCCTAGTTCACTGACGGCCCCTTCCGCGATCTTCCTCAGAATCCGGCGCATGATCTTTCCGCTTCGGGTCTTGGGAAGGCCTTCTGTAAAGTGAAGCTTGTCGGGAGATGCGATAGGTCCGATTTCCTTCCGCACATGATTGACCAGTTCCTTCTTCATTTCGTCGGACGCTTTGAACCCTTCTTTGAGAGTCACAAAGGCATAGATTCCCTGTCCCTTGATGTCATGGGGATACCCCACCACAGCAGACTCCGCCACTGCCGCATGGGCCACAAGGGCGCTCTCTATCTCAGCAGTCCCCAACCGGTGACCTGAAACGTTAATCACATCGTCCACGCGGCCCATCAGCCAGAAGTATCCATCCTCGTCCTTTCTCGCCCCGTCGCCTGAGAAGTAAGTGCCCGGATGCTGAACGAAGTACTGCTCCTTGAATCGGCCAGGATCCCCCCAAACCGTTCTCATGAACCCCGGCCAGGGTTTCTTGATGCACAGATGACCGCCCTCGTTCAGCCCCGCCTCCGTTTCATCCTGACGCAAAATGACCGGATCCACCCCGAAGAAGGGCAGAGCCGCCGAACCGGGTTTCATGAACATCGCTCCAGGAACGCCCGCGATAAGGTGACCACCCGTTTCAGTCTGCCACCATGTATCCGTGATCGGGCATCGCTCTTTTCCGATCACCTTGTAGTACCACATCCACGCTTCGGGGTTGATCGGCTCCCCCACGCTTCCAAGCAGTCTAAGAGATGCGAGGTTCCTTTTGTTCGGCCATTCTTCGCCGTTCCTCATAATGGCACGGATTGCCGTGGGCGCCGTGTAGAACACATTGACACCGTATCTCTCCACCACCTCCCAGAAACGGTCCGGTTCCGGATAGTTGGGAACGCCTTCAAACACGATGGAAGTAGCCCCCACACCCAGAGGACCGTAGACGATGTAGCTGTGGCCCGTAACCCACCCTATATCCGCCGTGCACCAGTAAACATCCTCATCCTTGATGTCAAAGACGTACAGCATAGTCATCATCGTGAAGAGAAGATAGCCGGCCGTGGTGTGAAGGACGCCTTTGGGTTTTCCCGTGCTCCCGCTCGTGTAAAGGATGAACAGAGGATCCTCCGCATCCATCCACTCCGGCTCGCATTGCGCAGAAGCGTTCTTCATCAATTCGTGCCACCAGAAATCCCGTCCCTCCTGCATCTTGGTCTCTTTGTCGATCCGGTTGACCACCACGCATCGTTTCACGCTCGGGCACTGCGCCATGGCCGCATCCGCATTGGCCTTGCTGGATAGAACCTTCCCCGAACGATAACCCCAGTTGCAGGTGACCAGCGTCTCCGCCTGGCTGTCATTGATCCTGTCTCTCAGGGCTTCGGCGCTGAAACCTCCAAACACGATGCTGTGGATGGCGCCGATCCTCGCACACGCAAGCATCGCTACAGGAAGTTCCATGATCATCGGAAGGTAGATGGCAACCCGGTCTCCCTTCTTGACGCCGAATTTCTTCAAAACATTGGCAAACTTGCACACTTCCCGGTGGAGTTGCTGATAGGTGTAGGTAACCGCCTCCTCCAACGGTTCTCCCTGGAAGACAAGGGCCGCCTTGTTCTTTCGCCAGGTTTTCAAATGACGATCCAGGCAGTTGTAAGTGACGTTCAGCTTTCCACCCACAAAGTATTTCAGGTAGATGTCGTCTTTGAAGTTGTATTCCTCGACCGGGCCATCCCACTTCTTGAACCAGTCGATGTGCTTCTCCCCCATCTCCCCCCAGAAGCCTTCCGGGTCCTTGATGGATCGCTCCCACATCTTCTTGTATTCGTCCATGCTCTTCAGACGGGCTTTTTCCACGAACTCCTTTGCCGGATCAAAAACTCTTTTTTCCACGTATACCGATTGGATGTCTGCCCCTTTTGCCTCAGCCATTCCGAACCTCCTTCTTTAAGATGCAGCGTTGCTGCTCATTGACCATCCTATCTGGCCGAAACCGCCCCTATTCCCTAAACCCGAGGCAGGCGACCTTGTTCCTCTCTGTGAAGATATGGTTCTCCCCTCGTAGATTGTGTAGAAATTTCGAAACCGATACTAGCTACATTGTAACTGTAACCGCCTGTGTCTATTACAAGATGCATGCCAAGCAACCGAATCGACCCGCAATGTCTATCTTCCTGATATTTCAATATTGTTTTTAGAACATCCTCGGCTAACCTCGACCTTGGTGTCAACAATCAGATGACAGGGATGGTCAAATCAGTGGTCAGTTGGAAACGGTTCGGTTGCGGCCGAACGCCTGCATTAGGTGAAGATATTCCAATATTTTCGTTGGACATCTTTGACCTTGGCAATGGCGCCAAGTTTGTTTGGGGAGCGGCCGACAATCCTGTCCACGTGTTTTGCTGTCACACCGGGCACGCCGCAAAGTTCCTGTATGACCCGAAGCCCGCATTCCCTGATACCTCTCAGACTATAACCCCCTTCCATAAGGAAGGCGATACGGCCCTCACAGACCTTTTCAGCCATGCCCAGCAGGAAGAATGTCATGAGGCCATATCCTTCAGGAGTGACCCTCATGGCGCCGAGGCGATCGTGCAGATACAGATCGAAGCCGCAGGAGACGAGAATGATTTCCGGTTGAAAGGCGTAGGCCAAAGGGTTGACAAGAAAGTAAAGGACTCTTCCGAAATCCTCATCGCCAAGCCCCCGCGACAGAGGAATGTTAACGGTGTACCCCTCTCCCTTGCCGCTACCTACTTCGCCGAAATTTCCGGTCCCCGGGTAAGACGGAAAGTGGTGCATCGAAATAAAGAGGACCTCATCCGTCTGGTAGAAAGCTTTCTGCGTGCCGTTCCCATGATGAAGGTCGATGTCTACGATCATGATTTTCCGCACTGAATATCGATTCCTCAAATACTCTGCGCCCAGAGCGATGTTGTTGAACAGACAGAAACCCATAGCCTTGTCAGACTCTGCGTGATGGCCTGGGGGGCGAATGCAGGCAAAGCCTCTCTTGCCTTTCCCTTGCCATATTCCATCCAGGAGAGAGAAAACTCCCCCCACGCCGAGTCTTGCGATGTCATAGGATTTTGCCGTCGCCTGGGTATCCAGGTCAAAGGAGGTGAGAGGTTTCCCGGCGCTGCGTGCAACCAGGGCGATGTAATCAGCTGTGTGAACCCAGGCGAGTTCTTCCGGAGTGCACTCTCTTGGCTGCACTTCGCACCATTTCCCTCGTAGTGAAGGATCGTCCAACACGGAATGAATAGCCTTCACCCTTCCGGGACTTTCGAGGTGAAGGATCCCTTCCAGGTGCTGGGTGTATCTTTCGTCTCTAATGATCAGAACTGGCTGCATGGACAATACATGCCTTCATTTCATCGGATCCGTGGTCCAGGGCGAATTGGAGCATCTCTTTCCACTCTGGAATTTTTCTCCTGTATTTCATCAGGCTGTCAAAGGCCGCCTCCGCAAATTTTTGCTTTGCTTCACGATTAAAGCACTCCATGACGGCGGCGATTGACGCTCTTCTCTCCGCTTCGCCCCTTTCGCCTTTGGGCTTTTTCCCAAGCCTTTTGACCTGCTTCCTGATCAGGTCCTCGATCTCTCCCACCGTCTCTTGCCTGAGATCCGAGCACTCACGGGTCATGCTCAACATCGCCCTCAAGAGATATCCCTTCGGTTCCTTTAATACATAGCCGGAAAACCCCCTGGCCTCAAACCCCATAGCCTCATAGAACGGTCTGGCCCCCAGTTCCGAATCAAGGACGATTTCTCTCAGAGTCGGCATCTTGTTTTTCCGGAGCATCCACACGCCTGCCACAAGAAATGTTCCCACGCCCTTGGGCGGACTGTAATCAGGTCTTTCGCTGGAACCGCTCTTGCCTCTTAGAGTAGCCAAGTATTTGATCTCGAGATCCTTCTTGAAAACCTTCTCCTTGACCGAAATGAAAACCAACCCGAGAATATCGCCGTCCGACATGCAAGCCATCAGGTTACTTTCGACTCCCCGGATGAGGCAATTGAGGATAAACCGGACATAAAAGAACTCCACATTGATGTCGGCTACTTGCATCAGGGTGTCCATGGAAACAGGGAACTTGACAAAATAGGCGAGCTTTGCCGCGTCGATGACGCCGCGGTAAATGACCTCAATCTCCCCCTCATTTTCGGAGATTCCATGAGTCGCACCCTGAGCTTTCAGTCTTTCGAGGAATGCGATGAGATGTTCCAGCCTCCGACCTTCCGAGGAGAACGCCCCCTCCGACATTTTCGTTCGCAGCCGCGCGATAGCATAGTTCACTTCATGGGTAACCGCCGTCCTGAGACCCGCCTCGCGGATCTCTTTGAAAGCATCCCGGTAAGCACGCAAGGCAGGTTTTTCCTGAAGCTCATGTTTTCGGACGAGTTCCCCGAATTTGATCAACAGTCCTTGTTCTATGGGCGCAATGCCTTCGTTAAAAAAGAGCACCCTGTTGACCGGCACCTTCTCGCCGTCAAACAGAAAATACAAATTATCTTCTTCCCCGCCATCCTTGCCTGAAGGAATATCGATGAGTCCCATAGCAAGCATTTCATCGAGGGAGTACCCAATTTCGGGATCCCTAGAGGAGATGGCGTCGATGGCTTGCTTGATATGCTCCCGCTTGATCATAAGAAAATGGTGCGCGGCGCGAGGCGCACGGCGATCGAAATGACGGACACAGACTTCGGGCGTTACGGTAGCGGGGGTTTGAACCGGTAGGGGAGCACGACCGCGAAAGTCGCTCCTTTGCCCGGTTCGCTCCTCACCGAGATTTTGCCTCCCAGCTTTTCCAGGATGCCGACACTGACGGAAAGGCCCAGTCCGGCCCCGTCAGGCTTGGTCGTGAAAAGAGGATCGAAGATCTTTTCCTGCATGTCCTTGGGGATGCCGTGCCCGCTGTCCGACACGCTGACCGAGACTCCCTCGCTCTCGGCCCGGACCTGAAGGGTGATTTCTCCGTCCTTTTTTATCGCCGTTATGGCATTAAGAATCAGGTTCTGGAAGACCTGTCTGAGCTGGGAAGGATCGCTTCTGATCACAGGAGGCGCTTCCTGGTACTGCCGCTTTATCGCGATGCGGTTGAAGTGAAGCTCCCTGTCCAGAAGCTCAATAATTTCGTTGAGGATGTCGTGAATCCTGACATCACTGATCATGGGCAAAGACGGTTGGGTGGCTTTAAAGAACCTGTCCGTGGCCTTGCGAGTGCGAGAGACCTCCGCCTGGATCTGGCTGAGGCTGTCTCTGAGCTCCTGCCGGTTGGCTTCCTTCGAAAGGTCTCTGTGGGAAAGTTCTCCAAGCCAGTCGATCACCAGGTCGATATTGGAAAGAGTTTCGTTGATTTCACGTACAAAGCCGCCGGCAAGTTCCATGGAAGAGGCCATCTTGCTCGAATGCCGGAGCTGCTGATCCAGAAACCGGATGCTTTTGCGCTTCGTTTCCAGCCGCTTGACGAGGTAGTTCGTGGTCAGAAAAACGGTTAAACCGATCAGGAGTGCGCTGATGCCGAATATAGCGAGGCCAATGTTACGTGCTTTCCGCGTAGCCGCGTATATTTCGTTACGATTGAACTCCGCCACACAGACCCAGGGAACCCTCTGGAGCCAGGCCATGGCGATGATTTCTTGATTCCTTCTTTCTAGCTTCACTCCCTCAAAATACTTCAGGCTCTTCAGGTCCGATTGCCCTATAATCTTTCTTGAAGCCCGGGGGACGGTCTGTAAGACCCCTTCGCTGTTCACGATAAAGGCATCTCCGCTCCTCCGGCTCAACACATCTTTTACCATGCTTTCGAAATAAACCGTGTCCACTGTGGCGCGTATGATCCAGAAACCCTCAGCGGTGCTCTGCTTCACGGCAATGACGAAGTGCGGTTCATTGCGAAACCCCAGAAACACGTCACTGACGTATACCCTGCGTTCTTTCACCGCCTTGAACCACGGGGCTTCCTTGTAGTTCTTCCCCAGCAGGTCATAGGGTCCCACATAAGCCAGATGACGGCCTTGATCGTCAATGATGCCGATATCGGCAAAACATGGCAACTGGCGCTGAAGGGATGCGAAGATCTGCCGCAGAATACCAGGCGTTGTGAGATATTCCAGGGACAGATTGGATGACAGTAGGCTCAAATCCGCCGTCCTCTCGGCCAGGAATTGATCGATGGCCTCCCTGTGCTCGCTGATCTCGGTACGGAGGCTCTCCAGGTTTCTTTCTTCCATGGCAGAGATCATGTAATAATACATGCCCCCACCGATCATGATGAGAGGAATGAACGAGGCGGCCAGAAGCGCCACGACCACACTGTTCCAAAGACGACGAAAATAGGGATAATCCCCATCCTGTGTCTCACGAAGATGGAACGCCGACTCTGTCTTGGCCATTTCTATACCTACTCTATTTCGTGGTCCATGTATTGAAATACATCCTCCAGCTTGATCAGACCGATGATCTTTCCGGCTGTTACCACCGGCATTCTTCGGAGCTTGTGCAGGATCATTTGATTGGCGGCATCGGTGAGATACGCGTCTAGCTGTGTCGTAACGTCTTGAGGCCGCATCGCGTGCTTGAGCACCATGTCAGGAACCATGTCCGGATTTTCCAGCAGTTTGTTCCAATCCAAAGAAATATTCAGATGGGACTTTTGAGCCTCATTCACCAGATCCTTCTTTGTAATCACTCCTTGAAGACGGTCTTCCTGGTCCACGACATAGGCCTCTTCTATTGCCTCTTCACCCGCCTCACGAGTCATGGCTTCCAGGGCCTTGGCCAGCGGCTCATTGGGGCTCAGCTTTGAATAGGCGTGAAGGGGGATCTCTCCCACAAGCTTCCTCGGCCACAGGACAGGATGGCGTTTGATCATCTCCGCTTCGTGGGCTTCCCTGATTTTTTCCACCAGGTCTTCTATGTCACAGGGCTTGATCAGGTAGTCATAGGCGCCTTTTCTCATCGCCTGGGTTCCTGATTCAAGAGTGGCATGCCCGGTGAGCATGATGACCTCGGTGTCAGGGGCACGTTTCTTGATTTCTCCAAGGACGGTGACGCCGTCCATACCGGGCATCTTCACATCCAGTACGACCACATCGAATCCGCCGCCGGACTTTACGGCATCGACGGCCTGATAGCCGTCATACGCCGTGGTGACCTCGAAGCCTCTCGTCTTCAGGATCCTGGCCATGTTGTTCACAAACTGCTGTTCATCATCCACGAGCAGGACGCGGATTCTATTTTTCAAGATTGGTTCCATCCAAATCCCACCTGCACTCTTCGCTCCCGGAGGAAAAATGCTCCCTACCTCTTTTTACGCTACCCCGTTTCTCTCGAGACCCTACCATCATTCCTTGTCTTCAGCGGGCATGCTTCCTAGAATCCTTGTCGTGGTCAACATGCTTTCCGGATAACCCCAGGGAGACTATTCGCCCTTTCCTCGCATTCCCCTATTGCGCCCGGACTACATTAAAGGCAGTACCCACAGAAGGATGCCGATTACGTAACAGACCACGAGGCTTACGATCACGTAAGGCAAGGTGAAGGAGAAGAACTCCTTCAAAGGCACTTTCCTCCCGTCTTCCTTTTCTCCCAGGTTGACCGCCACAAAAAGGGCAGGCGCGCCGGCAATCGTAAGGTTGCTTCCCAGGGTTCCCGCCCAAAGCAGCATCCAATATAGTGGCCATGGGTTGATGTTGGGTTGGGCGGCTGACAAATCGCGGATCACGTACAGCAAGGTCAGGATGTAGGCATCGTGTTCCACGACTCCGCAGATGGCTCCGGATACCCAGTAAAGAAGCGTCGTGCCCAACAGAAAGCTGGACTGGATAAAGGGCACCAGCCAGTGAGCGACAACCTCGATGACCTTTCCTTTCTCCAGCCCGCCGACCAATGCAAAAAGGGAAACATAGAAGCAAATAGCCCGCCAATCCACTTCACCCAGAATCTCTTCAAATGAAGGAGCCTCCAGCTTTTTCTTGAAAATTTCAAGCAGAAGGACGAGGAAAGCGGCGCCTGAAAGGGTAATCATGCCCAGCCGGACATTAAACAGCGGCCTGACAGCCATGGCTACGATGGTTCCGACAAAAGCAAAGGTGACGATCCCGACGAACAGCTTGCTCTTGATCTGTTGCGAAGCATTCAGTTCTTCAGGGTTGAAGTCCATTTGCTGACCCTTCAGTTTCTTCGCAAAAATGAAATAAAAGACGATCACCACGACCAGATAGGTCGCCACAAGGACAAAGAAAGAAGAGGGTCTGCCTGAATGCCACAGGAAGCCTCCAAACTCAATCCCGGTGACAGAGTGGAGCAACTGAGGAGGCAGGTCGCCCAGAAGCAAGCCGGTGCCCATGAAGTTAGAGCACAGTCCAACAAACAGGATGGCGCCGTAAGCCGGGAACTTGTATTGCCGGCTGACGGCAAAAAGGATAGGGGCCATCATCAACACGACGACCACGTTGTCCACGAGCAACGAAATGAAGCCGGCGGCTGTCCCGATCAGGGTGATGAACAAAGGCACACTCCCCCTGGACAGGATCAGCAGTTTCGTGGCAATGTACTCGGGGACTCCCGTTTTTCCCAAATAAAGTGCGATGGTCCATATGCCGATGAGGATGAAGATGACGTTCCAGTCTACAACCTGAAAAGCATGAGTGTCCGTCATGACTCCAAGGGCTATCATGGCGATGACGCCCAAAAATGCGGCAATGACCGATTCGATAACCCCGGTGATAACGAGTATAATGCTGATAACGAAAATCACAGCAGAAGCGACCATGGTAGCATCCATATCAACTCCCTCCAACTTTCCTGACCAACAGAGAATCAGCTCTCCCAGTGGACATGGCACTCCGGACCCGCCACCTCGAGGAGTTCGGAAAAAACCCGCATGAGGTTGATCACACCAACGATCTCCTCGTTCCGGACAACCAGAGGTTCGCGCACGTTTTCCTTGAACATAAGGTAGATGGCCTGGTTAAGGGTATCGTCCTCTTTCAGGATGGGGTGCACTCTGTCCATGATATCCTTGACCTTCTTGTGCGCCTCCTGTTTGACCAGGTCCATGAAGCTGTGGGTTAGCCATCCGAGACGCTCAGTCAATTCGGCAGCCCTCTCCTCGACCTCCCAGAGCCGGGATACACGAACATAGGTCTCCGTTTGATGGATATCGATCTCCTTTGAGGTCTCCGGGACAAGACCTCTGATGAGATCATACATGGAAAGTTTGCCGACGACCTTCATGGAGGCGTCGGTCACAAAAAGGGTCTTGTGAAAATGACCCGGCGCACAGGTCTTAGCCTTCTCGTAGTTTCGCTTCAGGATGCTCAAGGCATCGCACAGGCGAGCCTCCGCATCCACCTTTTCATATTCTTCGATGGGAATCATGATATCCTTCACTTTTGCCGACATTCGTTCTTCCTCCTTTTAGGACCGACCATCATTAATGCAAGCGGATCTCTCTGCCAGACAAAACGCGGATAAACGACCCTATTTTGCGCGAAAGGGACCCTTTTTTCAACTCGCAGCCGGGAAGGCCATGTTCCTTGCGCGAGGAATACGAACGGCCCCTTCAGGCAGCGGAACATGACAGGGAATAACGAGAGAAGCCGCTTTTTGCCGGCGTACAATCCTTTGATCATCTCTGGGATTGATGCCGGGAATCAGGATCCGGCGGGCGTCTTAAGACAAGAAGAAAACGATGAAGCAGAAGATCAACGCCATGATCCATAGGGTATGGCTGATGGTCCCTTTCTGGACAGGGTGAAAGTCGGCTTCCGGCAGTTTGTGTCCGTGGCTACAGATATACTGGGGGATGGTCTGACCTGTTTTTTTCTGCACCACCTTCTTCCTCTCAACCAGCGCGCCACAGGGTCTTCCGTCATCCCTCGTCTTTTTGCACGTGAGGCGAGACCCCGCCAGGAGGCTCACCGAATTGAAAATCCAGTTCCAGGAAACGGCAATGATCAGAAAGGCGAGAAAGAAAACGGCCGAATGGGTTCTGGTGACTCCCAGATTGGCCAATCCTTGCCCCAGGTTTGAGGGGTTGAGAGGACCCTCCACGGTTCCGAACAATCCAAGATAGTAGAGTGGGAAGCAGATGATCATGACAAGGAAGGATATGCCCATGCGCACCACGCGCTTCTGGAAAAAATCCAGGCCGTTCCACCATCTCCGGAAGGGGCTTTCATTTTTGTATTCCATTTGTCGAATCATAACAATAATACCTTGATAGTCAAAGCTTTTTCATTTTTCGACCCGGCCTCTCCGTCGGTCACTGCCCCCCTCCCCGAGAGGGACGGGGAGGGGATGCAAAGCCCGAAAGATCAAAAGAGTCTCTTGGCTACCGCGGGCCAGATCTTGTAAAAGGAATATGCTGCCAAACCACAGCAGTATATCGGGATCACGTACTTCCAGAACTTCTCAGGGAAGATTCGAGTCATGTACGGCGCCGCCACAGCCGCCAGGATCGTCCCGCACACAAAGCTGGGCAGCAGCATGTAGTCGATGATCGTCCCGGTGCTGAGCAGTGCGAACCAAGTGATGTTGGCGCCAAGACAGGTGAACGCTTCCGCATACGACGTAATCGCCACCATGCTTTTTACCGGCACACCTGCGATGACGCCGCCCACGGTCACCACCGGACCGTAACCACCGCCCCCCACGCCTTTGTTGAATCCGGCGACAAAGGCAAAGACCCACATCCATTTGGGCCTGTACTTCTTCCATGACTTAGCGGTGAAAAGGGCGCAGACACCCATGACGATCAAGAGGATGGCGACATAGAACCTGATCCATACTTTGCCCAGTTCAAAAATCTTGTAAACAGCGGAAATGGAAATGAAGGTGGCCAGCATACCTAGTATCGCAACCACCACCACCATCTTTGTGGTTTCGTTCATGGGCCGCCACTTCCACTCCACGTTTTCCAACTCGCCGTGGATGAGGCCGGCTGTGAACCCGGTGAGCATCTCCGTGATCATGATCAGGGGCACGACCTGCCTGGGGTCGAACCCGGCCGACAGCATGAGGGGCGTTAAGGCGGTCCCGTAACCCATGCCTGCCGAGGAATCCAGGAACTCGAAGATGGCGCATAGCACGACCACCCACCAGACAAATCCCCAGTTGTCCGAGCCGACCCAGCCCTGCGCTTTCACGAAATCGGAAGGAATTCTTTGGGTGAACTCAAAGGGGTTTCCGGCCAGCCAGATAGCAATGGCCATCAAGATGACGAAGAAAACAGCATACTTGAACAACATTTTAATTTGACCTGATGTCAGTCTCGCTCGCGCAGCCATGGTAGGCCTTTCCGCCTCAACCTGGTGCGCGATCTCCCATCCCATCTTTTTCTCAACTTTTTCTTCCATACAAGCCTCCTTTTGCGACGCTCATTGTCAAAAAAGCTACCAGGACTTCAGGCCCCGTCTCTTTGTGGAGTATCCTTCACAGGATCACCCCGATTCCCTAGCTGCGCTTCCTTTTCCGAGTTGGAGTAATTCAAGATACATGCCATGGTTTGGCTCCTGATGTCTTCTTGGCTGTACCACTTCGATATACTTAGGCAAATCGCTGCCGAACCGATGAGGCCCATTCATTTCAGACAAAAGAATCGGCCTTTTTTACGCCTATCTGTAACCGCGCTGATTACAGCAGTTATTCCTGATTATTTACATTTCTGAAAACGGACAGTTTACACCCGGTGTCATCCGGCTGAAGACGGACAGGCCGACAGCGGAACATGATGCCCGACCTTCCCGGGAATAATCCCTAGGACACATAGGGCCACGGCCTTAAATGGGAAAATCATCCGACTCCATGTCTTTATGAAGGTGGCACTTCTTTTGCAGCGTTCTACGTCAAGTCAAGGTCCTTCCGCCGTCCTGGATAGGGTGACGGATTCACAAAGGGAATCTTCAAAGTGGGATACTATGAGACGCCGAAGAGTTGACGAGATCCTCCTGCCTTACGTAGAAGGTGTCCCCGTTGACCCCTGCGTGGAGATGGGCGAGAAGCTCATAAATGCCATACAGGTGATGGTGAGCAACAATTTGAAATGCCTTGCGGTGAAAAGGAATCAGAAGCTGGTCGGCATGATCCGCCTTGAAGATGCCTTTCAAAAGGTAGGGCTCACTCTCCCTTCAGTTTGAACTGCTCCGCCTCGATGCCTGCCTCCTTCATCAGCCGGTGAAGATACTGCCTTTGAATGCCTGCCATGTCTGCTGCTTTGCTGATGTTGCCGCCGCTTTCGCGCAAGAGCGCCATGATGTACTGGTTGTGAAACAGGCTGATCATCTTGTCCTTCGCTTCTTTGAATGAAAGGCGGGCCACATCCTCACCGAGTTGTGGATAAAGGGATTCTCCTTCAGCTTCAAGGTGGAGGTCTTTCAGCGACAGACTACCCGACATGCAGAAGATAACGCCCCGCTCAATGATGTTTTCCAGCTCCCTTACATTGCCTGGATAGTCTCTACCAAGGAGCGCTTGCATCGCCTCCGGAGAAATCTCCTGGATCTCTTTCTGGTTGGCCTGGGTGTATTTTTGCAGGAAATGATAGCTGAGCAGAGGAATATCCTGTTTCCTGTCCTTCAGATTGGGCAATTCGATATGAATCACATTGAGTCGATAATAGAGGTCTTCCCTGAAACGCTTTTCGCTGATGTCCGCCCTCAGGTTATGGTTGGTGGCGGCGATAAACCGAATATCCGCTTTCCTGGTAGTCACGCTGCCTACGGGCTTGTACTCTCCTTCCTGAAGAAGGCGGAGCAGCTTCGTTTGCATGTTGGGATTCAGGTCCCCGATCTCGTCGAGGAACAGGGTTCCTTCATTGGCTTCTTCAACCAGTCCTCGTTTGTCTTTCCATGCGCCCGTGAAGGATCCCTTCAGGTGCCCGAACAGCTCACTCTCGATGACCTGTTCCGGAATAGCGGTGCAGTTCACGGTGATGAATTTTCTGGCGGCCCGCAGACTGTGTTGGTGAACGGCCCTGGCCACGAGTTCTTTGCCCGTGCCGCTCGCTCCCGTGATCAGTACGGTGGCCATGGTGGGAGCCACCTGCCTGATCCTCTCCAACAGCTCCTTCATCACCGGTGTTGATCCCACCATGAGGGGAAAGCTGTCCTTTTCAGCCAGAGCCCGGCGGAGGGATAGATTTTCCCTCACCATCCCCTGCCACTCCATGACCTTTTCTACGGTGAGAAGAATCCTCTCCCTACGAAAAGGCTTTGTGATGTAATCGTAGGCGCCCTTCCGGATAGCTTCCACGGCTGTTTCGATAGTGGCGAAGGCGGTGAGGATGACCACGGACACATCCGGATTGATTTTCTTGATACTTTCAAGCACCTTGATACCGTCCATTTTCGGCATCTTAAGATCTGTGATGACAAGATCAAAAGGTTGTTGCTTGAACACCTCAAGGGCGTGGGCCGGATCCGTCTGCGTACTGACTTCGTGTTCGCTCTCCTCGGTGATGATCCTCCTCAGAAGAGCCAGCATGTCCTTTTCATCGTCTACGATTAAAATCCTGCCGGGCATACAGCTTCCTCTAACTCTGCGTCAGGAGCTTGATGGTGAACACGGTACCACCGGGTTTCAGCGACGTGGAAGGATGGCTTGTACAATCAATCGTTCCGCCGAACTTGGTTATGATACCATAGCTCACGAACAAACCCAATCCCGTGCCCTCTCCTTCAGGCTTGGTGGTGAAAAAGGGCTCGAAGATACGATCCATGTGCTCTGCCTTGATCCCGATTCCGTCATCTTCCACCTGGATCACCGCCTTCCGGGTCGATCGTTCGAGATAGGTGCCGATCTTGAGCTTCCCTCCGCCGGACATGGCCGAAACGGCGTTATTGACCAGATTCAGAAAGACCTGCTGCAGTTGCCGTGGGTCTCCTTGAACCAGAGGGAGGTTCTCCGTCAGGGTGAGCTCCAGTTCGATGTTGTGCATTTCCAGGGTGTGCTTGACCACCCTGATGATCTCTTCAATGCCTTGATTCACGTCGGCATACTCTCCGTCTCCTTCGCCGAGGCGGGCAAAGCTGAGCAGATTTTCCACCACTTGTTTGCAGTGCAGACCCTGCCTCTCGATGGTCTTCAGGTCTTCATATTCCTGGGAGCTTTCATCCTTCTTGCGCAAAAGAAGATCACAAAAACCCAGGATGACTCCAAGGGGGTTGTTTACCTCGTGAGCCACACCCGCCGCCAAGGTTCCCATGGACGCAAGCTTTTCCGCATTGATGAGCTGCCTTTCCAGGTTCTTGTTTTCCGTGATGTCCCTGGCAATGCAAAGGACGGCATTGACCTGTCCTTGCTCACCCTTAAGAGGCATGAAGTTGGCGCTGATCCAGGTCTTGTGTCCCCCCAGGTCGATTTCGAATTCATCCCTCACACTCCTCCCCGCCTTGAGTACCAGCTTAACAAGCTTGAGCTGCTCTTGGGCTACCTTTTCGGGAAAAAGAGAGGATAAGCCTCTGCCCAGGAACTCTTCAGCCCGTCCCCCAAAGAAACTGGCCGTGAACGTGTTCATGGATTGAAAATTGCCTTCTCCATCCACAGTGAAGATGAAGTCTTCTGCGCTTTCCACCAGAGAACGGTATCTTTCTTCCGATTTTTTCAACTCCTCTGTGCGCAGACTGACCCGGGCTTCCAGGGTTCTGGACCACCGTACTTCAAAAAACAGGACGGCCCCTGCGCCCAGAAGGATGACAAGGATCACAAGACCCTGAAGGAAGAATTGCCGCAGGTAACCGCGATGGACGGCTTCATCGATTTCCGAGACCGGAGCGACGACGGCCACGGACCATTTTCGAGGCGGTTTCTCGGAGAGGATGATAGGACAATAGGCGATGAGCTTCTGGATTTTTCCCGTGATTCCCCTGTGCCAACCCGAATAGTACCAGCCTTTCCCCGCCTCGCCTTGGAGCATCTTCTCGCTCTGGATAAAATTGATCCTTCCCAGAGGGATATCCTTGTAGGTCTCCTTCCGGATCTCCTGAGCCCTTTTTCCTATGAAGTCCGTGTTGGGGTGATACAGAAAATGACCCTGACCGTCTATGAGCCATGCGTATCCTGTTTTTCCGGACCGTATCTCCCTAAGAAACGGGTTCAGAAACCAGGAAATGTTGATGTTGAACAGGAGAACGGAGGGATTGTTTCCTCGCAACGGGATCCCCAGGTATTGACCGATGCCGTACGGTTTGATTTGCGTGTCTGAGACCCACACCTCTCCCTGCTCCAACTTATTTAGAGGAGGGAGGATGCTCAATCTTTCCGACGGAGCTTCGATCATCGTCCAGTGTCTGTAAGGCATGAAGATGTATTCTTTCGCGCCCCTGACATCGACGATTTCGATCTTCCACACCCCGCTTTCCAGAACGCGTTGAAAAGTCCTCTGTACAGCTGCCTCGGAGACCTCCGGGTCAAAGCCTCCCGCCGGAATCTGTTCCTCCAGAAGAAGAATTTCCTTCTTGAGAAATTGGATTTGCCTTTCGATCAGGATCGAGATATGCCGCGCCAGGACGAGTTGCTCTTCGTTGAACTGCTCTGATACGACCTGCCTCATTTCCCGGGCGGACCAGAGGCCAAGAATGAGTCCAGCTCCAAGAAAAAGGAGGGCCGCTACCGCGACGACGACAAAGACTTCCTTGGCTATTTTAGGGCGACGATTCTTATCCATGAGTCGATGAGAGATTGAGAGAACAACAATATCATGCTCAATAGTTCGGCTTTTCGCAACCCAAAAAGAATGAAATCTGCCTTCAGCAGATTTCATACGGACTCGTCAGAGACCATCCCCCGGCTTGGCCAGCACAGTGTTTAGTCGCGGACAAAGGCCTGCATTAGGATCCCGCTCCCTTGAACCAAAGGATGACCGGTCCGAGAGACCAGAAGAATAGAATCAGGATGATCACTGAAAAACCAATGACCACTACCGCCTGGAGCGGCCGGAATCGACACGCTCTCACCAGGCCTATCCCGATGAGAACCCATTTCCAGGTCTCGGTGAACCAGAGGGAAAAAGGAATCCAGGCAAGCAGCAATGTAGCGCCTGAAGCGAAGGCATAGACCGTGAAGAGCCTCAGATAGCCGGTCCGCTTTCCCATCGTCATGGTCATGACCAGATACCCGAAGGCGGCGGCGACAAAGGGCATGGCCAGGGCATTGAAAAGGAGGATCGTCACTTTGAACACAACCTGCTCATGGATGTAGAGAAGACTTGCAGCGGCAAAGAAGAGGCTTGAAAGCAAAAGAAACGCAAAAGGCTTTCCGAAGGCCTGAGATTCAAGGGTCTCGGTGAAGAACCGGCTCGGAGAGAACCACAAACGGGTCAATGTCGCGTAATAGTATTGGATGGAGAAACGCTCTGAATCTCCCATCTATCCTCCCCCCAATGCAAGCCATTGCCGGCAACCAAGCGCTGGAACGCCCCGGCCGGAACGTTGTGAAGAAGCTACCGTCTAAGAGTCCATGATTCTAGACCCAGCCCACCTTCTTAAGTATTCCCCAGACGAGCATGACGAGGGTGAGGACAAAGAACAGGGTCCTTTCTGTCTTTTTGCTGAAATAGGTGATTCCTTTTTCGTGGTGAAACGTTTCCCTTTTCTCCTTGTCTTGTTCTTTCATCGACGTTTTGTCCTAATACGAGCTCCCGGCCGCTAGCAAAGTCCGTGTCAGCCAGGTCGGGGGGTAGTCTCTGGGAGTCCGCAACCGGAAAGGGACTCACCTCCCTTTACCACCCCAGGGTGCTTAAGTCTACCCCAGAGTCGGCGCATCCCCCCAAGCCAACCGGAGATCTTATCCTGTGGGGCTGCCATCATAACCCATTGAGTTTTCGGCGCCGGTTCACGCCACGGGGGAAATGGTTGCGGCTCTGAAGAGACCACCCCCCGACCTGGCCTTGTCACTTCTTCGTAGATGGCTAAAAGGTTCCGGCTCAAGGTTCTAAAACCCTGGCAGGCCGCCGAAGCCCCTCCCCACCCAGTAAACAGCAGTAAGCAGCAGGACCACCACATTCGCCAGAAACCATAGAGGGATGCCCACTCTGAGAAAGTCCTTGGCCTCCAGATAACCGCTCGCATAGACGATCGCGTTCGGAGGTGTCCCGATGATCAGGCAATAGGCAAACGACGAAGCGATGGCCGTAGACATGGCCATGAAAGGAAGGAAACTTGATCCAGGATGGGCGAGCCCTGCCATGTTCAGGGTGATGGGGCCCACCGCGGCAGCGGCCGGGCCGTCGGCCATAAGGTTCGTGATGACGGCTGTGATCCCGTTGGAAGTCATGAGCAAAGGCAGCCCGGAGTTCATCCCCAGAGGCGCAAGCCCGTCCACAACCGATCTCGCGAGCCAGTAGGCAGCGCCTGTGCTGTCCAGGGTGCGGCCGAAAATAATGGCCCCTGCGTAGAGCCAGACTACGCCCCAGTCTACCTTTTCGTGGTAATCCCTCCAGTTCACCACGCCGGCGAAGATGTATGCCACCGCTCCTGCAACGGCGATCACGCCGATGCCGAGTCTCACGGGAATAATCCCCATGTCATAAAAGGTTTTTTCCGTGAACCAGCCGAACACCATGACGAGAAAGATGATGGTCGCCCAGATCTGTTCCCTGTTCCACCCGCCCATGCGCCCGATCTGGGCCTCCAGGTATTTCATGGAAGGGGCAAGAGATTTGATTTGGGGTTTGAACCTCCAGTTAACCATGATCCAGGTCAGGGGAATCATGAGAACCAGGAAGGGCATGCAATAGGTTACCCATTGAAAATAGCCGATGTCGATGCCGAACATGTCGTTCAGGTAGGTCATCATGATCACGTTTCTTGCCCCTCCCGAAGGCGCCCCGGGGCCTCCGATGTTACAGGCCATGGCAATGCTGATCATCAACATCTTGGCCAGTTCTTTATCCTCCATCACCTCGTCGGTGAGGCTGTTCTGGTAAAGAAGCATACCGATGGGAAGAAACATGGCGGCAAGGGCATGATCCGATATAAAAGCGGCCAGAGGGGAAATAATGATGAAAAAGATCAAGGTGATCCAGCGCACACTGGGTACGGCCAATCGCTTGAACATGATGAGGCACGCCCTTTTGTCCACTCCCGTCTTGACAAAGGCGGCCGCAAACATCAAGCTCCCCATGATGAACCAGACCGCATCGTCCCAGTAGAGCATGGCCACTTCCTGCCTTGACACCACTCCGGTGAAGACAAGGATGAGCCCCACGCAGAAGGAGACTCCGGGCAGGGGAATGCATTCCGTCATAAAGCAAAAAACCACGAAGACAACCATGGCGATGGCCGCCTTGATGTGCCATGCCCCTACATCCGCCAGTTTCTTTTGTTCCGGAGAGAGATTTTCGTATTTCAAACCCTGGGTTCTCAATTGAGCGGCCTGCTTCATGACGTCGAGAAACGCGTCGTCGCTCACCTGATTCTTGACGAATTCCTGAGCCCTCTTGAAGTTCTCTGCCTCTGCCGGAATATCGTATTTCCTGGCCCAGCTCATATTGCGCGAGAGGAAGCGCTTTTTTGAAAGGGCGCCCATCTGGATGTTCTTTTCCGCGACCTGCGCGACCAGGAGCTGCCACTGGGCGACGCTCATACTCTGTTCCTTGAAAAACTCCATGGTGATGAAGTTGATCACCGCTTTCGGTCCCACCTTCACTTCCATTCCCACGTCCTTCATCCCGTAAGGGGTGGGCATGAAAAGGACAATGAAGAAGAGAATGACAGGAATGATGAAAAGCTTCCAATTCACATACTTGTCATAACCTGTTGCCTTTTTCCTCTTTTCCGCCATGAGCATTCCCTCTCTATTCCGTCTCCAAAACGATCCTTGTAATTTCGAAAAAGATTTCCTGCTCCCTTACGATGCCTACCACTCTTCCTTTCCTGGTGATGCACACTCTCCTCGCTTTCAACGTGTACAACATGTCCGCCACTTCCATGAGGTTAGCATCCTCATCGATGGCGGGAGGGGCTTCTGACATGATGTCCCGGATCTTTTTGTTTGCCAGCGCCTTGGCCTGACTCGTGAACAGACCTGTCCAAAACAGGGTGGAATACTGGAGTGTGAATGCCATGGAAGGTTTGGGGGCCGAAAGGTAGGCCGGTCTTACCGCCGCAATCAGGTCAAGGATGCTGAGGATCCCTGTCAAATTCCCCTGGCCATCTAAAACTACGATGGAGCGATGGCCCGTCTCCATCAATTTTCCGGTGGACAGGCACGTCTCATACGTTTCCTTCAGCTTTTCAATGGCTTGCTTGACAGTGCTACCGGCATCTACGGTCGTGTAAGCCTCCAAGGGTATCATGATGTCCCCCGCCTTTTTCTCTTCCTTGACATCCTTCTTCACTCCACCGTAAGCGTCGTTGATCTTCGCAGCCAGAAGATCGATGTCACAGGGCTTGCTCAAGTAATCGTAAGCGCCCCATTTTAGGGATTCCCGTGCGGACTCCATGGCTCCATGGCCGGTGAGCATGATCACCGGCAGGTCGGGGGACATCTTCCTTATTTCGACAAGAGTCTGGTGACCATCCATTCCGGGCATCTTGATATCAAGGATCACCACATCCTGAGGACTTTTCTTTAAGATTTCGATCGCTTCTTCGCCGCTCCCTGCCATGGTCGTCGCATAACCCTTCCGTGTCAGTATCTTGGATGTTGTGGACCGAAATTGCTCCTCGTCATCTACCATGAGCACCCGAATTTTGTCTGCCATGCCCTCTGCCCCCTTCTTAAGACCAATTTTAGTAAAGAAAACCAGCGACTCAGTTATCTTTCGAATCCTCAACGATCTCCATCGGAGATTTCATCATCCCCGCCTGGGCCACCCGTATCTTTTCTTCCAGGACCTGTCTCCTGACAAAGGCTTCTTCCGCCTTGTTGATGAGTTCATCAATGTCCGCCGGTTTCATCAAATAGTCCGTTGCTCCCGACTTCAAACCATCCACCGCAGACTCTACGGTGGCATGGCCCGTGAGCATGATGACTTCGACGAGGGGATATCGATTCTTGATCGCTTTCAAGGTGGCCACGCCGTCCATTCCCGGCATTTTCACATCCAGGAAGACGACATGGACGTTTTCTTCTCCCAGCTTTTCAAGCGCCTTTGATCCGTTTGTCGCCGTAAAAACCTCGTAGCCCTTCCGGACCAGCAACTTTCTGGTGGTCTCGAGAAATCTCTCCTCGTCGTCCACCAGCATCATCTTCATTTTCTCCATGTTGCTCCCCAGTCAAAAGATTGGAGTACCGGAGTACTGCAATATAGGAGTACTTCAAGAGACAGCAAATCCAGGCCTTATCTTTCTATTACTGCAGCCCCCCATGGCTCCGGCCCCTACGCTGCCGCAGGCAGGCGGACAATGAAAGTCGTGCCCACTTCCCTGTTACTTTCCACCTCCATCGTTCCTCCCATACCGCCCACAATACCGTAGCACACGGACAGGCCCAGACCCGTTCCCTTCCCTACCGGCTTGGTGGTGAAAAAGGGTGTGAAGACTTTTTTGATGTCGTCTTGGTTGATTCCAATCCCATTGTCCTTCACTGAGATTATTACTCCTCCGTTGCGGTCAGGTCCTGCTTCCACGCTCAGCTTCCCTCCCTGGGAAGCGTGCCTTTCGATAATGGCGTCAATAGCGTTGTTGTAGAGATTGAGCAAAACCTGTTGAAGCTGGGAAGGATCCACATGAATGACGGGCGTGTTTTCCGCAATCTGTTCCCTCATGGTGATCCCGTTCACGCTCGCCTTCCTCGAAATCATCGCGCTGACTTCGGGAATAAAACTCGGGAGGTCCACATCTTTGACCACCGGTTCGCTTTGTCTGCCGAACTTGAGAATGGCCTGGGTAATTTTGGCGCAACGATCGATTTGAAGCTTGATCTGGGCCACGGAATCATTCAGCTCATTGAGATCCTGTGATTCCGTGAGCTCTCCCCTGCCCTTCATATCGGAAAGGACGGTGTCGATCAGGCTCTGCTCGGATTTCATGATTTGGAGCGGGTTGTTGATTTCATGAGCGAACCCGGCTGCCATTTGACCAAGCTCGGCCAGGCGGGTGGCCCTCACCAACTGTTGCCCCAGCCGATCCTTCTCGGTATCGATGAGTTCCATTCGCCTGATGATTTGTCCTGTCAGATAGAAAGCGATCGCCACGATGACCCCACCACCGATGAGACTGACAAGGATGATCATGTACGAGGCGGAGTGGAGAGCGCGGAAAGCGTCTGCTTTTTCCTGTCTGACCACGAGCATCCAGTCTTTTTGTTTCAGCCACGTGGTGGCATAGAGGTAGTCTTCTCCTTTCGAATCCTGTTTGACGAAAGTCTTTATCTCGGCGCTGGGGGAAGGCTGGACGATGGCATCCGGATCCCTGTGCATCAGGTTTCCACCGGAGCGCCGCTCCGTCTGGAGGAAGCCTTCCCGGTTAAGGATGTAGGCTTCGCCGGTCTTTCCGATACGCACCTTTTCCACCAGATCTGTGAACATGTAGGTATCGATGGTGGCCCGGATCACCCACTTGTTTCCTTCCCCCTCCCCGGCCAGAGCGATGATGAAATGAGGAACCCTCCTGTACCCCAGGAAAATATCACTGACATAGGTTCCCTGTCTCAAGACCTGCTTGAACCAGTCTTCCTGACTGTAATCTTTGCCCACCAGCCTGTATGGACCGTGGTAGGCCACATGGATGCCTTCCTCGTTGAAAATGCCCAGGTCTACGAAGGCGGCCGACTTTTCCTGGAGATGGGTGAAAACCTTAAAGAGTTCCTGCGGATCTGCGAGTTCTTCAAAGCGGAAAGATCGGATCACGAACTCCAAGTCCGCCTTTCGCTCTCTCAGGAAGGACTCTATCATCTGGCGGTGGTCGCCCACGATACGGTTCAGGCTGGATTTGGCCGTGCTTTCCAACGATGTAGTGAAATAGTAGTACCCGATGCCCAAGACCAAGACAAAGGGCACAAAAGGCACCAGGATCATGATGGCCAGAATGAGCCTTCTCAAAGTTGCGTATCGGTTCTCTTTCACTCTTCCTTAACTTTCCCTTCGTCCGGGTCCTTTTCCTGAGACCCCATGAGTTCTTTGATTCGCGCAGCGCGGATCTTCTGATCATGGGCGTTCTTTTTCTCAAAAGCCTGAGCCATTTTGGTAAGAACTTCCTCCAGCTTGACTGGTTTCAGAAGGTAGTCAAAAGCTCCGATTTTCATGCCCTCGATGCTCGTCTCAACAGAAGCATGCCCTGTGAGCAGAATCACCTCGGCAAGGGGCTGAATTTTCTTGATCTCCCTGAGCACCTCGATACCATCCATGCCACCCGGCATCTTGACGTCGAGAATGACCACGTCAAAGAGACTCCTTTTCATCAGCTCAATGGCTTGCTCGCCGCTTCGGGCACCGGTAGTATCGATTTTTCTCTTCCCAAGGCGATTCACGAGGGTCTCGAGAAAATCCTCCTCGTCGTCCACAACCAAAGCCCTGAACTGATGCATAAACCCCTCTCTTTCATCAACCTGATCCGCTTGGAACGGAATGTCCGGCAATCTACTTTTTCTCCGGGAACACAATGGGAATCTTTACCGTGAAGGTGCTCCCTCCTCCCGCCGTGCTGTTCAGAGTAATGGTGCCGCCCATCTTCTCGATGATGTTGTGACTGATCCAGAGCCCGAGTCCCGTTCCCTTCCCCGCCGCTTTGGTCGTGAAAAAGGGGTCGAAGACTTTCCTCTGCAATTCCTCGGGAACACCGGGCCCGTTGTCCGTGATGCGCACATGGATCTCTTCCCCGGAGCGAGCGCTCTTCACGGTGATGAAGCCGTCCTTGCCGATAGCGTCAATGGCGTTGGAAATCAGATTCAGAAACACCTGCTGGAGCTGGGCCTGGTCACTCGCGATGATGGGAAGATCCACAGCCAAGTCGACCCTGATTTCGATGTTGTTGATCCGGGCGTAGTTATCCAGGATGGAGATTGTCTGCCGAAGCGTATCATTCACGTCCACATCCTGCAGGCGAGGTTCCATTCTGCGGGCATAGCCGAGCATATTGTGCACCACCTTTCGGGCCCGCTCCACATGCTCTTCGATCTTAGTGATGGAGACACGAAACTCATCGAGATTCTTGCTTGGCTTGAATTCCTCTTCATTGAGAAGATCCTCGATCCACCCGGTTTTCTGAAGGATGACGGCCAGAGGATTGTTGATTTCATGAGCGACCCCCGCGGCCATCTTG
Source organism: uncultured delta proteobacterium (assembly GCA_963740905.1). GTDB lineage: Bacteria > Desulfobacterota > DSM-4660 > Desulfatiglandales > HGW-15 > JAFGDM01. Next base: position 110,621 of record CAVUFY010000019.1, read on the forward strand.
CCCAAAGCCGCGAGTTTGTCGGACTGGATGAGCTGAGCATTCAAGGCATTCATTTTGTCGTCCGCCTCTTGGAGGTGGCTGACCGTCAGACGAGTCGTAAAAACCGTGGTGAGCACAATGGCGGTGATGCCGAAAAGGATGAGGACAATGGCCACGTTCCGCGTGGCAAAAAGGCCGGTGAGTTCTTCCGTCAAGTCCTGGCCTATAACGAGGAGCCACTTAGCGCCTTTCAAACGGCTTCCTGCGTACAGAATGGTTCTTCTCCGATCGTTGTTCTTCTCAACAATCGTGGCCTGCCCACCGAAGAGATTAGGATCCAAGTTGGAAAGGGATAGGATCTGGCCGTCAAAGCGGGGCTGCGTCTGGTAGATGCCCTCTCCGTTAATGATGAAGGCATCTCCTGTTTTTCCCAGTTGAGCAGCCCGGACCATGGCGCCAAAAATTTCCGGGTCGATGGTGGCCCTGAGAATCCAGCTGTTTTCCCCTTCCTGACGGCGTACGGCAATGATAAAGTGAGGTAACTGGCGGTAGCCCATGTACACATCACTGATGTAAATACCCTTGCTCATCACCTCTCCGAACCAGGCCTGCTGATAATAGTTCAGGCCTTTGAGGTCATAGGGTCCGACGTAGGCTATGTGCTGACCTGCGTTGTTAATCACCCCTAAGTCGACAAAAGCGCCTGCCCTCAAATTCATGACCTGAAAAAGCTGAGAGAGGATCCTTTCATCGCTGAGTCGCTGAAAGGACTGGGTGTCGGCCATGGCAGCCAGAATAGCGGTCCGCTCCTTGAGGAAGAGGTCCACCGCTTCCGCCTGAGACCTAGCCCGGTAGAGGATCTGTTCTTGCAGAGTGATCCTGTAAATCCGGGCGAACTGGTAATAGATGGTTACTCCGAGGAGGATGAGGGGCGCAAAGGAAACAACCAAGGTGATGGCAATGATCTTCCTCCGCAGAGTCGTATAAAGGAATGTTTTCATGGCCGATCCCTTGGCACGTATCAAGACTATAACCTGATCTTTTGAAGGCAATCTTTATGCCAATGCGAGAGAAAGATTCAGCCGAACTAACACTTCTGAATGACTGGGAATGTATAGGGTGAACAGGCTCCGGGAAAGCATCCGGGGCGAGCCGGAATGTCAGTCTTTTTTACAATTTGTAAAAGAAAATTGCGAGAATTCGGATTACGCAAGTGGATCGGTACTCCCTGATGTTTTGTGCTACCGCACTTGAATCAACTCCTTAATTTCGTTGTTTATCTTTGACCAATAATAGTTGAAAGAGGATGGATTCGCCATGACCATGTCAAGCTGTCGGGTGTGAATGGTGAGGAAACCCAGGACTCTCAATCGTTCTTTCATGTGCCGTTCATCTTTGTCCTCGACCCGAGCCAGCAGCGTGTCCTGCTTTACCTGTGTTCTGAAGCCATGCTCATCAAGGAGATTTTTGATGAACATCACCCTCCTGTGCCGCCTATCGAAGTCTGCGGCCCCGCCCTTGAATTGGAAGCTGATGTAGTTTTCGCCGGCCCTTTCGCTAACCAGAGCCTCCACTGTGGAAAAATGGAATCCCAGGCGGGAATTCAGGCTGCAGTAGTTCTTGGAAATCATGAAGTAATTTCGATTCCCGTATTTCGAGCGCATGCCGGGCTCAAGAGCTGTGTTCCGGGTCGCTTCGAACATGACCGACATGAAGCCCTTTCCATCCACGGGCGGAGGCCCTTCCCACTGTTTGGCGGCAATCCCTTCCCAGAGCGCCAGCATGGGAATGGAAACGATGTTTTCCAGACTGACGTATCTCCCTTCCACTTCTTCCCGAAACCCGTCATCCAAGTTCAAGACCCACCACTGCATAGGGACCTCGCAGAGCAGTTGCTTGCTGGAACGCTCCGGAAAACGGTGCTCCTTCCCGAATTGAAACATCTCGTGCACGGCCTGCTCATGAGAAAAACGGGTGATATCATGAAACGTCTTACAGTTCTCCGCCTTGAAACCGAGCGCATCAGGGTCCAGAAGGTTGAGAGGCACGATCAACTCCATCACTTGTGTAAGCGTTTCGAATACAGAGCTGCCTGCCATCAGATTTTTCGGCTCCTCCCGGTGTTCGAGAAGTCCCTCGACTCTGCCTTGATAGACCTTAAGATCGTCTGCGTCCACGGTCACTGTCTCACCCGTGCACAGTTTTTCCAAAGCCCCGGGCATACCGAAAATGGCCGGGACCCTGAACTCTCTGCTCACGTTAGCAAGGTGGCCTGCAATGCTCCCCTGCTCTGTGACCACCGCCGCCGCCCTGTTCAACAAACTGGCCCAACGGGGAAGGGACTGAGCGGTCACAAGCACTGATCCTTCTGGAAACTTCAGGGCGTCCATTTCCTTCTTGATCATGAAAACCGGGCCTGCGGCCACGCCCATACTCGCCGTGACTCCCCCTTTGAGAAGGATCTTTCCATGTGCTTTTTCCTTTCCCCTTCCGCCCCGCCTGTCTTCGGAGATCGCCATCTGCTGGAGGGGACGGCACTGCAACAGGACGATGGAACCGTCTCTTTCCACGGCCCACTCGATGTCCTGAGGACGGCCGTAATATTTCTCCAATCGTTCGGCAATGCGAGCCAGCTCCAGGGCTTTTTCGTCCGACAGGGACTGCAGTCCACTTTCTTCTCCCGTAATGTCGAGACGGCAAACACCCTCCTCCGGCCGGCACACAAACTTTCGCTCCTTGACGGAGATGTTCTTTCTCCTGATGACCATGGGATCTCCCCGTGAGACTACGAACAAATCCGCAGCAACACTCCCGTCCACCACCGACTTGGGCAGGCCCCAGTTGGCGTTGATCACCACTGCGTCATCCCGTATGTTGATGGGATTTCTGGAATACATGACGCCCCCGCTCAAAGCGGCTGCCATTTCCATGCATCCCGCGCACATGGATACATCCTCATCCCGGATGCCCCGATTCAGCCGGTAGGTCATGGCCGTAATGCTATATTTGCTCGCCACCACCTCCTTGTAAGCATGAACGAGGTTTTCCTTGCTCACGTTGAGTTCGGAACGATACTGGCCGGCAAAAGAAGTACCCGGCAGGTCTTCCCCGAGGGCACTGCTCCGGATAGCGACGCGCACCCCCATGCCCGCTTCCGCCTCCAGAGCTTCGTACTGTTCTGCAATCGCTCGCTGCACTTCTTGTGGAACTTCCGACCCGATAATCAATTGCTGCAAAGACGCGCTCAAGTTGAAGAGCTGATCCAATCGTTCCACCGTAGAAGCCTGGATCCGCCGGTCAATCTCTTCCTGAAGGTCATGCGATTTCATGAATTTTTCAAAGGCATGGGCGGTGATGGCAAATCCTCTTGGAATCCTGAATTGCGTTTTCATTCCGATTTCGCCCAGGTTGGCCAGCTTGCTGCCCACCTGGTCAGCCATGTTCTTGTCTATCTCCCGCAGGGGGATGACCAGAGGGCCTTCTCTTGAACCTGCCTTGGGCCGAATAAGAGGATTGATGTCCATCTGTATGTGCTTGAACCGATCGAAGAGCGCGCCATACTTTCCTGGTGCGAGGTCGTTGATGTTCCTCACGATCTGAAAAACACTGGTCGAAACGCTGATGCACCGGGAACGAACAAAAGACATCCCGAAAGGCCAGGCTCCCTTCCGAGCCTCTTCCATCTCCGCCATAATGTCCAACGCCTTGTTGTTGGCGTTCAGCAGGAGCTTGAAGACGTGGTAGCGAGACCTGAAGGCAATCCGCAGTTCTTCGGCGCTTTGGAGCTCTTCTTCCTGCCTTCTCAGAATCGCTTTCTTGACAAAATCTACGAGGCCCATGAAACTCCCCTCAACCCATTATACTCCGCAGCGATGGGATAAAAAAGCCGAAGGGATCGGGTGTGGTCCCCTCGGCCCGGACTGCGCCTTTAGCCGTGTACCTTGTCCCGTTTGTTTCAATGGCCGATTCGGAGCCCCCATCCTTCGAACATGAACAGAATAGCGAACCCGTACCACAGGGTATAGACTACATAAAACAAAAGGGAGAAGGTCACCGTGCCCCAGCGATCGCCGATGCTCTGAGGCTCAATCTGATAGTAATTGTAGGAGACCTCAAGAGCCTTTTGTTGCACAAGAACGATGATCTTCCCTTCTTTGAACTTCTTCTGTTTACCCAAGTCTTTGTCCATCCCCTGGAAAGCCTTCCACCAATTGTAGAGGGCTTGTCTTTCCCCATACCCATATCGGGCGCTAACCTGTTTCCCCTCGTTCCTGTACATAGCATCGGCATCATCCAGAGCATTGCCCAGGATCTTACCAAGGTCTCCTTTCACTTTCAGCGTGCTGTCGGATACGGCGGTCTCCGCTCCGGCCCCTTTGAAAAGCAGGGCCGTCTGCTCCGCTTGTTTGTTGTCGGCCATCTTGAGGGTTACGCTGACCTCGTCCCCCATGAATTTGCTCGTCTCCTTCTTCACTTTGGGGATGTAGTAGGCAGAGTCCTTGGAGATGGAGTTGTACAGATTGTCAAGGTAATTGAGGCCATTTTTCCCGTTATACAGAGGCAGGAAGAAAAAGATGAGGATGATGACAAAACCGATGATCAAACCCAGACCCAGATAAAGCTTTTTTGGTTTACCTGCCATGGTTACATCTCCTCTCCCTTCAAGACTCGGATGTTCTTCAGGAACGTTGCGATGACCCAGACGCCGAAGATTCCCACCACCAGGAAAAAGGCGACGATCCCGATATTCTCAAAAACCGCGCCGGTTTGCTTCGAAATGGGGATGACCTCCATGCTCCCGAGTTTAGCGGGAAGCGCAAAGATCCGGTTGACAAAACCCGCCAGCACCGCCATGGCATAGAATCCCCGTATGGTGATGCCCTTGACCACTTTGGTCACCATGGCGCCGATCTGGATGCCGAAAAGGGACCCCAGGAGCATGCCCATGGCCAAGGTGTAAAAAATGAAGCCGAAAATGGCGTACTGGCTGATGGCGCCATAACCTGCGGTGAAGATGATCTGAAAGATGTCCGTTCCTACCGTGGTCATGGACGATACACCCAATACGTACACAAAGATGGGAAAGGTGAGAAAACCGCCTCCCACGCCCATGATGCCTGCCGTCAGCCCCACGAGAGCGCCGCTCAGAACGAGAAAAATCCAGGAAACGCTTCTTCCCCCTGGGGTGAAGTCATAGTCGAAAGTGACGAGGGGAGGAATCCTGACAGACTGAATCTTCATGGGCAGATTTCCCATTGATGCTCCTTCGTCCTTGGCCCCCTGAGTCAGCTGTCCTGCTCCATAAAAATCCTTCTGCCGTTTGATGGTTCTAGTCGCCTTAAGAAAATCGGAGAGGGCATAGAATCCTAAGAATCCCAGCATGAGGGCATAAATGGTTGTGATGAACGCATCGCTGAGGACCGGGTTGATCTCGTAGAGCACCCGGTTGATGAGGCCGCCAAAGGTGGCGCCGATGATGGCGCCGATCAGAAAAACCACGGCCAGAGCCACCGATATATTGCCCAGCTTCCGGTGAATCACGCTCCCCATAATGGCCTTGGCAAAGATATGAAAGAGATCAGTGCCCACGGCCAGAATGCCTTTGATTCCCGCACTCATGAGAGCCGGCGCAATGACAAACCCGCCCCCTGCGCCGATGCAGCCCGTGATGAGGCCGGCAATGATCCCAATGAGGATAGAGGCGATAAAGATGCCCGTAGAGTAATAGGCCGGGCTGTATGCGGACTTGCCTCCAAGAAACTTGGGGAGCGTTTCTCCGATCTGATCCGCGAAAGCGATGCCTCCCAGGATGACGGGAAGCACGAGCAAAGTCAGGAGCAGCATCCGTCGCTTGTCTCGAAAAATGGTGTTAGAGACTTCGATTTCCCATGTCGCCTGGGCTCTGGCGCCCATCATCATGAACCTTCCCAATTCGCTGAAGAATTTCATAACCTCCTCTTCCCTCCTCCATCGCTTTCCGCCTTATCCATCCTCTGGAAAGAAGAAACACGGTGCCTGGCGCTCGTCCCATCAAGCACCGGAGCCCAGTTCTTCGCCTGCCTTCCTGATCTTGGTTTCCTGAATGGACTTCTTCTTGTAAGCGTCCTCGATCTTGTACAGAAGACTGTCGATATCTACGGGTTTCATGAGGTAATCAAAAGCCCCGATCTCCATCCCCTCGATCGCCACTTCCATGGCAGCGTGCCCGGTCAGCATGATCACTTCGACAAGAGGGAATCTCCTCTTCAGCTGTCTCAGAGTCTCAATGCCGTTCATCCCCTGCATTCGGACGTCAAGGACCACCACATCAACCTGGTTTTGTTTCAAGTGCTCAAGAGCTTCTTCGCCGCTGCCCACGCCCCAAGCCTCCACGGATCGCTTCTTCATCCGTTTTACCAAGGTATCCAGAAAATCCGCCTCGTCGTCCACAAGGAGTACTTTGATATTGCTCATGCTTCTCACCTCTCTCATGCGGACCTCCGGCCGATATTGAACGTTGTGCCGGCCGGGTTCGAAGATTTCGCTCCAGATTGCGAAAAAGCCGCTCACCAAGATTATGAGTCCGCCGCCTCTTTAATCTTTTTCACCAGTTCATCAAAATCGCAGGGCTTCATCAGATAGTCGAAGGCGCCGAGCTCTACGCCATCTCTGGCCGCCTGCTCCGATCCATGGCCTGTGAGCATGATTACGGGCATCTGGGGGACCATCTTCTTGAATATCCGTAGCACCTCCAGTCCATCCATATCTTCCATCTTGAGATCCAGGACAGCCACGTCAAAATCCCGTTTTCTGAGGGTTTGAACACCCTCGGTCCCGCTCAGTGCCTTGGTCACGTCAATGCTCCTCTTGCCAAGTCTGTTCGAAAGCACATCGACATAAGCTTTTTCGTCATCCACAAGAAGAAGACGGATGCGATCGCTCTTCTTCCTCTCTTTTCTGTCGGGTAAATCATCCATTTCAGGCGCGCCTCGAGGTGATCTCTTTGAGCCTCGCCTCGATGATCTTGTTTTCTTGCCGCCGCTTCCTTGCCGCAGCTTCGCTCACTTTGGTCATCAGGATGTCCATTTCACAGGGTTTCATTAAGTAGTCGTATGCCCCCAGCTTCATCCCCTCGATGGCCGTCTCAACCGTCGCATGACCCGTGAGCATGACCACCTCGACTAAAGGGAACTTCCTCTTGATTTCCTTCAAAGCCTCTATGCCGTCCATACCGGGCATTTTCACATCGAGGATGACGACTTCGATGGATTTTTCTTTTCCGAGCTTCTCAATTGCCTCGGTTCCGCTGAAGGCAGAACTGACCTCAAGGTCTCTCTTGCCCAAACGCTTGCTCATGGCTTCCACAAAGGGCACTTCATCATCGACCAGCAGTACTTTGGCTATTGTCATGCCTCTCTCCCTCCTGTCCGCAGATCGCCGGGAACCGGCCCTGATGGCGCCGCATCCCTTTCAGGTTTCTCTGCTGCCTGATAGGGAATTCGAACGCGGAACGTTGTCTCCACGTCAACCATGCTCTGGACCTCTATCCCTCCCCCCATCTTTTCGATGATGCCGTAGCAGATCGACAGGCCCAGGCCCGTCCCCTTGCCCACCGGCTTGGTCGTGAAAAAGGGGTCAAATATTCTGTTTAAGTTGGCTTTGGGGATGCCGGGTCCGTTGTCCGTAATTTCCACGACGATTTCACTCCCCTCGAGCCTGCTCCTGATCTTCAGACGTCCTCCGCGCTTCTCCATCGCATCGAGCGCATTATTGATCAGGTTGAGAAAGACCTGCTGCAACTCGGACGGAGAAACCCGAAGGGTGGGCAGGTCGTCCTCAAAATCGGTGTGGATCTCTACGTTGGCGTACTTCGCCCTTTGACTCGAAAGGGCCACCATCTCTTCCAAGAGATCATTGATCCGCACTTCCCGGATTCTAGAGTCCGTCTTTCGAGCGAAGGTAAGCAACTTGGACGTGATCTCTTTGCAGCGTTTTCCCTGGGTGTTGATCTGGGCCAAGGCTCTCTTGAACTCCTCCAGGTTCTTGCCTTCCTTGAATTCCTCCTCTTCGAGAAGGTCGCCGATCCATCCCGCTTCCTCCACCATGATCGCCACAGGGTTGTTGATCTCATGGGCGATGCCGGCTGCAAGCTCTCCTACGGATGCTAGTTTGCCCGTTTCCACGATCTGCTCATCCATCCTTTCCTTTTCCCGGTCCGTTTGGGCCATCCGGCGAACGACTCTCCTGGAGAGAAAGAAAGCCATGGTGAGAATGGCGAGACCTCCGAGAACAATGATGAGAACCGTCGTTCTTATCGCTCTGTTCAAGTCCGCGAAAGCATCAGACGCGTCTTGCTGGCAAACGAGCAGCCAGTCTCCGTTTTTCAAAAAACTGGCCGCATAGATCAGCTTCTTTCCCGATTCATTCCGCCTTTCCGTCACACGCACTTCGTCTTCAGTATGGTATCCCTGGGCAATCAAGTCCGAATAGAGAGTCTTCGTTACCGCCGGTTCCCGCAAGGGCTTTGTCTGGAATTCTCCCTCCCTGTTCACGATAAATGCAAACCCGGTTTGTCCCACCCGGATACCGCTCACCAGATTGCTGAAAGCAACGAAATCGATGGTGGCTCTCAGGACCCAGTTCTCTCCGTTCCAGTTGTCCCTTGCGGTGACGATGAAGTGAGGAAGGCCCCGCAAGCCCAGAAACACATCGCTGATGAAATAGTCTTTTGCCAGGGCTTTTTTGAACCACTCCGCTCCGCCGTAGGAGGCTCCTCCCAGTTTGAAGGGCCCGGCATAGGCCATCTGGACTCCCCGCTCATTGACCACACCGAGGTCGACAAAGACCGGTCCGAAGTCCTGCTGCAGACTGTACAGTCTGTCCTCGAGAAAAGCCTCATTGCTCAGTTCCTCGAAGCTGAAAGTGGACGTTAAGAACCGGATGTTCCCGAGCCTTTCTTTCAAAAAGTTGTCGATGCTCTGCTTGTGGTTTTGCACCAGCTGACCCAAGTATGCATACATCTTTTCACGGTACGAATTTTGGAACTGATAAAGGAGGATTCCACTCACCAGGAACATGGGAGTGAGGGATACGACGATCACAATCAAATTGATCCTCCTGGTCAGAAGGCGGTAGTAGGAGTCCTTATTCTTTTCTTCGTCTGAACCGTTTCTCATCTGCCTGAAGAACCCGTGCCCAAAACCTGAAACAGCACCTGCCTGCTCTATCTGCTGTTACATTCCCCTAAAACTTCCTCGCGGCAATCCTCTCAGGAGGCTTTGTCGATTTCATTTTGCCAGCATCACCGGCATGCCCATGGCCGGCCACAGCACAAAAACGCCGAAGGCGACAACAACCATGAGAAGGAAGCTCGCCGGTAACCCGTACAGAAAGAATTCCCCCGGGGTGAACTGCCTTGAATCATAAGCGATGGCGTTGGGTGCAGCCCCCACCAGGAGAAGAAAAGGCATGCCCGCCGTGACGAGGGAAGCATAGAGGACAACCTCCCCCGCCACCCCCAGGTAGGGAGCGATCACCAAAGCCACCGGAAGAGAGATGGCTATGGCTGCCACGTTCATGATGAAGTTCGTCATCACCATGACGAAAAAGGCAATGCTCATGACGAACACAAACCAGTTTGCCTCTTTGAACAGGAGCAGCCAATTTACGGCCAGCCACTTCGCCGCCCCTGTTTCCCATAGGCAGAACCCGATGCTCATCGCTCCGCCGAACAAGAGGATGATGTTCCATGGGGCATCTTCCAGGTCGTTCAAATCCAGGATCCTGGTGAGGAAAAAAAGAACCGTGGAGATAAGGATGACGGCGGTTTTGTCCACTTTGTCCAGAGCAGGGACAAACGAGCGCAACGACATGACAAGGATGCAGCCAAAAACAATCAATACCGCGCCGATCTCCTTCCGGGTGATGGGTCCCAGGTCTTGGCTCAACTGCTTCGCCTTCCGTCTCAAACCCGGGATCGTTTTCTTCTCCGGCTTCATAAAGATCATGAAAAACAGCCAGAGCAGCAGAACCATCAGCCACCCAATTGGGAGCATGTAATAGCTGAGTTCAAAGAAGCCGATGTTCCGCCCTGCAATATCCTTGAAAAATCCGATGGCCACGGCTCCTCGAGCCGCTCCGAGCAGGGTTATAATGCTCCCCGCGCCCGCGACATAGGCCATGCCGATGAAAAGCCCTTTACCAAACTTGGTCGGTTTGTCCTCCTCCGTGTACAGGCTGTAAATGGTAAGGAAAAGGGGATAGAGGGTGGCGGCTACAGCGGTATGGGCCATGATGTGGGTAAAAGCGGCAGTGACAAAGAAGCATCCCAGATAAATCATGCTCGTCTTTTCCCCCACGATCATGAGCATCTTGAAGGCGAGGCGCCTTGTCAGGCCCGTCTTGGTAAAGACCAGCCCTATGATGACGGAGGCAAAAATGAACATAACGGAGGGATCCATGAAATCCTTGAAGGCTTCTTTGGCAGGGCGAATCAGGTAAAGGGCTTGGAGAATACCGATAGCAAGGCTCGTCACGCCGATGGGGACGACTTCGAAGACCCACCACGTGCCGGCAAGCAAAAACACGGCCAGCGCGCCCTTCCCTTCTCTGGTGAGAGGAAAGTGCTTTCCCATGGGATCGATGGCATCGGGCCAAGGAGGGCAATAGTAAACAACAACAAAGAAGAGAACGCCGAGGCCTATCATGAGCAGTCGCTTCAGATCCATTCTCTCAGATTTGTTTGCATCTTTTGCCATAATCATGCCTTCCTCGCCTTCCCGAACAGATCCATACCCATCAGGAATAACCACGGTCTCACTTCCTGAAAACTGTGCCCCCTTCGTACCATTCGAAAGCATAACACACCCTCCGGCCCCTCCTTCAGGTGGCGAGCCTTTCTTTGATGGACAGTGCAGGCGTTACACACATCTTCCAGGAAACTGGGAACTCGCACCTGCCTCTCTTTGAGCGGGACTCAAGATGTGAGGAGGTGCGTGCGATATTAAATTCCGTGCAAGAAGCGAAATCCCCACCGGAAGCAAGGGGGCTGTTTCTCCCTGCCATAATGCGCTTCAGCAACGAGCGTGGTTCCTGAGAACCTCCCCCACAACAGACTTGAGGTGATCCACATGTCTGCCGTCCTTCTCCACCACCGCCGCACTGCTCAACACCACAGGATGGTTGATGTACTCAGCGAGAAAAGTATGAACCACCACAGGCATGTCAGGCGCTCGCGCCCGGATGACTTCCAAAAGGGAAAATTCTCCCATGTCCGGAAGATCCGGGTCCACAATCACGAGATCCGGTCCTCTGGAGGGGTCAGCAATAATGCTCAGAACCTCCCGTCCGCTTCGAGCCAGTTCGACGCGGTACCCTTCGGCGACCAGTTCCCTTTTCAGGAGTTCTCGAACATTCGGATTTCTGTCAGCGATGAGGATGGTGAAAGCTTCTTTCAATACTCGTGGCCCTCGGGAGCCTTATAGGCAAGGTCCATGCCACGGCGGAAATGGGGTAGACACAGTCTAACTTTATGTAAGCAATGGGTTTTCGGGAGTCAGCCGTTTCAGTCATCGACCTGGACGGTGTCGGCTTCCTTTACAGACTGTAAAAGACGTGCATCAAGAAACGTAGATTTCTCTTCTGTTTTCTTTGTGATCGATCATGTAAAGGACCTTGGCCGCCGCCATCAGTTCCTTTTTCAACTCGCCTAATTTTTCTCTTTGAATGTCATACGCACGAATATATACGTGGCGGTATCCGCTCGAAGCTTTTTCGTAATGACCGAGGATGGAACTCATACGACCGCCGTATTTCCGAAGGATGTCAGCGACTTCCTTGATGGACCCAGGCCGGTCCTCCAGCTCGAAAGCGAACTGGATGCCTCTCCTCCCGATTCCTGTGAGCGAAATCAACACCTTGAAGATATCCGCCTGTGTGATTGTGCCCACCACCATCCCGCCCTTGTCCACCACAGGCATGCCGGAGATCTTGTGTTCCAGGAGTATTTCCGCTGCCTCCTCAACGGTGTAATTGTATGGGACAGTGATGGGATTCTTGGTCATGATTTCACCGACTTTGATGTTGGCGATGATGTAAAGAAGCTCATGAGCCTCCAAAGTGGTCGCGTCGGAAGGAGAGGCCCTTTTCAGGTCTCTGTCGGTGACGATCCCTACCAGCTTGCCTTCTTTTAGGATAGGAAGGTGTCTTATTCCATGTTCTTTCAGGATTTTTGAAGCATCCAGCATAGAATCGTTCACATGCGCGGTAATGACTTTTGGATTCATCCAATTCTCGACTAGCATGGTCTTTCCCCCTTTCATTGTTCAGGTCTGTGCTTAGCGGGACGCTTTTCCGCATCCCCCTTGCTTTTTCCCGTCCGTTGTAAAGAGAAAAGCAGGGTGAAGATCTTGACGCTGGAGTCGGACTAAGAATACTATTCTCCCTGTCAAGTGTCAACCCGGAGGTCGAGCAAGGAATAACCTTACGGCCTACTGTCCGATGTACTTCATGATACTTTCGAAACTGCCCATTCCCTCCCCTAAGACCCTGGCGGCCGTCCAGTAAAGGGCGGCGGCCATAAAAGCAGAAGCAGGGAGGTTGACCAACCAGGCGATGAGAGCATCTCTGACCAGGATCTTTGCAAGGTCTTCTCGTCTCCGGGCAGCTCCCGAACCGACTAGGGAGGTCTTCACTATCTGCGTCGTGCTTACCGGGCATCCCAGAAGATTGGCAGCAAGCATCGTAAAACCGGTCGCCCCTTGGCCCACGAGAGAATCGGGAGGCGCGATTCTGTAACTTTTGTTACTGAAGATTCTCAGGACTTTCCGGGTTCCCAGCAAGACGCCAGCGGTCAGGCTTCCTGCGGCTCCGAGCAGGGCCCAAAGGGGAACATTGAATGCCTTCACCGAGCCGTGAGCCAGAAGCATCAACGTAATCATGGCTGTCGCTTTCTGGGCGTTGTTTGCGCCGTGCCCGACGCTCAGGAATAGAAGAGATACCCATTGTGACTTTTTGTAGGGTTCTTCCCTGCTGGAATAACGGGAGACAAGAAAACGGGCAAGAACGAAGGAAATCAGAAATCCCATGATCGGCGCTATGAACAAAACGGAGAAAACCTTGCCCAGAGCAACCGACCAACCTACTCCCGATGGGCCGAAGGCGGCGACGAATCCGCCCAGGAGGCCGCCCAGGAGAGTATGAGTTGCGCCGGGAGGCATGCCCACCCACCAGGTCATAAGACTCCAGGTTACCGCACTCACCAGGGCCGCGCAAACTGATATCAGAGCAGCCGTGCCGTTCATGGAGGAAGGGCCGAAAACGTCCTGGCCGAGGGTATCGGCAACCGCAGAGCCGAGGATAAAGGGACCGAGAAACTCACCGACGCAGGCCAGATAAAGCGCCCTCTGAGGCGCGATGGATTTTGAAACAACATTCGTGGCGATGAGGTTGCCTCCGTCATGGAATCCGTTGATGAAAGCAAAGAGGTACGCTAAGGCAATTCCGAATATGAGAAGAATAAAGTCCATCTCTCTTTCCGTACCCTCGATGGATCCTTGCCCGCTAAGAGTCTAGAGTGCTCGCTTGATTATGAAATGGTATGAAAACAGCGAAGCGGTATTACAGAAACGGACATTCATACGCATTGCCTGGAGGAGGTCGTCTTTTCCCCCAAGGCTCACAAGGTAATCCGCTTGCCTGAGCTAAGCCACACAGTGGAGGATCTCTCTTTGTTCAATCAAGCAAGGGATGTGCCATCCGGCGACGGAGGCAGGCACCCCGTAAGACAAAGGGATCACTAACGAATTCTGCCCGCCGTCTGATTGGGTTTTCGTCCTTCCTGTCCGCCTCCTTTACAGGATGTAAAAGGAAGGGCATCTTCCTCATGGTCAAGAAAACAGGATGGCACACGAAAGGCAGTTGACAAGGGCCATTTTACTTGTCTATGGATAGCAATATTGGAGGGATGGATATGGGCGAGCCGATTGTGCGGAGAGCTTTTGTAGATACTGAAGAGGGCCAGATCCACTATGCGGAGATAGGCCGGGGAAAGCCCGTTCTTCTCCTGCATCAGACCCCTCGTTCATGGGATGAATACAGGGATGTCCTTCCCATCCTGGGCAGAAAGTACCGGGCCATCGCCATGGATACCATAGGTTTCGGCGATTCTTACCGGCTCTGTGGTGAACCTTCCATTGAGCGATACGCCCGGGGCGTCATCGACTTTCTCGATGCTTTGTCGATCCGGTGCGTCTCCCTCGTGGGGCATCACACCGGGGGTGTCATCGGTGTGGAGGTGGCAGCATCCTACCCGGAGCGCGTTGAAAAGCTGATCCTCTCATCCACACCCTATGTCGACGCGGAGGATAGGGAAAAGAGGAAGACCCGGCCTCCCATCGACGACGTGGAACCCAAGGAGGACGGCGCCCATCTGGCTGAGCTCTGGCAACGAAGAGCGTCCTTTTATCCGAAGAATCGTCCTGACCTGCTCACGAGATTTGTCCTGGACGCCCTTAAAGTATGGGGACAGGTCGAAGGAGGGCATCAGGCGGTCAACAGGTACAAGATGGAAGAAAAGGCCCCTCTCATCAAAGCCGCGACCCTGGTCGTTGCCGGGACGGAGGATCCTTTCTCCTTTCCCCGCATGAAACCTCTTTCCGAGCACATCCCGGGAAGCATCACCCTCGAAATCAGAGGTGGCATGGTGCCCATGGTGGATCAGATGCCGGAGGAATTCGCTCAGGTCGTTACGGATTTTCTTGACGCACGCTAGTCTTTCATGCCCGTCCTTTGCCGAGGCATCTCTTATCCCTTTGCGATCGAGGGGAGGAAGAAGTCGCCTTAATATCGTCCTTTGGAAGCGACATGATTTTGTTGACTATTGCCTTCACCTTATCACCAGGGATCTGTGGGCCAGTTCCGCTTCCTTAGGCTCTCTTTTCCTAGTCGGTTAAGAGGGAAGGTTGGTACTTCGCATTCACGACGCTTTTGTATACAATTACAGCGTGTCGGATTTGCAAGTCAAAACATTTTTTCGAGCCCAGAATTTCGTGTCGTCCTCTTTACATTACATTGCTCTTTCGTCACCTTGGCTACAGGGCCTTCTTCATCGGAAGATGCACGCTAATTGGCCATTTCGATAGAATAGTGCATTTACCGACGGGAATGTCGGCGCGCTCTGCCAAGATTGACGATCCGCTCCGAAGGTTTGCTGCGTCACATCTGCCAAAAAAACTTGCATTGCATTTCCTGCCATTGTATACGAGCGTCATGAGCCTGAAAGAAAAAATTATCCGAGACCTTCGGGAAGCCATCGTTCACCGGGAATACAGACCCGGTGAACACATCACCGAGGCCACGCTCTGCGAAAGGTTCAAAGTCAGCCGCACACCCATACGCGAAGCCCTGAACCAACTCGAAAAGGAGGGTTTCATCCATATTACTCCCAGCGCTGGCGCAAAGGTCGTAAAGCTCTCTCTCAAAGAGACGCTGGACATCTATGACATCTTGATTATCCTGGAAGGAGCCGCCAGTCGCCTCGCGTGCTCGAACATAACCGACGATCAAATAAAAAAGCTTGAAGAATATAATTACCTGTTTGAGAAAGCATCGGACCAGAAGAATTCGCAACTGCTATTCGAACTGAACGTCCATTTTCACTGGATGATTACAGAGGCTACCAGGAACCCTTATCTTATCGAGATGCGGTCAAATTTCCGACTATTAGTGGATCGAATTGGCCGCATATTTCCGACTATCCCGGGGCAGTGTCAAGCAAGTCTCGTCGAACACAAGCATATTATAGATGGTCTCAAATCAAAGAATCCTGCAATGACGGAATTCATCATGAGAGAACACCTCGAAAACGCAAAAAGAAACTTGGTGGAGTATCAAAAGAACACGCGAGAAGAATGGGAATCCATGTGAGGGATTTCCGCGCCTCAAGCCTATTGCCGTCAGGCTGGTTTATCAGGTTGCCAAGGCCGTGGATGTTCCTGTGATCGGTATCGGCGGCATAACCTGTGCTGAGGATGCGATCGAGTTTCTCATTGTAGGCGCTTCGGCCGTCCAGATCGGCACATTCAAATTCATTGACCCGTCGGTCATGGAAAAGATCATTAAGGGAATTGGGCGATATCTTGTGGAAACCGGATCGGAACGTCTAAGTGACATCATCGGGACATTCTCGACGAAATAGCAATTTTCAATGGCGCCCGACCTGTTCATGAGGTTCGTGCTTTCAAGAATCGTCTTGAACTTTCTGGATGAATCCACATAACATGGTGTAAACCTCGCGCGGGCGTCCTTCAGGCGGATGATCCAGTTAACAAACCGACTGAAGATCATGAGAAAGGAGGTGAAAGAGTTCCCACAACGAGCCTCTCATCAAGGATTTCAATTCGATGATCAAAAAGGAGGAATACGATGAAAAGACATTGGTTCAGGTTGTTTCTTGTCGTGCTCACGATTCTTTTTGCTTTTTCCATGACCGCGTCTGCCACGGCCGCCCCCAAAATCCTCAAAGCGGTCAGTTTCGTCCCCAAGAATCACCCCCTTTGCGTCATGGTCCACACCTGGGTCCAAAGGGTCAATGAACAATGCAAGGACGCTGTCAAGATAGACTGGGTGGGCGGCCCCGAAGTCATCCCGGGTCTCGATCAGGCCGAGGCTCTGCGCAACAACTCCGTGCAGGTCGCCTTCAACCCGACCGCCTACTATGCCCCCCTCCTCCCGGAAGGCAACGCCTTCACCCTGTCGAAACTCACCATACAGGAGGAGCGAAAGCCGGGCGGCTTTTACGACTACATGGTGGGAAGACACAAACGGATCGGCATGATGTATATCGGAACATGGCTCTACGACCCCTTCTGGCTGAGGATCAACAAACCGATCAAGGGGATAGACGAATTGAAGGGCGTCAAGATGCGTACAGCGGCGCTTTACGACCGGATGATGAAAAAATTGGGAATCGTTCCGGTCACTGTGGAGTTCGGCGAGACCTTCACGGCGCTTGAGCGGGGGCTCGTCGACGGTTTCGGATGGTCCACCCTGGGGCCAGCGGACTGGGGCTGGCTCAACAACTGCAAATATATCATCGATATACCCTTCTACACCCGCCAGAACACGCTGATCCTCATGAACCTGAATGTGTGGAACAGCCTGGGAAAAGAAGTCCAGGACAAGATCATGGACATCACCATCAAATTCGAGCCCGAAATGGAGGCCTACTTCAAAGGGAAGATCGCAGAAGAGTGGAAGCGTTATGACAAGATGGGAATCAAACGCATCGAATTTTCACCGGAAGACAAGAAGAAGTTTCTGGACATCGCTTACAACGCCGAATGGGAAGATCTGGAGAAGAAGGTTCCGGATCTCGTGCCTACACTCAAGAAGTTGACCGGAAATTAGAAACCATCGTGTTTGTCGACCTTCGGAAGCGGGCGCATCTCTCCTGCTCGACAGGAGAGGCGCTCCGCTGAAAACCTGAGCCGCTTAAGATCGCACCCGAGGAGGAAACGCTTCGACCGAACTCAAGCGCTTCGCGCATTGCGATGGATTCCACTGAGAATGTGGACTCATTCACTTAGTGGAAAACCCCCCTCCGGATGAAAAAGATGAAGAAATTCTTCGCCATTTTGGATCATGTGATAAACGGAATGACCTTCCTAGCAGGAGTGCTGTTCGTCTTCATCATGCTAGCCGTCTGCACGGATGTCGTCATGCGCTACTTCTTCAACCGCCCGCTGATCTGGGTCACGGAAGTGATCGAGTGTCTGCTCCTTTATATCACCTTCCTTGGATCCGCATGGCTTTTACGTGAAGAGGGGCATATCAACGTGGACGTGCTCGTGAGCCGGTTCAATCCGAAAACAAAGGCCCTGCTCGGAATCATCAGCTCCATCATTGGCCTTTTCGTGTCCCTGATTCTTACCGTGTACGGATTTCGTCTCACATTTGACTACGTTGTGAGAAATATCTACACCCCAACGGTCTTGGAGATCCCGGTTTCCGCCATCATCGTCATCATCCCTGTGGGCAGCCTCATGCTCTTCTTCCAGTTTGTCAGGAGAACAGCCATTTTCGTCGCAGGGTTTTTCATCGAAGCGGCCAAACAGGATCGCGGAAAGGTTTGAACAAATGGAATGGTGGGTTGCGCTGCTTTTTATCTTCATAGGTCTGATGCTGCTTTTCATGATTGGCGTACCGGTTGCCTTCTCCTTTCTGTTCATCAACATCCTGGGGGTCTATGTCTTTTGGGGCGGGGAGGCTGGTCTGAGCCAGTTGATACGGAGCATTTACCGGTCGGTTGCAACCTTTTCGCTGCTCCCGGTCCCTCTCTTCCTCCTGATGGGAGAGATCATGTTCCGTTCCGGGATCGCGCCCAAAATGATGGACACGATCGACAAGTGGCTCGGCCGCATACCGGGCCGGTTGAGTCTCCTGGCCGTCGCAGGCGGGACTCTCTTTGCCACGCTCTCCGGTTCGGCCATGGCCGGTTGCGCCATGCTGGGTTCCATCCTGGTGCCGGAGATGAGAAAGCGCGGGTACAAGAAGCCTATGACCCTGGGACCGATCATCGGAAGCGGCGGGCTTGCGATCATGATCCCGCCAAGCGCCCTGGGTGTGCTTCTGGCATCCCTGAGCCAGATTTCCGTGGGGGGAATGCTGGTCGCCATCATCTTCCCCGGCATATTGATGGCCGTGCTCTATGCCGGTTACGTGGTTCTGAGATGCATGCTTCAGCCCGACCTTGCCCCCTCTTATGCGTTGTCCCCCGTCCCTTTCTCGGAAAAGATGAGGATGACTTGTAAGTATGTTCTTCCCCTGGGCTCCATCATCTTCCTAGTCGTAGGCCTGATGTTTCTAGGGGTGGCCACACCGACCGAGTCCGCGGCCCTCGGCGCCCTAGGCTGTTTCATCCTCCTGTTCATTTACAGGGGCTGGGATTGGCCGGTCATCAATCAGTCGATTTCCAGTTCCCTGAAGGTGACCGTGATGATGTTCATGATCATGACCGGCGCCATGGCCTTTTCGCAGATATTGGCCTTCAGCGGCGCGGGCACCGGTTTGATCCAATTGGCCGTGAGCACGGATCTGCCGAGGTTCATCATTCTGATCTTCATGCAGATGATTCTCCTGCTGCTAGGAACCTTCATGGAACCCCTCACCATTATGATGATCACCCTGCCTATCTACATGCCCGTGATCCAGAAACTGGGATTCGACCCCATCTGGTTCGGCACAATTATGCTGATCAACATGGAAATGGCGACCACCACGCCGCCTTTCGGCCTTGTGCTCTTCGTGATGAAGGGCGTTTCTCCTGCCGACACGAGCATGGGCGATATCTATAAGGCAGGTTTGCCTTTTCTTTTATGCGATGCGGTCGCCATGACCCTTGTGATGGTCTTCCCCTGGCTTGCCCTCTATCTTCCGGGCAAGATGTAGGCGCCAGGTCAACGATTTCAGGAGATGATGGATACCATGCAGAAAACCCCAAGAATCCTTGTCGTCGACGATGAACCCGATATCCTGGAAAGCCTCAAGGAACTCCTTTCCGAATATATCGTGGATACGGCACCGAATTTCGAGGCCGCCGCGAAATTACTGGATGAGAACACCTATGATGCGGCCATCCTCGATATCATGGGTGTGGAGGGTTACCGGCTCTTGGAAGATACGACCAAAAGAGGGATTCCCGCTCTCATGTTGACCGCACACGCCCTGAGCCCCGAACACCTGGTCGAGTCCGTCAGGAAAGGGGCTCATGCTTACATCCCCAAGGACAAGATCACGGAAGTCGAGGCAATTCTCAAGGATATACTGAAAGCCCGGAAAAGCGGCCGCGGCCGCATGAATCACTGGTTTTCGAGGCTTGAATCCTATTTCGAAGAGAAATTCGGCACCGATTGGAAAGAGAAACAGGATCCCGAATTCTGGAAGAAGTTCAATTACCTATAGACTGAAAATGAACGATTCGCGGGTACGCCGAAGGATGCCTGGTGAACATCTCGATGGTGTCCACTGACGGTTCCCGTCCAAGAACCGATGCAGATTTGCCTTGACCTGAGCTCAAACTCATTGTATACAATTTCCACCCGCATGAAAGAAGAATTTTGAGGGGAGGGCAAAATCAAGGATCCAGCGCCTCCACGAGGCTGCATTTCCCCCGATCCATGCTACGGATAACGCCGGGATAGCCTTCAGTATTTTGCTCATGGGAACCGTGAAAAAATCTGAGACATCTATGTTCCTTTCGTACAAAAGAACCTTTCAAAACGAGGCTTCAAGAGTCCTTAAGAGCTTTTTGGAGTTGTATACAATTTCCTTCCTTAAAATTCCTCGCTCCTGCGATCCTTCCTCATCCATGAGGCAGGCGGCGAAACCTTCAGGACGGGAATCATTGCTGAATAGGAGTATCCAATGCGAGTAGGAATCGATGTTGGGGGGACCTTTACGGATGTGGTCCTCGTGGACACTAGGACAGGCTCTTTTCACTACACGAAAACGCCCACAACTCACCATGATCTTGCCGAAGGCGTTCTCAAGGGGCTTTCGGAGATCCTGGACATCGCCGGGGCCGCCATTGAAGACGTCGACTATCTCATTCATGGGACGACCATTGGGACCAATGCGATCGTGGAGGGCAAGGGGGCTAGGGCCGGCCTGATTTCCACGGCTGGCTTCGAAGACGTATTGGAGATTCGGCGTGTGGCCCGACCAAAAGAGGCCGCTTTTGATTTTAACGCCGATAACCCTCCGCCCCTTGTACCACGCTATCTGCGCAAAGGGGTCAAAGAGCGAATCAACAGCAAGGGAAATGTAGTGACACCCCTAGACGAGAATTCTGTTCACAAGGCTGTGAATTTTTTCCGGGATCAGGAGGTGGAAGCCATCGTCATCTCGCTTCTCTTTTCGTTCCTCAATCCGAGCCATGAGCAAAGGGTTGCACAGATATGCCGCGAAGTCTTGCCCCATGTTCCGGTTTCCATTTCCTCCGAAATCTGCCCCGAGTTCCGTGAATACGAGAGAACATGCACCACGGTGATGAATGGGTATCTGGGGCCCGTCATCGGCCGTTACATGGACAATCTCACCGCGCGCCTCAAGAAGGATTACGGCGAGGTGACCCTCCATATCATGCAGAGTAACGGGGGAACCATGACGGCTAAAGTCGCCAAAAACTATGCTTCCCAACTCATTAATTCCGGGCCTGCCGGAGGGGCCATTGCTGCTGCCTTCATCAGCCGCCTCACCGGAAACGAAATGGCTGTGGGCGCAGACATGGGAGGCACCACCTTCGATATTTCCATCATCGACAAGAACCTCCCGAAGACCACGACCTGGGGCGGCGTGACGGAATATCCCATCAAACTCCCTATGGTGGACATGAAGACTATCGGTGCGGGAGGCGGAAGTATTGCCTGGGTGGACGGGGGGGAGTTCTTAACGTAGGGCCTCAAAGCGCCGGGTCAGACCCGGGCCCTGCATGCTACGGATGGGGAGGAACCCTGCCCACGGTTTCCGATGCCAACCTGGTGCTTGGCCGGCTCAATCCACAGTATTTTCTCGGGGGCAAATTGCCCCTTTACCCCGACCGGGCCCGAGATGTGATCCAGAAGCATGTGGCCGAAAGGATGGGCGTCACCGTCGAAGAAGCGGCCATGGGAATCATCCGGATCGTCAACGCCAACATGTCCAAGGGGATCAGCGGAAATTCCGTGGAGCGGGGCTATGATTTGCGTGAATTCGCCCTGGTGACCATGGGCGGTGCGGCGGCCCTTCATGCGGCGAACATTGCCAGGGAATTGAATATGGCAAGAGTCATCGTTCCTCCCATGTCCGGAAATTTCTCCGCCGTGGGTCTTGTCGTCGCGGATATTCAGCACGATTATGTGAGAACCTATGCCAAGAAAGCGCCGGATATCGACCCAGCCAACCTCACGGCGGTTTTCAGGGAGATGGAAGATACGGGCATGCAGCAACTGGCCGAGGAAAGGGTTCCAAGAGATGCTTTCGAGATAACCTGGTCGGCCGATCTTCGCTATGAAGGGCAATCGTGGGAGCTTAACACGCCCATAGATCGGGCGGAGCGACTGGATAAGGAGGCTATCCGAAAGATTGCAGAGGATTTTCACAGGCTCCACGGTCAGGTGTACTCCTACGCGGAACCTGATGAGGTGGTAGAATTCATCAATTTACGGGTTCGCGTCCTGGGTAAAAACCCGACTCTCTCCCTTCCAAAACAAGAAAAAGGTGACGATGCGGCCCCTGTTCAGTGGAAGGAAAGGCGAAGGGTGTATCTGGAACAGGAAGGATGGCAAGAGATTCCCATCTACGAAAGGGATCAACTTCCGGTCGGGGCTAGAATACCCGGCCCCTCTATTGTGGAAGAACAGATCTCCACCACTCTCATCCCTCGCCGTTATGCAGGATACATTGACCTATACAAAAACATCATCATTGAACCGGAAGGATAAAGGAGCCATACCAATGCCTTACAAAGCAGACCCGGTAACCATGCAGGTGATCCGTTACGGCCTGGAAGCCGTGGCGGATGACATGGGCTACAGCCTTGTGCGTATGGGGCGAACGACCATTGTAAAAGAGATTATGGATATCAATTGCGCCGTGCTCGATGCCCGGGGCGGTATCCTTGCCCAAGCCCATCTGTGTCCTCTCATGATGTTCAGCCTTCCCACCACCGCAGTATACATGCTGAAGCGCATCGACCATTTCGAGGAAGGCGATGTGATCATCTGCAATGACCCCTACACGGGGGGGCAGCATCTTCTGGATGTGCAGTTTTTCGCCCCGGTATTCGTAGAGGGTGAACTGGTGGCTTTTGTATCCGATATCGCACATCAACTGGACATGGGCGGAGCGGTTCCCGGGGGTGTCGCAGGAGGTCTCACAGAGATCTATCAGGAAGGCCTGAGAATCCCCTTCGTCAAGCTCTACCGTAAAGGGAAGGAAGACGCCCAGATATTCGACTTCATTGCAAGCAATATCCGTATCCCTGAAAAGACCATGGAAGACTTCAGGGCACAGGCGGCGACCACTGTCGTCGGCGTGAAACGAGTAAAGGCTCTTGTGGAGAAGTACGGCCTTTCCGTTTTCCGCGAGTGCACCTCTATGCTCATGGAGTACAGCGAAGGGATGGCCCGCCGATTCATTGCCTCTCTCCCGGACGGCGATTACACAGGGGTAGACCATCTGGACGATGACGGCATTGTGGACAAGCCCGTTCGCGTTCAGGTAAATGTCCATATTCGAGGCGATAGAATGGACGTCGATTTTGACGGCACGAGCCCTCAGACGAAAGGCAACGTGAACTCTACCTGGGCGTGTACACAGGGAGGTGTCTTCTATACCATGGTCGGCATCATGGATCCGCACATGGCGCTCAACTCCGGGGTGTTCAAGCCGATCACGGTGACAAGCCGGGAAGGTCTCGTCACGAACCCGCGACCGCCGGCCGGTGTGACGGCAAGGAGTCAAACCATGACCAAGATTACGGAGGCCATGCTCAAAGCCTTGAGCGAAGTGGTGCCGGACCGTGTCGTTTCGGGCAGCCACGGACAGGCATGCACCAACAGCTTTTCGGGGATCCATCCTGAGACTGGAAGACGCTTCACCCATATCGAGATCCAGGGGGGTGGCGCCGGCGCCAGACCCACCAAAGACGGTCCCGACGGCCAGGATCTGCATCTTGGACGTTTCATGAATACTCCCGTGGAAGCGGCGGAGTTGGAGAACCCGGTCATGATCGAACGGTACGAGTTCATTCCCGACTCCGGCGGGCCGGGGAAGTACCGGGGAGGTCTCTCCCTGCGGCGGGACATCCGTTTTCTCACCGAGGTCACATGGGCCCGCTATTCGGACCGGCAGAAATTCCAGCCTCAGGGCCTTTTTGGGGGGCTCCCGGGAACCATGGGCAGCCTCATTCTAAATCCGGACACCCCTTCGGAAAGGAAGTGCCGATCCAAAGGAGTCGATAACCTTAAAGCAGGAGATCTCTTGAGCATCCGTCTTCCCGGCAGCGGCGGATACGGTCCCCCGACTGAGAGGCCGATTGAAAAAGTCCGGTGGGACGTGCTGAACGGCAAGATCAGCAAGGAATCTGCCGAGGAGCACTATGGGGTAGCGTTTCACGGTGACATGACCGTGGATCAAGAGAAAACAGCGGCCGCGCGGCGCCAATGTGCCGCGAAAGCGCCGTCAGAGACAGGGAAATGAAGGACACGATGGAATACCCGATCTTGGAGAACAAAAGACTTAAGGGAGACAACTTCAGGCTTACCCTTGAAATGTCCGGCGGAACTCCGGTGCCGGTGCCTGGCCAGTTTTACAACGTCCGATGCGGCGAAGGGACCGATCCCTTGCTCAGAAGGCCCCTTAGTGTGCATCGCATCGCGAAAGGTGAGAGTTCCTTTCGCCTAGAGATTCTCTATAGGGTTATCGGCAAGGGGACACGCTGGATTTCGAACCGGCAAGAGGGGCAGACCCTGGATGCTCTAGGTCCTCTTGGCAACGGCTTTATTATGGCTCCTGAATGGGAAGGACGTTGTGCTGGTTGCAGGCGGCATCGGCATCGCGCCTCTTTTCGCGGTAGGGGATCACGTGCGCATGTCCCGCCCAGGGGCAGCGGTCTCCGTGGTCTTTGGAGTCCGCAACCGGATGGAAAACTTCTATGAGGAGGAATGTCGAGCCCTCGGCGAGGTTTTTGCGCGACCGATGATGGGAGTCATGGGTTCAAGGGGACGGTGGTGGAGCTCCTTGCCCACCTGCTAGAGGCGAATCGGATCTCGGGAAAGCGCTTCCTTCTTTGCCTGCGGCCCGAAAAGTATGCTCCGGGCATTGGCTCGTGTTTCTGAGACCCATGCGCTTTCGGTGCAGGTAAGTCTGGAAGAAAACATGGCTTGCGGCTTCGGCGCTTGCCTCTCCTGCGCCTTGCCCCTCAGGCCGGACCGCGTCCGGAAAGGCCCGCAGTGGCCGAAGACTTTCCTGCAGCGGGATGAGGAAGGGAAACTCTTGTACTCTCTCATATGTAAAGACGGCCCTGTCTATGACATGAAGGAGGTGGACTGGGATGAATGGCTTGCCTGATCTTTCCGTCGCGGATCGGTAGGATGCGCTTGAAAAATCCTGTCATGCCTGCCTCCGGCACCTTCGGGTACGGACAGGAATTTGCGCAATACCTTGACCTCAACCGGCTGGGGGCGGTCATTGTCAAAGGAACGACACTCAAGCCAAGAACCGGGAGTTACCCGCGGCGCACCGCCGAGGTGGCATCCGGAACGGTGACCAGCATCGGGCTTCAGAATGTGGGAGTGGAGCGATTCGTTGAAGAGAAGCTCCCATATTTCGAAAACGTGGACACGCGCCTCATCGTGAACATCGGGGGCCACAGTATCGAAGAATACGTCGAGGTTGCTGGCATCTTAAACCGGCAGAAGAGAGTCGACGCCCTGGAAGTGAACATCTCCTGCCCGAACGTGAAAAAGGGTGGCATGACTTTCGGCGTGGATCCAGAGATCACGAGAGAACTGGTTTCACGAGTTCGCGGTGTGACCGACAAAACGCTCATTGTTAAACTGACCCCTATGGTCACGGACATTCGCTCCTTCGCTGAAATCTGCCAGCGTTGCGGGGCGGACAGTGTCTCCCTCATCAACGCCCCCCTTGGACTGGCCATAGATATCGAAACACGCCGCTCAAAATTAGGGCGCAACATCACGGGCGGCCTGACCGGACCGGCCATTAAGCCCCTTGCCTTATATCTTGTGTGGCAGGTCTGCAAAGCCGTAGACATCCCGGTCATCGGGATCGGGGGGATTTCATCGTCTGCGGACGCTTTAGAATTCCTCATTGCCGGAGCATCCGCAGTCGAAATAGGTACTTGGAACTTTGTAAACCCGACCATCACGATGGAAATCGTTGATGGTATTCAAATCTACTTGAGAGACAAAGGCGTTGCCAGACTCTCTGACCTGGTTGGCACCTTTCAATATTAAGCCCTGAGCTCTAACATCCGGGAGAGTCCACTGTGAGGAGCTTCGATTACTTCCGACCGTCATCCCTCAAAGAGGCCTGCAATCTTCTGTCCGAACGCTAGCCGCGACACCAGGATCCTCGCAGGAGGTACCGACCTCCTGGTTCAGATGAAACTGGACAAGATACAACCCGAAAAAGTCATCAGCCTTAGAGACGTTGCTGATTTGGCATCTATCCGCTCTCTCCCGAACGGCGGTGTGGCCATGGGCGCTATGACGACCCTCCGCAACATAGAAACATCCGAGATCCTCATGGCGTCGTTCAAATCGATCGGTGACGCGGCTCGATTGATCGGGTCTCCCCAGGTCCGATCGCGTGCCACGCTAGGGGGCAATCTGTGCAATGCCGCACCCTCAGCGGACATGGCCCCAATACTCTTGGTCCATCGCGCGGAAGTGGTCGTCACCAATGGCGACCGGGAGCGATCTCTTCCCTTGACAGACTTTTTCAGAGGACCCGGTCAGACGAATCTCCAATCCGGAGAACTTCTAAAGGAGATCTTTCTCCCTTCTGTGAAAGAGCATACATTCTCCACGTATCTCAAAGCTTACCGCTCTAGAATGGATATAGCTCTAACGGGGGTCGCTGTGTTAGTCACATTGGATGGCGCGGAGCGTTTTTGCCGGGACATCAGACTTGCTCTTGGGGCCGTAGGCCCTACACCTTTCCTTGTTGGAGGCCTGGAGGATTTTCCCGGTGATATGAGACTGGATGATGCTTTTGTGACAAGCATTGTCAAGCTCGCCAGCAATCAGGCTAGTCCCATAGGGGATCTTCGTGCTACAGCGGACTACCGTCGGAGTCTAGTGGAGGTTCTGACACGAAGATGCCTGCTCCTGGCACGACAATGGATGCTTGATGGAGCTCGCCCATGAAAAGAGAGATAAATTTGAAAGTCAACGGCGTTCATTACAACTTGCTTGTGGAGCCTCGACAGACCCTGCTTGACGTCATCCGCCGTGACCTCGGGCTCACGGGAACCAAGAGTGCCTGCGAGATGGGTGAATGTGGGGCTTGCACGGTACTGCTGAATGGAGAGCCTGCCGCCTCCTGCCTTGTTCTCGCCCCTGAGGCCGACGGACAGGACGTCGTTACGATAGAAGGAATCGCTTCATGCGGTGAACTCCACCCTCTTCAGAGCGCTTTCGTGGAGGAGGGAGCTATTCAATGCGGGTTTTGTACGCCCGGCATGATCATGGCGGCAAAGGCGATTGTGGACCGGAATCCCGAAGTCAGCAAGGAAGTAATTCAGGAAGGTCTCCTGGGAAACCTCTGCCGCTGCACGGGGTACACGAAGATATTGAGGGCCGTTGAAACTGCAAGGGACCGCATGAGAGAGGAGAAGGAGAGATGAGGTTTCAGGTGCTCGGGAGAAATCTTCCACGGCTCGATGCCGTTGCAAAGGCCACAGGCGACACCGAGTACACCGTGGACCGATCGATGCCTGGTATGTTGTATGGCAGAATCCTTCGAAGTCCTCACGCCCATGCGTTGATAAAATCCATCGACACGTCTCAAGCTGCAACGCTCAAAGGCGTCCGGTCGGTCATAACCGCCAAGGACGTCCCCATGAACCGATTTAGTTTCATGCAGCACCTTGCGGACAAGACAATGTTATGTGATGTAAAGGTTCGATGTGTAGGCGACGAGATAGCCGCTGTGGCGGCTGACACTCCAGAGATCGCCGCCGAGGCGGTAGAGCGCATCGGGGTTCAATACGAGGTGCTTCCTGCCGTTTTCGACCCTCAGGATGCAATGAGGCCGGAGGCGCCGCTGGTTCACGAAGGGCAGAGCAATATGTGCTTTCAGACGCGGCGAGTCACTGGAGATCCGGATAAGGCATTCGAAGAATGCGATTACGTCTGTGAAGATCGATACTCAACCCACCACGTGTCCCATTGCTGCCTCGAGGTCTCCAACTGCATCGCAAAGTGGGCGTCGTCCGGAAAGCTGACCATTTGGGTAAACACCCAGGCCCCTCATACGCAGAGACAGGAAGTCGCCCGAATTCTGGGGATCCCGGTTCATCAGGTCCGCATCATCGGTTCCGCCGTAGGGGGTGGTTTCGGCTCGAAACTCGTTATGGACATGAAGGTCCCCATTGCGGCCGTGCTCTCACGACAAACAGGAAGATCCGTCAAAATCGAAAACACCCGCGCAGAGGAGTTTTCAACCGGCAAGACCCGATACGCCTGTACAATCTACGTGAAAACAGGGGCGAAGAAGAACGGAACTCTGTGGGCAAGGGAGATGAAAGTGATCGGGGACAACGGTGCATACCATGACAAGGGGCCAGGCACCTTGAGTGTGGGGGCCACGGCCTTCAGCGCCCTGTACAATGTTCCAAACAGCAAACATGAAGCCTGTCTGGTCTATACGAATAAGCAGATGGGTACCGCCTTTCGCGGATTCGGAAACCCTCAGGTGACCTTTGCCATGGAGGCCCAGTTGGACGCCCTTGCAGAAAAAATGGGGATGGATCCACTGGATCTGCGTCTGAAAAATGCGAATGGGCCGGGGCAGGTGACCCATTGCGGCGTGGAGATTAGCAGTTGCGGCCTAGTCGAATGCATGACGGCAGCATCACAGGTTTCGGGATGGAAGGAGAAGAGGCTCGAAAAGGGAATGAGAGGCATCGGCCTGGCCAATGTCATGCATACGGGAGGGGGTTCCAGGGTCTATGGGTACAGCGCCGCGGACACCTTCATCAAGCTTTCGGAAGACGGCAAAGTCACGATTATTACACCAGCGCCTGATATGGGCCAAGGCGCGCATACGGCGATTGCTCAGATCGTGGCGGAGGAACTGGGCGTCGGACTTGAAGATACAAGGGTGATAGCCGATGATACGGATCTCACGCCTTATGACCTGGGCGCCTGGGCGAGTCGCACCACCTTTGTTTGCGGCAATTCCGCCCTTGCGGCAGCCCGTGAGACCAAAAAGGAGATTCTTCAGGTGGCAAGCCAAATGATGGAGGCCAATGCCGAGGACATTGTAGTGGAAAAGGGCAGAATTTTTGTTGCGGGATCTCCGGGAACCCATGTGACTTTTCCGGATTTGGTGGAATACGCCATCAAAAAGAGAGGGGAGCCAATTTCCGGAAAGGGTCGCTTTGTAGACAGACTGCCGGATGGATATCCTTCCGCAGATGCCTTCAAGAAGAACATTCCTACCTTTGCTTTCGGCACTCAAGTAGTCGAGGTCGAGGTGGACCCAGAGACAGGAGTCATAAAGGTCCTGAAGGTAACCGCTGCGCATGACTTGGGGCGGGCCGTGAACAAAGCCATGGCAGAGGGTCAGGTGGAAGGGTCTGTCGTTCAGGGAATCGGATATGCCCTCATGGAAAACTTGGTTATAAGAAAAGGAAGGCCGCTCAACGATAGCTTCCTTGATTACAAGATCCCAAGAATCGCAGATGTGCCTCCCATAGAGACCATTCTTGTTGAAACGGATGATCCGGACGGACCTTTCGGCGCAAAGGGTTTGGGAGAACCGGCCATTGTTCCCACCGCAGCAGCCATAGCAAATGCCGTCTACAACGCCTGCGGCGTCAGGATCCGAAAACTTCCCATCCTTCCCGAAGACATACTTAAAGCGCTCCGGGACAAAAATCCTCCCGAGCCTCATAACGACAGCATCAGCCCTCTCCGAACATGAAAATCAACTGCGGCACTTTTCCCGGCGGAAACGGTTCGGTCGAAGAGTGCTTTCACTGTCAAGGAACCGAAACTGAAAGGAGCAAGACATGAATCGCGATTTGAGAACCTTCCTGAATGAGCTCAAAAAACTCGGTCCGGACTTTTTCGTGTCTATTTCAAGAACGGTAGAGCCGAAGTTCGAGCCCTGTGTGGTACAGCAGAGACTCGCTGCGCAGGGCAGGTTCCCGGTCATCCGGTTCGAAAGGATGAAAGGCTCCGGCTTGCCTCTCGTTACGAATCTATTTGGGAGTTACCCGCTTCTCGGCCTTGCTCTAGGCGTGGATCCCAAGGAGCCGAAAAGTTCCATTTTGAAGACGTATATGCAAAAGATTCAATGTCCACTCCCCGTTAAGGAGATCCCAAGAAGCGAGGCGCCTGTGAAGGAAATCGTGCTGACGGACAATGATATCGACCTGGGGTCCCTTCCGATTGTGCATCATGCAGAGAAAGATTCTGAAAGATATATCACCGTAGGATGTCTCATCTTGAAAGACCTGGATACGGAGGTGACTAATGTGGGCATGTATCGCCATGAAGTACAGAACAAGAAGGCTGTCGGATGCATGTTCAATCCGGCCCATCACGCCGCCTACATTTACAGAAAATACAGAGAACTGAAAAAACCCATGGAGGCGGTACTCTTTATAGGGCACCATCCTGCTGTCGTCATGGGATCTCTTGCGCGAAACCCCATGGGAACAAGCGAACTTGAAATCATGGGCGCACTGATGGGTGAGCCGTTGGAAGTCACCCGGGCAGAAACGGTCTCGCTCCCTGTCCCCGCCTTTGCGGAGATTGTCATCGAGGGCATCCTGGATCCTAAGGAAGAAACCGGGGACGGCCCGTTTGCGGAATACACGGGCTATTACGGTCCTCCCAAAAAACCCATAGGCCTTATGCAAGTTACGGCGATTACAATGCGCAAGGATGCTGTCTACCATGACCTCGACCCTGCACATCGAGAACATAATCTATCAGGCGTCCTAGCCTTTGAGTCCTCTGTCTATGAATCCGTGAAGAAACTCATCCCCTCTGTCACAGGGGTTTACATGCCTCCCTCGGGTTGTTGTGTATTCACGGCTTACGTGGGGATCAGAAAACGGGTACCCGGAGAAGGCAAATCCGCAGGCCTCGCGGCCCTTAGTGCCGAACCCAATCTTAAGATCGTCGTGGTTGTAGATGACGATGTAGACATCTACAATGAGGAGGAGGTTCTTTGGGCTCTTTCAACACGCTTCGAAGCGGATGTGGGGCTCACCACAATCCCCAACATGATGGGCGCACACTTGGACCCGTCTGCCTACGGCGAGATAAGAACGGAGAGAGGACCGATGACGACGAAGATGATTCTCGATGCCACAAGGCCTGTAACACTTCCATTTGCCGAGCGCATCCGTCCGCCTCAAACCCTGTGGAACAACGTCAAGTTGGAAGACTATTTTGGGTAGAGGATCCTCCGCCGGGAATGGGAAGGATTAGGCCGATAGTGTTTTCAAGCCCTTCAATGCTTGATTGAAGGTAATCATTCACTATTCATCAAAGATCGGAGGTTTGATATGAAAAGATTGTTTGGGGTAGCAGTGTTTTTATTCCTGGCCGTCACCTTGGTACCGCAGGCAGGTTGGTCGGCCCAGAAGAGAATTGTCATCGCTACTGCAGGGGTGGGCGGAACGTACTATCAAATCGGGGCGGCCATGGCCAACATCCTGACGGAGTACATGAAGGGGATTGACGCAACCGCTGTGACCTCGGCGGGGGCCGTAGAAAACGTCCGCCTCCTGGGAAAAAAACAGGCGGATCTCGCCTTCACTATGGCGCAGCTAAATGCGAACGCGGTCAAAGGAACCCCCCCATTCAAGGAAGCTATTGCCGTTTCTCCTATTGCCACATTGTATCCGAATCTTGCCTTGATGGTGACCCTTAAGGGATCAGGCATAGAGGGATACAGGCAGTTGAAAGGGAAGAGGATTTCATTAGGAAAGGCTGGAAGCGGCCTTGAAGGCATGTTCCGGACCGTAGCGGAAGCCGCCGGCTTAAGGAAGAACGGCAAGTATGTGGATTTTTCTCCTGTCTATCTTGACACCGGCGCGACCGGGGATGCCTTGGGCGACGGACGAATTGATGCAGGTTACATGGGAGGAAGCTTCTTCTCGCCCAGCATAAAAAGCCTAGCCGTTCAAAAGGATATTTACATTGTCCCGGTGGAGGAAGACATCGCCCAGGCGGTCGCGGAGAAGACCGATCACACCCTGGGCAAGACGTGGGTCAAGGCCGGGATTGGGCCGGGATTCCTGAAGGATAGCTGGCAGCTCGACGCAACCCTTCAGCTCGCCGTTCGTTCCGACGCGAGCGATGATTTTGTTTACGGTGTACTGGAAGCGCTCTTCGCTCATATGGACTTTATGAGAAAATCCCACGCGGCAGCGAAGTACATCACCCTTGAAAGGGCGCCTATCGAGGCCGGTTTGCCCTTTCATCCGGGTGCCATCAAATTCTATAAGGATAAAGGAGTGTGGAAAAAGTAGATGACTACAGAAAAGAGCCTTACAAAAGAGATGGACTACCCGCAAGCCGGTGACGTGCAGGAAAGGAGGAAGCGGACCCTCTTTCAGGTGGTCGACCAAGTTCTTTGCACCGCCTTTTCGCTTTTTGTCCTCCTTTCCGTGTCGGTATGGTTGCTGCCTCCGGAAATTCACCGGGAGATATTTCTTCTCTTCGCCCTTGTTCTAACCATCCTCATCTACCCTCACACGAGGAAGAAGAAAAGGGGGAAGGGCGCTTGGTCTGTGGACATCCTCCTCATGTCGATCGCTGCTGCCGGATGCATTTACCTCATTGTCAATTTTTGGCAACTGGTGGAGCGAATAGGCGATCCAACCAAGATGGACCTCTGGGTTTCCTTCGCCTTGGTAGTCATCGTTGTGGAGGCAACCAGGCGGAGCGTAGGGTGGATCATGGTCTTCATCTGCGCCATCTTTCTCCTTTACTGCTTCACAGGTCCTTACATTCCGGGCTTTCTCGGGCATGCTGGTGTTCCCCTGGACAGGCTGGCCACCAGCCTGTCCCTGACCACGAGCGGTATTTTCGGCGTTCCGACCACAACGGTGCTCTGGTATGTCCTTCCCTTCGTGCTCTTTGGGGCCTTTCTTCAACGCGCCGGCGTAGTCCAATTCTTTTCGTCTTTGGCTCTCTCCTTGCTGGGTAAGACCGTCGGCGGCCCTGCCAAGGTCGCTGTCTTAGCCAGCGCCCTGATGGGGACTTTGTCGGGTTCTGCCGTGGCCAATGTCGCATCCACGGGGGTTTTCACGATACCTACGATGAAGAGAGCAGGTTTCAGACCTCCTGCCTTTGTCGGGGCCGTGGAAGCCGCCGCTTCAACCGGCGGACAGTTCATGCCCCCTATCATGGGGGCCACGGCCTTCGTGATGGCGGAGTTTTTGGGTGTCGCATACCTCGACATCGTTAAAGCCGCCCTTGTTCCTGCCATCCTCTATTTTCTGGCGGTCGGAGTCGCAGTACACTTCAAGGCGAAAATGCTTAATCTCGGCGCGATGGAAGTAGAGAGAGAGCCCATTCTGAAGCTCCTCAAGACAAAAGGCTATATGATACTCCCTTTCGCCGCGGTCATTGTCATCCTCGTTTTTGGTGCCTCTCCTACCTATGCGGGCATATGGGGAATCGCAGCCACCGTTGTTATCAGCCTGAAGAAGAAGATCTATCTAGTCATACCCATGGTTGTACTCCTGGGACTTATGCTCTCTGGGTCAACCTTCCAGGAGAGTCTTCCATGGGTCGCAATGGCCTTCATCGGACTGTGCATCCTGGACCCGAACCCCAAAGAAGGGTTGGCCACTTTTTTGAGGACCCTGCAGGATGCGGCTCGTACTTCTCTGAGCATCTGTGCTATTTGCGCCTGTGCAGGGATTATCATAGAGGCCACACTCCTCAGCGGATTAGGGTTAAAGATTTCCAATCTCATACTCACCGTTTCGGGAGGCCATTTCATCTTTATCCTTATATTGACAGCCGTAGCAAGCATAATTTTCGGCATGGGGCTTCCGAGTGTCGTCACCTACATCCTTCTCGCCAGTCTCATAGGACCGGCTCTCATTGATGCAAAGGTGATCCCCCTGCTAGGGCACCTCTTCATCTTCTATTTCGGCATGTACGCCATGGTAACCCCGCCCGTAGCTTACGCTGCCTACACGGCAGCGGCTATCGCGGGCGCCGAACCCATGGAGACGGCAATTCAATCCTTCTGGCTTGCCTCGGCGGCATTGCTTCTCCC
Organism: uncultured delta proteobacterium; assembly: GCA_963740905.1. Taxonomy (GTDB): domain Bacteria; phylum Desulfobacterota; class DSM-4660; order Desulfatiglandales; family HGW-15; genus JAFGDM01. Next base: position 144,620 of record CAVUFY010000019.1, read on the forward strand.
CTTTGCCTTTGTTTATGGACCGGCCCTTGCACTTATAGGGTCCCCCTTGGAGATCACTGTTGCCATCATAACAGCCCTTTTCGGCATCGTAGCCCTTGCAGGGAGCGTAATCGGGTATTTCTTCGGTCGCAAACTTCTCCTCTGGGAGAGAGCTTTAGTGTTTCTGGCAGCCATTATGCTAGTGGCCGTGGGCCAAATCTCCAACGTCATCGGCCTTCTGTTGCTAGCGGTCGTGGCACTGTCGAACAAAAAGTCGAGGGACTATGCTTTTCGGCTCATACCATTTCTAAAGGCATCTAAGACGAAACCTGTCTTCTGAGGAGTGATGATTCTAGACTTGCCTTCCCCCGGGGAAAGTGGTTATTGCTTCGCAGGAACGTTTTCGGGTTTGGCATCAAGAGGCACCTGATTTTCGATTCTTACTGACTAAGGGATAAATTAATAACGCAGGGAATGGAGGTCATTATGAAGAAGTTTGGGTATTCCGTGATTGCGGCGGTTTCTTTTGCCCTTGTTTGCGTGGGGGCTTTTGGCGGGAACGCAAGTGCTGCGTCCAAACCGATCACGCTCAAGATGGTTCAGGTCTTTCCCAAAGGACAGGCCAACATGTTCGTTGTTCCCATTTTCATTGACCTGGTGAAGCAGAAATCCAAAGGCGAGCTTCAAATCAAACTTCTGGGCGGTCCGGAGGCCATTCCCACCTTTGACCAGTGGGATGCCGTGAAGTCCGGCGTTGTGGATTTGAATTTCAATGTGACCGCCTATTACTACCGCAAGGCGGTCCCTGAGTCCATGATAACGTGGTTATCCAAGGCCCCGAATCCGACGGAGGAACGCAAAACGGGCTTCTATGACCTTCTCAACAAGCTTCATCAGGAGGTGGGAGTGTACTATCTGGGGAGAGGGCAGTGGTCGTCCTTCTACCTCTGGCCGAACAAGAAGGTTCAGACTCCTGGAGACCTATCAGGGCTGAAGATGCGCTCCGGATTGATTTACGATGCATTCCTTAAAGCCCTAGGCGCCGTCCCAGTAACCGTAGCCCAGCCGGAAGTATACACGTCATTGGAAAGAGGCGTTGTGGATGGGTTCTGCTGGCCAATGGAAGGAGTGGCCACCTATGGCTGGTTCGAGGTTACCAAAAACTGCATTGATCATCCCTTCTACTCCGGGGACTTTGTGTTTTTGGCCAACCTGAAGAGCTTCAATAATCTCCCCAAGCATCTTCAGAAGGTTCTGATCGACGCGGCAAAGGAACTGGAACCTAAAATGGTCAAGATGTATCAGGATCTGGTGAGTGAAGAGCGGAAGAAGGCTGAGAAAGCCGGAGTTAATTTCATCCACTTCTCCGAAAACGATGCCAAATCATACGTGGATACGGCCTGGAAGGCAGGATATGAGGAGGCCAAGCGGACTTGCCGGCCGGAATACTTCGAAAAACTCATGAAAATGGCAGGATGGTAACACGAAAAGAATGGGTCTTCCACCGTCTTGCAGAATGCAGGACCCGGAAACATAGATAAGAAGTACTATTTCTTCTACTCTCAGGTTCGCCAATGAATGGATCGATAGGCCTTTCATAACTTGTGCCAATCTGCGCAATCCTCGGATGTGACGTGTCTATATGAAGTCAGATAAAGCAAGACACCTTTTTGATCGCATCGTGGACTATCTGGCCGGTGCGGGGGCTGCTCTGATCATGGTCACCATGCTCATGGTCTCCTTGGAAGTCGTGATGCGTTATATCTTGCGTCGTCCCCAGATCTGGGTTATGGAGATCAGCGAATACAGCCTCGTGTGGATGACCTTTCTAGGCGCCACCTGGATTCTCCGTTCAGAGGGGCACGTGAAGGTGGATATCCTGTTCGGATTCCTCACGCCGAGGACACGGGCTTTGCTGGGAATGGTGAGTTCCCTGATAGGCGTGTGCATCTCTTTGGTCATTTCCATCATAGGCACGATAGTCGTATGGGGGATGTTTGCAACCTGGGAAGTGGATCCGAAAAGCCAGATCGGAATGCCCAAAGGACCTTTGCTGGCCATCATCCCGGCATGCTCCCTTCCCCTCCTGGTCCAGTTTGTACGAAGGGGCTTTGGCTACTTTCATGACTGGAAACGCAGTGAACAGAGAAGAGGGGATTAGCATTGGAATGGACAACAGCGGCACTGCTCATCTTCGGTACCCTCCTCGTCCTTATGCTCTTGGGGGTGCCTGTGGCGTTTGCCTTTCTCTTAACGAATGTGGTTGGCGCCATGATATTCTGGGGAGGCATAGCCGGGCTGCGCCAGCTGATCCTGAGCATCTGGACCTCTGTCTCCACGTTCACCCTGCTGCCGGTTCCGCTTTTTATCCTCATGGGAGAAGTTATGTTTCGTTCCGGGGTGGCCACGCAGATGATGGAAGCCCTCGACAAGTGGATCGGTCGTGTGCCGGGAAGGTTGAGTTTGTTGTCTGTTGGCGGGGGCACGTTATTCTCTGTCATGAGCGGCTCCTCCATGGCCAGCATTGCGATGTTGGGGTCGGTTTTGATCCCGGAAATGGAGAGGCGGGGCTATGCAAAATCGATGACCCTGGGGCCTATCCTTGGAAGCGGCTGCCTAGCTGTCATGATTCCACCCACATCCTTGGGCATTATCCTGGCAAGTCTGGCACAGATCTCAATTGGAAAGCTCCTGATTGCAATCATCATTCCCGGAATCCTGATGGCGTTGCTCTATGGTGCCTACATTTTCTTCCGGTGCTGGCTACAACCAAATCTTGCGCCCACCTATGATGTCGAACCAACACCACTCTCAGAAAAGTTGGCCGCAGCAGCTGTCCACATTCTCCCTATAGGCGGGATCATCTTTCTTGTCATCGGGGTGATCTTCTTAGGTATCGCTACGCCTTCCGAGGCAGCTGCCCTGGGTGCTCTCGGCTGCTTCCTGCTTGCCGCCTGCCATGGAAGCTTGACCTGGAAGGTAGTCAAGGTATCGGCTCTGGAAACGTTGCGTGTTTCGGCGATGGTATTCCTGATCTTCACCGGCGCCGCTGCCTATACCCAGCTTCTGGCTTTCACAGAGGTGACGACCAACTTGGTCAACCTGGCAACCGTGCTCCCTCTGCCTCCTCTAGCAACCCTCATTGCTATGCAGCTTATAGTTATGATAATGGGAATGTTCATGGAATCGGTCTCTATCCTGATGGTGTGCCTCCCCGTTTACATGCCAATCATAACTACTCTCGGTTTTGACCCGGTATGGTTCGGGGTTATCATGCTGATTAACGTGGAAATAGCCACTATATCGCCTCCTTTTGGACTCTGTCTTTTTGCCATGAAGGCGGTTGCTCCTCGCCACGCAACCATGATGGATGTATACCGCTCCTCTCTCCCTTACTGGATACTCGATGTCGTGCTTATGGCCCTGGTAATCCTTTTTCCACAGATGGCCTTATGGCCTGTCCGAATGATGATGTAGTATTTCAGTCGCTGACAGTGAGAATATGCGCCAATTATTGAATCGTCAAGGGAGCTAAAATATGATCAAGTCGATGAACATTGCCTGGTGGGTGCAGCGCTGGAGCGAACTCCATCCCGCCAAGCCGGCCATTTTTTTTGAAGGAAGGGAAATAAGCTATCTTCAACTGCATCAGAGAGCGGATCAAACAAGCTGCTGGCTTCAGTCTCTCGGCATCGAGAAAGGGGACAGGGTGGCGCTCATGCTGGAAAACCGCCCTGAATTCATTGAACTCTACCTCGCCTGCTCACGGCTGGGTGCGATTTTCGTCCCCGTCAACTTTCGCCTTGCCGCACCGGAACTGGACTACACGTTACGGAACTCCCGCCCTAGGCTTTTTGTCTTTGGAAGCGCCTACGCCGAGACCGTTATGAGCCTTAACTTGAATCATCGCAGGCCTCTGATGGAGCTGGCATGCATGGGAGCGGAGCTTCACAATCCAGACCTGTTCGACTACGATTCGGGGGTCAAGGAATATCTCGGCCATAAGCCCTTCCTCACGAAGTCTCTCGGGCCTGCCGACCCGGAAGAGCCCCAGGTGATCATGTACACATCCGGCACGACCGGCCAGCCCAAGGGCGCGGTGCTCTCTCACCGAAAGACCTTCTTCAACTGCCTGAATGCCGACATTTTCTTCAAACTCCACTTCGACGACATCATGCTCGTCGTCCTTCCCTTGTTTCACTCGGGAGGTCTTTTTATCCAGGCGTCCCCCACTATGTACAAGGGCGCCACCATGGTGATCCACCCGCGATTTGAGCCTGCCAGGGTCTATCAAGACATCGGGCGTTTCCAGGTCACCAAGTTTCTCGGGGTTCCCACCGTATACCGCGCCCTCCTCAAAGAAGAATCTCAGAAAAAGGGGGAGCTTTCCTCTCTGCAAGTCTGTGCCATTGGAGGAGAGAAGACTACCCACGAACTCCTTATGAGATGCAAGGAGGCGGGGTTTCCCCTCCGTCAGATCATGGGGCAGACAGAGACATCGATTCTTTTGTGGGCCTCTGAAGAAGCTTCGATCCAGAAACCCGGCACCGTGGGTCGCCCTGTGTTCCATGCCGAGGTGAACCTTCTGGACCGGGATGGAAGGTCGGTCGACCCCGGGGAAGTAGGGGAAATCGTGGTCCGGGGATCCATCATGATGAAGGAGTACTGGCAGGACCCGGTGAAAACGGAGGAGACGATTAAGAACGGCTGGCTGCGCACCGGCGATTTAGCCAAAATGGACAAGGATGGATACTTTTATCTGGTTGACCGGGCCAAGGATATGTACATCTCGGGGGGGGAAAACGTCTACCCTGCGGAGGTGGAGAAGGTGCTGAGGGAACATTCCTTGATCGAGGATATCGCGATCCTCGGTGTCCCGGATGAGGTGTGGGGTGAAGTGGGGCATGCTTTTGTCATCCCAAAAGCGGGGGCGACCCTAGAGGCAGAAGAAGTCATCTCCTTTTGCAACGGCCGCCTCGCCCGATACAAATGGCCGAAGCTCGTGACTTTCTGCGTCGACTTCCCCCGCACCTCTCTCGGCAAGGTCCGGAAGGGGATGCTCGTTCAGAGCTGAACAGGGAGTAAATCTATATTGGCCACCGACGCACACGGACATTTTTGGCTTCACTGGAAGCGAAACCCAATACCATAACTGTTGCTTTGAGAGGCTCCTGTGGACATCCAATGATTAACTTTTCTTATGCTTTGAGACGTCATCTATCGATCGCCTCAAAATGGTATCGACGGGGCGTATGCTTGTCACTCAAGATTTCCTCTCAAGTCATGCGGTTTCATTTGTAAACGAAATATTTTGGCCGGGCACGTCGCCCGGCCAAAATGTCTGTGTGATGCTGTGGCTAATTATGCATTTTAGGCAGTCCTCCTTGCCTTCTGCAATTCCTGCAACTTTTTCCACACGTCAATCACTTGCTTTCTAGTTTCCTCAAGGGCGCCCTCGTTGTGAATCACAAAATCGGCATACCCGAGTTTTTCGTCGATGGGCAGCTGGGCTTTAAGTATGTTCTCCGCCGCCTCCCGACTTATCCCGTCCCGATTCATGAGTCGCTCAATCTGCATCTCCCTAGGTACGTAGACAAGAAGCAGTTTGTCAAACCGGTACTGGAGATTGAGCTCGATCAACAACGGGATGCCCACTTGAATGATGGGGACTTCAGCTGGTATCTTGCCGACCTGCCGGTGGAATTCCTCGAAAATGCGGGGATGGGTGAAACTTTCCAGCTTTTTTCTTCTTTCCATGTCCCGGAACACCACATCGGAAAGCTTCTTCCGGTCGATGATTTGGTCCTCTCGCAGGATCTGCCGGCCGAAGTAATCCACAATGTCCTTCCACGCCGGTTTTCCTGGCTCAACCACTTGTCGTGCCAGGACATCAAAATCAATGAGCGGCGCCCCCAACTCCTCCAGCATCTTGGACACTGTTGACTTCCCGGTCGCAATCCCGCCTGTCACACCCAGGAGAAGCCGGTTGTCCTGCCTTCGGATCTCATTCATCCGGTTGACGTCGCTGTATGCCGGAGGGAACGCCTCGCCGAGATCCTGCTCGGCTCCCGCGAAGCTGATGGGATAACGCACCCCTCTTCGATAAAGGGTTTCCAGCCCGCCAAGAGCCTTTTCCACTTTGTCCGCCGGCAAAGCCATGACCAGATCATCATCCTGGGCATGACCGTAGCGCCTCTCTCCGTAGCAGGGAATCGTAAGGGACGGTTTTCCGGTTAGATAGCAACGTGCGATCGCATCCGAACACGAGGATTCGCCGACACAGTAAAAATTCATGACCTCATAGTTTTCCACCTGAAGGGCATTGATAAGGAGCATCATCTGGGCCGGGTTGGCGTAAATCAGGACAATGTCCGGATCAAAAGGTTTATAGACCAGAGGCGCAAGAGCAACCGCCTCATATTTTCCGAGTGGAAGCCTAGGGATGGAGGCTTCATATTTCTTGCCCTCCTCCTTTCTTTTCACCCAAACGATACTGCGAAAAGTCCCGTCCTTGTAATGCTCGGGTAGGTCGCTGAGACCGATGATGGAGCCACATGTGGGATAGGTAAAATCTTCGGCCTCGGCCCCAACGGTCCAGTCGAAGTTTCTCGCCAGAGAGATCAACTGACACAGAGTCAGCTTATGCTGCGGCCTCCGCATGAAGGGAATAGCGCCGAGTTCCTCTTTCCTTTCCAGCATCTTAAATGCTACCGGGAAGGACTTGAGCCTGAGGAGTTGCTCCACACGACGCACGATCTTTTCCCAGTCTCTCTGCTCTGCCATGATACTTTCTCTCCCCCCTTATGCCCGCCGGTAAACTCATGCGCCTTTTCTGAACGCCACAGCCGAGTATCCGCCGTTTCGCAATGCTTCCACCAGATCCTTTTCATCGTGAATCTCCGCCTCAAACCGGGTGGCACAAAGACCGATTTCCGAAACCCGGTGTGCGTCACTCCCGCCCGTCCCCGGCAGGCCAAGCCCATTTGCCACCACCCCTGCGAACTCATTTTCTCTTTCCGTGACTTTACCGTTCAACACCTCGACTCCGTCCACCCACTTGAAAAGCGGCCGTTGCATGGCCACTTCGGAAGTCAAGCCCAGTTGACCCGATCCGAAAAGGAGAAACCCTCTGAAGGGATGGGCGGCAATGATGAACCCATTGACCTCCGATACCATACTCCTCAGTTCCTCGGAGTCGGATGATCCCTTGGATACGGGTTTCCAGGCCGAAAACGAGCACATCCCCCTGGTCGGTGGTCACTTCATTCCCTCGCAAAACAAGAAACCCGTGTCTCTGACGCAGCTCTCTCGCCTTCGTTTGATCCCAGACATGGTTGTGATCCGTGAGACAGATCCCGTTTAAACCAATTCGCTTCGCCTCGGCGATCACATCATCCACCCGGGCGACGCTGCAAGAAGAAGCGGGAAAGGTATGGACATGAAGATCAATGATAGAGTGAGTCCTTCCTTCCGGTGCCCTGTCCGTCCCTGGCAGCGATTTGACTTCGCGCCTTGAGCTGCTCTCAGCGGATGGTCCTTCCGTGTTGGGAAAGTCCGATCTGTCTTCCCTCCTCCAAGGAGGGAGACACTCTTGGTCCTTGACCAACTCTGCCGCTTTTTCGACGGTGTCACAACACTCCACAAGAAGGCTGGCAAAGTGCCTGCAGCCGTTTCGCCCAATCTCCTTCTGGACTTTCTGCGCAAACCCATCGGTCAGGATGGAAAAGCCAACAGCATGCTGAAGCACTGCAATAGCTCTGGGACACTCAGGAGTGGTCCAACGTTTGAATCTTCCCTCGATGGCTCTAATCCGCATGTCCGACAGGCCGATCGTGACTTCCAGCTCAACAGAGTAAATATCATCATCAAGGATGCCGTAGGCATGAAGGGTATCTTGGTCTCTTCGCTCGATTCCGATGACTTTGTTTCGCATGAATTTGAGCATCGAATATCCTTTGGAACGGCCTCTCACTGGAACCTAGCGTTTCGCAGGCTCAAACCCCTCCACAAGTGGACTGTCTGGGGCAAAGGCGATACAGCTGTTATAAAGCCTCACATTTTCTTTGAGAAGCTTCACGTAAAACTGCTTGGCTTCCTGCTCGTCTTCAGGCGCCTTACCCAGTTCATCTTTGGTAAAGGAGAGGATCACCCCCTGACAGCATTCTTCCACCATACCGATCAATTCATCAAGGTCCTCCCGGTCACCTACAAGACCTTTCAGGATCTTGACAACTCCAGGGCCTATGCGCACACCTATCGCTTTGCGAAGGCTCTCACTCGCATTAGCCGAGATATTTTTGTCACTCCGGTTGATTTCAACGTGAATGTCGGTGAGTTCAAGGTCAGGAAGCCCAACGCTGATTTCGACGGATGCATCCGTAAGGGTATCGTGGAGCCGACACCAGGCTTTCACCATGCTCCCGTCCACGTGTTCAACACAGGTGCTCTTGTTCCGCGAAAAAAACAGGATGTGCGACATACCTCATCCCCAATTTTTCATTAGAATCCTTCCAACCAACGTATCATTAAAAGACCAGACTGGGAACCTTGGAGCGAGATAAAGAAAATCGTGATTCTCGTCACAGTCCTATGGATCTGAAATGATACGTCTATTTTTAGACTGTACTTCACGCGGCTCTTTTCTTCAAGGCTTTATCCTGTCTGTCTGCGGCAAAATAGACTCTGCTACGTTACGACTTTTTCGACCTGGACCAGGCAGCTGTTGCACGAGAATGCACCCGCGGGAGATTTCTCGTCTCTGGTTAAAACGTTTACACATCCCCCGTGATCCACTCCTTGTCCGTCCGGATGATACCAGGCTCCTGCATCCAAGCTCACCACGCCGCGCATGATTTCCCCGGTGACTTTCGCGATCGTCATAATTCGGCCCCGGTCATTGAACATCGCCACCGTATCCCCGCTCCGAATTTCCCGATCTCCGGCGTCCCTGGGATTCAGCCATAGCGTGTCGTCGGCTTGCTTCTTCAGCCTTGGAATGTTGTCGAGTTGTGAGTTCACCCTGGTCTTCGCATGGGGGCTCACGAGTTGAAGCGGATAGCGCTCTGCAAGCCGGTCCCGAGGCCCTTCCCACGGCTCGATATATTTAGGCACCGGGGGAATGAGAAAATGATTCATCTCTGCGATCCTGCAGCTGAAAATCTCGATCTTGCCTGAAGGGGTAGGAAAAGGAACACGCTTTTCAATTTGTTCCCGGAATGCCACCCACGGCTCGGCAAGGTGGAGTTCATGAAATCCTTTTTCTTTGAATGCCTGGTAGGCGGGAAGATCCGGCGTGGCCTCTACGAAGGCCCTCAGCCATTCCTCCTCGGACCTGCCGTTGTAGCCTTGAATGCCTAAACGTCCAGCCAACTCAGTGAATATCTCCAGGTCCGACTTGGTTTCGCCCAAAGGCTCTATCGCCTTGTTGAGGAACGTGAAGTAAGGACCGCCGCTCCACGGCTGTCCGATGTCCACCCGTTCGAGGGAAGTGGTTACAGGGAGGATGATATCCGCGTAGCGCGCCGTAGGGGTCATGAAGCGTTCGTGGACCACAACGAATTCCGGTTTCCCGAGCGCCTGGACTCCTTTGTTGATGTTGGGGAATTGAGTGAGGAGATTGCACCCCATGAGGTAGAGAAGTTTGATGTCACTGGGGTAGCCGCCTGATCGCCCGTGAAGCAGGGCGGAGAAGACGTCGCTGACATGGACCTTTGGATGAATGTCACCGGCAACGGGGAGAGTCTTCCCGAGGTAACCCAGAGGGATGCGGCCGATTCCCCCCGACGCGAAGCCTCCTCGGATCCCGATATTCCCTGTCATGGCGGCAAGGGTACTCGCCGCACGGTGGTACTGCTCTCCGTAGGCCGTGCGGCCGGCGGCCCACCCGGCGACGAGGGCCCCCGGCTTGATGGTGGCGTAATCCCGAGCCAGTCGCTCAATCACATCAGCTTTCGTACCGGTAATCTGCTCGGCCCATTCAGGAGTTTTCGGTATCCCATCTTCTTTTCCAAGAACATAGTCTTTGAATTTATTGAACCCGTGCGTATAGGTGTTAATGAAGGCCTGATCATGAAGGTTATCCCTGATCATGACAAAAGCCATGGCAATCATCATGGCCGTATCGGTTCCGGGCTTTACGGGGATCCACTGCTCTGCAAGCGCCTTTGCCGTCCGGTTAAGCCTGGGATCAACGGAGATGATCTTGGCACCGGCTCTTTTCGCTCGATTGAGGTAGTAGATAGTGTCAGGGCCGAAGCGGGTGACCACAGGATCAAATCCCCAGAGGACAATCAGTTTGGAGTGAAGGAAGTTATCCTTTGTCGCGCCCGTGTACAGCGTTCCAAAGGTTGCGTTGGCGGAAAAAAGGGCGGCTTCGTAGGAAGTAGTCCCCCAGGTGGTGGTGCAGCCACCGAACAAGGAGAAGAAGCGACGTGATGCCCTTCCAAAGCCTTGCAGAGGACTTAGGGAGCCGGAATAATCCATCAGGAAGATGGCGCTATTGCCCCATTGAGCTTTCACCCGCTGAAGCTCTTTCGAAACGATTTCCAGCGCTTCATCCCATGAAATGGCCACGAAATCTCCCGCACCTCTTCTGCCCGCTCTTTTCAACGGCGTTGTGAGGCGATCGGGCGCATAGACGACGTCTTTCTGCGCCAGTCCACGCACGCAGGCTTTCAAACTGGGCATGGGTCTTTCGTCGGTCCCGATGCGGGTAATCCTGCCGTCTTTGACGTGCACCTTCAGCACACACCGTGCACCGCAGTCGTAGGAACAGCTCGTCAAAACGATTTTCTCAACACCTGAAGAATTTTCTTTCCTCACGATTTCTTTCCTCGGCCAATCCTCGTGGCATCGTAAGAAGTCAAAACATGTCCCTTTTAGTCATTCCGGCAAGAACCGGAATCCAGTTTTCTTGTGGGCTTGGAGAATACCTGGACCCCGTTTTTCAACGGAGTGACGACGTTTTGCGGAAGCATTACTAATTGATAGCCTTATCAGATTCCTGATCGGAGTTCCAGTCGCATTGTGAATACCTTCACTTCTCTTCAGACCCCCTTCTATTGGATTGACAGTCCTTTATCGATCATGGATAGTCCTGACTATGAGATTCATTGCTGATCTGCACATTCATTCTCACTTCTCACGAGCTACTTCGAAGGACCTTGTCCCCGAAGAACTCTCCTTCTGGGCCCAAAAAAAGGGAATCTCCGTCATCGGTACGGGTGACTTCACACACCCGGGCTGGCTGGCGGAGCTTCAGGAAAAGCTGGTGGAAGCGGAAAACGGCCTGTACAGGCTGAGACCGGATCTGGAGAAAGGAGTTGCAGCACGCGTTCCTGAGTCTTGCCGCGCCGAGACTCGATACGTTCTTTCCGGTGAGATCAGCTGCATTTACAAGCGGGGCGGTAAGACAAGAAAAGTCCACAACCTGATCATCATGCCCGATTTTGATACGGTCCGCAGACTCAATGAAAAGTTGGGCCGCATCGGGAATCTGCGGTCTGACGGCCGCCCCATACTGGGTCTTGACTCCCATGACCTTCTCGATATTGCCCTGGAGACGAGTGAGCAGGCTTTCTTCATTCCCGCCCACATATGGACGCCCTGGTTCTCCCTCTTCGGCTCAAAGTCGGGCTTTGACGAAATCGAAGAATGTTTCGGCGACCTCACATCTCACATTCATGCGCTTGAAACCGGACTCTCCTCGGATCCTGCGATGAACAGGCGTCTCTCCGTCCTGGATCGTTATCTGCTCGTGTCAAACTCCGATGCTCACTCTTCAGCCAAACTGGGAAGGGAGGCCAACATCTTCGATGTGGCACTCGGCTACGATCAGATTCTGGAGGCAATGATCAGCCAGAAGGGATTTGCAGGGACCGTCGAGTTTTTCCCTGAGGAGGGCAAATACCACCTCGACGGACACCGCAAGTGCCGGACGAAGCTTCATCCCAGTGAGACCCAGAAACACAAGGGGCTCTGCCCAAGCTGCGGGAAACCGATCACTGTAGGCGTCCTCCATCGGGTCTATGAACTCTCCGATCGCGATTCCCCGAGTCTTTCGTTGCCTTTTCACAGCCTCATCCCGCTCCCTGAGATCCTGTCGGAGATTCTTGGCTGCGGACCTTCAACCAAGAAGGTCTCTGACACGTATGAGGGACTTCTTGCGGCAATAGGACCTGAAATCGGCATCCTTATGGAGACTCCCCTGGAAGAAATCGGTCGTGCAGGGGGTCCTCTTATTAAGGAAGCCATTCAGCGGATGCGCCTCAACAGGGTCATCCGGGAAGAGGGTTATGACGGCGAGTACGGCGTCATTCGCCTCTTCGACGAATCGGAAAAAAGAACCTTTTACGGTCAAACCAATCTATTCAAGCCGCCGGAAAAACGATCCAGGGAGAGTGGAGCACAGCCCTTCTTCCCAAAAAAGCCGAAAAAGGAAGAGGAACACAAAGAACCCTTCCAACCTCCCCTTTTCGACCCCATCCTTTCTCCATTGAATGACGAGCAAAAGGAAGCGGTCCTTTTTCAAGGAGATCATCTTCTCATCGTCGCAGGCCCGGGCACAGGAAAGACGCTGACCCTGACCCACAGGATCGCCTACCAGATCCGATCCGGATTTATCCGGCCGGAGGAGATCCTTGCCCTGACCTTCACCAACAAGGCCGCGCAGGAAATGAAAAAAAGGCTGACCGCCTTAACCCCTGGTTCGAGAATCTATGTAGCCACTTTCCACGCTTTCTGCCACGATGTTCTCAGGGAGAACCACGAAAAACTCAATTTTCCATCCCACTTCGGTATCTGCTCAGAGGTGGATGTATCCTCCTTGGCTGAGCAGGTCCTGGCGGAATCGGGAAAGAAAAACCGATTGCTGTCAAGATTTCTCAAGAGTCTTCGCTCTCTTAAGCAGGAATCTCTCCGGGAAAGCGCGGATGAGGCTAATTCCGGCGACCTTCGCTCCTTATTTCGGTCATACCAGCAGAGACTCAAAAGCCTGGGCATGCTCGACCTCGACGACCTCGAGGTGGAAACCTTGCGCCTCTTCAAGAACCATCCTGAGATCCCCCTCTCCTATTCCACGCGGTTTCGGCAAATTTTTGTAGACGAATACCAGGATACTAACCCGTCTCAGGTCGAAATCCTCAAATTGCTCGTGTACCGGGAGACCAATCCGGCTAAGGCCACACCCGACAGCCTCTGTAAGGTCTATCTTTCCGCCATCGGAGACCCTGATCAGGCCATATACGGTTTTCGTGGTGCGGATGTTTGCAATTTTTTTAGGTTTTTCAAGGACTTCCCCGGAGCCCGGGAAACGGTTCTGTCTCTAAACTATCGCTCGACCCAGAAAATCCTCGACGGGGCAGCAGCGCTCATGCAGAAGAAGAAACCCCTCAAAGCAACGACAGGGAAAGGCTCCCTAATCAGTATTTCAACCTGCAGGACCGACGCCGAAGAGGCGGAAATGGTCATGGAACAGATCGAGAAATTGATGGGCGGCACTTCTTATTTCGCTCTGGATAGCGGCAGGGTCGCTTCCCACGAGGAGGGCGAGAATCTAGGCTTCGGAGAGTTGGCTGTCCTCTTCCGTCTCAATTCCCAGGGCGATGCCTTTGAAGAGGCCTTCTCCAGGGCTGGAATCCCTTACATTCGCTCAGGTGAAAAGCCTTTAATCAGTCAATACCCCGTAGATGTGCTCTGGCGCTACCTGCAGACCTGCCGCTATCCAGGCAACCCCTATTACCTTGAAGCATATCACCGGTTGGTTAGCCGTTTGGACCTTCCGCCCTCCACAGTAGCACCGCCGTCTTCGTCTCGTTCCTCTAATCAGCCGGCCCGGACGTCAAGAGCGAGAGAGGATCCACCCCCCGCCGGATTTCAGGCAGCCACGAGTGAGAGCGATGGGAAGCACCTTCTGGGCCTGATAGAGGGTGCTGTTACTTCACACGGATTTAGGGATCTACCCGAGAAGATTGCTGAACCTCTTCGCCGGTTCATGGAACTCGCGAGGGGGGCTAAGGACCTTGGCTCCTTTCTGGATGCCCTTTCTCTCGACAGGGGCATCGATCATCACAATGTCTTCGGTGATCGGGTTGCCCTCATGTCTATTCATGCGGCGAAGGGCCTGGAGTGGCCTGTGGTCTTTGTGACCGGTTGTGAAGAGGGGCTCCTGCCCTGCACTCTGTTTGGAGATCGCGATGATGAGGAAGAGAAGAGGCTCTTTTATGTGGGCATGACACGAGCCAAGCTGAGACTTTGCCTTTCCGCAGCCCTTCACAGAAACATCGGTGGTCGCCCAATAGGCATGAAGCCCTCACCCTTCCTTTCCTCCATTCCCCGTGAACTCTTTGCTCCGCTGGATCGCGTGACGTTCAAACGAAGGAAGAGAACCGTTGAGCAACTTACTCTTTTTTGAAGAGAATTAGGTGTCATCCCTCCAGCCGATTTCGCGGAATGTAACAGACTGCAGATCGAATCTGGTGACTTGTTGCCCCAGGATGCACGGTACAACACACGTCGTGGAGTTCGGCTTGCAGTGTTGACATATTGTTCCGCGTTGTATATGTGAGTATGTATGAGTGGTGCTGTGAAACCTCTCGTGAATCCTGATTCCTCGCGGGTACGAAGCGCTTTGAGTGGAAGAGACACGGTCGGAGGCTAAGCTATGGGAACGCTGCCTAAGGAAAGGCTCCTTAAGGATCTTCAGGTCGGTCTGGGCAAACCGAGGCCGGTGAGGGCGCCTCGGGGTACAGAGCTTCATTGCAGGGGGTGGCATCAGGAAGCGGCCCTCCGTATGCTGTGTAATAACCTGGACCCCGAGAACGGGGAGAAACCGGAAGAACTGATTGTGTACGGTGGGTATGGAAAGGCGGCTCGCAATTGGCCTTGCTTTGATGCGATTGTTCGCTCCCTGCTGGAACTCGAAAACGACGAGACCCTGCTCATTCAGTCGGGTAAACCCGTAGGAATTCTCAGGACCCACACTCATTCGCCTCGGGTGCTCATCGCCAATTCCAATCTTGTGGGCAAGTGGGACAACTGGGAAACCTTCTATGAACTGGACCGCAAAGGTCTCATGATGTACGGCCAAATGACGGCAGGCTCCTGGATTTACATCGGTACTCAGGGTATCCTCCAGGGCACCTATGAAACCTTCGGTGCCCTTGCGGAAAAACACTATCATGGAACCCTCCGGGGGAAAATCGTGGTGAGCGGCGGTTTGGGCGGCATGGGGGGAGCTCAGCCTTTGGCGGTAACCATGAACGAGGGGGTGCTGGTCTGCGTAGAGGTCGATCGTCGTCGTATTGAGCGCCGACTTCAGACCCACTACCTGGACACCATGACCGACAAGCTTGATAGGGCTGTCCGGATGGCCCGGCAGGCGGCAGAAGAAACAAGGCCTCTTTCAATAGGGCTTTTAGGCAATGCCGCGGAGGTGCTCCCGAAAATGATCGAGACGGGATTTATCCCCGATGTGGTGACGGACCAGACAAGCGCTCACGATGAGCTCAACGGGTACGTTCCCGCAGGGATGCCTTACGAAGAGGCCCTTGCCCTCCGAAAGAAAGACCCCAAGAGATACATCGACAAGGCATTTGAATCCATGGCCGTCCATTGCAGAGCCATTCTCCGGATGAAGGAGAAGGGCGCCGTTGCATTCGATTACGGCAACAATCTGAGAGCGCAAGCGATGAAGCGGGGCGTCAAGAACGCCATGGACTATCCGGGGTTTCTGCCTGCCTACATCCGCCATCTCTTTTGCGAAGGGCAAGGACCTTTCCGCTGGGTGGCTCTTTCCGGAGATCCCAACGACATAACCGTAACAGACCGTGCACTCATGGAAGCCTTTCCTGAAAAGACGCGCATGATTCGCTGGCTCGAAATGGCCGAAAAGAGAGTCTCCCACATGGGTCTGCCCGCCCGTATCTGCTGGCTGGGCTATGGGGAAAGAGACAAGGCCGGTAAGCTCTTTAATGACTTGGTTCGTACAAATGCCGTAAAGGCACCCATTGTCATCGGCCGGGATCACTTGGACTGCGGCTCTGTGGCGTCCCCTTATCGCGAGACGGAGGCCATGAAAGACGGCTCCGACGCTGTGGCGGACTGGGCGCTTCTCAATTGTATGGTGAGCGTCACTTCAGGATCGAGCTGGTCTTCTTTCCATGACGGGGGAGGCGTGGGGATAGGGTATGCGCTTCACGCCGGTCAGGTCACGGTCGCGGACGGGACCGAGGAAGGAGAGAAAAGGGTGACTACTGTTCTGCGAAACGACCCAGCCACAGGCATCATCCGCCATGCGGACGCAGGCTATGAAAAGGCTATCCAGGTGGCTGAAGAGCGGGGAGTCAAGATCCCCATGATCAATATGTTCCGGTAGGGCAGACAAGCTTCTTCCCTGTCCGACCGCTCAACAGCCCCGCATTATATCCCAAGACGAGCCTTTGGCCGCAAACAAACGCTGTCGGGGCCGGACCGGAGAAACATCTGATTGTGGCCGGATACGGCATCAGAGGAAAAAGTGGGATATCTCCAGGGTCTCAACGAATATCTGAACGAAAACTATGAAGTCTCTGTCTTTGACAAGGTGGTGGCTTCAGGCAAACCGTGCCAATTCCACCTTCACACCCATCGCACCATCCGGGCTGTTGTCCTAGAGAATGGCAAATGGGAAATGACGGTGGACGTCGACGGCCAGGGCAAAGAAGATCTTCAGAAAATACAGGTGAAATGGCTCTGTCCGGCCGATCTGGCCGACAAGGTTAGGTCGCTTGTCAAGACGGACAGCAAGGTTGAAGGCTTGAAACTTGAGCCCATTTTCTCGCCCCACCGGCGCCGCTTCATCAAGAACAAGTCGCTTTTTCCCTTGATGCAGGCGAAAGAGGTGGTGTTCTCAACATTGTTGGAGGGCGAAGTAATTCGGGGAATCATCACCGCTTTCAGCCGGTACGACATGACCATCGGTCTGAAAGGTGGGATGCCGGTAACCATTCTCAGGCACAGCGTCTATGACCTTAGAAACAAGGCCGGACGTTGTTTTCTCAAATCTTTCCAGGAAGAACACCGCGACTGGGAAAAAAGCCCCCTTTTTATCGATTAGCCGCAGACTCAAAACAGCTTTTTTGGCCACTGACGCACACAGACCTTTCGCCGGTCGATCTGGTCTGCAAAGGACGATTATTCTGTTCCTGGGGTTAATGCTTATTGGGGTGGTAGATGCATTGAAAGAAAATGTGACCTGCTTTGGTCGAGCAAGTCGCTCGGCCAGATTGTCTGTGTCATTCTGTCGCTAATACTAATGTTTGAATGCCCGTTGGCCCGTGAAGACCATGGTTACTTGAGGATCGGCTTCGTTGCACGCATCGATGACTTCATAATCCCTCATGGAACCGCCGGGCTGAACAACCGCCCTGATCCCCTCTTTGATACCCACGTCCACGCCGTCCCTGAAAGGAAAGAAGGCATCGGAGACCATGGTTGCACCTTTCAGCCCGCCTTTGGCCTTCCTGGTCTCTCCGTCGATTTCTTCGAGGACACTCCGATCCTTTTCTCCCTTCTTGATCTTGAGCTCCATCTCCTTGCGGGGGATGCCGTGCCTCTTGAAGCAAAGCCAGTCCGCGTACTTTGTGTAGGCCTTATAGACGGCAATTTCCGCAACACCTACCCTGTCCTGCTCTCCGGTTCCAATGCCTGCGGTCACCTCGTCCTTCACATAAAGGACGGAGTTGGAAGAAACACCCTGCTCAACCTGCCAGCCGAAGAGCATGTCGGCATATTCTTGTTCGCTCGGTTTTCTTGCGATAGTGTGGATCTTTCCTTTGTGCTCCGAACTGGCCGGCTGGAAATCGTCGGCTGATTTTATCCGATTGAGGGGTGACTGCTGCGCGATGATGCCCCCGTCCATCAGGCTCTTGAAGTCGACAAATCGGGTATTGGCGTAGCCGGAAAGCTGCTCGATCCGTTTGATCCGGATGATCCTGAGATTCGCTCTGCCGGCCAGAACAGGGACCGTGCCTTCCTCAAACTCAGGTGCTGCGACCACCTCAAGATAATTCCTCGCGATCAACTCGGCCGTGGCCTTATCCACAGGCCTGTTAAAGGCTACGGCGCCGCCGAAAGCCGCGATTCGATCCGCCATGTTCGCCTTTTCGTAGGCGTCCGCAAGGCTGGTGCCATAGGCTACGCCACAAGGATTATTATGCTTCACAATCACGGCGAGTGGCTTCTCCATGAGATACTTCATGATGTTAAGTGCGTTGTCGATGTCGGTGAGATTAATCTTTCCGGGGTGCTTTCCTTCCTGGATCATGTCCCCTTCGGACATGGCAGAAACCAGGCCCCTTCCCGGCTCGATGAATTTGCACCCGCCCAGAACAAGGTTGCCGTTGACCAGTTCGTAGAGCGCCGCCTCTTGCCCGGGGTTCTCCCCGTAGCGCAGGCCCTTCTCGATAAGCCCTCCGGACTTCCCGTCAGGCAGTTTCCACGCCCGTTTCCTGTAAATGAGGACTTGAGTCCCGTAGGATATCGTGATTTGCGGGGGAAAGTGGTCTTCCATCACCGTGCGATACATTTTTTTCAGATCCTCAGCCATAATTCCTCCGGAGCAACATACAACATACCACTAGCGGCTTTTGTGCTTTTCAATGTAAGCATAGGCGTTGTGATTGTGGATGGATTCGAAGTTCTCCGCCTCCACGGCGAACCAGGTGATGTTTTGATCTCGATTCAGTTTCTGAGCGATTTCCCGGACGATGTCCTCCACAAACATGGGATTGTTGTAAGCTCTTTCCGTCACAAATTTCTCATCTTCTCGCTTCAGTACGGAGTAAACATCGCTTGAGGAAGAGTCCTCCACAAGCCGGATCAGGTCCTCGATCCATATAAACCTTGTGAACCGAACCTGCAGTCTGACTTCGCTCCGCTGGTTGTGAGCTCCGAAGTCACTGATTTCCTTGGAACAGGGGCAGAGAGTGGAGATAGGGACGTGAATAATCAGGATCAGATCAGCCTTCTTGTTCAATGATCCTCTGAAGGTGCACTGGTATTCCAGGAAACCCTGGCTGCCGGTTACAGGCGCTTTCTTGTTGATGAAGTAGGGGAAAGTGATCTCCATGTGTGAGCTTTGCGCATCCAATCGCTTTTTCATCTCTTCGAGAATCTCGATGAAATTCTGCAAGGAGATGCGACGCGAGTGCTCGTTGAGTATTTCCACAAAGCGACTCATATGGGTTCCTTTGTAGTAGCGGGGGAGATTCACATACATGTTGATTCTGGCCACTGTCTGCTGCTCCCCTTCGTTCTTATCCAGGACCGTAATAGGGTAACTGATCCCCTTGACTCCCACCTGGTCAATATCTATGTTCCTGTCATCCTTGTGGTTTTGAATATCTTGCATCCTTTCACCCGCTATTGGAACCTGTACGACGGTATTATTTCTTATCCGACAAAATAAAGTCAATAAAAACCCCGACTGAGAAAAGGACTGCCATCCCAGCCCCGGTTGCGAAGTCGTCGAGTGTTATTCACTTGAATTTTCATCATTATTGGAAGATAATGACCGGACAAAGCTAGTGCCCTTGGCAGGATGAATGGGTTTTCTGGCTATGGGTGAATTCAAATCGAAAGCGATTGGAGGATTTTCCTGTGCCCCGCGCAACGCCAGCCTATAAATTTCTAGAGCTAAAGGTGAGGAGGCTGGAAGATGTTGTTGAACAGCTCAAGCTGACACAGAGGGCGTTGGAGCGAGAGAGAGACAGTGCCCAGAAATATCTGGACCTGGCTGGAGTTATGTTCGTAGCTGTCAACACCCTAGGAGAAGTCACGCTTGTGAATCGAAAAGCATGCGAGGTCCTGGGTTACGAGCAAACAGAGATTCTTGGAAGAAACTGGTTCGATAATTTCGTGCCTGAAAGACTCCGAGAAGAAGTGAGGCCGGTGGCGCAAAAGCTCCTTTCGGGAGAGATGGAGGCAGCGGAATATTTTGAGAACCCGGTTCTGACCAAGAGCGAGGAGGAAAGGATCATTGCCTGGCGCAACACTATCCTGAAGGATGAACAAGGGACTATCATAGGCACCCTGAGTTCAGGAGAGGACATCACGCAGCGAAGAAGGTCTGAGGAGGCTCTGCGCCAGAAAGAACAGCAGTACCGGACCCTCTTCAAGGATTCCGGGGATGGAATTTACATTGCCACTCGCGAAGGCGACTATATCGACGTCAGCGACTCTTTTATTGATCTTTATGGATACACCAAAGAAGAGATTAAGGATCTGAAAGCCCAGAGCGTTTGGGTCAATGCGAACGACAGGTCAAGGTTTTTCAGGAAGTTGGAAGAACATGGAACCGTCAAAGACTTTGAAGCAAAGCTGCGCAGGAAAGATGGAACAGAAATTGACGGTGTGCTCACTTCGACCGCACTGCGAGCAGGAGACGGAACAGTTATTGGGTCCCATGGCATTGTCCGGGATGTGACCCAACGAAGGCGGTTAGAGGAATCGCTTCGCAAAAGCGAAGCCGCAAATAAGCGAATCGCCCAGGAAAACGCAGTGATAGCGGAGATAGGGCGAATCATCAACTTAAGCCTGAACATTGAAGAGGTCTACGACCGCTTTGCTGAAGAGGTTGCCAGACTCATTCCCTTTGACCGAATCGTCATAAGCCTTCACAGCTCCAAGGACAACACGATTGCGATAACGTATGCCGCCGGGATAGAAATGCCCAATCGGCGGACCGGGGACGTGCTCCCTCTGGACAGTTCTGTCGTCAACACAATCATCCGAACACGATCGAGTCTTTTGGTCAGAACCAAGGAACTGCCTGACTTTGTGAAACGTTTTCCTGCCATTCAGCCTAACCTTAAAGCGGGAGTGCGCTCGCTGATGTTTGTCCCGCTGATCTTGAAAAACGAGGTGATGGGCGTCCTTCATTTTCGTTCCAAGAAACCCAATGCCTATTCCGAAACGGATCTTCGGCTTGCGGAAAGAGTGAGCTCTCAGATAAGTGGCGCCATCGCCAATGCCCGCCTTTGGGCTGAACGGAAGCAGGCTGAGGAAGCCCTGAGAAAGAGCGAGGAGAAATTCCAAAAGCTTTTTGATGAGGCGCCTGTGGGTTATATGGAGCTTGATTCTCAAGGGCGCATCGCACATGTGAATCGTACGGAGCTGAATTTGCTTGGTTATTCTGCTGGAGAAATGCTTGGCCGGCCCATCTGGGAGTTTATCGCGGAGGAGACGATAGCCAGACAAAGCATAACGGCTAAACTCGCTGGGTCTATCCCTCTCGCACACGGGTTTGAACGTACCTTCAGACGAAAAGACGGAATGGCTTTGCCCCTCTTGATCGAAGAAACATTTAATCGGGACGCAGAGGGAAATGTCAAAGGTATTAATACAACTCATCAGGATATAACGGAGCGCAAACGGTCGGAAAAAGAAATGGCCGACCTCCAGGAACAACTTCGCCAATCCCAGAAGATGGAAGCCGTTGGTCGGCTGGCAGGCGGGATTGCCCATGATTTTAACAACATCTTGACAGCCATCAATGGTTACACTGACCTTTGCCTTTTCGACCTCAAAGAAGACGGCCCTGTTAGAGCCAATCTCAAAGAGATCAAGAAAGGTTCAGAACGGGCGGTGGGCCTGATACGCCAGCTACTGGCTTTCAGCCGACGCCAGATTTTAGAGATGAAGATCCTTGACCTCAATAGTCTCTTGCTCAACCTCGAAAAGATGCTTCAACGCATCCTCGGCGAGGACGTCGAACTCATAACCACGCTCGCTCAGGACTTGGGAAGAGTCAGGGTTGACCCTGGACAGGTGGAGCAAGTGGTCATGAACCTGGTGGTGAATGCGCGGGACGCGATGCCTTCAGGAGGAAAACTCACCATCGAAACGGCGAATGTCGAATTGGACGAAACATATTCCTACAGCCACATCTCTGTGACCCCAGGCCATTATGTAGAGCTTTCGATCAGCGATACAGGGGTTGGGATCTCGCGAGAAATGCAAGAAAACATTTTTGAGCCCTTCTTCACCACCAAGGAGAAAGGCAAGGGGACAGGGCTGGGCCTTTCAACTGTGTATGGAATTGTAAAACAAAGCGGTGGCAACATTTGGGTTTATAGCGAGCCAGGACAAGGCGCCACTTTCAAGATTTATTTGCCGCGGGTTGAAGAAGAATTGGACGACGTGAAATTGCAGCGTAATGTCCATCTTCTTCCGAGGGGGAGCGAGACGATCCTTTTGGTAGAGGATGAGGCATCGGTGCGAGACTTGGCTGTCCGTTTGCTGAAGCAGCAGGGCTACACTGTCTGGGAAGCAGCAAATGGCGAAGAAGCCTTGCGAATTGTTCACGAACATGCCGGAGAGAGAATTCATCTCCTGCTGACCGACGTTGTGATGCCACAGGTTGGAGGGAAGGACCTCGCCGAAAGGCTCAAGAGTTCGATGCCTGACCTCAGAGTGCTGTTTACTTCAGGTTACACAGACGATGCGATTGTTCATCGAGGTATGCTGGCACCCGGCATCGATTTTCTGCAAAAACCGTTCTCATTAGCCACCCTGACCCAGAAGGTTCGCGAGGTATTGGAAAAGTAGCGTGCAAGATGCGGTGAGGTCCTTCTAGATAAGAATCGATTGTCACGAAAATGAACCACTTCCTTGTCTTTACACTCAACGGGTACCGCTACGCATTGCACATCTCCCACGTAGAACGAGTTCTCCGGTCGGTAGAAATCACTCCGCTGCCAAAGGCCCCTGAAATTGTTCTCGGGGTTGTCAACGTGCAGGGAAGTATTGTCCCTGTCGTGAACGTCCGAAAGCGCTTCCGACTACATGAGCGAGAAGTAGACCTTGCCGATCAATTGATTCTCACCCGGACATTAAGACATACGATTGCGAGCTGCCTGTCATTCTGGTGACCGCCCTCGAATTAGGAAAGACCGGAAGCGGGGCATTGACGTGGGCGCCAACGCGTACATAGTAAAAAGCAGTTTTGATCAGAGCAATCTGCTTGAGGTGATCAAACGGCTGATTGGATAAGAGTAAAGTTCGGAGACGAGAACGCTAGGTCGGCCGCTTCCTTGGGCTTCGAATAATGCCGGGGTTATCTTATGATTAAGGTCCTGATTGTCGAAGATTCGTACGTTGTCCGGGAATTTCTTGTCCATATCCTTTCTTCTGATCCGGGGATAGAGGTAATTGCTATCGCAAAAGATGGGGAGGAAGCCCTCGAAGCCGTGAAGCGTTCGAAGCCCGATATGATCACCATGGATATCCACATGCCAAAGATGAACGGGCTCGACGCAACCCGAAGAATCATGGAAACGACTCCCACACCCATAGTCATCGTGAGCGGCAGTCAAAACTTGAAAGAGGTGGAAACAACTTTCAAAGCCGTCGAGGCGGGCGCCCTGGCTGTTATTCCACTTCCGAAAGGCGTCGGCCACCCGGAGTATGAAGCCACGGCAAAGGACTCATCCGGACCGTGAAACTGATGTCCGAGGTCAAAGTGGTGAAACGCTGGCCCAGGACGAAGAGTGAAAGGCCGGGGATTTTCCCGCCCATGAATGAGCAGGCCCGCCAAAAGGGGGCAGAGATCGCGGTGGTGGCCATGGGTGCTTCGACCGGAGGGCCGGTCGCTTTGAAGACGATCCTGTCCGGGCTTTCAAAGAATTTTCCTGTTCCGTTGTTAATTGCTCAGCACATTTCGTCCGGTTTCGCCCACGGTTTCGTCGAATGGCTTGCCGGGGCCTCTCAATTTTCCGTGGAGATCGCCAGCGACGAGCAATCCCTCTCGCCGGGCGGGCCTATGTCGCTCCCGACGGATTTGACATGGCGGTGAAGCCTGGAAACAGAATCCATCTAAGAGAGGCCTGGGACAGTGATGGACCTCATCCATCGATTTCCTATCTCTTTGGCTCGGTTTTGGAGGTCTACGGTCCAAATGCCGTGGGTGTGTTGTTGACGGGTATGGGAACAGACGGCGCCAAGGAACTGAGATTGATGAAACAAAGAGGGGCTATCACGGTTGTCCAGGATGAGGAGAGCTGTGTTGTGTACGGGATGCCGGGAGAAGCGACCAAACTCGGAGCAGCTACTTATGTGCTTTCACCAGATCTGATTTCCAAAACTCTTATGGGGTTGGCGAGGCGGGTGCACTCCCCTTTCACCCTGCTTGATGAAACCCGTAAGTAGCCAATGACAGAAAATGCAGGATTCATGTATAGACATAATAGAAATAAATAATATATAATTTCTCATAATTATATTATTATATGCAAGGAATGACTTTGATTTCTAAATCCTGAAACTCACCAAAGACTTGTCTGGATGAATATAAGATATGACGAACGGGAGGATGAATGGAACGCGCATTGACACTCACGGGAAAAGCAACCAGAGTCCTGATTGTAGACGACGAAGAGCAGATAGGTCGGCTTTTGCATAGATTGCTGGAAAGAGAGGGTTATTGGTGCTCCTATGCGGCAAGCGGAAAAGAGGCGAGGAAATTTCTGAAGGAGGAAGACTTTGATCTGGTGCTTTGCGATGTGAACATGCCAGGCGAGTCGGGGCTCGAACTTGCCCGTTTCATCCTGGGTCAGGACACTGATACGGCCGTGCTCATGGTCACGGGAGTCGATGATATGGAAGTGGGCAAATCGATTCTTGAACTTGGGGCATACGGCTACGTGATCAAGCCTTTTAAGCCTGGGGAAATACTGTTGAACATTCACAATGTTCTTCGACGAAAGCAACTGGAGATAAAAAATCGGTCTTATCAGCAGAATCTTGAGAAAACGATCTCGGAAAGGACGGCTGAACTTCAAAGGGCGCTAAACAATTGGCGAAGAGCCACACAGGGGATCGTTGAGAGCACAGCCCTCGCCTTGGAAGCCAGAGACCCTTACACTGCCGGACACCAAAAAAGAGTGGCAAAAATTGCCCGTGCAATCGCCGAGAAACTTGGGTTTCCCCAAAATCGAATCGAGGGGATCTACATGGCAGCCCTCATTCACGATCTGGGAAAGCTGTCTGTTCCAGTGGAAATCCTGAGCAAGCCTTCTCGGCTGTCAGAGATTGAATTTTCTTTGATCAAACAACACCCCCAGGTAGGTTACGACATCATTAGGGGCATTGAATTTCCTTGGCCTCTAGCCGAGATCGTGTACCGGCATCATGAAAGGATCGACGGCTCCGGCTATCCTCGTGGCTTGTCTGGAGACAAGATGCTTGAGGAGGCTAAAATCGTGGCTGTTTCGGATGTCATAGAGGCTATGGCTTCTGACCGGCCCTACCGTCCGGCCCTTGGGATTGACGCAGCGGTTGAAGAGACATCGAAAAACGCAGGCGTGTTATACGACCCCCGGGTGCTTGATGCCTTTATGCTCTTTCTGAAGGAAAGTGGGTATCGTCTGAGTATCTGGTTGACTGCGGCAGTCGAAAGTCTTTAGTATTTCCTATAGTGCTTGCTAACAGCCGGCAACCGTCCCTTTAGAACAAAGGAGGAAGCGCCGTGTGGGAATACACAGAGAAAGTGAAGGAACATTTCCTTAACCCCCGCAACGTGGGAGAGGCAGAGAATGCTAATGCCGTCGCGGAAGTGGGTTCCATGGCCTGCGGGGACGCTCTGAAACTCACTATCAGGGTAGAGGATGGAAAAATCGCTGATGCCAAGTTCCAGACTTTCGGCTGTGCGAGCGCCATTGCTTCTGCCTCCGCCCTCACGGAAATGATCAAAGGGAAGACCATCGAAGAGGTGGAAAAAATCACCAACCAGGATATCGCGAATTTCCTGGGCGGCCTACCCAAAGAGAAGATGCACTGTTCTGTTCTCGGGCGGCAGGCGCTCGAAAAGGCTATTGCCAACTACAGGGGTGTCGCCCCGAAAGAAGAAGAGGGTGAAATCGTCTGCGAATGCTTTGGCGTGACAGACCGTGAAATTGAACGGGCGGTGAGGGAGAATAATCTGACAACCGTCGAGGAGGTCACCAACTACACGAAAGCAGGGGGTGGATGCGGGAGTTGCCATGACGCCATCCGCAATATCATCGCCGGAGTCCGAGCCGAGGGCAAGCCTTTGTCACAGCCGAAGTTGTCCAACATCCGGAAGATCAAGATGATCGAAGAGACCCTTGAGCGGGAAATTAGGCCTTCCCTGAAGCATGACGGTGGAGACATCGAACTCATTGATGTGATCGGAGACCGCGTCTTGGTTGCTACCCGAGGGACCTGCGCAGTATGCAAAGCTTCCGAACAAACCCTCAAGAACTTCGTGGAGGCGAAGCTGAGGGAACTGGTTTATCCGGAACTGGTGGTCGAGGAGGTGACGCAGTGAAGATAATCTATCTCGACAATAATGCCACCACCCAGGTGGCGCCCGAGGTGATCGAGACCATCCTGCCTTATTTTCATGAAAAGTACGGAAACCCTTCCAGTGCCCACTCCTTCGGGGGCCAGGTGGCCCGAAAGATCAAAGAGGCGACGAGAGCAGGTAGCTCTCCTCCTCGGCGCGGAACCGGAAGAAATTATCTTTACCAGTTGCGGCACAGAAAGCGACAACACGGCCGTCCTGTCTGCCCTGGCCACACAGGGCGACAAGAAGCGCGTCGTGACGAGCCGGGTGGAGCACCCTGCCATCCGTTCCCTTGGTGCCCATTTGGCTGGAAGAGGGTTCCCGGTAACCGAGATCCCTGTAGACGGGGAAGGACACCTGGACATGGAGCGTTATCAAAAGAGCCTCACTCCTGACACGGCGATTGTCACCCTCATGTGGGCTAATAATGAGACAGGTGTCCTGTTCCCGGTGCAGGAGGCCGCAAGGATGGCTCGGGAACGAGGAATTCTTTTTCACACTGATGCAGTGCAGGTGGTGGGCAAAATGCCCATTCGTCTCAAAGATACGGCCATTGACATGCTCTCCCTTTCGGGCCACAAACTCCATGCCCCTAAAGGGGTGGGGGTGCTTTACGTGCGTAAGGGAAGCAAGTTCTCTCCCTTCCTAATTGGAGGACATCAGGAAAGAGGCCGGAGGGGAGGCACGGAAAATACGGCTGGTAGCATCGGTCTGGGCAAGGCATGCGAGCTTGCGGCCCTTCGAATGGAAGAGGAAAACAGGAGAGTCAAATCTCTCCGGGATAAACTGGAGGGCGGGCTGCTTTCCACAGTTCCCAACTGCCGGGTCAACGGGGATCGCAGCAACCGGCTTCCTAACACCACGAACATCAGTTTCGAATTTGTAGAAGGAGAGGCTATCTTACTCATGATGGATGAATTCGGCATCTGTGCTTCTTCCGGCTCGGCGTGCACCTCAGGCTCCTTGCAGCCCTCTCATGTCTTGCGCGCCATGGGCGTCCCCTTTACAATGGCCCATGGTTCCATAAGATTTAGCCTCAGCATCTACAACAGAGAAGAAGAAATAGATTTTGTCTTAGGCAAAGTCCCCGCCATCATCGAGAGGTTACGAGGGATATCTCCGTATTGGGAAAGCAGGAGAGCGATCCTGCGCTGCATCTTGAGAGCAGGGTCCGATGCCGCCAGTAAAACATTAGCGCGCGGGTGACCCGCGCGGATACCTGCAAACGGAGCCAAAACCTGCGAGCCTCTAATGGTAGTAAATCAGATCGAAACGGGAGGTAGGCGATGGAAGACCCAGCGCGAGTTGATCAGTGCAAAGCCGAAGTGGTTGCTGCGGAGCGATACAGGGAGGAGCTCCCTGGCATTGTGAACGAGCTTGTAATGAGCTGTGAAAGAGAAGACTGCTTTGCCCATATCAGCCCTGAGCCCATTCCTTCGCGGGAAGCGACGATCGGCATTATCGAACGGGCAAGACGTATTCTGTACCCCGGCTATTTCGTCCGCACTCGCGTGGATAACGTCAATCTAAGCTACTACTTTGGACAGGAGGCGACGGCCCTTTTTGAAGCCCTCGCCGAACAGCTCACCCTTGCCATCCGTCACGAGTGCCTTCGTCACAACAGGCCCTGTAGCTTTTGCGAGGAGCGGGGACAGGCCGCAGCCGTTGCATTCATGCACCAGACCCTTAGGTTGCGGACCCTGCTCGGCAAGGATGTCCGTGCAGCCTATCAGGGTGATCCGGCCGCCAAGGGTTACGACGAAATCATCTTCAGCTACCCTGGGCTTTTTGCCATCACGGTCTATCGGATTGCTCACCAAATCTATAAACAGGGCATCCCCCTGATACCTCGGATCATGACCGAATACGCCCACAGCATGACCGGCATCGACATCCACCCTGGAGCGAACATCGGAGAGAGCCTCTTCATCGATCATGGAACCGGCGTGGTCATCGGTGAGACTACCGTGATCGGCGACAGAGTCAGGATCTACCAGGGGGTGACCCTCGGGGCTCTGTCCGTGCCGAGGGATGAGGTGGAAGAACTCAGGGCGAGGAAACGCCACCCCACTATCGAGGATGACGTGATCATTTACTCAGGCGCAACCATTCTGGGGGGGGACACGGTTATCGGCGCTGGCTCTGTGATCGGCGGCAATGTGTGGATTACGGAGTCGATCCCTGAGGACACCAAGGTATATCTGAAGAAACCTGAACTTGTCATAAGAGGCAAAACTGGCTCGGCCGCACAAAAATAGGAAAAAGGAAAGAGCGATGAGCAAGATATTTTCCAACGTGACTCAAACTGTGGGGGCAACGCCCCTCGTGCGGTTGAACCGGGTTTCCAGGGGACTCCCCGCGACACTGATGGCCAAGCTCGAATTTAAGAACCCCTTGGGGAGTGTGAAAGACCGTATCGGGCTGTCCATGATCGAGGCAGCGGAAAGACAAGGGCTCATAAAAAGCGATACTCTGATCGTGGAACCCACCAGCGGGAATACTGGGATCGCACTTGCCTTCGTGTGTGCGGCAAAAAAGTACCGGCTCGTGCTCACCATGCCTGATACCATGAGCATGGAGAGGAGAAAACTCCTGAAGCATCTTGGGGCGGACCTTGTCCTCACGCCGGGGAAGGAGGGTATGAAGGGCGCAATCAAAAAAGCAAGGGATATCCTGTCCGAGACCCCGAATGCTCACATGCCTGACCAGTTCAGCAACCCGGCCAACCCGGAGATACACCGGAAAACAACGGCTGAAGAAATATGGAAGGACACTGAAGGAGAGGTAGACATCCTGGTCGCCGGAGTGGGAACGGGAGGAACCATCACCGGGGTATCGGAAGTGATCAAGAGCCGGAAGCCCTCATTCCGAGCCGTGGCCGTCGAGCCCGCCGCATCTCCGGTTCTGTCGGGGGGAAACCCCGGACCCCACAAAATTCAGGGGATCGGCGCCGGCTTCATCCCCAAAGTGCTCAACACGAGCATCATCGATGAAGTCATCAAGGTGACCGACGAAGAAGCCTTTGAGGTTGCAAGAGACCTTGCAAGGCTTGAGGGCATACTTTGCGGAATCTCATCGGGGGCTGCCGTTGCGGCCGCCTTGACGGTCGCGAGGCGCCCTGAAAGCAGGGACAAGAAAATCGTGATCATCCTCGCCAGCACCGGAGAGCGTTACCTCAGCACTGAGCTTTTTCGGTAAAGTGGCAGCGTCCGTGTAGAAAACCCACACATGACCACTTAGCCTATAATCAGAGGAATAGAAAGTCTTGGGAGGTCGATTTGGGGCGGACTGATGTGTTGACTGCAAAGGTGAAACGGGGTATTCGTCTGAATATGTCTTTCACAAGGCAGGAAACCCCGGCCTGACTGGTTTGGTACCAAATTCCCCACCTCCAATGCAGGGGAGTAGATGAATGTAAGAACGAGAAATTAGGAACCTTGAAGCAGGAATTAGGGTAGGAAGGGGTTTGCTGCGTTCTGATTTCGCTAGTCTGAGGTTTTCTTTGCAAATGTCCCGAGAAAAAGGAGGGAGACACAGATGGCTCAGAGACAACCGAAGATTCTCATTGTTGATGACAACCACGATTTTCTATTCGCGATGGAGACTCTGCTTAAGCGAAATGGGTTTCAGGCTCTGACTGCGGATAACGGTGAAAAGGGTTTCGATCTAGCTCAGAGGGAGCAACCTGACCTGATTCTCCTCGACGTCATGATGGAGACCCTCTATTCAGGCTTTGAGGTCTGCAGACGGCTGAAGTTAGATCCGCAACTTCGGAAGATCCCCATCATTGGCATTTCGGGCATGGCCGATGAGATTGGCGTCCACTTTGACAAGCAAAGAGATGAGGAGTACTTCAGTCCTGACGAGTTTTTTGAGAAGCCGGTGGACAAAGTCAAGCTATTGAATCGCATCAAAGACTTGGTAAATAAGTAGACCAACCGCTGCGATGCTGCCTGCCTGCCTGCGGACGTGAGACTCAAGCGGAAGCCGGGAAAGGGATGCCTTTTGACAGACGGCGAGGACAAGGCCACCACACCGTCTTTTCTTATTTCCATAATCAATGACGGTTCGCCCGTGAGACAACCGTTTCACTTCTGTCTCAGTACTCCGGTGGCAGCTGTTTCAGCTGCGCAAGGGAGAACACCGGGCCGTCTTTGCAGACATACTGGTCTCCGATGTTGCACCTCCCACACATCCCAATCCCGCACTTCATCCGCATTTCCAGGGAGAGAATGATCTTTTCCGCAGGAAACCCCAGTTCCTCCAGCACCGGCTGCGTAAACCTGATCATCACAGGAGGACCGCACACCATCGCTATCGCATTGTCCGCACTCCTAATCTTCTCCTTCACAATCGCCGGCACGAACCCCTTGTCGTACCTCCAATTCGGATCATCGGTCCCGTCCACCGTAATGTGCATCTGGAGGTCCTCCCGCTTTTCCCACTTCGCAAGCTCTTCCTTATACAGCAACATTCCGGGCGTTCTCGCACCGTACACAACCGTAATGTCCTCGAACTTGCCTCTGTTCTCGCGATCCAGCATGTAAACGATACTGGATCTGAGGGTTGTAAAGGCAAATCCGCCCCCGATGATCACCACGTTCTTCCCTTCCATGTCCTCCCACGGATACCGATTCCCTAAGGGGCCCCGCACGCCCATCACATAACCTTCCTTCATCATGTGAAGATAGCTCGTCGCAAGCCCCACCTTGTTCACTGTAAATGACAAAAAGCCCTTCTCCGTAGGTGAAGAGGCAATCCCGATGGGAATCTCTCCCTTGCCGGGAATCGAAAGCTCGGCAAATTGCCCAGGCATGTAATCAAACTTCTTTTCATCCTCTGGATTCAGAAACACCAACTTGAACGTCTTCAGCTTCTCGTCTTCCGTCTCAGTTATGATCTGATCCACCCGAACCGGATAGGGAAGATATGGATTATGCATTCGATCCATAGTCCTATTCCTCAGAGTGAACGCCGGAGTAATCGAGTACAGGAGGACTCTATCACTCCCCGGTAAGCTGTAGGGCCATGAAACTTCATGATCACACGTTTATCGGGCTCCTCGGCCGAGTGTTCCTGAAATCGTCAGCATCGCGGTTTTCCATTGCGTTTCGCATGGAAATGAGCATAAGGCAGGCCAGGAGCAGCAGAATCAATCTTCTGGCGATTCCTTTTTCGCACATTCAACACATCGCCCGAATTCGTCAACGCACTGGTTGCAATGGATTCGATGGCAAACGCGACATTCGGTCATGACGTCGCTTATGTCGCCCGTGTAACTCTTATCACAGGCAGAACACACAAATTGAACATCTTGAGACTCGCTCATTTTTGTATCTCCATCAAGGAATAAAGGTTGCGTGTCTTGATCGTCCCCAAAGTTCTTCGAATCTTCCCATGTTCTCCTTTTCGATGCAAGGCCAACGCATCGATACATGTTCTCCAGTAAGGTAATCTGTTTGGCTTGATTGTTCTTCGCCTATCCTGACGCCTCATTTCTACCAGGAAGCCTTGCGACGAATTTCGTCCCCTTACCTGTCTCGGAGAACACCTCGATTAAGCCTTTGTGCTCATCAATGATTTTCTTGGCGATCATGAGACCGAGCCCGGTGCCTTTTGACCCTTTCGTGCTGAAAAAAAGCCTGAAGATCTTGTCCCGTGTCTCTTGATCAATGCCGGAGCCGTTATCTATAACCTGGTATTCAACCGCCCATCCTTCCGGCTTCAGGGACCGAAGGTGGACTTCTCCGTTTTTCTCAGGGTGATTGGGCTCTGAACAGGCATCTACAGCATTTGTGACCAGGTTCAACAGACAGCGGTGGATACCTTCAGGATCGAACCACGCCTTGGGAAGATCCTCAGCCAGGTCGCACAGAAATGTTACACCATTCTCCCCGGCCGTATTTCGCATAAGATCGAAAACCTCCTGGGCCGGCAAGTTGGGATCGCAGAGTTGGTATGCTGGCTTTCGTTCTTTGGCATAACTCAAGAGATCCAGGACCATTCTCTCAATTCTTGTGATATTGCGCTTGATCATTTCCCAGCCCTGGGAACGGTAAAAATCATCTCCGAATTCAACGCCCGTCTCAAGAACGTACATGCCCCCTGTGAGGCCGGAAGTCACGTTCTTGATCGCATGAGCCAGCCCTGCAACAGTTTGTCCCACCACGGCGAGCCTCTCCGCCTCTACGAGTTTCCTCGTCTTTTCTTCGACCAGCTTTTCAAGGTTCGCCGTATAGTTCCTGACCTCCGCCTTCAGCTTTATCTTCTCGTTGACTCTTCTTAACGCAATCTCTAGGACGTCACTGTTTATAGGCTTGGTAACAAAATCCGAGGCATCAAATTTCATGCTTTGAATGGCCAAGTCGATATCCCCGTGCCCGGTGATCATAATCACTTCCGCATCTCGGTTTATTTCCTTTATTTTTTGCAGCAGTTGGATTCCGTCCATTCCGGGCATCTTTATGTCCGTGAGCACGATCAGAGGATTTTCTTTCCTGAAAACCTCGAGACCGGCTGTGGCGTTCTCCGCAGTCAAAACGACGTAGCCGTAAAGCCGTAACAGAAGACCGAGCATGGCCAGGGTGGCCTTTTCATCATCGATCACGAGTATTTTATCCATATCCCGCCATCTTCCTCGTCTGTATCCTGGGCCACGGGAAAAGTGAGTTTGAAAATCGCTCCCTCGCTTTCCTTGCCCTCAACCTGGATGTCCCCATCATAATCCTTCACAATGCCGTAAACGATAGCAAGGCCCAGCCCTATGCCTTTTCCCGCTTCTTTGGTAGTGAAGAAGGGCTCAAAGATCTTCTCTCGCGCATCGTCAGGAATTCCGACCCCGGTGTCTGAAACGGTGACAACCACCCGATCGCTTTCGAGATAAGAGCGAACCTTGATGATTCGGTCCTTTGAGCCGGCTCCAGCATTCTGTTTTTGAGAAATCGCATCCCGAGCATTGGTTATCAGGTTAAAAATGACCTGTTCCAAGCGGTTGTTGTGGGCAAGAACGGGCGGGAGAGCCTCTCCGAGCTCAAGCTGAACAGTAATATTGTCCAGGCTGAGTTGGCGGCCGATGATCGCGAACACGCCCTGGATAGGCTTGTTGATCTCCACTTTTTCCTTTACGAATTCGGTTTTCCTTCCGAATTCCCTGAGTCGGTTGATGATCTCCGCAGCTCTGCTGACCTGACGGATCGCCTCATGGACGATCTGATGGAACTCCTCTTTGGGAATCTCCTTGTTGTCATCGATCATCTTTTTCAAGAAAATGTTCCCCAGATTGATGGCATTCAATGGCTGATTCAGCTCATGGGCTATGCCGGCAGACATCTCGCCGAGACTTGTCATTTTACAGGCCTGGATCAACTGGGCGTCTTTTTCCATCATCTCCGTGATATCCGTTGTCACGATGATGATCGCTTCCTTTTCCCCATAAAGTACCTGGCAACTGTGAACGTTGACGTAGAACGGCTTGTCACCTTTCTTGTAGTGGCGGACTTTCTGTACAGAGGTGTACCCCCTCGGAGAAACATCCGTTGAAGAATCAGAAACAGGAGCGCCGTATTCATAAGGGCCAAGGTCAGTGAAAGGCTTGCCGATGAGCTCCTCTTTTGAATAGTCATAGGTCGTCTGGGCGCTCTCATTTGCGTCAATGATTTCAATCGATTTCTTGTCAACAACAAAGACGGGATTTGGTCCGCTGTCGAAGAGGGAACGGTATTTTTTCTCCGACTCTTTGAGCCCTGCTTCAGAACTTCTCAGTCGGAGGGTCATGTTTCGAAGCGATCGTTCGAGCTGCGCCAACTCGTCTCCCACATGGTTTTGATACACGTCGCAGCCATAGCATGCTCGGACCTTCTCGGGAAAACAACCTGAAAGACCGGCACCGCAGCCGAGAGTTTGATCGATATACCAACAAGGGATATCCGTGTTGCCATATGCCGAACATTCCATCTCTCCGCACTTTTTCAACTCCCAGCATTTGATTGGGTCGGCATGGGTAGGGGAAAGATCCAAATTGCCACGACTTATTTCATCCGACATTCTTGTGAGTTCTGAAATGCGCCGGGCTATGGGTCTGGAAATCCAGTAGCTTACACCCAAAAGAAGGATGACCATGGCAGCAACGAAAAGGGAGAGAGTTGAGGCCGACCTTGAAATAACTTCGTCTATTTTTGCTTGATTTTCTCCAATGTGCCCGGCTATTCCCCTTCCTTGGACGTCGATCATGGATTCGAGGTTTGAGACATATACCCACCTTGCCGCAGTAGTCGTTAGCAGACTTGACAAGAAGAGAAGAGATCCGGCGAAGAGAAAAATCTTTTTCTTTATCGATATGTTCTTGAGCCTTTCCATGAAAGCCTCTACCTGCTGCCGGTCACTACCGCTGATTGGTCTCTACATTAGAGCCTCATGGGCTGGGTTCACCCTGTCCAGTTAGGCAGTCGATTCCGAAGGCCCGTTCTTAAGCTCAACCGTCTCTTTGAGAGTCCCGAGGGCTTTGGTGAGTTCCATGAGAACCCCAAGACCCTGTTTAACTTCTTTGTTGGAAATCGCCCAAAGGAGACCAAACGGTCCTACTTCTTTTGAGGCTGAAAGATCCAGTTTCGCAGGTAATTCAACAAACCTGTTCAGCAGAACCATTGTCTCTGGTGTGGTAACTTTCTTCGCCAGGCCCAAAAGGGCGACCAGCCCATTCCCGATCTCCTCAATATCTCGCGGAGAATAAGCCTCCGCAATCTTGGCCCGGACTCCCAAGGTGGCGCTCAGAATTCTGAAGACACCTTTTTGCTCCAGGTCGTCCAGATAGGTGATGAGCTGAGGTACGGAACCTCGGAGTAGAGGTTCCAGGGTCGTCACGAAATCAATGATATTCTCTAGCTGTTTAAGCGAGTAGGTGATGTTTCGGACGCTTCTCATCGCCTGCTTAATCATTTCCATGAGATCCTCGAGCTGGAAACTGGATTCTACGTCTTCCAGCTCCTTCATCATGAGCTTTACCATGCTATGGGCTAGAGGGGTCAAATCATCCTTGAACTCTCTGGCGCTTCTCATAGACTCAGCCAAGGGCCCGAGCTGGGACTCAATACGATCAAGACGTTGAATGATCAGTTCTTCGTCGGTCATCGGGTCTACCTCCTTTTTCAGATGCTCTGACGCATTTTCCCGGCCATGGTCATTTGATTTTCCAAAGGCAACTCACTTCCCTTGAGCATGAGATTCCAGTAGACCCACTTAAACATCATCTTGCCGTAGTAATTGAAAGTGCTCTCGCCAAGCAAATCAAAGGGGCCGAGACCTGGGAAGGGAAATTTGCCCGGCAAGGGTTCTGTCTGGTAGTTAAAATCGATCAAAAGCGCCCTTTCATGCCCGGAACATATGAAGCAGGTTGCATGGCCGTCAAAGGAGGGTTTGGGCACCTGGCCTTCTATCTCCCGGACTAAGTTTTCGACCACTGTATCAGATTCGTAATGGGCCACTGCTCCGGCTTTGGACGCAGGAACGTTGGTTGCATCGCCAATGACGTAGATTCGATCATATTTCTTGGCCTTGAGAGTAAAGTGGTCGGTGTCGACGTAGCACATAGGATCTCCTATGCCTGATTCTTCAATAAACTGCGCACCGAAATTCGGTGGGATCGAGACGAGCACATCGTAGCCAACTTTTTGTCCCCTGTGGGATTCTATAGTTTTTTCCTGAGCATTGACTCGAGCGATATCGAAGTTTCCTGTAAACTTAATGTCTTTCCTGGCGGCAAACTCAGCAAATTTCTTCGCAGCCACGGGTTTGGTGAAGACGCTGGCCAAGGGAGAAACCAGCTCAATCTCTACTTTGTCCCGAACTCCATTCTTCTTGAAAAACCAATCGGCCATAAATATGAACTCGATGGGGGCTACCGGGCATTTGAAGGGGAGTTCCGCGATGTTGAGGACAACTCTCCCGGAACTGAAGTACTTCAGCTTCTTTTGAAGTTCCAGCGCCCCTCCCAGAGTGTAGAAATCATGGATATTCCCCCGCCAGTCATCCATCAGCCCTTCAATTTCCTGTGGCACGATACGGCAGCCAGTTGCGATAACCAGCCAATCGTAAGCATATTTTCCCTTCTTGCCTGTCACTTCACGCTTCTCGGGAATCACGCCAACCACCTCATCCAAGATGAAGTCAACGCCTTGGGGAATGAAGTCTCTCTTGGGTTTGGCACAATCCTGCGCTGTGTATACACCGAAAGGAATGAAGAGCCATCCAGGCTGATAGTGATGTATTTCATCATTGTCGATAATGGTGACCTTCCACTCAGAGCCATCCAGCTCCCTGCGCAACTTAGCCGCAACCATGGTGCCACCGGCTCCGGAACCCAGAATCAAAACCTGTTTCATTTCATCCCCCCTTGCGCCTTTGTTAACGAAACAGCATGACTTCGGCGATCTGCGATATCACAGACCGAAGTTATGGTCTTTGCTTAAATGTGCCGCCCAGCCACCATCAGCGACGGGACTGATCATTGGCACACACTAGATTCGGTTCACGATTTGGGAAAGCCCGGTAGAAAACCCGTCTCTTTCTTAAAAGTCTTCGCTTGTTCGTCTGACATGGATTTCGTAGGAAAGAAAAACACTTCTTCATTAGAGTGACCACAACGTGGTATGTTGTCAAGAAAATTTTGGGGGCATCACAGAATCTATCCAAAAAGTTGGGCTCATCAGATGGGCCGGTCTCGGAGAATGAAAAGGAGTCTGACCCCGACGATAAAGAGGCTGGAATGCTTTTCTGGAGTCCGGATAAGAAAGGCTATGACGCCTTTCGGTGAAGAGGGAACCGACGATTTTGAAAGCGTGGTAGAAGGGGGAAGCGTCTTATGGATAAGAAGGAATTCTCAATTCTAAGTAGGTTTTGATTTTACTGGTCGGGGCGAGAGGATTTGAACCTCCGACACCTTGCTCCCAAAGCAAGTGCGCTACCAGACTGCGCCACGCCCCGACTAATGAGCGTCCTGGATGAAACCTGCGCAGACGATGGCAACTGATTAAGAACAGTTAATATTTTTAATATTCTATAAAAAGGGCACAAAATCAAGAAGTAAATGGCTCCCTCAGCACTAAAGCCATCGAGTCATAAATTGATGATCTAATTTATGACTCGATGGAATCAGGCCCGGGGATCATCGCCAAACCGCTAATCATAATTCTGAACTACGGACTTTCTCCGAGGATATCTGTTCAGTTCAATCAATTTCAGTTTCCTTCGGCTCTCTTCGATCTGCCTTTCTCTGAGCGTCGCATTCTCCAGGACTTTATTCGCCATGGATATGATAATGGCCTCTTCGATCCTGTTAATGATTCCTTCCCATTCCTCTTCTGAAGTTTTCCCTTTCATGTCATCCTGTTTTGCACGAGGTTGCGTTTCGTTCATTGATCTTTTCCTTCCGCTGTCAACATTTCTATCCCTTTGCTCCGGGGCTTTCCTACTTTTCGCTGCCTGCCCTTAGCATTCCCTCTTCCCGGGGATAGAGCTGGGCAGAGCATTTATCGAGCGTGCTTTTCAATTGGTTCAGGCCGAAAGGCTTTACCAGCAAGCCGTCAAAGCGGGAACCTGCGCCAACGATCTGGGGAACGAGTTCGGGGCTCCCGGTCATGATAATGACCTTCATTTCCGGATCCAGCTTCCCAGCCATTTTGAGCAGAAAAAAGCCGTCTAAGTCCGGCATGATAAGGTCTGTGATGACGATATCGAAGGTTTCTTGACAAAGTTTGTTGAGCCCGGCCTGGCCTCCCAGGGCGCTCACGACGTCGCAGCCCAACTCTTTGAGAGCCCATTCCAGAACGCTAAGTATGGCAGGCTCGTCATCGACCAAGAGAACTTTGGAGGAAATCATGCTCACGTCCCATTTCCTGTCGGCCGAAACCAAAGACCTTCCCCTGTCTGCCGTATACCTGACCATGTCTCTATCGCTCATTTGCGTTCCCTCCTTTGCACTGTCCGAGTTGCCGGTTCCTGACCTGACTAACACCTTTTCATTCGTACAGTTCCGCTTCAAATAGACTGCCGGACGGACAGAACATCAAGCTTTTGTGATTTTACTTGGCAAGGAATGTGCCATAGATTCTGTCGCTATAATCAGCTGAAATTCCAAGCATTTTCCCCTTGGATCGATCAGCGGCCAGCCCAGGTGGAGGAATTTCCCTACATCGCACTGAGAAGAAACAGGGGGGGCTTCATCTAAGTTGGAGAGTGAAGGGGATTTTTGGGATGAAGGAATTTCCAGACAGGACCTCGACCGCCATGGAGGAAGGGCCGTTCCACCAGGCTTTCGCCGGATGAAGCTCATTATTTGAAGCTTATCAGCAACTCGCGAAGATAGAATGGGGCAGTGACGAGACCTTTATTACCGGGGGAAAGATTCATGGCGAACTTCAAACTGCAGGATTTCTGAAGGATCGAGGATCAAGATCATGTTTTTTCAGCAACTCGTAGAGGTCGGCCCGGTGCTTTCCCGCAAGCTTTCCGGCTTCGGTGATGTTTCCTTTGGTGATTTCCATTAGTTGAACCAGGTACTCTTTTTCGAATTCGGCCTTTGCATCTTTGAATGACTTGGGGCCGTCTTGCTCTTCTGACCCGCCCTGGAAAATTAAGTCATCGGTGATCAATTCACGATGAGCCATTGCCACCGCGCTCTCCACACAGTTCTCCAGTTCCCGCACATTGCCGGGCCAGTGATGAAGCATGAGCTTTTGTAAAGCCTTCAGTGAAAACCCGGCTATTTCCTTCTTTGTCCGTTCCGCATACTTCCTCAGGAAATGCCTGGCCAGCAGAATAATATCCTCTTTTCGTTCTCTGAGAGGAGGAAGCGGTATATGGATGACATGGATTCGATAAAAGAGGTCATCTCGAAAACGCCCATTTGACACTTCTTCTTTCAGGTCTCTGTTGGAGGCGGCAATGATTCGCACATCCACCTTGAGCATCTTGCTGCTCCCCAGGGGATAGAAGGCCATCTCTCCAAGAGCCCTAAGAAGCTTGGCCTGCATGGTGAGCGGCATTTCCGATATTTCGTCCAGGAAAAAGGTGCCTCCGTCGGCCTGGGCAAAAAGGCCTCTGCGCGTTTGGGTTGCCCCGGTAAAGGCGCCCTTCTCATATCCGAACAATTCACTCTCCAGAAGAGTCTCCGGGATGGCGGCACAATTGACGGCCACAAAAGGTCCGTCCATCCGCGAGCTGGCCAGATGCAGGGATTTGGCGATCAATTCCTTTCCTGTTCCGCTCTCGCCGCTGACATAGACGAAGGAATCTACCTGCGCGGCCTGAGCGACCCGGTCGAGAACCTTTCTCATGGCCTCGCTCTTCCCTATGATATTCTCGAATCCATAACGCTCTCCGACAAGGCTTTTCAGTCTCCTCACTTCTTTGGAAAGGCCGCTTTTTTCCGAACAATTTCGGATTTGTACAAGCAGCTCGTCATAGTCAAAAGGTTTTGTCAGATATCCATAAGCTCCCTTTTTCACAGCTTCGACCGCACCCTTGATAGTGCCATAGGCCGTGAGGATGATGACCGGTGTTTCCGGATTGAGCTCGAGGAGGTCTTCCATCAAGGCGATACCGTTGCGGTCCGTGAGCTTGTAGTCGAGCAATGCGATGTCAAACGCCTCTGCCTTGGCCAGAGCAAAGGCTTTTTCCGCGCTTGGGGCCGTCTTCACCTGGTATCCTTCAACCTCCAGCCTCATCCGGATGAGTTTAAGGATCGTTTCATCGTCATCGACAACCAAAATTCTTACCATAAAATCTTCTCACCATTTCAAACGACAAGCAAATATCAGCAACAAAATGATACCGACCATGTTGCTCTGACAGTGATCCCTTTAGGGGAGAGCCGATCTTTTCTTTTTCTCGATCGTCAAATCCACATTCTTAAACTTGGCCATCTGCGCTTCCAGTTCCGTGACACGGTTGTTAATCTGCCCGAGTTCGTTTTGCATTTCATTGAGTTCTCTATCTCTTTCTTCGAGCTCCTCACGAAGGTTTTTCACTTTCTTTTCCTTGGCCTCAGCGGCCTGTTCCAACAACTTTAGCTTTTTCCGAAGCTGTTCCGATTCATCCTTCCTGCTTCTAAGGGTAAGGGTCCATATGCGAGCTTCCTCCCTCTTTTCGCTCAATGGAAATTCCGTGAGAATTCTCTGAAAATAGTCGATGGACTTACCATAGTCCATGTTTGGATTTCCGGGATGGGCATACAGTAATCCCATCTGAAACAGCGCCCGATCTCCATGAGCTTCTGGGTACTCCTCCAAGACTTTGAGGGTTGCCTGCATTGACGCTTCATATTCGCCCTTGCCCATCTTGGATTCCGCATCCCGCAGGGCTTGCTCACCCTGCCACTGTAAAGCCGGAGGGATGCACCCGAGCAGTTCCCATGTCATAGTGACGCCACAGGCAAGGCAAAGGAGAAAATGCTTCCCTTTCCGGGAGCGCTTTTGACCCATATCCGCCCTCCGTGATCTGCAACAATGTGCTTGACAATGGAGAGTCCGAGGCCTGTGCCCATTGTCGTCTCTCGACCCATGTCAATTCGTTCGAACCTTTCGAAAATCTGCTCCAAGTGCCCTCTGGGGATGCCACAACCGGTGTCGCATACTGAGACTTGAACATATGCTCGATCGCCTTCTTTTTGTTTGGCCGATACAACGACGACGACTTTTCCCCCCTCGGTTGTGAATTTCAACGCATTCCCCAGAAGATTCTCTATGACCTGTGCAATCCTATCCGGGTCTATCTTGACTTTGGGAAGCGCTGAAGAGGGCTTCAACTGCAAATCGATTGCCTTTCGTTGAGCCAGAGGAGCCAGTTTGAGTATCGTCCGCTGAATGATGGGGAGAAGTTCACTGTCTGTGAGATGATAATCCATCATCTTGGCTTCCATACGGGAAAAGTCCAGAACCCTGTTAACCGCGGCTATGAGCCTGTCACACTCATCTCTGATGACCGTCAAGAGCTCGTCTTGGTCCTGAGGCGAATTTCGGAATGCACCCTCCAGCACCATGCTCGACGCAGCCTTGATGGAGGTCAACGGGGTGCGAAGTTCATGGGAGACATGACTGATAAAATCCGATTTCATGTTATCCAGGTCCTCGAGTCTTTCGCTCATGGCATTGAAATCCTCAGCCAGTTGTTTGATCTCTGGGGGTGAATGAATGTTGGTGATCTTATGAAACTTTCCTTTGGCAATTTCCTTGGTTTCTTGCCCCAGAAAAGAAATAGGTCTGGCTATGCTCCTCGTGATCAGGAAAGAAATCAAGATTCCAAGAACGATGATGAGGGCCGCGGTTACAACCGTTACCCTGATGGCACGGTAACTCACCTTGCTCGATAACCCGACTTTCTCATCCCTTTTCAGGCGCGCACTCTGTATGAGACTCTTGAGCGTGCTGTCGATCTGTCCGACAATTTTCTCCTTTTCGTCCAGATATTCCTTTCGGGGAAACGGCTCGTTTTTTCCGAGCAGAACAGATTCTTCGCTGAACAAACCAAGGTAGCGATTATAAAGGGTCGCAATATCAGCGACCCATTTTTTTTCGTCGGCGGATTCCGCCAAGGCGCCGAGTTTTTCCATCTCTTCTGTGAAAAGCGCCTCCGTTCGCTGGAACTCCTTACGAAAATCCTGGTCCCCGGAAATCAGGAACTTCCTCTCAAAGCCCACTTGGGAAAACAGGAGTTCCAACAGGTGTTCTCCGATTCGGATCACCGCCCCGTCGACTCTGGCGATAGTATAGTTAAGATCGGTCAGTTGATTTAGCCTGAGGGTCACATAAATTCCCATAAAGATGACCATCACCATGATCAAGGCATATCCGCACGCCATTCTTTTGAAAATGGTAAACTTCATTTGCCCTATCGTCCTTATCTTCCGGTACTTGCCTCATGCCGATAGACTGTGGTTGTGTTAGGTTAACCCTCAATCTCTAAAAGGTCAAATATTTGCGGGTTATCCCTGCCGATTCAATCTCTTGAGTTCGACTCCTTCTTCGAAAATAATCCTTTCCTTGCCTTGGCAGAATTCTTCACTCCTTTTCGGGAAGAAAGGGGGAAATTACCGAAGGTGCAATCGAGAGAGGCGATGGGCTGCCCATACAGCACCGAAGCCGGGAACACCCAGAGAAACAAAAGCCCAACCCCACGCTGTGTAAATCCCGTGCCCGGGATTCGTCCAATCCATTATTGCCCCGAAAACAACAGGCGAAACCGCCCCGGCTCCAAAACCAAGCATCGATCTGATCCCAAAGGCGGATCCCAAATAGGACGGGGTAACCACCTCGGTAAGGGCTGCGGAGAGCACAGGGGAATCTCCCAAGGCCATAAAGGCGTAGAGATATCCGAGCGTCATAATCAACCAGAACGGCCAGATCGCAGACCAACCGAAGACCATGGAGCACAGAGTACTGATGCTTGCGAGCACCATGATGACGCGAGTTCGGCCCAACCGGTCGGACAACGACCCCATGGAAAAAGAGGCGACAATACCCGCCACATGAAAGCTCGCGACAAGATAAGCGCCGAGCCCCGCAGCATCGAGGCCCGCCTCTCCTCTCTGAACCAGGCAGGCGGTGAGAAAAGCGGGTGTCCAGGCCCACATCCCCAGCAGTTCCCAGCAGTGGCAGGTATAAGCAGAAATCAGCAGCACGGCAGGTTTGTTGGAAAGCACTTCTGCCTTAAAACTCTGCTGACTGTGGCGGGGAGTAATCGGAACAGAGGTCTTGAGCAATGTGACCCACGAGAATACGGCGCCCAGACACGTGGCAAGGCAGGTGACGAGGAAGGAAAGCCTGTAGCCTCCCAGGGGCAGAGTCGTTCCGCTCAGCACGAGGGAAAGAACGTATCCAACTGAGGAACTTGCGATGTAGAATCCGGTGGCCATGCCTCTTCGATGGACCGGATATCGGTCGGCAAGGATCATCAATCCTGTGGTGTAGCTTCCGCCGATAAACAGGGCGACCAAGGTGTAGAGAATGAGGGCCGAGAGGTAACTTGTTGCGCAAAGAGCAAAGATTGCCGTGAAAAGGGCCCCGGTGAACATAGACCCCAAATAAAGGCGCTTTGCCCCAAACCTGTCAGCGAGGGTGGAGACAAAGAGCAGCGATACGCCATAAGCTATCTGGAACCCGCTGGAGATAGCGCCCGCTTGAGCGGCGGATATATTCCATTCCTTCTGGAGAACAGGAAGAGCCGCCGCGTAGGCCATGGTGACGACCTGACTGAACGCTCTCGCCGAACAAAGTCCTGCGAGCCACCAGTCGATTCTCATTTTTCCTGTCAGGAGTTCGCTTCCACTCATCCCTCACCTGCACTCGACCGGGCCTGCACAGCGTTTGGTCGCGAGCCAAAGGCCTGCATTAGGGAGTTTCCTTGATCGGCCACTCCCCCCTTTCTTTCAAGACGTCCCGATACACCTGCAGGGCTTCATTGACCGCCGGCATCCCGGCATAAGTAGCCAGTTGAAAGAAGACTTCAGCAAGTTTTCTCGGGTCACAGCCGACGTTTAGTGCTGCGTTCACATGAAGCTTGAGTTCGTCTCTTGCGCGGATGGCTGCCAGCATCGCGCAGGCAGCCATCTGTCTCTCAACCAGCGTCAGGACAGTCCGGGAATACAGGTTCCCCGTGATAAACATGGAGAAATCATTCGCGAGATTCTTGTCGAATGATTTCCAGGTCAGATAGGGAGGGTCCATCTTGATGCCCTCGCCGAAAAGCTTGCTTGCTGTTTCTCGCGTTCTCTCGCGAAGTTCTTTCTCATTCATTTCGTCTTGCCTCCTTCTTCTTGGCGTCAGGTTCTAAGTCTGGAATCAACCTCGGAATCCTCCTTGACCGTCCGTACGCTATAGGATATGAATCGACCCGAGAAAGGAAACACTATGACCGAGCAAAGTGGTACGGACCAGATCATCGCCACCATCACCAACAAAGCCGATCCTTCCCAGGTCATCTCGATCAAGTACTTGAAATCGGAGAATGCTTTTTGCACTTCAGGTATCCGGGAGTGTCTAGGAGTGAAAGAGATACTAATCCCCGTGCACATGATAGCAAAGGACCTCCAGCTCATTGGAACCA
The DNA here is from genome assembly GCA_963740905.1 of uncultured delta proteobacterium. Classification (GTDB taxonomy): domain Bacteria; phylum Desulfobacterota; class DSM-4660; order Desulfatiglandales; family HGW-15; genus JAFGDM01. The sequence goes on from CAVUFY010000019.1 coordinate 189,033, forward strand.
TCCTGTCAGCCATTATGGAGCGGATCTCGCAGGCCAACGACGCAGGAGCGCCCTTCGCCTATGCACAACGATTCGAAGTATTAGGAAGGCAATACACTCTCACGGAAGCAGGCGAGTACATGAAGTTGGAAGATCAGCCTTGACAGCTCGTTCCACTTCAGTTTTTGGATATCAACTCAAAAGGTTTCTCGTAGGTGCCCTCTCCTGTAATGGTCACCTCCGATTTTTGTTTTCTGTACCCATCTGCCTCCACTTTCAGCTTCCATTTACCCTCTTTCAGGTTGATCAGCTCATAATACCCTGAGGCATTGGTCGCTGTCTGATGCTTCCCGTCTCCTTTGCAGCTGATCCGTGCGTTCTTGATCGGCTTTCCCGTGTTCTGATCGACGACGATTCCATAGATGGCCGTAATATTAGGCGGCGGTCCGCCCTGGTACTGGTCGGCGCCGATGACTCCCTCACCTCTGTCCAGTGCCTGGTACATTTTCGTATGCCCCTCAAAGATCACTCCTTCGCCGATGATCACCGCAGGAGCATGAATGTTTCCGAAGACCTTGGCGGGTGCCTGGATGTCCACTCTCTGGTCGGCGATGATGTTGCCGTGCACCTCACCGCTGATGGAGGCATAGGAGACGTGAATGTCCGCTTCCACCAGGGCTTCATCTCCTATAATAAGGTTGCCGTTTGCCTCAATCTCGCCCTTCAAGTAGCCGTCAATCCGGATAGAGCCCTGGAATTGGAGCTTTCCCTGAAATTTCGTCTCTCTCCCCAAAAAGGTGATGCCTTTTTCTGCATGTTTCATCAGGAATATCCTCCGGGTTCAGTCGGGAAATGTTTTCTCCCTCTCCCCATGGAAGAGAGACAGCAGATGAGCCTTTATAATCCGAGTGGATCCATTTTTCAATCCTGTTCCTTTTAAGGCCACAGGCAGAAGTCTCAGGCCCCCATCTTGCTCACCTTTTTCAACAGCCCGTGTTTCTTAAGGCTGTTCTCCAGCGAACAGAGAACGGGCACGACCACCAGGGTCAAGAGAGTCGCCACTCCAAGGCCGAAGATGACCGCCACCGCCATAGGCCCCCACCATTGAGATGACTCTCCGCCAATGTCCCAGGCCAACTTTCTGAAGTCAAAGCTGATCCCCGTGGCCATGGGAATGAGTCCCAGAAGAGTGGTGATAGCTGTGAGCATGACAGGCCGAAATCGGACGGTGCCTGCGCGGATCAGGGCATCGTGAGATGACATGCCTCCGTCCATGAGCTGGCGATAGTAATCGATTAGAACGATGGCATTGTTGACCACAACGCCGGCCAGGCTGATGACTCCAATACCGGTCATGATGATGCCGAAGGCAGTCCCTGTCACAAGAAGACCGAAGAACACACCGATCAATGAGAGAAGTACGGAGGTGAGGATGATGAGAGGCGTCGTTAAGGAATTGAACTCCGTGAGAAGGACAAGCAGGATGAGGAAGATGGCCGCGATAAAAGCCTTGCTCAGGAAAGCCTGCGCCTTTTCCTGCTCTCTTTGTTCACCGGTGAACTGGTAGCCGTATCCTCTGGGCCAGGTGAAATCATGCTTGAGACGATGGTCGATTTCCTGAATCACATCGTTTGCGAGCCGTCCCGAGACATCCCCTGAAAGGGTGACCACCCGTCTTCTGATCCAGCCGCATGATGGCCCCCACCCCGCTTTCCACAGAGACGCCGGCTACACTCGTGAGAGGGACCGGTTCGCCCCGAGGCCCGGATATGGTGATGCTTTTAAGATCTTCCAACGGAGTGGCGGTCCTTCTCCGGAAGCCGCGCTGTAATGTCGTACTCATCTTTTCCTTCCCTGAAGACGCCTACCTTCACGCCGTTGATCGCGGCTTTCACCGTGTAGGCAATCGTGTAGGTATCCAGGCTCAGCAAGGCTGCTTTTTCCTTGTCTATCCGTACTCGGATCTCCGGTTTTCCTTTCACAAAATTGTCCTTCAAATCGACAAGCCCCGGGATATCTTTAATCTTATTGCGCACCTCGGCGGCCAAGTCGCCCAGGATAAGAATGTCATCGCCGGTGATCTCAATGTTGATGGGCGGCCCGGTGGGGGGCCCTTCCTTTTCCTTCTCAACCTGCACGTCCGCGCCCTTGATGGTCGCTAAGAACCTTGGCTCCTGATTTCCTTAATGATCTCGGAGGATGGCCGGGAACGATCGTGAAAATCCTTGAAATCCAGGGCCACCCGATTGATATGGGTGCCTGTGCCGCCCTGGGAAAAAGGGTCACCGCCTGCGGCCCCGATATTGGATATGACATACCGGATGTCCTTGTACTGGGAGACAATGTTCTCCACCTGAGCCACAAGGCTGTCTGACGCATCGAGGTTGGTTCCCTCCGGAGCCTTGACGTGGACGTAGGCCCTCCTCGGCTCTGTTTCTGGAAAAAACTCGTGCCCTTCCCGAAAAGAACAAAGCTCGCGACGGAGGCGATCAGCATGGCAAAGGCCGCGGGGAAACCACGACGAACCGGTGGTTGAGAGCCCAGATCAGCGAGACGCAGATAGACCCTTTTGACCAGAGGTCTCTCTGGCCGGATGTCTGCCGTTCTCTGTCAGTGGATGGTTGCCCGCTGATACCGGGCGGAAAGGACGGGATTGATCACCAGAGGCGACAAAAAGGGAAGAGGTTAAAGGGCCATGATAAGGGTTTCCGGCAGGTAACCCATGAACTCCCCCATGATCCCCGGCCAGAAGAGCATGGGGAAAAGGCCCCCAGCGTGGTCAGAGTGGAAGTGATGACCGGCCAGGCCACCTGGTCGGTTCCGATCTCGGCCGCCTCTTCACGTGACTTCCCCTGCTGCATGTGACGATAAATGTTCTCTACGATGACGATGCCGTTGTCCACCAGCATTCCCAGAGCCAGAATCAGTGAGAAAAGGACCACCATGTTCATCGTCTCCCCGAAGCCCGTCAGCAGGGCGAAAGTGATGAACATGGAGTAGGGAATGGCCAGAGCTACAAAGATGGCGGACTGACCGCCGATGAACAGGAAAATTACGGCCAGGACAAGGACCAGTCCGGACAGGATGTTGTTTTCGAGATCGGAGACCATGAGGCGCACGTCATTGGACATGTCCGAAGTGAGATCGATCTTCAGGGCCGGAGGCATGAGCGGGCGCATCTCAGCGACAACTCGTTTCACCTCGTCGGTGACCCTCAGGATGTTTTCGCCGCTCCGTTTCTGAACGGCCAGGGTGACGCTCTTTTCCCCATTCATCCGGCTCCGGGTCAGAGGATCTTTGTAACTGTCACGGATGAATGCGACATCCCTCAGGTAGACGGGCTTGCCGTCCCGGACAAAACCCACAATCGAGAATATCTCGGAGGGATGCTTGAAGTCTTCCGGCACCCTCACCAAATACTTGCCCTCCCCGATATCCATGCTTCCACCGGGCATGTTCACGTTGCTCTTGGTCACTGCACTTACGAGGCTCGAGAAAGGCACATTGTAGGCTCCGACTCGATCAAGGTCGAACTCCACATGGATTTCCCGTTCAAGTCCTCCGGTAATGCGCGCATCCAGCACTCCGGAGATACCCTCGATTCTGTCCTCAAAATCTTCGGCAAAATTCTGGAGGCGTCGAAGGCTGAAAGGGCCGGAAAGGACCACTCGGATCACCGGAATGTCGGAAAAATTGACTTCCTGGATTACTGGGTCATCAGGAAGGTCAGCCGGCAAATCCTGCTTTGCCTGGTCCACTTTGTCTCTCACCTTTTGCAGGGCGTCATCGATGTCGATGCTTGGAAGAAACTTGACCGCCACTGTCGAGATCCCTTCCGCAGACGTGGACCGGATTTCTTCCACGTCGGACACGCCCTTGAGCTTTCTTTCAATGGGGATGGTAATCAGTTTTTCCATGTCCTCAGGCGCCACCCCTTCGTAGGTGGTATTCACGAAGACATAGGGGATGGTGATGTCGGGGAAGGATTCCCTGGGCAGGGTTAAGTAACAGTACAGACCCACTATAACGATCAAGACTAAGAGTGCCAGGACCGTCATCTGGCGCTTGAGGGCAAGTTGATTGATGATCATCGAACCTGGACCTTCATCCCTTCTTCCACGTCTTTTTGGCCGACGACGATGAGGCGATCCCCGGGGTTGAGTCCCTTCGTAATCTGCACCCGGTCCCCTTCAATGATCCCGATGGTCACTGAACGTGCATGGGCCACCCCGTCTTTTTCCACAAAAAGAAGGCGTTCCCCTCCTTTATCTACCAAGGCAAAAAGGGGCGCGGACAGAGCATCAGGGATGATCTTTCGCAAAAGAGCCACCCGGGCGATCATGCCCGGTCGTATATCGTGGGAGGGATTATCCACCTGCACTCTGACATGGAAAGTCCTTGTGGCTGGATCGGCCTTGTAGGAAACGAAATCAATAAGCCCTAGCATTTCACGGTCAGGCAAAGCGTCGACCCTGACTATCGCCTTTTGGCCGGTTTTCAGATGCCGCACATCCAATTCCGGCACGTTCACATTAATCTTGATTTTGTCCACGTTTACCAGATCGACGACAGGCTTTCCCCGGTCCACGAATTCTCCCTCATCCACGAACAGATAGTTCACCACCCCGCTGATGGGAGCCTTTGTAAACCCCCGTTCGTATTCTATCTTTGCCTGCCTGAAGTTGGCCTTTGCCAACGCTTGCTCGGTCAGCACCTTATCCAATTCTTCCTGGTTAATAATCTTTCGGTCAAAGAGCTTCAGCCGCCTCTCGTAAAGATCCTCGGCCAGTTTCATGGCGGCTTTCGCCTTGTCCAGCGCCGCCTTGAGGAAGGCAACATCGATCTGGACAACCAGTTCGCCCTCCTTCACCATGTCCCCTTCTTTAGGCATGATCCGCTCCACCCGGCCCCCTGTATCAGCACCTACCCGGACGTCCTGACAGGCCTCCGTCTCGCCCGGCAGAATCAAAATATCCTTCATGGGGGAAGGCGCCACCTCAACGATCGACACCTGTATGCGCCTCTCCTGGTCCTGATTGTTCTCGGGCTTCGTACCGCTTTCGGAGCGGTCGCAGCCGTTCGAGAAGGCCAGCGCCGAAAGGACCGCCACTCCTATTCCCAGTATCTGTTTCATCCGTTCCATGTTATGCGTCATTTCCTAGTGAAAGACTCTGAAGGCATCATCCCCGACTTGCGAACAAGGCATCGGCTGACACCAAAAACTGAAAGGGGCCATGAGCTGCATCGTGCCCTGGACCCCGATCGATCCGGAGAAGGGTATCACCGCTCCCTTCCCTGTGTCCGCGTTACGTCTTGAAAATTAAACTTCTTGTATCACAGGAGGCCGACACCGGGTCTTTTCAGCGACCCGAGACCCTGCTGAGATAGTGCGTCAATAATTCGCCGTCTTTCTTGCTCATCTCAATGAACTTGACACCCATGCCTCCCGACTCCTTGGCCGTGTCCCGTCCAGTGCCCTTAGCCCAAACCACCTCGCAGGATATTTTCAGAGGCTCAGTCAGGTCAGGAAGTTGCAGGCGCAAGAGGAACTGCTCCCCCTGAGGAAGAGGTTTGCCCGTCTTGATGAAGAGCCCACCTGAACCGATGTTGCCGATATAAGCCCGAACAAAGGCCATATCGTCCTTGTACGTAAGGGACAAGGTCCTCTGAACCCGAATGTCGGAGCGTGATGAGAATTCCACAACCCGGCTCACCATTTTCTCAAACCGCTTGGCCATAGCCATAAGGATATTTCTGAGATCCGAAGAAAGCTCATTAAACTCCGCGTCTAGTGCGGTCCGGTCAACAATGCCGAGGGTCGTCTGCCCCACGGCTTTTACCGTGGCGGTCCGTTTTTTCACCCCCAGGAAACCGACCTCGCCGAATATCTCGCCGGGCTTGAGCACGTCGATGACATATTTCCTCCCGGCTATCATCTTGGAGATTTCTACTGCTCCAGAAAGCACAACATAAAGCCAGTCTCCGGAAGTTCCCTCTTTGATGATCACAGTTCCGTCATCATAGGTCTCTTCAGAGGCAAAAGTAAACATGAGCATTCCCCCGATTTTGGTTGGGTAAGCGCCACATATTTCTCGTTTTTATAGCTGAATGACACTAATAATCCATAGATGTGTTCCAATATAGTCGAAAAACGCTCAACAGTCAATTAACACCCCCTGACGAGACCTCGCCGATGAGTTGAACGCCTCGACAATGCATACATACGACTGGTGCGGTAAAACGGTCAGAGACTTTGATCTTATTGAAATCGAAGCACAATCCCTGAATAAATGGACTGAGCTTCCCAAAAAGGGTAAAGTGCTCGACACAGCCCAATGCGGAGAAAGGGTGCCATGGCCGGAATCATTTTTCTCAAGAATACGGTTCAGGAGTATTCGTGGGGATCGAGGAGTTTTATTTCCCAACTGCTTGGGCAGCCAACTCCGACTGATAGACCTCAAGCGGAGCTCTGGATGGGAACCCATGCCGGAGGTCCTTCCATGGTTTATTCGGATGGGAAATGGTCAGCCCTTACGGATGTGATAAGGAAAGCCCCCGCTGAAGTCCTCGGGAAATCCGCAGCGGCCAGGTTTTCCAATCAGCTCCCGTTTCTGTTCAAGGTTCTCGCCTCCTCCAAGCCTTTGTCCATCCAGGCTCATCCGGGGCCGACCCAGGCTTTGGAAGGATTTGAAAGGGAGAACGGGCAGGGCACGGCATTGAACGCACGGCACAGAAACTATAAGGATCCCTTTCACAAGCCCGAAGTCCTTTGCGCTCTCACATCTTTTTGGGCACTTAAGGGCTTTCGTAAGGCGGGAGAGATCCTTTCCTTATTTGAAAGAATCGGTTTTTCTGAACCGGGCACGAGAATCCTCCGGGAAGACGGCCGTGATGCGTTGCGGGGTTTCTTCACTTACCTCCTTTCCATGACCGGGGAAAAGCTGGAACGGTTGGTCTCCAGATTCATAGCCGCGGCCGAGCCACATGCTTCCTCGGATCCCGCCTTTGAATGGGCACTCAGACTTCACCGGGACTTTCCTTTTGACGTCGGTGTGCTCGCGCCGGTGCTCCTCAACCTGATACATCTTCGAGCCGGAGAGGCCATTTCCATAGCGGCAGGAGAACTTCATTCCTATCTGGAAGGAGCAGGTATTGAGCTCATGGCAAACTCCGACAACGTCCTGAGAGGGGGGCTCACGGAAAAACACGTGGATAAGGTTGAACTCATCAGAATCCTCGATTTCCGACCTGGCGAAAGCCACGTTCTCCGGCCCGAGCCGCAGAGTTTCACAGAATGGATCTACCCCACGGAAGCGCAAGAATTCTTCCTTTCCAGAATTTGCCTTGAGAGCGGAGCTGTGCATGAAAGCGCGCCTCAGCGAAGCGTTGAAATCCTGATCTGTGTGCAGGGTGATTTCGAACTGATGGATCTTGGAACGGGAGACGCGTTCCACTTGTTTCGCGGTTCCTCCATCCTTGTTCCCGCCTTTGTAGAAGCCTACCGCATAAGAGGCGCGGGCACTCTTTACAAAGCGGCTGTCCCCATGGCGGGGTGCGCAGGTCTTCATGCCTCGTAAACGTCGCGTCGCCTATTTTGTGTCTCCCCACGGGTTCGGACATGCCGCGAGGACCGCTGCCGTGATGGAAGCCCTGCGCGGCATGGATGAGACCGTTGAATTTGACGTCTTCACATCCGTGCCTTCATGGTTCTTTGAAACGTCTCTCACCGGAAGCTTCCGTTTTCACTCCGTCGTGACGGACGTGGGTCTTGCGCAAAAGACAGCACTCGAAGCGGACCTCGGTGAAACGCTGACCAGGTTGAATCATTTCTTCCCTCTTCAGGCCTCGATGATCTCCTCCCTCTCCTCTTTTCTCCTGGAAAGGCCGTGTGACTTGGTGATCTCCGACATCGCTCCCATGGGCATCCTTGCTTCCAGGCACGCAGGTCTCAGATCGGTGCTCATCGAAAACTTTACCTGGGACTGGTTGTACGAGGAGTACCTTGCTGAAGACGCCCGCTTTAAAAAGGTCATAGTCTACCTGAAGGAGGTTTTTGAGCTGGCCGACTTCCATATCCAGACGGAGCCCGTGTGCTCGCCCGGACTAGTTCACTTAACCACCGGGCCCGTCAGCCGCAAGCCGCGACTCACTCCTTCTGACGTGAAAACCAGGCTGGGAATCCCCGGGGATGCCAAAATGGTGATGATCACCATGGGCGGAATCCCTGAATCGTACCCGTTTCTGAGAGAAATGGAAGACTACGCCTCGGTGTATTTCATCTTGTCTGGGGCGGCCGAAAAACCGGACAGACGCGGCAACATGGTTTGCTTGCCCCATCGATCAAAATTCTACCACCCTGACCTTATCAACGCATCGGATGCCCTCATTGGGAAAATCGGTTACGGCATTCTGGCTGAGACTTACTTTGCGGGGGTTCCCTTCGGGTACATTGAAAGGCAGCATTTCAGGGAGTCGGGGGTTCTGGCTTCCTTTGTCAGAGATCGGATGGCAGGTCTGCCTATTCGGACCACAGATTTCTATGGCGGGAGCTTCCTTTCCTTGCTCCCTCAGCTTCTCTCGATGCCCCGCTTGTTGCGGACCGAGCCAAACGGGGCAGAGCAGGTGGCTTCTTTCATTCTAGGACTTCTGTAGGAAGAAACCCAGGAAACGCGGATAGCCTTTCCCCTGGGCCGCCCTTGAAAAAGGGGCTGGTCGCTGCTGAAAAATCCAATCACATGAGTGTTGACTGGATGAAATCGAGGTTCAGCTTCTTCAGAATACGGACCATGTTGTTAAGCTGGACCTCCACGGTGCCTTCATAAATCTCGATGATACGGTTATCCCGATACCTTCTTTCCACATCCTGCTCGAGAAAATATCCGTACCCTCCGAAGACGGTGATGGTTTCATCGATGATCATCTTGGCTGTCTCAGGAACATGGTGCTTCACCATGGACGTGATGAGCGGCATAGTGCCGGAAGTCTGGGCATTCTTGTGGTCGCACTGCCATGCCGCATAGTAGGTCAGCCATTTAACGGATTGAAGGTGGCTCCACAACCTTCCCAGGCGGTGTCCGATGGCCTGGAAGTCGATAATCGGCCTATGAAACTGATTTCTTTGCCTGGCATGGGTTAAGGCCTTCAGATAGGCTCCTTCCGCATTGCCGAGAGCCTGGGCGGCTATTTCAATCCGGCTTTCATCCAGGAAATCTAGGACGTTCAAGAGGCCCCGTCCCCTTTGCCCGAGAATGCTGTCTTTTGGAAGTTTGAGCTGGTGGAAAACCACCTCTCCACTGGACGTGGTATGAATCCCCATCTTATGAGGAATTTCATTGATCTCCAGTTTCCCTCCGAGCCACGATGAAGGATCCCTTTGAACAAGGACTGTGGTCATCCCTTTGCCCGGAGAAGCTTCCTTGTCGTCCTGGGCGAGAACGACGAAGAAGTCCGCATACGCGGCATTGGTGGTGAAGACCTTTGTCCCGTTCAAAACAAACCCGTCCTCTTTTTCCTCCAGGGTCGTTTCCATGCATGTCAAATCGCTTCCGTGATCGGGCTCTGTGAGGCAGATGGCCGAGACCCAATCTCCGCGAACAAGAGGCGCCAGGAATTTCTTGCGCTGATCGGGAGTGCCGAAGAGCTTCACGACTTTTGATGGGACATAGGCAAGATGCATAGCCATGCCGAGGCCCGAGTCTGCTTTGCAGAATTCCTCCACCACCAGCACGTTCTCTGTGATCCCCAGTCCGCCGCCTCCGATCTCCTCAGGGTAGTCCAGGCCTATAAAACCAAGCTTGGCGGCCTTCTCAAAAATCTCCCTGGGAAATCGATGATTCAATTCACATTCCTGGGCCACTTCCGGTGTAAACTCAGATCGAGCAAATTCCGCCGCCGCCCGCTTGATGTCTTTCTGTTCCTTGGTCAGAGAAAAATCCATAACAGCCTCCCGTAGAATTTTGCCTATATCTCATTCGGAAATCAGCAGGGGATTAAACCTTGTGTTCCGGTCATAGAAGTCCATTCCTTCCTTTCGCTTCAAGAAATTCACGACCCCATAGGTCAGCGGGGTGGCGAGGGCTTCATACACGGATTTGGCCAGCCACTGGGTAACGATGGTGATGAAAAGTGCTTTACGCGGAATGTTTCCCGTGAAGGCAACGGTGATGAAGATGGCTGAATCCAATCCCTCCCCCACAATGGTGGACCCGATAGTGCGAAGCCAGAGCCATCGCCCCCGGGTGGCGATTTTCATCTTCGCCAGGACAAAGGCATTTGCGAATTCACCCACAAGATAAGCCAGAAACGACGCAGCCAGGAGACGTGGGGTATAACCAAGAATGCGCTCATAGGCGGCCTGACCGTCCCAGAAAAACGCGGGAGGAAGAACCTGCCCGATCCAGATGAAGAGCACGACAACGAAATTACAGAAGAATCCGAGCCAGATCACTTTTCGCGCCCTGCTGTAGCCATACACTTCAGTCAGAACGTCGCCCGTGATGTAACTGAGAGGAAAGACAAATATAGCCGCGGGCAGAATAAACCCTAACACGCTTACGAGCTTGACGGCGGTGATGTTGGCCGTGATCAGGCAGGTGACGAAAACGGCTATCATGATCACGAACCACGTGGAGTGCCCTTCCCCTCCTGAACTCTCCTTAAACCGCTTCATAAAAACATCTCTTGGGTGAATTCACCTTGCCTTGCTTCTTCAGTTCATTGATGATCTTCGACACTTCCTTGCTGTCCGCGTTTAGCATCTTCGCCACGTCTCCCGGCCTCACAGGCTTGCCCGCCTTTTTCATGGCCTCCAGGACCTTCTTTTCCATCACCGGACCTCCCATCCATGAGATTCGATCTTAAATGCTTATAGCATAACTTTTTCGCAGAAGTTAAGCCCTTCCTCAAAGGGCTCATGAGTCGCGATACAGGCTCGCACTCTCTCCCGGCAGGATTGGCCTCCATTGTGACGATACGGCAGCGCCTTGTCAACACTCCCCCTTGCCTTTTGGAACCGCTTGCTTTACCCTTATACCGTTCCCGGCCGTCAAATAGAATCTGACGGCTTCGTAAAAAGTTCATCTCGATCCGGGATTTCGTGACTTAAGCGGGCTTTTTAGGGTGCCGTCTGCTTCGGCGGCTTTCTACGAAACCATTAAAATCTGACCGGGCAGATTTGGTGGCGCATGGACGCAAGGAACAGGGTCAATGATTCCCACTTCAGGTCAGTGCTTCGATTTGATGGAAAAATACTCCATGCTTGAAAACATCAAGGCTCACTCCATTGTAGTGGAAAAAGTGGCTTCTCTCATTGCCCGGCGTTTGCGGCAGGCCGGAGCGAACGTGGCTCTAGAAAAGGTCACGGCCGGCGCTCTCATGCATGACATCGCCAAGACGTTGTGTCTTCGAACCGGGGAGGACCATGCCAAAAAGGGGAAAGAAATCTGTGTTGATCATGGTTTCTTTGAAATCGCCGACATCGTGGCCGAGCACGTTGTTCTGTCAGATTATGATCCCCATCACGGGGTCCGAGAAAAAGAGATCGTGTATTATGCCGACAAGAGGGTGAATCACGACACTGTGGTGAGCCTGGAACAGCGGATCGAATATCTTCTGGATCATTACGGGAAGAACAAGGAGTCCATGCGGAAGCTGATCAGAGAGAACTTCGGTCTGTGCAGAGAAGTGGAGAAGAAGATCTTTTCCAGGCTGACTTTCCAACCCGAAGAGGTAGGTGTTTTGGTCAGTCAACAGGCTACCGGAATTCGAGAGGAAGCATGAAGAGGAACGTTCTTATTCTGTTCCTTGTTTGGGTTTTCTTTCCGGTCATGCAGAAAGCCGTCGCAGACAAACGAGATTTTCCTGTTTGTCTGGAGAAAGCGGGTGGCCGGACGGTTGATTCCGGTGAGGGAATGAAGAAAGAATTGGATCGTCTTCTCCGGGATCTCGAAAGGCTCCAAAAAGAGGCCGAAAAGAAGATGCGCCAGGACGTTCTCCCTGATCTCAGAAAAGAGATAGAGAGGCTCAGGAAGTGGCTCCGGGATTTTGAGTTCAGGGAGAAAAAGCGTGAGCCCGACCGGACCTGGACGTAGCATCTTTGGGAGGCGAGCGAGACCATGTCCATCCGGATCGTAGCTAAAGAGCTTTATCGGTTGGAGCAGGAGGTGCAAGGGCTTGAGGACCGTTTAAAAACAGCCACTCCGAAAGATAAGGATGAACTGGAAAACCATCTCCTTCGGCTGAGGGCCGAGCGCAACCACCTGCGAGGCATCCTGGAAGCCAAAAAGGAGCCTCCTCCCCACCGCAGGCCGAAATGAAAAATACGCAGGGCACAGCAAGGTTTCTTCCTGTCGTTCCTTGTGTGTATCATGCGTCCTGAACCATAGCATCGTCCTCACGCTTCTTTGAATCCCCAGAAAGGATAATCGAGAACATACTCTCCCACCTTGCCGGGACTGCTCTCCCTGCTGGCCACGAGCCAAAGGGTGCTTCTTCTTTCCCCTGTGGAAAAGGGATCGAGAGGATCCCAGTCGGGAGCCAGGATCATGGCGTTGTCGGCGCTGTATTCGATATCACCGGACTCTTTGAACGAAGCCAAGTCCGGCTTCTCGCCATATCCTCCCTGGCTGCCTCTGGCCAGCTCTGAAATGACCAGGAAGGCTACGTCCTGCTCATCCCGAATGGCTTCCATATGGCGTAGCCACTCATCAATGCCCGTACGTCTTTCGGAGAGGTTCTTGAAAGGGAGTTTGTGCAAGCTGTCTATTACCACCAGCGCCTTGTCCTGCCGGGTTTCGTGCTTCACAAAATCGATTTGTCTCCTCACGGTATCGGGACTGAGTTTCCTGTCAGTCACTACCCTGAAATAGTAGAGCAATTCCTGGAACTCAGCCAAAGCACTCTGAAGCCGCTCCGCCTCTTGTTTTTTGAGATCCCGGCGTCGCACATCCTCCTCTTTGAGGCGGCTCAGCCGGCAAAGCGTTCTTGCGTAAATTTTCTGCCGGCCATTTTCAAAATCGTAGTAGATGACGGGGACTTTGTTTCTCGCCATCTCAGTTGAGATCTGCATGAAAAAGCACGACTTTCCAGCTTTTGGCTGTCCACCCAATATGTTGATCCCGCGGATGCCACTGAGAGATTGATCCATCTTTTGGAAACCAGTGCTAAGCCCAAGGAGTTCTCTTCCCCTTTCCCTTTCCAGCTGCTGGAGGAACCTGAATTTTTCCTTTTCTGCGGTGGAAAAAGGAGAGAAGGACTGCGACGCCCTTATCATGGCTGAAACGGCTCCTCTGAAATTTTGGCCCTTTTCCCGCGACAGATGGCAGAGAGTGTACCCCCGCTTCAGATTGGGCGACCATTTCAGCATCCTGGCCTTGTAACCGAGACCGGCGGCGAGCCCGCGTGCCGCCATTTGAGATTCCGGGGTATGGTTCATGAGGAGAAAAACATGAGACACGTAGGACAGCCTGTCAGGGTCGATCGCTTCCAGATTTGCAAATCCGGGGACTGCGATACCAGGATAGCCCAGCTCCTTCAACGTGAGAAGATTATTCTCTCCGTCAACGATGAACAGGGTTCCATCCTCACACCTTTCGATCTCCTGGGCGTTGAAGAGGCGATGCTCCGGGGAAAAGAAGTTTTCGTCTCCATGCCAGAACTGGTCCTCTTCTCGCCCGAGCATGACACACCTCGCGGCATAACAGTTGCCGTCTTCCAGATAGTAAGGATAAACGAGATATCGGCCGTTGTAACCGACCCTCATTTCATTAACAGTCGCCTTCGACACGCCGAATTCGCCGAAGTGAGCGTATTCGGTATCCCCCATAAGTGCCCCGAATTTCTTGATCTCGTTGTTAAGATTTCTGCCCGGATAGACGATGTCGCGAGCATGAAACTCACGATCGGGATCGTAGCCCGGAACTTTTCGGGGGTCCAGGCCCGCGGTTTTGGCGAAATAAAGAGGAAATCCACCCGGCTTGCATCGGTTCAGGCATCTGAAATAGCCCATGAAAAAGCTTTCAGGATCCACATAGACCACCATGGTTCCCATTCCTTTTTTTTCATCTGAGCCACAGAATGGACAGGGCGCCTTGAGAATCTGATTCTCTTTCTTCGCCCCCGGCAAGTGTTCCAGGTAGAATTTTTCCACTTCCTCCGGGCGATTCATAAATTCCCTCCTCCCCAATCGATCTTCTGCGGCCGTCTATTCCAGGACTGTCATCCCATGGATTTCCAGCGAAGATATGAGCATGAATTTTATCATAGACGAGTAAACTTGGCAAAGGGTGGTACGGGAAGCCACAGCACGTTCACACAGTCGTGTATCGAGTATATAAGCCAAACCTGAAGCCGGAGTCTTTTCTGAGGCTATCGCAAATGCGCCGAAAAGGCTCCTGAGCGCTTTCTGCGCATTGGAAACTTCGATAGTGATTGAATCAAAAAAGGGTGAACCGGGCTCAACATCGGCGATTGCTGCTCCTATGCCTTGTCTAAATACTCGGGCGAACCGCTTCTCTTCAAAGGAGACGACTTCTCCAAAACCGACGTTCAGCCGGCGCTCGCACAGGAGAGACAATAAACTCAGTGAGCTTTTTCCGTAAATGAGGTACAAAAGGGCCATGAGAGTTGGGCGAGGCGGATGGACCTGAAGAGGATAACCTGGGATTATGATGAACCCCTGGAAGATGAACTCTGGCGAGCCAGGAGATTGGCTGAGTTTTTCCCTTTTGTCGCCGGTGATCTGACCCGGGAAGACAAGGATCTGATCCTCAGGCACCTCGATCGAATCAAACTTCCTGATGAAAGAAAGACAATCATAAGGATTGTTTGCAGTGTTGAAAAAAATACTCACTGAAAAACAGGAACTCCTGATCAATCAGTTGCCCGAGGAAATCCAGGCGAATTTCTACCTTACGGGTGGAACAGCTCTGTGAACCATTTTGGGACTCTCTCCTTCCCCCTGGAAGCGAGAATCAAGGGATTTTCCCTTGATCTAAAGAGGAACCCGGTGTAAGGTTTCTCGGGTTTCGTTCCAAGCGTTTCAGACGCATCGAAAGGACCATCCTCGTTTTCGGCCGACTGTCTTTCCCTGCGTGATAAGGGCAGTTTAGGAATATATTCTTCTAAGAACTCCTTGGTGACATGGCCGGTACAGCCTACAAAGACATCAAAGATTCCTTGATTCAGCTCTATGGGGAAGACGAACGTCCCTGGCTTGTCGGCTTCAGCGGCGGCAAAGACAGCACGATGCTCGCATCTTTGATCTTTGACGCTGTGCTCTCAGTCCCACCGGCAGAGCGTAAAAAGCCGATATCGGTGCTTTGTACCGACACGCGCGTAGAAATCCCGGCCATCGCCGAAATGGTCGAAGGGACCCTTTCGCGTATGCAGAGGTTCTCCCAACAGAACGACCTCAACATTGAGGTTAACCTGCTCAAGCCGCCACCGGAGCAATCGTTCTGGGTGAATATGATCGGCCGAGGCTATCCGCCGCCCAACCGTAGCTTCCGGTGGTGTACTCAGCGCCTAAAAATAGATCCCGTGACCATTTTTGTGAACCAGCGGCTCGGCCACTGGGGTGAGGCAATTTTGCATCTGGGAGCGCGCAGGGAGGAAAGCTCCAGCCGAGCGCAGACCATGGCCGGTCGCGCAAAACGCAATGGCCTGAATCGTCATCCCGATCTTCCCCGCGTGTGGGTATCGAATCCGATTGAATTCCTTACGACTGAGGAAGTCTGGGCCTACCTGCTGCAAAAGCCAAACCCATGGGGCGGCAATAACCGGCCTCTTTACAAGCTCTACGCCAATGCTTCCAACGGGGAATGTCCCATGCAGATCGATACCAGCACCCCATCTTGCGGAAATTCCCGGTTCGGCTGCTGGACCTGCACCGTTGTCGAACGCGACAAAGCCAGCGAAGGCCTGCTTGCCGCCGGTGACGAACGCATGGAACATCTTCTCGAATTTCGCGAAACGCTCCTTGAATTTCGTAACCCGGACAAAGGCTGGCGCGACAGCCGCCGCATGAACGGCAACGAAGGCCCGGGACCGCTCGTCATCAGAGGCCGCCGGGAACTTCTGAAACATTTACTAAAACTGCAGGAAGAAACCGGCCTGCCCGACGACCTTCTGAACATTCTGAAAGATGATCTCTCTCGGCGCGAAGCTGAGGAAGGGATCCCCACAATCCATTGAGTCGATGGTCAAAGACTGTAAGCATTGGCTACACAAGATCGCGACCCTGCGTATAGACCGGGCGCGAGGTGATCCTGCCCCTCACAAACCACTCCTGCTTTTGGTCATCCTTGAAATGGCAGACAAAGGCGAGATCACAGGCCGGGAGATCGAACTGTCTGCCGATCTCGCCTTCAGGTTCAGTGTGTTTTGGTCGATTGTAGCTCAGCGCCGCAGGCAGCGGCCCGAAGTACGATTACCCTTCCATCACCTGAGGTCATCCGGGATGTGGGTGCCACTAACCGCTGAAGGCAAATCGTCGCCGAACAGTATGCTGACCACGACAATCAGACTTGATGCAACTTTCTTCACCTGCCTCACTGATCAAGAGTTCCGTCACCAGGCTAAAAGAGTGTTGATTGAAACCCAACCATATTTCCGACCTGAAGAGCGAGTCGCGCTTTACAGCATGCTGAATATCACCCCAAATGTTCCCGAGATTCGAGAGGACCCGAGAGAATACAGGACGAGAGTCCAGAGCGGGCGAAATGCGCGCTTCCGTATCGAGGTAGTCGTTCTGGCTTACAGGCATACCTGCGCCCTTACCGGTTATCGTATGACCACATTGGACATGGAGAGCATCGTCGATGCAGCTCACATCCACGGATTCAAAGACAGCAGAAATAACGACCCTCGGAATGGTATAGCCCTCAGCAAGAATGCACATTGGCAGTTTGACCGTGGCCTCTGGTCACTGGACGACAATTATAGGGTAATCCTCAACAGAGAAAAATTCATCGAGGAGGGTGTCCCAGGACAGCGGCTTGTCGATTTCGAAGGGAAAAGGGTTTTCTTGCCGAGTGACCCGAAGTATTGGCCCGAATATGGCTACATCTCCTGGCACCGAAAGCAACACGGTTTCTCATGCTAATGACTTGCCCAGGATTTCGGCTCGATGTTTTCTTATGTGAAGTGAGAGAGAAAGGAATTATTATATTAGCCGTCCCGTGCCACTCTTATGATGTCGAGATGCCAGACGTGCTCCGGCATCCAGAGTGAGAACGGCATCCGGCCTTTGCCGGTGACGAAGTGTTAGAAAATTATGAGAC
Organism: uncultured delta proteobacterium; assembly: GCA_963740905.1. Taxonomy (GTDB): domain Bacteria; phylum Desulfobacterota; class DSM-4660; order Desulfatiglandales; family HGW-15; genus JAFGDM01. The sequence continues at coordinate 206,291 of CAVUFY010000019.1, forward strand.
GGTTAATTCATGGATCGCGGCTATGTCGGTCTCACATCCGCCAACTAGACCAAGAAAGCCGATTGCGGTTCCAGTCTTCGGTTCAGTCGAAGCAGAGCGCATCGTCACATCCGACAGGTGGTTCATAGTCATTCGTGACAAATATCCTCTCACGGACGGCCACTGCCTCATTATTCCTCGCAGGGAAGCGGTGCGTTTTCAGGATCTGAAGCCTTCCGAAAAGGTACACTTACTCCATTGGATCGGATGGACGCAGAATTACTTGGAGGGAATACTTACACCACCGCCGGACGGATTCAATCTGGGAATCAACGATGGCGAGGCGGCTGGGCAGACAATAGGACAGTTTCATTTCCACGTGATTCCCCGGTACCAAGGAGACGTTCCCGACCCACGTGGAGGCATAAGATGGGTAATTCCTTCTAAAGCTCGTTATTGGGTAAGGGGTTAATGGTCAACTCACATTAAGCCCAGTTTGCTCATGGTCACTTCCCACACCTGGGACCTACTTTTCCGTGGCCTCGCAGTAATTCAAACAGAGGAATGCTCTACTGCTGAGGTGGCTACGTGCCGTTTCCCGGGGTTGGCCTTGAGGGCTGCGTGAATGGCGGCATTGTTGCTTTCCGTAGCGCAAGAAGTGAAGACGATTTCAGTCTGACGGGCTCCAATTAACTCGGCCACTTGGGCACGTGCTGTCTCAATCACCGTCTTGAGCTTCGAGCCGAACTTGTAGGAGCTGGATGGGTTGCCCCATTCCGAGGTCAGGTAAGGCATCATCGCTTCCAGAACCTCGGGAAGGATAGGTGTTGTGGCATTGTGGTCAAGGTAAATCATGGAACCGTGCTAGATAGATGCGCGTTGCTGTATAGGTTGGATTTTATCGTATTCAGGTCCAAATGACGATTGCGCTTCCCAAAGGTCTAGGGCTTGCTGCATGGTTAGCCACATCTCCGGTGTGGAATTGAAGACTCTTGCCAGTCGGAAAGCAAGATCGGGCGAAATGCGTCGACGCTCATGGATAATCTCGGAAATCGTTCTGCGCGAAACGCCCATCAGCTCGGCAAGTTCCGTCTGAGAAATACCTGTTTCAGGAAGCAGATCCTCCCGGATCAATTCCCCGGGGTGTGTGCGTTTTCTTGTTCGCTTATTTGCCATGATAGTCCTCCAAGTCAACTTCAAATGCATCACCATCCTCAAAGCGGAAGGTGAGCCGCCAGTTTTCTGTGACTCTGATACTGTGTTTCCCTTTCATCTCTCCTAAAAGCGAATGCAGCCTGAAGCCGGGCAACCCAAGTGCTTGGAGAGAATTCGCAGCATCTAATACGTCCAGCCGCCTTCTCAGGCGATCGGCCATCTCGGGTCGCACTCCCTTCTTGCTGCCCGATACAAACAGCTCTCTCAGGCCCTTGTGCTTCCAGCTTCTTATCATAAGAAATTGTAACCAGACAAGTTACAGGTGTCAAGTGTGGCGTGCAAGCTCGCCCATTTAAAAGCTTTCCTGCCCACAATCATAGCGTTCACTTTAGAATTCTCGCCCTATTGTAAAGTCAACTTAAATTTTCGTCGTTGGCTTTGGAGCCCTAGCGAAAACCTTTTTCTCAAGTGCGGAGAAGTTCACCAACTCTCTTCAGTTCTGGATAGTAAGTCGACAAAATTCCGACATACTATGCACAAATTCAAGGACCTCTTGGAGAAAGGAGAACACAGTCGGGGAGGCGAAGGCAGAAGGCTCCGGAGATGTAGCCGAAAGGGATAGCCGGATTGCCGGTTTCATCACAAAGTCTGCCTGATGTTGTAGCCGGCTTCTTTGAGTTTCTCCATGACCTCTTCGGCATGATCATGGCCCCGCGTTTCAAGGTTCAGCTTGACGCGTGAGACCTGGATCGGGTTTTCAAGGTTGAGACGGTCATGGAGGATATGGAGGATATTGGCCTTTTCCTTGGCGATGATGCCCATGAGTTTCCAAAGGGAGCCCGGCACATCGGGGAGATCCACTTCGATTCGGATGAGCCTCCCCATCCGGATAGAGCCCCTTTGTAAAATCCGGTCAATGGTGTTGATCTCGATGTTCCCGCCGCTGATGATAAGGACATACCGCTTCGCTTTGTTGGCAATTCGGTTTTCCATGAGTGCGGCCAGAGGGACCGCGCCTGCGCCCTCGGCGATGACGTTGGCCTTATCAAGAAGGTTCAGGATGGCACCGGCGATGGCCTCTTCATCCACTTCCACCACCTCGTCCACAAGCTGCCTGATGATGGAGAAATTCAGGTCGCCGGGCCTGTTGACAGCGATCCCGTCCGCAATGGTGTGACACACCTCCACCGAAGAGGGGCATCCCTTTTCCAGGGATAGAATCGTGGAAGGACACGACTTAGTCTGCACGCCGATCACCGGCACCTTCGGGAACATCGCCTTAACTGCAATGGCGATGCCCGATATCAAACCTCCCCCTCCTACGGGCACCACCACGGCAGTGTAATCGTCGAGGAATGACGAGAGCTCAACGCCGATGGTGCCCTGTCCTGCGACCACTTTAGGGTCGGCAAAGGCCGGGATCATTATTTTACCGGTTTCCTGAGACAGATCTTCAGCTCGCCTGTAAGCATCTGCAAACTGGGTTCCGAAAAGGATCACTTCGGCGCCGTATTCCTTTACCGCCAGAAGCTTCCTGATGGACACGTCCTCGGGCATGACAATGGTCACGCTCATGCCCAACCTTGTTGCAGCCCAAGCCACTCCCTGTGCATGATTGCCGGCGGAGGCCGCAATCACTCCGCGTTTTCTTTCGGATACATCCAGGAGAGCGAGACGATTGTACGCCCCCCGCACCTTGAAAGAACCTGTCTCCTGTAAGTTTTCCAGCTTCAGGAAGATATCGGCCCCCAAGAGGCGGCTGAAGGCGGAGCTGTGGATGAGAGGGGAAGGATAAATGACGCCCTCAAACCTGGCTTTCGCAGCCAATAAATCTTCCATTGAAGGTATCACAGGCGCTTTGCCTCAATCCAAGTCAGTTTTTCGTTCGAGACATACTTCCGCGATCTCATCATCTCGACAGAATACTCACTAGAAGCTCCCGAGCTGGCAAGCAGAAATTTTGATCCCCAGAGTTTCGCAGGCGGCGGAGACTTGCATTTTCCTCATCCCGAACTGTTCCGCGAGCTTCCAGGCCACAGCGCAGGGGAGGCGCCCATCGGCCAGGGAATTGCGGATGGCTTTTTCAAGCTCCGGAGATACATTTTCCGCCGCCTGAACGATCCGTTTGGTCGGTGTGTATCCGAAAAGGCCGAGCTGGCACTTGATGGTCTTGATTTCCAGGATATCCAGGGTAAAGCCCACTTCGGCCGGTGAGACTTTCATGGTTTCGGCAATGTTGAAAGCGAGAGCGCAGGGAATCTCACGATCCGGGGCCTTCTCCCTCAACGCCTGAGCGAGCTTTTCGTTCACTTTTCGGTCGGGGGAGTGCTTCTCAGCGTAATTCTTATGGCTCATTCTTTTAGCTCCTCATTATTCGGAAGATGGTTTTACTCCAAAAATGTACCATTCTTTTCTTCCTATTTCAACCGCAGTCGGATGAGCACAGCTTGACCTGAACGTTTCCCTCTTATATGGTAAATTTTTAAGAGCCCTGACTCTTGATTGGAGCAAATCTTGATCAAGGAGGCAAGCCATGGACCGGAAAGAATTGATGGCGTTGTTCAACAAGCAGCCCAGGATAGGCGTCTTGGCCACATCGAACAAGCTGGGAGATGTGAATGCAGCTGTATTCGGTTCGCCGAGGATGATCGACGAAAACACCGTGGTCATGGGGATCGGCCCCAATCGGAGCTACAGAAATCTCGAGAGAAATCCTAAGGCTGTGTTCATCGTGGTGGAGCCCGGAAAAACAGCGGCCGACTGGGTGGGTGCTCGAGTTTATCTCGAAGCCGTGGCCATGGAGACAGGAGGGCCTTTCTTTGATGAGATCAAGCGAGGCGTTGCGAAGGCAGCGGGGCAACAGGCTTCGGATAAGCTCCATGCCGCTATCCGTTTCAAGATCACCGAGGTGAGATCCGTCATCGACAAGGCTTGATGTTCCGTTCACAGCACCGCTCCGATACCGTGCACCAGCGGCCTATTCAGATAAACGTAGGGAACCCGCTCATTTGCGGCGTTGATCCAGGGAAGAAGCATTGCCGGTGAGAACCCCCAAAAAAGGCGGCGGAGATGCCCTGAAAGAGCATCTCCGCACAACAAGGGGGGGTCTATAGAATGGTCTAGAAGGTTGGGCTAATGTTAACGGTTCACACAGACCTTATCCACTTCGCTTCCCGCACGTTCCGACCCTGCTCGATTCATTCGACCGGTGACATGCCGGAGAAGCGATCCGAGCACCGCCTCGCGCCTCCTTTTCTCTTCTTACCCCGGGAGGTCCTTTTCCATTCCCCGGTTCATCGATTTAGATTTTGAAGTCGGGCGGCCTCTTTGCCACTTTTAATTTGCAATATCTGTGCTAAAAGGCGCTTCAGGCAAAATGCAACAATAAGAAGGGGTTAGGTTCTATTGAGGACGGCTGCGGCAGGGCACATTGTGTAAAGATACGCGACAAGTTGTAAAAAAGGACGACAGGTTGTAATGAAATCCGCTAGCGCAGATTTCATATAGCGCCCCTCCGTGGCTTCTTCCCCTGAAGGGAAATGTGTGAAATCCGACGAAGTCGAATTTCATGAAGAGACCGCGGCCGAAGGGCTGCATCAGTGGTGGTTACCTGCTCTTCCATGGCGCTTGAAATGCTGCTCTGCTTGATACATGAAGGTTCTGATAGCTGCTTCCCTGCCCGGCTGGATGCTTGAATCGTAGGGTGCATCAAGGTAGGGAATGCCGAGTTGACTCATGAAGGGCTTGACAATGGCTGAAGTGGTCGTACTCGGCATGCAGGCGAAGGGATAGACATTCACCATGCCGTTATAGCCCGATCGGGCGCAAGTCAAGATCGATGCGATGCTCAAGCAAGATTCTGTGGCGATGTCGAAAGAGAAGAAGGGGTGTTCTTTTAGGGTCTTCTCGAGGTGAGATACCTTGTGGTCGTCGGCAAGATCCAAGTGTTCCTGCGCCCTTCTGTACACCTGCCCTTGTCTGAATTCCTTGTAAAGGAGATCGATCCTGAACCCGAGCATCTCTTTCAGATGGGTCATCATGGGCCTGAACTGGCGTTGCTTCAGGTGAAGCCAGGACTTCGCTCTGGCACTCCTCAAGCCATCGTAGCTCACGTAATTCACCCATTCCGCCAAGGAGGCATTGACCACCTCCGCCCCGTATTTTTCGAGAAGCCCGATCAGGTTCTGGTTGGCGTGGGTGTGCATCCTGAGGTAAATCTCACCCACAACACCAATCAAAGGTTTAGCAGGAACGGAAGGGTCGATGAGTGTCTTTCCCTCCAGGATAAGCTCCTGAAGAATATTCAGGATCTTGCTGAATTCTTTCTTAGCGCCAAAGCGTTCATGGGCATCTTCCAGGGTGTGCATGGCTTTCTCGATGAAATCACCCGCCGCCCCGGGCTTATTTTCATAGGGTCTGACCCGCCAAAGGAAGCGATCCAAGATGTCGGCGACAACGAGGGAGAAATACCCTACTTTCTTGAAATCGAGGACTTTTTCACGGTCAATGATTCCGGCAAGAGAGTAGCCGTCTTTTGTGGTGATAGAGCTGATGTTCAACCGGTTCAAGCCCGGAAAAGAATCCAGAACAATTCTCTGGAATTTGTTGTAAAGGCCGAAACGGCACGGCCCATCCGATTCGGGAAGGAAGTAAACGTACTGGGCCGGGTTGAACGCTGCACCCAGGCGCTCCTTTTCGTTCTGCGCATAGTACAGAATGTCTCCGAGAGTGATCTGACAGGGATAGCATTCCTTGCCCGACGTGTACTCTTTGCCCAGATCCAGTCCTTTGTAAGTCTCCAGGACTTGGGCATTGACCCCGAAGGCTCTGAAGGTTGCGGCAAACAGGTGGGTCGCGACCCGGTTCATCTCGGGGATGAGTACCGTCTTTTTTCCCAGATGAATTCTGCCGATGTTTTCAAAGGCTCTTAAGCGAACGGCCTTCGTGTCCATGACTTCTGCGTGTTTCAAATCATCCTGTCTCAACATGGGTGAGTCCGCCTGAAAAAATCTTCCGGTCTTTATTTACACTGCCAGAGGGAACCGCAAGCCGGCGACGGAATCGGCCTTCTGCATGACATTGTCGATCACGTTCTTGAAAGCTTCGAGCCTTGTCATCACTCCTGCCACCGCGCTGTGTTCATCCAGTTCCAAAATGAGGTAAGCCTTGTCCGCCATCAAGTATCTATAGAAGTGCTCGATGAAAGAATCGGCGCCACAGCTGAAATTCGTGAGGTGCAGGCCGAAGCCATTCGGCAGTTCTCTGATGAATTTGGCGGTCCTCAAAATTTGGGCCCCCAGTCCCCAGTACATGGAAGGGAAATCGGAGAGATCCACTTCACTAACGTCGATGAAGTCCATGGGAAGAGCAGTCATGCCGATTTTGGAAAGATTCTGGCCCAGCCTCAGGTTGAGCCTTTCGTCGTACAGGTTATAAGGCCTTCCCGTGACAACCACCAGAGGTTCCGCGGCGTTCTGACCTTTCAGAATGGCGCGGCCTCTCTGATGAAGCTCCCTGAGGAAATAATCCTGTGTCTCCATCGCATGCAGGAGGGCTTTCTTGATCTGTTCCTTCGTAACCTTGATTCTTGACCGTATCTGATCAAAGAGTTCCTGTGCCAATATTTCAGGTCGTTGCTTTAGATGGAGGCAAGGGTTCAGGATATAGGAACCTTCGACCTTCAGGGCCGCCTGGATCATGTAGGAACTGCTCTGTACCATAGGGCAGTAGTAGCCCATTTCTTGAGCCTGCGGAGTTGCCATGTCTATCAACGTGGGCATGAAGAGAAATTTGGTCTTGCCTAAGAGGCTCCTCGCGTGTCCGTGCGCAACTTTCATTGGATAACAAGTCTCGGCAACCATTGTCTCGATGCCGGCCTCTGAAATGTGCTGGTTGGTAGGCGGTGTCAGCACCATTCGGTAGCCGAGGCGATCAAAAAAGTGGGCCCACATGACGGAGGTATGGATACCGTAAAGGGCCCGCATCATCCCGACCGTTGGACGGCCTTCTACCTCCATCAGAGGGTCGTCTCTCAAATTTTCATAGACGCCCTCCATGTAGGTCTGCCAGATCTTCTGCCTGAGTTCGAACAGGTTTTCCTTCTTGGTGCCACGCACCTTGATTACATCATATCGTCCACACTCGCCTCCCCAAATGCTTCGGCGACCGTCAAAGTCATAGATTTTTAGCTTGCATTCATTGTGACATTGCGGGTCGGCATGGCAGGTCTTCGTGGTGTAATCCATTTTATCCCTGACAGCGCTTTCAAGTCCTCTAAACATGCTTCCTTCCTTCTTTTCCGCAACCATCCGCTCCTGAACGCTCAAGGCGGCGCCATACGCTCCAAGCACTTCTCTGTGGGGAGGGACCAGTATCTCCCGCCCCAGCACATTCTCAAAGGCGGCCACCACCCCCTTGTTGAGGGAGGGCCCTCCAAGGAACATGATTCTCTGCCCTATTTTCCTTTTTCCCACCACCCGATTGAGGTAGTTGTGCACGATGGCATAACAGAGTCCTGCCACAAGATCCTTCCTGTCAGCCCCTTTCTGGTGATAAGCCACGAGGTCGGATTCCATGAATACCGTGCATCGTTCGGCCAGTTTGACGGGTTTCTCGGACGAAAGAGCTATGTTCTGGAACTCTCCGACGATGTTAATCCCGTATTTGTTGGCCAGCTCGTGGAGAAAGCTTCCAGTCCCGGCTGCGCAGACTTTGTTCATGTCAAAGTCCAGGGGGTGGGTGCTGGAGATAAAAATGTATTTTGAATCCTGCCCCCCAATTTCAAAGAGGGTGTCCACAAACGGATCTATTGCAACGGCTCCTCGCGCATGAGCCGTGATCTCGTCGATGATCAAATCTGCGTTGAGGAAGTCTCCCACCACGTTTCGGCCCGAGCCGGTTGTGGCTGTTCCAACGATTTCTATCCGGTGTCCCAAATCATCCAGGATGTGCTTCAACAACCGCTGGGTCACTTCAATAGGCTTCCCCTGAGTGGGGATGTAGTGTTTATGAATGATTTCTTGGTCTTCATTCATCAAGGCATACTTGGTGGTCGTTGATCCGATATCGATGCCCAGGTAAACCCTCGTCTTAGAAGGCAGGGGTCGATTCTGGATTTTGCCCGTATCCTTCCACTTTGTCTTATTCAGCGAAAGCCTGGGGGCGACGGGAAGCGTCAAATCTCCCTGCTCAAAAATGGTTTCAATGAGTTCGGGTTCAATATGAACTTGTCTCTCTGACTCCAGGGCCTTAAGGGCCACACCGATCGCCCCTGTGGAGGTGCTGCAAGACGGAACAACGAGTCCCGGAAAATAGGAGCGGAAGGCTTGTACCTGGAGAGCATTCAGGGACAACCCGCCTACAAAGAGTATTGGTTCTTGCAGGACCCGGGTGGAGACGATCGTGCTGATGTAGTTTCTGGCGTTTCCGAGATGGAGCCCGTAAATGATATCCTCGAGTTTCTCACCTTTGTTCTGGAGATGGATCATGTCCGATTTCGTGAATACGGTGCAACGGCAGGCCACGTTCGCTGGTTTTCGACTCTGAAGGCCTAGGCGAATGAAATCGAACAGAATCGTATCGATCGGCTGCTTAGCCGTTTCCGTTTTCTCATAAAGGGCTGTGGCTAGTCTTTCGGCCTGCTGATCGATGAAAGAACCCGTGCCGGAAGCACATGGACCGTTCGTGTTAAAATACTCCAGTTCCCAGACTCCATCGGAATGGTTGATCTGAAAAAGGGCTGTGTCCTGTCCTCCCATGCTGATGATTGTCCTGGCGTCAGGCCTCAAAAAAAGCACACCGAGAACCTGACTGATGGTTTCAAACTCATAGAGGGCCCCAAGCTTTTCGCTCAGATTTTTTCCGTGGTTGCCGGTGAAAGCGATGGAACGGACGAAATCCTTTCCGAAATCCTGGTAGATTTTCCCAAAAATTGAGGATACTTCTTCCTCTACCCTTCCGAAATGCCGGCGGTAGGGAAACTCATGGACCATTTCCCTGCTCTGATTCATCACCACGCAGTTCAGGCTCACCGATCCAACGTCGATTCCTATGTAATAACCCTCTTTATCAGTCTGATCTTTCATCTTCCTGTCGTCCTCACACCAACTCCTTTCCCGGTTTGGGATCAGGATGGACCAATCTCGAAAAAAATACAATAGATCCCTTGGAACGAGTCCGATGAATACCATATAACCAGAAAAATAGCCAAGCGCTTTCAGAGCCGATGCTCTCAAGCCTATGTAATATTTTCCCATGAAGTGGAAAAAATCTTTCCTGAAGAGAGAACTCTTTTTCCCACCCTGCGAATAGATGCCTCTCCGGTACTATGGAAGGATGAAACCTTGAGCTCTGGCATGGTTTTGGCTAGGATATAAATCGAAAGGACTGGAGAAAAGACGCGAAAGTCGAAGGAGCTTCCGAAGTTATGGTGGAGATAAGAGCGCTTTACTACCTGGAAAGACGAAGCGGCGCTGATCGAAGAAGCAAGAAGCTTTCCTCTTTCAGCAGGTATTGGCTGACGGGAAGGCGGGCTGGCATCCGCAGGAAAGAAGACAGACAAAAGCCATGGAGGCTTGATCAATACAGTTCGAGAATGTTCGCCGTCATCTTATCTATTGTGGGACTCAGCGTTCTTGATGCCATGTTCACCCTCGAGTTGGTCGATCGGGGAGCAGGCGAAATCAACCCCATCATGGCTTATTATCTGGAACGGGGGCCTTTTGTATTCTTCTGTACCAAGTATCTTCTCACGTTCGCATCGGTGCTTATTATCCTGCTGAGCCAGAGCCTTTACCCCGGCCGTCAATGGGGACAATTGAGACATCTCTATCCGGCTCTTATTATCGTATTTTGCCTGGCCGTAAACTGGGAACTCTATCTACTGTTCTTCGCCAGCGGAGGTTGAGGAGGCGGTCGGGACCAAGAAAGAGACCTGAAAGTCGGCACTCTTCTGAGACACATGAGTGGATAATTAGTAACCCGGATAGGCACAGAAGAGTACGCCTGCCCGATCACAATCTTACGGGACGGGAAGTGGGACGAGCGCGGGGCAGAAGGGTTTCTCAGTGTTGCAGCCGAGACGATACGGCATCTTCAAAAACCTTTCGGTCCTTGTCGGCAATCTCAACCAGGCAGACTCCCATTCCGAAAGCGTTCTCTTCCTTGTCGAGGCCATAGAGATCCGCCCAGACCACCTTGCCCGTCAGACCGATGGGACGGCGATTTGGCGGTATAACGGCCATGCGGAAATCCTGATTCACTCTCAGGGGTTCGTCGCATTGAATGAAGATACCGTCAAAAGAAACGTTCCTCGTTTCTCCTCCTACCGTCCCGGTTTCAGCTTCCACCGTGACCGGCCATCGCACGAATCGTCGTGTGCTTCTGCGCCTCTCTCTCTTGGCTGCTCCTTCCATGACCTTTCTCCGTGACCAGGGGTTTAAACCAAGATGTCCTTTTGCCCTCAAATGACTCGAACAAGTGGCAATATCGGGCTAGTTAAATATAATTATATTTCTATGTAAAATAGTTGTCAATCTATTTATCTAAGATGTATTCATTGATATGCAAGGCTGTATTTTTGGTCGGGGTCGATTAAGAAAAGGAGGCTCAGAATGTATCGGCATGACGCAAGGAAGGGCCCTGAGTATATGGGCCGCCCGTTCAACGATAGGTGCTTCGGAGCACTCCTTCCAGGACGCCTCCTGCAATGGCGAGAGCCTTCTCGGAAATGGTGTAGCAGGACTTCTTGTCCCCTCGGGGATCCACGTCTCCTATTTTGAGTTCCTGAGAGACAGCAATTCCCGGTCTTATCAGACCCCTGACAATGCCGTCTATCTTGGAACGGACAGGTTGCCCTTCCACCGCTCCCACTATGTCCCCCCGGTTCACAGGATCACCGATTTCCTTCCGACTCTCCCACCTGCCCGAAGCAGGGGCACGGAGAACTCGGTCCGAGGTGATCCCCAGCACAGAACCCGGGACTCCCGTGTTGGGTTGGGCGGAACCGCGGGAGAGCAGACGTCCCAGAAAATGTCCCCGATTGGTTTCTACCACGAAGTGGGCATCTTCTCCTGCTGTAAAGCCGGGGCCGAGAGCGATGACAACGGGGGCATGGTTCAAGGTTGTCCCCAGATTGGTCTTGGCCAGGACGGCATCCACCAACACATAGGGACGGATCACATGACGCATTTCAGCGTCAGGATCGACGAAAACGGGAATGCATCCTTGTTCCCAAACCCTCGACACCTCATGGGCATCATGAAGACGAAGCGCCCTGACTCCTTCCACTTCGGCCTGACCGTCATACACGGCTTCACAGAAGGAGACGGCCCTCCTCACGGCCATGGGTTGTGCAATTTCGGTGATGCAGACCCGGAAGCCGCAAACATGGAGTCTCCATGCAACGCCCGAAGCCAGATCGCCTCCGCCCCTGACGAGGACTTTAATGGATTGTGTATCGAGTAGCTTAGTCATGAAAGAGACTCCTCTTGATGCAGGCCCTTGGCCGCGACGGAAGCTTTGTGCAAGCCAACCCTCCTCAGCTTGAGTTGTGCAGGACCTATGGATCCATTGCAAGCCTTTGGCCGCACCAGGCGTTGTATGAGCCCGGCCGGGCCTCGGAGCTTCTCCGTCGCTTGCGAAGAAGCTGCAGCTTAAGGCTCTAAATCGGAATCAGCTCATACTCGCGCACACCTAGTCCGATTCTCTCCCCATATTCAAGCTGCACGGTCCAGTCCACGCTGGGGTAGAGGCCTTTGAATTTGTCTTCCCCCGCCTCCTTATGGGTCGCAAGACAGCTGCCTTCAAGTCCTTTCTGACGGTTGACCATGTCCACCGACGCTTGGTCGATGGCCACGGGGTCCGTGGAGGCCATCATCCCGAGATCCGCGACGATAGGGGCATCGCTGTGCCCATAGCAGTCACAAGCAGGAGAAATCTGAGTCAGGAAGTTGAGGAATGCAACTCTTCCCTTCTTGCCCTTTAATACTGCGAACGCATATTCTACAATCTTTTTCTGAAAAAGGGCCATGTCTTTGTTCCACCGAACATCGATGGCCTTGTTTTCGCAGATGAGGATGCACTCTCCGCATCCGATACATTCTTTTGAGTTGATCTCTGCTTTCTGCTGCCTGAGAGTAATGGCGAACTGAGCACAGTGCTCCACGCATTGCCCGCATCCCACACACTTCTTGCGCGTAATTCTAGGAGAAAGATCGGCGTGCTGTACCATCTTGCCGCGCCTCGACGCACATCCCATACCGAGATTCTTGATCGTCCCTCCGAACGCGGACAATTCATGGCCCTTGAAATGGGCAAGGCTGATGATCCCGTCCGCTTCCGCAATGTCCGTTCCGATGTAGGCGGTCTTGACGATTTCCCGGTCGATCTTTACCGACGAGTAGCTGGCCCCTCTTAGCCCGTCTGCAATGATGATAGGCGTATTCACCACAGAATAAGCGAACCCGTTCTCGATCGCCGTGTTCAAATGAGAAACACTGTCCGACCTTGTGCCGGTATAGAGGGTATTTGAATCCGTGAGAAAAGGATAAGCCCCTAGAGCCTTGACACGCTCCGCGATATGGCGGACAAAGTTGGGCCGAATGTAGGCGGTGTTACCCTTTTCACCGAAATGAAGTTTGATGGCCACAAGACCGCGGCGAGGGACGATGCTCTCCAGTCCCAACATGCCGGCGAGTCGCACCACCTTGGCAGGAAGATTTTCCTTTACCGAGGCTCTGAGATCAGCAAAATAAACCTTGCTTGCGGACATGATAGTCTCCTTTCTGCCAGGGTGCGAAAGGATATTAGACAAGGCGGGATGGACTGTCAATCTTTTCCATTGACAAAGGAGCGGTTCTTGAATTATTAACTTGGTGAAATCTCAAGTTTTAAAGAACAATCTCTTTCCGGGGAAAGGGTAAGTCCTGTATTTGCCAGCGGAGAGAAACGATATGATAAAAAAATCGGTTGCTGTTATCCTCTTTGCTCTGGCTGTAATGCTTGCCGGACTTTTCGGAACGGCTCGATCTGAGGAGGCCAAGAAGATCAAAAGCATTGAAGCCTTCGACATGCTCAACACGGTGCCCGACAGCTACCTGATTGATATTCGCACTCGGGCCGAATATCAGTTTGTAGGGCATCCTTTCAAGGCATATAATTTCCCCTACGTGTTCCTCACCAATCAGTTTAATAAGGATGGGGAGAAACCGGGCTACCCGATGGTCAAGAACAAGTCTTTCTTGGAACAGCTCGGCAAGGTCTTCAAAAAGACAGATAATCTGCTCATCCTTGATCGTGACGGAACGCGGAGTACGTTGGCGGCCAAAGAACTGGTAGGCGCCGGATTCAAGAATATCTTTGATGTGGAAGATGGGTTTGAAGGACCGGAATTTCCCTTCTTTGAAGATCCTAACCGTCAAAAATTCTATCGCCAGCTTGCCAAAAGGAATAACATTTATGGGTTCGACCATCGGCGCCACTACGGCTGGCAAGCCTGGGGACTGCCGTGGACCTATGAAATGGATCCCAAATACGTCTATCCTCCGGACCTTGCTCTTCCCCAAAAGTAAGATGGAGATGATGGCTCAGCTGGGTCAGGGAAGCAGGTTTCATTGCTGACTCGCCAGAGAAACTCCCGTGGGTCGGCAATATGAATGTTCTCCGCGACCTGCGAAGGAGTTAGAAGTTAAGATTCTTGGAAGGAGACAATAGGATGGAATCGGAAGAACTCGTCAAGCTGATGAGTCAGATTGATGCCAAAGGGATTGGGTGGGACAAAGTGGAACAGGAAACCAAGGTTTCCTATGCGTTGCTGAAGCTGTACGCCAACTCCGGACCTGTGCCGGTGACCATTATCAACAAGCTGAAGAAGTTTCTCGAAGCCCATCCCGACTAATCGATTTCAATCCCTGCGAAGAAAAGACTCAGAAGGGTTTTTCCGTCCAGGAGGATGCCCTTCTTTATCATTTCTTTGAGAATTTCAAGGCGGACCTTCTCCACGGATGATATCTCCCTCTCATCGATTTTTGCATTCTTCTTACTCAATCGATGTGCAGAGTAGATATGAATCAGTTCATTGGAATACCCTATGGCCGGAGCATAGGTGTAAACGAGCCTGAGTTCATCTGCCCCATAGCCTGTTTCTTCGAGCAGTTCCCGCCTGGCGCATGCTTCGGGTGTTTCCCCTGGGTCCAACTTCCCGGCAGGGACTTCCAGGGTTTCCTTTCCCAGAGCATATCTGTACTGCCTGACCATGAGGATCTCGTCTTGGGAAACAAAAGGGACTACCGCCGAGGCCTCGGGATGATCAATCTTCATCCTTTTGCCGATACGGCCGTCTCTGAAAAGCACTTCGTCAAGACTGGCCGAGAAACTGGGGGCGCGCAACATGGCTAGCGTTGTGATTTTTTTCTCCATAGCTGCAAACAACCTTTTGACCAATAAGGGTTTCAACCTCTCGTATCAATTCCTGGCATGGTGAAACGCTGTATCGTGGATGAGCGGCGATGAGCAGTGCCTTTTCCTGTCCAGTGTTGACCTTGAACTGAACGGACGATTCACCTGGATATCGAAAGAGGATCTCTTTAATCTCTTCCAGGATTCCTCTGGTGATAATGGCCAGCGGCAAAGTCATCTGGATAACTCTGATCGCATCCCGCCTGACATTCTCAAGCGTATTAATCTCCTGGGCAATGATTTTCCCCACATTTTCATCAATCTCCGCCGTACCCGTGACAAGCAAGGGATCTTCGCTCTTGAAGAGGTGGGAGTAACGCTCGAAGGCATCAGGAAATACCACGACCTCGACCGATCCGGTCTGATCTTCAAGGGTCACGATGGCCATCTTTTCGCCTCGCTTGGTCCTTTTGAGCCTGAGGTTTTCGATTACCCCTGCCACTTTAACCAACGTTTTATCCGCCGCGTTAACCACGTCCTGTATTCGGCTCGTGGCAAAACGCTTTTGCTCGCTCTTGTAATGATCGAGTGGATGACTGGTGATGTAAAAGCCCAGGGACTCCTTTTCTCTTTTCAACCTTTCTTTCTCGTCCCATCCTTCATGTGCGGAATTTTCGAGGAAGGAAAAGGCTGAAGAATCCTGACCCTGGAGACATGAAAACATGTTCAATTGATTGGGGTCCTGGGTGGCACTGCAGAAACGTAGGACTTCATCGAGAGAGGCGAAAAGACCGGACCTTTCGGTCCCTGTAAAATCGAAGGCGCCGGCCTGGATCAAGCCCTCCACAATCCTTCGATTCACCTTGGAAGCATCAACCCTTTTGCAGAAGTCCACTAGGTCTTTGAAAGGTCCTCCGCTATTCCGGCTTTCGATAACCGATTCCATGGCTTTCGACCCCACATTCTTGATTGCGCCGAGACCGAATCGGATGCCTTCCCCAACCATGGAAAAATCCGTCTGACTCTCGTTCAGGTCGGGAGGCAAAATGGGTATTCCCATTTCCCGGCACTCGGCAATGTTCTTGATGGTCTTATCCTGGTTTCCCATGTCCTGGGTCAAAAGGGCGGTCATAAACTGAACCGGATAGTGGGCCTTCAAATAGGCAGTCTGATAGGCGATAAGGGCGTAGGCAGCGGAGTGTGATTTGTTGAAGCCATAGCCACCGAATTTTTCGATTAGGTCGAAGAGCCTCCGGGCCAGAGCTGACTGGACACCATTGCGCGTCGCTCCTTCCACGAAGCGCGCCCTGTGACTTTCCATTACCTCCTGTTTCTTCTTTCCGATGGCCTTTCTCAGTTCATCCGCCTCGGCAAGAGAGTAATTGGCAAGCACCTGAGCAATCTTCATGACCTGCTCCTGGTAGAGGATGACACCGTAGGTTTCTCTTAGAATGGGCTCCAACTGCGGCACGAAGTAGTTGATCTTTGTTTTGCCGTGTTTGCCTGAAATAAATTCCTCCACCATGTTGCTGCCGAGGGGTCCCGGCCTGTAAAGGGCGACCAACGCGATCATATCCTCGAACACTTCAGGCCTGAGCCTTCTCAGGAGATCTTTCATGCCCCCGCTTTCAAGTTGGAACACTCCCGTTGTTTTTCCCTCGCAGCACAACTGGTAGGTGGCGTGGTCATCAAAGGGCAATTGATCGATGTCGAGCTCTTGCCCCTTTGTTTCTTCGATCAGCTTTAGGGTGTGTTTGATGACCGTAAGCGTTTTGAGACCTAGAAAATCGAACTTGATCAGGCCGAGCTTCTCAATCTGGTCCATGGTGAACTGGGTCATCACTTCATCGTTGGATCCCTTAAAAAGAGGAAGGTACTCCACAAGGGGCCTGTCTGATATGACCACGCCAGATGCATGGGTTGAAGCATGCCTTGAAAGGCCCTCGAGGGAGCGGGCGATCTTTAAAAGCTTTCGGTGACGGAGTTCTCCCTCCTCCAGTTTCCTCAGCTCAGGCTCCTCTTCCATAGCCTTTTCAAGGGTGACGTTCGGTCCCGCCGGTACCATTTTGGCAATACGGTCCACCTCACCATACGGAATACTCAGGGCTCGACCCACATCCCTGATGACGGCTCTCGCCTTCATGGTTCCGAAGGTAATGATTTGTCCAACATTTTCGCGGCCGTATTTCTCTGCCACGTACCGGATGACGTCATCTCTTCCATTCATGCAGAAGTCGATGTCAATGTCTGGCATGGAGATGCGGTGGGGGTTGAGGAAGCGTTCGAAGATGAGTCCATACTTGATGGGATCTATGTTGGTGATACTGAGACTGTAAGCGACCAGGGATCCGGCGGCTGACCCCCTGCCCGGGCCGACCGGGATGTCCGAACGGCGCGCCCGATCTATGAAATCCGCTACAATGAGGAAATAACCGGCGAAACCCATCTTGATGATGATGCCCAGTTCATACTCAAGCCTTTCGGCATATTCCTGAAGCTGCTCTGGGGAAAGGGTGATTCCCTTACTCTCCATGTACTGAAGCCGATTCCTGAGACCATTTCTCGCCTCTTCGGCGAGGACGTCTTCCAGGCTCTTCTGAGTCGAAACGTGAAACACCGGATACTTGTATTTCCCGAACTCCATTTGAAACTCGCAGAGGCGCGCGACCTCCTGGGTGTTGTTCAGAGCTTCGCTCCACTCCGCACCGCCCAGGGAGGATTGCATTTCATCTTCGGACTTGAAGAAAAACTCCTCGTTCGAAAAGCGCAATCTCTTTGTATCGTCTACGGTTTTGCCCGTTTGGATGCACAACAGGGCGTCATGGGCCTCTGCGTCTTCTTTGCGCAGATAGTGGCAATCATTGGTGGCCACAAGAGGGATGGATACTTCTTCCCCTAGCTCTTTGAGAGCCTGGTTGACTATCCTTTGCTCAGGCAGCATATTGGCCTGGACTTCCAGGTAGAACCTATTCTTGTCGAATACGGAAGCGAGTTCCTTTGCCTTTTCCCTGGCTTCTTCCATGCGGTTGCTATGGATGAGATAGGGAATCCGACCCTTGAGGCATGCTGATAGAGCGATCAGGCCCGCATTATGCTCCCGCAGGAGATCCGTGTCGACCCGGGGATGATAGTAGAAACCTTCCAGGTGACCGAGCGTCACCAGGCGGCAGAGATTGACGTAGCCGAGTTGATTCATCACGAGGAGGATGAGGTGATAGGCAATTGGCCCTCCTTCGGCAGGGACGGATCTCTCTTTGCGATGTCCCGGTGCGACATAGACTTCACAGCCCAGAATGGGTTTGACGCTTGCCCCCTTGGATTCCCTGAAAAGCTCCACGGCACCGAACATGTTTCCATGGTCCGTGACAGCCACGGCATCCATGTCGAGGGCTGAAGCCCTCTCTAGGAGCTGATTGATCCTGATGGCGCCATCAAGAAGGCTATATTCTGAATGAACGTGCAGGTGGACGAAGGTTTTCACGATTTCCTCAAAGCATAAAAGAAGCGCAGACCCATCATTGTCTTCCCGGTACCATTATTGGATTGACCGTTTCATTCCCCTGTTGTAGAGTTTCGGAGAAGTATGATACGGTATCAGGTCTTCATCAGCAAGCCCATTTTATGCCTCGGGTGAAAGAAGGCGTACCACTTCTTATCGCTGTGAAATCCATGGAATAGTCCTTGTGCACCCTGGAGGCCCCACCTCCGGGACGAATAAGGAGATGGACGGGATGCGGGAAAAGCTCAAAGCCGGACATGATCGCATGAGGAAGGATTTTGCGTCTCTGAGTAAGGAGAAGGTGGAGTTGGAGAAGTCGCTGAACCACAAGGTAAGCCTTCTCAATACCTTGCCTGTGGGTTTTATCGTGATCCAAGGGGAGAAGATCGTTGCCGCAAACGATGTGATACTTCACCAGCTGGGCTACCATGCAGAAGAAATATTGGGCCATGATTTCAAGGATCTCGTCACCGCCCCTTTCAAGAGCGTCGCTCATGAAATTTGCGGGAACCGGCGATCAAGGGGATTGTCCTCCGGTTTTTCTGAAATAGAGCTTATTTGCAAAAATGGGGCAATATTGGGGTATGACGCAAAGGCTCAAAAGTTCCGGTCCAACGGACGCCAAGCCTTTGTGGTCACCTTCATGGCTAATGAGGAAAGAAAAAGAAGAGAAAAGGAGTTGGTGGACTCGGCAAAGGCGGAAGCCCTTTACACCGCGGCTCTGGGGCTGAAGAACGCGCTGGCGGTTCCCCTGAAAGCCCTTCAGGACGGTACAAACCTGACCAGGCAATTGGCCGCGACGCCCGGTCATGTAGAGAACGCCCATAGACTGGACGACGCGGTAGCTCGTGTGGAGAACATGGTCAGAGCTATGGATTGTCTAACAAAGACAACTCCAGACGCTTCTCGGAGGCTCCCTTTTGATTTGAGAAAAGCGGTACGCGACGCCACTACCAAGGCAGCTGCAAGAGTGAAAGAAGAGGCGGAGAAAAGGGGAACGGACATCAAGATCAAGACGTATCTCAGGCTGGTCTCGCCGGTGGAAGGTGCCCCCGAAGAGATTCAAGAAATGCTTTACCATGTGGTCATGAATGCCTTAGAGGCTATACCGGGAGGGGGACACATATACCTAAGCACAGAAGAAAATGCAGGATATGCTCATATCTATGTCCAAGACAGCGGCGTAGGGATCCCGGCCCGGATTCAAAGCAGAGTTCTCGATCCCTTCTTCACGACCAAGGGGGCGGAAAGATCTGGTTTGGGTCTCAGTCTGGCCCGAGCAATCGTCCGGCGACATGAAGGCCAGCTGGAAATCGACAGCAGCAAAAATGAAGGAACCATGGTGACGATCAGGCTGCCTTTGGCGAACCTTGAAGGGCAAAGCAAGAAGAAGTCGTCCTCCAGCCGGAGAACGATTAAGAATAGCCGCGTTCTCATCATTGACGAGGACCATTTGATCGCGGAACTACTGTCACAAACACTGGAAGGTAAGGGATGCAGGGTCACTACAACCTCTTCGGCGAGCGAGGGCCTTATCCAACTGCGGAGAAAAACCTATGATATGGTGATGGTAGGTTCCGCTGTCTCTGACTTGAGTGGAGCAACCCTGGCGCGACGCATTAAAGACTCAAAATCGACCCGGTCCGTAGTTTTGATTGATGATTACGATCTGAAAGAAGAGGACAAACCCGGCCACGGTTCCCATCTGGATCTTGTTATCAGTAAACCCATAGACATGAACCATGCCATAGGTCAAATCACGGAGATCCTTACCACAGTGAAAGAAACGATGAAGTGATGAAGTCTGCTTTTCCTGAGGCGCTCATTTATGAATGAAGCGTACAAACCCCTTGCTGACCGGATGAGGCCGAAAAAGATCGAGGAAATGGTAGGTCAAGATCACCTGCTTCGACCGGATTCGCCCTTCCGAAGAGCTCTCCAGTCAGGCCACATCTTTTCGGTGATCTTCTGGGGTCCCCCAGGCTCGGGCAAGACAACTCTGGCCAGACTCATGGCTCAATACACCAAGAATCCATTCCAATCCTTCTCGGCAGTCACATCGGGTGTCAGGGATCTCAGGGAGGTGGTCGATAGGGCCGGAAAGGATCATAACCTCATAGGCAAACCGACCATCCTTTTTGTGGACGAAATTCATCGTTTCAACAAAGCCCAACAGGATGCCTTCTTGCCCTATGTAGAAAACGGTCTCATCATCCTCGTAGGCGCTACCACTCAGAATCCATCCTTCGAGATCATTCCTCCGCTTCTTTCGCGAGCAAGAGTCATGGTCCTTCATCCTCTTGACAGGGAGGGATTGAAGAAGATTCTTCTTCGAGCCATCCAGGACAATGAGTTCGGCCTTGGAAACCTGAATCTGACAGTGGACCCCGATGCCCTCGAACACCTGGTCAATATGTCCTCAGGGGACGCACGGGTAGCCCTCAATAACGTTGAGATCGCAGCAAATTTTGCAACGGAAGATGACAAGGGCCGGAAGGTCCTGAACTTGGCTACCGTGGAGGAGGCGCTAAGCAGGAAGGCGCTTCCCTATGACAAGGACGGTGAGGAGCACTACAACCTGATCTCGGCCTTCCACAAGGCACTCAGGGGCGGCGACGAGCAGGCTTCCCTTTACTGGCTTTACCGGATGCTCGTGGCAGGGGAGGATCCTCTTTTCATCTGCAGAAGAATGATTCGGTTTGCCGCGGAAGACGTGGGCCTTGCCGATTCGAATGCCCTGGCAGTTGCCCTGGGGGCCTTCGAAGCCTGGGAAAAGGTGGGACCCCCCGAAGCTGAACTGACCTTGGCAGAGGCAACCGTCTATCTCGCATCGGCGCCCAAGAGCAATGCCCTGTACTTAGCGGAGAGGGCCGTAAAATCGGAAATCGACGAGACGGGTAGCCAGCCTGTGCCCATGCACATCAGGAACGCACCGACGAGGCTCATGAAAGAGTTAGGGTACGCAAGAGGTTATCTTTACCCTCATAACTACCCGGGCGCTTGGGTAAAACAGGAATACCTGCCGGAAGGATTGAAAAACAGGGTTTTTTACAGGCCTACCGGACGAGGGCTCGAAAAAGAAATTCGGGCAAGGATGGAGGAGAAAAGCAAGAGGAAGGAAGACTCGAAGCCAGGGGATTCCCCTTTGGATAAACCGTGAAAAACGCCACCTCCGCCAGAGTCACGCAAGAAAGAGAATCATGCTCCTCCCAGCTTCTGGGAAGAGTTCCCAAAATGATACAGCTGGAAAAGTCCCTCCATCAGCTGGTGGGAAGTCATGATTCGGAACAGGGGGAAAAGGGCGTTTCGTCGATAGATGTCGAGGGTCTGCCTGTGAACGGCTTCAGTGGAGGCGACCGTGCAGTCCTCCAGGATGACCGCCTTAAAATCGCAGCAGAGGGCGTCCATGGCCGTCGTGAGGACACAGAAGTTGGTCGTGATGCCCGCCACCGCGCACAAGGTGACTCCTCGGGTCTTCAGCCAATCTTCTAGACCGGTCCTGAAAAAAGCCGAGAACCGAGGTTTGGGGAGCCAGAGATCGTTTCCCTCCCGCTCCAGCACCTCAGCCACTTCTCCGCCCGTAGTGCCTTCCAGGGAATAGGGCTTCATCTTTCCCGTGAAAATAAAGTCTTCTTTCCTAAAGGCATCCGTAGCAAAAATCACCGGCCAAGATGCCTTACGAAACGATCGGGCCAACCGGTTGATGGGGGCGACGATCTGCAAAGCCAAAGAGGTAATGGGGAAGTTCTTGTTCGGATCAAGGCTGTCCTTCACCATGTCGATGACCAGCAGCGCGGGTTTCTCTGAAGAAGATGGTTCCATCGAAGGCTCCATGAAATCTGCCAGGGCAGATTTCATCGCAGGGCATTAACTCTCTCAATAATCAGCCAAGCAGCTCTCTCAATCTGCTCCATAGTATTGTTACGGCCTACCGAGAATCTCAATGCCCCCATGCCCACTTCCGGGGCAACGCCCATAGCAGAAAGGACATGGGAGAGTTTCACCGACCGATCATGACACGCAGCACCCGTCGATGCCATCAGGGAAGGGATGCCCTCCAGAATTTTCGCTCCCTCGACGCCAGGGACGGAGACATTCAGGGTATTGGGAAGCCTATCGCTAGGGTGCCCGTTCAGAACCAAACGGTCCAGGTTCTTAAAGAGCAGGTCTTCCAGCTTGTCTCGCACGGTTTTTGAATGAATGACATCCTCCCTAATCCGCTGCTTGGCTACCTTACAGGCTTTCCCCAGTCCTACAGCCAAAATGCTATTTTCCGTTCCTGCTCGTTTGCCCATTTCTTGAGAGGCCCCATGAATCAGGGGCGTGAGGTTTCTCCCCTTTTTTATGAAGAGTGCGCCAACGCCCTTAGGCGCGTAGAGCTTGTGGCCCGCCACACTGAGGAAATCCACACCGAGATCCCGCACGTCGAAGGGCAGCTTACCAACAGCCTGGGCCGCATCGGTGTGAACCGGAATACTGTTTTCCCGGCCGATCCTGACCACGTCTTTCACAGGCTGAAGAGTCCCTGTCTCGTTGTTTGCGAGCATAATGGAGATAAGGCTCGTCTGAGGTCGAAGCGCCTTTTGGACGTCATCCGGATTCACCCGTCCAAAACGGTCCACAGGAAGGACCGTGACCTCTACGCCCAGTTCCATGAGGAACAAAGCCGGGTTGAGGATTGCCGGATGCTCCACTGCGGAAGTGATGATGTGAAATTCATCGGGCCTCCTCAGATCCATGATGCCTTTCAGGACCATGTTATTGGACTCGCTTCCCCCGGAAGTAAAGATCACTTCGTCAGGATCACACCCGAGCAGGGAGGCCAAATCACTCCTTGCTTCGTCCACGAGTTCCTTAGCCCTTTTTCCAAGAAAATAGGCGCTGGAAGGATTTCCAAATTCCTCTTCCATGACCCCTCTCATGGCCTGTACCGCGGCAGGGTCAATGGGTGTGGTGGCATTGTGGTCCAGGTAGATGATCTCTTTAGAGAGGGGCTCCATCGGTTCCAAGGCCTCCGATCCATGGAAGTAGCGAAAAACATTCGGCAGCAACCAAACCTTGTGTCCACCGGGCGACGGTAAGTAGCAGACGGGAGGCACTGATCCTCGCTGCATACTCCTTGCTCCGTACTGCTCATTCCTTGAAAACCTAACCCATATTTTGTGAATTGACAATACTTCCTTATAGTGGTACGAATAACATTCTTTTATTTGCTGAAATCAGTGGATTTTCGGCCAAAGAAAAGACCTGAAACAAACCTCAGTTCTCAAGGAGAAAAGCCATGGCGGGCGACAAAAGCAAGAATTTCATCCTCTGGTTCAATGAAATCGGCATAGAGGATATTCCCATGGTGGGAGGGAAGAATGCTTCCCTCGGGGAAATGTATCGCAATCTGCATGACCATGGCATCAATATCCCTAACGGTTTTGCCATCACGGCTTATGCCTACCGGTATTTTTTGCGGTATGCCGGAATCGAGGATGAAATCAAGAAGATCCTCAAAGACCTCGACACAAGGGACCTCAGCAACCTGATGAGAAAGGGCAGGGAAGTCCGTGACATCATGCGGCATGCCGACTTTCCACCGGATTTAATCCAGGCGATTTATCTATCCTATGACAAACTGTCTGAGGAATTCGGACAAAAGGGCATGGACAACCTGGATGTAGCCATTCGTTCATCGGCGACGGCGGAAGACCTTCCTGATGCTTCATTCGCGGGCCAGCAGGATACCTACCTGAACGTACGCGGGAAAATTAGCGTCCTCGACGCATGCAAGAAGTGTTTTGCGAGCTTGTTCACCAACCGCGCCATATCGTACCGTCACGATAAGGGCTTCGGGCAGTTTGATGTCTCCCTGTCGATAGCCGTTCAGAAAATGGTCCGCTCCGATTCCGCTTACTCCGGTGTCATGTTTACTATCGACACAGAGACGGGGTTCAAAGACGTGGCTTACATCACCGCCGCTTACGGACTGGGTGAAAACGTGGTCCAGGGAACCGTGAATCCGGACGAGTACTACGTGTTCAAGCCCACGCTCAAACAAGGGAAGAGCGCCGTTATCAGCCGTAAGGCCGGCGACAGGGACATTAAGATGGTCTATTCGATTGCGGACGATGCCACCACCAAAAACGTTCCAGTGACCCTCAGCGAGCGACATCGTTACGTTCTCGAAGAGGAAGAGATCGTGAAACTCGCTGAGTGGGCCTGCATCATTGAGGATCACTACAGCAAGGAGGCTGGTTTTTTCAAGCCCATGGACATTGAGTGGGCCAAGGATGGAGACGGCGTCACGGTGGGATCCGGGCAGCTCTTCATCGTGCAGGCACGGCCGGAGACGATCCATTCCCAGAGGAGTACCAACACCTATGAGACTTACGCCTTGCTGGAGAAAGGTGAAATCCTTGTGAATGGAACGTCAGTGGGAAGCAAAGTGGGGCAGGGCGTGGCCAACATCATTGAGACGTCCGTTGATATCGGGAAGTTCAAATCGGGCGATGTGCTGGTTACCAGTATGACCGACCCGGACTGGGAGCCGATCATGAAGATCGCCTCGGCGATCGTAACCAACAAAGGCGGCCGGACATGCCATGCCGCCATCGTCTCCAGGGAACTCGGCATTCCCTGTGTTATCGGCACCGGCAATGCGGATGAGGTGATCAAGACGGGCCAGGAGGTTACGGTTTCCTGTTGTGAGGGAGAGACCGGTCATGTGTACAAAGGACTCCTCAAGTACGAGGTGCAGACCCTGAACCTTGAGGAAGTACCCGCGACCCGTACCAAAATCATGATGAACGTGGGGATACCGGAACAGGCCTTCGGGCAGGGCTTAATTCCCAATGACGGTGTGGGACTAGCCAGAGAGGAATTCATTATCAGCTCCCACATTGGCATCCATCCGAACGCTCTCCTCAACTATGACGAGCTGAGGAAGAAGGCAAAAAATGACCAGAGGGTTGCCGGCGTGGTGTACAAGATCGACGAGATTACCTCCGTCTATGAAGACAAGGTCCAGTTCTTCGTGGACAAGCTTGCGGAAGGCATCGGCCGCATCGCTGCCGGTTTCTACCCTAATGATGTCATCGTCCGTCTCTCCGATTTCAAGACCAACGAGTATGAAAACCTCGTGGGAGGATTTCTTTACGAACCCCAGGAAAACAACCCCATGATCGGTTGGAGGGGTGCTTCGCGATACTATGATGATTCCTTCAAGGATGCTTTCGAACTCGAATGCCGTGCCCTCCGGATTGCGAGAAATGATGTGGGACTCACCAATATTAAGGTGATGGTGCCCTTTTGCAGAACTCCTGAGGAGGGGAAGAAGGTGATCGATCTGATGGGCGAGTTCGGGTTGGTGCAGGGAGAGGACGGCCTTCAAGTCTACGTGATGTGCGAGATCCCCAGCAACGTGATTTTGGCCGATCGATTCGCGGAGATTTTTGACGGATTCTCTATCGGCTCCAATGACCTCACCCAACTGGCCCTCGGTCTTGATCGGGATTCCTCCCTTGTAGCTCATATTTACGACGAGCGGAACGAAGCTGTTAAGAGGCTCGTTGCCCAGGTCATAAAGGTGGCCAGAGAAAAGGGCCGAAAAATAGGCATCTGCGGACAGGCTCCCAGCGATTTCCCGGATTTTGCCGAGTTTCTGGTGGAGTGCGGCATTGATTCTATCAGTCTGACTCCCGATACAGTGGTCAAGACACGGCTGGCGATTGCTGCGAAAGAGAAGAAATTACGTATTAAAGCCGAGGGATGAAAAGAAAGCGTAATGGACGGAATAAAGATACTAGGAACGGGCTCCTATGTCCCACCCAAAGTACTCACCAATTTTGATTTACAGAAAATGGGGCTCGACACCACCGACGAGTGGATCGCCTCCCGAACCGGAGTGAGGGAAAGGAGAATTGCCGATCCTGACGTCAACACATCTGATCTTGCCAAGGAGGCTTCTCTCAAGGCCCTGGAGATGGCAGGGCTCGTAGCCAAAGATCTGGATCTGATTATCGTGGCCACCATTACTCCGGATACGTGCTGCCCTGCGGCGGCCAACTGGCTACAGGCCAAACTGAAAGCCCCCCAGGCGGTCACCTTTGATGTCTCTGCCGCTTGTTCCGGGTTCATTTTCGGCCTCAATGTGGCGACTCAGTATCTTCTGACGGGGCACTCCCAAAAGGTGCTCGTGGCGGGCGCTGAAATCATGAGTCGGACCTTGAACTGGAAGGATAGAACCACGTGCATCCTCTGGGGCGATGGGGCTGGCGCCGCCATCCTGACCAAGGGCAAAGGAGGCCACCGCCTTCTGTCCACCCATGTTCACACGGATGGAGAAAACGGCCAGGATCTTCTTCTTCCGGGAGGAGGATCGAGAACAACTCCTATCTCCCACGAAAGCGTCGACAAGGGGCTTCATACCCTTAATATGATCGAAGCCAATGCCAGTTTCAGGGTCGCCGTCCGCCACTTCGTGGAATCGATCAAGGAAGGCGCCGAACACAACAACGTGGCTGTTGAAGACATTAAATGGTTTATCCCTCATCAGGCCAATCTGCGTATGTTTCAGTCCATGGCCAAAAGCCTCCACCTTTCCATGGACAGGTTCTATGTCACCCTGCATAAGTACGGCAATATTTCATCGGCATCGTGCGCCATTGCCTTCGATGAAGCGGTGCGGGACGGAAGTATACGTGAGGGAGACCTCGTTTGCCTCCCGGTATTCGGAGGGGGCTTGAGCTGGGGAAGCGCTCTTGTCAGATGGTAGTTTCTTTTCTTCCCTTGGATCTTAAGACTCTTTTCCTCTCACCAACTGTTCCAGTCGCTTTAGAAACGCTTCTATATCCACATAGGACTCCATCGTCAGGTCCCGAAGTTCCGTCCCATTCCGGCTGAAGAACAAGACAGTGGGCACACCCCTGATACCCCACTTTTTGAGTACTGCTTCCTGGTCGGCTCTTCTCTTTGTGAGATCCACCCTTAACATGACGACCTCTCTTGAGAGCTTCACCACTTCAGGCGCCGTAAACACTTGGCTGTCCATGATCCGGCAGGGTACGCACCACTCCGCGTAGAAATCCAGAATCACCGGTTTTTTATCCTCAAATGCTCTCTCCATGCGAGATTCCCGGTAAGGGATCCATGAGACGCCTTCTCTGGAATAGGTCGCAAGCCCGAGATAAGCCACGGCCCCGGCGAACAAGAAAAAACCCAGCGCTCTCTTGAATAAGACAAATCGACGAAATCCTTCACCGGCGCTGTCGAGCCAGCACAGATGAAAGGAGGCCCCCAAAAGAACCAGGGCCATGAGAACCGCTTTCCCCCAGTGGAAGGGGACCAGGGGCCGAATCATATAAAAGGCCATGGCTATGAGAACCCACCCCATGAGTTTCCGGATCCACACCATCCAATCTCCTGAGAGGGGGAGCTTATCCACGGAACCTGAAAAAAGGGCGAGAACGGCAAGGGGCAGTCCCAGGCCCAGACTCAAAACAAAGAAACACAGGAAGCCCGCAAAAGGATTTCCTAACTGGGCAACATAAGTCAGGAGGCCTAGAATAAAGGGACCGAGGCAGGGAGCGGCCACTATGCCCAGGGTAAGGCCCATGAACAGAGAGCCTAAATATCCACCGTAGTTTTTCGCTGCCTTGCGGGTGAGCCACCCAGGGAGACGGAATTCCCAAAGTCCGAAGAAGCTCAAACCCAGAAGAACAAAAAGACACGCGATCAAGATGATGACAAGAGGCTTCTGGAGGATCGATCCGAGCATCTGCCCGGACAAGACGGCCCACAAACCAAGCAGGGAGTTAGTCACGGCCAGACCGAGCATGTAAAGCCCTGCGTTACCGTAAGTGTTTCCCTTTATGCCTGTGCTTCTCCCACCAAAGTACGATACGGTAATTGGGATGAGAGGATAGATGCAGGGGGTGAGGTTGAGCGCCAACCCTCCCAAAAAGAAACCTACCAGGGAAAGCCATAAGCTTGCCGATGTAGCCCCCTCCCTCTCTTCCGCACGAAAAAGATCTTCATTACGCGAATGAACGGCTGTCCCTCGGGAAACCACTGCTACAGGCACGATGACGTTCACCTTCTGAGGGGGAAGACATGTGGAAAGAGAGCAAGCCTGGTAGGAGAGATTTCCCTGGATGGTCTGCTCCCCCAAGGGCACATTTTCTGAGATCCACAGCATCCCACTGACCAGAATCTGACCGGAAAAAGTCTGGATCGGTTGAGAGGTATAGTCGAATTTGGTGAATTCAGGGAGGGGGAGAACGATATGGTCGATCTTCAGCCCCGGTGCCTGCGAAAAAGATAGCCTTGTAGGAATCAACTCTTTCCCCGCTTCTCCAGTCCCATGAAGGTACCAACCCTTCGATATCTTGATCCGAAAAAGAAGCGGATAGTGATGGCCGACCTCGTAGCGATCTTGCGACTGAATAACCTCAACTTGTGCCACGGAGGCCAGAGCGGGGAACGCCCCGAAACACAGCGAAAAGAAACAAATAAGGGCCGTTAAGAAAGCCTTTCCTGTATAGGTCTGAAACCGAAACAGAGGGCGGAAACGGATCGCGTCCATCAAGTAGATTCCTCACAATTCAATACCTCTCTTAAGACCATCCCTTTAGTGCTGGACCTCCGTATACGGCGCTAAAATCTCTCCATCCATTACAGTCAGCATCCTTCGGCGGACTTCCGAAAGATTTCTTGAATAGGACCACTGAAACGGCTTAGACCGTGGCTGATCGTCGCTAATGAAATAACTTAGCCCTTGTCATTCCGGATGTCCAAAAAAAAGTCTTGACAGACATCGTGGCTATATTATAATCACATAATAGCTTTTTTGCGGTAATCGGACTACCATTCAGTGAACCCTATACGGTCGTTATCATCCAACCGAGAAGAAGAACCTTTAATTGAAACTTCCATAAGGTTGCCGGTCGGTCTCAACAGGATCGGGACGACGGGAGGCGTTTATGAGTGAGATAGACAGCCGAGATCAGCGACTAGTTGGGGGTAAGTCTGCATCACGGAAAGAAGAAAGCCCCGCCCCACACAAGGTGAAGTTCGAAGTCTACGGTGAAGAGATGCTTGAGAAGGTGGTGAAGTACAGCGGAAATAGCGGCCGCGTCTATCTTCCGCCTGAATGGGTTGGAAAACACATCAAGGTGATACGGACCAATTAAAGCAGAGGAGTTCTCTTATTTTTCTTTGCTTTTTCTGACTATCATTCTTTCTCCTTCAGGAATAGGAGGGGGAACAGGCTCGCCGGAAATCTTCATAATCGCCCCGAATTTGGTCGGGCAAGCTTCAAAGCAGGTTCCGCATTTTATGCACTTATCCTGGTCAATTACGTGGATCTGGTTCTTTGCGCCTATGATCGCTTCTGCGGGGCATCTCCTGGCGCAGGTCATACATGCTTGGCACTTCTCCGGATCGATATAGTAGGAGACTACCTCACTAAATAACTTGTCTATCTCTTCTTTCGTGAACAATCCGGCATATTCGTCCGGGTTCTCAACGCGAGACGCCAGTTTTTCCTGGTTCACCACCTTGATGTATGGAACCAACTTTGTAATCTCCGCAAGTCTGGACTTTAATTCTGCTTTGTCTATTCCTTCGCCCTTGCCTAGTGGGCCTAACTGTTTTACCTTTTTGACAAAGCCGTTGACGGCTTCGACAAAAACGTTCGCTTCAGCGCCGGACATGAATTCGATCTTTAGTCTTTCCGGGTTCAGCCCTATGTGTTCCATTATTCTTCTGAACAGAAGCACCATGTTGAGGGTGTGGTAATTTCCATGCGTGACATAGTTGCATTCATTCAGACGGCAGCCGCCAATAAACACCCCATCCACCCCGTTCGAGAAGGCCTTAAGTACGAATGCCGGGTCGACCCTACCGGAACACATGACGCGAATGAGCCTCATTTCAGTCGTATATTGTAGTCTGGAAACTCCAGCCAGGTCAGCAGCGCCGTATGCTCACCAATGGCATACAAACCCTAAAACTCGTGGTTTAAATTTGGCTCCTGCACTCATTCGTTCTCACCTCTCCAGGTTAGCCACAAAGGCACTAAGGCACAAAGAATTGAAATCGGCTCCGCAGATTTCATGCAACGCCTTGCTGTGCAACGGCTCTTCAATCGGCTAGTCGCGCTGTATAAAATCGTGACAGGATTTTATTACACATCTCCAACCGCCGCGTTCATCGGTGATACGACCTCTTCTTCCGGAGCCATGGCATCAATTTCGCTCAAGATCTCTTCATCGGTAAAGTGCTTGAGCTGGATGGCCCCGGTGGGACACTTGCTGTTGCAGAGACCGTCCCCTTTGCACAGAACAGGATTGACCGTGGCCTTCTTCCCTGCTTGGTCTCACGAAGCTCCAGGGCGCCATAGGCGCAGGCGGAGACACAGGCGCCGCATCCCATGCACCGGCTCTCGTTCACCTGGGCACACAGAGCCAGAGGCGACGACCATATCATGGGAGAGAAGCGTCAAAACCCGCCCTGCCGCTCCGTAAGCCTGGTTGATCGTTTCCTGCATAAACTTGGGATAGTGGGCCAGTCCGCACAGATAAACACCGTCCGTGCCAAACTCCACCGGTCTCAGCTTGACATGGGCTTCTTTGAAGAAGCCGTCCGGGCTCAACGTGACCTTGAACAGTCCGGCCACTTCCTTGGTTGATGCCGAGGGAATCACCGCGGCAGCCAAGGCAAGGATATCGGCGTCGATGACCAGCTTCTTCCCGAGGACATAATCCGTTGCGGTAACCTTCAGGACGGGCCGCCCCTCATCCGACTCGCCGGCTTCCACCTCAGGGGGCGTCCTGCGGCTCGTAGCGGATGAACTTGACGTCCTTCTCGGACGCTTCCCGGTAAGAATCCTCCCTGAACCCATAGGTCCTCATGTCCCTGAAGAGGATCGTAGATGTCCATCTCAGGGTTGATCTCTTTCAGCTTCAAGGCGTTCTTTACAGACTCGCTGCAGCATATGCTGCTGCAGTAATTTCGGTCTTCGTTCCTGCAGCCCACGCATTGGATCATCACGAGGCTCTTTGCGTTAAGGATCTTTTCGTCTCCTTTGGAGATCCGCTCCTCCAAATCCAGGTGGGTCATGACCCTGTCATCTTGTCCATAAAGGTATTCGGTAGGCGTGTAGAGGTCGGCCCCTATGGCAAGGACGGCTGCGCCGTGTTTGATCTCCGCGACCCCTGTTTCGGATTTCACCGTGGTCACGAAATTGCCGACATACCCCGTAGCTTCCGTGATGGTCGCATCATGGTAGACATGGATGAGTTGGTGTTGGTAGACCTTGGCGATCAGATCTCGCAGATAGGCCTGCACGTCCAGCCCCTCCAAGGTGGAATGAACTCTCCTTGCCATACCGCCCAGCTCTTTCGCCTTTTCCACCAGGTGAACTTCATGTCCCTGGTTGGCTATGGACAGCGCACAATTCATGCCGGCTACCCCTCCACCCACCACCATCGCCGCCTTGTTGACCGGCAGATCGAATTCCTGCAGCGGCTCCAAATGGCAGGCCCGCGCCACCGACATCCGGATAATATCCTTCGCCTTCTCCGTGGCCTCTTCCTTTTCCTTGGAGTGGACCCAGGAGTTGTGCTCCCGGATATTCGCCATTTCGCAAAAATACTGGTTGATCCCCGCCTCCCGGACCGTGTCCCGGAAGAGCGGCTCAAGGGTCCTGGGGGAGCAGGCGGCGATCACCACCCGATTCAGCCCCTTTTCCTTCGTGATGTCCGTGATCTCTTTAGCGGAATTGGTGGCGCACGAAAACAGTTGTTCCTGCGCGTAGACCACATTGGGCAGGGTTCTGCAGTATTCAACGGCTTCAGGGACATTGACGATCCTTCCGATATTGGCCCCGCAGTGACACACAAACACCCCTATCCTCGGCTCCTCGTTGGAGACATCCCTTTCCGCCGCATACACCCTTTCTTCGGCAAGATTGCCTCGGCGGTAGTCAAGAAGCTGACCGATTTGGGAGCCGGCTCCGCTGGCGCTGAACACAGACTCGGGAATATCGATAGGGCCCTGGAAAGCGCCGCTCACAAAGATCCCTGGCCTGTTGGTCTCCATGGGATTGACGGGGTTCGAGCTTGCAGAAATTGTTCGGATCAGCTCGAATGCCGAATTTTTCCGCCATGTCCTTTGCACCCGCAGGAGGATTCAACCCGATGGACAAGACCACCATATCGAATTCTTCTTCTTCGACCCCGCCCTCGAGGGTGGAATACCGCACCGTGACATTCTTGGTTTCCGGGTTCTCCCCTACAATGGACGTGTAGCTTCTGATAAAACGAACCCCGGGAAGATTCTCCGTCCTTTCGGAGTAGCGCTCGAAGTCTTTCCCGTAGGAACGAATGTCGTTATGGAAGACGGTGCACTCCGCTTCCGCATCATGATCTTTGGTCAGAATCACTTGCTTCTGGGTATAGGTGCAGCACACGGCCGAACAATAGCTGTTGTCGCCCGGGGTAACCCGCCTTGAACCGACGCACTGAATCCAGGCTATCTTATGGGGATGCTTCGCGTCGGAAGCGCGCAGGATCTCACCCGCATACGGCCCCGTGGAGCACAACAGCCGCTCATAGTCCATGCTGGTGACCACGTTCGCAAACTCCCCGTAGTGATATTCTTTCTTCGTCTTCGGATCAAAGGGCTCAAACCCGGGAGACAGGACGATCGCCCCGACACGGATTTCTTTCTTCTCCGGCGTTTGTTTCAGATCAATGGCGGCGTTCTTGCAAACCCCTTCGCAAATACGGCATTTGTTCTCTTTGAGATACAGGCAGCTCTCGTCTATATAAGTGATAAGGGGAATGGCCTGAGCGAAATAAACATGTATCGCCTTGTTCTTGGATATCTCCTGATTGTATTGATCAGGGTATTTAGCCGGGCAGTATTCTACACACGTCGTACAACCCGTGCATTTGTCCTCTAGGATATACCTGGGTTTTTTTGTCAGTGTGACTTTGAAGTCTCCCACTTCCCCTTCTACACGGTCGACTTCAGTGTAAGTCAGGATCTCGATGTTGGGATGCCGGCCGACCTCGACCAGTTTGGGCGCCAGGATTCACATGGAGCAGTCATTGGTAGGAAAGGTCTTGTCCAGCTGGGCCATATGGCCGCCGATGCTTGGGGCCTTTTCAACCAGGTAGACTTTAAAACCCGCAGTGGCTAGATCAAGAGAGGCCTGTATACCGCTGATCCCTCCACCGACAACCATGACATCTCCAAAATTACCGCCCGTGTAACTTTTGCTAAGCTGTTCAAGTTGTTCTTTTTCCACTTCTCTATAACCTCATCTGTTCGCTTCCTGAAATCCGACTTCATCGGATTTCAGACATTTCCCGCCTTTCCGAAAGAATCCGGAATCCTGCGGATCGGCGGAGAAGAAGCCCTGAAGGGCCGTTATATGAAACCTGCCTTGGCAGGGTTCATTCCCGGTTGCGGCTCTCAAGAGAGCCGGGGCCTTATCAACTTCTCCACAATTTACGAAAAAGGCACACACAAAGACTCTACGCTAAATCGCTTCTGCGATAATCTCCGTGATGTCTTTCACCTCTATCTTCTCAGTGACATCCAGGGTGATTCTGCTGTCCTCAAACATGGTGATGCAGTAAGGACAGGCAGTCGCCAGCACCTCGGCTCCGATCCCCATCGCCTGTTCTATTCTCAGGTCGGAGAATCTTTGCCCCTTTTGGGTCTCCATCCAGACCCGGCCCCCACCCCCTCCGCAGCACAGGCTGTTTATCCCGCACTCAGGCATCTCGTTCAACGTTAGACCAGGCACCTTCTTCAAGACTTCCCGCGGTTCGTCAAAGATGCCGTTGTGCCGGCCCAGGTAACACGGATCATGATAAGTCACGTTCTTCCCGTAGTCCTTGGTGAACTCAAGCTTTCCATCTTGGACCAGCTTGAACAAGTATTGGGAGATATGAATCACCTCAAAGTTCACCATGAAATCAGGATACTCGTTCTTGAAGGTGTGGTAGCAATGAGGGGATGTGACGAGGATCTTCTTCACCCCATGATCGATAAAGGTCTTGATATTTTCCTTGGCCAGGCGTCTGAACATTTCTTCATCGCCCGTCTTGCGGATGCTCTCTCCACAGCAGTTCTCCTTGGTGCCCAGAATCCCGAAATCCACCCCTGCTTTGTTAAGAATATTGGCCGTGGCCACGGCAACCTTCTTTAACCTCGGGTCATAGCTGGGATAGCAGCCGGGGAAATACAAAATCTCCATCCCCTCCTCGAAGGGCTTTACGGAAAGACCTTTTGCCCAATCCGCCCTCTTTCCGCGTTCCTCGCTCAAGGTGTTTCCTTCCCCGACAAGGCTTCCCCTCACGGTACGGATAGGCGTCACGGACTTTGGAAAAACCCCGTATTCAGTAGCAATCCTGCGCAGGGCCACCCCTGACTCTATTTGTTTTACATCCCTAGGGCACTGCTGGGGGCATCTTCCGCAGGTCGTACAAAGCCACATCTCTTCACTTTCAATGTCCGTCAAGCCGAAGGTCGCCTCCCTGACCAGCTTGCGCATACTGAAACTCCTGACCCTGTTCCACGGACACACCACATCGCACAAGCCGCATTGGAAGCATCTCTTGAAGGCGTCTCCACCGCTCGCTTTGATGACATCGATGATCTCTTTGTAGGGGGCTACAGTCTCCACGTTCTTCCTCTATCCTCTCAATGTGTTACCCCTTCTTGGAAAGGGATATCCGGGAAACGGTATCCATGATCTTCTCCAATCCGTATTTGTCGATCATGGACTCCAATCCGATCTCCACGTCCTCCTGCGTCACTTCCTCTTCCTCTTCCTCTTCCCTTTCTTCGTAGATCAGGGCATCGTTCAGGCACCATTGCACACACAGTGGCTCTTTTTGAGGCGGGTCGTCTTCACACATATCGCATTTCAGCGGGAGACCGGAATCGGGTTCTTTGAAGATGTCCCTGGACGGGCAGGAGGCCCTGCAAAAGGAACACTCGTCGTATTCCTTGCCGTCAATCACATATTTGTCTCTGCCCATACATTCGGCCTTCGCATACTCGCCCGCATACACGGGGACATAAATGTCTCGGAGAGGGTCATGAATCACCCTAATGCGAGACCTCCCTGGATTATTGCTGCTGTATTTCGGCGCAGCGTGAAAAGCGGAGCAGATGAGCTCGCATGCGCGGCAACCGTTGCATTTGTCCAGATCCACTTTGATGGTTTTGACGATTTTCTTTTTCTTCTCACCCATGACGGCTACCACCTCTTCCCCTTATTTCTTCTCTGTTTCCGCCGAACTCTCCTTGGACGGATCCCCGACCTTGTCCGTCAAGATGCCCCTCTTCAGAAAGTCTTCAGCGACGTAATCCAAACCCAGGGCATGCAAAGACTCCCTGGTAGGAATGCCGTCCTGATTCCACCCCTTGAACTCGTAGTAGGCATCCAGGAGCTGCTTCTCAAGCTCGGGAAATCGCTTCTTCCAATGGTCTTCCGGTGGTTTCTCATCCGCCCTCCTCAAGCCTCTTCTCACATTGATGGATCTCACCAGGTTTCGGTTTCTGTTGAAGATATGCGTCAGTCCTTCTTCATCCATATCCATCCCGGTCGCCGCGGAGATAAAAAGCGGCAAATTGTGGATGTGGTAGGGAGGCTTCAGAGGAAAGGATGACAACCCGGCGCACAACCCGAGAGCGTCATCAATGTGGTGCATCTTCTCCTGCCAGTCGACGATTTCAGAACAGGCTTCAACCGGAGGATAGAGCGGCATGGAGTGTTCCCCGCGGAATTCCCAGTCCAGAACCCATTGCTTGAACTTGTCGTTGGGGGCCTGGACCCAATCCTTCACAAACTCTTCTCTCAACTCCATCGTGGAAAAAGGCGCCTGGGGGAAATTACCCTCGATTTGCGTGATGTTCATCTTTTCCCCCGTAGAATACATCAGAAAATAAATGGGATTCAGCATGCCCAGCTTGAGAGGGAGCTGCTCGTGTTTCTTGATGGTATTGTGGGCGTATGCTTCCGCGCCCTTGCCGATCTGCTTGGCCGCCCAATAGGTGCCGTTGGCAAGGACATCTCCGATCCCTTCCCGCCGGACGATGCGGTCCAGCAACCAGTAAAATTTCCCCTCGTTGTCGGACGGGCACCCTGCAAAATCCGCATCCCTCAAAATACCGGCTTCTTTGAGTTCAAAGGCGAAAGCCATGGTTTGGGGCATGGAGAATCCATCCACCCCGTACTCCGTGGCCCGTTGCGCGATTTCAAAACCAAAATCCAGGTCCTCCACAAAGGCGGCCATGGTATAGGTCAGTTTGGTGAAGCATTTCATCATGTAGGTCGAGACTCCCGGGGCGGAAATGATGGCCCCGCACTTCATCGGACAGTTGTAGCAACTGATGAGCCTCGTCCGCGCCGTCTCTAGAGAGTCTTTCCACTTCTCTGCAATTTCCTCATTCCAGAAATCTTTTCTCCGGACGCGGGCATTTCCCCACATGAAATTTTCCGTGTGCCACTTCTCATCATGGACAGCCATCTCCTGCGGTGACCCAAGCACGGCTAAAATGGGCATGACCTCGGGAATCGGTTTAGCTGCTCGGACTTTTATGTACTGGAGCACCTCGTTGCAGAGTTGGATGAATTCAGCCGGCCGAGCAATATTGACGTCCTTTGTTCCGCGAACGGCTATGGCCTTTATCCCCTTGTCGCCCATGACGGCGCCCAAGCCGAGTCGGCTGGCACTGGACCGGCCCTGCTCAATCGATGCCATGTAGACCCTGTTTTCACCGGCCAGACCGATGGCCGCCACCTGGGCTTTGGGCTCCTTTAACTCCTGTCGGATGAGTTGCGCAGTTTCAACCGCGCCCTTGCCCTGGAGGTGAGAGGCATCCCGTATTTCGACTTTGTCATTGTTGATCCACAAATAAACCAGTTTGGGAGACTTGCCGCGAAAGATCACTTTGTCATAACCGGCATATTTCAGTTCCGGTGCTAGAAACCCCCCCATCATGGAATAGCCCATGAACAAAGTCTGAGGAGAATAGGTGGAAATGATGGTCCGATTCGCACCAGGAGCAGGTGTGCCGCACAAAAGACCCGTGCCAAATATGAGCAGGTTTTCAGGAGAAAAGGGATCAGTTTCAGGGGGAACCCGGTCCCATAATATCTTGGCGTTCGTACCCAAGCCTCCAAGATGAAGTTCAGTCACTTTTGGGTCAGTTTCTACCCTTTCAATGCTTCCCCGGGTTAGATCAATTTCCAAATTAAATCCTGTCTCTGAATACCTCATTTCTTTTACCCCTTACACTCTATCTGTCATGGAAACCGTTCTCAATCCGTCGAATGATTTTAGCCGGCAACCCGCACAATCCCGGCGCAGATACACCCTCGTCGGCCGGCGCTTCACCCGGCCTCCTTATCCCTCACTTGCTTGCCATACACTCCAGCTCAATCCTACCCGGACAAGCGAACTTGTACTTGCTGACATGTTCGTTTCGTTTGGCATTTCTTCAGGAACCAGGAGCATAACAACTTCGAAGGAAAGCAACCATATGATTTGTCAATCGAATTACAATGTCTATCGGTTGAAAATCTGCTAAATTGTAACTACAATCTAGCCATAATATAACTACGTGTCAAGAAAAAAATCTAAAAAAGGACGGGAGGCGAACCCAGCGACCGGAAGCATAGATGTCCCAAACATCACCTGTGGCATGGACCGCGGGAAAGAAGATGAATTGAATCTCTGCCTTCTTGCGGCTAAAGCCGCGACCCCATTGACATAAGGTTGCAATTTCAGTATACTTTTTTCCGACGCAGGGGCAGCCACGGGCCTGCAAGCTTGCTTCATTAGCCCCGCTCGACAGGAGAAACCCGATCGTAAACACCAGGCACTCTTCCTTTCCGTATAAGGAGACCGTTCCATGAAAAACCTTGCGGAGTTTATCAAGAAGATTCAGTCCAATCAACGCTTCGCCGGCTACGATGAGGCGGCCATCAAACAAGCCGTCATTCTGAAGATCCTCTCTCTGCTCGGCTGGGACCCTTTTGACGTGGATGAAGTTCAGCCTGAGCGTGAGATAGCGGGAGGCAAAGTTGACTTCTGTTTACGGCACAATGAAGAAAATAGAGTCTTTCTCCTGGTCAAAAGGGGAGCAAAGGATTTTCACACACACCAGGACAGGCTGCTCAATCATGCTGTTCAGGGGAAGGCGGAAATGGCGATTCTCACCAACGGAATGACCTGGTGGTTATTCTTGCCTTTGCTGGGAGGCAGCGCCGAGGAAAAGAGATTTCATGTTGTTGAGATGAAGGAACAGACTGCGGAAGAAATCTCGGAAAGGCTGGAGGATTTCCTGTCCAAAGAAAATATCTCTTCCGGCAAGGCATTGAGGGCCGCGGAAAAGATTTACGAGACCAGGCAAAGGAACCTTCTTATAAAAGAGCACCTGCCCAAGGCGTGGCAGAAGATTATCAGTGAACCGGAAAGGTGGCTCACGGACCTGGTGGCCGAGGTCACGAAGGAATTATGCGGATACAAGCCTGACAAAGAAACCGTGGAGACATTTCTTGCCAAAGAGATCCAGGCGAAGGCTGAACTGGATCGCATGATAAGACCCGAGCCCTCGCCCGCGGTCGCGTCCACACCGGCAGGTCCGCAGATTGAAAAAGCAGCCTCCGCCCGGGGTGACGACTTCACGGGCAAATCGATCGTCTCGTTTACTTTGGATGGAAAACGGCACGAGGTGAAGTCCTGGAAAGCCATGTTTCTCAAACTTTGCGATCTGGTTTTGCCCAAGAACAAGAAGGACGAACTGGAAGTTCTGTTCACCCTCGCCACCCCCCAACGGGAATACTTCAGCAAGAATCCGTACGAGTTCCTCACTGGAGAGAAGATCTCGGGAACCAACATCTACGTGGATGTGAACCTGAGCGCAAGAGAAATGGTTGAAATCTCTCACAAGATGCTCGTGCTTTTCGCTCGCAAGGAAAGCGATCTGTCCATCGAAGTGAAGTGAGGTCTTTTCGATTCATCATACACCGTGTCCGCCTGGTTTCCCGCCTCGATCCTCCTCCGCCGACCGGGCAACAATCCTTGAGGTGCTTATGATTGGCGTTTTTGATTCAGGCATTGGCGGTCTTACCGTACTGAGAGCCTTCCTACGTGAGCTTCCCGCTTATGATTACTTGTATCTCGGCGACAACGCCCGAGCTCCCTACGGGAACAAATCCCTCGACGTCATCTACCAATACACCCGCCAAGCCGTGGACTTTCTCTTTCAAAAGGGCTGTATCCTGATCATTTTGGCCTGTAACACAGCGTCAGCCAAAGCCCTGCGAAGGATCCAGCAAACCTGGCTGCCCCTTCATTATCCGCAAAGACGCGTTCTCGGGGTCGTGATTCCAGTGGCGGAAGCCGGGGTTCAGGTGACCCGATACGGCCGCGTCGGTGTGATCGGCACCCGCGCGACAATTGAGTCGCAAGTGTACGAGCAGGAATTGGATAAACTGAGAAGAGATCTGAAAGTCTTCGGCCTCGCCTGCCCTTTACTTGTGCCCCTCGTGGAAGAGGGTTGGGTGGGAAAGCCGGAAACGAACATGATCCTGAAGAAGTATCTGCGGCGAATGAAGGGAAAGAAGGTGGATACGCTCATTCTTGGCTGCACCCATTATCCCTTCCTGCAGAGGGACATAGAGAGGATCATGGGCAAGAATTGCACCGTACTCAGCGGTCCCGACACGGTAGCGGAAAAGCTGGAGGAATATCTCCGCCGGCATCCGGAGATAGAGGAAAGGTTATCCAGACAGAATAGGGTGTCCTTTTTCACAACCGATGACCCGGGACGATTCAGAGCGCTCGGGGAAAAATTTCTGGGCCGTACGGTCCAAGAAGTGCAAAAGGTGACGCTCGATTCCTAGCCTGTGCCTTCTTCGCGAGGTACGCGGAAGTTCCATGTTGCCTACCCATGGGGAGTTCGGGGAACCGCACACAGTGCAAGGCGCACGGCCGATAACAAAAAACGGTTCATTCTTTTCCTGTGTGCCATGCGCCGTGAGCCGTGGGCTCTTTCGAGACCTCCCCATGGGTAGGCTTTGCAGAAACGTTTGGTTGCCGCCGAAAGCCTGAGTTGAGACGACCGAGAAGCGCTCTGAGACGGCACGGGACAACGAAGCACCTACCCCCAGCGTCCTTGACCTATTTCCGCTGGTACAGCCCCACCAGTTCCGTCTTGGAAAGAACGTGACCCTCCATGGCTTTTTCCAGTTGCGCCTTGTTCGGCCGCCCGAGGTCCGGAAGCATGATATCGAGCGCGTAGAGCTTATAAAAGTATCGATGTTTGCCTATCGGCGGGCAAGGGCCGCCGTAGCCTGTTTTCTTCCAGTCATTCAGACCCTCCAGAGTCCCCGTCGGCAAATCCTTCTCACCAATGCCTTCCGGCAGAGAATGAACGGTCGCCGGAATGTTATACAGAACCCAATGAACCCAGGTCATCTTGGGGCTTTTGGGGTCCGGGGCATCAGGATCATCGACGATCAGGGCAAAGCTTTTCGTTCCCTCGGGAGCACCGGACCATGCCAGTGCCGATGAAATGTCCTCCCCATCGCATGTATACTTCTTGGGGATTTCTTTCTGGTTCTCAAAGTTCTGGGATGTGAGTTTCATGACCGTGTTCACCTCCTTTGCATTTGCAGAAAAAATGAAACAAAGAAAAACAATCTGTGTAAGAACGAGACACCACGTTTTCATGGCCTGTCTCCAAACAGGTTCCGGATCCTGACTGCTTTCCCGATGAAATATACGCTTGTAATCCATCCATATCAATTGAGAACTGACTTTTTCTGGCCTTGTCATTTTTCCTGAGAGCGGATATCCTAACGGAGTTCTGTGAGCGCTACTAAATATTCTCTTAATATTCTAGTTAGTTATGCCGGGGGGCAGAAGCGCTGAAAACTGAGGATATGAACAACCGACACGGCCTGCGGAAAGGAACCCGGACATTGAAGAGACACAGCTTGCTGACCATGGAGGGCGTGGAAAAGACCAAAATTTTGATGGATGTCTGTCTGGGAAAAGAACAGCCTGATAGGGCTGTCATTAACGGGACAGTCCTCAACGTCTTTACGGGTGAGTGGCTCAAGAACCAATCAGTTCTGATCAAGGGAGAATGGATAGCCTATGTGGGCGGTGATGCACCCAAAACATTCGGGCCACTAACATCCGTCATCGATGCAGGAGGTAAGGCGGTCATCCCGGGGCTGATTGATGGTCATACCCATTTAGCGGATTGCCTGTACGGTCCGGCGGAGTTTCTGCGCTGCGTCATGCCTGGCGGCACGACCACGATTGTCACAGAGAGCCTTGAGCTGTACCCCGTGAGCGGTGAGGAAGGGATCATTGATTTTCTGAATGCCTTCAGGGACCAGCCCATCAAGGTTTTTGCGACTCTTCCGTCCATGGCCTCTACAAGCCCTCTTTGTTATGGCCTGCCCCGAGAAACGCTCCGAAAACTTCTAAAGCGAAATGACGTCCTCGGTCTCGGAGAGGCTTACTGGCAATCCGTCTTCCAGGTTCCTGAAACCTTCCTCCCTAACTTCGAAGAAACCCTTTTTTCAGGGAGAAAAGTAGAGGGCCACTCCGCCGGCGCAAAAGGGCGCTCCCTTTCCGCCTATGTGGCGTCAGGGGTTTCGTCGTGTCATGAGCCGATCACGGCGGAGCAAGCCCTTGACCGAATGAGACTCGGCCTGCACGTCATGGTCAGGGAAGGAAGCATCCGGAGCGATTTGGATGCCGTCGTGGGCCTCAAAGAGGCTGGCATCGATCAGAGACGACTGATCCTGGTCACCGACGGGGTGAGGCCGGCAGATCTGCTCGAAAGAGGCTACCTCGAGTACGTGGTGCAAAAAGCCATTGATCAGGGCATCAATCCCGCCACGGCGATCCAGATGGCCACAATCAATGTGGCCGACTATTTCGGGCTGGACGGCTTCATCGGTGGCATTGCACCGGGCAGACAGGCGGATCTTCTCATCCTCCCCGACAAAGGGATCATCAAACCAGAGGTGGTGATAAGCAAGGGAAACGTAATTGCAAGGGACGGCAAGCTCCTCGTTCCTCCAAGAAGCCATGCTTTCGCGCAGGAGACCCTTGATAGCGTTCACCTGCCGAGAAACGTGAATCCACGGGATTTTGCGATCCCTGTTGACGGAAATGCTTCTGAAGTCCGGGTCAGAGTCATCCACCAGATCACAGACCTCGTCACCAAAGAATACATTGCAGCAGTTCCCGTTGTGGACGGGGAAATTCGTGCCGATGCAAGCCAAGATCTGTTGAAAGTGGCGGCTGTGGAAAGGCGCTTTTCTCCGGGAAAAACCTTTGTGGGGCTCATCAGGGGCTTTGGTTTGAAGAAAGGGGCCGTGGCCAGCAGTTCGGCTTGGGACACCTCGGATATTATTGTGATCGGTGAAAACGAAGCTGACATGGCCGGGGCAGTGAACCGGATACGTGCACTTCAGGGAGGCTTGGTCGTTTGCGCGGGAAGAAGAATTCTCGCTGAGATTCCTTTGCCCATCTTCGGCCTCATGACCGACCTGCCGCTGTCGGAACTCGCGGCGAAAACAAAGGATTTGACCGATCAGGCAAAAGTCCTGGGATTCCCTTTTGCCGACCTCCACAAGACCTTGGTGCCGCTTACGGGCGCGGCGATTCCGTTCATCAGGTTTTCCGAGCAAGGACTGGTGGATATCAAGACCGGGAAGGTTGTGCCCTTTGTTGTGGAATAGATCCCATGAGTAAGATCGCGAGGATTAGCTTGCAGATTATGGTGGTGACGGCCTTTTCAGCCGTTCTGGGATTGATCGTCAATGGCCTGAGAGAAGAAGGCTTGTCTCTTGTCATGCCTTTTCCGCCTGAGTACCGGTGTCCGTCCAGGATGGCTGAGGGGGTTGGGACAGGGATAAAGGATGCGCTCCAAGCGTTTGGTCGGGGCGACGTCCTGTTTGTGGATGCGCGCCCCGCAAAAGCCTTTGAAAAAGGGCATATACAAGGGGCGATCAGTATTCCTTATTCCTTTCTTGAAGTGGTGCCGCAGGAAGCGGTAGAGCGGATAAAGCATCACAGAAGGATCATCATTTACTGCAACTCCAAGTCCGCCGAGAGGAGCAAGCTTATGGCGGGAGAGCTTTCGGAATCCGGCCTGAAAGGAGTGACTTACCTTCAGGGAGGCTTTTTGGATTGGGTGAAGGGAGGGGGGAGCTACTCGGGCCAAGCGCCTCAGACTTATGAGTAGAGAAGAAATCCATATGGCAAGACGTTTCATGAAGTTTTTCTCTCATCCGTCTTTCCCGGCGATTCTCAGAGTTGCGCTGGGCGTCGTGTTTATCGCTGCCAGCGTCGACAAAATCATGAATCCCCAGAACTTCGCCGCCAATATTGCAAATTACAGGCTCATGCCTTATCAATGGATTAATCCGGCGGCCATCTTTCTGCCCTGGCTTGAGATTACCACCGGAAGCCTTCTAGTCATGGGAATCTGGACCAGGGCGAACGCGTTGCTGGGAAGCGGCATGCTTTTGGTTTTTTCCATCGCCATCCTGCAGGCCTTGTTCCGCAACCTGGATATCAGCTGTGGCTGCTTCACCACAGACCCGGGTGCGCACAAAATGACCAGATGGACCTTTTTCTCGGACCTCATCTGGCTTTCGTGGGGGCTCGCCGTCGTGTTTCTGGATCGCGGCAGGTTCTCACTGGCGGAAATATTAGCCAAGACAAGGAGAAAAGAAGCGGCATGAAACATTGGAGGAAGAGTCTGTGGGTTTTGTTGATAATCTTTCTGTTTGTCAAAGGAGAAGCACGAGGGCAAGACGAGATTTCCAGCCTCCCATGGAAACAGCTCCCTCGCGTGTCCACATTGGATGAGAAGCAGAGGGCGGTTCTTCTTGGAGTGATCGGAAACATGGAGAATTACGGAAAGTGCATGGGCACGATTTTCGCGTGTCTCGCTGCCGAAGAACCGGACAAGATCGCGGTGAGAGTCACCAATTTCGGCGCCTATGTCCTGTCTTTGGGGGCTTCGCAAAAGGACCTGCTCGCGATCCTGCAACAACGAGCCAAGTTCGGACTGGGACAGAATAGCTCTGCTTTCAATAATGAGAACACCCCGATTTACGGAAATCCCAAGGCCGGAATCACGATAACCGAGTTCGCCGAATTCAAGTGTCAGTACTGTGCGAACCTGTCGCCCGTGCTCAGGAAACTGGTGGAGGAATCCAACGGTTCCGTGCGGCTTCTTTTTAAGCATTTTCCTCTGAAACGGCACCCCGGGAGTGTCCTCCGTGCGAGAGCCGCGGCTGCGGCCCAAAGGCAGGAAAAATTTTGGGCCATGTACGACCTGCTTTATAAAAATATCCAGACGGAAGGGATAGAAATCCTGTTGACCTATGCCCGTCAACTGGGCCTCGACATAGAACGATTCAAGCGGGATCTGGATGACCCGCAGCTTCTGCAAATCATCGAACGGGACAAGATGGAGGGGATGAATGCCGGGGTGCCTGGAACGCCCACTCTTTTCATCAACGGGAAATTTTGCGACTTGAAATACAACGAACCTTTTCTGAAGGATGTGATCAACGAAGAAGCGGAGCGCCTCGGCGTTTCTCCTCCTTACGCGGACTGGGTCTACTGATGAGCGATTGTAAGGATCGAGGCTCCCTTCCCGTCATAACCGGCTCCGTCCCTCGTCAACAAGGCTGACAAGGCTCTCAACAAGACCGGAGCCTTTGATCAGATGGGCAGGATGCGCCTGGGATACGGCTCGGGATAAGAATGGACGGCCTTGTCTTCCTGCTGAAGCGGGCTGAGGAGAGTATTTCTAGCGCTTCAGCTCCGGCAAAAGTGATCCTCGAAAGCTTTGATGACTACATTCATATCATCTTTCGTCACGTCAAGATGGGTCACCAGCC
Source organism: uncultured delta proteobacterium (assembly GCA_963740905.1). GTDB lineage: Bacteria > Desulfobacterota > DSM-4660 > Desulfatiglandales > HGW-15 > JAFGDM01. Next base: position 251,281 of record CAVUFY010000019.1, read on the forward strand.
GCACCCGGTCACGACCGCTGATGAGGATGCCCCGCTGTTTCATGTCCTGTTGAAGCGCCGCAAAGCGAGATTTCTCCAGAGTAAAGAAGATCATGTTGGTCTGAACTTTTTCCGGGTCGATGCCCAGGATGGGGATTCGGGCAAGACCCTCAGCCAGGTGTTTCGCATTCGCATGATCTTCGGCCAGTCTTTCCACATGGCGGGTGAGCGCAAGCATGCCTGCTGCGGCTAGGATCCCTGCCTGACGCATGCCTCCGCCAAGGACCTTTCTCCACCTTCTCGCTTTGTCGATAACCGGCCTTGGTCCTACAAGAAGGGAACCCACGGGAGCGCCAAGGCCCTTTGAAAGGCAAAAAGAAACCGTGTCAAAGTGGCGGGCGATCTCCAGCGCAGGGACATTGAGTTTTACCGCCGCGTTGAAAACCCGGGCCCCGTCGAGGTGGATGGAGAGGCTGTGCGCCTTGGCCAAGGCAGACGCCCTGGCCAGATAGTCAAGAGGAAGGACTTTTCCCTCCTGGGTATTTTCCAGGCAGAGAAGCCTGGTCTTTGCAAAGTGAAAATCATTCGGTTTGACGGCCCGCGCCACCTCATTTAGGTCCAGCGTGCCGTCTTCCTGCAATTCCAGGGGCTGAGGCTGAATACTCCCCAAAACAGCGGCCCCGCCTCCTTCGTACCTGTACGTGTGCGCGTACTGCCCCACAAGGTATTCGTCTCCCCTGTCACAATGGCTCATAACCGCAAGGAGATTGCTCTGCGTTCCGCTTGACGAAAAAAGGGCCTCCTCCTTGCCGAACATGTCTGCGGCAAGGGCTTGAAGCCGGTTCACCGTAGGATCTTCACCATAGACATCATCTCCCACTTCGGCGTTGGCCATAGCCGCCCGCATGGCAGACGTGGGCTTAGTCACCGTGTCGCTTCTCAAATCGATGATTACTGACATTTCAATCACCCCGCCGCGGTTGCGGTCTGGACAGCACGATCCGGGCGTCCGCCACCACACAGCCCTGTCCCTCCGGATAGAGGATGAGTGGGTTTATGTCGAGTTCGGCAATTTCCGGATGGTTGGAAACCATGGCTGAAAGCCTGAGGATGCAAAGCTTGGCTGCCTTGATGTCCGCTGGAGGCTTGCCCCTGATTCCTTGAAGGACCCTGTAGGCCTTGATCGACGTGATCATGTTCTCCGCACTGGTCTCCCACATCGGGGCAAGTCGAAAGGTGACATCCTTCATGGCTTCCACGAAGATGCCGCCCAGTCCGAACATACAGATGGGGCCGAACTTAGGATCCCTGGTGGAACCCAGGATGACTTCCACTCCCTCGCGAGCCATCTGTTGAAAGAGCACCCCCCTGATGAAAGCAGAAGGTTTGTATTTTTTAGCACTGGTCGTAATCGCGTGAAACGCCCTTTCCGCTTCATCGAAGGATTGTATCCCCAGGCGCACACCGCCCGCATCCGATTTATGAAGAATGTCGGGAGAGTCAAGCTTCATGACGGCGGGGAACCCCACTTCCTCCACGGCGTCTCTTATCTCGGCAGGATCTTTCACCAGGCGGCTCGTGAGAAGAGGGAAACCATAACACCGCAACAGCTCGTGAGCCTCCTTTTCCGTCATGAAATATTCTTTCCTTCCTGAAAGCCTCCAGGCAATGGCTGCCGCCGCCTTCTCCTGATCCTCCAGGAGACGAAAGACCTCCCTTCTCCGGCCTTTGTGAGGCTTCACACTTTCGCTGAATGCGATCATGGCGGCCATCGTCCTTGAGGCCTCCTCGGGAAACACGTAGTTAGGGATCCCGTTCTGTTCCAGGTACCGGACTCCATCCGAAACATCCCCCAGGCCCATGAAGGAGCAGAGGATCGGCTTGTCAATATCTTTGGCGATCCGAGGCACGATCTGGGCGGTTTCAACGATTTCCGTTATCGCTGCCGGCGCAAGCATGACAATCGCTCCGTCCACATGGTCATCTTCGAGGGTATAGCGAATGGCGGCCTCGTATCGCTTGGCGTCAGCGTCTCCGATGATGTCCACCGGATTGTGAACACTGGCCGTGGGAGGCAATTTTGCCCGCAGTTTGTTCTTTGTCTCCTCGGAAAGGGGTGCCAAAGTGATTCCCGGCCGGATCAACGCGTCTGTGGCCATGATGCCAGGTCCCCCCGAATTGGTGACAATGGCAATCCTGCTGCCCCTGGGTAGGGGTTGAGCGGAGAAAGCTAGGGCATAGTTAAAAAGTTCACTCACGCCTTCGACGCGCTGGATTCCTCCCTGCATGAAGATGGCATCGTAGGCGGTATCCGACCCCGCCATGGAACCTGTATGGGATGCAGCCGCCCTTGCGCCTTCGGCAGACCGGCCGACTTTCAAGGCCAGGATCGGCTTTCCTACTGTAAGCGTGATGTCCCTGGCGATTTCCATGAACGCATGCCCGTCCGTGATGTCCTCAATGTACATGATGATCACCTTCGTATCCTCGTCGTCCTTGAAATAGCGAAGGAGATCAATCTCGTTGATGTCCGCCTTGTTGCCGATACTCACGAACTTGGAGAATCCCATGTTCCGTCCGGCGGCATAGTCGAGAACGGCAACGCACATGGCCCCTGACTGGGAGATGAAGGCAATGTTGCCGGGTTTGGGCATGGCTCTTCCGAAGCTCGCATTCATGAGCACGCCCTTGTTTGTGTTTGCGGCCCCAAGGCAGTTGGGTCCCAGCATTCGGATTCCCCGGTCTTTGGCCACGGCTTTGACTCTCTTTTCGAGTTCGACCCCGTGACCGCCGATTTCTTTGAAGCCCGCAGTAATGACGATGCAGCCCTTGATTCCCTTTTTAGCCGCTTCCTCGATCAGTCCTTCAACGTGTTCCGGAGGGATGATCAGAACAGCCATGTCCACTTCATCAGGGATATCCGTCAAAGTCTTGTAGGCTTTTACCCCCCGTACGGACTTCGCCTTGGGGTTTACAGGGTACAGGATGCCCTGGTAGGCGCCTTCAATCAGATTCTTGAAAACGGCGAGTCCCAGGCTGCCATGCCGGTTCGAAGCCCCCACCACGGCAATGGACTTTGGACTCAGGATATATTCCAGATCATTCATTGGCATTGGCCAAACCTTCCCTTTCAGAAAAAACTCCGGGCAATCTTTCTTTTGTTTGGCCCCTCTAAGATGAGGGGGTCAATCGGAGTATACCAGAGACCCTTCTCCGAAAACAGCCACTGGATAGCTGGTCAGATCAAAAGGGTCGTTGTTCCAGCAAATGAAAGACGCCCATTTATGTTTCTCGAGGGTTCCGAGGGCGTTGTTGATCCCCAGGATTTCGGCGTTTCTTCTGGAGACGAGCTCAATGGCTTCCTGCCGGGAGAAACCCGACCGGATGAACCATCTGGTCTGGAGAAAGATCTGCCTTGCAGGCGTCACCGGATGATCCGTCATGAGGCCGAAACCGACTTTGGATTCGAGCAGGAGGCGGATGTTCCGCCAGTTTTCATGTTTCAATTCCACTTTATAGGCAAAAGAGTCCAGGGGCCCGTAGGTGACGGTAATCTTTCGTTTCCTGAGTTCGTGGAAGATCTCGGGCCGGTGTACATCCATGGCATGCTCTACTGTGGCCTTGAGCTTGAACTCGTCAATCAGTCGGAGCAGGGCCGCGATATCGTCGATTTTATGCACGTGAGCGCGGAGGATCTTCTTGCCGGAGAGGAGATCAAGAATCACTTTTTCTTCAGCAGAAAAGGTGATGTCACCCTTCTTGCCTCCTGTGGCTTTCAGCCATTTTTCATGCTTTTGCTTTACCTCGTCAAATCTCTTTCTGAAAAGGGCAGCCGCTCCCATCCGTGTGGAAGGCCGCTGCCCTTTCCACTCCTGGGTGGACATGGGGTTGTACCCGAAGGCCCCCTTTACACCTGCACGGGCCACAAGGGCTTCCGTGCTGTTCCCGGCATAATTACGAATAACGGCGGAAAGACCGCCTATGATGTTACCGCTCCCGGGAAGGACACAGGAGTAAAGGACGCCCATTTCCACGGCATCCTTGAAAGCCGCATCATCCATCTGCACGGAGTCCAACGCATCCGGAAGCGAAAGAACCGAATCGAGGTGGTCGTTGGCCTCCCCCTCCTTTTGCGGCTCACCCGCCCGGGTCATACCGATATGGCTGTGCGCATCAATGAAAGCCGGAGTCAGAACAGGATATTTGCCCACCAATTCTCCTTTGGCAGCTTTCGCTATGCCGGTCACTATCGGCCCGTCAAAGACGAGGTACCCTTCTTCCACGACGGAATTGCCCGTGTAAATCATTTTTCCGTAGACACTTTTCATGATCCCATCCTCGTTCGTTTGCACTTACCCGATGAATAACAGATAGGGCAAGAGGAGCACAAATGAAATCCGAAGGGGCTGGCATTCCCCCCATTGTTTTTGCCTAGCGAGATCTGATATGAACAAAAGAGGCCGCTCTGAAGTCAACTACCTATGGGCCGACTTTGGAGAAACGTTCGGTGGATGCCGAAAAGCCTGCACTGGAAATTCTTACTGAACAGGAGGAACGGTATGGAAGAAAAAATCATCTATTTTGAGAAATCAGGAAAAGGAAATACGGCGGAAGTCATTAGGCTGGTCAAAGAGAGGGCTCAAGCCAGAGGAATAGATCGATTTGTCGTGGCCTCCACTCGGGGCGGTACAGCAAAAGATTTCATGGATGCCGTTGAGGGAACAGACCACCGTTTGATCATCGTACCATGGCAATTCGGCTTTAAGGGCGAAGAGCAGCCCTTTCCTCATGAACTGGCGGGCGAGCTTCGGGCAAAGGATCATCAGGTTCATTTCGGGACCATGTTGTTTCACACAACCGAGTTTTACGGGACAAGCGCTCCCCAGGCCATGGCTAACCTTCTGCGGACCTTTGGGCAGGGAACCAAAGTCTGTCTGGAGATCCTTCTGATGGCCTGCGATGGAGGGTGTATCAAGATCGGTGAAAAAGTGATCGCGGTGGCAGGTACGGGTGCCGGAGCGGATACGGCTCTCGTTGCCACCGCAGCACCCACAACCAGGCTTGGCTCTCTTCGCATCCATGAAATCATCTGCAAGCCCCTCATGTAATAGTATGAATCAGAGAAACTATCGAAACGTTCTCTTCATCTCTCTTTCTCAGTTCGGGATAGCTTTTTCCTTCAATTTCGTCATGGTATTCCTTCCCTTTTTCATTCACGACATCAGCACCTATTCTTCTCAGGACTCGCTGATATGGGTGGGACTTATCATGGGAGCGCCAAGCTTTGTGGCGGCTCTTGCGTCTACCTTCTGGGGATCTCTAGCCTCCCGTCTAAGTCCTAAGGTACTTTTTATGAGGGGGTTGCTTTCTCATGCGGTCATCATTTTGCTGATGGGGTTCGTTTCGAATCTTCCAGTTCTCCTTTTTCTTCGTATCGTCCAGGGAATACTGGGCGGGATTTCTACGGTGGGCCTGATCATTGTCTCGTCGTCGTCATCCAGGGAATGGGCGTCAAGAGATATAGGTTTGTTTCAAAACGCCATGACCTTCGGACAGTTGATCGGCCCTCCTTTGGGTGCGCTGGCTGCCACAGCTCTGGGCTACGAAGGCGCCTTCATAAGTGCCTCTGCTTTGGTCTTTGTGACGCTGGTGTTCTGTTTCTTGTATGTGAAGGAGTTTCCAAATGAAACAACAGAAACCCCTGCCTTTACAAAACATGGGATGAACAGAAAAACTCTCATCGGGTGGGGGCTCTGTTTCACGGCAACCATCCAGTTAATGTTCTTGCCCAGCGTGCTTCCGAATGTTTTCCAGGGATTCCATATGGAAGAAAGCACGGCTGTAAAATCTGCTGGCCTGGTTGTCATGCTGTACACGGCAACGGCTCTGGCGGGAACCTTTGTGCTGTGCAAGCTGGCCGCGAGGATCCCGGGGCACAGGCTGATCATTATCGCAGGTATCCTGGGAACGGCTTTGCAGTTCCTGCTGTCGGCAAGTCCCGGGGTTACAACTTTTGTCGGTGTTCGCATGCTTCAGACTGCTATGATTGCCGCCGTTCTGCCCTTAGTCTTTTCGTCTTTTGCCGCGGATTTGGATGGAAGGGTGATCGGGTTCTTGAATTCAAGCAGGTTTGCAGGAAATGCCTTGGGTCCTATGATCGCAACATCCGTCCTTGCCTTTTCAAGTTTGAACTGGCTTTATCTTTCCGTAGGCGGTATGAGCCTGTTGGCCTTAATCGCTTATGCGATTAGCTTCGCCGGCGCCAGGAATACCGGGGACTGAAACATTCACGGTTCAGTTCTCCGCTCAGAGCTTTGACTATTATTTCACCCCATCGGGTCGCGAAAAGAGAAAGCCGCCCTGCCGTTACCTATAGCCGTTTGTTCTATCGATTATTACCGGATGGAAGCAATCCCTTGTCAGCCTCGATTCTCGAGTTCCAGCAGTGCTCGCTTTCTCTCCAGGCCGCCACCGTAGCCGACAAGGTCACCGCCCTTTCCGATTACCCGGTGACAGGGCACGATAATGGAGACAGGATTAGCCCCATTGGCGAGGCCGACGGCCCTCACTGCGGCAGGCTTACCGATCGCCACGGCGATATCGCCGTAGGATCGAGTCTCGCCGTAAGGAATTCCGAGCAACGCTTCCCAAACGGATTTCTGGAAAGGCGTACCGCGCAGGTCAAGCGGCAGGGTAAATTTCTGCAAGCGCCTCTCAAAATAGGCGTCGAGCTCGCGAACAGCCAGATTTCCCAGACTGGATCCTTCTTCCATGCGGATGCCTTTCTTCTTCCAGGCCGAAATCCGGGAAATCGCGTGCTCTTCCGGCTCCAGGCAAACGACTCCCTGGCTTGAGGTAACCAACAAATACCTTCCCAGAGGGCTGTCGTAGAGAGAAGTGAAAAGTGTTTCCGCCTCTATTCCATCTGATTTGATTGCCATATCTTAAATCCGTACCTCGCATAAAACGTTGATCGCAACCTATCCTTTGATTACTCCGATCGGCTTCAGCCTTACCACCTTTTTCCCGATTCCGGCACCATGCACTACCTGGACTACCTCGTTCACATCCTTGTAGGCGTCGGGAATCTCCTCAACCAACGTGGCTCTGCTGGCTGCCCTCACAATAATGCCTTGATCCTCCAATTCACGAACGATGGACCTTCCCTTGGCCGCTTTCTTCGCCTGATGACGGCTCATGACTCGGCCTGCTCCGTGGCAAGCGGAACCGAAAGTCTCGTGGAAACCCTGTTCGGTGCCGACGAGGACATAGGAGCATCGGCCCATGTCGCCAGGAATAAGAACGGGTTGTCCCACAGTCCGGTAGGGAGCAGGCACTTCAGGATGGCCTGGAGGAAAAGCGCGGGTAGCCCCTTTGCGATGGACACAAAGGTGTTTCCTCAAGCCGTCCACATCGTGGATTTCCATTTTTGCCATATTATGGCAAACGTCGTAGACGAGATCCAGTCGGAGATCACGGGGACCAAGCTGGAAAACATGCTCGAAGCTCTCCCGAACCCAGTGGGTGATCATCTGGCGGTTCACAAAGGCAAAATTTGCCGCGCAGGCCATAGCGGCCAAGTATCTTTCCCCTTCCTTGGATTTGACCGGCGCGCAGCATAGCTGCGGATCTGGCAGTTCAATCCCGTATCGCTTGGAGGCCTGAAGCATGACCCTTATGTAATCGTCACAAACCTGATGTCCCAAGCCCCGTGAACCTGTGTGAACAAGAACCGTCATCTGATCCTTGTAAAGACCGAGCGCGGAGGCCCCCCTTCCGTCATAAACTTCATCGACATATCCTACTTCTACGAAATGATTGCCTGAACCTACGGTACCCAACTGGGCCCGACCCCGCTCCATGGCGTGCTCGCTCACGCAATCAGGGTCTGCTCCTGGAATACACCCAGACGCTTCGATGAGGTTCGCATCTCCAGCCGAACCGTACCCGTTTTCTATGGTCCACCGGACTCCTTTTTCGAGCACACGAGAAAGCTCTCTCGGAGCCAGTTTCAGATCCTTTCTCTTTGACCCCACACCCGAGGGGATGTTTTGAAAGAGGGTTGCCACGATATCATGAATCTTCTTTCGGGCATCATCGGCGCTCAGGCCTGAGCGCAGCAGACGAACCCCTCAGTTAATATCATATCCCACCCCTCCCGGAGAAACGATGCCTTCGCTCGTATCGAATGCGGCAACGCCTCCGATGGGAAAGCCATACCCCCAGTGAATGTCTGGCATGGCCATGGATTTGCCGACGATGCCGGGCAAGGTGGCCACGTTCATGACCTGCAGGAGACTCTGGTCCTTCTGAATGTCCTTCATCATCTTTTCGTCGGAATATATAAGCCCTTCCGCGCGCATCTTCCCTTCCCTGGGAATGCGCCATCGCCAGGCATCGATGTTCTGGATTTTCACTTTTTCTGCCACGAGAAAACCTTTCGTCCGAATTCAGGGAAAGTTGATCACTTCGTAAAAACGTTCACCCCGTCACCCCGGCGAAAGCCGGGATCCGGAAGTCCTTGGTATTCCTGGATTCCGGCGCCTGTCCTGGGCCCCGATAGGATCCGCCGGAATGACAGAAAACGCCGATTTCCGACTTTTTACGAAGCCGTCAAAGTTGGAAAATCACCTTTATCATGTCAGCTTGAAAACGCTTTTGTCAAATTGGATTTGGTTCTCCGAATCGAGGCGACTTACAAGTCAAGGATGATCTGCGCTTCCCAGCCTCTATTTGTTCGCCGGATTTGAAGTTGATGGTAGGTGGCGCTCTTGACAGTTGTCTTGATGGGGTGACGGCTTTCATCATAAGGTTCCCCTCGGACCACGGCCTCGAGGGAATGTTCATTCAAGGAGATAAATTCAAACTCCCTGAAGAGAAGGCCCTTTGTGTCGAAGAGGTAAACGAATTCATTGAGCCAGCTGATCAGAAGTTCTTCCAGTTCGTGTCCTTCGATGGCGATCTTCAGGCTTTCCTTAGCGAGGATGCTCTCAGGATCGGTGATCACACAAAAAAGAGCTTCGGCTGCGTGGAAAAAAAGATCAGGGAGGTCTTTGCCGAAGACCCTGATGCCCAGGTCGCCGGTATGATCCACGAATTCAAATTTTCGCATGCCGGCCTCTTTGCTTACCGCTATTGTAATGCCGGCCCCCCTGTCCGCAACCCGACTCTGTGCCGGCCCAGCCCGGGGGGGTCTCAAGAAGGCGCACGACTCACGGCGCATGGTATACGGAAAGACTGAATGGTTTTTCGCCACAGGCCGTGTGCCTTGCGCCGTGGGCCTTCCTGACCTTCCCATGGGGCGGCAAAATTTGACTTCTCCGCAAAACACGAAGAAGTTGCAGACCAAGATTCTAACCTAGACCGTGAGCGGCACGCACCTTTTGGACAAGGCCGAAGCGATTAAGATACTCGCGAGGGTCCGAATCAGGGATGGAAAGGATTTTATCAAGGTATTCTTTCTGTCGATCAATCGCTTCCTGGTAAAGGTTTGCCGCAATACCCCAGCGTGAGGCAAAGTGAGCGGTCATGAAACGGTTGATGCGCTCGGAGACCGGCTCCAGCCGCCGGCTGATATACTCCATGAAAGCGGGCGTTTTTCTGATGAGTTCCACTTCGCTTTCATAATCTCCCACCTGCCCCTCCTTGTACTCATGGAAAAGGAAGAGGAGTTTCTCTAAGTATACCCTTTCCGCCATTTGGCCCATCAGATCCGCCGCGTTAAGGAGCCTTCCTAAGAGTTCCACTGTCCGGGATGAGAAGGCGGAGTCAGGCATATCTCTTTTGATGTCCGTGCATAGTATCATCATCCCCCCGTCGGCGATCTCTTCCTCCGTGAGCCCGTGTTCGGAACCATGCCTTTTCAGGAATTCTCTGCTCCTCTGCACGTGATAGAGAGTGTATTTCGCTCCCGTGCCCTCAGTGTCGTCCTTATCTTGGATATACCCGGTATCGTGAAAAAGGGCCGCAATGAGGGCAACGATGATCTTCCGTTCATCGAAATGTTCGCCGCTCAGGAGGGCCCCGTGCGCCAGCCTTGTCATGGCAAGGAAAGCGTCGGTGGTGTGGCGGAGATCATGATAGTGGGTCGTGCATGAACGGTACAGAGGATGATCTCCGTTGAAGACCCTAAGAACCATCCTGAAGGCAGAGCGAATCGGCTCGATGTTGAAACCTGCCGAGTTCTGCTTCAGGATGATGCAGGCCTCGTCGAAAACCGCCCTTGGTGCCTCGATCTCTACAAGGTCGTGGAGTTTAATATCCTTGAGGATATTCCTTCTGAAAGTGAGGTTTTGTTTCATCAAAAAGTTCTCTCACGGAAAACCTCTCCATCCAAAATAAGGCTGGCTTCTTCCCTTTCCCGGTGACGGCAGAAAAGAGAATGTTAAGTTGTTAAAGTATTAATTCCTGCAATCTTAACACGAAACCGGATCGAAAATCAAGCCGCAGTTCGCCTCGCTGGGTCTTCGTCAAGGAAGACTTAGGGTTTGCCTGCGAAATTCAACCGGAGGCCGTTTCCGCAACGCAGGTTTTTCCGCTCCAGTCGCTGAAAGTCGGGAACGTATTTGCTGACCATTTCCTAAAAAGTCCGAAAGATTCACATGGGATAGTAGTACTCCAGCCCCAGGTGGGTGATCTGTTCCTCTCCCATGAGATAGCGGAGAGTGTTTTTCAGCTTCATCGACTGGATGAAGAGATCATGTTCCGGATAAATGTTCGGGGCGCACTGGGGGCTCTTGAAATAGAAGGAGAGCCACTCCTGGATTCCAGACATGCCCGCCCTCAAGGAAAGATCCATGAAAAGCACGAGGTCCAGGACAAGAGGGGCTGCGAGTATGCTGTCCTTGCAAAGGAAGTTGACTTTGATCTGCATAGGATATCCGAGCCAGCCGAAAATATCGATGCAATCCCAGCCTTCCTTGTCATCTCCCCGGGGAGGATAGTAGTTGATGGCTACTTTGTGGTAGAAATCTGCGTAAAGTTGCGGGTACAGCTTGGGCTGAAGAATCGTGTCCAGCACCGATAGCTTGCTCGTTTCTTTGGTTTTGAAGGAATCCTTATCGTCGAGAACCAGCCCATCCCGATTTCCCAGGATGTTCGTCGAATACCAGCCTTTGAGACCCAGCATCCTGGCCTTGAGTCCGGGTGCCAGGATGGTTTTCATCAGGGTTTGACCGGTCTTAAAGTCTTTCCCAGCAATGGGCACGCCGTGCTTGTTTGCGAGCTCTACGATCGCAGGAACATCGAGCGTCAGGTTCGGCGCACCGTTGATAAAGGGGATCCCGCTCGACAAAGCCGCGTAAGCATACAGCATGCTCGGCGAAATGGTCGGGTCGTTTTTTCTAAGGCCCTCTTCAAATCTTTCGAGAGACGAATGCACAGGACCGGGAGCAAGATAAGCCTCTGTGCTGGCACACCAAACCATGACACATCGAGACACGCCATGCTTCTTCTTGAATCCTTCGATATCCGCTTTCGTCGCTTCCACCAGCTCCAGATGAGAGGCCTCCACCTTTACGTTAGTGCCGTGCAGGTTCTTTACGAATTCCTGTTTGAAAATCGCTGGCCACGGTTTCACTCCCTCGAGAAGGGAGCGCACCGGCTCAAGGTCTTCTGTTTTGAGCACTTTCGCCTCTAAAGCGCCTTCATAGCAATTAGCAGGGAAAACATCCCATCCCCCAAAAACAAAATCACCCACATCGGCTAGGGGGACGAAATCCTTGATAGTGGGAGTGCGATACTCGAATCGTTTTCCCAAACGAATGGTGCCCATTTGCGTTAATGAGCCGAAGGGAAAGGATATCCCTTGGCGGACCGCTTCTACCCCCGCCAGAAAAGTCGTACTGACGGCTCCCCCGACTCCCGGAATGAGCACTCCCAGTTTTCCTTCTGCCTTAAGAATTTCACTTTCACGTCTCATGGTTCTTCTCCTGTTTTCTTTCTCCTGCACCTCTCTCTCTACCCGGAGGATCCATCCACCCCTATCACAGCCCCTATGAGATTGCAATAAATCTACACTCGCCGGGTCTATCCTTAAACATTATGTTCCGTTAAACACGCCGCCGGCCTCCAGGAACACGAGAGGGTAGAACTAAAGGATCGAGCAAGGATTGGCGCACCAGACAAAAGCGGGCATCCTGGAACCACGATGCCCGCTTTTTACCGAAGGTTTTGAAATTTCGGCAGACTACTCTGTAACCTTTAAGGTCATAAAGATACTCCCCCCTCTGCGCTTGGCCAGCAAAAGAATGGTATCTCCTTTCTTATATTTTTCTATCTTTCGGTTGAATTCTTCAAGGCTCTTCACCGGGGTCTGGTCTATCTCCAGAATCACATCCCCAGGTTTCAGACCTGCCGCAGCCGCAGATGAGTCATCCTCCACTTGGACGACCACGATTCCGGTCGTCTCCGTCAAGCCCAGGTTCTTGGCCAGCTCAGGCGTCAGCTCCTCTACCTTCATACCTAGGCGCGGAGTCTCTGACGGTGCAACGGCGCCACCGCCTTCTTTTTCTTCCTTCATTTCTCCGACCTTGACCTCCAGGCTCTTCTTCTCTCCTTTTCGCATCACTTCCACCTTTGCTGTTTTTCCCACCGGAGTGGAAGCCACAATGAACGGAAGTTCGCGCATTTCCTTGATTTCTTTTCCATCAAAGGAGACAATCACATCTCCTCTTTCAATGCCTCCCTTCTCAGCAGGCCCCCCCTTCGTGACGTCCGCCACGAGGGCTCCATGCTCATCCTTGAGATTCAGCTTTTCTTTAAGTTCAGGCGTAATTTTCTGAATCATCACCCCGAGCCACCCTCGAACCACCTTGCCCTTCTTCAGTTGCGGCAGCAAATCCTTTGCCATGTTCACCGGAATAGCAAATCCTATCCCGATGTTGCCACCTCCTTGCGAAAAAATAGCGGTGTTGATGGCAACGACCTCACCGGTTGTGTCAAGTAATGGCCCCCCGCTGTTGCCGGGGTTGATGGAGGCATCGGTTTGAATGAAATTGTCATAGGAGCCCGCACCGATCTGGCGGTATTTAGCGCTCACAATTCCGGCCGTTACCGTGTTGCCCAAACCAAAGGGATTTCCAATCGCCACAACCCAGTCCCCGACCTCGATTCGGTCCGAATCTCCCAGGGGAAGGGGCTTCAGCGTCTCATCCGCCTTAATTTTGATCAATGCCAGGTCCGTCTTCGGATCCCGTCCGATGACCTTTGCTTCGTACTCCTTTCCGTCCGAAAGTTTCACCTTGATCTCATCAGCCATTTCCACCACATGGTTATTCGTCAGGATGTATCCTTCTTTGTCAATTATGAAGCCAGTACCCAGACTCTGCTGCTTGAAATCCTTGGGATTCTGGTCGTGAAAGAAACGCTCGAAAAAATCTTTAAAAGGGTCGCCCTGACCAAAAGGTAGTGGCGCCACGCCTCTTCCCTTCATCACTTTCATCGTACTGATATTGACCACAGATGGGCTTGCATTCTTCGCAAGGTCAGCAAAAGAGCCGGGAACGCGGCTTGGTTGAACCATTGCTTGCGCCGTTTGAGGCGACGCGGGGCGAAGCAAGGTGGCAGCGCCAAAGCCTGCCATGAGACAGGCCAGAGTCCACAGCATGAGTGTCCATTTTCGCGTGTTGAGATTCATTTTCCGTTTCTCCTTCCTTTTTGGAATATCCTACCTCATCTTGATCTGAACGTACCCTTTGTGACCGCTCTTGTGGTCCAGAGCATAGATAGTGATGCGCTCGGCAAGCTCCGGAGAACGCACAAGAGGCAGAAAACTATCTAGGTTCTTAACCGTGCGGCCATTCATTTCGATAATGATGTCTCCCACCTCAAATCCCACTTGACCGAATGGACCCTGGGAATCGATCCAAGTAATCATCACGCCATGGTTTGGTTTGATGTCGAACTTGCAGGCCTCGTCAGCCGTTATGGGACGCACATCAGCTCCCAGATAATCTTTGACCAAAGACGCGAAGCTCCTCTCAAGATCCCCGGCCCGGCCGATACGAACTGTCACAGACTCTTCTTTCCCTTCCCGAAGAATGCCAAGGCGCACGGCTTGATCCACAGGTGTCCCTGACACAAAACTTCGAAGCGTCGCCACATCTTCAATGCTTTTATCTCGGTACTCCGTGATGATGTCTCCTTTTTGCAGGCCTGCTTTGTCTGCCGGTCCCCCCGAGATCACCTCTGTAACCACGGCGCCTCGTCTCGTGCCCCGCTGCTTGATATACTCAGGCGTGGGCTCTTGAATATGCACGCCCAGCCAACCCCGCTCCACCTTCCCGTGAGCGACGAGTGTTTTTGCCACATGAAGGGCTAGGTTGCCCGGAAAAGCGAAGCCTATCCCTTTCAAGTCGGGGGCCTCGGATAGCAGGGCGGAATTGATTCCGATCACCTCGCCTCTGAGGTTCAATAAGGGACCGCCGCAGTATCCGGAATTGATGGTGGCATCCGTTTGGAGGAGATCTTTGAACGTGCCGGGATCCGTCGTTCCACGCCGGTGTCTTGCCCGGATAATGCCCTGCGTCACGACGGGATCACTATCCCTGGCACGGCCTAAGGCTATCACCCATTCACCTACATCCAGTTTGTCCGAGTCTCCGAATGTAACACACGGGAGAAGGTCCGGTGAGTCAATGTGGATTACAGCAAGGTCTGTCTTTGAATCCATGCCCACCAGTCTGGCGGAATACCGTTTGCCCGACTCCAAAAAAACGGCGATATCCGTTGCGCCTCCGACAAGATGGCATGTGGTAAGGATGTTCCCTTCCTGGTCGATGATAATGCCCGTTCCTGCAGAATGTATTCCCTTACCGGGAGGCTTAAACAGAGTATACGAATAATGAAGCAAGGGATCGCTCTCAAATGGGACCCTAGGCAGAAGCACCTCTTCCCCGTTCACAGTCTCGACGTGAACGACGGCCGGAATGTTCATTTTCGCAGCTTGAGATATCGCTGTCCCGAAATCTGAGTAGCCACTACTTTGCTGGGGGAACCCGTAAGAACACGTGAAAAAAAAGAACCCTGCTGCCAGCAGGACGAGCAAGCAGCAGCGGTAAGCCCGACTGAGCTTGACCATACCCCTTCCTCCACCTCTTTATCGGATCAACTGGAACTCTGTTTTTTTCTTCTCCTGCTGAAACGAAAACCTCTAGGTATGACAGACGGCGTGGATTGTATTTTAATCTTCTTGGAGCAGTGTAGGCCCAGAGGACAGGTCCGGCATAACTCCAAGCCCCACTTCAAAGCGATTCCAAAGTCATTTTCCGGAATGTCCTCCATATTTTCCTGAGCGCGAAGATATCTCCGACCGCAAGCGTACCGGGACAAACGAAGTTTGCCCGGTTGGCGGGAGCATTCAATCATCTCCAGCTCCGGCCGGTCTGTAGATAGATTCATGTTCTTTGCCATATTCATTCCCCTTTGTTGAAATCGCTTCAGTCCTGCGCGTATAATGTGAGGCAATATAATAAGCGAATCTTTCGGCAACCTTTCCGGAAAATTACAAGTTTGAAAGGTAGGGGTTGGCTTCTTCCGATTTGACAGGGGCACATGGACAAGCTTTCCGGAGGGTGCAAGGGGGGCCGGATTTCAGGCCTACGGGGTCGGCGATAGCGTCTGAGAGAGGGTTTTGGTCGCAGCGGTAACCCTGAGAAGCCTCGGTCAGCGGGTTCGGGGAAGAGAGACGGTGAAGATCGAGCCTGCTCCAGGCTCACTGGAAACTCGAACCTCCCCTTTGTGGGCTTCCACGATGGCCTTAACCAGGCTGAGTCCCAGACCCAGTCCTTTTTGCGAGCGGCTCAGGTCCGACCTGTAGAGCCGCTCCCATATCCTGGGAAGTTCCTCTCGCCCTATACCGATGCCCGTGTCCCGGACAACGATGAGAATCCTATAGCGTTCCTGACGCGCCTCCACCGTCACCCTTCCCCCCCGGGAAGTGTATTTTATGGCGTTATCAACCAGATTTCCTAGAGCCTGCCTTATCCTCACCGGGTCTGCGTAGAAGGGGAGGTTTTGGGGGCAGGAGGTTTCAAGGGTCACCTCCTTGTCTTCAGCGACATAGCCATAGAGTTCCGCCACATCGTCAATGACCTCACATACCCTGATTTCTCTCAAGTCGAGAGCCATTGCTCCTGATTCAGCCTCTGAGATGTCCATCAGCATGTTAAGCATGCGGATGATCCTGTCCGACTCCTCCAGGCAATCGGCCAGAGCTTCACGGCAGACATCTGCGTCCTCCTCCGACCGCAGGGCCATTTCCGCAAGCCCCCTCATTCGCGTCATGGGCGTCCGCAGATCATGAGCTACGTTGTCCAAAGCCTCCCTCATCCCGCGAATCAGCTTCTCGATCTTCTCTACCATGCTGTTGAATAGGTTGGTCAACTCTCCCAGTTCGTCCCGGGTTTGGAGGGCGGGTGCGCGTGCATCCATCTTTCCGCTGCTGATGGATTGGACTGTCTCGGTGAGTTGCCGGATGGGACGGAGCGCCCGATGGGAAAGGAAGATGCCTCCGGTGAAACCGAATAGAACCAATGGAACGAGGACGGCCAGAAAAATTTTCCGAAAATTCCTTAGAACCCTTTCTCTTTCTTCCGTGCTTTTTCCGACTTGGAGCGTATACCCGAAAGGAAGACGAACCGACGCCACCTCCAGGACGCCTTTCCCTGACCTCGAAGGGACTTGGAGCCAGGGCTCAAAGGGCTGTGCTTCGAGCATTTTGAAGTCGAATTCGACCCACTGGTAGGGAAGAAGGAGGAAAATCGTTTCATTTTTCGGCCCGGCAACACGGATGAAAAAGGAGCTTCTCTCCCTGAATTTTTTCTCGCTGCTCACCTCTTTTTCAAGAGCCGCCAGACCTCCTTCCGAATACACGTCCGAAAGCTCGCGGAGCCGGGATTGGATCAATTCACGATCCTGTCTGCCAAGGGAAGCCGAGAGGATAAAATAGACGAGGCCGAAAAGCACAGACATGCTCAGGATGAACATGCCCGAATACCATAGGGTGAGCCTGAAGCCTACGCTGCGAGTCAGCCCCTCAAGAGGCTTTGAGAACATAGCCCACCCCGCGGATGGTGTGGATTATCTTCTTCTCGAAATCGCGGTCCACTTTGTTACGCAGGCGGCAAACCAGCACATCCACCACGTTGGTCTGGGGATCGAAACTGTAGTCCCACACGTGTTCCAGGATCATGGTTTTAGAAATGACCCTTCCTTCATTGCGCATGAGGTACTCTAGCAGGGAAAACTCCCGTGGCTGAAGATCGATTTTTTCTTCACAGCGCTGAACTTCCCTGGTCAGAAGATTCACGGAGAGATCACCTGACTTGAGATGGGTCGGTTCTGCCGCTCTCGTTGCGCGTCTGATCAATCCTTGCACTCGCGCCAGGAGTTCGGAAAAGGAAAATGGCTTGGTCAAATAATCGTCGCCTCCCGCCTGAAGCCCTTTTACCCTGTCATCCACCGTTCGCTTGGCGCTCAATATGATGACGGGAGTGTATACCCCTTCTTTTCTGAGCCGTTCGATCAGCGTCAACCCGTCCAACTTCGGAAGCATGATGTCTACGACGGCTGCATCGTAGGGCTCAGAGAGAGCCAGATGGAGGCCCTCTTCACCCTCTCCTGCACGGTCTACTGCGAACCCGGCTTCTCTGAGCCCTTTGCTCACAAACGAAGCGATTTTCGAGTCATCTTCTACCACGAGAATACGCATGTGCTTTCAACCAATGAATTCTGCAAGCCGGCTGTGTTGTCGCTTGATCTCTTTAATAAGCCTGTCATAGCGATGGATCCTGACGATGGATTTGATGATAAGGTAAGAGCCCAGAAACACCATCGCCGTGCTGATGACAAGCAGCGGAACGAGCCACTGGAGGACGTGCATCGGAACATAATATCTGGACGTGGCAACCAGGAAACCCAGCACTGAAAGAGGTAGGGCAAATACAGCAATTCCCGTACGCATGGCGGCAAGGGAAGTCCTCTTTTCCGCCAACAGGAGCTGGACTTCATTAATAATGATCCCTTCGGATTCGCGCTGATCGTTCACCATGTCATCGGGAATTTACACGATCACGGGCTATTCATGGCCTTGGGGCTTGCGCCGCCTGACCAGTTTGATCTTAAAGTCGCACTGAAGACGCCTTCCGGCTTCGTTCACTGCCTCTTCATCGCTGAAGCAGATGTCTGCTTCTTTGAAGGTGTGGCGCCTTTCCTCCGTTCCCTCTTCTCCGTGTAAGACTCCCCTCCGATCCTTTCTGCAAGACTCTCTTCCATGAGGCCGTCCCCGCCGGGCCTCTAACCCGGTTGGCCTGCTACTTCTTCTTGAACTCCTCCCACTTATAGTCGATGAGTTCGAGGAGCACTCCGTTCACCTTCTTGGGATGGATAAAGGCAAACTCGCAATCCCTGAAAGGCCGGGCCACTTCTCCCCTATTGTCCGGGATAAATGGATAGCCTTTGCCCTTCAGTTCGTCAACGGCCTTACGGGTATTGTCCACGTTGAAGCTAACAAGCATCACCCCTTCACCGTTCTTCTCGATGAACTTGGCCACATCGCCGTCAGGCGCAGTAGACTCCATCAATTCGAACCCCACCTCGCCAAGCCAGTATCTGGCCACCCTGATCTTCTCGGGTTCGTCGATGTACTCATCATCGGGCTTTGTCTTTCCCATGATAGGTCCCCACACCTTCTTAGCCTGTTCAAGGTCCTTCACGGCAATACACATGTGATCAATCTTATTGACTTTCATCTTCTCCCCCTCCTCGGACCGGAAAAGGCCTGCCGCCTCCGGAGGATGTCGGGGACGGCCAAGCCAGGACAAGTTCATCAGAAAGCGGCCTTCTCCATATTAAGTATTTGGTTCACTGCTCTATTATTTCCCGACCCGATTAGCCGAATCTCAAATTTTCAGCCGCTATTCGCAGGTATTTTCCTTTACTAGTGGTAGTAAGTGAAGATTCGCTCTGCTGTCAAGCAAGAAATATCCCCGTTAGGATTTTCAATTGCTTGATATTTTATAGTTTTTTTTAGAGCTGGGCTGGACGATTTGTGACTGCACCCCAAATGCGGGCGTTTGGAGCCGCAACCAACCGACGTGCATGCCCGATCGGGGGGTAGTCTCTGACGAGTCTGCAACCGGAAATGGACTCACATCTTTAACGCCTTTCTGAGCAAAATACGACATCCAAGATAAAGGCTCAAAGCCAGCAACAGGCCGTCACGGATGAGGTAGTAAAACATGGGGGCGGGGGTCATGCTTTCGGTGGCCGAAGTAAAACATCCGCATGAAATATCCAGGCCACGACCCATATTGAAGGCAATGGCCGCAAGAAAGACCATAAGCAAAAAGCTTGACGCGAGAGCCGCACCGGGGAGCCAGATATCAAGCACCAGGAAAAGGCCCAACAGCAGTTCGAACCAGGGAAGGACGGCGGCGGTGACATAGATCAGTCCATCAGGGAGACTGCGATAGTTGTAAACGATTTCCGCAAAGGCTGTCGGATAAAGAATTTTATCGATGCTGGCGTAGAGGAATACAAGGCCGAGAAAAACCCGCGCCGCTAAGAACGATTTACTTTGCAGGCTTGCTTGTGATTTCATCCTGCCTTCGCGTTCGCTGCTGGATTGGGGCCGGCTTCAATAGGCAGCTCATTTGCAATCCACAGACCCCAGCCTCTGAGAAGGACTCGGATCTTTCTTGCCTTGTCCATGTGACCCAATTCCTTGGAAAGAGACCGACCCCTCGCTGAAGCCTCGTCGCCACCGTAAACGATTAACATTAAGTCCTTGGGAAGATCGGCGAGCGCCTCTTTGAGAAACCTTTCCCCGGATCCTTCCGGGATGTTGCGTGCTCCCCGAATATGACTCGCGGCGTAGAGCTCGGGAGCACGGACATCAATAAAGGCCGCCTTTTTATAGAGAAAGAGGCGCTCGGCCTGGTCGATAGGGACGACCGGCTGAGAAGCGTCAACCCCCTGCCTCCAGAGGGGTGGTGCGAACAAGGGGAGGGTCCTCGGCCTGGCTGCGTTCGCAAGGACAGCCACAACGCAAGCAAGGAGGAAAATACCGATTCCCTGCCTGACCATGATGCGGATTCTTCCTAAAATGCCGGCAGTCGGTCCGCCCATGCTGTTCTCTCCGGTTCGACAAATCGGCCGATGATCCTGATGTTGACCACAGGTTTTTCAGGATAGTCGGTCTTTAGGTTCAAGTATCCTTTGTACTTTTCGCTTCCGCCCGGAAGATCGTGGAAAACGACTCGGAACCGGCGACCCTTTTCCAGTTCGTCTATCCGGTATGCCACCTCGCCCTCGAGACTGAAATCTCCCGGCTCCAGGGTGAGGGGTTTTTCAAGGCCCGCTTCGATCTCCACGGCCAGGGATGGTGTCTCGTTCTTTAGACTGTAGAAACTGACATAAGAAGGCGAAACATAGAGCGGCGCCTTGACAAAGGCGATTACCCCCAGGATCGTCTCCGGCATGCGAGGATCATTGGTGTATACCCTAACAGTTTTAATGAGTATGCCCGCATAGTCTTTCGTTCGCAGGATCACCTTGATTTCACCCATCCCCCCGGGAGGAATAGCCCTATCAAAAAAGGCCGTCGTGCAGCTTCAGTCCGGGCTCACTCGCTCTATGCGAAGTACGGTTTCGCCGTCGTTGAAAACGGCAAAAGTGTGTTCCATCATTTCCCAGGGTCCCACCTCTCCGAATCGGTGGATCTTTTCGCTGACACGCATCACCGGCCCTCTCCCTCCTTTTGAGGAACCGGCGTGATCCTGAATAGAGGCGACAACGAAAATACCCACGCAGACGAACGCTGCCACGCTAGCTTTGAAACTGCCGGCAGACATGCGAAATACCCTTTTCCACATAGAGCGCACTCCACAATGAATAAATAGTGAATATGGCAGTTGGATGCTTAAGCTAAGCTAACAGAACCGGGGCACTCTTTTCAAACAGATCCTGAACGTAGCTACCATGCTTCTGAACTCGATGGGAAGTAAGATTATTAGTGGGGCTGCAAAGGCCGAGGCCGATTGTATTGTTGCAGCATGCGAAGATGGCGATGTTTGCGAATGCAACTTGCGCCAGCGTTGCATTCCCCATCCATTTTTTTCGCTGATATGCCCTTCTCGGCAGGACGAAGCATTTTAGGGGTACGCGCTTTTCATGGCCGAAATACATATTTTCTAGTATGGACTCCGCCGCTAATTCACTGATAACAAAGGAATCCGAATGATTAAAGTGGGGCTTACATCCTGTCGGCCATTGGTCGTTAAAAGAATAAGACAAGGGTGAGGATATCCTTATTTGAAAAGATCCATGGGCCAAGACCGTTGTAACCATAGGGCACAGAACACGCGGTTGAAAGCGGGCAAAATAAGAGGGAAGAGAGGTGAAACGATACATGCGAGATCGGAATCTAATAGCGAGCGGTGTTTTGCTTTGCATCTTACTGGTCGGGTGTGCAACTCAACACAATCCTGTCGAGATAACGGCATCCGAAAGACAAAAAGGGGTGCTGATTGAAGCAAAGAGCTTCGAATTCCGTCCCAACATCATCAAAGTGAACGGGCCGGGAACCCTATCCCTCGACATAAAAAATGTGGCGAGCACGGAACACAATTTTACCCTGAAGAACCCGGAGGGGGAGATCATCAAGAGCGTAAACCTTCCGGAAGGCAAAACAGTTGCCGTAGAAATCATCTTGCCTCGACCTGGCATCTACCCTTTCTACTGTGACAAACCGTTTCATGCTTCCTTCGGTATGAAGGGGGCAGTAGAAGTGGCAAAATGAGCCGGGGGATGCAGCGGTAACTAAGTTTGTGGTGCTCGGAGTGATGGAACGGTCACCCTCTCCGTGAGGGTCTTTCTGCCCGCTGCGTTCCCTGATGTTAGACAGGTTTCAAGAGACAAACAGAGCGTTTCGGCCTTCAAAGAGGAAAAATGATACTTGCAGTCGCCCGGACTCTTGTCCTCTCATTTCTCCTTGCAGGCACCGTCGCGCCCGACTATTCCTCTGTCCTGGCCCAACCGGATCCCCGTCGCCTGATCGAAAAAATGGCATCGGCCTATGCCGAAGTCGAGAACTACCAAGCAAAGATGCATATCGAGTCCAGATCGACCGACGGCAGTGACCATAGCGAAACATTCCTTTACAGCTTTGAAAAGCCTGACCGGATCCGCATAGATCTTGAATCGCCTCACTCAGGTCTTGTCCTGGTTTATCCGGACAAAAACGGCAAAGCAGTGGTCAAGCCGTTTCCATGGGCTCCTTTCTTCAAGCTCCACCTCGATCCGAACAACTCACTTCTCAATACGCCGTCCGGACAACCCATTAACCGGACAGACCTGGGGCTTCTTATCAAGAATATAGGACACAGTCTCACGGACCAGCGCCGGGGTCCTATCAATATTCAAGAAGAGGGAGATCTGATCCAGGTGACCGTCCTGGCTGAAGACCATTTCAGAAAGGGGGTTTTAACCCTCTACCGATTTTCGATTGATCGAAACCAGTGGCTTCCTATAGGAGTTCGCGAATCAACGCCGGAGGGAGTCTTGGAAAGGGATGTCACCTTTGGACACCTCAGGGTCAATATTCATTTCTCCCCCGCTTTTTTCCAACCGGATGAAGACTGACACACCTTCCACATTATTTTTCCAGCCTCGTCATTTTAAAAGGTCCTTGACTTGATTTGCCTGGCCGACTATATTCCTAAACAGAAATATGGGGGGGGTGTCTATGAAAGATTTTGTACGAGTCATGAAGGCCCTTTCGGACCCTAACCGCGTCAAGATCGTGAAGATGCTCCAGCAGAAGAAGTTGTGCGTATGTGAGATTAAAGCCGCGCTCCAGGTGGCTCAGCCAACGGTTTCCAAGCATCTCAAGGTCCTTGAAAACGCTGGTCTTGTGGATTCCCGGAAGGATGGTTTGTGGGTCAACTATCATCTCACTGACGGGCAGTCGAGCCCTTTTGTCTCAACGCTCCTTGGAAATCTCAGGCACTGGCTGGAAGGCGATCCGGATATCCTCCGCCTCAGAGAGAAGCTGCCTTCGATCCGTCGGGAGGATGTCTGCAAACGGTAGGGCCTGTATAGCCGAATCACGATACGGCAATCCGGAAGGCGCCACGCTCTCCCTTCCCAACATGCTTGTGATCGGAGGGGTTATGGGGGTGAAAAAGACAGCGGTTTTCTGCGGGATTATAGTGATTTTGTCCACCATCGCAGGCATGTTTTATGGCTGGCTCTCATAGAGATTGGCACGGTCAAGAAATGGCTGATGGAAGCCCAAAACAAAAGAATCAAAAAGATGAGGAACTGAATGATTCTAAAGCCGTCCGACGCAAAGGCCTTCTACGACCGATTTGGAAAAAAGCAGGACACTCAGAGCTTCTATGAGAACCTCGCCACAAATGATCTCATCGCCCATGCACGGCTCGGCGAGGCAGAGAAGGTTTTTGAGTTCGGCTGTGGTACCGGTCGGTTCGCCTCTCTCGTTCTGGCGAGGCATCTTCCGGAATCGGCCACCTATCTTGGTTGTGATTTGAGCTCGACTATGGTGGGCCTCGCAACAGAACGCGTAGCGATATATGGCGGACGTGCGCGAGTGGTCCAATCCGACGGCACAGTGCAATTTCCTATCCCAGACCATTCGGTTGATCGGGTCATCTCTACCTATGTCCTTGACCTCTTGTCTGAAACGGATATTCGGGAGTTTTTTGGTGAGGCACACCGAGTCCTCATGGTGAGAGGAAAACTCTGCCTTGCGAGCCTTACGGACGGAACAACCTTCCTATCACGTATTGTGTCCTACGCGTGGAACTCGATCTTCCGCTTGCGGGCCTCGTTGGTTGGTGGTTGCCGTCCTGTTCGTCTGGGCCAGTATCTCAGTCGAAGCCGCTGGGTGCTGGAATATCGAAACGTAATTATTGCCTTCGGCGTACCATCGGAGGTGCTGGTTGCCCGCGCCAAAGATCTCACTCAACATCAAGGCGCTTTGGTAGGCGGTGCTGAGACGGGTTGATCAAGGTTAGACACGAGCGGTCTTTCATGATGTATGTCTCCGCTTGGAAGCAAGACGCACGGAGAGCAGGTTGGCTGCATAATCAATAAGGAGACACGGATTTTAATGAAAAAGAACAAGGAGGAGTTTATGGAAATCAAAGTCTTGGGTCCTGGCTGCCCGAAGTGCCAGCAAACAGAAAAGAACGTCAAAGAAGCCGTCGCCGAAAGCGGTGTGGAGGCCAAAGTCGACAAAGTCACGAACATCCTTGAAATCGCAAAGTACGGCGTCTTCGGCACGCCAGCCGTCGTCGTGGACGGCGAAGTCAAGAGCGTGGGGAAGATCCCTAGCAAGGACGAGATCAAGGGATGGTTAGCGAAGAAATGACAGGGAGGGTGAAGCTGTGAGGGTCGAAAAAGATCATGAAGAGAGTGGCATATCGCTGAAGGAGCGGAGAAAGTTGTATTTTCGGCTTACATACAGGCAAGGACGCCTGTAAACCAGAAACCATAGAAAACAGATAATACAAATTTTCAGAGAGGAGGATTGACGCATGGCTGAAGAATGTTGCGTCCCCGGGCGGAACGTTACGATCCTGGCCTGCTCAGGCGGGTCCAACGTGGGGCAGCTTGCCAACCAGGCCGCTGTCGAGTTAACCCGGGAAGGGTTCGGCAAGATGTACTGTCTTGCGGGAGTGGGGGGGCTTTTGAGCGGGTTTGTGCAGTCGGCAAAGGATGTGTCCGAGATGGTGGCCATCGACGGCTGTCCGGTAGGGTGTGCAAAGGCGATCCTCGAGAATGCCGCCGTGCCCCTTAAAGGCTACGTGGTCGTGACTGAGTTGGGCATCAAGAAGAACCATGACTTCGATTTAGAGGAAAAAGATACCCGAATGGTCAAGGAGGCGGTCCGGCGAGCATGTGCTCGATTCCAGCCGCCCCGCTCGGTCAGCACGTCTCAGAAGCGCTGTTGTACTTGATATGAGGAAGAGGCAAAGAATCGCTTATTTCGGCATAGGAGAATGACTATGCTGCTCACAAGTTACAGGAAAGAAATCTTCCGGCCTCAATGCAATCCCAGTTTTCAAGCACTTCATTGTATCGCTCATCTGGATCAGGATGTGGGTGAAGCGCTGCCGTACCTCAACTCAGTTCTAGGGGGGTTTGAGTACCTGAAAGACCCGCCTGCGGTGACCTTCAGGGTTCAGGGGAAGATCATCACGGTCCACGCCCGTGAGATCGCCGTCAATGCCCTACGGGACGAGGAGGAAGCCGTCAAGATCTTGGAGTGGCTTAAGAGAGAGATCAACGAGGCTTGGGATAAAAGGGATGAGATTGAGCCGAGGTATGAAGGAGCCCCAAAACCCAAGGTTCTGGAGATCCTAAAGCTCTTGCCAAAGACCAATTGCCGCGACTGCGGCTTTCCAACCTGCATGGTGTTTGCGACCATGGTGGCCCAGGGAGTCAAAGATTCCCGCGATTGCCTCCGGATCGGTGAAGTGAAAGGGGTACGCCTGACGCACTACATGAGCCGGTTTTATCTGGAATAGAAAGTTCGACCGAGATTACTTAAGGAGGGAGCCATGGGACCGACCGTTACCAAGCGACTTTCATTTCTTGATCGTTTCTTAACCCTGTGGATTTTTCTGGCCATGTTTATTGGTGTCATGTGGGGGTACCTTTTCCCGGGCATCCGGCAGGTGATCAACTTTTTCCAGGTGGGTACGACAAATATCCCCATAGCCATCGGACTGATTCTCATGATGTATCCGCCCCTTGCGAAGGTGAGATACGAGAAAATGGGATTTGTTTTCAAGGACTTCAAGGTTCTGGCTCTCTCCCTTGTCCAGAACTGGGTTATCGGCCCGATCCTCATGTTCCTGCTGGCTGTCACATTCCTCTCCGGATACCACGAATACATGGTGGGGCTCATCATGATCGGCCTCGCACGATGCATTGCCATGGTGATTGTGTGGAACGATCTCGCTTCAGGAGACCGTGAGTATTGCGCCGGCCTGGTGGCTTTTAACTCTGTTTTTCAAGTTCTGTTCTTTTCCATCTATGCTTATATTTTCATCACCCTGCTTCCACAATGGCTGGGATTGAAGGGTGCTGTTGTGAATATCTCCATCGGCCAGATCGCTGAAAGCGTTTTCATCTACCTGGGAATACCTTTCCTCGGCGGGGTTTTCAGCCGCATCATCGGGCTTAAGACCATGGGACGCCGGTGGTATGAAGAAAAGTTCATCCCGAAGATCAGTCCCATCACCCTGATTGCGCTGCTCTTCACCATCCTGGTCATGTTCTCCCTGAAGGGTGAATACATTGTTGAGCTTCCGCTTGATGTGGTCCGTGTGGCTATACCGCTGTTCTTGTATTTTGTGATCATGTTTTTTGCTTCCTTCTATCTTTCCATGAAAGTGGGGGCTACCTACGAACAGTCCACTACCTTGAGCTTTACAGCCGCTTCCAACAATTTCGAGCTGGCTATCGCCGTTGCCGTTGCCGTCTTCGGCATCGATTCCGGGCAGGCGTTTGCAGCGGTCATCGGGCCGCTGCTTGAGGTGCCGGTGCTCATCAGCCTGGTCAACGTCGCCCTCTGGTTTAAGCGAAAGTATTTTCCATATGCGGTGGAAACGCCGACGGGCATCTGCCACGTCACATGCGAGCCTTAATGCCACCAGACACAGGGGGTTAAATATGCCGCAGAATAATGAGGATAGATCTGAGAATCCGGAGGATGTGTCACACAATGCGCACACTATTTCACAGAATGAAGAGAAAGGATGAAAAGACGGATGAGCCTTCCCTCCGCCGGCAGTTGGTCGGCGCATGCTGAACTTTCCTGATGATACACAGGTCGGCGTTATCGGTCTGGATGATATAATGGCTGAGCTTTACTCTGAAGGCAGAAACACGACCGATGAGACTGCCGAAGAAATCATCAGGAGGCTGGAAGCAAGAAACAACTATATCCCCTCGTCAGAACGTGCCCGGAAAGAGTATTCTTATGTCCTGCTCAACGAATACAGAAAGCACGTTAAGGATCGCTCCGGCAGCAGCCGGTAACGGCTTGAGAGGCCATAGAAAACAACAAACCAGGAGGAATGCAATGGGTAGGAAAAGAAGATTACTATTTCTCTGTACCGGAAACTCTTGCCGGAGCCAGATGGCGGAAGCGTGGACCCGGCATCTGAAAGGAGATCTCTTTGACGCGTATTCCGCAGGGGTGAAACCAAGGGATGTGGACCCGAGAGCTATCAAGGCCATGTCCGAAGTTGGAATCGATATCTCCGGCCAGAAATCCAAAGATATTAACGCCCTCGGAAACATTGAGTTTGACTATGTCGTCACCCTCTGCGACAACGCGCGCGAATCCTGCCCTTACTCCCCTGCGAAAACAAAATTGATCCACAAAGGCTTTGATGACCCTCCAAATCTGGCTGAAAGCGCCATGAGCGAGGAAGAGGCCATGGCCCACTATCGTCGGGTCAGGGACGAAATCAAAGCCTTTGTGGAGACTCTTTCCGGGCAACTCGCTTGAAAAGAGCTTCGTTCACCTCCCCAAAATCACGCCCTTGTATACCCTGAACATGGTTGACAGAATATTTTGCCGTCTTTTAGGCGAGCCTTGTTTTCCGCCACCACTTCTCCACAGCCCTCGCAGGTCACGAGGTTGAAACAGGGCGCAGGTGCAGCGGGCAGTGGGTATTCGAAGATCTCGGAGACGACAAACAACTCTTCATCTTTCCTCCCCCATAGGCCCTCAACCAGCGGTCGGCTGATGTCGAGGGGAACATCCGTGGGTGCAATGCCCTGGTGGCGCATCTTGACGAAGGGAGATTCGAAGGATTTTTTCATTACTTCCGGCCTCGTCGAAACTCTTACCGCCCTCCGCGTTCCTTTCTCGACCAGGGTTAAGGCCCATTTGCCGTATTCGGTTCGCTGGATCAGTCCCTTTCCGAAAGTGCAACCCGTGGACATCTGAACGCCGTCGGCAAAACAGCCAGCTGCATGGCCACTCCCCGTCTCCACGAAGATTACTTTGGCCATGTTGGCCTCCCGCTCCACCCCCAGGGCGTGGAGCGCTTTGAGTCCTGCGCGAAAGCCCAAAGGCATTCCCCCGCAAACATGGCCATGAATGATGAATGAAGCCTCCAGGATCTTATCCCAGAGTTCACCCATCGACTTTGCCCTTTCTGCCAAGGCGCGCATGGTGTCATACTGTTCTTTCTTCATTTTCTTACTCCTTTCTTCCAAGAACATTTTGAATTGGACTATCCCAACAACAACTTAACGAACCACCCCATAAATAAGCCAAAGGGCGATCGCGAATAGAAGCATGGCGAAAAATTTCTTCAGTTTCCCACGATCGATTCTGACGCTCAATCGAGGTCCGATTTGGGAGCCGACCAGCACTCCGGCGGCTAAAGCCGCAGTGAGCTTAAGGTCGAAATGGCCTTGCAAAAGATGGCCAACGAAGCCGGTCAGTGCCGTAATGCCTATCATCAGGGAAGAACTCCCCACCGCGATTTTCATGGGCACGCCCCCCAGTAGAACCACAGCAGGAACCTTGACCAAGCCGCCGCCCACTCCCAACATGCCGGCGACAAACCCTGCCGCGATCATGATAGGCACCAGAACAAGCACATTTATCGTGTAGGGCTCGGCCACACCCGTACGCTGCCACTTCCACCAGCGTCCGTCAGACGCAGGATGAGCA
Source organism: uncultured delta proteobacterium (assembly GCA_963740905.1). Taxonomy (GTDB): domain Bacteria; phylum Desulfobacterota; class DSM-4660; order Desulfatiglandales; family HGW-15; genus JAFGDM01. Next base: position 279,986 of record CAVUFY010000019.1, read on the forward strand.
TGCTCTTTGACGGGTTTGTACATGAAATAAGCACCGATCAGCAGCACCCCGGCAAAACACAACTTCGCGACGTACGAGGGAATATAGTCGGATAAATAGCCGCCCAAGAAAGATCCCAAGTTAGTAGGGGGCTCAATCAACAGCACCAACTTCCAGTCCAACATCTTGGCCTTGGCGAAAACGAGCACGGAGGACAGAGAGACGACCATAATGAGGACCTGGCTGGTAGCAGCCGCCACATAAAATGGGACCGAAACCGCTAACAGCATGGGAACGTAAAAAGCGCCTCCGCCTTGCCCCAGCATTGAAAAAAGTGTGGAGACAACCAGGAAAATGAAAAACAGCAGAATTAACATTTCGTGAGACATGGCGACACCAGGATGTTCTTCCGTTGAGAATGTGTCAACGTCACAAATAGTTTCAAAGATGCTTCCGTTCCGACCTGCAATATATTGCTAATTCGGAATATAATATGCGAGTCTTAGCCGGTCAAGTGTTTTTTTCGTAGAACACGCTGTTTTGTGGTTCTTTTTTTCTGACATTCATGCGGCCCTTACTATAGTTCAATTCTTCGCCTCAAAGCATTCCAAGATCTTTGAAAGCGGAGGGCTTCCATTCCCCGGGGAGGATATCTGCAAGTGATGAGACCTGCCTCCATAAATCGCCATACGGCAATGTATAGTCATCGAAGAGAAGTGGACTCTCTCATTCTGCCATCTGCATTCTGACCTCTCTTCAGTCTATGATCAATAGGGCCGCCGGGGACTTTGGGGCTTGACGCACTGATGCGGAACGGTTATGAAGTTCGGGAGTGAAGCTCGAATCATAACCGTAGGATATCAACACATTGAGTTATGATCTTATTCTGACACCGGCCGGCCGTCTGCGGCTCAGAGACGAGGAAGTTGACAGAACCACCTCATCCGATACCTGGATGATAAAAGTTGCGGATGCCTTCTCATCCTGCCAGGCCGCCGGTCTGCTTGCCTTGGCCGCCTCGAACCCCGATACGCCTCTGTCTCCGTCCCTTTCCTATTGGCGGGAGTTCGCCTCCCGCTACCTGAGTCGTCTATGCCGTACTCCCGAATCCGCAGAACAGGCCCTCGATCCCATCGAACCACCCTCACATCCCGAAATCAAGGCCTTCCGAGACGCCGCACCTCCCATGCGGGGTGGCGAATATTTGAACGCCGATCTCCTTCACAATTTCTGGAACGATCTGGACGGATGGGTGAGAAAGGAGATTGCTTCCTCGACCTCGGGGCTTTCCGGATGGCTCAAGAAATACGCCTCAATCTGGCAGCAGGTAGGACGAGTTTGTTTTCATCTTGCAGAAAACAAGAACGACTCAAAGTTTCCCTTCGCGTTCCTAGCCACTTATGCGCCCCGGCTCTCCAGGGCCGGACAGGTGCAATACCAGCCGCTTGGAAGAGCTCTTCAAGAGTACGCAGGCCAACAAAACAAGAAAGCCCTGATCAGCCTGCTCATGCCCGTGCAAGCGGCCTCGGAAAAAAGTCCCTTTGTCAGGAAACTGGTCGACTCCGGTGATGTGTTTCATCCCCTGGCCTGGTCTCCGAAAGATGCCTACCGTTTCCTCCGGGACGTCCCTCTCCTGGAGGAAAGCGGCCTTCTGGTGCGGGTTCCTGACTGGTGGCAAAAGCGTCCAAGGCCTCGCGTTACTGTCACAATGGGCGAGAAAAAGCGAAGCCGCTTAGGCACGGACACGATGCTGGATTTCAAGGTCGAGCTTGCCCTTGGAGAGGAGCGGCTGACGGAGGCAGAATGGCGGCAATTGATGGAGGCCGAAGACGGTCTTGTTAGCCTGAGGGGCAAGTGGGTTGAGATCGACCGCGAGAAACTCTCCGAAGCTCTGGCCCAGTGGAAGCGTGTGGAGAAGGGGGCAGGTCGGGACGGCCTTTCCTTCATCGAAGGCATGAGGCTTCTCGCAGGAACCTCTACAGACCTCGGAATCGACGACGCATCGAAGGGTGACGATCGTGAATGGGCCTTCGTCTGCGCCGGAACCTGGCTTTCGGAAGCTCTCGCTTGTCTGCGGAACCCTGAAACGCTCGCGGGGACCGGAGGCAGCAAGAGTTTTTGCGGAACCCTCCGTCCCTACCAGGCAATCGGACACGAATGGCTCAGTTACCTTTCCAGCCTGGGCCTTGGAGCATGCCTTGCAGATGACATGGGATTGGGTAAAACGATTCAGATCCTCTCGCTCCTTGTCAGTCGCAAGGAAACAAGAAAGAATGGCGACAGACCGTCGCTGCTGGTGCTGCCTGCCTCGCTTCTCGCTAACTGGAGGGATGAAATGGGACGCTTTGCCCCCACCCTGGAGGCTTGCTTCGTCCATCCCTCTGAGACGGGCAAGGCCGAGTTTTCAGCCATGGCCGCAGACCCTGCTCTCACTCTTGCGGGCAAGGATCTGGTCTTGACTACCTATGGGATGCTCTTGCGCCAGCCGTGGCTTCTCGATATGGAGTGGGAGCTGGTCATCCTGGACGAGGCACAGGCTATCAAGAACCCGGCCGCAGACCAGACAAGGACGGTTAAGAAACTCAAGGCTAAGGCAAAGATCGCACTCACGGGCACGCCTGTGGAGAACCGGCTGTCTGATCTGTGGTCGATTTTCGATTTTCTGTGCCCCGGACTCCTTGGTTCGGCGCGCAGGTTCAAGGAGTTCGTAAAAGGCTTGGATCAGCGCGAGCAAGATCGCTATGGCCCGTTGCGCCGCCTTGTTCAGCCCTACATCCTGCGCCGTCTCAAGACCGACAAGAGCATCATTGCCGATCTCCCCGATAAAACCGAGGTGAAGACCTTCTGCGGACTGACGAAAAAACAGGCGGCCCTCTATGCCCGAGCCGTTGAAGAACTGGCCCGTGCCCTTCAAGGGATCGAAGGCATGAAGCGCCGCGGGCTGGTCTTGACCTACCTGCTCAGGTTCAAGCAGATCTGCAATCACCCGAGCCAGCTCTTGGGCGATAAAGCTTATGCGCCGGCAGAAAGCGGGAAGTATGACCGCCTCCGGGCCATTTGTGAAGAGATCGCATTGAGACAGGAAAAAGCGCTTGTGTTCACTCAGTTCCGTGAGATGACCGAACCACTGGCCGATTACCTTGCTGAGGTTTTCGGCCGTGAGGGGCTCGTGTTGCATGGCGGAACGCCTGTAAAGAAACGCAAGGACTTGATCCATGCCTTTGAGAAAGAAGACGGCCCGCCTTTCTTTGTTCTTTCTCTCAAGGCGGGCGGCACAGGGCTCAACCTTACCGCAGCATCTCACGTCATTCACTTCGACCGCTGGTGGAACCCGGCTGTGGAGAATCAGGCCACGGATCGTGCCTTCCGAATCGGCCAGAATCGAAACGTGCTCGTACACAAGTTTATCTGCCGGGGAACGGTGGAGGAGAAAATCGACGAATTGATTGAAGAAAAAAAGGGCCTTTCCGACGGCATCCTGAAAGCAGGTGCCGAAACCTTGCTGACGGAAATGAGTGATAAAGACTTGCTCGATTTGGTGGCTCTTAACATCGATAAAGCCGGTATGTAGGAGGTAATGATGAGCCGGTATGCATGGAGACCTTACGTTCCGGTGGCGGTGCGCCAAGCTCGGGCCTTGAACAAGATGGAAAAACTCCGAAAAAAGGGCCTGTGCATTCAACCGGTGGAGATTGAAGGCCGGCAGATCGCGAGATCTTTCTGGGGCCAGGCGTGGTGCGATCACCTCGAGAAATTCAGTGACTATGAAAACCGCCTTCCCCGAGGTCGCGCGTATATTCGCAACGGTTCGGTTTGCCACCTTGAAATCGCAGAGGGCGCGGTCAAGGCCATGGTCAGCGGTTCTGAGCTCTATAATGTGAACATAGAGATCAAGAAACTCCCTGGCAGGAAGTGGGCCCAAGTCAAGAAACGCTGTGCCGGTCAGATCGGATCGCTCCTCGAATTGCTTCAGGGCAGGCTTTCGAAGAGCGTGATGGCCGTCGTAACCGACCGCGACAAGGGATTATTTCCCCATCCGGGTGAAATCACCCTCCGCTGCACATGTCCCGACTGGGCGGTCATGTGCAAGCACGTGGCAGCCGTTCTATACGGGGTGGGAGCGCGGCTCGATGAGAAGCCGGAGTTGCTCTTCCTTTTGCGAGGGGTGGACCATGAAGAGCTGATCAGTGTCGAAGCCGGTATTGAAGCGGGTTCAAGCGTCTCGGGGACTGATGGACATCCGCGCATTGCCGAGAGCGATCTCTCGCACCTCTTCGGCATCGAGATCACTGAAGGGGAGGCAGCCGGCTCGCACAACCCGACTGCGAAGCGCGTTGTTTCTGTCGGCAAAGGAAGAAAACGCTCATCAAAGGCCCGGACACCAAAGGCAAAGAGCAAGCCTCTCGGCAAGAGAAAGAAACAGCCAAAGGCCATAGACAAGCCCTTCCCTCCTCTTGCTTCCAAGAAAAGACAAGCCGGCGCTCAAAAGGCCATGCCTGTCGACCGCGTGACAGCCGTCGTAACCGGCAAGGTCGTGGCGAGAGTGCGAAAAAACTTCGATATGTCCCAAGCCGAATTCGCGAGGCTTCTCGAGGTAAGCCCTGCTACGGTCGGCAACTGGGAGAAATCAAAAGGCCCCCTCAACTTTCGGGCAAACACGCGCAAGGCTTGGGATGCAGTATCGAAGCTCAAAAAGAAGGGTTAGCCTTCCTGTAAAAGGATCCTGTACGGAGGGGATGGATAAATGAGCCGAGAAAGGATTCGTGACAGTCATCCAAGAGCGCTGGCTCCCGCCGAAGCTTCAAGAAATGGGCATGGGATGCGGACCGATTTGGATGGTCCGCTCTGGGAAGGGGAACAATGGACATTAGGACATTGAAAGACATGGCACCCTGGGATTGGCCGGACGGCGCCGGCAAGCAGTTCCTGGAGATCTTGCGTGATAAGAAGGCGAGTCCATCCGACCGCCTTCTGGCCGCTGAGCTGGCGGGCGATTATACCGTCATTAACGACGATCTGGCCGATGCATTGCGGTCTATCCTGGCAGGAGCCAATGAATCGGAGAGGCTGCGCGGCCAAGCCGTCATCTCGCTTGGTCCGGTCCTGGAGCAAGCGGATACCGATGGGTTCGAGAATTCCGTCGATGTGCCAATTACCGAAAAAACCTTCGCTAGAATCCAGGAGACGCTTTCAAAGCTTTACATGGACAGCGATGTCCCGAAGGAAGTACGGCGCCGTATCCTGGAGGCGTCCGTTCGCGCACCTCAGAGTTGGCATGAGCATGCCGTTCGTGAGGCGTACGACAGCAAAGAGGAAGCCTGGAACCTGACAGCGGTTTTCTGCATGCGTTTCATTCCAGGATTTGAGACAGAGATCCTAGAATCGCTGGAGAGCAAGAAGCCTGACATCCATTACCAAGCCGTATGCGCTGCGGGCAATTGGGGTGTGAAGGAGGCCTGGCCCCACATCTCCAGACTTCTCAAGTCAAAAAAAATCGACAAGGATCTACTCCTTGCCGCCATCGATGCGGTAGCCGGCATCCGGCCGGAAGAGGCCGAAGAGATTCTCGGTGACTTCATAGATTCCGACGACGAAGATATCGTCGAAGCTGCTTATGAAGCTATGGCCATGGCTGGCGTGGAATGGGAAGACGAGGACTGCGACGAGGAAGATGAGGAAGACGACGAGTTTTTCCCTTGATGGCAGACCATGATTCGAGGCGGGCGAAATGGAAACTCGAATGGGAAGCGAAGCTCAACGAGATTCTGCGGACGTAAGCGCACCCCTCTCAAAAATTGATATCCCGTTCTGATCATCCACTCCCGTTAGATATCCTCAGAAGAGAGGTTGACTATGCCGAAGAGTAAAAAGAAAAGAGCCGAAGACCTTTTGGCGCGGCTGGTTTCGACGGCTGAAAAAGATGTCCTGGGAGAACTCATCCTGGCGCTTGCCGGGGAGGAACCGGAGGTTCGTCGAAAGTGTTTCGAGTACCTCAAGAAGCATGTTGTATTGCCAGAGGATGAGAAGAAAGAAGCGGAAGGGGAAGCCTTGATGGCTTTGTGGATGGAGCTTGAGCCGGACTTGTCTGAACTGAATGAATACGGCGGCGGAGATTACCGAACCGAGGATTATGTGGGTACACTTCTCTATGATCTGGCGAAGAAGCTCCAGAAAGAAAAGGCCCCACGCAATTACAGAAGGCAACTCCTCGATGAAGTGATGCCCTACATCGAGAGCGGCAACGCCGGCATGGATGATATGCTCTATGAAGTAGCCTATGGAACCTGTCGTGATAAGGACGACTGGCGCTATTTTGCCGAATGTCTTGAAACCATGGGCAAAGACTGGCCGCAAGACCACGCCCGCAGGATCTACAGGCAGATTGGAGATCATGAAGACTATCTTCGGCTTAGAGCCCTCAAAATGAAGTACGGGGGAGACTTCCACGACCTTGCCACCTTCTACTGGGAAAGAGGAGAGAAAGAAAGAGCTATTCAGGTGGCAAAAGAAGGCCTAAAGAAGGCAGAGGGCAGGATGGACGAACTGCGCTCTTTTCTTGCCAAGAGAGCGCGCGAATCCGGAGACCGCCAGGCGTTTCTGAACCTTGAATTCCAACAGTGCATCGATCAGCTTTCCTTCGAAAAATACAAGGCCTTCAAGAAATTATGTAAACCGGAGGAGTGGACAAAGTATGAGACTCTGGTCCTCAAGCATCTTGACAAGGCCTGGGAAAGTGAAGAGCTCAAGATCTGCATGTACAGGAAGGACTTTGAGCAAGCCCTGGCCACCTTAAAGAAGATGGGACCGCCGGGAAGAAGGTACGACGGCGGGTATTCTCTCAAGGTCGCGCAAGCGCTTGAACAGCGTTTTCCGACACAAATCCTTGCTTACTACCGTTCCGGGCTCGGGGATCTCAAGATCAATCGAACACGTAAGGAGTACGCAGAGCAAGCCGCATTCATGGCCAAAGTGCGACATATGTTTGTCGACGTCATCAAGTCGACTCAAGAGTGGGAAGCCTTCGCACGTCCCATAAAGATGGCCAACATCAAACGACCCGCCTTTCAGGAGGAGATGGCTAGAGTGGTGCCGGGTTGGAAAGAGCTCGCATAGGCCATCGCCATTCCTCTCATAATGAACTAGAAGGTAAGTCAGTGATATTCATCGATCAGACTCCCTGGGATGGCACTCACGTCCTCAGCCAGCGGAAAGGGATCTGGGGTTCTGAGTGCCATGATGCGCTAAAAAGAAACAAAGGAAGATGTTATTGACATGAATTATACCTCTGGTTATACTAAAAGGTAGTTTTGGAGGTATTAACGATGGCAAACATCAAAACCGCGATCTCCATCGACAAACCTCTTTTCGAGGAAGTGGACGAACTCGCCCATGAATTGAACACATCTCGAAGCCGTATCTTTTCACTGGCGGCACAAGAGTTCATCGATCGCCACAGAAATCAAAGGCTGCTTCAGGCGATTAACGAAGCATACGAGGATTTGCCCGACAAAAAGGATGAGATCCTAAACTCGATGAGGAAATCGCGACAGCTCCTAATAGTGCATGACCAATGGTAATCAATCAAGGCGACATCTTCTGGATCAGTTTGAAAGAGCCTTCAGGCTCTGAGCCGGGTTATCGTCATCCCCATGTTGTGATCCAGAACAACCTCTTCAACCGAAGTCGGATCGGTACCGTTGTCGTCTGCGCTTTGACGTCGAATCTCAAGCTGGCAAAAGCGCCTGGAAATGTAATGCTGAATAAGGGGGAAGCCTGCCTGCCCAAGAAAAGCGTCATCAACATTTCCCAAATTTTCACAGTGAATAAGATCGATTTGTCAGAGAAGATCGGTTCTCTAAGGTCTGAACGATTTGATCAGGTCTTGGAAGGTATCAAGCTTCTCATCCAACCCCGAGAGGTCAGTGAGTAAAGTTGCCAAGTTCCCTCCCTCAGTTTCCCCTTGACATGAACCGGCGATTTAATTAAGTCTAAGCTTAATTATTTTGCACACGCCATGACACCATTTATCAAAGTCTTGAAGGCCTTATCCGACGAAACCCGTTTCAGGCTTCTTGACCTGCTTCTGGCGGAGGCTCTATGCGGAAGAGCCTTGGCCCAGCGGCTTGGAATTTCAGAAGCCGCTGTCTCGCAGCACCTCAAGGTTCTGAAAGAGGCGGGCCTCGTGGAAGGAGAAAAGCGAGGGTACTGGATTCACTATGCCGTTCAGCAAAAGGTGGTGGAACAGGTCATCCGGGAATTCGAGCGTTTAATTAGCCGATCGGCTGTTTCAAGTGGGCAATGCCTTCGTCTGCATGCCATGGCAAAAGGCCGTGATGGAAAGGAGGTGAAAGCCATGTGTTGTGGTCCTTGTTGTGAGCACCCTGAGAAACTCAAGGGAAAACCCGAGAAGTGCACGCCTGAACAGATCAGGGAGTGCCACGGAGACGTGAAAAAGCATCCTTGCGAGGGGGAAAAGAAGGAAGGAAACTAAAGAAATGGGGCCGACTGAGCACCTTCGACCTCAGCGGCCCCTATTCTTTCGGGGATTCAAAATGAGGGATGTCAGCATGGTCGCCATCGCCGCTGAGGGATTGGCGAAAGGTTTCGGTGAGGTCCAAGCTGTTGCTGATGTGAGCTTTCAAGTCCACGATGGTGAATTGTTCGGCTTTCTTGGCCCTAACGGTGCCGGTAAGACCACTACGATCAACTTGCTCACTGGCCTGGCGCGGCCGGACGCAGGCGCTATCCGGATCGCGGATGTCGATTGCAAGCGTAATCCCAAGGCCGCCCAGCATTTGATCGGCGTCATCCCGGACGAAAGCAATCTTTATCCTGAACTGACCGGCTTCGAGAACCTGTGCTTCTGTGCCGCCCTTTATGGAATACGCAAAGGTCAACGGCAAGCGCGTGCTCATGAACTGTTGGAGACTTTCGGCCTTGCTAAAGCGGCTGACCGGAGATTCGCCGGGTACTCCAAGGGCATGAAGCGCAAACTTACCATTGCAGCCGGGATCATTCACAATCCACCCATTCTCTTCCTCGACGAACCGACCACCGGGATCGACGTGGCGAGCGCCCGGCAGATCCGCCAGATCATCGCAGGCCTCAACCGTTCCGGTACGACCGTCTTTCTCACTACCCACTATATTGAGGAAGCCGAGAGGCTCAGCAGCCGGATCGCTTTCATCGTTAACGGAAGGATCGTCCGGATCGACACACTGGCAAACCTGATTGAGCCGATTCGGGAAAAGCATGTGATGCAACTTTCTGTGTCGAACGCAGACCAAGCTCCGGGGGATAAGTTGGCAGCAGCGTTTCCTCACCTTGCTTTTCAGAATTTTTCCAGCGGGCAGGTCCGAGTAGAGTCAGGCGAACCGATTCGTGTTGGTCCCCTCGTGCGTTTCCTGGAGGAACAAGGCGTAGAGGTTATGGAAGCACGCAGGATGCGCCCTTCCCTGGAGGAGGTTTTTGTGCAGGTCACCGGTATTGAAACAGACGCCATGCGGAAAGAGAAGGAAAAGGCCGGAGGTGGCGCATGAAACGATGGATAGCTTTCTGGAACATTCTGCTCAAAGACATGAAGGCTTACTACCTCAAACCACCCAATATCAGTTGGGGCCTGATCTTTCCACTTGCCTGGACAGGAATGTTCTTCATCAAATCAGGCGGAAGCATCGAGAGCGTCCAGTCTCTGCTTCCGGGCGTGGTGGCCGTCTCCATCCTTTTCGGGACCACCTCCATGCTGGCGGTGACGGTTACCTTTGAGAAGAAGGGGCGGTCCTTTGACCGGCTTCTGCTGGCTCCCATACCTCTGGAGCTCTTGATGCTGGCAAAAACGGCTGGGGCGATCCTGTTCGGCGTCGCGAACGCTTTCGTGCCCATCATCCTGGCAGCCTTTCTGGTCGACCTTTCTCAAACGACTTGGAGCGCCGCTATCCCTGCCATTGTTCTCATTGCCGTGGCTTCGACGTTCATGGGACTTTTCATCGCCGTTTCAGTGAGCGAGGTCTTCGAGGCCCAGACCTTTTCCAATTTTTTCCGTTTCCCCATGATTTTTCTGTGCGGCCTCTTCTTCCCTATTGAGCGGCTGCCGGTCTTCCTGCGGCCCCTGTCTTATGTGCTTCCCCTGACTTACGGCGCCGACATTCTCCACGGCGCTTTCAGCGCCAACAACACCATGTTATTCGCCCTCGACTTTTGCGTCCTTGGCGCCTTTTGCATCTTTTTGTTCGCTTGGAGCCTGCGCAACGTAAGGCGGCGATGGATTCTCTAAATAATAGGTAACGTTCAAAAGTGTTTGCATTGGCTCACAAAAAGGGATCTCTTGGGACTGGCCCCTTGTCGGGAAGGACTAGGGCCTTTTCTGGAGTGACTGGTGAGAGGGCGCCGTCTTTTCGTGACTTATCTGTGGGGGAAACCGCAGCCCTGAGCCTGTCGAAGGGAATGCGGAGGGGGCAAAACTCCCCCATAGATAAGTTACAGAAAAGACCAGCCCGGAGCCTCGGAACGCAAGAAAAGGCTCTAGCCCTTCACGGTTCAGGAGGCCCCATGCAAACACTTTTGAACGTTTGTAAATAATGACCTTTACTGACGAGAGCGATCTGATCGAGCGATTCAAGAAAGGAGAAGCCTCTGCATTTGAGGCGGTCGTTCGTAAGTATCAGGACAGGATCTACAATCTCTGCCGCTACATGCTCCGCGATCCCCAGAATGCCCAAGATGCCGCCCAGGATGTCTTCCTGAAGGCATACAAGGCATTAAAAGACTTCAGGCCGGAGTCTTCGCTCTACACATGGATTTACCGGATCGCCGTAACCACTTGCCTCGATTACAGGAGAAAATCGCGCCGAGAGATGTCCAGGAGTGAGCCTCTTACCGAAGACCTGCCGTCAGTCGAGCCACTTCCTGAAGAACTTTACGAATCAGGGGAGATCCCTGACTCCATACAACTGGCCCTTCAAAAGCTGCCTGAGAAACTGAAGGCGGCCATAGTCCTGAGGGAGATTGAGGAGTTTTCTTATGAAGAGATCGCTGAAGTTCTGCACACATCTACCGGCACTGTGAAATCCCGCATATCGAGAGCGCGCGAGCAGCTTAGGCATCTCCTGAAGAAAAGATAGGCTCATAAAAAATCTTTGGAACAAAATCGGCTCCCAGATCGTTTAACAGACTAAGGGAAGAAAACATGAAATGCAGGCATGTAAGAAAAAGGATCTCCCAGTATATCGATGAAGAGTTGAGTCCGGATGAGAAGAAGGATTTTGACTCACACATCCGGATTTGTGCTTCGTGCAGAGAAGTAGTGGAAGAGACCCGGGCTCTCCACCAGGCGTTTGCCTCCGCCCAGAGATTTCCTGCACCTTATGGATTCGCCGCGAGGGTCCTGGCAAACCTCGAAGAGAAAGAAAGTTCACAGGTGCGGGGCCTTCCTGGTTTCAGGCCCTTGTTTCTAAGGGCTGCACAAGTGGGCTTTGCGCTCGTCGTCATGACCATAGGCGCCATTTCGGGCAACCTGCTCCTGGCGGAAAGGTCAAACCCCGTCGGGCAAGCGGCTGTGCAGGAAACCTTTTCTCTAGAACTGTTTCAGGCCACACCCCCTGATTCGATGGGCGCAATCTATAACACGCTCATGAGACCAAGCCATGAAAGATAATCTTTTAAAATATATGCTCGCTCTGTCCCTGCTCCTCAACTTCTCACTCCTCGGCGCTGCCGGGTACACCTATTACCAGCGGAACTGGCATCCACCAGCTCCTTTTGGTTACGGCCCCCCGGGACGGGTTCCAGTGGGATCCAGCTCGATCCAGCCCCATCTTTTTGAAGCACTCTCTCTCAAGCCGGAACAACGGAAGTTATTCGAGCAAAAGGCGCCGCTGTTCCATAGGGCTCTCGATAAGGACAGGGAAAAGGTTGACGGGCTAAGAAATTCGCTCTTCGACCTTATGAGAACGGACTATCCCGACAGCAAAGCCATTGAGGCGAAGATAGCAGAAATTAACGGGGTCCAGGAAGAAATGCAGAAGATGGTTGTGGCCCACATGCTCCAATTTAAGTCCATGCTGGAAAAGGGGCAGCAGAAAAAATTTTTCGACTTGATTAATGGGGCGATGACGAGGAGGCAGGAGATGCAGTGCCCCTGATGCGTGATTTGTGCCGGTTTCACGGAGAGGAGGTTTCCAGGCGACCTTTCTCAGCCGCCACACGAAAATGTTGAATATTAACGAGATGGAGGAATGGAATGAATCTGCGTTACTTGAAAAATGAGCTTTATTATCAAAAACGGAGAACTCTGGCGGCTGTCATAGGCCTCTCGATCGGCATTGCCCTTCTGATCATCCTGAATGCCCTGTCTATGGCGTACCGCCGCGCGGCCCACGTGCCCCTCCAGGAGATCGGGGCGGATGTCACTGTGCAGAGGTCCGGGGATGTTCCGAAAGATTTGACAGGGGCCGTTTTCCCCTGTTCTGCGGTGACGATCCGCGATGAAGAGGTGAAAAGGATCAAGGCGTTGCCAGGGGTACGAGGGGTAGGCAAGGCTGTCCTGCTCTGGGTCTTCGATTCCAACCGGGCATGGATTGTTCTGGGGGTTGAGCAGCAGAATTCCGTCGGCCCTTCTATTCTTCGTAACTCTGTCGTCGAGGGGCGCTTTCTCAAAGAGGGCAAGGTGGAAGCCCTCGTTGAAGTTTCCTATGCCCGCCAGTATGGCATCAAGGTGGGAGACACTATATCGGTGGCGAAGAGAGACTATCCCGTCGTCGGGCTTGTAGATGCATCCCGGGCTGCTAAGATCGCGGTAGCCAACGTCTACCTGCCTCTGGCGGAGGCACAGAGCCTTGCAGCCTCATCAGGGCAGGTGCAGGCAGTCTCTCCCTTCAACCCGGCTGATGTCAACCTACTCTTCATAAAAGCGGACCAGGAGAAGATACCGGCGTTATCCTCAGCCCTGCGGACCATGATGGGGAAGAACGCGACCATTGGCACCCCTGATTCGTTCCTGAAGCTTCTTGGCAGCCTGTTCGCCCTCTCAGACAAGTTTACCCTTGCCGCGTCCCTCATCGCCATCCTTGTCGCCGTCTTGATCGCCTTTAAGACCATGGCAGGCAACATTACCGAGCGTGCAAGAGAGATAGGAGTCCTCAAGGCCGTCGGCTGGATCAATCGCAACGTAGTAGCACAGCTTCTTGCCGAATCCGTGATCGAATGTTTCATGGCAGGCATTCTCGGGCTGCTCATCGCTCTTGTTGCCGCCTATGGGTTAAGCTTCATGAAAGTCAACATCCCCATTCCATGGGAGATGAGCCCCACGCCTCACTTCCTGCCGGGCGGGGGAGATCAGATCTTCAAGACCCTCAGGCTTCCCGTTCATGTGTCGTGGACTCTGGCTGCCTTTGCTATCCTTCTTTCCGTAGTAATAGGAGGCCTCACAGGAGCTCTGCTGGGGAGGAACATTTCAAAAATTAAACCTTCGGAGGTCTTACGACATGAATAACGGAACGATGTTGAAGGGCACCGGTCTCAGCAAGAAATACGGTGACCTTGAGGTTGTCAAGGGAGTTTCCCTCTCCATTGACATCGGTGAATTCGTCTGCCTCGTCGGGAAATCAGGGTGTGGCAAGACGACGCTCCTGTCCCTCCTTTCCGGCTTGGAACGCCCGACTGCCGGCAAAGTCATGCTGGACGGCAAGGACATCACCAGTGCGAGCGAGGATGAACTCGCGCTCTTCCGGAGAGAGAACGTAGGTTTTATCTTCCAATCCTTCAACCTGATCCCGACGCTCTCTGCCTGGGAGAATGTGGCTTTGCCGCTCTTCCCCATGAAAATGAGCGGTGATGAAAGGAAACGGCGGGCAACCGACCTTCTTGAAAGGATGGATCTGGGACACCGGATGGACCACTTGCCATCCGCCCTCTCGGGAGGAGAGAAGCAGCGGGTAGCTATCGCAAGGGCATTGGTGACCCACCCAAAGGTCCTCTTTGCAGACGAGCCGACGGGCAACCTCGATTCTGCAACCGGGGATGCCATCATGGAGATTTTAAACAGGCTCCACACACAGGAAGGAGTGGCCATCCTCATGGTCACCCATGAAGTGGAACTCGCAAAAAGCGCAGATCGATTGATCCGTATGCACGACGGGGAGGTTATATCATGAAAAAGATTCTTTTAGGTTGCGTATTGCTCGCCACTCTCTCTCTTTTTTCCCAGCGCCTACGCAGCAAGAGCCTATGCTGCAAAGCCCACCACGGTCGAGGTGCTGTATATGAACCATGGCCCTCTGATGGATACGCTGGACAAGATGAAAGATGTCTTCTCCGCCTATGGCGATAGGATCAGGGTCTCCTGGTATGACTTTGAGAGCAAGGAGGGAGAGGATTTCATGGCCAAAAAAGGGGTAAACCAGCATGTGCCCCTTGTGATCTGGATCGATGGCAACGCGGTCGTGAAGTTGGGCCAGAAACAGATCAAATTCGTTGGGTTTCCAACCGGCGCAGGTCCCGCATTCTTTCAAGGCAAGTGGACCATCGACGACCTGAAAGCCGCTCTTGATCAAGTAACCGCTGGAAAGTGAGACTACCATGGACTATCGTTACGTGTTAAAAGAACTCCGCCACCACCATCATCGGACCCTTGTCAATGTCGTGGGTATTGCAGTGGGCATTGCCCTCTTTGTTTCCATCAATGCCGTCTCGACCGCCTACCAGAAAGCGGTGAGCCTGCCCTTCAAAAATCTTGGTGCCGACCTGGTGGTCCAGAGGCCGGAGAGGCGAACGATGGGTTCGACGCAGGCCCCTGAATCGATGCGAGGGATACGCCTTCCTTTTTCGAACCAGCTTCTCCCATCGGAGGACCTCCGAAAGCTCGCATCCATCGAGGGTGTCGGGGCCATGGCTTCTTCTTTGCTGCTGTGGGAATTTGACCAGGGAGGGTTCAGGACCATTATGGGTGTCGATCTTTCACAGCCCAGCCTCGGACCTGTCAAAGTGAAGGAATGGCTCAAGGAGGGACGCTTTCCACAGAAGGAAGGAGAGGTCGTACTTGAGAAGCATTATGCGAAGTTTCACCATACAAAGCTCGGGGACAAGATGAGAATCGGAGGCCTTGACTTTACCGTTGTGGGACTTCTGGAAATCAAGGAAGGGTCCCAGATCGCATCGGCAAATATCTACCTGCCCCTTGCCGATGCTCAGAAGCTGTTCGGCGAGGAGTCTAAGGCTTTCAACGTCGTGTACCTTCGACTCAAGAACCCCTCGCTCCTGAGCCAGGTGAAGACACAAATTGCCAGACAGCTCAGCGGCGTGTCGGTTACGAGCTCTGATTCATTCCTGGAGTTGATGGGAGGCGTCTCGAAGATCTCCGACCAGTTCTCGCTTCTCACCTCACTGATCGCCCTTGGAGGTGCCATTTTCCTGATTATCAAGACGATGCTTTCCAATCTCGTTGCCCGCTCCAGTGAGATCGGTATCCTGAAAGCAGTCGGCTGGACCGAAAGAGACGTGCAGAAGCAGTTGATGGGTGAAGCCCTGCTTCAGTCGCTTGCGGGGGGGATCTTAGGGCTGATCATAGGGTACGGGGTTTCGTATCTGCTGGGATTTGCCTCGATCCCTGTCTCAACCCCATGGGAGATAAACCTCCTTCCCGCCCTTGCCAAGAGTGCGGAAAGCGCGTCATCGGCTGTGCAACTTCCGGTGAGCCTGTCTCTAAGCCTTACGGCGGCTGCCCTGGCACTGTCTTTGCTCGCAGGGGCTCTTGCAAGCTATTTCATGGGACGACGAACCGCCCGGATGAAGCCGGTCGACATATTGAGGAAGCTGTGAAGACCGGGAAGTTAACTTTGGTTGACCGGTGTGGCGGTCAGGACACCATATGCGATGCCATAAGGCTTGCAATGGCGAGCAGGGAAGCCTGGGTAATTTGTATTCAACTGGATACCGGAGTGAGTGGTTTCTATCCAGTTATTGAGGGTTGAAGGCAAGCAGTGGCGCTTCCATGGTTTCTTTGCAAGAGGAATTATCCTTAATTTTAGGAGAGTTATGTGCCAAGAGGAGTTCCAGGCATGGCCTTTGCAAATCTCCTCTTATGAAAGGGACAGAGTAAGCTAGATGAAGATGTTACGCAAACACAAGCTACTACTTCTTGTTCCCGCAGTTCTTCTAATGAGCATATTCATAGGAATGATTCCTCTGAATATGGCCCATAGATTGGCGGGCGGTTGCCCTTTTGTTCACGGCAAGCAGGCTTACTGGAACAATCCATGCCCTTTCCGCTCCGTTACGTCGAACGGCGAACATTTTGCGATAACTCTAGAGTCAGTTCCATTGGATCAGGGGCTACAATTTTCACAAGAGATGCCCATTCCAGTTTCTGCCTCCTTTCTTCACAACATTGCCCTCAATTCCGTTCCCCTTCGTTGCTAATTCTCTTCCGCAATGACCTGCATGTCTAAATTCACTGTACCTGCAGGATCACCAACGTAAGGAATCTTCTCTAATACTCTCCTCAGAGGTCAAGAACCGTGCACTGAGGATGCTGATACTAGAAGAAAGAAGGTGATTTCCATGAAAAAGACCGCCGGTTCCTGTGTGATTTTGGGACTGGCTCTTGTAGCCACAGTTGCCCTGGCCTGGGGCCCCGGCTTCGGACCCTGGTTCGGTCGGGGTTTTGGAGGGCCGGCAAACGGGGTTCCACCCATTCCGGATCTGACGGCGGAGCAATCCACTCAGATTCAGGCTTTGAGGGATGGCTTTCTGAAGGAGATTGAGCCGCTTCGGGAAGAGCTCTACACGAAAGCGGTGGATCTCCGAAGCCTCTGGTCCTCTCCTAACCCTGATGCGGCTGCCGTGAGAGCTAAACAAAAAGAGATTTCTGATCTGCAGGCAAACCTTCAGGAGAAGGGCACAGCTCTCGGGCTTGAGATCCGGAAGGTGCTCACGCCGGAACAACTGGCGCAGTTACCTGCCTTTAGCCAGAACGGGGCATTTGGTCCCGGCGCCGGCTTCGGGCCTAGGGGCTTTGGTCCCCCCATGGGCATGGGAGGGCCATTTGGGCGCTGGTAACCCTATGAAGCGGGGCGGAGGCATTTCTCCGCCCCATCTCTTATTCACGAAAGGAGAGAGGAATGAAGGCCCAAAAAATTCTTATCGTGGAGGATGACGTTTCCCACAGGGCAGCTATGGAGAAGGTTCTTCAACTCCACGGTTACGAAACCTGTTGTTGCGGTTCGGGGGAGCGCGCGGTCGTGAAGATGAGAGAAGAATCTTTCGGTGTTCTTATCACAGATTTCCAGATGCGGGGAATGGATGGGCTCGAGTTGATCAGGGAGGCGAGGACCATCAAACCGGAAATTTCAGCCCTCTTAGTGTCCGGGCTTGCCACGGAGGAAATGAGAGTCAAGGCGGCCAAACAAGGAGTGAATGGATTTTTCCCCAAGCCTGTTGAATGGGATGAACTTATCGGCTTTCTGGATGTCGCAAGGCCGGGGGAATGGGATGGGAATCAGCTAAAATGACCAGAGGAATAACACAGGGAAAGAGGATCAAGGATTTCCAGAGATGGTCAAAGGAGATAGGTCACGCCGTTGCGCTCCTCATTCTTACCATTTCCCTTTCCATCCTTCTGGGGGAATTCACTTTTCTGAAGGGCAGCGAAGCTGTTTATAAGGGACTCTTCAGGTTTCTCAGGCTCACTCTCCTCCTCTGCCTTCCCCTTTATTTGCTGCAGCCCATGTTCGGAAGCCTCGGCAGTATCATCAGGAAAAAGAACGAGGCCTTTCTCCAAATAATAGAGAACCTGGCACTGGGAATTCACCCTGTGAAACATTGGCTGCTCCGCCCCTTGCAGGGGATCGGCCTTGTGTTTATCTTTGGAACAAAAATTTTATGGGTCCTCGAAATAACGACAGGAGAAAAGATATCACCTGGTTTACTGATACCTAAAGGGCAGTTTGAAGCAGGGCGTTTCGTGGTCGTCACGGGAGTCATAATCTTGATTTCCGTCCTCCTATCCGTGCTATGGACCTTGGATGATTTGGGCATCAGGTATTTCAGCCGGAAAAATCACGAAATCAAGATGATCGGGAAATATGTGGGGACTCTCATGCCGGTTCTGTTCGGGTTTTATGGAGCATTCGGTCTCCTTAGCCGGTATCCGACGGCGCAAGCCCTGCTTTACCTTATTCAGATCGCCGTTATCCTATATCCCCCTTTCACCATTTTCAGCGTTTTCCACGCCCACTTTCTCCGGAAAAGGGCTCGGGCTTTTCTGCATACACTTGCAATTAAGGAGAGAAACATATGGGATTAATCGTAGCAGAGAATATCACCAAGGATTATCACGTCGGAGAGGTCACCGTCAGGGCTCTGAAAGGGGCGAGTTTTAACATAGAGCCTGGTTCCTTTATCTCTTTCATCGGTCCCTCTGGAAGCGGTAAGACGACGTTGCTGAATCTCATCGGCTGTCTCGATAAGCCTTCGGGAGGCCGCCTTCTCGTCGCGGGGATGGATGTGTCGAGCTTCGGTAAAAGGGATGCGGCGGTTTTCAGGGGCAAGAACATCGGTTTCATTTTTCAGGACTTCAACCTGATACCCGTCCTCACGGTTTTTGAAAATATTGAGTATCCCCTGCTCATGGTTCAAAACGCCTCACCTGGAGAAAGAAAAAAGAGAGTGATGAATCTCCTGGAAGCCGTTGGCATGCAGGAACAAAAAGATAAGTACCCAGACCAGATATCGGGCGGTCAGAAGCAGAGGGTGGCCATCGCAAGGGCGCTTGTGACGAACCCGAAGCTCGTCCTTGCCGACGAGCCGACAGCCAACCTCGACCACAAGACGGCGTACATGGTGATCGAGCTGATGAAAAAGATGCGGGATGAGTTTAAGACCACCTTTATCTTCTCAACCCATGATCAGAAGATCGTGGGGGAAGCGGAGATCCTCTACTTGCTGGAAGATGGGGAACTGGTGAGCAAACAGATGAAGGGAGGCGAAGGCCATGTATAATCTTTTTAAGATAGCCATAAGAAACCTGATGCGATACAGAAGAAGGACCATCCTGACCGCCTCGCTCATTGCCATTGGCGTTGTTTTCGTTCTTGTCTTCGTCTCCGTAGCAGGATCTTTTAAGAACATGATTATCAGCCAAATAACGGGCTCCATGCTTGGAGATATGGAGATCCACCGGAAAGGTTACGTGGCTTCCATAGACAACCTGCCGTTAACCCTGATGATGAACCCGCAACAGGTGGAAAAAGCGGAGGGGGCTATCAAGACGATACCGGAGATAGAGGCGTACTCCCCCCGGATAAAATTTGGAGGCCTGTTCAGCAACTTTACCGAGACGAC
Organism: uncultured delta proteobacterium; assembly: GCA_963740905.1. Classification (GTDB taxonomy): domain Bacteria; phylum Desulfobacterota; class DSM-4660; order Desulfatiglandales; family HGW-15; genus JAFGDM01. The sequence goes on from CAVUFY010000019.1 coordinate 299,300, forward strand.
AAACATACGCCTCAACGGGGTCTATCCTGACATGGAGATGAAGACCCTGCCGCTTCTCCCCTCAAGGATCATCCAGGGTGAAAAGGCGATCAAGAAAGGGGAGATCATTGTCCCGGAACTCCTTGCGCGAGGCATGAAGGTCAATGTGGGCGACATGGTCGTTGTCATTGCGACGAATAAGGACGGCTCCGTGAACGGCAAGCAGCTTAAGGTGGGTGGGATCCTCGAAAGCGCAACCGGGCCTGGGGGACGGGACGGATATGTCCATATTGAAGACGCCAAGGAGATCCTTAGGATGGACGAGCAGGAGATAAGCGAGATCGCTATAAGGATACATGATTTCGGCAAACTCAACAATGTAGCGAAAACGCTGGATAGCGATCTCACACAATACGTGAACAAACAGGACAAACTTGTCTTTGAGGTGCACACCTGGGAGACCCTTTCTCCCTTTTACAACATCGCCCGCATGATCGACATGATGACACTCTTTATAAAAATCATGCTCATAGCCATTGTGCTGATCAGCATCATGAACGTCATGATCATGGCGGTCTACGAGCGAATAAGGGAGATCGGCACCATTGCCGCCATCGGGACCCTGCCGGGGAAGATCCTCTCCATGTTCGTGATTGAGGGCTTTTCCCTCGGTGTGCTCGGCGCCATTGTCGGCAACGTCGTCGGACTGGTGATTGTTTACATCCTCGACCTTGCCAAGATAACCTTTGCCTTTGGCAGGGAAACAGGGCTCGTGCTGTCGCCGACCCTGCAGGCTTCAGACATCATCGTGGTTTCGATTATCGTCATTATTGTTGCCGTCCTGGGGAGCCTCCAGCCCGCCCTCAAGGCGTCGAGAATGGAACCGATCACGGCGCTGAGACATGTGTAAGAGCGTGCTTGGAAAAGGCGGTCAATTTGACAGGCCGGTCGGAGGTCCTTGGGAGAGGTGGGGAGCTTCTCGATGGGGACCGCCCAGCAAGGGAGGAGATTAGACATGCGGCGCGCGGTGGGTGTGTTGGCGTTCTTGATCCTGTCCTTCGGTTGCGGGAGCAAGCCTCCTGTCAAACCGGTGACCATAATTGCCGTCGCTTCCGATGGGAACAACGCCACATCACTTATCAGCAGTTCCGCCGAGCGAAGCCCCTATTACCTTATCTTCGCCGACACCGGGGAACTGTTGGATGTGCTCGATAATCCTTACAGCGGCGGACGAGGGGATGTCGCTCCGGCTGTGCTCTCCCTCCTGGCCCAAAACAGGGTTGACGTGGTCGTGGCCGCACGATTCAGTCCCGCGATGATTGCTGCCATGAAGGCCAGAGGCATCAGATACATACGCTTTGAAGGCGTTGCCAAGGACGCCGTGGACAGGGTACGAAGTCGACCCTGAAACAAAAAAAGTATAACGAAGGGAGAAAATCCATGAATAAACGTTTATCGTTCCTGCTTGCATCGTGCATGCTGCTCATGGCCACCCCCCTCTATGCCGTAGAGGGCACGGAGCTTCTTCAGCAGATCGACAGGAACTTGAGTCCCGAATCATTCGAGTCGTATCGCAAGATTATCAACGTCGAACCTAGCGGCAGAACAAAGGAGTACGTGTATTACACCGCCAAGAAAGGCAGAGACAAAATTGCAGGCCTTTTCCTGTCGCCGGCCAGCGATAAGGGCAGAAGCACGCTCAGGCTCGGGGATAACATGTGGCTCTATGTCCCCAACGTGGGCAAACCCATTCGCATTACCAGCCTGCAATCCGTGATAGGGGGTGTTTTCAACAACGCGGATATACTGGCCCTCGATTACTCTGTGGAATATAACGCGGAGAAGGTTGAAGATCTGGGGAACGAATACCTGCTCTCCTGCAAGGCCAAGACCAAGACCGTTGCTTATGACAAGCTAAAGATCTGGGTAGACAAGTCCAAAATCCTTCCGACCAAGATCGAGTGCCTCACAGAAACGGAGATGCTCATCAAGACGCTTTACTTTAAGGACATCAAGGACTTCGGAGGCGGCATTGTCAGGCCTTCGATCATAGAGACGGACAGCCCTCTCTACAAGGGGTACAAGTCCGTTATGATATTCGCGAAGATCGCAAAAAGGGAGTTTCCGGACGAGGTGTTCACCCTAACCTTTATGCCGAACATGGAGTCCCTGCTGAAATGAAGCTGCTCTTTCCGGTCCTCCTTCTTTTCTGCCTTTTCGCGAGAGTGGCTCAGGCGGCGGAAGAATACACTTTTAGCCTTTCTGAGATCGAGAAAAAACCATACCATATTGGAGGCTATCTCGAATTCCGGCCCGTTCTTCTCGGCTTGGACCAAAATGCAGCTTTTTACAAGCTCAACTTATTTGACCAAAATGTGGGGGACACGATCACCCAATATAACGAAAGGCTCTGGATAGATGCGAATATCCAGAAGGGAATCGCCGGCTTCTATCTCCAGCTAAGCACAGACTTCCAACAGTCCAACGTCTTCGATTCAACGAGCGAAATTAAACCTTACCAATCCTACCTCTCCCTTAAGCCATCTTCATCGTTGACTGTGGACACGGGCAAGAAGACTTCAAAGTGGGGTAAGGGCTACGCATGGAATCCCGCAGCTTTTGTGGACAGGCCCAAGGATCCTGACGATCCGGAGCTTGCCCTTGAGGGCTACGTGATCGCTTCGGCGGACTACATCAAGAGCTTTTCATCAGGACCGATCAAAACCTTCTCCTTTACCCCTGTCATTTTGCCGGCATACGGGGACGTCAATGACGATTTCGGAGAGACCGATCATCTCAATTTTGCCGCAAAGGCATATTTCCTGTTCTACGATACGGACATTGATTTCATGTTTCTTTCCGGGGGCAGCAAAACACCTCGGTATGGTTTTGATTTTTCTCGGAACATCGGGACCAATCTGGAAGTGCATGGAGAATTTGCGCTCATCACAGACTTCAAGAAGACACTAGTCGATGCCGAAGGGAATACATCGCAGGAAACCTACGACGCGGTGAATTACGTGGTAGGCATGCGCTACCTGAGCACACTCAATACCACGTATATCTTCGAATACTATTACCAGGGCACAGGGTTTTCGACCGAGGAAATGTCAGGCTTTTTTTCATTTATCGATAGAGGGTACAACGCCTTTTTCTCTACCGGCGACACCCATGCTCTAGCCAAAGCGAGGGTTCTGAATCAGCAGGGCGGTTACGGCAGGTTCACGCCTGAAACACACTATCTCTATCTCCGGGTCAGTCAATCGGAACCATTTGACATCCTCTACTTCACCCCTTCGCTCACTTGGATCTGCAATTTGAGCGACAGGAGCTTCTCGATCACTCCGGAATTACTGTATTCACCGATTACGAACCTGGAGCTGCGGCTTAGAACAGGAGCCCTTGTGGGAGGCAGAGAAACTGAATTTGGCGGGAAACAGAATGACTACCGGATAGAGTTCAGAGTCAGGTACTACTTTTAGGTCCTTTCCTGTCATTCCCCGGCTTGACCGGGGAATCCAGGAAAAACATGCAGGGAGGGAAATACAATGATCTTGAGATTAATGGCAGTCGCTGCATTAACGATTCCGCTCCTGGTAGGTTCGGCTCAAGCCTACGAAAAAGCAAGCAAAGCCAGGCAAGGAGAGGTTACAAAGCTGGGCTCCCAAGTCATGCCGTTCAGTCTGGAGCGTACCCTGCACATTTTCACGAAGACAAAGAGCGGCGGTATCCAGCAGGTGGTCGCCAAGGATCCATCCGATGCCAGCCAAATAACACTGATCCGTGAGCATCTGCGCATGATTTCGAAAGAATTCGCACAAGGTAATTTTTCCGCTCCCGCCAGTATCCATGGAAGTGACATGCCTGGCCTGGCAGAGCTGGAGAAAGCGAAACCAGGTCAACTGAGGATCGAGTACAAGGAACTCTCAGACGGCGCACAGATACAGTATTCGAGCGATAGCCCGGGGTTGGTCGATGCCATCCACCGCTGGTTTGATGCGCAGCTAGCCGACCACGCTGGAGCATTACCCAGCCGCCCCGAACGAGACAGACAATAGTTGAATGGGTAATTTCTTATGAAAGAGATCACGGTCCTCTTCTTCGTGTTTTGGTCACTGCTCCTCCCTTTACGTCTTTTTGCAGCCGAGAACTCGGGGGGAAACATTGCCGTCGCGTCGGACGGCAGACTTATCGGTTCAGCCGTTGCTGAACGAATGGGGCGTGCCAGGTATTACCTTGTGTATGATAGGAACGGAACGTTCTTGCGGGCTGTTGACAACCCGAATTTCGGTAAAAGGGCAGGACCGCAAGGGAGGTCGGCCGTTGATTCGATCACTTTTGACGAGAAGAGCGTCATGACTGGCGGCATTACCAGCCCTTCCAAAGGGGAAAGGGGCGAAACCTGGAATGACTTGAGCCGCTTCTTCGGGCAGAATGGTGTTACTGTGGTCGTGGCGGAACAGTTTGGAGATCTGATTATCACGGAGATGAAAATCAGAGGAATACAGTGCGTCGGATTCAGGGGGACTTCGGAAGATGCGGTTAGAAGCATCGTACAAAAGAAACGTCAATGAGCTTGGCTCTCTCTTTGAGCCTCAGCGGAATCTCTGGAGCAATGCATACCCGAGAAGACGACTGGAACTGATGTGAAGTGAATTTTTGATGCGTTATCTTAAGATAAATAGTCTGCAGCGGGCTATGGTTCTCTTTTTGCTCGTCCCTGTCGCGTTCCTCCTTTTAGCCATGGGCGCATTCGGCTTTTTTTTCGCAAGGGGGGTCATTTTGGACCAATGGAAAGAGGCTTCAATCCTGAAACTCGAACAGGCCGCTCATCAGCTTGACATGCGTTTGAGCAAGCCCACGGACTGGATCGAGATGTTCAACAGAACCGCCGAAAACAGAGGCAGCTACGCGATTCAGGAATGGATTCTCCAGGGATTGAGGGACATGCCAGGAGTAGCTTCAGTTGATTTGAAATGGAAAGAGATCGGCGATGGAGCGGTTTCGGACACAAGGGCTCAGGGATTCAGTCCCGGCAAGAAGGAGATGATGCAGTTTCACAAGGCGAAAATCACTGAGGTCACTCCCTCGCATTATGATGCCAGGACCGGGCAGAAGACCGTCAGCCTCATTTCCAACTTTAAAGATGAATCAGGTCGGGTCATCGGGACCTTGGACGTCACGCTCAGATTCGACTTTCTTTTGCAGGACATCCGGAACTTGGGGTGGTGGAAAAGCGACATGGCATTTCTTGTGGATGACGACGGAACGTTTCTTGCCCGCACAGAGGCCGAGATGAAAGGCCGGACGCGACTGGCCGAAACGGGCGATCCTCTGGAGGAAGCCTTACTCAAGGAGATCAAAAAGGAGGAGCCATACGGGACGATTATACACGACCCCACTCAGGGAGAAGTGGGAGGATTCTACAGGATCAAATATGCCCCCTGGACCCTGGTTCTGTTGGGGCGCGGAAAAGCGATCCTGACCCCGATAGTTCGCTTTCGTACGTACTATTTTATTGCGGGGATCCTCTCCATCTTTCTGATCATCTTATTAATCCGCTATGTTGCTGGGAAAATGGTCGCAACGATCACCACAATTTCCCAGGTTGCGGAAAGGGTGGCGGAGGGGAATTATGGAACGCCCCTGCCTGTAGGGCGGCATGACGAAATCGGGCAGCTGGTGAAGAGCTTCAACAGGATGATCGGGGGCCTCAAGGAGAGGGATTTCATAAGGGATACCTTTGGCCGCTATGTGGACGAGGGAATCGCAAAGGAGCTTATGAGAAGGCCCGAAGCAGCTAGATTGGGTGGCGAAAAGAGGGAAGTAGCCGTCCTGATGTCTGACCTCCGGGATTTTACCCCCCTCTCTGAGACCCTCAGCCCTGAAAAGACCATTCGCATTCTTAACCTTTATTTCTCTCAAATGATCGACACTATTCAGAGACATCACGGAATCATCGTGGATTTTTTAGGGGACGCGATGCTTGCCTTTTTTGATCCGCTGGATGGACCCGTTGCTCCCATGGTAAGACAGGCCGTTGACTGCGCCCTGGAGATGCAACGGGCCATGGGGACACTGAATGCCCGGAACCTGGAGAAAGGATTGCCTCCCCTTCAGATGGGCATCGGCGTCAATTCGGGCGAAGTGGTCGTGGGCAATATCGGGTCTGAATCAAGAGCCAAATACGGCATCGTCGGTGCGGCGGTTAATCTTACCCAGAGGATACAGGCTATGGGAAAGGGAGGAGAGGTCATACTTTCTCAGTCGGCGTATGCTCACGTGGCAAAGGACCTAATGGTCAGGAATTCGTTTGAGGTTCAGATGAAAGGCATGCATAAGACCACTGAACTTTATGTTGTCGAACATCCACTAGAGATACCCGGCTAAGGCATGTACCCGCCTGCAGGCACGGTCCCCGTTGGATCGACGGAAGCTCGCCTGGCTGAATGAACCTACAAATGGATATTTAAACCCTTGGAGGAGTTATTGTGATAGAAACGGCTGATGGCCAGCACGTTCTTGAGAGGCCTTCACTGCCGAGATTGTTCGGCTCTTTCCTCAGGTTGGGCGTCACCGCCTTCGGCGGGCCGGCGATGGTGGCCTACATCCGTGACCTGGCAGTCAAGAAAAACCAGTGGGTGACTCCAGATTCCTTCGCTGACGGTACGGCCTTGTGCCAAACGATTCCCGGAGCCACGGCCATGCAGGCGGCTGCTTACGTCGGGTTGCGCGCTCGTGGCCCCATGGGCGCGTTGGCGACGTTCCTGGGGTTCGGCCTGCCCGCGTTCGTGCTGATGACGATCTTATCGGTCGTCTACGCGGTCAGTCGCGATCTCCAGCCGGTGGAGTCGGCCTTTCGCGGTCTGCACGTGATCGTCGTGGCGCTGGTAGCAAACGCTGTCGTGACATTCGGCCGCAGCACGATCAAGAACTGGCGCGATGCGATCCTGGCCTGCGGCGCCGCTGCGTTTCTGTTCGGGCAGGGCAGCCCGATCCTTGCCATCCTGGCCTCAGCGGGAGTGGGCATGATTCTTTATCACGGGGTAAATCTGCCGATCAGATCCCTTCACGTCAATGGTCCGCCTGAAGGGCGGCATGCGCTCCGTTCGGTGATATGGGCCATACTCGGGGGCGCCACGGCGCTGGTTGTTCTCCTTGTGATCGGTCGCCGACTGTTTGACCTGGCCGCGCTCATGATCAAGGTAGATGTGTTCGCGTTCGGCGGAGGATTTGCCTCGGTACCGGTGATGTTGCACCAGGTGGTGGATGTCCGCCATTGGATGGACAGCAGGACCTTCATGGACGGCATCGCACTAGGGCAGGTCACGCCGGGGCCCATCGTCATCACCGCCACGTTTGTGGGCTATCAGGTCGCGGGCCTGGCAGGGGCCTTGGTAGGAACGGTGGCTGTTTTTTCGCCCTCCTTCCTGATGGTCTTGATCACGGTCCCCTATTTTGATAGGCTGCAACACTCTCTACTCTTTCGGCGGGCGTTGCGGGGAATCCTCGCCTCGTTCGTCGGCCTGCTGCTGGCGGTGACTGTCCAGTTCGCCATGGCAGTCTTTTGGACGGTCCCGGCAATTCTTCTGGCCTTGGCGGCCTTCGCGGCGCTGTGGTTCAAGGTCGACATCCTGTGGGTGGTGCTGGTCGGGGCGGGCGTGTCTATCTTCGCTTTGTGAAGAAAGAGAGAGGAAAATCAGGATGGAGCACGCATGTACTCCACCACGTGATTTGTGAAATCAACCAGGTCGCCTAGGTGATGCTCAATTACGTCAACCATAATTTTTACGTCGAGATCCTCGTACTGATGGACCAGGATATTCCGGAAGCCTATCATCCCCTTTAACTTGCCAGCAAGTCCATGCGGAATGACGCCAGCCTCCGCGAGGACCTCGAAGCTCTCCCTACTCTCCTTCGGGAGTCCAAGCTTTTTTTTCCTTATGACATGGTTGGCCAGATCGATGGCCTGTTCGGCAGCGCGCTGGAGGTTGACGGCAATGGCATCCTGTTTTAGATGATCTTCTTCGAAAGGTATCTCTGAAGGTATGCGGTAGTAGAGACGTACCTGCTTTATGCATCGCTCGATGCTCTCTTTCTTGCTCAGTACGATGTCGTTCATACCTGATGGAACCTTCCGTCTGCCAAAGCGCTTCCGATAATCCCGGCTCGCTCCTCATTCAGTTTCTGATAATTGGATAGCGTAAGCATCTCGAATTCGTCTGTCGCGTACAGGTCACCGGTATAAATGCGACGGTCGGCGACTACTATTTCCTTCTGAAGCACCGTAGAGACCCGCCGGAGGTTGATGAAGTCCACATCTTTTTTCAGCAGCGATTGGAGGACAAGAGCCAGTTCGCTCATCACCATCGATCCTGCCTTCTTCGATTCGTCTGGGGCCAGCAGTACCGCTACGTCCACGTCGCTTTCGGGCCATTCGTCCTCCGTGCCGTATGAACCGAAAAGATAGATTGCCTGGGCGCCCGGATAGCACTGTAAGACGGTCTTAGTGATAAGAGTTTCGCGGTTCACACCGTTACCTCGAGGATCTCCATGGAAGAGTCGGCAGGAAGCGGAACTCATCGGTGACTTCTTGCACGGCTCATTTTACAGCCGTGACGCTCGGGACACAAACGTTTTTGACAGGCTAGCAAGGAGTGGACTCCTCGCCTGTCCAAACTACCACGGACCGATGTGCGCCATCGCATTTGTCGAGAACTAAGAAGTCAAAATCTGTGGGACATCTAATCGACATGCAACACCACAGCAAAGGCATTGAAGGCCGCCCACAGGATATCATTTACCTTGATGTCTAGTGCCTGCCTGCTTTTTTCCGTTATGATTGAACAAAGCTCGGTTCCGTCTGCAATTAGCACGCGGATTTCAGTGGCAATTTGTCCGCCGCTAATTCGGGAAACCATCCCCCGGAATCTGTTTTCGGCTGAAGACTTTGGCTCCTCCTCGCCCTTATAAAGCATCACCCAGGGAGCTTTGACTTCGGTCATGACCAATGCCCCCCGCTTAAGGCCAAGCCGTTGAAGACTATGATTGGTGATAACGCTGATCACACGCTGTCCGCCTACCGATATGATCTCCACCAAAGACTGAACATCGCCTCTCTGGATCCTGTCTATTTTTCCGAAAAAGGCGTTCCGCGCGCTGCTCTTACGCCGGCTTTCTTTGTCGACAAAATATCTTGCCACCTCGCGCATCTCTTCGTCAGAGAATTCCACATAAGAGGCAGCAAGATTTGGTGTGGAGTGGCCAAGAATCTTTTGCACGACCGGCAAAGGCATGTTGCTCTGGAGAAGTTCGATAGCCCTGGATCTTCGTATCACGTCAGGTGTACCAAGCTCCCGTGGAATGCCGATCGACTCAGCCCTTTCATAGAACTTCCGGCGAACATGACCGGGGTCCACCCAGATGACACCACCAAAAACTCTCTTGAACTCAGGGTCGTCCAAGGTCTTTTGAATTTCTGTTGAAAGTGCTTCAGAAATTTCCACTTTCCGGCATGGCCGGCCGTTTTCTGCTCCTCCCTTGCACAGCCGCACGATATGATTTGCGAAGTCGATGTCGGCGGATAGGTCTAAATGAAGAACCTCGCTGAGCCTGGCGCCAGTGTGGCGAATCAAAAGGAAAATCAGAAGGATTCGCTTTCTGGAAAGTCTTATATCAGAACGATCAGGAGCCTCAGCCCAGCAACGAAAAGACTGTTCAAGCCTTTGGAGCTGGACTGTGTCAAGATACCGGGCTTTATCCTCGATAGATAAGATCCGAGCATGACTTACGGTTCCGGGCATCCCTAGAAGCCTGTCCCTTTGTTCTTTTTTGGCCACCGTTTCTGAACCTCTGTTTAAGTCAATTGTGAACGCCATAGGTAAATTTTGCAAGGGGGTCTTTAAAAAAGCCTTGACACTGGGAAGGACCAAGGCTAAAGTGCATATAACACGATTTTTATATTTATCGTGTTTGTACTGTGTCTGATGTTATTCAGACGATGCTGCAGTGACCCGACGATTATTTCTTAATGAGGATAAGGGTAGTCATTTAGCAGCAGATAGGAAGACGCGCAGGTCCAAATCCAGTATAGTAAGAGTCCGACCCAAAAAGGATGTTTTGGGATTGCGGAACATCCGTGGCATTGGTGATCAGAACAGGGAGGCAGACAGGATGTCACCGGACGATCAGGTTAAAGAATCCGAGCTTGAGAGTGGAAAAGGTGTCCACCCAGAGGGTACGAGCATGCATAAAACCAAGAACCTTTATAACAAGATGGAGTGGGCGGGTGCCTTTGGCGACGTCGGAACTCTGATCCCCTTTGTGGTTGCCTACATCACGATCGTGAAGGTGGATCCTCTTGGGCTTCTTTTCATGTTCGGCATTTCGCTCTTAGCCGCCGGGTTCTATTACAGGACGCCACTGCCGGTCCAGCCCATGAAGGCCATTGGGGCAGCAGCCATTGCCGGGGGGATCAGCCCGGCAGCCCTTTTTGGATCCGGCATCACCACAGGGCTTTTCTGGTTTCTTGCCGGGATTACGGGGGCCATCAGGCCCATTGCCAAACTCGCAACTAAGCCGGTCGTAAGGGGCATCATGCTAGGTTTAGGCCTGTCTTTTATGATCGATGGTGTCAACCGAATGAAGACAGCGCCTGTCCTTGCAGGTATCGCCCTGGTTGTCACCTACCTGCTCCTGACGAATCCCAAAATTCCGGCTATGTTTATGCTCCTGATAATCGGGATTGTATCCGCGGTCATCGTTAACCCTCAACTGATCTCTGAACTCTCCAAGATTCATATCGGTTTTAGGCTGCCGGTATTCAGCCTTCATATGATCACATGGGATGATATTGTTGTGGGCACATTGCTTTTCACAATCCCTCAGATACCATTAACCTTGGGCAACGCCGTGATCGCGATCGTGGCCGAAAATAACGAGCTTTTTCCTGACAGGAGGGTGACAGAGAGGAAGATCGCTGTCTCTCAGGGTATCATGAACCTCGTCTCCCCGCTTTTTGGCGGCATTCCCATGTGCCATGGAGCCGGCGGGATGGCCGGGCATGTTCGGTTTGGAGCAAAAACAGGCGGTGCTCTGGTCATTCTTGGAAGCCTCCTCGTCATTATCGCCCTCTTCTTCAGCGATTCCGTTTCGATCATCCTCAAGATTTTCCCCAATGCCATCCTGGGCGTCATATTATTCTTCGCAGGTTCTGAACTCGCTATCGTGGTAAGGGACATCGGGAACAATAAGCGTGATTTCTATGTGATGCTCATTGTCGCTGCCTTTGCGATGTGGAACATGGGCGTGGCTTTTCTTGTTGGGATCATTCTCGACAATTCACTGCGCAGAGAGTGGATAAAAGTTTGATCTGGACGCAAGATCACCGTACCGACTGCGAGTTCCTCATCCATGACGCCGTGTCGGTGGTCGATATCGTATAGATTAGCACCTTCATTTTATATCGGTTGTATGATACAAGCATTCTGGATGCTGGGTCGGTTTGCCTGGCACAGCTGCAAGTTATATTCTGCCCTGGCAGAAGGCCGAACACAGGAGGGATTCCTATGCAGAAGGATGAGATGTATGATCTGATCATCGTGGGTGGAGGTCCTGCCGGCCTCAGTGCAGCGATATACGCCCTCAGGGCAACGCTGAAAACCGTGCTCATAGAAAAGGGGCTCCCCGGCGGACAAATCGCCCTGACTGACTCTGTGGAGAACTACCCCGGGTTTGAAAACATCGCCGGCATGGAACTGTGCGGGAAGTTCCTTGAGCATGCAAAGGCTTATGGTCTGGAGGTCGTCCAACAGGAAACCGTGGCTGTCGAGCCAGGCATAGAATACCATTCGGTCAGGCTGTCCGACGGAAGGGTCCTAAACTGCCACGCAGTGATTCTGGCAACCGGCGGCAACCCGCGAAGTCTGAATGTGCCGGGCGAGGAGGACTATCGCGGGAAGGGCGTCTCCTATTGTGCTACGTGCGACGGCTTCTTTTATAGGGACAGGACCGTAGTCGTAGTGGGAGGCGGGGACACGGCTGCGGAGGAGGCCCTCTACCTGGCCAAGATCGCAGAAAAGGTCTATCTCGTCCATCGCCGCAATGAGTTGCGTGCGAGCAGGATCCTTCAACAACGGGTCATGTCCGAGTGCAAAATCGAGATCCTCTGGAACACAATCCCCACCGCCATCAAAGCCGATGGGCAAGGCGTGAATGCCATCGAATTGAAGGACACCGTCACGGGACAGGAACGGAAGCTTTCTGCTTATGGAGTCTTCATCTTCGTCGGTTTCATTCCAAACAATCAACTGGTGCCGGCCGGCGTAAGGATGAACGCAGAAGGCTACGTGATCACCGACGAGAAGTGCGAAACCAGCATCCCCGGCATCTATGTCGTGGGCGATCTGAGAGAGAAATATGCCAAGCAGATCGTGCTCGCCGCGGCAGACGGCTGCACCGCTTCTTTGGCTGCCGCCCATTACGTGGAAAGCAAAAAAGCTTCTGCAGAAGAGTGCGAGCTTCCTCAAGGCATAGCGTAATATCACATAAGGAGGACACATGATGAAAGTCCTGTTCATCATCACCACCGATGACGGAGAGACGATCTTTAATGCCATGAGACTGGCCAATGTAGGCGTTGAAAAAGGCGATGAAGTGAGCGTGTTCATGCTTGGCAAAGGTGTGCTTTTTGAACATAGTGGAAACGAGCAATTCGATGTGATGGGAGAGATGGGTAAATTCCGGGGGGACTTCTATGTCTGAGGGGTATGCATGAAATCCCACAGTCTGGAGGGATCAAGCAGTTGCCCCATCGCTTGGATGGATGACCTCTATGAGCTCGCAAGAGAAGCGGATAAGGTGCTCACTTTCTAGCTCTCCGAGGAAAGTCATGACCGGATGTCAGTGTCCGAATGACGAACCAAAAACACCTCACATTCTCCGTACTACTCAAAATGCATGATACAGGGCGACGTAATAGGAGAACCTGTTGCTTTCGGTATTTGTTAGCCCGCGACCGACTGAGAACAAGAGCTGAAGGCTGCCGGTCAACGGAAGACTGCCCCCAAGATTAAAGCCGCTGCTGTCCTTTCCGTCTAGCGTGTCGGCAGTCTGGTAAAAGATCTCCCCGCCGAGGTAAAAGGTGTCGGAAAAAGAGTATTGTAACAGGATGCCGGAGAACCAATAGTTCTTGTTTCCCGAACCGGGATTGATCCAGTAGCCGCCACCTCCATAGGCGGTCCATTTACCGAAGTCTTTCTGGAGCCAGAGAGGGATGAAGTATTGGGCTTCTCCATTGCCCAGACCTTCGCTCTGGTTCCCCGTGGGAATTTCGATAAGCGGGAACATCCCAATAGCCGGTATCGTATCGGTCTCATGTACGAGCCTGTATTTTATCCCGATTTCCGTGTCACCGTAGCCGAAATGGGAAGCTTCACCTCGCGGCGCATCGTAAGCCATCGGTGCAACCAGGTGCAACATCATATCAGGCAGAGGCCCGTAATTAAACTCCACCGCCGGACCCACCCCGCCCGTACCCCCTGCATCGCGGGTGCCGGCCGAAAAGAGATAGATTTCACCGTGATGGTAGTCGACAGGAATAGGATCATCGGTGCGAAAAGGGGGGCCGGCAAAAGCGGCTGCCGCAGGAATGAGCCATAGAATTGCTATCAAGACGGCCCTTTTCACGATCTCCTCCATCACTCGGCCAATTTTTCCTGGTACTTTGGCAGAGTCACGCAGAAGCCGGGAGTAGGTGTTTCACGTATTCTTGGTCCGAGAATTCAGTATATCAGGTTGGATAGAGGTTGAAAGCGCCCACCGCCCGCAGAAATTGACTTTCGCGACCTTTTGGTTAATATGACTATCAATCGAAGGCTGTTTGACATGAAAACCGACGAAACCGTTTTAAAAGTAAAAGGATGGAGATGCTTTTGTGTATGAGCAGGGTGTAATCAGGCCGCCGAGCGAGGCGCAGAGCCTTCTTGTCAGAGTTACCAGGAACTGTCCATGGAACCAGTGTCTTTTCTGCCCCGCGTACAAGGGTGTAAAGTTCTCGCGGCGTAGCGTGGCGGAAGTCAACGCAGACATAGACGCCATGGCCAAAGACTACGGGAAGCATACCAGCATGATCCAGACCGCATTCCTCCAGGATGCCGACAGCCTTATCCTGAAAACTGACCAGATTCTCGAGATACTGCGGCATATCAAGGCCAGGTTTCCAAGCATTGAGAGAGTCACGACCTATGCGAGGGCTACGACGCTGAAACGCAAGAGCGTTGAAGAGCTTATGCAATTGAAGGAAGCAGGGCTTACGAGGATTCATGCGGGTCTGGAAAGCGGTTCTGAAAAAGTTCTCAAGATGATCAAGAAAGGGATTACGCCGGGAGACATCCTTGAGGGAGGCAGGAAAGTAATGGCGGCCGGCATCTCCCTTTCCGAGTATATCATGCCAGGCGTGGGCGGCCGCCCGTTGAGCGAGGAACACGCCCGTGAAACCGCACGCCTCCTCAACAGAGTCCGGCCTGATTTCATAAGGGTCCGCACGTTTGCGCTTCATCCTCAGTCGCCTATGAAGAAGATGGTGGACGCGGGCACCTTCGTGCCCATGACGGATGAAGAGATCGTTGCCGAAATCAGACTCCTCGTCTCATGCCTTGATGAAATCCACAGTTATTTCTCCTGCGGAGACTACAGTCCCAACCTGGTCATGCAGGTCAACGGATACCTGGACCAAAAGAAGGCCGGCATGCTCGGCGAACTCGATAAATTCCTTTCTCTTACACCTGAACAGAAGAAAGTGTATTCGCTGATCAGGCGGTCCAATGGGATGAATTACCCCGTCGACATAGTTCTTGATGAAAAAGTCATGAAAGAGGTACTGCCAGAGATCGAAAAATTGGAGCGGGGCGATCCTGATGGGTTTAACCGATACATTGAGACTCTCATGTCGTACATGATCCCTCAGCCTCAGACGGACGAAGAGTGGGATTGAATGTTGAACGGAGGGTCCTCTCTTGACATCCGAGGGGCGCCCATCTATACTTCGGGCCATACAAGATGAGTTCTTATCGTCCGATGCAGACAAAAGACTACTACGGAATTCTTGGGGTCGCCAGAGACGCCGAGGAGAGCGAAATTAAAGTGGCCTACAGGAAACTGGCCCTTCGGAATCACCCTGACACGAACAGAGACGATCCCGAGGCCGAAGAACGGTTCAAGGAAATCAACGAGGCCTACGACGTTCTGGTCCACAGGGAGAAGAGGAATCAGTACGATCTTGGCCGCAATCCCCTCAGCGGAGGTTCTCCCTTCCGCCCTTCCCCCTTCGATTCATGGAGCGATCCATTTGAAGCACGCTTTTTCCCGGGATTTCGATGCAGAGGCGGAGGATTCGGGCGGATACTTGGACATAAGAGACGGGTGTTCCGGGGAACGGGAATACGTCAGGCCGGATTCGATCCCTTTCGATCGGATCTCCACGTCCACGATCTTTCCCTGACATCCGATGAGGCCTTCGGGGGCACGAAGAGGGACGTCCGGCTTCATACAGGCCGGGAAACCCTGGTCTTTACCGTTTCCATCCCCGCCGGAATCGAAAACGGAACTCTGCTCAGGTTCAAGCACCCCCTCGGGGACGGTCGGGAGATCGAATTTCGCGTGAGGATCTCGAAATAGAACCCCCTTTCCCCCCTGAGAAGTATAGGAAGAGCCGCACTTAGAGCTATCCGACCTCGACAGCGGCGTCCCCGGACCTGGACGAGGCAACCAGGATGTAAAGCTTCGGCTCGTCAATGAACGTTTCTATGTCAAGCCCAAAGGGCTCAAACAGCCTCTCAGCTTCCAACTTGTCCGGGAACTCATCAAGAGGGAATGGGGCATTTGTGCTTAGAGACCGAATAAACGATTTCCCCAGAGGATGACTGATCACCATCCGCCCCTCCAGTCTCATCATTCTGCTTAGGTTACTGAAGGCCCGTGTCTTATCAACAATGTTCGGATAACAGGCATTTATGAACACGACGTCGATGCTGTCGCCAGGCAACTTCAGATCGCGAACATCAGCGGCAATCGTTTCCACATTGGGATACTCTTTGCTGCGCAGTTGCTCAAGCATGGCCTCTGAAAGGTCGCAGGCATAAATGCGGCCGGGCTCGTATTTATTGATAATGGGAATCAAAATTCCCGTGCCGGTTCCTACATCAAGGACCGTATCTCCTCTGTTGATCTTGCCATGCGCCACGATTTTTTCAAGACGTTCAGGTACGCCCTGAGGCAACGGCGGCTCAAATAGCTGATAGAGCTCGTCAAATGTATTTCGCTGGAGTTTGTTGATCCTCCCAATTTCCTCTTCGCTCAATGTCTTGAAAGATGACATAGCGGCCTTTTGGCTGTCGTTCTATTGGGATGCCTCTTTATGTCGAATGCTCTTAAAGCAGTGCCGCGAATCGGGGCTGAAAGGAGAGTCATCATTATCCATCTCCCTCTGCTCAGAGTTTCACTCGGCAAATCCTTCTGGCTTTAGGAAGCATTTCGCACCGGTCGCAAGCGACCATTTGTCATCGGCACCTGCACAGCTCTCAGTATTGATACCCATGATGTCACCCTTTTCGGACAGTGAAAAGAGCACATCTCACCAAGCTGACACCTCGATTCCCTTTAGGCGCACGGCAGACCGTGATCGAGCGCAACGTTCTGGTCCACCGGAATCCTCTCACTCCTGATATTATGACGCATCGGATTTATCTTTCTGTCCATTGACACAAGAGTCAAAACCCCCTATAATCCAGCCCACCGATTGTCATTCCCTGGCGAGGTCTTGTGTTGTAACCTCGCTGCCTTTTTTGCAAGACGGACCGAAAAGTCGCGAAAGGAGGTTTCCATGAAAGAGAAGAGATCCTTGTCAATCATCGTTGTCAGTGTAATGGTTTTTCTTTTCACTACTTCCTCTTTGCCAGGCCTTTGTGCCGAAAAAGAAAAGGTGTTCAAGGTCGGCATTACCCAGATCGCTGCCCATCCCGCCCTGGATTCCATCCGCGAAGGGAGCATTAAGGGCATGGCCGATGCGGGGATCGTAAAAGGCAAAAACCTGGAAATCGACTTTCTGAACGCCCAGGGTGACATGTCACTGACCAAAACAATAGCAGACAAGTTCGTTTCGGGGAAGAAAGACTTGATCATCACAATCACGACCCCAAGCACTCAGGCCGTATGTGTAGCGGCGAAAGGCACGAATATCCCTATTGTCTTCATCGCCGTGACAGACCCGGTGTTAGCCGGTTTGGTTCCAAAATGGGAGGCCCCTTGTTCCCCCGGACTCCGTATTACGGGCATGAGCGATTTCATGCCTGTCGAGCCACAGCTTAAGATGATCAAGGCCATCGTGCCCACGGCCAAGGTCCTTGGTATTGTATGCAATTTTGGAGATGATGCCAATACCAAGACGGTGAATGAGATGCGGAGGCTAGCTCCTCAATTCGGCCTGAAGCTCGTCGAGGCCAGCGTGTCAACTACCGCTGATGTTCATAGCGCAGGCAGGTCGCTCGTCGGAAGGGCGGACGTCGCCTGGGTTCCAATGTGCAATACCACAATTTCAGGCCTTGAGGCCCTGGTGTCGGTTTGCGAACAGAATAGACTGCCTCTCTTCGTTCCCGACCATGAGTCAGTCGATCGAGGTGGAATCGGGGCACTTTATTACGACAATTTCGCTTTAGGAAGAATCGGAGGCGAGAAAGCAGCCAGAATCTTGAAGGGAGAGGATCCATGCAGGATTCCCGTGAGCACCTTTCCCGCCGACGCGTTGAAGGGATATTACATCAACCCCAAAGCCGCAGAAAGGATGGGTGTAAAGGTCCCCAAATCGATACTGGATAAGGCGATCGTTAAAGGAAAGTAACCCGGCACACTCATGACGGCAATACAGGCCATTCTGATCAGTTCCGTCTCTGATACCGCCGCCTATGTCCTTATCGCTATAGGAGTATTCATAACCCTCCGGGTTTTGGCTTTCCCCGATCTGACTGTTGATGGGAGTTTCGTTACAGGCGGGTCCATCGCTGCGGTAATGATCGCCGCGGGCCATAACCCATTTCTGGCAACTTTGGCCGCATTGATTGGAGGGGTGGCCTGCGGTGCGATCACCGGGCTCCTCAATACGAAGTTGCGGATAACAGCTCTTCTCGCCGGCGTCCTGATGATGGTGGGCCTCTATTCGGTAAACCTCTTGATCATGGGGAAGCCGAATACTCCGCTCATCCGCTCAATTACAATCTTTGATATGGTGGCAGAGTTTTGGGGAACGACCAAGAGTGCTGTACTTGTTATTTGTGTTCTTGCTGCAATCATCTCCTGACTGTCCTCGCCTTGAACTGGTTTCTGCACACAGAGGTCGGCCTGGCTCTGAGAGCCAGTGGTGACAATGAGCAGATGCTGAGGAGCATCGGCTGTGATACGGACAAGAATATCCTGATCGGCTGCGCCCTCTCCAACGGTCTCATCGCTCTTGGCGGTGCTCTGGTGGCACAGAGGCAAGGGTTCTGTGACGTTAATATGGGAATCGGCATTATCGTCATGGGCCTGGCATGCGTGATCCTCGGCGAAGCCCTTTTTTATCCTCGTCGTGTGGCCACCATGCTGTTAGCAGCTATTGTGGGAACGTTTCTCTATCGTTTGATTATCGTGGTTGTTCTCTGGCTTGGCCTGTCTCCCGGTCTCTTGAAACTGATGACGGCGTGCCTGGTGGCGCTGGCGTTGGCGGTCCCATTCATCCAGAAAAAGATACGGCGTGAATGGACGCCACCGGCAGCAAGGTTTTAGAGGGATTTTCATGGGTCGTGAGGACAGTCTGCTGCGCCTTGACAAAATAACCAAAATATTCGCTAAGGGGACGTTGGATGAAGTGGTTGCCTTGAACAACGTCAGCCTTAGCGTTCAATCCCGGGATTATGTGACCATCATCGGGAGCAACGGTGCAGGCAAGACCACGATGCTCAATACCATCGCCGGAGTCTATCCTCCGGAAAAGGGCGGCAAGGTCATCATTGATGGAATAAATATTACCGACCTAAAGGAATACGAGCATTCGGCTCATGTGGGCCGGGTCTATCAAGATCCCAATATCGGAACTGCAGCAAGGATGACTATAGAAGAGAATTTGGCTCTCGCATTGAGCCGGGGAAAAAGGAGGAGGCTGAAGGCTGCGACTAACAGGCAGCGGAAGGAGCATTTTCGTGCCGCCCTGGAGCCTCTCGGGCTGGGCTTGGAGGGCAGGCTCACTGCTCCCGTTGGAACGCTTTCTAGCGGGCAAAGGCAGGCATTGGCTCTCGTCATGGTAACGATAAGCAAACCAGCACTTCTTCTCTTAGATGAACACATAGCGAATCTCGATCCTAGAACTGCCGAACTCGTGCTTCATTTGACCGATATGATCGTGGAACGGGAGAAAATGACCACCCTGATGGTGACCCATAATATGGACTTGGCCCTGCGCTACGGCAACAGGCTGCTTATGATGCATAAAGGCAGAATTGTTGTTGACATTGGGCATGAGCGCAAACAGAACCTAACCATTCATGACCTGGTCACCGCCTTTGAAAGAGCGGCTGGAACACAACTCACCGACGAAAGCATGCTTCTTGTTGAAACCTGAGGCAGACAGCTTGTGTCCGGAGGTGCGTTGGAAGAGAGAGGTCGGAGTCGGACTGAAGGCCTCGCCCAGAGGTCTTCTCCCAGCCTCTCCCCTATCGTTTTTCCGGTTTCGTCGCTGGAGGCGCGCCCCACTTCTTGACAAGCTTGTCGTATGTTCCATCTGAAAGCACTATTTTCAAACCCTCATTGAACTTGGTCAATAGAAAGTTCTGCTTTCCTTTGAGAACGCCGACACCAATGGGAACTTCAAGAAACCCTCTTTCCGGCAAAGCGAATTTACCCGGAAACATTTGCGTAGCCAAAAGTCTGCCGCTTTGCGTGTTCAACGCTGCTGCGTCCGCTTTCCCATCCACCACAGTCTGCAAAGTTTCCATGTAGCTCTTAACGTCGGTTAGAGCTTTAATCTTTGGAAAATTTTTCTCAATATACCCGGCCAGAGGTCCTTTCTTTGGGGTAGCAACTTTTCGACCTTCAAATGCTTTCAGATCGAAGGAGGGTGAATTGGGCCATTTTACGAAAAGGGCGCCACCGCTCATGAGATAGGGCTTGCTGAAGTCGTAGGTTTTTTGTCGTTCTGGACTGATCCCTAAAAAAGCCAACCCATCTACCTTTCCTTTCAACAGTAAATCGTATAGCTCGTCCTGGTGCTCGCCGACAAAAAGGACCTTAAGATTGACCCTTGCAAGAGCCTCAGCGATGATATCAATCGCCAGTCCCCCTGATTTCCCTTCTTTGACGACGCTAAAAGGTTCGAAATTTTCTGTGTGAGCCAGTTTGAAGGTCTCTTTCTGCTCCGTCGCCCCTCCAATATCTGCTTCCGAATGAGTGGACACCGATAGGCCTAGTACTAGTAAGCTAGACATAGTCTATCCTCTAAATCTTCTCTTTTCATCATAAAGAAGCGCCTCGATTGTTAAAGGCTTGACAGAATACACAAACGATTAAGCTCTCTTGAGCAACAGACTTTCTTACAGAATATACGGGATTCTTTTTTGGTTGACAAGCTAAAGGATTTCCCCGACATACTGGGCCTAGTTCATTTCCGGCGATCACGGCTCCGGCAAGTGATGACGTTTTCTTGACCGGTGTCATAAGGTTCCGGCTCTGACCCTAGCAAATTTTCCTTGGACGACCACGAAATCTTGCAATGTTTGGATGAGTGGAGGGTGGATATGAACATCACGGAAGAACAAGAATTCTTCGTGGATACGGAGCCGGGCATGCGGCTCATGGTGACCTCGAAAATCTCCAAAGAGAAGCGTCTGGGAAAAGCTGTCGTCCTTGTGCACGGGTCGGGTGTGGGGTGGATCTACTGGGACATCCCATTTCGGGGTTACAGCGTCATGGACTACCTGGCCGAAAGAGGTCTCGATGTGTACGCTGTGGAATGCAGGGGCTATGGGAAGAGCACGAAACCCAACGGCTTGTCCGTTACCGCGAAAGCCATGGCCAAGGATCTTAAAGCGGTTATCGCCAGAATTATGAAGAGGTCCGGCGTGACAAAGTTGAGCGCCGCAGGCCACTCTTCGGGTGGAACCGTGCTTATGGTGGCGGCGGGCAAGTACCCGGACCTTTTCGACAGAATGATCCTTATCGGCACGCCGTACAAGACGATCAACCCCGTGTTCCGCGAGTATGCCACACGGATGATCCAGGCCGCCGTTGAACCAGGGAAGGACTATGTGCCGAACCTGCACTACCATGACATCGAGAATCGCCTGGATGCCTTCGACAAAGACGTGGTCGCATGGTATAAGTCCGTTGTGCAGAAGAACTACAGGGTCATGCCGGGCGGCATTCTGCCGGACGTCGTCGAAAATCCCGGCGCGCCTTTTGTTCCTAAAATAATGGTGCCGACCCTTCTGTTGAATGGAGCAAAGGAATACGTCGTTGAATGGGCGGATTCCCTCGCTCTGTTCAAGGACATGGGAGCACAGGACAAGGCGTTCATATTGCAGCCCGATAGTTTTCATCTCCCCTACCTGGAAAAACGGGGGCATGTCGGACTCCAGGAATCCATCTATTTCTGGGTAACCAAAGACTGAGGGTCTCTTATCATATCGATACTCAAGGCAAGAACTTTTCGCGGTGTGAACTGTTTGACGTTACACCTCACCTATTGAGAAGGGTCTTCGCCTTCTCTCGGCTTCTTCAGCCAACTCGGGGGAGAAGCAGGGTGGGAGACTTCGAGAGAAAGGAGGAAGCATCATGCAAGAAGAGATCTTGTTGACCCTGGAGGACCAGGTTCAGGCTGGGCACACAGCCTTACTCGTTGTGGACCCGCAGAACGATTTTTGTGCCACAGACGGCGCCGTTATCCGGCTCATGGGATGGGACGCCTCGCGCATCCAGAAGGCGGTGGTCCCCTTGAATGCTTTTATTGAGAAGGCCAGGGAAAACGGGTTGCTAATCGTCTGGACTCAGTCTTTTGTGGATCCGGTCAGAGCCCGGCCAAGTTACAGGGCGAGAAGCTTTATCGTCGAGGCAAAGGCAAAAGGTTTAGACCTAGTGAAGGAAGGGCTGGATGGAGCAGACTGGTATGAGGGTGTTACCAAACCCCTCGCCGATGAACCCGTAATCAAGAAGCATCACTATGACGCCTTTGCGGATACGGACCTGGATCTGGTACTCCGAGGCAGGGGGATCAAGACCATTCTTCTCACCGGCTTCATAGCGAATGTGTGCGTGGAAACGACGGGAAGGCACGGATACATCAAGGGCTACTATCCGGTCCTTGTCACGGACTGCACCGAAGCGGGGACACAGAAGGAACTGGAGGCCACCATCTACAACATGAAGACATTCTTCGGCAAAGTCGCATCCAGCGAAGACATCCTCAAGATGTGGAGATAGGAATAATGAGTCCCTGTACGGCCTTTATTCCTCATTCACCAGATGTGAAAAGCTTTTCGGACGCCCGGTTTTTGGCAATGACACTTGCTTCTTTGACTCCGGGATGAAAATCAAGGAAAAATGGGCACCTAATGCACTTCACGGGAACAGCCCATCTCTATTGCATAGAGGAATATAGCGAAAAACGCCTAATTGAATTTCAAGAAATCGAACCTTAGGAGTACAGAAGGGGCTTGAGGGTGGCCTGTAAGGTAGGGGAGAAATTAGGAATAATGCTACATGATCTGATGGAAGTGGTTCAATCGGGAGAAGGGAACGGGAATCATACGATCGTTCGCCTGAGGCTTCCCTCGGGATTGGAAATCTTGGGTCTGCCCACAGAGAATTTCTATGGCGGCGACTGGGACCTTGGCCCTACCTGGAATTATCTGGTCCTTGCAGATCGTCCTTTTCTGGTGGACACGGGTCGAACGGGGCAGGGAACCGTCCTTTTACAGAAGCTGAAAGCGGCCGGCATCTCAAGCAAAGACCTTGCATTCGTCCTGCTGACGCACGGCCATGAAGATCATGACGGCGGCTTGCCCGAGATCGTTCAAGCATCCGGGGTGAGAGTCAAAGCCCACGTGCTTTATGACCGGCTCATCCGCTGCTATCCGGATGATGCGCCGCCGGGTGTGAACAAAGACTTCCCCGCCTCCTGCTGGCGCTGCCCCATGCCAGAGTCCTTTTCAAACAAACAGTGCCGCACTTACCATCGGGAACGGAGCCGACTGGAGATAGATACGATCGGGGACGGTGAAACCACGATCATGAATTCCTTGGTCTCCTATCATTTGCCCGGACACAGTCCCGATGCCTTGGCGTTCCTGCTGGGTGAAGAAGTTCTTCTCGTAGGCGACACGCTTCTTCCGGATATCTCGCCCCACCCCACCCGGCTATGGCATTTTGATCAGGTGGCAAATGTGTTCGGCCCCGAGTATGCCCGTGGAGATTCCATCTACGGTCTCAAAGCCTACCTTCGCTCTCTCAAAAAGCTCGAAAGCATTGGAGCCCGGATGGAGCAACTGGTCCTGCTCCCTGCGCACAGACTTTTTTACAACCATCGATGGAACGACATGGACCTGAACAAAAGGGTGCAGGAACTGTTGATGCATCACCTTGCGAGATGCGGCCTCATCCTGGAAAGCCTGAAACAGGGTCCGAAAACCGCCGGAGAACTGGCGGCCGCCTGCTTTGATGAAGCCCTGCTGAAAGGGACAGGAATCGTCATGGCCCAAAACGAAATTCTCAGTCACTGCGAACTGCTTCAGACCAGCGGCGATGCGGTTTCGTGCAACGGGGAAAGATTCGAAGTCACCGGAACGTCAAGATTTGAGTCTGTCATCGCGGCCCTGGAACCCGCGTGGTAGGAAGAAGGCGGTCGAGGTGAAAAAGGAGATTGAGAGTCCCACCAGGGCCGGCTTCGATTCCTGATGTCTGAAAGAAAAAGAAAATCTCGTTATGAGATCGAATCGGATTCCCGGAGCTGCCGGAGAAAAGTCTTGCGGTTTACTCGCCGAGGATCTAAAATCACGCCATTTGTACTTGTACGGGAATGCGCTGATTGTTAACCCAAGAAGGAGGAATCGTTGTGAGTGACTCGGATGGCAGTCACAGTTGGCAACACACGACCGGACTATTGACGCAAGATGAACTTGACGATCCTGACCCGCGACGGTTGTGCCTCGCGGCACGCGATGTGAACGGTCGGCGCTCCATCCGAGCGTAGCCCACCGGTTCGCCTCCGGCCGCGGCCGAAACGGAGGTGAACCTTGAAGAACAAGAATCCACTCCTCTTTCCCCGGCTTCGTGAGATACTCACGGCCGAAAACGTCAAAATCCTTCAATCATTCTGTGAGGCGGAATACCTCGCCGTTATCGAGGACCCGATTCCCGTCCACGCATTCGAGAAGACACTTGCGGCGCCTCGCTTCGCGGAGTTTTTCTGCCAAATCACCAGCACGCCGCCAGACGATTTCGACGAACCTTTTTGTCGAGAGCGAAGCGAGAGCGACAACCCGATTAAATGGAGGCTTGGGGCATGAGAAAGGGCTTGTTCACCAGGTTCTCAAACCGCCCCGGCGCCCCGCCGCCCGTATCCCGCACCTTGAACGGCCATCAACGGCGACTGGTGGAGCTTTGTGAGGCCCCCGTTCAAGAGACTCTGAGCACGCTCAAGACTACTCTTCAGGGGTTGAGTGCCAAAGAGGCGGAACGTCGCCTCGACGAGTACGGCCCCAACGAACTGTCTCACCTCAAGCGCCTGGGTTTCCGGGCCGACATGTTTCACCGCTTGAAGAGCCCTCTGGTCGTTCAGCTTCTGGTGATCGCCCTGGTCTCGGCGCTCATCGGCCAGCTGAAATCAACCGCCATCGTCGGGGCGATGATCCTGCTCAGCGTCGGGTTGTCCTACATTCTTGACCGCCGATCCGGCCGGGCCGTCGATTCTCTTGGAAAACGCGTTCAGTCGCGCACCTTTGTCTTGAGGGACGGGGCTGAGACCGAGCTCAGGATATCTGAAATTGTTCCGGGCGACATTGTGCTCCTCCAGGCCGGTTCCATCGTGCCGGCGGATCTGCGGCTCATCGCTGCCAAGGATTTTTTTGTCAGCGAGTCGGCCCTGACCGGAGAATCCATGCCCGTCGAGAAAGCGGCTGCAAACGCCGGCTCATCCCCCCAGTCGGCCATGGATCTGTCGAACGCCTGTTTTTTCGGTACCTCCGTCACAAGCGGAACGGCCCGGGGCGTGGTGGTGAACACCGGCCCCCTGACCTTGTTCGGGGCCATCTCGGAGCGGCTGGCCGTGCAGAGGGCGGAAACCAGCTTCGACCGGGGAGTTCGTTCCTTCACCTGGCTCATGATCCGTTTCATGGTGGTTATGGTCTGCGCGGTGTTCTTGATCGTAGGTATGACCAAGGGCAACTGGTTGGAGGCCCTGCTTTTCGGCCTTTCCATCGCAGTCGGCCTCACCCCTGAAATGCTGCCGATGATCGTTACGGTAAACCTGGCCAAGGGCGCCCTGACCATGGCCAAGAAAAAGGTCATCGTGAAAAGGCTCCCGGCGATTCAGAATTTCGGAGCTATTGACATTCTCTGCACGGACAAAACCGGGACTCTTACCCAGGACAGAGTGGTGCTTGAGCGGCATGTGGACATCACCGGCCATGAGAGCGAAGACGTGCTGAACTACGCTTACCTGAACAGCTATTACCAGACCGGATTGCGCAACCTGATCGACCGCGCGGTGATCGAGTATGCCGACCTGGACGTGGAACAGAACTGCCGTCTTGTCGATGAACTTCCGTTCGATTTTCAGCGTCGGCGCATGTCGGTAGTGATGGATTACGAGGGCGACCATGTGCTGATCTGCAAAGGCGCCGTGGAAGAGATTTACGCCTGTTGCACCCACTATCAAATCGAGGATGAGGTCTATCCTCTGATTGATATGATCCGGGCGGATCTGTTCGAGGAGGTAGAACGGCTCAACAGCGAGGGCTTTCGGGTCCTTGGGATTGCCTATCGGGAATTTCCGCGAGAAAAGACTTCCTTCAAAACAGCCGATGAAAGCCGACTGATCCTTCTTGGATATATCGCATTTTTCGATCCTCCCAAGGTTTCGGCGACAGAGGCACTGAAACTCTTGAGGGAGGTCGGCGTCAAGGTAAAAATCCTGACCGGGGACAATGGACTGGTCACCAAAAAGGTTTGTCGGGATGTCGGGCTCGTCCCTGAACGGATGGTCACTGGCGTTGAGCTCTCGCAGGTCTCGCCGGAGGAGTTTTCCCGGGTTGTGCAGCAAGTTGATGTCTTCGTCAAGCTGTCTCCGACGCAAAAGGAGGAGATCGTCAAGGACCTGCGTCGCAACGCTCACGTGGTGGGATTCATGGGGGACGGCATCAACGATGCACCCGCGCTTAAGGCCGCCGATGTGGGCATCTCGGTAGATTCCGGGGTGGACGTGGCCAAGGAGTCTGCGGACATCGTGCTCCTGGAAAAGAGCCTCCTGGTCCTGGAAGAGGGAATCATGGAAGGCCGGAGGGTCTTCGCCAACATAGTCAAGTACATTCGAATGGGTGCAAGCTCCAATTTTGGCAACATGTTCAGCGTCGTCGGCGCAAGCTACCTGCTGCCGTTCCTGCCAATGCAACCGATCCAGATTCTGACCAACAATCTGCTCTACGACTTCTCCCAGACCGGAATCCCCACTGACAGTGTGGATGCGGAGCTGATAGCCAAACCTCTAAAATGGAACATCAGCAATATCAAGCGGTTCATGGTCTTCATCGGGCCGATCAGTTCCATCTTTGACTACGCCACCTTTGCCCTGATGTGGTTCTTTTTCCATTGCAGCGCCTTCCTCGACCCAGCGACAAGTCCCGTGCAAAAGGAATTGTTGTCCAGGCTCTTTCAGACCGGATGGTTCGTGGAGTCGCTGCTGACCCAGACCATGATTGTTCATATCATCAGGACCCGGCGGATACCCTTCTTCGGAAGTCGCGCCTCCCTGCTGATGACTCTGACGACCCTTGCCATCATGGCCATTGGCTCTTGGTTGCCGTACTCGCCTTTTGCGGCGGCTTTGGGGATGGTCCCGTTGCCCCTGGTCTACTGGGCATGGATAGCGGCCTTTCTGGCGACATACGCTGTGTTGACGCACATGGTAAAAACTTGGTTCTTCAACCGTCATGGAGGTGATTGATCATGGATACACTTTTGGACGCCCTTCAGGAAGGCAGGCTCTTTGAGTTGCCTGAAAACGATAAGGCGCACGCACTCCAGTTCCTGGCTCACATCATCGAAGCTTTCCCGGAGACTCCCGCCGGAACCGATGTGGTCGGAGATATCATGAAAAGAGAGCAGGCGACCAACACCTCCCTCGGCAAGGGCTGGGCGTGTCCGCATGCGAGGGTTTCCTTTGATGAAGATCTCATGTGCGTGGTCGGGTGGAGTCCAAACGGCATCGATTACGGAGCGCCGGACGGCAGGCCCGTAGCGCTGGTCGTCATGTATCTGGTTCCAGCGAATCAGCGAAATCATTATCTGCGCGAGATATCCATACTGGCGAAGGCCCTTGAAACCTATCCAAACATTGAGAAGTTGAGCCAGGCGGGAGAGTTGAATGAGGTGCGCAATTACCTGCTCGACCTGATCGATGCGACTAAGGAAACCGTCGGGCCGGATGCTCGAGCCAGGATGATCCGACTGCAAGCCAAGCCGACTATCGAGGCGTTCTCCTTCCGCGATCTTTCGAACCTGATCGTAGAGCCCGTCACGCTCGTCGCCGGCCCGGGAATGAAACATGTTGCCCTGACCCAGAACGCAAGCCTTGCGGAATGGCTCGACTCTGCGAGCGGCCTGGTCGAAAAGATAGAAACCGACGGCGTGTACCAGAATGGCGGATGGCGTGTCTTACGCCGGGGCGCGGTCACCTATCAAGC
This sequence comes from uncultured delta proteobacterium, assembly GCA_963740905.1. Taxonomy (GTDB): domain Bacteria; phylum Desulfobacterota; class DSM-4660; order Desulfatiglandales; family HGW-15; genus JAFGDM01. Next base: position 327,253 of record CAVUFY010000019.1, read on the forward strand.
CGGTCGCGTCGCGTACGATTGCCTGGCGATTAGAATGGCCCCTAAGAACGCGACACAAACAAAATGAAGACCTATCGCACCGGAAAGCGATCGCATTTTTCCTTTCAGCCGTCGTACTTGAAATCTCTACAAGGTCACAGAAGTGCCTCAATCTCGGGTATCAAGTCCATAAAATTCACATGGGCTTCTTGCTCCTCTTTCCTCTTTTCCCCTTTCGAATAGCGGGGCCCGAAATAGTGATTGATCTTTATTCCTCTCTCTGTGCAATACCGGCCCAGCGACCACTTGGTCATGCTTCCCACAAGAAAAGCACCCACCTGCGACCCCCATTCGAAATGCGGGCCGTCTCCTCCGCTGTCCCCGATCAGTGCCACCTTGTGCGGCGGGATGCCCAGGGCACGCATGGCCGCCTGGGTGTTTTTTGGTTTGTCCTGGATTTCCAGTAAATCATACCATTGGCCGGCCGTCTTTCTTTCTTCCTTGAATCTGATCATCGGATGGGCCGATACAGCGGACACTTTGGGCAGGAGCCCTTTTTTGAATACCCGCTGAAAGTACCCCTGCATACCGGTGGTGTTGATCATGAAATGGATGTCCCTTGTAATGCACCACTCGATCAGTTCCGGCACTCCTCGGTATGTCACAAAGCACTCATCCAGGTACGCGTCCATCTGTTCTTCGGTGATGTTTCGGGGTAAAAGAGCGGCAACGCGCTGTGCCGCCTCTGAGAGACAGATGTCATTGGCTGTATACGCCTCAAAGATCCCCCTTACTTCCAGGTCAAGGGAAGGATAGGTGAAAGTGATAAAATCAAACGGTCCGGAGGGCGCGAGGCATTCGTTCCAGTCGGAAGAAATGAGTGCCCGGTGCTTTGGCTCTCTGGTTTTCACGGGGTCTCCTTCCTCCGCGGAGTGTCATCAGATCGCATCCCCTCTGCATTTGTCAGGAGAGGAGATCTCTTTTCTTTTGTTCAAATTCCTGCTTGTCGATCTCTCCCCGAGCATAGCGCTCCTTTAAGATGTCCAGCGCTCCGGAGGAGGTCCTGTGGCTGAAACCTGAATCTCCCTTTGTGCTTTGAATCAGCCATTTGACAAGAAAAATCAACCCCACGATGACAAGCACCCAGAATATGATCATGAAAATCCCTCCGAACCAGCCCATGCCCCATCCGCCGAAGTTCCCAGGACCCATGTGATACCCGTAGTATCCTCGCCACTGCGCAAACACTTTGCCGCCGTAAGGCAGGAGAAAGAGCGACAAGGCTGGTGCCAGAGTTACTGCGAAAAATTTTTTCAAATTCATGACAAATCCTTTCCACACGAAAAAGTTTAGTTGGACACCTTGCTAAAGGTGATGCGTTCGTAAAAAGTCGGATATCGGTGTTTTCAGTCATTCCGGCGGAAGCCTAAATCCAGAAATATCAAGGGCTTATGGACCACGGCTGGAGTTTATCCCGGACTTGATCCGGGGCCGGGGTGACAGGTTGGGCGACTTCTTACGAAGCCGTCAAAGGTGGATGAGCCGACATTGCATGTGCCTCTTCAGCCTCCCCTCCGTCTCCTTCCTTCGTCTCCCCGGTGCTTTTCATGTCTGGCCTTCAATTCATCGAGTTTCAGTTGTTGATCCGGATTCAGCTTTTGTTTCATTTGGTTGAAGCCCTCATCAAGAACCTTCCTGATCTCGGCCCGATTCTCCCGGCGGAATTGTTCAACTTTCTTATCCACTTCCTCAATGATGGCCCTGAATTCCTTCTGCTGCGCTTCCGTCAGCCGGAGTTCTCTGGTCAGCCTTTGAAGAAAGGCTTCCCGTCTTGCACTCGGGTTCTTCCAGAAACGTTCCGACCAGTGCTTGAAATAGATCTGCGTCCCCACGGAACCGACTAATCCTCCAAGGATGAACACCAGGACAACCCCTATGGCGAGCTTCCATTTTTTCATCGTCAACTCCCAAAGCCCAACATTTCCGACAGAGTAGGCCTTTCCAGCTCTGCCGTCACCGTCCCCACGTAATCGTGGTCCGAAGAAGGATCCATGCTCAGCAGAAGCACGGACATAGCAACGACCAGGAGACAACTTAAGGGAACAAGTCGCCACACCAGGTGTTCAAAGGCAGGCCAGAAACCCGCGATTGACTCCAGGGGACCGATATTCCTGACATTTTTCATGACCTGAGATCGCCATACCTCTCCGGTGGCCGCGCTTTCTTTCGCCAAGTAGGCGTCCTGGAATGCCTTTTTCAAGCCCTCATTTTCTGAAATCCGGAATCTCACGGTCTTTTCCTTTCCTCCTGCATGATTTCTCTGAGGAATTTTTCAAGCTTCTTTCGTGCTCTGAAAGAGCGGACCTTGACGTTCGACGTGCTCCATCCGAGCCGGTCCGCAGCCTCCTTCACGGAAAGACCTTCCAGGTACACGAGCTCCAGGACCATCCTGTCTTCGGCGGACAGCGTGGCCAGGGCCAGGTCCAGTAACTCTCTCGCCTCCTCTTGAGAACCCTTTTCATCGACGGCCTGCTCCGATTCGTCCGACATCACGGCACCAAGCCATTCCCGGTGTTTTTCCGTCAGCGCGGACATGGGAACTTCCTGAGATTGGTATGCCTTTCGCCAGTAGTCATAACAGGCCCTGATGGCGATGGAAGAGAGCCATTGGCTGAACTGGCTTCTTCCCTTGAAAGTTGGCAGAGAACGGTACGCTCGCACGAAAACATTCTGAACCGTCTCTTCCACCTCGTGCGGAGGCACATGTTTCTTTACGATTCTTAACACCAGAACGTCATGCCTTGTAACCAGAGACTCGAAAGCATTGAGGTTTCCGTCCAGAACTTGGCGAACGAGATCGGCATCACTTGGCCTGAGCGAGTCATTTTGCATTTTTAACGATCACCGGACTAGCCTTTGGGATACCTTTTACCATAGAACACCATCAGCTAGAAGGGGATCTTGCAAAGCGAGCATCCGGGTCGGGCCGGAATGCAGCATCTGAGCCGGTTGCGCCTCTTCTTCACTCGCCTTTTCCCGCCAAGCCCGAAGACGTTTTATCCTTTCGTGTTGCCGGGCTTTCCAGTCCTGCCAATCCTCTCATCAGAAGCCTTGATTTCATGCCCTTTCCTACTCTCAAAATCCTGATCATCTCCGAGAAGTTTGACTTTCATTATAAGAGTCGCAAACTACAATTAAAGAGTTACAAAAAAACCTCTTTGTAACCTTTTTTGTAGAAAGCGCGACTTTGATCTAGGATATTAGATTTGTGCAAACAAAACCGGGGGACACCTTACGGAGAAAAGGACATGGATAGGGAAAAGGAACATACCGAAGACACGACCCGAAAGAGAACAGGGCGTTTTGCGGGTTATCGGAAAAAGCTGGCCAAGCGAGCTCTTATAATATTGATCGTTTTCGCGTTTATCGGCGGAGGAGCCGCCCTCTATTTCCGGAGTGCCGACGCGGAGTCCACTTCTCTGTATCAAACCACCCAGGTGACGCGGGGCGACTTGGTGGTCGCCATCAGCGCCACAGGAACCGTGGAACCGGAAGAGGTGGTTGACGTGGGCGCTCAGGTAGCCGGGCAGATCCTGTCCTTCGGGCAGGACGCCAACGGTAAGACAGTTGACTACGGATCGGTGGTAGAAAATGGAACTGTCCTCGCCAAGATCGATGATTCGCTGTACCGTGCGGATGCGGCCCAGGCTGATGCGCAGGTCGAATCGGCCAGGGCCGGTCTGCAACGGGCAAATGCTGATCTGCAGCAAATGAAGGCTAAGTTCCAGCAGGCTGGCCGCGACTGGGAGCGTGCCCGGAAACTAGGACCCTCCGAAGCGCTGTCGCAGTCCAGTTATGACGCCTATGAGTCGGCCTATGAGACGGCCAAGGCAAATGTCTCGGTTGGTGAAGCGGCAATCCTCCAAGCCAAAGCCGGTCTCGCCCAAGCCGAGGCGCTTCTTCAGCGGGCCCAGCGTAACCTCGGCTACTGTACGATCAAATCCCCGGTGAAAGGAGTCATTATCGATCGAAGGGTGAACATCGGTCAGACCGTGGTGTCCAGCCTGAACGCCCCCAGCCTTTTCCTGATCGCCAAGGACCTCAAGCGGATGCAGGTATGGGTGGCCGTAAACGAAGCCGACATCGGGAAGATCCATGCCGGTCAGCCTGTGACCTTCACGGTGGACGCTTTTTCCGGCCAGATCTTCCGAGGCGAAGTGGGCAAGATCAGGCTGAACGCCTCCATGACGCAGAACGTGGTCACCTACACGGTGGAAATCATCACCGACAATTCGAGCGGTCGCCTGCTGCCGTATCTCACCGCCAACGTACAATTCGAACTGAGTCGCAGGACGAGCGTGCTGGAGGTACCGAATGGAACGCTCCGGTGGAAACCTTCAGCAGAACAAGTGGCGCCGGCGTTTCGTGAAGCCTTCGAAAACCCCAGCCTGCGAAAGGGGAGCACGGGAGGGGCGGCTCATGATCCTGCATCCAAGTCTACAGGAGGTGTCGGCGGGGACTGGAAGCGAGGCGTCGTGTGGGTGCCTGAGGGAACCTATGTACGACCTTTGCCTTTGCGCACAGGACTAACTGACGGCACAATGACCGAGGTCGAAGGGGAAGGTTTGACCGAGGGATTGGCTGTCGTGAGTGGACTGGAAACGCAGGGGGGAACACAGACGAAAACCACGAACCCTTTCACGCCCCAGTTTCGTAGAAGAGGCGGCACCTCACGGTAGACGGATCGGCGTGACTTAAAAACCAGGTGAACGAATGGAACTGATCGAACTACATGAGATACACAAAACATACTACCTGGGCGAAATCGCCGTCCCGGTGCTCAAGGGTGTGTCATTATCTGTTGCGCGCGGGGAGCTGGTTGCCCTGATGGGCGCGTCCGGGTCCGGCAAGAGCACCCTTATGAACATCCTCGGGTGCCTGGACCGGGCGACCTCCGGCGAATACTGGCTCGACGGCCGGGAAGTGTCTAAGCTGACCCTGGACCAGCGCGCGCTTGTGCGAAACCAGAAGCTCGGCTTCGTCTTCCAGAACTTCAACTTGCTCCCCCGCACCAGCGCACTCGAGAATGTGATGATGCCTCTCTCATACACCGATGATCGTCTCTCTGACCGTGAGGCCCGGAGGCGCTCCGAAGAGATGCTCCGCCGAGTCGGCCTGGAGGACCGGATGAATCACGAGCCTTCCCAGCTCTCGGGCGGTCAGCAGCAGCGGGTGGCCATTGCCAGGTCCCTTGTCAACCGTCCTTCCATTCTCTTTGCCGACGAGCCCACTGGCAACCTGGACTCTCATACAAGCGAAGAGGTCCTGCGCATGTTCGAGCAACTCAACGAAGAAGAGGGTATCACCATTATCCTTGTCACACACGATGCTAACGTAGCGGGGCACGCAAGGCGTGTCATCCGCATTCACGACGGGGTGATCGTAAATGATGCTTTCGCCGCATCTGCCGAGCTGACTGAAGGGGTGGAAGGCCTCGGGTTTTCCGTAGCAGAGTCAGGAGGACAAAGATGAGAGGTTACCGTACCATTCGAACGGCCTTGAAAGCGCTCCGGCGGAACCCCATGCGCGCCATGTTGACGACCCTTGGGATCATCATCGGCGTGGGCGCCGTTATCGCCATGATGGAGATCGGCGCAGGGTCCTCCTCGGCTATCCAGAAGAGCATCTCCAGCATGGGCGCTAACGTCCTGCTGGTTTTGCCCGGAACCGCGGCCAGCGGAGGCATCAGTTTTGGTTTAGGAAGTGTGACAACCCTGACACCCGCCGACGGCGAGGCGATCCTGCGCGAATGCCCCGCCGTTCGGAGTGCCACCCCCATTGTCCGCGCCCGGACACAGGTCGTCTACGGCAATAGGAACTGGGTCCCGTCTTCCATACTCGGTACCACTTCGGCATTCCTGGACGTGCGGGACTGGACTCCCCTGGCCGAAGGCGCTCCCTTCACCGACCGTGACGTACTTAACGCCAACAAGGTTTGCCTGCTCGGACAAACCCTGGTGCGCGAGCTGTTTCAGGGTGAATCCCCCATCGGAAAGGAGATCCGGGTCAAAAATGTGTCTTTCAGGGTAGTGGGGGTACTGAGCAGCAAGGGAGCCAACATGATGGGGAGCGATCAGGATGACATCTTGCTGGCGCCCTGGACGACCATCAAATATCGTGTGACAGGCTCCACGCTTACAAACACCAACCAGAGTGCCAGCACCAGTTCCAGCACCACCGTGAACACCCTGAATAACCTCTACCCCAGCGCTCAATCCAGCCTTTATCCTGAACGGTCGGATGTGCAGGCCGCCGACAACCCCATGCCGGTGCGTTTTGCCAATATTGATCAAATCCTGGCGGCGGCCAGGAGCGCAGAGGAGATTCCTGCCGCGGTCCAACAGATAAGAGATTTGCTGCACGAGCGTCATCACCTCCACCCGGGTGATCCGGACGATTTCACTATCCGTGATATGACGGAGATGACCAAAACCCTTACTTCCACCACGAGCTTGATGACCAACCTGCTCCTGTGCGTGGCCATGATTTCATTGGTGGTGGGCGGCGTGGGGATCATGAACATCATGCTCGTATCGGTCACCGAGCGAACGCGTGAAATAGGCCTGCGCATGGCGGTGGGCGCCCGGAGTCGCGACATCCTCCGCCAGTTCCTGGTGGAAGCGGTTGTCCTCTGCCTGGCAGGGGGAGGTTTGGGGATCCTTCTGGGTCATGGTGGCTCTCATCTCGTGCGCATGTTCCTGCACTGGCCCGTGGAAACCTCTCCCGTTGCGATTGCAGCGGCGGTGCTGGTTTCGGCCACCGTGGGCGTCGCCTTCGGGTTTTATCCGGCATGGAAAGCCTCGCGGCTGGATCCTATCGAGGCCCTTCGGTATGAGTGATGACAAACAGGAGCGAGAAATTGTATCGATCATAGGAAGGTCACTTTAGAAGCGAACCGCAGAATGTCGAATAAAGAACAATGAACACTAAAGGAACCCTCTTTTTCTTCGTCATTCGAAATTCAGAGTTCAACTTTCGATATTCATTCTATTTCTGATTCTCACCCTCTTGATTGGGGCGAGAAACTCTATCGGTCATAGGATCTGTCATATGCTCTATTCACTTTTGCGAATTCAGAGGTTCAGGCACATCCCGGCAATGATTGTTCTACTTTGTGTTGCTGCCTCCTCAGGCTGTATGGTCGGCCCCAATTTTCAGCGACCGCAGGAACCGGTTCCGGCCCGGTGGTCCGGCCCCCTGCCCCCTCCTCAACCCGTGACGCCTGAAGAAAAGAAACTGGCCGGCTGGTGGACGGTCTTTGATGACCGGCTGCTGTCCGCCCTCATAGACAGGGCGGTTCAGTCCAATCTGGACCTCAAGCTGGCTGAAGCCCGCATTCGTCAGGCTCGCGCTGCAAGAGGAATTGCGAAATCTGGTTTGGGTCCCACGTTGGATGCCACAGGCTCCTATAGCCGTAATCAGGTGCCGGGATCATCGTCGGATGCGGACTCGAGGGGGCCGATCACCAACCAGTACCAGGCCGGCTTTGATGCAAGCTGGGAGCTGGATATCTTCGGCGGTGTCAGGCGAGGGGTCGAAGCGGCCGGCGCAAGTGTCCAGGTCGCAGAGGAGAATCGCCGGAATGTGCTCGTGACCTTGACGGCCGAGGTGGCTCGCAATTACATCGAACTTCGCGTATTCCAGCAGCGGATTGCTATCGCCCGGCAGAACCTCCAGGCTCAGGAGCACAGTGCCAAACTGACCAGCCAGAGATTCCAGTTTGGATTCGTCAGCGGTCTGGATGTTGCCAACGCGGAGGCTCAGGTGTCGACCACGGCGGCACAGATTCCGTTGCTGGAGGCTTCGGAACGGCAATCCATCTACAGCCTCAGCATCCTGCTGGGCCTGGACCCGGCGGCCCTGGTTCAGGAATTGTCCCCGGCCCTAGCCATCCCTGTCGCTCCTCCGTCAGTGCCTGTGGGGGTCCCTTCGGATCTGCTTCGCAGGCGGCCCGATATCCTGAGCGCCGAAGCAGGAATTCATGCGGCCACAGCACAAATCGGAGTGGCTACAGCAGATCTTTTCCCCAAGTTTTTTCTGTTCGGCTCCGGGGGCTACCAAGCCAGCCAGTTTAGCTCGTGGCTCGAACCCGCCAGCCTTTTCTGGTCATTAGGCCCATCGGTAAGCTGGCCCGTTTTTGACACAGGCCGCATCCGCTCTAACATTGAAGTGCAGAAGGCTCTGGCAGAGCAGTCCCTCATCGCGTACCGGCAGACTGTGCTGGCTGCATTGCAGGAAACGGAGAACACGCTCATCGCCTCTGCGAAAGAACAGGAGCACCGTAAGGCGCTTGTTGACGCCGTGGCTGCCAACCGGAAAGCCGTTGAGCTGTCCCTCAAACTCTACACGGAAGGCCAGACCGATTTTCTCAATGTGCTGCAGGCTCAGCGCTCGCTCTATGAAACGGAAGATGCGCTGGTCCAAAGCAATGGAACGGTATCGACGAACCTGGTAGCTCTCTACAAGGCCCTCGGCGGCGGATGGGACACTGAGGGAGGGCCCAACAAGAATCCGTAGCGCGATTGGAAGGGCAAGTCCATTTCCGACTGCGGGCTCGTGAGGAACCTTTCCGTGAGGCGGCAAAGTGTGACTTCTCCCCGACCTGCGAAGGAGTTGCGGCTTAAGGTTCTATGTGATATCCTATTGCCTCTGGTTTTTTGACGACTTTTTACGAAGCCGCCTTGTTTCATCAGGAGAGTAGACGTCTGAAAAGGGGAAGAGAAATGAATTCAAGGATGATAGCGTTTATTTTATCCTCATTTGTGGCAGTAAGTGGATGTGCGACGGTGCCCACAGGTCCGAACGCAAGGGTAATGCCCGGCCCCGGAAAGAGCTTTGAGCAATTCCAGGCTGACGACGCGGCTTGCAGGCAATGGGCAGAGCAGCAGACTGGCCAATCGCCTCAGGACCTGGTCAATCAGAATACAGGCATCGGGGCTGTCGTGGGTACAGCTGCCGGGGCAGCCTTGGGCGCGGCTGTCGGAGCTGCATCAGGCCATGCAGGCACGGGCGCGGCCATCGGGGCAGGCAGCGGGCTTCTGGTCGGGACGGCCGCAGGCGCCAATGCGGGTCAGGCTCACGGTATGCAGGCACAGCGTCGCTATGACATTGCATACCAGCAATGTATGTCTGCCAAGGGAAATCAGGTTCCGGGAGCGGCGTCCCTTCCTCCTCCTGCGATGGTTGAGACGGCTCCCCCTGCAGTTGTGGATATGGCTCCTCCCCCTCCGGTAGTGGTATCCTCTCCACCTCCTCCTCCGGTGATGATATCTCCTGCCCCGCCGCAGGTCGTATTTCAGGCGCCGCCGCGGTTCATCTACTCACCTCGTCTCGGCTTCTACGTGGCTGTGGAGACGCCTTACGACCTTGTCTACGTAGACGGGCGGTATTATTTCTGGGACAACGGCTTGTGGTATGCGTCCTCCTACTACAGCGGTCCGTATGTTGTAGTCCAGGCCCGGAGAGTGCCTCCTTCGCTGGTCCGGTTTCGATACAGTGAGATTCGTCGGTACCGTGACTCGGAGTACCGGGTGTTCCTCCACGACAAGAAGCACTACCGGGGCCGCTGGTACGTACCCGAGGAAAGGCGGGGGCATCGTTGAGATTCTCTTACTTTTTGAAATCCGGTCTTCGCTTTTCAAGGAAGGCGGTGATGCCCTCCTTGGCTGCCTCCGTGCAGGCGATTTCGGCGGACCCTTTGTAGCCGATCTCTAGAGCTTCGGCAAAGGTGGCCGCAGCCGCTCCTGCCTGGATTGTTTTTATGGTGATAGCCACCGCCTCCTTGCTCAAGGGCTGCTTGCCGGCCACAGGAGGATCGGGAAGAGAGAATTCAGGGATCTCCACTTTTCCGTCCGGGATTCGTCGAATCTTGCCCTGAAGGTTCTTCACTTCTTCCACTGCCGCCTTGATGAGATCAGGTACGTCGTCCACGATCTTCGACACCATGCCGATCTCAAGGGCCTCTCTTGCATTCATCGGCCTCGCCAGGCAGATCATCTCATGGAAGAGCTTTGCGCCTTGGGGCCACTTCCTGTACGGAACAACGGATCCGCCGATACCGGGCAGGATACCGAGCGTAATTTCCGGGAACTGGAAGAAGGCATTCTTGGTGGCCACCGTGCCGTGGCAGCGAAGAGCAATCTCGAAGCCCCCACCCAAGGCCATACCGTTGACGGCAGCCACTATCGGCTTTTGTATACGGTCCATAAAGAGCTGCACCTCGGCGCAGTCCTTCGCATACTGTACCGCAGCCTCAAGGTTACCCAGAGTCTGGGGGAACTTGCCGATGTCCGCACCGGCGCAAAAGGCCCTCGTTCCGTATCCCGTGATGACAAACCCTTTAACTTCCGGCTTGTCCACATTTTCCTTGAGAACAGAGAGAATCTCGTTATTGATCTCATCACTGATGGCGTTCAACGCTTCCGGCCTTCTCAAGGTAATGACGACGACCCCGTCTATCTCATCCACCAGGAGAAACCTCTTGAAATCCTGATAGGACTCATAAGACGCCTTTGGCAGAGGGAATCCCGGCCTTTCCTGATCAAAGGCTTTCACAATGCGCATTACCTCTGACTCGCCAAGGTCCCGCATGATGTCAAGAGGGCCCTTCCTGAAACCGAGGGCGATCTGACAACCGTAATTGAGGTCTGTCCCTGTGCCGATTCCCCTGTCGATGATGTCGAAACTCTGAGAAAAAAGGATGCCCAGCATGCGCTCGCGAATCAGTTTCTTGAGGTCATCGGGAACCTGGACCTTTGATCCGGGTCGGGCCGTGAGCCATCGATCCACTGAGGCGAAGATAGGGGCCGGTTTGTAGCAGGCCCCCTCTTCCATCTGAAGCGTGTTGGTCTCCGTGATGATGGGATTGCCGTTGGCCATGTTGAGCACGTAGAAAGGTCCGGCATAAACATAGTCTTCTACCACCTTGTCAATCTGGGCGGCGTGACCGTAGGGTAACAGATAGGCTGCGTCGTTACACCAGTTGTCAAAGATCCGATCGAGCATGAAGCACATCACATTATCGGTCATGATCGGAACCTTGCCTGTCTGGGCGAAAAACCAGAAGAGAAAGTCCACCGTGTCTTGGCTCGCCCTGTCCCACCGGATCACCTCCACTGGAAGAGATCGCCACGCGGGGGCGAAGAAGTGGGTGATGGTGGCCCGGTCCGGATGCTTCATCTTGTTGAAAATCCTGTCCGCAGGGATGGAACTCGTGTTGGAGGTGATAATCGTGTCAGCGCCGACAAAGCCTTCCACAGTCTCGAAGATCTTCTGCTTCAGCGGAATGTTCTCCGTGGCCGCCTCGATGACGAGATCGCAGTTCTTAATCTGGCTGTAGTCTATGGTGTAGTAGATGTTCTGGAGGACTTGCTTGGCTTTCTCCTCCTTCATCTTTTTTTTCTGGACCGCCTTTGACGCATAGTCTTGGTAGCGTTTCTCCGCGTTCTTGAGCGCCGGCTCCACCACATCCACAAGATAGAGTTTGATGTCCGGCAGGGCGCTCTTTACGTAGTAGCCGATGTCCGGCCCGATGGTTCCCGCGCCGATGATCGCCACTTCCTTGGGTAACGGCCGGGAAGGCCTCAGAAACAAGGGGTTGAAACCTGATGGGTAAAGCTTCTTCGCGTGATCCATAGCCGTTCTCCTTCTTCATCGAAAGTTTTCAGTGGGCGGTTGCGGGTTGGCATGGCAAATTCACCCCGAGAACCAAGAAACAACAAACAGCCTGCAACTTACAACGGACTTGCCGGGGAGAAAATAGCCTGTCATATGACTGCCGCGCGATTTAACTTTTCCGCCTGCCTTCTCATATTGTGATCACCACGGCACGCTTGACGGCCGGTTCCAAAAAGCGCCTGAACAATTTGGCGCATCGGCAGTCCCTGCTACTACGTAATTATGCATTTCAACTACATAATTGCAAGAAAATTGAGAACCTTGATAGCTATGCTCAGATCGTTGAATTAGGCTCCAACGGAGCAGAATATAAAACGACGAGTGCAGGCCGATATCCGCTGCGTTCCCGCTTCGAAGCCGGAGGACCTGTACGGAATTTCCAGAACTTCCCCCCGAAAGACACCGCAAAAAAGTCTTGACATGCGCCGGCCGTTGTGGTCTCTCTATACCGGTAGGTATACACAGGATTTTTCTCTCGCCCTTCTGATACGTCTTTTTGGCCCTGAAGAAATCGAAAGAATGGGAGGAAGAAATGGGAAAAATGCGAATCATCGATCTTAGCGTGCCGCTTCAGCAGACGCCTCCTGATTCAGTGCTGAAGGTCGATATCCAATATATCGACCACAAGGAGGGAACCAGGATTTTCGGATCGGCCTTCGGTCTCAGAGAAAACGACTTCCCCGACGGTAACTTTTCCGCGGTTGAAAAGATTACATTGACCACGCACAGCGGGACTCACCTCGACGCACCATGGCATTACTGGCCGACCTCCGAAGGAAAACCGTCAAAGAAGATAGACCAGATACCCTTGGAATGGTGTTACGGTGACGGCGTCGTCCTGGACCTAACCTCTAAGAAACGCGGGGAAGAAATTGATGTCGCGGACATTAAGAAAGCCCTGCAAAGGATTCACTATGGCTTAAAGCACTTTGATATTGTATTGCTCATGACAGGGGCCTCAAAGTACTACGGCAAACCCGAGTACATGGATGCCCACCCAGGGGCAACCCGCAGTGCAACTCTATGGCTGATAGAGCAGGGCATCAGGGTCATGGGCATCGACGCCTGGGGTTGGGACAAACCTTTTAGCGTAATGGTTGAAGACGTGAAGGCCGGCCGAAAGGAGAAACTCTGGGCGGCCCATTTTGCAGGCAGGGAAAGAGAGTATTGTCACATTGAGAATCTCACGAATTTGGAGATGATCCCCAAAGCGTATGGTTTCAAGGTCGCGGTCTTTCCGATAAAAATAGAAAACGCCGGTGGGGGATGGGTGCGAGCCGTCGCCATAATCGACGAATAGGGTACAGCGGCTCTTGCCCTTTGGCTGCCCGGCCTCATGCTTAGATAGCCCAACGGTCGTGCAGTTGTTCAAGAGGGAACAAGCTATGAAGAAAAAGGGGCTTCTTAAGGACGACATTCTCGATATCGCCATGAGACTTTTCCTTGAAAAAGGATATACTGCTACTTCGACAAGCGACATTTGCGTTGCCGCCGGTATCAGCAAACCCACCCTCTATTACCATTTCCAGAACAAGCGTCACCTTTTCTTTTCTTGTCATATGAGATCCATACAGAGGGTCTTAAGACCATATATTGAAGAAGCCCGTGCCATCGACGACCCAAAGGAGCGATTGGGCTTTATGATTGGAGAGTTTACGAGGATGGTATGCCTGAATCCGGACTTGAAAGTCCTCATTCATGAAACAATGAGCATGAAAGACAAGTACTTTGACAAGATCAGAAAGGAGTGGAAACGACACTATCTCCTCCTGCGCGATACGATTGAAGAACTGCAATCCTCCAAGAAATCTTCGTCAAGCCTTGAGCCTTCGCGTGCGGCTCTTTTGTTGCTGGGAATGATCACGTGGATCACCTTTTGGTTCGATTACCGTCGGAAGGACGATGTCGATATAATAGCCGAGTCGGCAGTTGATCTGGCTTATTACGGCCTGTTCGGCAGGAAAAGTTCAGTCTCTTGAATCACGAATTTTAATCCACTGCCATGATCTTTAGACAATTTTGAGGATAAGTTGAAAGGAGGGCGAGAAGATGGTGACTTTTTACAGGAGGCTGCCCAGATTTGACTATGTGAAGCCCAAAAGGGTTGAGGAGGTCTTGAGTCTTTTGGGGAGCCATGATGAGGGAAAAGCGAGGGTATTCGCAGGAGGGACGGATGTGATCCCGAAGCTCAAGGGACGGATGCTGGGAGCGCCTGAAGTGCTGGTGGACCTCAAGGGAATTCCTGATTTGAACTATCTTGTCTACGAGGAAAGGAGTGGCTTGAGGATTGGGGCACTTGCCACCATTTTCGAGGTGGCCCACGCAACCTTTGTGAAGGAAAGTTTTGCGCTGTTGTCCACGGCAGCCGATGCTATCGCCTCGACTCAGGTGCAGAACCGGGGAACGATTGTGGGAAACATCTGCAACGCCGTGCCGTCTGCGGATTCGGCGCCCGCGCTTCTTTGCCTTGGGGCGAAAGTGGTATGTGTAAGGAAGGATGGCGAGAGAGAAATTGATATGGAAGATTTTTTCATGGGCCCGAACAAGACGGCATTGGGTAAGGAAGAGATGGTGAAGGAGATTCGGGTCCCGAGGATGCCCGAGGGAAGCAAGGGGGTGTACCTGAAGCTGTCCCCGAGGAGCAAGATGGACCTTGCGGTGGTGGGGGTAGGAGCGATCGTTGTGAAGGAGAATGGGGTGTTTAAGGATGTGAGGATCGGGCTTGGAGCAGTGGCGCCGACGCCGATGAGGGCAAGGAAGGCAGAGGGGGTACTGATTGGATCTAAGGTCAGCGATGGGGTGATTGAGAGAGCCGCCAAGATGGCCTCGGAAGAATCAAAGCCGATTGATGACCACCGTGCCTCTGCGGAGTACCGGCGGATGATGGTGGAGGTGTTGGTGAAGCGAGCCATTCGTCAATCCCTCTCGTAATAGAATCTTAGAGTGAACTCCTCTGCAATTTGCGGAGAAGATGGAGAGCGAACCGGAGAATATAGAATCTTGAATATCCAATATCAAAGGGAGAGAGTATCGGCCACCAAGGCACTAAGACACAAAGAAAATCACAATACCTTTCTTGGTGCCTTTGTGTCTTGGTGGCGAAAAGACTTTCCGGAACCCACTTCATGATGCGATATTCCTTGTTCGATTTTCGTTGTTCAATTGGCATCCAATGAATGTAATCGAGATTCGGTTGCGGGCAATGGCCTGCATTAGGGAGAGGATACCATGGAAAAGAAAGCGATAAAGGTGGTAGTAAACGGAAAAGCTCACGAATTGAGCGTTCCGCCCTGGAGGACGTTGCTGGAGATGATCCGGGAGGACCTGAAGCTTACGGGGACGAAAGAGGGATGTGGCCAAGGAGAGTGCGGGTCCTGCACGGTCATCATGGGTGGAAAAACAGTCAATGGCTGCCTAGTGCTGGCAGTGGAAGCGGATGGCCAAGAGATCACCACGATAGAGGGGCTTGCGGAAGGAGACAAGCTTCACCCCGTGCAGGCGGCGTTTGTCGAGCAGGCGGGGATGCAGTGTGGATTCTGTACGCCCGGGATGGTCATGTCGGCGAAGGCGCTCTTAGATCGGAATCCCAACCCCAGTGAGTCGGAGATCCGGGAGGGGATCGCTGGTAATTTTTGTCGGTGTACAGGGTACACAAAGATTATTGAATCGATCGGTGCTGCGGCCAAAGGGTTGAGGGGAGGTGAGTAGAAGATGGAAGAATACTCGGTGATTGGCAAGAGGGTTCCTCGTATAGACGGCAGGGTGAAGGTGACCGGAGAGGCAAAGTACGCGGCTGATTATGAAATGCCGGGGATGCTTTGGTGTAAGATTCTGCGAAGCCCCTATGCCCATGCGAAGATCCTCAATATTGACACGAGCCGGGCGCAGAGATTACCCGGGGTGAAGGCGGTTTGCACGGGGAAAGACTTCGGGGGATGGAAATGGGGGTGGATGCCTAAAACACGGGACGAACCTCCCATGGCGTCGGATAAGGTGAGATATTTGGCGGAGGCTGTAGCCGGAGTAGCGGCCGTTGATGAGGAAGTGGCGGAGGAGGCTACCGAACTGATCAGGGTGGAGTATGAAGAGCTGCCCGGGGTTTTTCATGCTGAAGAGGCGATGAAGGAAGAGGCGCCACAAATCCATGGACATGTGAAAAACAATATCAGTTGGGAGTTTCACATGGACTTTGGGGACGTGGAAAAAGCTTTCCGACAATCGGACCTGGTAAAGGAGGAGCGTTTTGAAACAGGACGGGTGACCCACGGGTATCTGGAGCCGCCCGCGGGGGTCGCGTACTGGGATTCATCGGGGATCACCATATGGGCGGCCAAGCAGAGTCCATACTTTGTGTACAGGCATTTGGCAGCGTGTTTTAAGCTTCCCCTGAACAAGGTGAGAGTGATCCAGCCTTTTATCGGCGGGGGATTTGGAGGGACGAAGAATGATTCTGTGGCCGCAGATTTTTGTGCTGTGCTGCTTTCCAGGATGACGGGCAAACCGGTTAAATTTGTCTACACGATGCAAGAGGAGCTGATGGTGAGCAAGCGGCGGCACAACATGATCATCTACAACAAGATGGGGATGAAAAGGGATGGAACGATCACGGGCATGCAGAGCAGGGTTGTCGCGGACGGGGGAGCGTACACGGCGATCGGTCCACTGACCATGTATCTGACCGGGTGTATAAGCACCTTGCCCTATAAGTTGCCGAACTACAAGCATGACGTTTATCGGGTATTTACCAACCATCCGATCTCGGCGGCAATGAGAGGACACGGAGTAACCCATACCCGGTTTGCTGCGGAGATCCAGATGGAGATGATGGCTGAAGAGTTGGGGATCGATCCTGTGCAGGTCAGGCTCAAGAATGCCATCCACGCTCCCTATGAGACGATCAACAAGGTGACGGTCAACTCCTGTGGATTGAGCGAAGGGATCAGGACGCTCTCGCAAAGGCCGGAGTGGAAAGGGAGAGGAAAGAAGAAACAGGAGGGATCTCTTGCCCACGGCGTCGGACTGTCGGGAACGGCCTACCTGGGAGGGGCCAGGCAGAGGGGACATCAGTCGTGCGGGGCGGTGGTGAGGCTGTGCGAAGACGGAAGCATTGATTATCTGACGGGAGCGACGGATTGCGGTCAGGGCTCGGACACGGTTCTGGTTCAGATCATTGCAGAGGAACTGGGGCTCAGGGTGGAGGACGTGGATATCAAGAGGGTGGACACGGCGGTGACGCCCTGCGATGCGGGCAGTTATGGAAGCCGGGTGACGGTGCTTGCCGGGGAGGCGGCCCAGAAGGCGGCGCGGGACGTGAAGGAGCAGTTGGCTCGATTTGCCGCGAAGGAGTGGGAGGCCGACCCGGAAGACATTGTTTTTAAGAACGGTCAAGTCTTTGTGAAGGGGTCGGCGGGTAGAGCCATGCCGTTTCAGAAGCTGGCGCAGATTGCGTGTTATTCGGGTTCCGGGGCCGTGATTGTCGGGAAGGGATACTCGGAGTATGGGATAGAAGTCTTGGATTTTGACCGGGGGGAAGGCAACAGCGGGACGGCATACAGTTTTACGTCGCAGTTGTCGAAGGTAGATGTGGATTTGGAGACGGGGTTTGTGAAGTGCACGGATATGGTGATTGCCCACGATTGCGGTAGGCCGCTGAACCCGATCAATGTGGAGGCACAGAATCAGGGGGCTGCGGTGCAAGGTCTGGGGCAGACGCTCTACGAAGAGTTCAAGATGGACAGGGGGAAGACGCTGAACTCCAACTTTGTGGATTACAAGATGCCCCTGTCGATGGACGTCCCGAGGATTGAGGTGATGGACATTATCACGAACGAACCGAGTGGTCCCTACGGGGCGAAGGAGGCCTCTGAAGGGGCGATAGTGAGTACGCCGCCTTCTGTGGTGAGTGCGATCCGTGATGCCACAGGCATCTGGTTCAAGGAGCAACCGGTCACCCCTGAGAAGATTGCTATGGCACTAAAACAAAAGAAAACCTCGCGCGAAGGAGGGAACGAATGAGACTGAAGGACAGAGTAGCTATCGTTACCGGAGGTGGAAGGGGCATCGGAAAAGCCGTTTCTTTGGCTTTTGCTTCTGAAGGGGCCGCAGTCGTTGTCGCGGCGACCACTTTGGCAAAATTGGAGGAAACCGCAGAGAGCATAAGGTCCATGGGAGGCAGAGCCAAGGCCATACAAACAGACATTACCGATGAAAAACAAGTGGAAAAGCTGGTGAAAGAGACCGTCAAAGAATTCGGTCAGCTTGACATCCTGGTCAACAACAGCGGTATTGGTGGACCCACTTGCACAGTGTCTGAATTGAATCTTGCTGACTGGAGTAGAGTCTTGGCCATCGATCTCACCGGTAGCATGCTCTGTTCGAAGCATGCGCTCAAGTACATGATCCCTCGAAAAAGCGGCGTCATTATCAACATGGGAGCCGAGGGTGGAAGAGCAGGGGACGGAAGATCAGGGTATCCGATGAGGAGTCCTTATTGCTGCGCGAAAATGGGCGTTATTGGATTAACAGAAACCTTGGCCGTGGAGGTGGGCCCATACAACATTCGTGTCAACGTCATAAGCCCTGGTGCGGTCAAAGGGGAGCGGCTCATCAGTGTCTTCAAGGGTAGAGCCGAGGCCGCGGGGGTTTCCTTTGATGAGCTTTGGAGCAAGCTTACGGGACCCTATTCTTTAGGGAGAGTGGCAGAGGAAAAGGACGTTGCTGCAGCCGCCGTGTTCCTTGCCTCCGACGAATCCAGTGCTATAACAGGCCAGACACTCGTCGTCCATTGTGGTCACCATGTAAACTTTTAGGTTGGAGAGTCGAAGAGACCACCCCGCCTTGGCTGGCAGGGAGTTTGGTTGCACCCGAAGGCCTACATTAGGAGGTTTGGGTAATGGCCATAGTTGAGTATACTAGGGAAGGCAAGACGGCGATATTCAGGATCAACCGGCCTGATGCCATGGGAGCCTTGAACGTGGAAGGCATGACCCAGTTTCATAAGGTTCTCCTGAGCTTTCGGGACGATGATGACCTATGGGTCGGTATTATCACCGGTACGGGAGATAAGGTCTTCAGTGCGGGCGTAGATATAAAGGACTACCTCCCCCTTGTGAAGCGCACCTCGGATAAAAAATGGCAAAGACCTGCCGGCATCATGCGTGGGCTGGATATTTGGAAACCTTTGATCGCTGCTTGCAACGGCTTGACGATCGGGGGAGGTCTCGAGATATCTCTCGCCTGCGACATGATTATTGCCTCTGAAAACGCCAAGTTCGGATTACCCGAAGTCAAAGTAGGCGTTTGCCCGGGCGGCGGCGGCACCCAGCGTCTGCCCAGGAAAATACCGATGAACTTGGCCGCTGAAATGCTTTTCACCGGTAAAACCATTGACGCCCATGAAGCTTATCGCATCGGCCTCGTCAATAAGGTCGTTCCTCCGGCAATGTTGATGCCTGAAGCTATGAAGATTGCCGAGTCCATTTGTGAAGCCGCTCCTCTTGCCGTGAGAACGGCCAAAGAGTGCATGTTGAGAGGGATAAGCATGAGTCTTGAAAATGGACTTCGGCTCGAAGATGATTTTCAAACCTACGTGATGTCTACAAGGGACTTCGAGGAGGGTCTTTCAGCTTTTCGCGAGAAAAGAAAGCCGAAGTACACAGGGAAGTAGCCCGAAAGATGACGTTTTAGTTCTCTGAAACTATGTTAAGGCCACTTGGAAAAGCTAAATCGATACCTGGATAAGGATGCGCTATGACAAAGAAATTCATACTCAAGGAATTGGCCCGCTATAACGTCGGAACCTATGCGGACATCGTTTACAGGAATGCTTTGCTGTACCCTGAGGACATAGCTTTTAAATGCGGCTCCGAGTCCGTAACCTTTTCTCGGTTCAATGCGAGGGTCAACAGCTTGGTTCACGCCCTTCAATCACTGGGCGTCCGGAAGGGCGAGGTCCTTGGCGTTCTTTCTTGGAATTGCCAGGAGTACACCGACGTCTACGGTGCTGCGATGAAAGGGGGATACATTGCCTCTCCTGTTAATGCAAGGCTGCAAAGCGAGGAACTCGACTACATCATCAACTACTCGGAAGCGAGCACTATGTTTGTCGGTCCGGAACTGGCTCAAACACTCAGTGCCATGCGTCCTCGTCTCTTCAAGGTCAAGAACTTCATTTCTTTCAAGAAATCTTTCCCCGACATGATTTCTTACGATGAACTCCTCTCTCATTATTCCAAAGAGGAGCCCGATGTCTCAGTGGAGGAAGAAGACCCCCTCTTCATTTTCTATACCAGTGGAACGACAGGAATTCCTCGCGGGGCACTTTATACGCATAGCCGTGGTATGGATGATACAAGAAGGCTTGCCATTGCGCTTAACCTAGAATTTGGGAATGTACAAATCCAGATCATGCCCTTGTTCCACGTGGGGGGCACCAAGAACCTGTGGGGTTACTTCTTTGTCGGCGCAACCAATGTGATCATGCCTCAGATCTCTTTTGACCCTCAAGCAACGCTCAAGGCCATCCAGGATGAAAGGGCGTCGGACATCCACATCGTGGCCACCCATCTCGCCGCGTTTCTGGCTCTGCCCGATGTCGATGATTTTGACCTCACCAGCCTCAAACGCATGTTCTATGCAGCTTCGCCCATGCCGGTGGAAATACTAAGGCGAGGGATGGAGAAATGGGGACCTATCTTCATTCAATTTTATGGCGCAACAGAAGACGGTCCGAACGTGACCATGCTATCCAAGAGGCAGCATAATGTGCTCCACCGCCCTCCGGAAGAGCAGAAGACGCTGGGTTCAGCCGGATTCCCCCACATTGGTGTCCACGTAAGAATCGTGGACAAGGACGAGAATGACGTTGAACCGGGAGAAGTGGGCGAGCTTATCGTCCGGAGCAAGGCTGTCATGCAGGAGTGGTGGCACAAACCGGATGATACCCGGGAAACGATTGTGGACGGATGGGTGCACACCGGAGACTTGGCCCGTTACGATGAAAATGGGTATGTTTACATCGTGGACAGGAAAAAAGACATGATCGTTTCAGGGGGCGAGAATATCTTTCCTCGAGAAATTGAGGAGGTTATCTACCGGCATCCTTCCGTCCAGGAGGCGGCGGTCTTCGGCGCTCCTGATCCTTACTGGGTGGAAAGGGTTCATGCCGTCGTGGTTTTGAAGAAAGGAATGAAGCTCGGCGAACAGGAACTCATCGACTTTTGCAAACAAAGTCTGGCCCGTTTTAAGGCGCCGAAATCCGTTGAGTTTGCGGAAGCCCTGCCCAAGAGTCCGGCCGGGAAAATACTCAAGCGGGAGATGAGAGAAAAATACTGGTCTGGCACGGGAAGACGAGTCTGACCCTGGAAAAAAAGCAGACCTTACCTCAACGCACTGAAGCTTGTCTTTCAGGCAGGGAGGGTCACTCAAGCGGAAATATCGGGATTTTACCCGGCAGCAAGACGAAGGAGTGACACCCGGATGTGATCTGCCGACTTTGCAATGTTGCCGTGCTTTGAGAGGAGACGGATGAATTTGAAAGACAAATACGCTATTGTCGGGGTGGGGTACACGCCCCAGGGTCGGGTTCCCGGTCGAACATCCCTCAGCTTTTCTCTGGAGGCTGCTGCCAATGCCATCAAGGATGCGGGGCTGAAAAAGGAAAATATCGACGGGCTGATCAGTTACCGTCAGCTCCCCCCCTGCCCGGGTGAAGGCATCGTGACTCCCCAACTCCTGGCCCAGCATCTAGGACTCAGCCCGACCTATCTCAGTCAGGATGGAAACTGATCGAGGAGCCATCTTCAGCACGCAGTTGGCGTGCTCGAGGCAGGACTGTGCAACAACGTGCTGATTGTTTACGGGCATAGTGCTTTATCTGGAGGGGGAATGCAGGAGATGTTGAACAGTCAGCTTGGCGATGAGGCGGCTTTTGGCCATTTTGGGGCTGTTGGAGGGTATGCCCTGGCAGCCAGGAGAGCCATGTGGACGTTCGGGACCGGGCCGGAGACGTGGAAGCACATTGCGATCGGTCAACGAAGGTGGGCCAACTTGAACCCAAGAGCCGTGATGCGCGGACTCACCATGGACTTCAAGGACTACCATGACTCCGATTGGGTCGTCGAACCCTTTCGACTCTATGACTGCTGTTTGGTTACCGACGGCGGCCGCGCGCTGGTTGTTACGTCTGCCGAAAGGGCCCGGGATCTGAAACATCCACCCGCCGTCATCATGGGAATGGGGCAGCACAATCCTTCCACTGAAATCTACCAAGCGGAATACATGGCAGGACCGACGGGCGCAAAAACGGCCGGCGAAATGGCATTTCATATGGCCGGAATAGGCATTCAGGATGTGGCCGCCTGTGAAATATACGATTGCTTCACGTACACCGTGGAGATCACGTTACAAGACTACGGATTTTTTCGCCCAGGAGAAGGACGGGACTGGTTCAAAGGTGGAACCATTGAACCGGGGGGCCGGTTGCCTGTCAACACCTCGGGAGGCCAACTGTCCGAAGCCTATTTTATGGGTTTAACACCCCTTTCGGAAGCCGTGATGCAAATCATGGGACGTTGCGGGGAAAGACAACTGGGACCGACAACAAACACCAAGGAGCCGGAGATCATTCTCTGTAGCGACAATGGCGGCATACTTCAATCCCATTCTTGTGCTATTCTGAGGAGGGCCTAAGAGGATGTCCCGCGAAAGACCCTTACCAAAACCGAACGAGGATACCAGGCCCTTTTGGGATGGTTGCAGGGAGCATCAACTTAGATTCCAGAAATGCAGTCACTGCGGACAGGTCCTTTGGCCCCCATCCATGCTTTGCCCAAAATGCTATTCCCGGGATGCCGAATGGACGGTGGCCAGCGGAAGGGGCAAGATCTTTTCCTATGCTGTGTACCATAAACCTTTCCATCCTGCTTTCAAACAGCAACTACCTTATGTCGTTGCAGTCGTAGTGCTGGAGGAAGGCCCACATATTCTTTCAAACATCGTCGAGTGCAGCCATGATCGATTGAAATGTGACATGAAAGTCTCCGTCACGTGGGAGGATGTGAGCGACGAAATCAGCCTGCCTAAGTTTCGACCTGTGCAAATGACTCCGCAGAAGGATAGTCAATGAAGAAAGAGTCCCGTTACAAACCCAAGAGCGATCTTGCCACAATCGTTTTTTCTACCTCTTTCACTCCTTCATAGAGTTCAACTATTTTTGCGTCCCTGTAGAGTCGTTGCACCTTGTACTCATCCAAATAGCCGTAACCCCCGTGCATCTGGACAGCTTCATCCGCACATTTGACGGCCGTTTCTCCGGCATACCACTTTGCCATGGCGATGAGACCGTGGTCTATGGTTCCATGGTCTACCAGCCAGGCAGCCTCATAGTAGAGATTTCGAGCCGCTCTTATGCTTGTTGCCATTTCCGCCAGTTTAAACTGTATCGCTTGGAAGGAGGCCAGCGGAACACCGAACTGGCGACGCTTCTTCACATGTTTGATGCTCTCGTCCAAGGCGCCTCTGGCCAGCCCGACCCCTTGCGCACACACATGGAGCCGAGTCCTGTTGAAAAAGGCCATGAGTTCCTTGAAACCTTCCCCTTCCTTCCCCACCAAATTGGAAAGAGGTACTCTCAGGTTCGAGAAAGATAATTCCGCAGTGTCGGAAGCTCGAATCCCCAATTTTCCCCGCAACTTATTTGCTTCATAGCCCTTTGTCTTTGTGGGGACCAGAATAAAGCTGTGCCTCTGATGGCGAGAGGGATGATCCGGATTTGTGAGGACGAACACCATGACATAGTCGGCGAGATCCCCGTTGGTGATGAACATCTTGGACCCGTTAATGATCCATTCGTTCCCGTCTTTGACTGCCGTCGCGACCGCTCCAGTAGGGTCCGATCCTGCGTCCGGCTCCGTAATCGCCGTGGCAATAATCGCCTCACCGGAGACCAGCTTCGGCAGAATGAGCTCTTTCTGCTCCTGTGTCCCGAAGAGTTGGATAATCTCTGAACCGAATGTTGCCGAAGTAATGGCCTGCCCGATGCCGGGATCGACGGCCCAAAACTCTTCGGAGATCAGGCAATGCTCAAGAAAGCCATATCCCAGACCGCCGTATTTTTCCTCAATAAAGACGCCCACAAAACCGAGTTCGCAAGCTTTCCGCCACAGAGCTTGATCGAATTTCTCCTCCCGGTCAAATTCCACCGCCCTGTCCGGGAACTCGCCGGTGGCGAATTCTCGGGCGGCTTTGATGATGTCTTTTTGCTCTTTGCTCAACACAAAATCCACGTTCTTCCCCCTAATAAAATCGTTTCACGATTTTATACAGCGCGGCTTCGCCGCCTAAGAGCCTTGCGCAGCAAGGCGTTACATGAAATATGCGGAGCAGATTTCATTTCAAATCCAGTATTTGAATTTTTCCCAGAACTCCTTATCCTCATTTTGCCAGTCGGGGCCGAACTTCTTCTCGTAGTAAGCACCCCACCTGTCAAGCCACCTCCACCAGAAATGCTTACCCTTTTCCTTGGCCTCCAGAACCTCCTCCAGGAAATCGGCGATATTCGCCATCTCGTCCTTCGGAAGATAGGACGCTGCCCCACCCTTGAATGATCTCACAATGTTGGCGGGGCTGAGAGCATGGGCTGTGAGCATCACCGCGATCAGGTTTCTTTTTCTCGAAATCTCCAGAAGCTTGTAACCGTCAACACCCATGATGTCCAGGACGGCAATGTCAAATTCTTCTTTTTCAAGCAGCTCTTTGGCTCCCTCAAACGTTGAAGCCTTCTTGACGTCGCACATGAACAAAAGCTGGACCAGGGTTTCGAGAACGTCGGGTTCATCATCAACAACCAACACTCTCTTGCCATCCAATAACTTAGATCCCACGATGGTTCCTCCTTGCCGTCAAATCGTATCAGTTTAGGTTTTTCAATCAGCTGTACGTCAAAATCTAAAAGATGTTATCCTGTTTGGCCCAGGCAGGAAACCACCGATAGTGATCAAGGGGAAAAGCCTTTTCCAACCCTTCGTAGGTCGCCTTTGCCAGAGCGATCCCCCTTTTGTCGCGAAGAAGCTTGACCAAGCCTTTCTTCTCCAGGGCCATCAACACCTCATCAAGGCTTGCATCCTCCGTGTCGAAATGCATCCTCAAGTCCTCCCTGCTCATGTGGAGGCCGGGATTGACCCGGTAGTCTTCAGCCAGCACTTTAAGAAGGGCTTCCTCATCCACTCCCTTTTTCCTCTCGGGCAAGCGACTTGCAGGAACAGGGACCCCCAGCTCTTCATGGATGATCCGGTGAGGCATCTTTAGTTCGTCCCCCATTTGCCTCAGTCCATTCCTGTAAATGACCAGCCGGCACGCTTCCATCGTTCCCCCTGCTATATTCTCGACTTTGGCCACGTTCATGATGGCCGACAGAGGGTAAAAGGGTGTCAAACCATCCCCTCCCATCACTTGTATGGCATCCAGACTTGACGCCATCACACCTTCACAGTTGAAAACCTTCGCTACATTCGACTCCACCGTGATGTCCCAACCCAGGTCCCAGAGGTGTGCCGTGTAATAAGTCATCAGCCTGGCTATTTTCAGCCTGATAATCAAATCCGCCACCTTGAATTGATTGTTGGTGAAGCTTATCGTCGGCTTTCCGAACTGGACCCTTCGTTGCGCGTAGGGCACAACATTCCTGATCAGTTCTCCCATCCAGCCCACGGTTTGCGCGCAAATCAGAGTCCTTTCAAAATTGAGGCCGGCGGTCATGACCTGCCAGCCGTCCCCCTCCTGCCCAATCATGTTCTCCTTCGGAATCCTCACCTTGCTGAAGTCCAGGACCCCATTCTGGATATTTTCAAACCCTATGATCTCATTGATCTTCTCAACACTGAAGCCCTTCGTTCCCTTCTCCACGACAAAGGCTGTCAGGTGACGATGCTTCTCTCGGTCCTTGGGGTCCGTGCTGGTCCGGGCGTATACCATGTACCGACTTGCCACCCCCGCTGAAACGATGTATCGCTTCTTCCCATTCAACAGGTATCCATCCCCATCTCTCCTGGCGCTCACCTCTTGAGCCGCTGCATCCGTGCCTGCAAACGGCTCCGTGATCACGATCGCCCCAATTTCCCCTTTAGCGATGTTCGGAAGGAATCTCTTCTTCTGCGCTTCTGTGCCAAACTCGACAATCTGCCTGAGCCCTCCAAGCATGTTGCCGACAAAAACCCGACCGGGACCCGGCATTCTATTGAATCCTTCCGCAGCAATGCAGGCACCAGTGGCGCCCAAGCCCAATCCTCCATATTCCCTTGGAACCCCCGCGCCCGTGTAACCCTTTTCACTGATCCTGTTGAAAATCTCCCACGGGAATTCTCGCCTCCAACGCGTTTCGGCGTCTACCGGCATGACCTCTTTCACAAATTTCCCGATCTCTTCCTGAAAGCTCTTCTGTTCCTCCGTCCACCAGGGGTACACGTCCATCACTCATCCTCCTTTTTCCTCAATCCTTCGTTTACTCATTACCAGAAAAGGCCAAGAGAAGACAGTCTCTATCCCCCGCCAAGAGTCATCAGAGCGATATCCACCGAATCGCCGTCGCTCAAAATCGTATTCAAACCGGACGGGAGAAAAGAAATATCTTTGCCATTGATCAGGACCTCTACATCTCTCCGAAGCGTCAGGCCCTGAGCATCTATAAAAACAAAGCCAGCCTCTTCCCCGATGTGTCGCAACAACCCTGCAATCGTGCTTACGGAAGGCGGCAATTCAAATACTCCGGAGCCTCGTGATTGAAGAGAAAAATTGGTCTTCAACTGGATGTACGTTGTCATGAGGAATTCCTCAATATCTCATAAGGCCTGGCAGCACCATAGCGATTGAGGGAAAAATCATGATCACCAGCATAGCGCCCATATCTATCAACACAAAGGGAACTACGGATTTATATATATCCATCATCGTCGTTCCCTCGGGAACAACCCCTTTCATTACAAACAGGCATAACCCAAATGGGGGGGTTTTCATCCCTATTTCCATGTTGATCAGGGTCAGGAGTCCAAACCAGATCGGCTCAAAACCCAGCGCCTTTATGATAGGGACAAAGATCGGAAAGGTGACCATCATAATGGAGACAGGCTCCATGAACGTTCCAAGCACAATCATGAGGCCCTGCATCACCGCCACGATCATAATATGCGGCAGTGGGAAACTGACCACGAGTTCAACCAGCCCTTTACTCGCCCCGGTGAAAGCCAGAATCTGGCTGAATGCAGTTGATCCGGTGAGGATCATGAACATCATCACCGTGATCCGAAGCGTGGAGTCTACGGATCTCTTTACGGTGCCCCACCCCAGCTTCTTGTAGACGGCTACGACCGCAGCAGTCGTGATAACCCCCATTCCTGCTGATTCCGTCGGCGTAGCCAGGCCGGCAAAAATGAGCCCCGTGACGACGAAAATAATAGCGCCAAATGGAAGCACGTGCTTAAAGAGCGCTTTAATCTTAACCGGCCACGGTGTCTTTTGAGGGACGTAATCCGGGGCGAGGGAAGGCTGCAGAGTGCACCTGAGCGTGATGTAGCCCACATACATGGCAGCCATGAGCAGGCCAGGTAAAATTCCCGATATCAGCAGTTTCCCAATGGAAATCTCCATCAGAGATCCCAACACAACCGCCAAGGCGCTGGGAGGAATAATCATCGCCAAGGCGCCGCTCATGCATGAGCCTATGGCCAGAGTCTTGTGATACCCTCTTTTCCCCATCTCGGGAAGGAGCAAGGATCCCAGCATCGCTGATGTCCCCATGCTGGAGCCGCTAAGAGTCGAAAAAAGCGTGGCTCCTCCTACGCTGACCATGCACAGTCTTCCCGGTACGCGGCCCATCCACTTATCTAGCGTATCGAGGGCGTTGACAAATACGCCGGAGTGAAACAGAAGTTCGCCCATCAGCACAAACAAAGGCACAGGCAGGAGGACAAAACTGCTAATGGAGGAAAAAATGGAGTGAATAAGCTGCTCCAACCCACTGCCGCCGCCCCAAAAGAAATAAATCCCCACCACATCCACAGCAGTAAATGCAAGGAATACCGGAAGACCCGCCGCAAGAAGGAGCAAGAAAATGCCTACAATCAATATCAGGACCATCCACCATTCCATCAATCTTCCTCCTTCGATGCTCTAAGGTGATTGCGAAATTGCCGCGCGAATTCCAAGAGCAGAAAAAGATATCCGAGGGTGATCAAGAGCAGAAAGTAGTGCTTCTGAATGGTGAGTGTTTTGGTCACGACCACACCGCTCACGTAGGAATCCCAAGCGGCTGTCATGCTGAACCAGGTGATAACTCCACAAATAAAAATGCCTACACCACACGAGACCAGATTCAAATACTCTCGTGCCTTCTTGCTAAGATGCTCAACAACAATATCAACATTGACATGGCCCCCCTTCTTCAGAAGCCAAGGTGCGCCAAGGAAGGTAAGGGTGAAAAGGATATATTCGCACACTTCCACGGTCCATATCAGTGGTGTGCGAAAAAAATACCTCATGCAGACCTCAAGACATACAATCAGAACGGCCGCTACAATCAGGATCCCTGCAAGAAAGGCCATGAAGTCTATGATCCGGTCAAAAATACCCTTGCTTCTCATAGCATACTCCTTTTGGTCAGTCGGCACCCTGAAGTAATATGGTTCCGGCTTTGCTTTCTCCTTGCATAGATGCGGTCTGTGAGGAGTCACTCCTGGCGATGAATTTTCCCGTAGTCGATTGCCTACCCTGAGATCTCACCATCGATGGTCATTGCAAGGACCGGAACAGCGCGACTATCCATTTACGGGGAGTTGCTTCCCCTCAGTCGCAATGACTTGTGAGCGCTCTTCCGATCCTGCAGCAAGTGCCATCAATGATCCTATGTTGGGGTTTTCAGCGCAGACTCACGCAACCTCCCGCCTTCGATCACTGCCAGGGAAAAGTGTTCGGAGGCAGGGCCTTTTTGGAACTGAGTTCTCTCAGCTTAGGACCGTATTCAGGCGCGCTCTGTATGACGAACTCCCAAGTCTTGTCGTAAGCCAACTTAACGAACTTTTCGGCTTCCCCAGGTGGAAGTTGGATGGTCTTCATGCCAGCCTTCTTTCTCACCATGTCTTCTTTCTGCTCTATCAATGCATTACGCATGGTCGCGATATACTCCATGTCCTGCATGATCTCGTCCAGCAATACCTGCAGGTCCTTAGGAATCTTCTTCCACTTGTCCATGTTGATCGCGGTTGCTGGTTCCATCTGAAAGACGCCGGGCTCCACAACATATTTCGTGACCTCTTGAAGTCCCCAACTGATAACCCCGACGTCGGGCCACATGAAACCATCCACAACACCCCGCTCCATAGACGTGTATATCTCGTCGGGTGATATCGTAACGGGCGAAGCGCCGAGTGCCTTGATGAAAGGTATATACAGAGGCATGACCCTGATCTTCATGCCCTTAAAATCATCAATCTTTTCAACCTTCTTATTGCAAAATATTTTGAAGGGTAGCAGGTTATGAAGCCTTCCAAGGTACTTTGCATTAACCCTTTTCTCTAAAATTTCGTTCCAAAGCTCGAAGGCTCCGGTTTTCCTCTCTTCCCACTCAGCAAGCTCTGTCAAACCCTTGGCCCAAGCCTCGGGCATCACCGGTTTCATATATCCAAAAGGGTAATAGAGGAGCATGTCAATCGTTCCCGCTTTCAAAGCAAGGACCTGATCAAAAGATTTGATTACCTCAGGACCGCCGACCCATTCGATCTTCAATTTTCCTTCAGCTCTCTTGTTCACCTTGTCTACTAATATGGGTACGGGGTCATTATTGAGGTGGTTCTTAGGAAATGCTGTTACTGCCTTTAGAACGATAGGCTCACTCTGAGCACTCGTTGCGATGAAAGCCCAAAAAACGAACAAACCCATGGTTAACCAGATAACCCTCTTCATACAAGCCTCCTTAATTTGGGTATGAGGTGAGAAAAAGAGTCCCTTGTCACCCTTAACCTTTTGCGAAAAATCGTCGCCTATCTCCGCTTGGTTCTTTATCACCCCCTTTCGTATTCATCATGGCTCAAACTACCTTCTTTGGGGTTGTGACCCCTTTCCCCAGACTCGCAACACCGCCGCAGCCGAGTCCTTCCGCACACTTCTTATCCGTTCAGAATCGCCCTCTTCACCAAGGCTCTTGTAATGTCTACCTTGTAGTCGTTCATTGCGAGCGGTATGGCGCCCTCGACTGCTGCCTGAGCTGCCTGTGTGGCCGTCGCTTCGTCGATGATCCGCCCTCGCAGAAAGTCCTCTGTCTCCTTCAGTCTTATGGGCTCAGGAGCAACGGCACCGAGAACTAGGCACGCGTCCTTACAGATGCCGTCCTCCACTGTCAGCACTGAAGCTAGGCTCACTATGGCAAAATCGATCGGCTTGCGCAAAGTGAACTTGTCGTATCTCTGCCGTGCCCCGGCCGGCGGCTTCGGGATCCTGATTTCCTTGACCAGTTCATCCGGCTCAAGAACGGTGGAGCGGGTGGCGCTGGCACTAAAGAAATCCTGCGCCGCCAGGCTCCTTTTTGTGGTGACGATCGTGGCGCCTAGGGCTACCAGGCCAACGGCCACGTCTGAAGGAGCCACGGCCAGACAACCGCAGTTAAAGCATCGATGAGACTCCCTTTCGGCCTCTGCCAGGGAAAGACCCAGGACATCCTCCATATCGATGCCCTTGACCCGTTCTGATGGAGGCAGTTCATGAATCACCGTGCGCGGGATCTTCTCGAAACAGGACTGAATGAAGCGCGATTCGATCCCCTTGTCTTCCGCCGTCTTCTGATCCGTACCGAGTTGAGCGCCGATGGTCCTTGCGGCTTCCTTGGCCGAGGCCACCGCCTGAATAGACGGTTGACGGGCCGGACACCATGTCCCCGCCGGCAAAAACCTTCTCGTCGGATGCTTCAGATAATGCTGCGAAAGAGGGATCAACGGTCTGGCCTATAGCGACGATGACGCTCTCCGCCTCGAGAGCCAGTGCCGTACAGGCCATGTCATACTGCGGGTTGAACGTGCCGTCAGGGTCGCGGACAGAGGTGCAGGTCACTGCTTTCAATACCGGCGACCCTGCCGGCCTTGGTAACGATCTCCTTCACACCCAGGGAAGGGTGGATGAGGATGCCCTCTTCTTCTGCCTCCCGGATCTCGCTATCCAGGGCGAGCATCCTGTCTTTGGACTCAGGATCACGGCACTCCAGACAGACCACATGAACCTCTCCGGTCCCAAGCCTCCTCGCCGTCCGAGCAGCATCAATTGCCACGCTGCCTCCGCCGATGACAATCACCCTGTCGCCCAGGGAGACGGTCTCTCCTGAGTTGACCTTCTTCAGATAATCCAGGGCGTAGTGCACGCATTGGGCCTCCTCGCCCGGTACGCGAAGCTTCAGGCTCTTCCAGGTCCCTACGGCCATGAAAACAGCGTCGAACTCTTTCTTGAGGCTATCTAAGGAGACGGTCCGGCCTACGTCCACTCCTACCTCCACGGCAATGCCCATCCCCTTCAAGACCGCAATCTGTCTTCTCACCACGTCCTTTGGAAGACGATAGGTCGGGATGCTGTAAAGGAGCATACCGCCCGCTTCGGGCATCTTTTCATAGATAGTCACCTCGTGGCCGTCCCTCCTGAGGTAGAAGGCTGCCGCGAGACCGGAGGGGCCGGAACCCACAATGGCCACCTTCTTCCCCGATTCGCGCACAGGCGGTCTATAGAATTCATCAGCGTGATCGAGCATGTAATCGCCCATAGTACGCTCGACGCACTGAATTGCCACGGAATCGTCGAGAGCGCGACGGTTGCACTCGGGCTCGCAGAAGGCCGGACAGATCCGGCCCGTGACAGCCGGGATGGGGTTGCAGTCGATCAGTACTTGCGCCGCACCGGCAAAATCGCTGTTGCGGACCCGACTCAAGTATGCCGGCATATTCGTATGGGCTGGGCAGTTACCCATGCAGGGATACTGGGCGAGTGGGGCAGCTCCGAAAAGGGAGTGGTACCGGTTATCACCCGCCAGGGCGCTGCAGATCTTGCCGCCTTTTCGCAAACAAACGATAGGCCCGCCAATCTGTGCCGGATATCGGTAGTACCAGCACCGTACATCCTGTGCCAGGTTCCCGCCGATAGTGGCCATGTTCCTTACATGGGGGGTCGCCACCGAGTGTACGGCCTCCACGAGAAGCCCATAGTCCTCCTTCACATCCGGCGAACGTAAGATGTCGGTCAGTTTGGTGAGTGCCCCTATTCTGAGCCGCCGGGCGTCCTTCTTAATATAGGCCAGGCCTTCGATGGTCTTGATGTTGATCACAGCCTCCGGGTACACGGGGAGACTCTTGTCTCTCATGGCTCCAAGGAGGTCGGTGCCTCCGGCGTTGACCTTTGCCTTTCCATTGTACTTCGTAAGAAGCTTCGAAGCCTCTCGCAGCGAACGTGCATTATGATGGGTAAACGACTTCATTTCCTACCTCCCATATCCCGAACATTCAAACCGTTTGGACCACTTACTCGGTCCGAGCCGTTTGAATCTGCCTTCTTGAGTGCCTTGAGCACCCTCTGCGGCGTCATAGGGTACTCATGCATCCACGTGCCGACCGCATTTGATACGGCCATCAGTACCGCAGAAGGCCCGGGAGATGTGGCGATTTCGCCCACGCCCACGGCGTGGAAGCGATGGCTGGGAAAGGGTGTCTCCAGGACCACATTGTCGATCCTGGGCAGTTCACTGAACGTACGCCACTTGTAGTCGATCAAGTTGGCGTTGACGATATGTCCCGTCCGGCGGTCTAGGATCGTCTCTTCGAAGATGGCGCTGTCGATGCCGGCGGTGCCGAAACAGGCATTGAGCTGTCCTTCCAGGCCCAGAGGATCGATGATCTGGCCTACGTCCGTGGCATTCACGACCCGAATGAGGTCCACCTTCCCCGTCTCCGTGTCGACCTCGACCTCTACAAAGCTCATCATACAGTTGCACATGGTGAAATCAGGTTCGAAACGGCCGTATCCCAGAATGGTGCGGTCGTTTCCCATGGCCCTCCATTTGATGCTTGTTCTTGGGGTTGTCTTTCACGAAGATGACCCCATCGGCGGTATCGAGACTTTCGGCGAGATACCTCTAGCTTGGGTGCTGCCAATTCGAGAAGCTGCCTCCGCGCATCCTCCGCCGCCTTGATGACCGCACTGCCGATGGCGTAGGTTCCCCTGGAGCCTACGGGTCCGAACTCAAAAGGCGTCACCAGGGAGTCAGCGGGGGTCATCGAAATACGCTCCGGTGGTATTTGGAGCACCTCCGCGGCCATCTTGATATAGTTGCTCTTCTGACCGGTGCCGTGTTCGGCCACGCAGAGAAAGATCGTGGCTGTTCCGTTGTAACCGAGCTGCACGTACGCCTCCGACGCGTCTTCTCCGATGTCGGCGTTTCCGTGAACGCCTACCCCGACGCCTCTCCGTTTTGCGCCATTCACCGACGTCGGGGTCAGCCAGCCCTTCCATTTCTCTTTCCAGCCGAAGGTCTCGGCGCCTTTATCCATGGCTTTCGAGAAATCGATGCCCCGGAAATTATAAAACTTTCCGTCTCGCCAATAGTAGCCCCCGCCGGGCTTGACGAAGTTCTTCTTGAGTACCTCGAAAGGATCGAGGTCCGCTTCTTTCATGGCGAGACTGAGCAGAGGTATGAAGGAACACTTCAGTTCCTGCCCGCCGAACCCCCTCATCGCGCCTGAGGCGTTCCTGTTCGTCACCACGACATAGTTCTTCAGATCCCAGTTGGGGCACTGGGCCATGATCATGAGCTCCCCTGATCCGATGGCAACCTGGGCCTGCGTCGTAAAAGAATAGTACCCGGTATCGACGTACCACGTTCCCTGAATGGCCGTTAAGGTTCCGTCCCTTTTCATCCCCACCCTTGCATGGATGCGGGATACGAGCCTCAGAACAAAGGACGCTATGTGCTCTTCTTTTGTGTAGACGACCTTTACGGGTCGCTTCGTTGCCCTGCTGAGGAGCACCGCGTAGGATTCAACCTGCCAGCACTGGATCTTCGTCCCGAAGCCGCCACCCACATGGGACCCTATGCTCCGTATGTCTACCTGCCTGTTGAAAACGTGAAAGAGGGTTACCTTGTCCATGTAGGGGGCTTGGCTGGTTCCCCAGACGGTCACCTTATCGGGGTCCTGCCAGTGAGCGACAGCGCCCACCGATTCCGGCGGTATCGCGTTGGGCATGTTCTCGTATCCGAAGGTCCCTTCGGTGATGACGTCGGCCTCCGCGAACCCTTTCTCCACATCCCCTCTCAAAACGCCCTTCAAGCAGTTGGGCCCGTAGATGATGGTGCCGCCCGGCAGGATGTTGTCGGGGTATTCGTCATAGACCGCGGGTGCACCGGGTTTTAGGGCCGAATCTATATCGAACACGGCGGGCAGCACTTCGTATTCCACCTCGATGCAGATCGCGTGCTTCCTCTGCGATCTCTTCGGTGTCGGCCGCGACAAGGGCTACGGCATCCCCTACATATCTGACCTTGCTGTCGAGGATGCGGACGTTCCTAGGGGTTCCTCCGCGGAAATCCGGGATGTCCTGCCAGGTCAGAACAGCCTTCACGCCCGGGAGAGCTTCAGCCTTGCTCTTATCAATCTTCTTGATTCGTGCGTGAGGATGGGGGCTTCGCAACACCTTTCCATATAGAAGACCGGGGAATTTACGGTCGTCCGTGAACTCTGCAGCCCCGGTGACGATATCGACAGCGTCTCTTCGGGGAATCGGTTTTCCGATGTATCTGTATTCAGCCATTGTCACCCCCCCTTTGCGACGGACATGACCGCCCGTATGACCTGATAGTGGCTGACGCATCGGCAGAAGTTGCCCGAAAGAGCCTCCTTCACCTCTTCTTCCGTAGGAGACGGATTTTCGTCGAGAAGGGCCTTCGACGTCATGATGATGCCGGGCGTGCAGAACCCGCACTGGAAAGCCTGATGATCGATGAAGGCCTGCTGCAGGGGATCGAGCTCGCCTGTTTCCGGATTCCTCAATCCCTCAATCGTCGTTATCGATTTTCCGTCGCATTCGACAGTAAGGAGTTTGCACGAGAGTACGGCTTTCCCATCCATGATTACCGTGCACGCGCCGCATGCACCTTCGTCGCAGGAGAGCTTGGTTCCCGTGAGTCCCAAGGTCTCCCTCAATGTGTGCGACAACGTGTGGAACGGCTGCACCTCTCCCGGCCTGGGCCCGATGCCCAGCTCATGAACTTGGCCGTTCACCGTGAGACTCAAGTATTCCGGCTCCCCGGCTTTACGTTTGATTTTCCCCATCTTCCTATCCGCCATATGCTATCTCCTATTTCAACGAGAAGCTGAATCATAGACTCTGCAAAATGCATTTTAATCGATTGTGAAAAGGATGGCTCTGGTGGGCCTATGTTACCATACCAGTTGCCGGGCTGATCTTCCAGGAAAAAGTCAGGGGTCAAGAAGAAAGCCGTGCCGGCCGAGGACAACGAAACCCGGCTTATTTAGCCCGTTTTCAAAATGATGCTCGTTTCAAGAGCTATAAGGTGACCGGCATCTCCCGGAGACTTGAGAAAAAAGGACGCCTCCTCACAAAGAGCGATTCTAAAGTTGAGCGGGATACGTTATTGGAATTTACCCGAAAGGAAGGGCCGCCCGAGAAAGCATTTTGGAAAAAGTTAAGGTGACATTTTGAAATGTATAGAGAATTAATCTAGACTTAGGAAAATTCAGCCAAATTTTAAGATTGTTCCCCTAGAAGGAGCACCAAAACCAACTCAGCGCTTCAATTCCGAAACAGGGAGTGATATCTTCGGTACGGAACCCAAGGAAAGCCTTCCGCCACAACCATGAATCCGCTCAAGCGGACCGAAGAGGAGTCTTTTCAGGACTTGTCAGGGAAATGTGAAGAAGTGTCGGAGCGGAAATTCGATAATCTGCGAAATGGAGGAATCCATGTCTTATCCGCATCTCTTCGAAGAAGGATATATCGGAAAGGTTCAGATTAAGAACCGCATCGTGATGGCACCCATGGGAATCCCGGGCCTCACAGAGCAGAGCTGCGCCGTCAATCCTCAATGCGGGGACGAGAGGAGGTTAGAAATCGTTCCTGCCGCCAAACAGAACAAGTCGTGGTTGTGGGCAGTAGGAAGGCAACCTGTGGACCATCTGGCTGTGCCGGCGGAAATTCTCGTGGACGAAGCCTATTTGATAGGCGACAGTCGTTCGCCGCGAAAGATAAAAGATGCCATATGGGAGGCATTCAAATGGGCAAGAATCGTCTGAGCATAAAGGTAAACAAGACGAAGATTGAGGACGTTGAGGGTTGTCTAAGGAGGAGAGAATGAGAGAGTTATACAGGCCTCACCACATAGTGTGTGAAAGATACATGATGTTCGAGTCTCCAGGCCGGGGAATGGAATTTGCCGAGACAAGGCAGAGGCTGAGCGATCTGATGGAGTCGAATGAAGACATTCTGGTAGAGCCGGCCAAAGGGGTTGACAAGCTCTGCGCCAGATGCCCAGAATGCCGTAATGATCGATGCTGGAGCCCGTTGGGCGACGAAGATGCGGTGAGAAAATGGGACGCACGCGTCTTGCAGGGGCTTGGCATAGAGTACGGCCAAGCAAGAACGCCAGAAGGGTGGCGCAGATTGATGGAGGAAAAGGCACCTTTCGACTTTTGCCGCAATAGATGCACTTACAGGACCCGATGTTCCGTCTTCGAATTGCAAAATGTTAGATCTAAACGTTGAGTCACTCCCGTCTTACTGCTCGGAGCATCAAATTGTTTACATGGAACGTCAAGAACAGTCTTAGTTCCTGAGCGTCACTGTTCAAGACACGACGATTCCTCTAGACCCCGTATCGGTAGAACCTATCCGGGTCCTCCACAAGAGGCTGAGGGTTTAGTTACAACTAGGGCACTGGACCCTCTGGTCTGTGAGGGGTGTGCCCGAAACAGCATGAACTTCTCCTCTGTCCCAGGCCAGCGCGCTCCCCGTTTGTCTTGTGAATCAAAATGCCTCTGTGCCGGAATAAAGAAACTATGTTTATGGCTTTAAGCCACATTGAGAGCTCTTCGGGAGTAATACCGGCGCATGCGTGAGAGGATCTGTGCGATTTCTTCCAAGCGGTCATATATGCGAATGCCCTCTTCGTTGAGATCGTGGGTCACCTGACTTTCGCCTGGAGCGTAAATACTGCCAATCAGTACCGGGATGCCGAAGTCCTTTTCCAATTGGGTGTATCCCCGCACGATCTCTTTATTGATCTCGAGGAAAATCTGGAGCCGATCCGGGGCGTCTTTGTCCAGCATACCGGGCCGACCCATGCCGTGAAGGATCAGGGCATTCGCCTCGCCAGACGCAAGGATCTCCCGGCCCAGGCCGATCAGCAGTTGCTTGTCGAAAAAAAGGCCGGATGCGCCAATGTCCACAGGATTTTTCACGGAGGCCCGGATGGGCATTCCCAGTTCCCGCATCCTGGATTGCAGGCCGGCGCTCAGTTCCGGGACGCTCAGTCCTTCGGCACCGAGCGCGTCCGCGAGGGCCACGCCCCAGGAGCCCCCCATAGTGAGGATGACCACCCGGTTGCCGCGCATGGAAGGCCGCTCCAGCATGGCATCCCCCAACGGTAGAAGGAGTTCCATGGTGGGGCAGGACACGACATTGGCTTGCTCCAGGGCTCCATCATATAAGGCGTAAGAACCGGCCAGGGATCCGGTGTGGCTCTGAGCGGCCCGGGCGGCATCCGGCGTCTTTCCAGCCTTGTACACGATAACCGGCTTGGTTTTGGATAATTCCCTGGCCACGGCCGCGAAGCGCCTGCCGTCTTTCAGTGCCTCGATGTACATGACGACGACCTTGACATTGGGATCAGAACCAACATATTCCAAAAAATCCGTCGTGGTGAGATCCGCCTCGTTCCCTGTATGGACGAACATGCCCACGCCCATGTGCCTGTAATAGCCGTGGGCCAGAAGATCATAAAAGGCAAAGCCACCCTGGCAAACGGCCGCAATGAGGGTTTTTGTGAGGTGCCGCTCCGGGGCAGCTGATCCGTTGAATTCGGCATGCAGATTGAATGTCCCGCTCACGTTGGGCCCCAGAAGGCGCATGCCGTAAGACCGTGCCAGGCGCACCATGTCCGCTTCCCTCTGCTTACCTTCAGCCACCGCCTCCCCAAAGCCTGCCGTGATGATGCTGATGCCGCGTACTCCCTTTTGTCCGCATTCCCTGATGGTTTCTTCTACTGACACTTCAGGGATCGTAAAAATGGCCAGTTCAGGGGATTCCGGGATCTCCTCGACACTCTTGTAGGCGCGCAGGCCGAAGATGCTCTCAGCCTGATGGTTGACCGGATAGATATGGCCCGGGTAGGACCTGGAGAGCAGCCCTTTCATGATGAAGGATCCCCAGGAACCCGGCCGCTCCGTGGCCCCGATGACCGCTATGGATTTAGGGTTGAGAAACACGTTTAACTGTTCATTTGCAGACACCGCATTCTTCCTTTCCTACGTCCGTGGCTAGTTCCAGGTGATCTTTGGGGCCTTACGCTCGGGCAAGCGGGTATACTTCCGCTTTGGATAACCGACCATCATGGGGTAGTGATACGGAATCCCTTCCGGGAGCCCCACCGCCTCCCTGACCGCGGCGAATCCCTGCAGTGCGCCTCCGACCAGGCCGGCCCAGCAGGTCCCCAGCCCGAGTTTCTGGGCCGCCAGATCCAGGTAGCAGAGCGCCAGCGACACGTCCAACATGCCGGTGGTCGCCTCCTTGGGCGCGGATGCCACGATCAGCACCGGGGCGCTCCATGTCACGGAATTGTATCCCATGTCCCACGCTCCGACGATCAATGGAAAGTAAGGCGGGACTGATTGGGGGGCCTTTGCGATGATCTTGCGCATCCACTCCACGGTCAGTCCCGCGATCTCCTTGATCCTGTCCGCATCTGTGAACACTGTCCATTCCACCAGTTGGAGATTTCCGCCGGACGGAGCGTATCGGGCGATCTCAATGAGTCGCTGGAGCTTCTCCCTTTCCACGGGCTGACTTTTGAAAAAGCGTACGGAGCGGCGGGAGCGGAGGAATTGCACGGACTGTTCCTCGCTGATCTCCAGTTCTTTCTCGATCGATGGGCTTTTCTCGATGGGCACGCTGGCATGGGAGAGGGCGCCGTGAGGACAGACAGCGACGCAGTGGCCACAGTTGTTGCAGATGCCTTCTCCACCAGGGACCATTTCCGGAAACCCGTTTCCGTCCTTGAGCTTGATGATGACCATGGGGCATTCGCTGGCGCAGATGCCGTCCTTCTTGCACTTGTCTTTGTCGATGATCAGAAGTCCCATTCGTTTTTCCACTCCTTTTCCTTCTTATAGGACAGGATAACAGCATATACGTGATAAATCGAAAAAGGTAAAGGGGCTAAGGGCTTGAGGCGTCAGCCAGAAGATAGATTGCTCACTGAGCTGCTGAACTTAATTGACAGGCAGGCAGATTTTGTTTAAAAGGCTCCCTATAAGGACGATTTGGGAGACTAAGGGAAGGAGACCATGAGGCAAAGGGGAGCAATCAAGAGGAGGAGGAACGCATGAAGGTCATCGCCTTTAACGGCAGTAGTCGAAGAGATGGGAACACCGCCATACTTCTCAACGTGGTGCTCGGGGAGCTTTCTAGTGAGGGCATTGAAACCGAGCTGATTCAGCTCGCAGGCAAGGCTCCCCAGGGGTGCATCGCCTGCTACAAGTGCTCTGAAAACAAAGATCAAAAGTGTGTCGTCACCACAGATGCGCTCAACGAGTATTTGCGCAAAATGATCGAAGCGGACGGCATTCTGCTCGGCTCGCCGGTTTATTTTGCGGACGCAACCGCAGGAATCAAAGCGCTGATCGAACGCTGCGGCATGGTGTCCGCGGCAAATGGAGGTCTGTTGAAGCGGAAGGTGGGCGCTGCAGTTGCGGCTGTAAGACGCGCTGGGGCGATTCATACCTTCGACACGCTGAATCACCTGTTCCAACATGCCCAAATGATTATTGTAGGCTCAAGCTACTGGAATGTAGGCATGGGACGCGATCCGGGTCAGGTCAAAGAAGATGCGGAAGCCATGCGAACCATGGAGACCCTTGGAAAAAACATGGCCTGGCTCCTGAAAAAGATCCATCATAAGGGATAAACGTCGCCTTTCTACGGGGAAATGGGCATTTTTCAGCGACCTGCTAGTGCTCTCGACAAAGGAGAATATTCACCCCCTTAAAACTCATCACTACGGCCCCATCCTGATTGAGAACTTCTACCAGCGATCGGACAACACCTCGATCCGGTTTTGACTCCGAGCGCCTGGCTTCCAGAACGCTCACCCGCACTGACAGTCTGTCGCCAGGGCGCACAGGCTTTAGCCATCGAAGTTCATCCACGCCCGGCGAACCGGCGCTCGCCACACGAGACAGATAGTTCTCCACAATAAGGCGCATAGCCATTGCAGCCGTGTGCCAGCCGCTGGCCACGAGACCGCCGTACGCCGTCTTGCTGGCCGCAACCGGATCGATGTGAAAAACCTGCGGGTCGTAACGCCTGGCAAACTCGATGATCTCATCTTCTTTTACCAATACGGTTCCAAAAGTGCTGACGGACCCGGGGACATAATCCTCGAAACACTGGTCTCCATCAAAAGATAAACTGGACATAGTCCTCCATTTTGGTGAGGCGAAAGAATAAGAAGTGGAGGAAAAACGCATCCTGTGCGCGATCTAACAAGCAAAGAGGACGGACCTCATACTTGCTTCAGATAAGCCCGTATCATCAATGCCGCACTGGCCCCTTCACCCGCGGCGCTCGCCACCTGCTTGGTACTGGTATTTCGCACGTCCCCGGCTGCGAAAACACCCGGCTCGCTTGATTCGAGAAGATAAGGATCGCGATTCTCATACCCTGCCGGCCGCTCGCCGCTATGAACCAAGGCATGACCGGTGACCACAAAACCCCATTGGTTCAAGAGAATGGCGCTTCCCTCCAGAAACCGGGTATTCGGAGTAAGACCGACAAATATAAAAGCCCCTTCCACCTCCTTGATCT
The DNA here is from genome assembly GCA_963740905.1 of uncultured delta proteobacterium. Taxonomy (GTDB): domain Bacteria; phylum Desulfobacterota; class DSM-4660; order Desulfatiglandales; family HGW-15; genus JAFGDM01. The sequence goes on from CAVUFY010000019.1 coordinate 368,077, forward strand.
CTTCTTCTCCGGTTTGATTGTTCTTCAGGCGCAGCCTTCTTAGTGATGATTCCTCGCCCAGGAACTCTTGAACCTCGGTGTGCCAGCGCACGTCTATTTTCGGATTGGCGAACACATTATCCTGGATGATTTGGGTAGCCTTGAAGTGATCCCCTCTTGCCAGGATGGTCACGTGGTCCACATAATCTGCAAGAAATAAGCTTTCCTCCGCCGCGCTGTTCCCTGATCCTATGACAGCCACGCGCTTGTTCTTGTAAAAAGGCCCGTCGCAGGCAGCACAGAAATGGATACCGGCACCGATATAATCTTCCTCTCCGAGGACATTCAGCCGTTTATACCGGCTGCCGGTGCTGATGAGAACGGCGCGAGCGCTGTACTCTTGACGCCCACTTGTGCTGACGCAGTGATAGTTATCGTGTCTGTAGAGTCCTGTGACCTCCTGGGCTTGCAATAACTCCACGCCCCACCGTTCGGCCTGTTGGCGCAAGCGTTGGGAAAATTCGACACCCCCGATGCCTTCCGGAAACCCGGGGACGTTTTCTATCCTTTCTGTTGCGGCGGCTTGTCCGCCGAACGCCGCCCTTTCAATCACCAGGGTATCAATCGCCTCCCGACCGGCATACAGGGCTGCAGTCAGACCTGCGGGCCCGCCTCCCAGGACGATGAAATCATAGTGACTTCGGCTGGCCTTGGTTTTGAGCTTCAGTTTGGCCGCCAGTTCGGCGTTGCTGGGTTCTACGAGGAAGGAACCGTCGGAAAAGACGATGGTAGGAATGATGCGCTTGCCTTTGTTTATCCTGACGACGAACTCCTCTCCAGCCTTGTCCTTCTCGATATCCACCCATTTGTAAGGGATCTGGTGCTCACCCAGGAACTGCTTGCTTCTTCTGCAATCGGGGCACCACGGGGCTCCGTAGACTGTGATGGTCGGCTCCTGCATGACGACCTCCCCTTTCATTTCTTGTCTTCTCTTGCTGCTCTCCTGTCCGAGAAGGAGATGGAAGCCACTCTCAACGCATGCCGCCGACACTCCCAGCGGTCAGCAACGGGCGCAAACGACATGAGGTTGATTGTCCAAGGCAGCGAGCCGGAGTCAATCGGGCATCTTGCGCTTTCCGTCCCACTTGCGGAACCGATCGATCTCCTTGTTCAGATCCTCGGCCATGGCCTTTCCGTGCAGCGACGCGATCACCTTGTATATCTCCACCATTCCCTGGGCGAGCATGTCCTGTCCTCTCAGAATGAAGACGGGTTCGTTTTCGCCGATCTTCGGGATGTCGATCTTGCCATATTTTCCTGAAACCGCCATGAGACTCCTCCCTTTCGAACAGAAGTTAGCCCTGCCACTATTGATTCGGTTACATCTTACTCGGTTATTTTCTTGCACGAACCATGAGAAAAGCTATGGGGTAAACAGAGTATTTCAGCCAAAGAAAGTAGGTATTCATTCCATGATGTGAACTTGGCAAAATACATCCGACTGGAGGGCCGGATACATTCAAACACCCATTTACCCTCCTTTGTTTCTATGGGAGCGTCGGAACTCATTACTTCCGCACCGCTCGCACCATCCGGCTGGACTGGCCTGGGCTGGCTGTTTTTCCTGCCCCTGAATTCACGCTTCACCGTCTTCTCGCTCTGGAAGACAGGGACGGATTTACTCTCGGACTCGGTATCGTGACCGAATTGTCCGGGAAAAGAAATGAGATCTCTCTCTTGACACCGGTCGATTCCATGAATGGGGTAAACGCCTTGAACCTCGGCGATCTAATCGTGGATCCGGAGACCTTCCGTGACACCCTGACATAGGTGAGAACGTGCGGCTACAAGGAATGGTTGGGAAGAAAGATTGATTTGTGAGCGACTGCCTTGAATCCTACGGTGTGGAATCAAGGGCGACCCCCGATCTGTTGGAGGTAGTGCGCCGGGGCTGCACAGAAGATGAGGGTATGTCCCTCGGAGTCGACTTGCAGGAGGAGGGAAAAATCGGAGCTAATGACTGACCAAGGCGATGGAAAAATGGGCCTCTGGGTCATCGTGGCGATCGGGATCGGGGGCATGGTTGGCGGCGGTATCTTTGCGGTGCTGGGCTTGGCCGTGCAGCTTGCCCACGGTGGGACCCCTGCGGCTTTTCTGATCGCCGGGATCGTGTCCATGCTCACAGGGTACTCCTACGCCCGCCTGTCGGTGCATGTGCCTAGTCAGGGCGGGACGGTAAAGTTTCTGGATCAGGCCTTCGGAATCGACCTGTTTACCGGCGGCATCAACAGCCTGCTGTGGATCAGCTATATAGTGATGCTGGCCCTTTATGCTTACGCCTTCGGTAGTTACGGGGCCACGTTCTTCGGCAAAGGCGTTCTGGTGAAACACCTCCTGATTAGCGCCGGCATCCTGCTCCCGGCCGTCCTGAACCTGTTCAGTGCCAACCTGGTGGGCAAGGCTGAGACTTATATCGTGGCCATCAAGCTGGCAATCCTCCTCTTTTTTGTTGCCGTGGGCTTTGTTGGTATCGATGCCGCCAGTCTGGCCCCGACACACTGGGCTTCGCCATTCCACCTGGTTGCGGGCGGGATGATGATCTTCCTGGCATACGAAGGATTTGAACTGATCGCCAACACAGCTCAGGACGCCCGCGACCCGAAAAAGACCCTGCCGCGCGCCTTCTACACCGCGATCGGATTTGTGATCCTGCTGTATATTCTGGTCGCGGTCGTCTCGGTGGGTTCGCTGCCGGTGCATAAGATCGTGGAAGCCAAAGACTATGCCCTGGCGGCCGCGGCACGCCCCTTCCTGGGACATGCCGGTTTCGTCATGATAGCAATCGCTGCGGTGTTATCGACCTTCTCAGCCATCAACGCCACTCTTTATGGTTCAGCGCGCCTCAGTTATACCATTGCCAAGGAAGGAGAGCTTCCCGAGTTTCTTGAAGACCGCGTATGGAACAAACCCGTCGAAGGGCTGATCATCACCACCGTGCTCTCACTGCTCCTAGCCAACCTCGGGGACCTCTCCAGCATTTCCATGATGGGAAGCGCCGGCTTCCTGATCATCTTTGCGACCGTTAATGCCGCGAACGTCAAGCTGGCGGACGCCACTAAGAGCAGGAGATGGATCTCCGCGGCAGGAATGATTGCCTGTATCGTCGCCCTGGCTGCTCTGATCTGGCAGACCGCCGCGACCACCCCCACGCATGTCTGGGTCTTGGCCGGGATGCTGTTCCTCTCGTTCGGCATTGAGCTGGGTTATCGCCAGTATCGGCGCCACGAAATACGCATATGACAACTCGCC
>CAVUFY010000020.1:0-274891 GCA_963740905.1 uncultured delta proteobacterium
GAATTTCTTTCTCGACTTCTTCGATGATCTCCAACCCTTCCTTAAGCCTGCTTCCCTCTCTGATAAGATTGTACTTGATCGGAATCACCACTTCCTGGATTCTGGAAATGGCGTCCCAAGGTTCAAACTCCTTTTTCTTGACATCCATGGGCGCGAAAACCCTCTGCCTTAACGCCATGACATCATCTGGATTATTTTTTGGTTCCGGAATCTCGGGAACAGCCGTCGCAATATTTTTGGCGGCTAGGAGACCGGAGACGAATGCGAAGGGAAGACCCCAGCGGCCATAGGCATTGGCGGACATGGCTCCGTTCACCGCGCACCCATTCATGATGGTGTCCCCGGCCGCCCACAAGCCCTCCAGTTCTGTGCTCCTACAATCCAGATCTGCCCTGACGCTTCCCATACGCCCAACAAACCTCAGGGTCCACTCGCTCTTGTTAATGCTCAGGTCCTTTCCACCTCTCTCGCGGTGCAGTCTCTCAGGGTCCAAAAAACCGCCTTCCTGAAATACCCAGGAACGAATATCTTCCTTCCCAAGGTGACTGCTAAACTGCTCAAAATCGCTGGTTACATCAAGATATAAAGGCCCTCGACCGGCCATTACTTCCGCTCCCATGGCATAGCTCAACGCCCACGACCCCAGCCGCGCTTGCCCCGGGAAATACTTCTCAAAGATTCGTTCGCCTTTGGCATTCACAAGGTAGTCTGCCGCAGCTTCTCCCCGCCACCATATCCCGGATTGCTTGTCCCCGGGGTCATACTGATGACCATACTCGCAGTGCCTCTGCTTAGCCCCCGCCCTGTACGCGGCGGCTACCCCTTCCCCGCAGGTCATGGAAAACCACACCCGGCCCTTGAAATTACAGCAGCCGTTTGCCAGCAATGTGGCCCGAGATTTGAAAGTGCAAAATTCACCGCTAAGAATGTTGAACCCGACCGCGCCGGAGACACGCTCCTCATCTTTCAGGAGGTCGACCACTTCCATCTTGTCCAGCATTCTTACGCCTCTTGCTGAAGCCACCTTCTTCAGCTGCAAAATGGCCTTGTGAGGAACAAAGGATGTCAACTTGTTTTTTGCTGCCCAATAGGCGCCTCCCGAAAGGTAGAGTTCCCCGTCCGCATTCTTCATGAAAGGAACTTTCCATCCGAGCAACTCCACAAAAGACGGCTCTAAGTTGCTGGCGAAATTGTGCAACCACTGGACATTTGCCAACCCGTGACCCTTCTCAGCGATTGACTCGACGAATTCATCTACCGTATCCGGCGCAACATGGATCGTTAACCCCCCTCCTAGAGGCGTTTGGCCTGCCCGACCGATGCCTCCCTTGTCCACGACCAGGATGTCCAAGTCATCCCGTTCTTCCTTAATCTTGATTGCGGCTGTCAGACCGGCTAAACCACCGCCTATAATCAGAACATCGCTCTGATCCTTCAAACCTTCCATGATCAATCGCTCCTTCTCTGAACTTAGATTTATTAATGAATCGCTTCGACGTCTTCCCATTTACTTAAATGTGGCAGGAAGTGAAAACGATTCAGCACGGTTTTATCTTCTCCGGCTTTTTTTCGGGGCCGGGTACCTGCCCATTATCCCGCCAAGGGGTTTATCCCGATACTCTAACGCTGCTTTCATTCCCTTTTCTTTTACGATTTTGCTCCATGCCGCGTTGGCATCCGAAAAATGCCCGAGTGAGTCAAATTCCCCACCGTATTGCATGGAGATGGTGAACCCCATCTGATCAAAGGTCCGGTTCACAACCCTCTTGGAAAGCGACAGCATTTCAACATCGATACTCGCTATCCTCTTGGCTATTTTCAGTGTCTCTTCCTCAAGCGTTTCCTTTGGGAAGACGTAATTAGCCATGCCGTAATCAAGCATCTCGTCCGCGGTCAGGCTGTCACCGGTCAGAGACAGCTCTTTGGCCTTCTTCAGACCCACATGCCAAGCGTAAATCGGTATTTCATCGCCCGGCGCCATACTCCTCACCGGCGGATAGCCCAGTCTGGCATCCTCGGAAACGATGAGCAGATCACAAGCCAAGGCTATTGCCGAAGCGCCACCCAAACAATAGCTGTGGACCTGGGCGATAATGGGCTTCCAGTTATTCCATATTTCCAGGACATAGTTAATGTGGCCTTGCACATGGGCTCTGCTGTCCCAGACACTAACTCCTACTCCCCATCTGTCGTCACTTTTGAGTGCTTCATCCCACGTCTTTTCGCCTTTATGCAGAGGAGAATCGCCCATTTCTTCGCTCAAATCGTGACCGCTGGAGAAACAGGGGCCGGCCCCCTTGAGAATGATCACCCTTATCTCCCTGTCCCTTTCAGCTTCCTTAAGAGCCGCGCTCAGATCGGCCAGCAAAGGCCAGTTGAGTGGATTCCTCTTTTCCGGACGATTCAAGGTTATCTTCGCGATCCTGTCATCCACTTCGTAAATAACGTTTTCGTACTTCATGTCAAAATCCTCCCTGATCAACCGACCAATTCTGTGAGTCCCATCGGATCCCGCAAGGACATCGTTCATGCCTCATCCTTCCACCTTATCGCTCGCAATCCCAACTTCTCTTTTCTGATCAAAGACTGCAGCGTGGCAGTAAAATACCTGTTTTCTTCCCTGTTCAAGGGCTCACTGATCTGTCTGTGGATAAACCATCTTCTTCAGCTCGCCCTTCTGTACCTTTCCTAGCGGGTTCCTGGGAAGAGAATCGTAAAATCTCACCGTTCGAGGCTTCTTGTAGCTCGCCAGGTTTTCTTTACAATAGCTGATGATTTCTTCTTCGGTGAGAGATCCGTCCTCTTTCAGAATGACGGCCGCACACACGGATTCTCCCCATTTCTCATCGGGGATCCCGAACACCGCTGCCTCCTTTATCTTCGGATGCTTGTTTAAAACATTTTCGATCTCTTTGGGATAGATATTCTCGGCCCCGCTGATGATGACATCCTTCTTCCGGTCGACAATCGTAATAAAACCCTCCTGGTCAACGCGCGCTACGTCTCCCGTGTGAAACCACCCATTCTTGAAGGCTTTCTCCGTTTCATCGGCAAGATTCAAATACTCTTTCATCACGTGGGGACCCCGCGTAACGATTTCACCGGTCCGCCCGGGACCCACTTCCTGATCCTCATCATCAACAACTTTCAGATCGACAAAGACATGGGATTTTCCCGTACACCCGATTTTGCTCACTTGATACTCAGGTTTCAGAACCGTCAATTGGGTGGATTCGGTCAGACCGTAGCCCTGGAAAAACTGCACTTTCGGAAGTCTCTTGAGAATGATCTCCAAATCTCTGAGGGAAATGGACGCTCCGCCGTAGTAGATCTTTCGGAGCGAAGAAAAATCGAACCGATCAAGTGCCCCCGACTCCAGCAAATTGCTTATGATTGTCGGGACTGTCAAAATGTGCGTCGCTCTTTCTTCTTCGATGGCCTTTCCGATATCCTCCGGATGCAATCGAGGCATGAGGATCATCGTTGATCCGATGGCCAGATTGGGTAGAAGGCCGATATTCAAACCTCCCGCATGAAAAAACGGGGATGCTTGCACCGAAATGGCATCTTCCTCCACGGAGCCATCCAGCAGGATGTTCACCGTACACCATACCCGTGTCCGATGTGTCATCACCGCCCCCTTCGGCTTTCCGGTTGTTCCGCTGGTGTAAATGATAGCGCAGTCATCATCTTCCAAGACCTCTACATCAGGCTCCTCGCTGCTAAATGACGAAAGCAAGGTGTCATAGTCTGTCACAAAAGCCAAGTCACACCTGCCTAATGATATATAGTGAGAGAGTCCGGGCAAGTTCCCTCTCATCTGTGCCACAACTCGTTCGTATTCAGCTTCAAAAACCAGCGCTTTCGCACCGCTGTCCGTAAGCATATATTCCAGTTCTCTAGCAACGCATCTGTGATTCAGCGGAACCATCGCCGCCCCAATTTTAGACAAGCCCAGAAAGGCCAGCACAAACTCCTTTCGGTCCTTCGAGAGCAGGGCTACTTTGTCCCCCTTCCCTATTCCTGAACCCCGCAAAGCATTTGCCAGCCTGTTTGACTCTCCATTCACTTCTCCGTAGGTATGCTTCTCGTCCCCTGTCGATCAAGCATATCTTCTCCGGATGCCTGGAGTAGCTCCTGAGAAAAAGATCATTCGTTGTCATCCCCTTGCTGTACTGCATCTCATTTTCCTTTCCCGGGCCTGATAACCCTCTCTACATCTCTTTCGTCTCAGCGGACAGACTCATTCCCAGCTTGACGAGTTTCGCCACCTCCGCAACCCGCAGCCCGACGGATCGAGAAGTCGCTATTCCGTAGGCGTCTTTCTCGACTTGCTTCTTTCCTCTGCCTATGCCGACCCCTCCGAAATGCGGATGAACCTCTGGCGTCCTCAGCCCGCCGTCCGTCACGACGATCACATCGTTTAGAAGGAAAAAACCATGAATATCGATGATGACCCTCTCCTGGCCCCTGACTGAACCCCACCCACCGCGATAGCCCCACCCACCTTGTTTCTGAGAGGAAAAACCACCTCTTCGCTCTTGACGGCTTGATAGGCCATGCTATCCATACTCTCGCTTTGCTGTTTCAACCTGTTGAGTTTTAAGCATCGTTCAAGCAGACTTTTCAATGTCGCCGTAATGCTCCCAAAGTAGACCGGAGACCCCACGATCAAACCATCAGCTTCCACCATCTTCTGGATCATTTCACCTGCATCATCTTTAACAGCGCAGACGCCATCGTGAAACCAGCAATGATGACATCCCTTGCACGGTGATACCTTTCGGCCCGCCATCAGAATGATGTCGGTTCGAACGCCGCCTAAACTCTCTGCGGCCTCTAAAGCGGCTTTTATCAAGACTTCCGTATTGCCCCCTTTCCGAGGGCTGCCCACGATACCAAGAATAGTTACATCCACGACCTGTATCCTCCCTTGTCTCGCTCGTCCTTATCCGGCATGAAACTCACTTGTTCTTCCGGCTTCCGCATCAGAGATTCCACAGCTTCATCGCATTCTCTCCCAGGAATTTCCTTTTGGCCTCCGGTCTCAAGTCGATCTCATCCAACTCTTTCATCTGTCTATCGTAATCAGTCAATGGAAAGCAGCTTGCAAACAGGACTTTGTCCTGCCCATACGTATTCAAGTAATTAAGAAACTGCGGTTGGTAATATTTCGGATAATGGGTCCCCACATCGACGTACACGTTGTCATGCTTCCACGCCATGGCGATCATTTCGTCCGTCCACGGATATCCAATGTGCGAGGCCAGAATCTTCAGTTCCGGAAAATAAAGGGCAACCTCGTCTATGTAGATCGGCCGTCCGCCCTCGGACGGCAAAAGGGGAGCCGTGTGCCCGACCTGAATATGCACCGGCACATCGAGCTCACAGCATTTGGCGTAAAAGGGATAGATTATCTTGTCGTTTATCGGCTTGCGAATTAGATAGGGAAGTATAAGAGCACCCTTCAGACCCAAATCCTTCACGGCTCGCTCCAGCTCATAAATCGCTTTCATGCCGTTTTCGGGGTTAACCGCCGCGCAGCCGATCAGTTTATCCGGATGTCTCTTCACCTGTTGCGCGACCCAATCATTCGATATATGCCAGTAGTCGCTGTCAACCCCGGTAAGCACAGCTTTCTCAACATGGTGCTTCTCCATGTATTCCAGCAGGTGCTCGATGCGCATTTCCAGAATCCTGGACTTGTATTTCCCCGCCATCAGCCTAAAGGGCTCGCTGTTTTTCCACGCTTCTGCAGCTTTATTGTCAGGGAACGGATTAACCCAGCTATCGATAATCCCGACTTCCGCTCTCATCTGCTTTTTCCTGAGACTATCCATCTGTAGAGATCCTTGATTTGGCAGGGCTGAAAGCCCATGCATCCTTCCCTCACTCTTTCTTGCTTCATTGGATCCTTTCCGATTTCTTCACAAGCTTTCTGTTCCGGGGTTTGGGTTCCCCTTCAGTCAATCAAATTGGGCAAAAAGAGGCTGATTTGCGGGAAAGCAGTCAGTATAGCCACCCCTATTGCCATCACAACGATAAACGGCACAGCGCCACGGAAGACTTCTTCCAACGGCACATCTTGAGCCACCCCTTGGACGATGTAGGCATTAATGCCTACGGGGGGACTGATCAATGACATCTCCGCCATTAAAACGAGTAACACGCCGAACCATACTGTGTTAAAGCCCAGGGTATCGATGACCGGGTACACAACCGGCAATGTGAGCAGCACCATGGGCAAACTGTCCATAATGGCGCCAAGAGGAACATACATAAGCAGGATCAATATAAGAATCAGATAGCGCGATACGGGAAGACTCACTATCCACTTGGTAAGCTCTGCGGGGAGCCCGCTGATGGTCAGAAAGGAGCCGAATATCATTGCTCCGATGAGTATGGTGAAAGAGAAACATGCGGTCCGAGCCGAGTCCCTTAGCGCATTGGCTAGATTCCGTCCGGACAGCCTCCTCTTGATGATGAGCAGGATAAAAGCGCCGAAGGCGCCGACCCCACCGGCTTCGCTCGGTGAGAAGGCCCCAATATACAGCCCGCCAATCACGATGGCGAAGAGCACCAGCGCTCCGGAAATGCGCATTAGACTCACAAGGCGCTCTTTCAAAGGAAAAGATGGACCGGGAGGGCCAAGAGTGGGATTGCGTTTACACATGAAATAGATGAGCAGCAAAAACAACGACGAAAGCATTATTCCGGGAAGAATCCCAGCCATGAATAGTTTTCCGATGGATGTATAGGTCATGACTCCATAGATAATGAAGATGACGCTTGGCGGGATAAGAATTCCGAGAGTCCCTCCCGCTGCAACACAGCCGGTCGCTAACCGGGGGTCATAATGGTTCTTCTTCATCTCAGGTATCGCGATGGTACCCATGGTGGCCGCCGAAGCTAGACTCGTACCGGTACAGGCCGCAAAACCGGTACAGGCCAACGTGGTAGTTAACGCCAGCCCGCCGGGAAGTTTTCCTACCCACTTGTAGGCAGTATCGTAAAGCTCGGCACTGATCTTGGAGTGGTAGGCGAACTGCCCCATGAGGATGAACAGGGGAACGGCAACGAGATTATAGTTGCTGGCCCACGTATAGGGCATAGACCCAAGTATCGATAGTGCAGGGTCGAGACCCCTCAGGAAAATGATGCCGATGAAGCCTACGGTTGCAAAAGAAAACCCGATGGGCATTCCGATCATCGCCAGGAAGAGGAAGACGACCAAAGAAGCAATCCCTACAAAGAGTGGTGACAATTTAGTTCTCTCCTTTCATCCTTGGCACGAGCTCGATGATTTGAGCGATTAACTCAAGGCAGAGCAAAACCGCGCCGATAGAAAGAACAAGTTGAAAAGGTGCCAATGGAATGAAAAGAACGTCGACCTCCATGTTTGACTCCCAGTAGAAAACGGCTTTTTCAGCAGCCTGCCAGGCAATCAGGATGAAAAGAACTATCCCCACGACGGCAATGATAAGCTCAAGGATTGCCTGCAATCGGGGCGAGAATCTGCGGGCGAACAATTCCACCCTCACGTGCGCCTTCTCGGCAGTGGTATAAGCCCAAGCGAGGAAGACCATCATCGCTTGCATGACCTGGCTAAGTTCGAGCACAGCAGCTATCGGCCGGTTAAAGACATACCTGCCGATCACTTCACTGGCGCCCAACATCATCAACAGGAACAGGATGACCATGGCTGCATCATGGCATACCCTGCCAGCTCTTCTGATCACTCTTACGTAGCACTGAGCAATACGATTGGCCAATGGGCCTCCCTTTCATAAAGGTTTCGTGGTCATTTGGACGGCTTCCTCGCCCGGTATTATCGTAACAGCCCATCTCACTTAGAGGTGATAAATGGTTCCTCTACGCCCAGTCCCTGCAGGATCGTGTAGGTATCGTTAAGGAGTTTCTTGGCGGGCAAACCCTTTGCCTCCAGGTTTTTCGTCCAGGCGGAGAAAATGGGCATGTAAAGTTCTTTCATTTTCTTTACATCCGCGGCCGGCAACACATCCCTCTTCCCGCCTTTCTCATCGAACAACTTCTCGCCCTTCCGGTCTGATTCCAACTGCGCGTCGACCGCCGCGTCGACCATCTTATCAAAACCAACTTTCTGTATGATTGCCTTCACTTCTTTAGGTAGCTTGGCCCAGGACCGCTTGTTGAAGGCCATTCCCATCAAGAATGTGCTGCACCGGGGCATCGTGATGTATTTCATGATTTCCGGGAGCTGATAATCCCACATCATAGAGCCGTTGACAAAAGCACCGTCAACTATTCCCTTTTCCATGGCGGTGTAGACCTCCCCCGCAGGCAGGCTTACTGCCGAGGCGCCCAAGGCATCCAGCATTTTGGGATACAGGCCGCCCGGCGCTCTGACCTTTTTCCCCTTGAAGTCTGCCAAGGTGGGGACCGGCTTGTCGCGCCAGCCGAAGAAATAAGGCTGGTTCCCATGGAGACCCACAAGCACGACGTCCTTGAAGTCCGAATCAAAATATCCTTTTTTGGCTAATTCCCTGAAAAGCTTCGTCGTAACATGAACATCCGGGACCCAGAGCGGAAGGTCCCCGACGCTTGCCATCGGGAAGCGCCCGGGAGTAAAAGCAGGAGCGAAGCAACAAACGTCAACCACACCATTGAGAAGCAGGTCATAGTTCTCTCCAGCTTTACCAAGAACTCCCGCGGGATTGATATCCAGGGTTACTTTGCCGCCGGTCTCTTTTTCCAAACGTTCTTTTATTAACCATAGTCCCGCAGCCGGAGCATCGTGGATATTGTTTCCCCACATAACGGCAGTAAGCTTTAAAGGTTTAAACTCCGCAGATTCGGCAAGCGTTACGCCGGCGATCAACACAATACCCATGACGATACAAAATACTCTAGTCAGGTTCTTCATTTTTGATTCTCCTTCACAACCAGTGCTTCGTTCTCATTTTGCCGGACCTTCAACCTCTCCTTTCGAGCCGCCGACACATTTTTCGTCAACGTCTGCGGCGTTCCGGAGCTGATCTAGAGCCGGTCTGACCATCGTACCGCGCAATGCATGAAGCCCGGACCCTGCGCTTCCCCAGTTCCCCAGCCCAAGAATCCGCTTCAAAACCCACGTGCTTGCAGCGTTCTTTCGGCTGGCGATTCGCTGCCACCCCCATTAGCTAGTCCATGACTTGTCAACCTCCTTTCGCAAGTGTTTACCAGGCCACATCAGCTGACTGGATGTTCCTCACAGTGTTCTCACCTGAATCATTGGGCGACATCCCGACCCAGTATGGATCTGGCTATGAGGAGTCGCATGATTTCGAGCGAGCCCTCCGCGCTTTTCGTTCTCCTGACTTCACCCAAGAACCGGAAGAAGGGAAGCTCCACACTCAGGCCAATCCCCCCAAGAACCTGCATCGTGCGGTCAATGACCCTTAGCGCCGCCTCTACACCGTGGACTTTGGCCATAGCGGCTTCTGTCCGGAAGTCTTGATTTTGATCTGTCTTCCACGCGGCGTAATAGGTTAGCCATCTGATCGTTTCTATGTCAATCTTTGAATCGGCGAGCATCCACTGAATGGCCTGGAATTCCCCGATGCGTTTACCAAAGGCCCGCCTTTCCTTCGCATATTTCACTGCAACGTCAAAGCACCTTTCCGCCTTTCCCAGAGTCTCTGCGGCCATTTGTATCCGCATTCTGTTAAACATATTCATGCCCTGATAGAAGCCCTCACCTTCTTTGCCCAACAGGTTCGCTGCGGGCACCGCACAGTTCACCAATTTTATCAGCGGCTGATGCGTCCAATCAAAGCACAGGAACTTCTTCTCAACCTGAATCCCGGGAGTGCCTTTATCCACCAGAAAAGTGCTTATGCCGCGGAGACCCTTTTTCCGGTCCGTATAGGCCGCGTACAAGACAAAGTCCGCAATGTCGGCAAATGTGGCGAATATCTTCCGACCGTTCAGGATGTAAGTGTCTCCATCCTTGGTGGCGGATGTCTCGATTTCTCGTAGATTAGAGCCGGATACTTGGGGCTCCGTAAACCCGAAACACCAGAACTTCTCTCCTCTGATGAGAGGCTTAAGGTATTTCTCTTTTTGGTAATCGCTGGCTTCGTAAAAAGCCGGGTGCGGAGGATAGCCTCCGTTAATCTGGTGGTGAAACAACGGGATGGCTGTCTTGTTAAATTCCTCGGTTGCCACTGTGTGCGCCAACCAACTCAATCCTAATCCGCCGTATTCTCTGGGCACCGCAATATTGACTAATCCCGCTTCTCGACACTTCCTGCGCAGGTCGAGCACCACCGCAGGAGGTGCGTCCTCGACAAAGAGTGGCCAACCGTTCTCATGCGGCATGACTTCATTCTCAACAAACTGTCTGACCCGTTGTTGCAGTTCCAGAATTTCCTTTGACAATTCAAAATTCATAGGCTGTCCCCTTTTCTTGAAAATCAGGCTCCACGAATCGTCTATAGGCTCTGAAAGATGGTTGAAACCAGTTAAACCTTCATCATCGATGGGCCTGCTCGTCCGCCAAGACTCTTCTCAGAATCTTGCCGGCCCCGCTCTTTGGGAGCTCTTCCCTGAATTCTACCATCCGAGGTCTCTTATAGGCGGCCATATTCTCTTTTGCCCAATCGATGATATCTGTTTCATTGATCTTTGTTTTATAGTCTGACTTTAGCACGATAAACGCTTTTGGACTCTCGCCGCGATAGGGGTCCTGCACGCCTATCACCGCTGCCTCGGCCACAGCCGGATGCTTATACAGCAACTCTTCAACCTCCGTTGGAAACACACTGTAGCCTGAACACTTTATTAACTCCTTTTTGCGCCCCACAACGGCAACCCAACCCTCCCCGTCCATTTTGCCGATGTCTCCTGTGTACAACCACCCGTCCCTCAACACCTTCTTCGTCTCCTCAGGCTTGTTCCAATAGCCCGCCATCATTGATCCGCACTTGATCACCACCTCTCCTTCCTCAAGTGCCCCGACCTCACGGGTCCTTGTCTCCAGGTCGACAATTTTTATCTCGGTCGAGATATTAGGTATGCCGATAAAACCGGGTTTGGACCGTGAAAGAGGGCATACCGCTCCACCTCCCGCCATCGTCTCCGTTAAACCATAGCCACCGATGATCCTTGCTTGTGGCATCACTTGATTGAGTCTGGTCATGAGTGCGCCGGCGACAGGGGCTGCTCCACACAAAACCATCCGCAGACTATGAAGAGCATATTTGCCGACATCGGGCCACTCCAGCATCGCCGTCATCAGGGTCGCAGTCGTTATCCACACCGTGCATCCGTACTGTGCGATTGCTTTGGCGACCATCTCCGGAGAAACCCTGGACAGAATCACCACGCGACCTCCTGATACCAATGCCCCGGACAGACAGATGGCCATTCCGTAGGAATGAAAAAAAGGCGCTGCGCCCAGATGAACATCCTCCGGAGTATAGCGAAACCATAAGGCTGCGTTAAAGGCGCTTTGCCCTAAAGCATCATGCGTTATGACCGCTCCTTTCGGAAGGCCGGTCGTGCCCCCTGTGTACTGCAAAACTGCCACATCGTTCTTCAGGTCTGTGATTTCGACCCCGGGCCGGGACGGAGATTCCTTCAAGAAGTCCGAGAAATCCATCGCCCCGGGAAAATTCGATTTGGGTCGCTTCATCTCCGGCGTCAGAGGGAGAGTAGGATGCTTAGGGAGATAGTCCGTAAGGGAAGTTAGGAGAATATTGTTCAATTTTTTGCGGTTTCCGAGCTTTGCTATTTCCGGGTAGAGGAAATCCAGAGCGACCAATGTCTCTGCCCCGGAATCGTTCAGCTCGTATTCCAGTTCCGCGTGCTTAAACATCGGGTTTAGCGAAACAACGATCGCTCCTGCCTGGAGGATCCCGAAATAACTGATCACGAATTGGGGGCAGCTCTCCATGTACAAGGCGACCCTGTCTCCTTTCTTGAGCCCCAGCGCCTTGAGTCCACCGGCAAACCTGTCGACGGCATCCCCCAGTTCATCATAAGTCATGTCATAGCCGTAAAAACTCAGGGCAACCTTATCAGGCGCTAAACATAGACTATCCTTCAGATATTGGGGCAGGGATTTCTCGGGCTCAAAAAACTTGGGAATATCTTTCTCCCAGACGGAATACCATTTCTTTCCCATGTCTCCACTATCCTTGTTGAAAACCGGCGCTATTTATAATCGTAAAAGCCCTTGCCTGACTTTCTCCCGAGCCAGCCTGCTGCTACCATTTTTCGAAGCAACAGAGGAGGAGAATATTTTGGGAGTGATCGGAGAAAAAAGCTTCCCATATTTCATCGCTTCATCTCCTCGTGATGACTCGCTAAAGGTGACAATGCATGAAGAGCCTAAGAGCCGCGGGCCGCTCACGTACGATGTGAACCGGCCTGACCTTTTCAACGCCTGCAAGCTATGCGACGACTTGCGATAATGGGTTTCTTCCTGCTGCATTTTTGCCCATTGGTTTCCTGACCTGAAATAGCTCAGCAGCAATATTAGCGATTGTCTCTTGCAGTTGCTTTGCGATTGGAGAATGGATTGAGCACTTGACCCGTGCAGAAGGCCCGACGACTACAGCCGCCGCAACGGGCTTGCTTGAAAAATCTAAGATAGGTGCGCCGATGGCGTTTACTCCCTCATCAATCTCCTCGCGAGTGAAGGCGATCCCTGTCTTCCTCACTCTACTCAGTTCACATCGGAGTTTGTTCGGGTCCGTAATCGTTTTTTGGGTGATCAGGGGCATCCTCTTCTTAAGGAACATGTCAACGATCTCAGGCTCCGAAAAGGCGACAATTGCTTTAGCTCCGGCAGCAGCATGGGATGGCAATCTGCCGCCGATGATGGCCCGGATGCTGAGAGTTTGTTTCCCCTGAGCAACATAGGCTATCCTTGCGCTCTTTCCGGATATGACCTCAAGCACTACGGTCTCCCTCACCTTTTCGCAGAGATCCAGTAGGTGGGGGATGGCCACTCGGACGAGGTTTTCACCCAAAGACTCCATGGCAGTTTGCGCCATTTCTAAGACAGCCGGCCCGAGCCCAAATTTACGGGTCAGTCCACTTCGCTTGACAAAACCGGCTTTGGTAAGGATTTTCAGGATTCGGCTCACGGTGGCCGTGTGGAAGCCCAGCCTTTTGCTGAGTTCTACAGTCCCCATCTCGGGGGTGCCCCTGCTGAGGGCCATGAGCACTGACAGGGCCTTTTCGATCGCAGGGATATTTTGGGCATCGCGGGTCATATATTTTCACATCGTAAAAATGCTTATTGCATCGTGAAAAGCATTTGTCAAGGAAAAACGCAGCCTCCGAGCCCGCATCCCGTCTGCCCCTTGACTTCATCTCACGAACCTTATAAGCACAGGATTACATCCTGGCATTGCGTTTTTCGGGCGGTCTTATCGCCGCCACCTTAGAAGGAGAAAGGCATGGTGCTTTCGAGAAGCGACATCCAAACGGCTTTGGATCGATGGAACAACGCTTGGGACAATCACGATCTCGATGGTGTGCTTGAGCTTTTCCATGATGATGTGCTGTTTGAAAACTGGACAGGCGCAAAGGTGAAGGGCAAGGAAGCATTGCGGCAGGCGTGGGCATCCTGGTTCCGAGATCACGGCGGATTCCGATTCACACCGGAGGAAACCTTTATCGACGAGCATGAGCAAAAGGCAGCGTACCGATGGCAACTTGATTGGCCTTCATCGGAAAAGGGATACCAGGGCAAACGGGAAAGTCGGCGGGGATTGGACGTCCTGCATTTCAAGGACAAGAGAATCATTCGAAAATTGACTTATTCGAAGACGACCGTGGAAATTGGCGGAAAGAGAGTCCGGCTCGTCGCTGAGGAGCTTTGAGAGATCTTCATCATCTATCGGCCGGCCTTACAATTATCGGATACCCTCCCAAACCCTCCTTCGAGTCACCTGGGGATACCTTCGAGTCGTTCTCCCGGAGAGACACCTCGTTCTCTTATGAACTCTTCCCAACCCGTAACGGGTCCTTTTGCCGGCTGCAGTTCCTGGATCAGCAGCATCCCTTCCGCTGTCGCCACCTTGAAGTCGGAGGTAATCGTGCCGGGAGAAAGCCGAGTGCCGCCGCGTTCAGCCCTTGCACGAACGATCTGGAGATGCTCAGCTTCTCCATTTTCATTAATGTACCTGCACATCGTGCCCGGACTTGGCCACATCGCACGACACCGCAATACAATGACCTCAGCGGGCTTATCAAACCTCAGATACCCATCGCTTTCCCTCAGTTCTGTCGCCCACGAAGCCTGCGACTCATTCTGTGGTTCTCCTGCGCGATGAAGATCTTGAACCAGTGTCTTCAGCGCCGCATCGATGGCATCGCAAGCTATGCGGGCGAGGCGAAAGTGCAATTCCGTCCAGATCTCATCAGGTCGGATCATTGTTTCACGCTGCACAAGAATCGGACCGGCATAAGGTTGAGCGGTGATTCGAAAAACCGTGACGCCCGTCTTACTTTCACCATTGAGGATGGCCGAGTTTATTGAGAAAAGGCCACGGTACTTGGGCAGTAATGCCGGATGGATTCCAATGCACCCTCCTTCGAAGGCGTTCAGCAGGGCCTCCGGCAAATCCATTCCGAATGCAGCGAAAATACCCAGGTCGCTCTTTAGTCCCTTTATCTTCTCAACAAGCTCAGGCGTGTTGGCGTTTTCATAACCGAGAACCGGGATGCCGCGGTCTTCCGCTTGAACTTTAACTCGGCTTTCACAGGGAACACCATCCCGGCTGACCTCTCTTGGCGGTGTCACGACCGCTACCACCTCATGGTCGCTATTCGCCAGTTTGATCAGACCAGGAACTGCAAACTTCCCGGATCCAAAATAGACTAGACGCATCTCCCTACCCTACTGGTTTCCCGTCAACAGGCATGATGTTTGGGCAAATTCGTATAACAATAGATCAAAAGGCGACGTTGTCAATTCCTTATTCGAAAGGCGGGTGTTATTTTGAGCGGGAAAACATGAGAGTTCTGTATAAAAAAAGAAACTGCTTACCTGTCCGAGGAGTAGGAGTCCGGCATGAGGAAGAAGGGGATTCTCCGCTCTACACCCTGTCTCCGTTCCAGCGTTCTACGGTCAATTCTGCTTCTGCGGTCAGAGCCACTTCTCCGGTCGGGGACGGAACGCCTTTCGGGAATATGACAGGCATATTGAAACCGTCTGCGTTCGATCCCCGAACGCCTGCCGCCATTATCGGGGAGATGAAGTGGCATTTCTTTCTCAATGTCAGTCATCGTGCCGAAATCCTCACAGAAAGCGGGTCGTTAATGACCATTGAACCCGTCGTGTTCCGAAGTCTAAATGGATGAGTATAATTTATACCAAGATGATTCAAATTGTCAAATATAATTTAGTATCATTAAATTTAGTTACTATTAGCTTAGTCCCTTCCCGATCAACCCACAAGAGTTAGACAACAATAGACAATCCCAACACTCATAAACATGAGCAACAGAGAGACCGCTGGAAACGTCAGATGTCGAATCATCGGATACACCTCCCGTAGTCGATTGTTACCTATAATTATAACTCTGAAACCTACCTCATACTGAGCCAAGAATCCGCGCAAAAGGAATAATGCTGAATTGCTTTCGATTGCGATTCGGGGTAGCTTCCTGCGCCCTGCTCAACTCGACCCCAAATAACAACCTCTAGCGAATGTCATGCCAGAAACCAGAAAGGCGCTTTATGCATTGATATCAATCCATTATTGGCTTGGTCTCTATTCCTGAGACCGAATGACCCGGAAATATCCTGTTATTATGAGAAATCATTTTCCATTATTTGGTACAGATCTGCGCATCCGATAGATGCTCACGGAAACGCCTTTTTTCCTCGGTCCGTGGCGTTCAAGTCCAAAATACCTGAATTCAACACCGTCAATACACAATTCACCATATTTCCCCGCCACCGAATCCGGGCATTCCTTACCATATCCTCGGCCGAACGGGCGAGAAGGTCTCAGCAATCGGAGTGGGCGACTGTGAGAAGAGCCGGAACGATTGCGAGAGTTGATGTCCGACTAACACCCGCCTAAACGCAGGGACCATGCCCGGTCTTGTGCCCGGGCGGCTCTTTCATGCGGTCTTCTTCCCCGATCCCTGGACAATATTCGAAGTTCAGAGTGCGCCAGGCACAAAAGTATGCTGAAAATTTCTCGTGAGCCGTATATAATCAAAAGTTCTTTAGAAAGGTGCTCAGAAACGTCCAGATGCAGGCGCCCGAAATCCTGAGGAGTGAGCGTACCTGCAAGTACGTCGCTAGCCCGCCTTCCCGAAAGCGGGGGGGGAAGGATGAGGGCAACAGCGCAGATGGGCGTTCTTCAGCAACCTGCTTAGAAGCGATTGGGCTTTCATTAAATGAGGGGGCGCGTAATGTCTATTATCACCATTAGCAGGGGATCCTATAGCCGGGGTAAGCACATTGCCGAAAAACTGGCCCTAAAGTTGGGATATGAATGCGTTTCGCGGGATATTCTTTTGGAAGCCTCCAATGAATTCAACATTCACGAAATCAAGCTCGTCAGAGCTCTTCATGATCCCACATCGGTTCTCGCCCGTTTCAGCCATGGCAAAGAGAGGTATATAAGTTATATCCGGGCTTCATTGCTTCAGCATCTCCGCAAAGACAATGTCGTCTATCACGGGTTGGCCGGTCAGTTTCTTGTCGGCGATATTCCGCACGTTCTCAAAGCGAGAATTACCGCCGACATGCAGGCTCGGGTGAGCGAAGAAATGAGACGCGAAAATATTTCTGCCGAGAAGGCTCTCCATATCCTGCAAAAAGACGACGAGGAAAGACGACAATGGGGGCTCCAGATGTATGCAGCTGATACGTGGGACAGCAGGCTCTACGACGTAGTGCTGCATATAGGAAAATTGACGGTGGATGATGCGGTAGACATCCTTTTTGATACGGTGCAAAAGCCGAATTTCCAAGCGACAGCGGAATCCCGCAAAATGGTTGAGGATCTTGCCCTTGCAGCAAAGATCAAAGCACATCTGGTCAAGATTGCACCAAGACTGCACGTTGATGCGGATGGCGGTAAAATTCGCATCAGCGGGACGGATGACACCCTGGTAGCCAAAACCAAAGCCCAGATAGAGACTATCGCCATGCAGGTGGAAGGCGTTGAGGAAGTGACCTTTGACGTGAGAGTTCCGCCGGAACAACATGGTCACGTCAATCCTTTCCAGAACATTGGGTGAGAGGAAGCGCGAAACGGAAATCCCTCGTGAGTTCGCAGCAGATTCACTTTTATGAAGCCGTCAAGATTTGAGTTCCTAGCGTGGCGTTCCTGGAGCGACCCCCAACCTTACGACCTCTCCGGCGGTGCCCCAAAAACTGCCGCAGCGCACCGCGCGTACACGAAGCATTGCTTTCCTGGAGATGGAGAGACCGGCTTCTATTTTTCCTGTTCCGTTTGAACGGTGTCTCGCTGACAATTTGACTTCCAAATCGAGAGCACTTCATGCAAAATCTCATCAAAATCAAAATGGGGTTCACGGAGGCACAGGCATGGCTACACAGGAAGACGAGATAGAGATCGGGTATAAGGCGGAAACCGGCGAAATTTTTATGCTGGGCAAGAAAGAAAGAATACTGCTTAGGTCTATCCTACGCGTGACCCTGGATTCCGACTCCGCCCGAGCAATCATCTCGCGGAAGCTCGGTGAGGAGTGCATCGGCATCGCTGAAAAATTGCTGAGAGAGATGGGGGGGTAGAGTCTTGTTACACATCCCTCACCTGACGAGAAAGGCGGTTCCACTTTTGCGAGGCGGCACGTGGAGGCCGCACAAACAGACACTTCGGGCTTGGGGTGTGCCTTTGGGATACTAGGGTCTGGAGCAGGGGCAGAGCGCGGCCGAAAAACCTCTTTTGCTTCAAAGGGAATGAAGAGTTTTTTCAACAAAGGCGAAAACATCAAGGAGGAAGTGGGTTATGCAGGAAAAATCACTTGAGCGATATAGCTTCAGAGGGCCTAAACCTCGCAACCTGGGAATCATCGTCGTGGTTCTAATACTCTTCATCATTGCTTGGAGCACCTTTGTTATCGTCCCCGCAGGCAGCAGAGGGGTTGTCCTCTGGTGGGGAAGCGTCGAAAACAGGATCATGGGCGAAGGCCTCAATTTCAAAGTGCCGGTTGCCGAAACAGTTATCAAGGTCGATGTCAGGGTTCAACCTCATCCGTTCAAGGAGATCGATGCATCCTCGAAAGAATACCAGATAGTGAAGATGACAGGGATGATGAACTTCCATATCGATCCGTCTTTTGTCAATGAGCTTTATCAGAAAGTGGGTCTTGACTTTGCCCAGAAGGTGATCGATCCAGCGTTCAATGACTTTGTTAAAGAGGTGGTCCCCACTTATCCGATCGGTGAGATCCTTCCCAAGAGGGAAGAAATCCGGCATACGGCAATGAAAAAGTTGGGAAACAACTTGTCGAGGTACCATATTATAGTTGACGATATTTACTTTGCAGACATTCGTTTCTCATCGGAATATGAAAAGGCCATAGAGGCAAAACAGGTCGCCCAGCAGCAGGTTGAAACACAAAAACAGGTCTTGGCCCAAAGAGAAATCGAGGCGCAGCAGAAAGTGGCAACCGCCAAAGGTGAATCCGAGTCAATCCTCCTGGTTGCTCAGGGACAGGCCAAGGCCAACGAGATCCTTTCCCGCTCCATAACTCCCATCTTAGTCAGCTATAAGAGTATTGAAAAGTGGAACGGGATGGTGCCGCAGGTTTCTGGGGGCGCGATTCCTTTCCTCGATCTGGGGAAAATGGAGGGATTGTCAGGAGCCTCAAACACAGACAAGAAATAGACTTGAAACCGAGAAGGCCGAAATTGCTAAGTGCGGATGTCGCTCCAAACTTCTCCACGATTTTCGTGTCAAAGCCGAGCGATTCGAATTGTTGTCTCGGCGCCTGCGGCCTGACATGATCGAGGCTATTTCTTGGGAAAATACTTCACATTGCCCATATCCCTAAAATCTGAGTCTTGCGTCCAGATGGTGGCGCCGAACTCTTTTGCCGTTGCGAGAATAATACTGTCAGCCATTGGAAGATTATGCGCCAAACTCAGTTTTGAGGCAGCAATGGCCAGGGAAGACGTGAGATCCACCTCTTTCCCTTTCCGCATGGCAACTGCCGCTTGTAGCGCTTCGTTTTCACTGGACTCTCGAAGAACGACCTTAAAAACCTCATAGATCGTCACCGTGGGAACAAGGAGCGAAGCGGTATCCTTTAAAGGCGTCAGGAAATGCTTGGCATTTGGTTCATCCGCAAAGTAAGCAAGCCAACCTGAAGAATCCACGATGTTCATACTCTGTCTTTCTCTCGTTCGAACTCCGTGTTGATACCTTTGACAAACCCGCGGAGTTCTTTGATGTCTCTTTCAGGAATAAGTTCGATCCGCCCCTCATATTCAACAACCTGCATTTTTTGACCGGGGCGAAGTCGCAACGACTCCCTGACGGTTTTCGGTATAACGACCTGATACTTGGGGGACACCGTTACAGTCTGCATGCCAAAACCTCCATCGATCTAATTCTGTAATACAATAATATGATCGACTGGACTTGTCAATCGCATTGATGCCGAAGCATCAGACCCCCCAGGTCGAGAAATTAGGCTCACAAACGGACGGTAGATATCGACGGCCAGCCGGACACCATCCCGCATGGGGACATAGACATTCTTTTCCACGCGCATCCCGTATCCTGATTGCTTTTGCGATTGATCAATCATTCCAAATATGTGGCCTCCCTGCTGCGGATTAGATGGCCGATTCGGCATGGCATAACCGGCCGGAATGGTGCGGAATACTGCACTCTCTTCAAATCAGTCCCTAATCAGTCTGATTACTACATGAAGACTCCGTCATTGAGAAGTGGGAATCGATTCCGAAGGCGACCATGGCCTTGACGCAAAAGGGGAATTAACCTATAGTCCTTCATCGAGTACACAATTTCATATGAATTTAATCAATTCTAAATTTGGAGGGATAAATTATGCCAGAAAATAGCAATCAGGGTAAAGAGCCTTTATGGATGCTCATCGAAGAGCAGATTCAAAAATACACTGACAAGGATTTTACCGAAGCAAACAGCCTGGCAACCTCACGGAAAATTGCCGAAGAGCTCGATAAAACGGGCTATAATGTGTCGAAACACGGTGGTAACTGGATACAGTTGACAGCGGCGGTAGAAGCTCGCAACCGGGTTGGGAGGCCGTTTATGCAGGATTTTAACCAGGCGGTTTCAGCGCTGAGCCTGGATGACACCAAAGACACCTACGCCACCGCCATGAAAATAATCCGTGACCTGGGCAGAGATTGGCCTTCCTTTTTAGCTTCAAAACACAGAGCCGATGTGGATCACATTGTTGCAGATAGAAAACTCGATTTGATGATAGCAAGGGCCAAAGAACTTTCCGGCGAACCGGGAATACGCTACCTCATCTCCGAATCGTTCGAGCCTCGAGCCATAATGGAGACTTTGGGAGTATCAGAAGAAGAATACAAAAGGGTAAAATCCAAAGTGGACGCAGAATTCGCCGAAAGAGCAAGAGTTCAGGAGTTATTTGACGCTGTGCAAGACGCTTCGGAAAAAGATAAGATTAAACATCTCCTCAACAACAACGCAGCAGACGAACTCATCACAGAGATTGGCGGCATCGAGCAATCCGCAATTGATGCGGTGAAAATGGCCATGGAAGAAGAGCTGGCGGAAAAGAAGAGAAAAGAAGAAGAACTGGCCGCAAAAAAAGCGGCTGAATCGGCAGGTCCTTCCCTGGAAGATATCGCTTCAGACGATATGCTCAAATACATCGAAGGAATCCGGGAAATCCTGGAATTTACCGACGTGGAAAAGGATATCCGAACAATGTCCGACCAGAGTTCTATTCCCAAGGCCTTGGTAGACATCGCGATTTCTGATCCGGACAAACTTGATGAACTGGAGAAGGGCGCCGGGGGATAATCGGAAGCCTTTCCACATTTGTGTCCTTACAAGCCGGGATCTTCCGTGATTCCGGCTTTTTACGAACGCATCAATCTTGGCCTCAACCACAGGAAGATGACTATGACCCTTCGATATGCCCATCTGAGTCAAGAGCACAAAAAAAGCGGTCAATCTAAATGTAACGCCAGGCATCCCTCTCACTCCTTCCTGCCGCCGGCGATCCATATCCTAGAAAGACAAACGTCCGCAAATCACGGACCCGAGCACCAAATATTACCTTTACAAAAAATAGTCGGTTAGGCTATAGATAAACCGCGTCTTTTACGGCCCATTTTTGCTGATTTTCTCTGGACCGGCGCCTCTTTTGGTTGTGATTCACCCACCAAATGAGCGCAATCTTTTTTCGTTGCAAATCATAGTAGAATAACCTCGTTACGCTCCATGTCACCCTTGCTGTAAAAGCGACCTTCTGGCCGCGATTTGAGCATCAATCCGAAGTTTGTCGGGCTTGGGTATTCTCATTGCCGAGTCCGCTAAATATCACATACGCACGCGCGTGAAAGGAAAGATGGAGAACTCATCGCGTCCGAGGAAAGATGCACGAAGAAGAAAGCCTCCTGGCCGGGAGCTCCAAGCCAGGTTGCGAAATCCCGCAAGAGAGTCCCGCCGCCTCAAAAGGAGAACCGAGACACTCGAAAATAGCTGCGGGAAATATCGCGACCTCGTCGAATACCAGCCTGAACTCGTGTGTCGTTTTCTGCCCGACGGCACCCTCACCTTCGTGAATAATGCACTCGCTCGATGGACCGGAAAAAGCCCCGAAGCCCTGATCGATCAAAATTTCTATCAGTACCTGCCGACTGAGGAACGGGATAAGGTCCGTGAAAAGCTGGCCGCTCTCTCTGCTGAAAATCCCGTAGTGGGGGTTGAGTGCTGGGCTCTCAACCCGGATGGCGAAATGACTTGTATGCATTGGATCGATACCGCCATCTGCGGGGAGGATGGACGGATGGTGGAAATTCAGGGGGTTGGCCGCGACGTGACGGAACTTAAGCAGATGCAGGACTCCCTGGAAAAGAGCGAGCAGCGCTTCAAGCATCTTCTCGAGACCATGAACGAGGGCTTCACCCAGGTGGACAAGAACCTCGTCCTGATTTATGTGAACTCCAGGTTGTGTGAGATGCTGGAGTTTGACCGCGAAGAACTCATCGGTCGGAGCGTTTTAACCCTGCTGGATGAGCAGAATAAGAAGATCCTTCTGCACGAGTTCAGGAAGCGAAAGAAAGGGAAATCGGCTTCCTACCAAATCACATGGAAGCAAAAGAGCGGAGGAGACATCCAAGCCCTCCTGTCCGCGGTCCCCGAGTTTGATAACAAGGGCGTTTTCAAGGGGAGCCATGCCGTGATCACGGACATCACGGCGCTGAAACAGGCCGAGCAGGCATTGAAAGAGCGCAAGACGGCGCTTGAAAGAAAAGAGGCGGAGCTAACCGAGGCCAACATGGCCCTGAAAACCATGCTGAAAGTCAGGGACGAAAGCACCCTGGAACTGAAAGAAGAAATTGTGTCGGGCGTCAGGCAGACGATCATGCCCTACCTGAAAAAACTGGAAAAGGGACTGGCCGAAAAAGAGAGGGGATACCTCAGAAACATAGAGTCCAACCTCGACAAGCTGATTTCTCCCTTGGCAGGGAATTCGATTTCAAAGTTCGGAGAACTCACGCCCACTGAATTGGAAGTGGCAGCCCTGGTGAGGGATGGAAACAGCTCAGAGGAGATCGCAAGCCTGCTCGATATTTCCCGGAAAACCGTCGAATTTCACCGTCAGAACGTCCGGAAAAAGCTCGGTGTCAAATCGAACCTGCGCGCCTACCTCATGACACAGTATTTTCCCCGTAATTTCTATGGAAAATAAAGGGTTGAACTTAATGAACCATTGATGTATTCCGGAAGTCATAGAATGATGGTTCAGGCTTACTGCGATAGTCAATAATCCATTTAGATCTGCTAAAATCATGTAACTATTGCGGAGTCAGACAAGCGACACGGCGTTTATCGCTTTCGAGAAACTCTGTCCTGAGACATCAAACCCGATTTCAAAGCACAGGTGGGTATGGAAAAAGCCATTTACATTGTCGGGAATATGAAGCTGCAGAATTCCTTAATGTCCGCCTACCTGGAGCAGACTACGGGTGTGACGTGCCAGGCCGTCGAAGATGCATCCCGCATACCTCACAACGGAAATGGGACAGGCGCGGGAAAACGCCTGATCCTCTTGGACTGCGGTGGGACGAACGTGGAGAATTATCTTTCGGCCCTGTCAAAGAATGGGAAAAGGAACCCGGGCGGGGATCTTCTGGGCCTTTTCAACCTTCTTCGAGAGAATGGAATGGAGGAGGAAAGCCTGGGCTACGGCGTGAGGGGCTTCTTTTACCAGGGGGACCCCATCGACCAGATCGTAAAGGGCATCCGGGCCATTTTCGAGGGCGAGCTCTGGCTGTCACGAAAAATCATGACGCGCTGCATTTTGAACCATCACAGGCAATCGCTTCCGCCGAACGAACAGAAGCCGAGAATTCTTTCCCGAAGGGAAGAGGAAATCCTCGTCATCGTGGCCAAGGGGGCGACCAACGAGGACATCGCCGAAGAGCTCTGCATCAGCATCCATACGGTCAAAACCCATCTTTACAACATCTTCAAAAAGATCAAAGCCTCCGGCAGATTCCAGGCCGCGCTCTGGGCCACCAAGCATCTCCGTTAGCATTCCCGTGTTACGTAACACCGTTACACGTAGCACGAAAGACGAATTGATTCACCGCCCGCTCGCTACGCTCCCTAGGGTCCGCAAAGACCACAGAGTAAAAGATTCTATTTTTCTCTTCTAACAAAAAGCCTGTTTTTCTCTGCGCGCTCTGCGCCTCTAGCGACCATCGGGAGCAGGCGTGAGAATCCTGTTTATCTTGATTCCATAACTTTTTACCAAATGTTGCCGCTACGTCGAATCCCAGTCTCAGTTTTGCCAGAGTCATAATCTCATCAAAAATGTAATTGCTTGTTATCAGAGGACGGCTCAGGTTCCGAATTACGTTTACTGCAGAATCATGACCTGCATCGTCTTTATCCATGTAGGCGTACCACGCGCTCGTGTCAGTAAAGATAGAGTACATTAGGACCCCTTTTGGTATAGATGCTCGTCATGCTTTCTTGCTATGTCATTCAAGCCACTTCTGCCAATTCCGGCCAAATCGACCAAGGCGCGTTTTTGAGACTCGACGAGGGCTAACTCGTCTTCCGTTATGACCTCGAGCCTTACCCTTTGTCGATCGTGCAACTTGACGTCCGTTTCTTGTCCCCTGTTGACATTCGGCACACATACCGGCAGAATATGAGATTATGATCTTCAACTGGGACGAGGAGAAAAACAAGGAGCTCCAAATCGAAAGGGGCGTGTCCTTCGAAGAAGTGGTATTGGCCATTGAGGATGGGCGCCTGCTCGATGTACTTGAACACCCCAACCAAGAGAAATACGGAGGCCAAAAACTGTATGTGGTTGCGGTGAATCGGTACGCATACATCGTCCCATTTTTAGATAGCGGGACCGAACGGTTCTTGAAGACCATATTCCCAAGTCGAAAATACACAAGAACCTATCTCCGAAAGGAAAAATAGACATGGTTAATCTTGATAAAAAAGAAAGGGACCTGTCTCGCTCAGTTGAGAAGGGAGAATGGCGATCAGTCCAAGACCTGGAAGCCGAGATCAAGGCAGCGAAATCGATCGCGGATGCGACCGTCGCAAAGACTCAGCGAATGAACATTCGAATCCCAGAAAAAGATCTCATCGCTCTGAGGGTTCGAGCCATGAAGGAAGGTGTGCCTTACCAAACACTTGTGTCCAGCATCATCCACAAGTATCTTGCAGGGAGTCTCGTGGAAAAGAGGATCGACAACACTTGAATCTCTGGCATCCGATCTCTGATCTCTGACCTCCGGTGTCTTTCTCACGCCCGTTCCCTCTGGTCGCTAGAGTCCACAGGGACCACAGAGGTGTCTTACCCATAACCTATTACCCATTACCTCTATCCTTCGCGGACCTCTGATCTCTGACTTCTGACCTCCGGCTTTATGCTTCCATCGTCCGAGCCAAGCGATCATCCGTCTTCCCTCCATCCACTGATTTCGCCGAAGGCGTCCTGACACCTGAACACCGAACACTGAACCCTTGCTTCTGCGTCGTCCGTCGCCTTTTCCTCGTGTCCTTCGTGGCTTCGTGGTTCAGATTATTTTTGAACCGCCAAGTCGCAAAGGAGAAAAGAAAGGCGGATCGTTTGGATGCAGACAGGAACAATGCTTGACAGAGCGTAATGTACACATTAAGATGTACGTTAATAAAGGAGGCGTCTCGCGATGGATATTTCGGCTGCAGAATTCAGAAAAAATTTCTTCCAGATCCTCGGTCAGGTAGAGCAGACCCACGAAACGGTCGTTATCACCAGGCGCGGCAAACCGGTTGCCAGATTGGTTTGTATCGAAAAAGGTAAGAAAAAGGA
Organism: uncultured delta proteobacterium; assembly: GCA_963740905.1. Taxonomy (GTDB): domain Bacteria; phylum Desulfobacterota; class DSM-4660; order Desulfatiglandales; family HGW-15; genus JAFGDM01. The sequence goes on from CAVUFY010000020.1 coordinate 25,540, forward strand.
CCCGCTGATCGGCGCATTGGCCGGACTTGGGCGCACCAAGGGCGATTTGACCGAGCCTGTGGTTCATGCTGACGCTTGGGAGCTGGATTGATGCTGTTGATGGATACGCACGCGTGGTTTTGGAGCTTGACCGAACCTGAATACCTTTCCAAGGCTGCTCTGGACCTTATTCAACGCACAGAAACAGGCCAGAGGGCCATTGCTTCCATATCGATTTGGGAGTTTGCCATGATGGTCGCCCGCGGACGTATTGAAATCAAGATGACCTCCGAGCAATGGCTCGATTACGCCATCCATAAGACGGGTTTGCGGGTTCTTGAGTTAACGCCGAAGGTCGCAGTTGAGTCATGCGAACTTCCCGGAGATTTTCACGGCGACCCCGCAGATCGGATCATTGTTGCCACGGCCAGAGTGAACGGCGCGACACTGGTGACAAAAGATCAGAAAATATTGAAATATCCTCACGTCAAATCCTTTTGGTAGAAGCCCTTGCATCCAAGCGATCCTGTTTTGTCCTGTGTGGTCTGTGGCGTCTGTGGCTAATCAAAGTTCTTTCTCTCAGGAAACCCAATTTTGGACTTTCAGCCCTCGGACCCGTTCAAATTCCTTCTGGTTGTTCGTGACCAGAACCTTCTCGAGAAATAGGGCATGGGCTGCAATCAATAAATCCATCGCCCCGATCGGTTCTCCTTTGTTTCTCAATTCCGCCCGGATCTTCCCATAGAGGGGGGCGGCCTCTTGGGGCCAGTCAAGGACATCGACATACTGAAGAAAGTCTTTCAGGGCCGCCTCGTTTTCCTTTTTCTTCCTGGAAAAGGCAACCCCGTACCACAATTCGGCAGAGACGATGCTTGAAATCGCGACTTCCCCCACCTGGACAGAAGAGAGCTTGTCCTGGGCTGCCGCAGGATGGTGCTTTATGAGGTGGATGCAAGTGTTGGTGTCCAGCATATAGCGGGTCAAATCACATCCCTTTCTTCAGGAGAATGATCTTCAATCCTGTCCGGAAAGTCTTCGGTAAACCGTCTGCCGTGTTTGAAATACTGATCCCAACTCCTGGGCCTCGGACGGAGGACGATTTCATCTCCTCGCCTGAAGATCTCGACTTCGTTCGCCTCGACCTGGAACTCCTTGGGCAGCCTGACCGCCTGGGAATTTCCGGAACGAAAGACTTTCGCTTTAGCCGTCATAACCCCTCCAATAACGTATACACATAGAGTATATACTTCAGAGAGAGTCCTGTCAATATCTGTGAAAGGCAATGGGTCATACGCATGAAACCAGAGATCGGCGAAAGAGCGATGGAAGATCGCTGCGCTCGGACGACCGCTTCGCTCGGAAGCTTTATAACCAAACAAACCAAAGGAACCAGCAAAAGAACGAGGGACGCCCTCCTGTCAACGGTCAGCAGTCGCAACGGCTCGGAAAGGGCTTGGGCAAGCAGGAGCCGATCGAACGGATCACGGTGATGTAACGGCAGATCATAGACGGCGCCCCTGCTCTTCGCCCTGTGCTCTTTCCTCTATGTTTTTTTGCTCCGTGCGCCGTGAGCCGTACGCCTTGCGCCGGTTGGCTATGCGTCCCTCTCAGCCCCTTGGATCGCTTGGAGCCGCGAAGCGGGCTGATGCGGAGCATCGGAGCGATCCTGTTTTGTCCTGTGTGGGTCTGTGGCGTCTGTGGCAGTCTGTAGCTAATCAAAGTTCTTTCTCAGCGTTCTCTGCGATCTCTGCGTGAGATAATTCTTTTCTTCGTGCCCTTCGTGTCTTCGTGGTTCACAGAAACTTGACAAAAGATTCCTGATGAAATATTTTTGTTTAAAAGTTTAATTGTAACAGGAGTTCGTTATGTCAACCGTCATGAAAATCAGTCCCCAAGGGCAGATCCGGATCCCGAAAAGGGTCCTGGAGGCGCTTAAGATTGTCCCCGGCGATTATGTCGAGGTGGACGTCGAAAACGGCCATGCGATTCTGAAGCCACGCAAGCTCATAGACCCCTCCCAAGGGTGGTACTGGACGGAAGAATGGCAGAAAGCAGAGGCCGAAGTGGACAAAGACTTGGAAAAAGAAGAGTGTTCACCCGTCTTTCAGTCCGCTGAAGAAGGCATGGAATGGTTGGACAAGTAAAAGGATACCGCTTCAGCAATCGATTCAAGAAGCAATATAAATCGTTGCCTCAAGAGCTCCGGCAGGCTTTCAAGGAAAAGCTGGAGTTGTTTTTGAAAGATATGACACATCCCTCGCTTAGAGTCAAAAAAATCCAGGGAGTCCAAAATCGATGGGAAGGCTCCGTCACCATGAAATATCGCTTTACCTTTCATTTTGACGAGGACACGGTTGTCTTCAGAACCATAGGAACGCACGATATCCTTTTGCGTGATTCTTCTTAGTGAAGCGTCCTGTCCTGCCTCTTGACCCTATCCCCTTTGCCTTCAGCGTCCGTCGTCCAAGCGAAGCGATCGTCCGTCGTCCGTCGGTCTTTTCTAACTGAACGCTGAACCCTGAAAACCTTTCTTCTCCTCCTCTTACCCATAACCTGTATTAAGCATTATTTGCCCGTCCCCTTTCTCCCCACTGGCCTACTCACTTCACTGGGGCAGAGGCACTGAAGGCCAAGGATTCGTGTGAGAAGGTGCGAAATACGATAAGCAACTCTCTCCTAGACCCCCTCGACACCGACTCTGACTAACCATCTTCTGAGGCGGGAAGTCTTTATGCAGCAGGCGAAGCGTCCTCGAACGTAAGCACGTCTACAGTCACTTTCGCCATAGGCTTCTCTCCCCTCCTCACCAAGTGTTCGAGTTCCCTGTAAACCTCTCCATCGAGGTATTTCTCTCCGCATTGATGACAGAGGCCGGCAGGAACATCTTCGATCACATAGAGACGATCCCCCCACCTATAATCGATCGTCACACGCTCCTCTCGAACCTTGCCTTTACAGAAATAGCACTTGGTTACCATCCTACATTTCTCCTTTTCTTGTCTCCAGGTCTGGTTCCCATTCCTCAGGGTCCGGTTCATACGCAGTGATAATGAGAAGCTCGTCCTCAGCCAAGTTGCCGCAAAGAATGTGCAGTGGTCTTCTTTGCTCGGAGAAACCGAAAATCAGACAACTCGGTCCCCTGGGATCATCAGGATAAGGCTCAATAATCCTGCCTTTCAGTATAGCCACTTCAATTTCATCCAGACCAATCATCCTTTCGCGGACCTTTTCTGTGTGAGAAAAGGAAACCGTGTATTTCTTGAGGCTGATCTTCCTCCTTATGTCGCTAATGTCCATATAAGATTTCGCCAAAACGTCACTCTTTCAACTTTTCCCATTGGTGAAAGCACAGTACAAGTCCTCAAGCCGGAAGTCAAATCTTCAAAGGGCCTGAGAAATGCGAAGTATAGTAATAATTTGCCTCTCCCCGTTTCCAATTTGAGAGTCACTGAGCAGTGGTCCGGAAATGTCCTTGATCGGTACAGCTACTATTGGTTGACTCTTGCAAACGAGCTGAGGATTGGTTGGGACAATGCTCCTCATCATACTCGCCTGGAAAACTATCCACACCATAAGCATGTTGGTCGAGAAAGAACCTTGCAGCCTTCGTCTGAGATGTGCCTTGAAGGTGTAATGAATGCTGTGCTGAAAACATGATTTTGCCTGTAATATCCTTTACAAGTTCAGAAGTGGCTGCAGGAAGAGTATCCCCGCATTCGTCACTTTGCCCAAAGAAAGAAGGCGATGATCTTCTTTGGAGACGAGGCGGGGGTGAGATCGGATCATCATGCCGGGACGACGTGGGCGGTTAAGGGCAGAACACCTGTAGTCAGTAGCACGGGAGCGAGATTTGGACTGAATCTGGTCTCGGCTGTTAGCGCGCAAGGGGAGTTCCGGTTTATGACCGTCAAAGGGAGAGTGGGCGCTGCCAAGTTTATCGACTTTCTGAAGCGTCTGATTCACAATGCTGAACGCATGATTGTTCTGATCGTGGATGGCCATCCCGCCCACAAGGCGAAAATCGTGGCGCGTTTTGTGGAGTCGGTGAAGGATCGTCTGCAACTATTCTTCCTTCGCCCTATTCGCCAGAACTGAATCCAGACGAAAGGGTTTGGAACGATTTGAAGAACAATGCTGTTGGCCGGAAGTTCATCAATTCGCCCAAGGAACTTAACAAGGCTAACTTACCTTCTTGAGAGATCTTTTCTTTCTCAGTTTCTCTCTGAATGTTAGACATTTCTTTCCTCACGCCCGCTCCCTCTGGTCGCTAGAGTCCACAGGGACCACAGAGGTGTCTTACCCATAACCTATTACCCATTACCTCTATCCTTCGCGGACCTCTGATCTCTGACTTCTGACCTCCGGCTTTATGCTTCCATCGTCCGAGCGTAAGCGGTCATCCGTCGTCCGTCGGTCTCTCTCTGTCACATGTCAAGGCCTGACCCCGTTACTACACTGTAGAATTTTCGATTGGAAAAGAACACCGGTTGGATTATACTTCGAAGTTGGTAATCGATGGTTGTCGGGGGAGGGAGAAAAGATGACCGAAACAATGAAATATTTGGAAACGATTATTAAGGAAACGCAAAAGCCCGAAGCGGAGGTCATGGCCCAGGCATTTCAGACCGGAGTGCGCCAGATGTGGCGCGAGCGCGTTCTTGGCCGATATTTGCGGGGGGAAATCGATCGAAACAAAGCCATTGAGCTCGCAGGAATCGATTGGGTGGAATTGGCTGAACGCCAGCACAAGGCTATGAAGGAGGATCTGGCGTGGGCGATGGAAAACTGAAGCCTGCGGTATCAGATTCTGGCCCACTGATCCACTTGAGCGAAATCGGCTGCCTGCCTATCCTGAGCATTTTTGAAGCCCTCTGTATCCCCCAGGCGGTTTGGCTTGAAACAGTTGAGCAGAATCGCATCTCCCAAGACCAGCTCTTTTCACAAGCCCATGTTCAAAAGTTTTCAATCCCCCCATTTGAAATCGACCGATTCGTAAAAGAGAGCAACCTGACAGATCTCCATGTCGGCGAACAACAATGTCTTTGTCTGTGTCGACAAAAGAATATAAGTACTCTGCTGACCGATGACATGGCAGTCCGAGATGCCGCAAGGCTTCTGAGCGTGATTCCTGTTGGTTCGCTGGGCATCATCATTGCCGCCTGCAAGCGGGAGATTGTCTCGTTAAAGGAAGCGGAGCGTCACATTGCGGACCTTTACGATGTCAGCAGTCTGTTCGTTACGAGGGACATTGTTGATCTCGCCATCAAAGAGCTTCGCACGTGTCTCAAACCTGAATTCTAAAAAGCTGGCTCTAAGCTATTTAGCTCTTTGCTCCCTGCCCTATTCTGACCTCTGATCTCTGACCTCCTGCTTTATCGTCCATCGTCCTAGCGAAGCGGTCGTCCGTCGTCCGTCATTCTCTCCTTGCTCTTTGCTCCATGCTGTTGCCGGCACCTGAACGCTGAACACCGAAACCTTTCTGGGGAAAGCCGTTGACGTTGCAAATGTTTTCCACTATTCTTAGATAGAGTTCCTCACGGTTGCCATTTATCGATCTGGATCATGCTTTCCTGCTTGCGCGCTGTTTTTGCCGGGCCGGCAGCAGACACGTACGACAACACTTTCTGTGGGGCACATGAGTGGTCAACTGGCATCGATTTGAGCCTCGGGATTTCGAATATGATTTCGAGGCTGACAAACTTGCGGTTCATGGCATTACCTTCGTGGAGGCGGTCGAGTGTTTCTTCGGTGATTATGCCGTGAGACGAAACAAGCGGTTCAAGGATCGATTTCAACTTATAGGGCGCACGCTGCAGGGAAAGAAGTTGAAGCTGATCTTTCAGCTCAAACCTCAGAGGGTCGTCCGCATCATTACAGGGTGGCGATTATGAGCACCAAAAAGACTACGGGACGCAGGAAACTGACGGGAGAAGATATCGACAACCTCGTGGTGGCGGAAGCCGAAAACGATTCTGCCTGGGAAGCGCCTGTTCAAGTCCGACGCGGGACACGGGGCGCCATATCAATCCCCGCCGACCTGGCAGCAAGGGCTGCGTTTTTGGCACAAGTTCATCGTGCTTCCGGAGTTGAGGAGTGGCTCACCCGAGTGATCCGGGAGAGGATTGAACTGGAGGAAGTAGCGTTCGCTGAAGCGAAACGTGACTTGGCCGGAAAGCGGGAAACGTAATCCGGGCACCAGGGTCAGGGCGTGCGTCATGAAAGGCGCAGGAGGAGCATCTTCGGGAACCCACGGACAGGCAAGAAACTAGCGAAGCGATCGTCCCTGGCCCGTGAAATGCCATTAAAGTTCTATTTCACTGGGCCGTCGTTGGACTGTTGGAGGTCCAAGGTTGGAGGTTGGAGGCAGAGAGAGCAGGTTTCAGGTGTCAGGTGTCAGGTGTCAAAAAAACAAGAGGAAAGAATACCTCACCAGATCGCAGAGAACGCAGAGAAAGACAGGATCTTTGTAAGAAGACAAAAACAGAATCTTCTACTCTGTGGCCCCTGTGGGCTTTAGCGACCATCGGGAGCGGGCGTGAGAAAAGAATGATCGTCCATCGCTTTTGCCTCAGACCTCAAGCGAAGCGCTCCTAACGCCTATCGCCGCCGAAGGCGCCCTGACAGCTGAACGCTGAACCCTGAAAACCTTTCTCCTCCTCCTCTTACCCATAACCTGTATTACAGCGTCCCCATGCTCCACAGTCTTCTGCCGCAGGTTGAAAATCCTACCAAAAGGAGTTAATATATTGCCGTTTCGGGTTTACGGTTCTAAATTGAGGAGGTTCGCTTTCATGAAAGAGAAAACCGTACAAACCGACATACCGGAGAATCTTTACAAAGGCGCTGTAGCATTGGTTAAAGAAGGATGGTTTCATGATGAAAAGCAGGTCTTTTCAGAAGCCATTCGTCGCTTTCTAGAGTCCCACCAACCCGAGCTGATGGACCAGTACATCAGAGAGGATGTTGAGTGGGGGCTTCATGGCCAGGATTAAGTCGAAAACCAGCATCGTTTGTGATGCCGGGCCCATCATACACCTTGATGAACTTGGGTGTCTCCACCTTTTGAATGATTTTGAGAAGGTGTTCTTACCCGATGGCGTTCGCCATGAAGTGCTTAAACCTCTCCGCCTATCCTCAACTCAAGCCCGAGGACATCCGGGCCGCACTGGCCTACGCAGCGGAAATGACTCGCGAGCATATCATTCCAATCCCGTTAGGAAAGGATGGCAGTGAAATTCAAGCTGGATGAAAACCTTGACGTGCGCGCAGGGGATCGCGGATCGAGAGGACAAAAGGGAGAATGTCACGATTTCACGAACGTCCCCCAATTTCTCTTTTTTGAATGAATCTGCTGGCTGAAAAGTGGCAAGAATGCTATCTTTTTTGATGGATTGAGCGCAGGTAGACAGTTGCTAGGGAGGATCGTTTCAATGGAAAGCATCACCGTATATCGTGACGAACTAAAGAAATTGATGCGGGAAGTCTTTATCGATGTCTTGACGGAGAGGAAGGACTTAATAGAAGACGCGGTCATTGAAGCCATCGAAGACATCGGGTTGGGTATGGCGATGGAAGAAGGGCGAACTGGTGAATATGTCGATGCAGATGAGTTCCTGCGGAAACTTGACGGCAGAATCAAGGGTTCGAAGTGAAATTCAGGATCGAAAAGTCATTTGATAGGGACGCTGCCCGGATCAAAGACAAGAAGGTCTTACGGAAATTGAAGGAACTCATTTCAACGATTGGGAATGCAGAGACGATCCAAAAAGTGCCTAATAATTCCTCCACCGCAAAGATATCTACAGATATTTTCCGAAAAGACGATAGTATGATCTGCCTGTCCCCATTTCCTTACAGTTCGTCTCCGCTGAACCGCTGAGCCGCTGCGTGAGGTCGAGGGGACCCCGCCGCAGGCAACATGGCGGAAAGGTATCAGCCAAAAAGCGCAGGAGTCAAGCATTATTTGCCTGTCCCCATTCTTTTCTTCTCAGGAATCATTTTAAAAGAGCGTCCCACTGCCCATTGCTTCCGATGATGCCGCTGTCCGAATGAATTATATTGACAGCATGGGCACTTAGCGTTAATTGATGAGCATGGAATTGATTTACCTTGACTACAATTGCTTTCAAAGAGGTTTCGATGATCCTCGTCAGATTAGAATTCGCCTGGAAGCCTTGGTATGTCACGAGATTTTCACGAAAGCAGAGAGCAAACAACTGAGTTTGGCTTGGTCTTTTATGCATGCGGACGAAAACGCGCTGTGTCCTTTTCCTGAAAGGAAATTTGAGGTTTTGCGCTTATCAAGCCTTTGTAAGGTAAGGATACCCCCTCAAGGTGACATTCTTGTGGCGGCAAAGGATTTCCAGGAAAAGGCAGGGCTATCCTCGAAAGATTCATTGCACCTCGCATGTGCTCATCGCGCTGGTTGCATGTTTTTTCTTACATGTGACCAGGACTTGATTAAGCGAGGGAAGCGATTGAATCTTCCAATGAGGATCATGAACCCTGTGGACTACATAAGGGAGGTTGAAAGCAATGAAAGCACAAAGGCTTGATGACACTGAAATCCGGCTCAAGGGAATAGAAGCACTCAACAGAGCTCTAGGTCCATCTGCTGCGCTGAGGTTCCTAACATTACTCAATCGTGATCGCACCGACTATGTCGAGATTTCCCGCCGTCTTTACAACGGCCAAACGATTGACGAGATATTCGAAAGAGCCGAAGCTTGCTGGGGTAGAGAACAATGAACGCAATCAACTTTCTAGAAACAGGTCCAGGTTTTTCTCTACGCCTGCCCCGTGAAATGCCCTGCCCTTCTATTTCACCTGGGTCGTCCGTCGTTCTTCCTCACGCCCGGTCACTGCGTTCCCTAGAGCCCACAGGGCACAGAGCAGAGGTCGGATGTCAGAAGTCAGAGATCGGACTTCTGAAGTCAGCTCAACTGCGAGAGATTGATCTCTGTCTTCACTGGATCGTTTGGGGAGCGAAGCGAACAGATGCGTAGCATCGGAATGCAGGGGCTGCGTTTCAGGGAGAATGAATGCATTCATTTTCACAGAAAGGCAGCCCTTGCATCCAAGCGATCCTGTTTTGTCCTGTGTGGGTCTGTGGCGTCTGTGGCCAATCAAAGTTCTTTCTCTGCGCACTCTGCGTCTCTAGCGAAGCGAGTGTGAGACATTTCTTTCCTCACGCCCGCTCCCCTCTGGTCGCTAGAGCCCACAAAGACCACAGAGATGCCTTACCTCTAACCCATTACTTCTGCCGTCGCGGACCTCTGATCTCCGACTTCTGACCTCCTGCTTTACGCGTCCCTCATCCATCTTCCGTCGTGACTTCCTTGGATCGCTTGGGGAGCGAAGCGAACAGATGCGTAGCATCGGAATGCAGGGACTGCGTTTCAGGGAGAATGAATTCATTCATTTTCGCAGAAAGGCAGCCCCGGCTCCGCGATCCTGTTTGTCCTGTGTCGGGTCTGTGGCAGCCTGCGGCCAATCAAAGTTCTTTCTCTGCGCCTCTCCCTTCCCTCCCCCCCCCCCCCCCCCTCGCTCACCGCCCAGACCACAAATCCCTTTCTCTTTTACTTCCTGGATCGCTTGGGAGCGAAGCGAACAGATGCGTAGCATCGAATCAGGGACTGCGTTCAGAGAATGCATTATTTTCCAGACAAGGCAGCCCCGGATCCGATCCTGTTTTGTCCTGTGTGGGTCTGTGGCAGCCTGCGGCCAATCAAAGTTCTTTCTCTGCGCCCTCTGCGGACTCTGTGTGAGATAATTCTTTTCTTCGTGCCCTTCGTGCCTTCGTGGTTCAGATCCTGTAAATCCTGTTGATCCTGTCTAAAAACCTACGCCGTGAGCCGTGAGCCGATCTTTCATCTCGACCTATGGCGTTTCGCCGCGAGGTGTGTTAATTTACCTTAAAGACCGAAATGAGGGGAAAGCGCGAATTTCCTCTCCAACGGAGTATAAGACCGTTTTTAACGGAGGTATCTAAATGGATCTGCTTAAAGAGACCGCCATCGAATCAATCAAACGTCTGCCCGATGGGTGCACAATTGAGGATATAATGTATAGGATAGACCTTATTGCCAAGATATATGAAGGACTCGAAGATGCTAACAGGGGAAGGCTTATCACCACAGATGAGCTTCTTGAAAGAATTGACCAATGGGCAAAATAGAGTGGACTGAAAAAGCAAGCAGTCACCTTCGGGACATTTTTTACTACATTTCCAAAGACTCCAAATTATATGCCGCCAGGTACATAAAGAGGCTCGTACACGCGACCGGGAAACTTGAAAGTATGCCTCGCTGCGGCCGTATTGTACCTGAACTCGATGATATCCGATTCAGGGAAGTCATCTTCGGCAATTACAGAATCGTCTATCGAATCGTGGGGGCGGATAACGACATTGAGGTACTTGCAGTTGTCCATGGTGCCCGCGACATGAAAACTGCTATCCCTGAGCAGTGGGAGCTGTCGTAAAAGCCTACCTGATTTCCGATCCCCGTCCTCTGACCTCGTACCTATGACCTGTTTTTATGACCCATAACCCCGTGCCCATAACCCGTCTTGCTGATCTCCGACTTCCGATCTCCGACCTCTGTCTTTCTCGTGTTCCGTGTTACGTGTCCCGTGTCACGAAATTTCGTCCATCGTCCGAGCGAAGCGATCTTCCAAGCGTCAGCGGTCGTCCATCGTTCTCCTGCTGATCCCCGACCTCCGGTTTTCCGTGTGCCTTGAGCCGTGCGCCGTGAGCCGTTTCTATGTCTTCACTGGATCGTTTGGGCAGCGAAGCGAACAGATGCGTAGCATCGGAATGCAGGGGCTGCGTTTCGGCGAGAATGAATTCATTCATTTTCACAGAAAGGCAGCCCCGGCTTCCAAGCGATCCCGTTTTGTCCTGTGTGGGTCTGCGACAGTCTGTGGCTAATCAAAGTTCTTTCTCTGCGCCCTCTGCGCCTCTAGCGAAGCGAGTGTGAGACATTTCTTTCCTCACGCCCGCTCCCTCTGGTCGCTAGAGCCCACAAAGACCACAGAGGTGCCTTACCTACAACCCATTACCTCTGTCCTTCGCTGACCTCTGATCTCTGACTTCTGACCTCCTGCTTTACTAGTCCCTCTTCCTAACGAAGTGACCTTTCGTCTGTGTCTTGCTGAACCCGGAAACCTTCTCTTTACCCTGAACCTGAAACCAAATTATTGTGTGACCTGAAGAAGGCGTGATATGATGCGGAAGGAATAATGGCGAGGTTTGTTAGGCGGGCCGGAAAGAAAGTGCAAGCGGCAAAATACCAAACATGGAAAGACTCTTTTTCACCGAATGTTAAAAACCTTGGAGCGTCCCTATTATTATTAATTAAATTTTTAAAGAGCGTCCCACTTCCACTCGGCTTCCTAGCTAAGTACTGCTTTTCACAAATACATTCACAAACTTTGGTTCACCACGGAGGCACAGAGGACACAGAGAAAACTTTTTGTTTCTCGGGAGATACCGAGAAACAAAAACAGTCTGCCCTAAAACGTCTACATGTTGACCATGTATGGACAAATCCTCTTACCAGTCCCAGGTCTTCGGGATCGGGGCTGATAAAGAAGTCTCTATCATAAATTTGATTTGAGAGGTTATTTTCGTCTATCGGTATCTCCCGATAGACGAAAAAGTAAACACCCTCCGTGTCCTCTGTGCCTCGGTGGTGAATACGTTAGTGTATTTATGAAAATGCCTACTAAGTCTCAGGGCTACCAGCTATAAGCTATTACTGCGATGACAGAGCCGATCAGGTTCAAGCCCATGTCGAGAAATGAAAAATAGCGGTACCCCGTTGTGAACTGAAGCCACTCGTTCAGGATTCCGATGTAGTTTGCAAGGATGATCGCGGAGGCTATCTGCACCTTCTTCTGGTATTCGTAGTGGGTGAAGACCTTGAGAAGGGCCAGGGTGAAGAGGAAAAACAGCGGAACATGAAGAAGGTTCTTCGTCGCCGGTGAAATGTTTCCCAAGAATTCAAATCCCCGGGCAGAACCATCCGTCGCAATCAGGGAGGAGAAAAAAATGGCAAGCATGAAGCCGATTGTGACCATCAGTTTCAGCTTGCCGTTGTTCATCTTTGAGCGCACGTCACGAAAGAATTATCTCACACAGAGTCGCAGGGAACGCGTCCGTCTTTCTTTTCTTGCTGACACCTGAACACTGAAACCTTGATTCTGCGTCTTCAGCCGTCCATCGTCCGAGCGTAAGCGGTCATCCGTCGTCCGTCGGTCTCTCTCTGTCACACGTCAAGGCTTGACCCCGTTACCACTCCGCCCCTTACACTGGCATTTTGGGGCTTGAAAATGACGCTCTAAGCTTCGGAAATGCCTCTTTCTAGGATCATAATCCTTGAATATCAACCAACTACCTTGGTCCGACCCGGAGCCCGCATCATAAGCTCCAAAACCAATTTCTTCAATGAGTGAGGTCAAAGCCGCATTGATGCGGCAGGGGAGTGGTTCATATCGCTTCAGAGAGGCGCTTCAGTGAGTAAAGCCCGTCGTGGCCTCGGTCTCTGCAAGGGGATGATTCATTCCTTTGAAAAGGGTAGTTTTTTCTCTTGACAGAGAGCCTTTTAATGGGTGACCCCCGTTACTACACTACATTCCATCATTACCGAAAATGGCTCAAGGCCGAAATCGGAACACAATCCGTCTCCTGCCATTCAGGCACAATGTCAATTAAATTTTTAAAGAGCGTCCCCCTCCGCCCATTCTTTTACTCGTAACACTTCCCCCAAATACTTCCTGAGATCCCCATATAGCTCTTTTCTGCGGTGTTTCGGTATCCATGTGAGATGATATTTGCATTCCCACTTCGTATGGCTTAGACTTTGTGCCTTGTTCATGAAAGCCTCTCTTTCTGTGAATTTTGAGCGGTTCACGTTGGAGGGGCTTTCATATAATCCCGGAAATGTCAAACTTTGGGAGTCCCCCGGCATATCCGGGGGTTTACCCTGGATTAATTATTGTGTGACCTGAAAAAGGCGTGGTATGATGCGGAAGGAATAATGGCGAGCTTTGTTAGGCGGGCCGCAAGGAAAGTGCAAGCGGCAAAATACCAAACATGGAAAGACTCTTTTCCACCGAATGTTAACAACCTTACAACGTCCCTATTCTTTTACTATAGGTAATCATTATTATCGGTGGTCAAATTGCGGCCTTAAATGATCGTAAACCCTTACATAATCAACCTGCATCGTCATGAGTTCAGGCGTTGTCTGATCACTATGATTGCCGAGCTTTGAAAGATACTTGCCATCAACGCTGAAATTGAGCCGAATGCACATTGGAACGTTGAACCAAGATGCATCCGCGCCCGTTATTTCCCCTACCATCTTGCCGTCCCGGTAAAATCGAAGATGTGTCGGTTGCCAATCAAGCCCGTAAGTGTGCCATTCCGTCGTATCGATATCGAAGTTGCCAACAACAGTCTGATCCCCTATTCCTTGCCAATCCCTCCGATGGACAGTAATTTGCCAGGGCCTACCTTCGCCATAGCCCAACACCTCAAAGATATCTATTTCCGCTCCACTTTTTCTCTTGTCTTTCACGATTCGGCCATCACTGACATAAAGCCAAATAGCGGGAAACATGCCCTTGCCCGGGTTTGGAAATCGCGCACGAATCTCGAAAAATCCATACTTGAACGAGCATTTCAGTTGATCGGTAATTAGAATGCCTCCACTCCATCTGGGCGCTTTTCTAGGTCCAAGCACGGCTTCGATATCGGGCACGATTGCCTTAGGGGTCCTAGTAGCCGTGATGGTGAGAACGCCGTCGGCAACAGAAAATGGGCTATATAGGGGATGCTGATTCGGATTTATATTCCAAGAACCCCCACAGAAATCCTTATACCCCACCTTGATGTCCTGCCGTATGTCATTCGGACGCCATCTCCCAATGTGTTCGGATGTGGTCAGATCGAGAGTCCTGTCGAATTCTTCGTCCCAGATCAGCGTGCCGTGAGAACCAGAAGCCCCTTGGTTATCAAAAGATGCCTGCAGATGGCGTGAGCTTCCATCCGCGTTGTTCGCCCGAGCCAAGGGAACACAGTTTACAAGGACAATCAGGCACAAGAGAAATAGGCAAGTTATTGGCAATCCCTGTATGAAAGGGACGCTCAAAAGATATAATGGTTTCTGTCGAGGTATCACATCTTGCAGAGTTTGATTTTTCAGCCAATATTTACGGAAGAGCGTTGGAGTAGTAAGTGCAAATGAAAGTCAATCACACGCTCATTCAGCTTGGCAGCTATGGTCGTTTCCAAATTAGGATCTTAACAACCCTGTAATCGCATAAATAACAACTTCTGACGAAATCTCTTTTAGGCAGGTATTTCTTTCACATTTGTATTCAAATCCCAAGTTCAAACAAGGAGCGCATTTCACTATTTCTGGTGGTTTTATTACGACTGCCTCTTTTGAGACGGGACCCCAACGAATTGGAGAAGTTGGCCCATGAATGGCTATCAGTTTTGCCCCGACCGCGGCCGCCATATGCATGACCCCAGTATTAACACTTATTACAAATTTTGCCTCTCCCAATAAAGTAGCTAATTCAGGTAAGGACAAACGACCGGCAGAATTGACAATCGGGATGTTAATCCCCAATTTAGATGAAAACTCCTCAGCCCGGTTAAAATCATCAGGACCTCCGGTCAATACAGGCACCATTCCCATCTTTAATATGTGCCGGGCCACTTTTAGCCAATTTTGCACCGGCCATTCTTTCATGTATGCCCTTGAGCCACCAGGAAACAAATGCAAAACCGAATAAGGCCTATTTGCTTTCAACTCAGGAAGTATTTTAGATAAATCAGAAGCAGCTTTAATATGAGGTTCACTCGAACATTCAATACCCATCAATTCTACAAGATTTTTATAATTATTTGTTTCATGTAAATCCGCCCGATGTTCGACCCATTTATCATATAGCCAATGTCGGAATTGATTGGAAGTTCTGAAACCAATCTTGCAATCAGCTTGCGCCAATGCGGTAAGCAAGGCATCAATCCTGGCCCACTGACTAAAATCAAGCCAGAGATCGAAGTGACCCGCTTTATAAATCCTTTTTGCCGCATCAAAAGGTCGATTCATTTGCAGGAGAACGACTTCATCTACCTGCTCCAGCATCTCAGCCATCTGATAGTTATCCCGGCCAGCAAAGAAAACCAGTTGAGCCAGAGGCCAAGCCTTTCGCAAGTCTTTGGAAATTCCATCCAATAAAACCGTATCACCAATGGCTGAGCTTTTAAAAATACCAATTCTATTAATGGATGAAGGTATTGTTCCGGGCTGCCAACGTATTAATCCGCCCACAGCAATCAATGGAATGCCTAAATATCTATCTAAAAAACGATAGAATTCATTTCCCCGTTCGTTAAAAAACTTGCCCATTGCCATCTACATTTTAGAAATTTCAATTAAAGTCAAACTAGATCTTACCTTAATCGACATTAGAAAAAGAGTAAGTGCTAAATTTAATTGAAAAATTGGAGTGACTCCCAATAGAATTGAAATTGGGCTAAAATAAACTACCACCGGCCTGTCGGTGGTATTCTGAAGACAGCAACTCCGAGAATGTCATTCGCCGCCTTCCTTACATAACTTTAGCTGATCCTCACGAATCTGGTCTTGCTGCTGCTCTTTGACATATCTCCTGATCACTTCCAGGTCCATGCCAACCATGCTCACAAAATACCCTCGCGCCCATATGTGTTAACCTCAGAGCTTCTTGCTCGGGTCCGGAAATTCTCTCCTCAAATATTCCGAGCTCTTCCCCCCTAAGCACTTTGATCACATGGGCGTGAGAGTTCTTCGGTCGCACCGACAGATACATAAAAACATGACCGGAGACAATTGCCCCCTCAAAGATATCGATTTCCCGCCATTCGCAAAGTTCTGTAAGTGTCTCTTGCAGCCCTCCCTTGATCTCCTTCACCAACACCTGATATCAATATTTCGTTATCCACACAAAATGATATCCGCCTCGATATGCCGCATGAGATGACTTTCGATATCTTTCCATACAGTACGCTCCCTCTTCGACAAGCAAGGCTACTGTATCACAAAACCAAGTTCACCAACATTGTCGGTTCATTAGCGGTGTGAGGCCTCCGCCCCCACGCCCCACCGCTGACAATGTCAGCGGGTTTGACCTAGACTAAAAATAGGATTGACTCGTAACAACCACAGAAACTCTCATAGATTCATATCCACTTGGATCACTTTGCATTTGCTTACTCATTGCCACAGTTAATGGGAAGACTGATAGTATGAAGGCCCTGCTTGTGGAACCGGTCGCCGCACTCGAAAAATGCGAGACGCAATTACCCATAGGGCCATAAGCATAAGCGTCCAAAGAATATTAATCCCCTGCAGAAGTGTGGATTCAAACATGTTATGGAAGATCCCGAAGGTCAACAGCAATAGCGAACACAATAGGACCTCGCGGGTGGACGAGTCTGTCTGCGGAGTTCTATAGGTCCAAAGGGCAAGATAAGGTTGCACGAGTGCTGACACGATGAGTGCCAGGCCTATCCCACCGAGCGAAACCAGAACGTCTAGATAACCGTTATGGGCCTCGGTGTACTCTGCCACGAATTTACTGGCATGAAGAAGAGCAGGAGAACGGTTTCCGATAGCCCAGAAGGAATCATATCCGGTCCCGAGAAAAGGGGATTGCAAAATTGATTTCCAAACAAACTTCCAGACCTCGGTGCGACCTGTAAAAGTCCAATCGATAAAGGTCACAGTTTTATCACCAAAAACATTAACCCACAGAGTGATGGCGAAATAAATGAACAGTGGGATCACCAACCCCCCGAACCAAAGCAGCAAGAGATAAATACTACGGTTGAAACCGAATCTTAGACCTCTGGCGAATAGCACGCCGAAGGGCAGCATAAGAAGGAAGATTGTGACGCTTGTTATCGAATGCGTAAACCATAAAAACACCCCCCAAGCCATTGCACCCAATAATAGCCAAAAACTCTTTCGAGTTAGCCCGATAGACAGCCACAAAAGGGCGGACACGGCACTGAACCATCCGGCCGTATTCTTGTGTACATGCAGTCCTTTCCACATGCCTTCGTGATCGAGCGCTCTTCCGGGCACGATGATGACCCCCAAGTAATTGATAGTCATGATTATTCCGGTGATCATCAGCAGGACAGCAACTATCCGCCGTGGAGGTAATGAGGCTGCAAGAAGTGTAAAAGCGGCAGCAAGCAGAGTGCCAAGGATGCGGTGTGCCGAGATATCTATAACGTTAGACCACGAGATGCTGAGAAGAGCCCAAGCCAATGTAATCAACATGATTCGATTGGTCAAGAGTATCTGAAGCAGGTATTCTCCTCGTTTTGTGAAAAGTGGAACGGCTGCTGCAAACAAAGCCATCAGCACCATCTGCCGCAACCTGTCTCCTTCACCTGACATGTCGATGGCTACCGTGGAACCGTGCAAAAATGGGTTTGTTCCAATGGAGAGAAACAGCAGGAAGGCCAAAACGATACATGTGGCGTATGTATCAGAGGAGTGCTCCGAATTAAGGGATGAGATATCTCGCCACATGTCAAAACACTCTTCGTCGGTTTGTCATGTACTTATAGCCTTCGACCCACGAGGTTGGCACAAGAACACGCACCCCGCTTATTATCACCCCTGCCAAAGCCTGCCAATAATGGAACCGGTAAGGAAAATTGCGCAGCTGGATAAAAAGACGGGCCCGCCGCTGTGCATTAGTACCTGAGAGAGTAAGGCCACCCCGTGAAAGGCGAACGTCGACGAGGTACTCTGGAATATTTGCGAGATCGTAACGCCGCACCAGACGGCAAAACACATCATAGTCTTCACCGGTACGCAACGATTTATTCCAAAGTCCAATATCTTGCAAAGCGCTGACTCGAAACATGACACTGGTGTTGATCATGCAGCTGTTTATGCAGAGAGCACGGCGGATATCGGCGGGAAATGCGGGAGGAAAGGATTCCGTGCCGACTATGGATAGAGTTTCGTCATCAAGGTAATTTGCCCACGTCCCCACCGCCGCGACCTGTGGGTTGGCGTCCAAAAATATCGCCTGCTTTGCGAACCTCTCGGGATGCGCAATATCATCGGCGTCCAGAACGGCTGCGTACGGGTATCCTTCCGCGATTATGCGGTGAAGGGCCACATTTCGTGCACCTGCCGGCCCGGTATTGACCTCGTTGCGCAGAATGGTGACATTTGCCGGAATATAGCCGACCCCTTCCAGAAAAACGTCTGTTACCGGCTTGCGACTTGCATCATCGACGATGAAAAGATGAACAGGGACCGAACTAGCTTGTACACTGGCAACGGCTTCCAAGACGGTTGCCTCGGCATTGTATGCGGCCATCACCACGGCGACTTTAGGGTGTTTGGATGTCATGGGGGACTTTGACTTTTTTGTGGATCATGCATTTACCGCCATTAGAAAGTTCGCTCTAATCAGCACAGAAGGTATCTGGTAATATCTCAAAACACTCTTCGTCTTCTAATAATGTACTTGTAGCGGTCGATCCATGAGTTTGGCGCGAGAATACACATCGCGCTTATTATTATCCCTGCCCAAGCCTGCCAGTAACGGAAACGGTGACCAAAATCACGCAACTGGATAAACAAACGGGCCCGCCGCTGGGCATTAGTACCTGTAAGAGTAAGGCCACCCGTGAAAGGCGAACGTCGACGAGGTACTCTGGAATATTCGCAAGATCATAACAGCGCGCCAGACGGCAAAACAGATCGTAGTCTTCACCGGTGTAAAACGATTCGTCCCAAAGCCCGACATCCTGCAAACTGCTGACTCGCAACATGACACTAGTGTTGATCATGCAGTTGTTGTTTATGCAGAGAGCACGGCGAATATCAGCGGGAAATGCGGGGGGAAAGGATTCGGTGCCGACAATGGATAGAGTTTCGTCATCAAGGTAATTTGCCCACGTCCCCACCGCCGCGACCTGTGGGTTGGCGTCCAAAAATATCGCCTGCTTTGCGAACCTCTCGGGATGCGCAATATCATCGGCGTCCAGAACGGCTGCGTACGGGTATCCTTCCGCGATTATGCGACGGATGGCCACATTTCGTGCGCCTGCCGGCCCGGTATTGACCTCGTTGCGCAGAATGGTGACATTTGCCGGAATATAGCCGACCCCTTCCAGAAAAACGTCTGTTACCGGCTTGCGACTTGCATCATCGACGATGAAAACATGAACAGGGACCGAACTAGCTTGTACACTGGCAACGGCTTCCAAGACGGTTGCCTCGGCATTGTATGCGGCCATCACTACAGCGACTTTAGGGCATTGGGATGTCACTGGAACGCTCAGTTTTTCAATGCAAACTTTATGCAGGAGCTAAAGCAGCACTGACATTTCTTTAAGTTCCCACAACTATCTTCTTATTTATAGAAGAACGGCTGACAAGTGCAAATGAGGCAAACCTTACTGCAGTGGCAGATATATTTGCCAACAACAACCCTAATGCTGCGCCAAGCGGTCCAAAAGAACGGACGAACAAGAGACCACACGTGAAAAGAATAAACACGGGGATAAAATTTACCCTAAAGTCTACGTCCGAACGCTCCATGGCAAAGAGAGCCCGGGAAAAGGCAAATGCTATACTGGCAGCAACCGTACCTAGCGCCAGAATTGAAACTACAAAACCATTGCCGCTGTATTTACCCCCATAAAATAAAACCAGCAAAGGACCGCCAAGAATGAAAAGTACACAAGACAAGAAACCCATAACAAGGCCTAAGACCAGGCTGGCTCTGAAGGCGAAGCGGCGCAATGCTTTTATGCCATCGGCAGCATACACATTCGCTATTTTAGGCCCGAGGAAATTTTGCACTCCTGCCAACGGAACGTTAACCAGGGCAAGAACACCCAGACATGCCCCCCAGACGCCGACAGAAGCAGTGCCATGATAAAATGTCAGAAGCCAAGGGTAGAGATTCATGCTGCCCAGCCAAACAACGCCACTTAAAAAAACCCATTTGCCAAACTTCCAATTTGACTTAAAATCCGAGATCAACTGGCTGACTTGGATGAGAAAGTGTTTGCGGTTGAATAGGAGCCAACCAACCCCAGCAACACCGGAAGCACAACCGATCACACAATAGGCGTGATTTGCCGAAAGAAGCCCGAGACGATAAAGGATTATTAGGCCGCAGACTTGCACTGAGGCAACACATAAGTCGAAAAGAAAGGCAATCTCCATACGGAGTTGGGCGAAACAAAGTCGCCTCACGAACTCTCTAAACATCATGAAGAAAATTACTCCAACCAATGTCCAAATGACACGGTCAAGTCCGCGAGGGCCGAATCCAAGGGAAAGTACGCCCCATGCCGCCAAGACAAGCAGCACGATAGCTGAGAGCATAACCTGATGAATCAGAGAACTCCCATTATAGCGGGAAAGCTGGCGACCTTTCAGGCGGGGGCTATACACCATGTAAGGTGTCGAGATAAGAGACGTTTGCAAATCCAATACGAACAGCACTATGCTGAATCCGAGCATATAAAGCCCGAACTCTTCCTTAGTACAGAAGCGGCCAATTAAGACACCGGTCAGACAGTTCGTTGCACTAACAATGCACTGGTTCGCTAAGGTAAACCATCCCTTGCGCACAGTTTGCATTGACAAACACCTTCTACACATTCTCACAAAACGCAGTTTGGGAATCACTGTCTCTATGCTGTTTGCCACCAAAGCGTTATCTACCCTAGTGAAATTTCTGATTCTATTTAAGAGCTGCTATTCGACAAATTTCCCGGAATTAGAAAAATCGCTTTGTTCTTGGAAAGATCAAGCAGTTATACTGCAGGGAAACCTGCTGAAAGATCTTCGTCATCATTTTTAAATCTGGGCAAAGGGACCGAGTTTCAATATGGTGTGTCTAGTTTTCACCCATTCAATCAGGTCATGAGTAACGGGCCAGCCGTTATAGGTGTGGTATATTATTGCACCAATTATTCTGACCCTGCTTACAGAGCCGTCTGTAGGTGAAGAATCTAATGCTACCATTTTATCAAACTTTACCGACTGCTCCGATGAATTCTCCAACTAATTTTCCTGGATTCAGGACCGGTACAATTAGCCCTACCATGTCTATGGCCCCTTCGCTCTTCTGATCTTTCCTTTTACAAGCCTGTACTTATGAACATCGCTGTTACTGTCTTAAAGAGAACCTTCAGATCCGTTAGAAATGACATCTTGTTTACGTAGTCCAGTTCTATGTTGGCTCGATGAGGATAAGGGATTTGGTTTCTCCCTTTTATCGACCAAAAGCTCGTTATGCCCGGTTTGACGGATAATAACAATGGCAAGTGAATTCCATACCATTTTCCTTCTTCCCGAATAATAGGCCTCGGGCCTACAAGACTCATTGATCCGAACAGTACGTTAAGGAACTGTGGCAGTTCGTCCAGACTGTATTTTCTGAGAAATTTTCCGACTCTCGTGACTCTTCAGTCGTCCTCGAGCTTAAATTGTCGATAGAAATCTCTCTTTTCCTCTTCATTCCTAAAGGATTTGCTTGATCCTGTAGCCATAGTTCTAAACTTTATCAGCTTCAGCTTTTTTCCTTTATGCCCAAGTCGTTCATGTATATAGAGAGCAGACTCAGATGAGTCTATTTTTACAATTAGGTAGATTATGCAAAACAGGGGACTGAGCAGAATGAGCGCTGCCATTGAGAGGATGATATCCGACGCTCTTTTGGCTACTATGTGTAATTTACTCGTGCTGTAGTGGTATGCTTTATCTTTGTCTATGGATTCAGAATGGGTAATGTGGGATCCGACCAAAATGTCTCTGCTTGCCTTTGATTTCCCCTTGTTGCCCTTCTTGATGGTTGCTACCTCCTTGGGCATTCTTCTGAGTTCTTTAAAGTCAAAGGACCAAATCTGCTCAGTTGGCACTTTAGCACCAACCTCTTTCCTGCTCGCCAGGCGGTTGAGATGCTCTAAATCGTTAAAATCGAAGATGGATTTGGAGATCCCTGGAGTTTCTACTCCAGTTACGAACCTTGTAGACGACTTTAGGAGGGGCAAAAGGATGTTTTCCTTGAAGTCGAGGTATTTCTTTGGCCCAACGAAGATTAAGATGGTTTTGTTAATCAGTAGAATAGGTACGGAATAGGATTCGTATTTGCCGTCGTAGGGGTTGAATTCTAATATGTAATCCAGAAGTTCCGGACGTTCCAGTATCCTGAACTTATTCTTGATTTTGCTATTGGGCTTTATAACAGTAACGAGGTTTCTGCGCTCTCTATGGTATCTGTAAGCCTTGTTGATGTCTATACCATAAATTACTGAGGGATTTACGAGAACGATGTCTTCTGAGTCATGCAGCAAGCGTGCAAAACATCTAAGTGAGTTTCCGGTGCCCATATCATCTCGCTCACGTACATAATTGTATGATATCGGAGCTGTAGGAGAATGAGCGTTGAACAAGCCTGAGTCTTTTTCGTTTCCGATAACTGTTACGTCCGTTAGGCCATTTGATTTGAGAAAATTTAGCGTATAATCTAACAGACAGCAACCGTTTACCCTTATCATTGCCTTTGGGATTTCGATGGAATTTAGCCTTGAAGTTCGTCCCCCTGCAAGGATGACAGTTTTTAGTGGCTGCTCTCGGAATGAAGGTGCCATCCTCAATTGTTTTTCCATTTTAGACGATCTTCATAAAAGGATTAGGTGCTTCCCTTTTAAAGGGTGCTTCCATTTTCCCCTTGGCTCATCTTGAGAGGCTGTATGCGTTCAGCGGGCTTTTGAGGATGTGTAGTGGGCCGAGGGGGACGCTCTTGACTTAACTTTCGTTTATTTGATTCCTGATTCCAAATGGTTACAACAGGGGGAAGAGAACGACGGACGATCTAAAGAACGATGGACGATGGACGATCGCTGCGCCGTAAAGTATAGATGGAAGATGGATGACCGCTTCGCTCGGATGACGGAAGCATAACAAGGTTTCAGTGTTCAGGTTTCAGGTGTCAGCATTAATGCCAGAGGTCAGATGTCAGAGAGCAGAGGCCAGAAGTCAGCAAGGGACAAAACAGGGTTCAGGGCAAAAGAAGCATAGAGCCAAGAGCATGGAGAGAGGAGCGAGAGGCACATGGCACATACAAACCGCATCAAGAACCAAACCGAGCTTACCGATAGAACTCAGCCCAATAAGTACCGATGCATTAGAAACAATCTTCACCGAAGTTCCTCAAGGGTATTGAGATCGTCTTCGAGTTCCTCCATTTCGTAGCGGCGCTGTATCCCTTCTTCTCCCAGTAGATCATGGAATGCCCATCGAGGCATCTGCGCTAGCTCTCGGGCCTTGCCAAAGCTAAGCAAGCCCTTTTCATACAGGCGAACCGCCAGCTCTCTTTTCAATCGCCGTGGGACCTCTGAGGCGGGAACCCTGATTGCTTGCACCAGATCTTCTTGTATGTCTATGGAAACCTGGGTCATGTTCATCCCCCAATTCGCAAATTGTACCTTTCAGTTTCTCAAACTTGCCAGAAACAAGTCAACCTTTCAATAAGTTTCACGCAAGGGGACGCTCTTAACTTATTAACTTTCGTTTGATTCGGCGGTCAGAGGTCAGCATAAAGACAGAGGTCGGATGTCGGAAGTCGGAGGTCAGCATCAATACCAGAGGTCAGAGATCAGAAGTCAGAGGTCAGTATCTCACGCAAAGACGCTAAGACGCCAATGCCGGAGATCAACATTAATACCAGAAGTCGGAGGTCGGAGGTCAGAAGTCGGAGGTCAGCATAGAGCAAAGAGCAAAACCCCAGAGATCAGATACCAGAGGTCGGAGATCAGAAGAACACCGACTGAAGCTCGATTGGCTGGAAATAGGGAAGCGGAATGCCTAAGAACGACAAGTCCCCATTCACGGGCTTCGATCGGAGTTGGGTCATTGCTTGAGATATGATTCCGAGGTTAGAAGGACAAGCGGTGTAAAGTAATCTCGGTAAAAGCCACGTCGATGAGCACATTGGTGTCGACCGCCGTGATCATACTTCGCCGCGCAACTCTGCCACAACAGCATCGGCGCTCCGACCCCGGCCAAATCGCCCGTAGATAGCTTCCAACTTATCCACCGATTCGGCCTTGACCGCTACTAACCTTCCATTTTCAGCCTCGAAATCCAGGATGGTCCCCGGAGCGATCCCCAAACGCTCCCTAATAGCTTTGGGAATTGTCACCTGCCCTCGCTCTGCAACCTTTGCATGCATGGCAAATTCCCCTCAGAAAGTATGCAACAAGAATATGCTTTCATACTCTTGAAGTCAAACGAAAAGAAGCGAAAACCGGAAGCGGCACCCGAGCCCCGTATAACGGCCGGGACGGTCTGAATTAATATCTTAGCGTCTAACCACAGCGACCAGTTGTCGATGTACTGCATATCCAGTTCCATACAATCAGGTAATAGGTAATATAGGGTATGGGTAGGATGGTTCATTCTCCCGAGAATTCAAGTAGGTTTCAGACGCTGATTCATTGCCAAGGAAAATACTCCTGGTGGATTTTTCGAACCTTCGCGATCCGTCCGAAATCTTGATCGCAGTGCAGCAACAAAGCACCGTTTTCCAAGGCGATCTGAGCGATGCAGCAGTCAATAGGACTGTCGACGGTAATACCTTTACGTCTCAAATCAAAATAGATCCTCGCTGCCTCTCTCCAAGTGTCAGCCGAGGCTTCGAGATAGACTTGAGTGCTCAGGTAGTCTTCAAGCACCTGCCACTCTTTTAGATCTTTCGCTCCCTGCAACAGTTCGAGCTGATTGAATCTCGTTAAAACAGTGATGTCCGAGCCGACTCTTTTTCGAAAGGCCGCCACCACGCTGCCTGTCTTATCACGAAAAATCAAAACCCAAACCGATGTATCAACCAGGATCATCCCCGCATCTTTCGCATCGCTTTGTGGGCATAGCCCTCGACAAAATCAATTTTGCCGGCCAGATCCGCCAGATCTTTCCGTTTTTTAACGGCGATCAGAGTCCGGAGCGCCTCATGGATCAGATCCTTTTTTGTTTGGGCCTCACTGACCGAAAAGGCCTGTTGCAGCAATTTTTCGTCTATAACGATATTTGTACGCATGTCCGCACCTCCCAATGTGTATTCTATACACATAATATGCCGGTGCTGCAAAGTGTCAAGTGCCCGCTCCCCAAACGAGCCGAGGAAAGCCGGAGGTGTGAGGTCAGAAGTCAGCATAAAGACAGAAGTCGGATGTCGGAAGTCAGAGGTCAGCATAAAGACAGAAGTCGGATGTCGGAAGTCAGAGGTCAGAGGAATACCGACGGACGATCGCTTCGCTCGGATGACGGACGCATGGGGAATCGGAAGTCCCGCCTGCAGTCGTGGAGAACGGATGACGTTCGCTATTCTAGGACGTAGGGGCCGGAAGCGCGTTGCAGGTTTTGGAAGTCAACTATCTCACGACTCATGACTCAATGGCCTGCAGTATGCCACGTCGCCAGTCTTAGACCCGAGTACACTTCGAAGTCACTGCTGTTCCGTGTGACAAGGATAAGGCCGTTCGTAACAGCTATGGCAGCAATCTGACCGTCCACGAACGATGGTGTTCTACCCTCAAGCGACAGTCGAGCTCTTTCCATGGCGTGCCAACGGGCTGCCTGTGCTTCATAAGGCAGGATCGGGAAGTTCCTTCCGATGACATCTTCAAGAAACATCTCAAGCGTTTCCCGCTTGCGTGACAGGGGCATCCGGTAGCAACCGTACTGTAACTCGTGCCAGACTGGCGCTCCAATACCTATATCCTTCTGGTATTTCTTACATCTTTCCAACACAACGGCATCCGGTTTAGACTTGACCATTTCCGATACAATGTTGGTGTCAAGCAGGTACTTCATTCCGCCCACTCAAACGACCGACCGCCTGCAGTATCCCGGAGGTCACCAAAATCGCTATCTTCAACGATTATGCCCTCGGAGGCCATTATCCGTCTCACTTTCTTGAGGTTATTCCAGAACCCTCTACCCTTTTCCCTCAGACGTTCGTATTCACCCGTGGGGACCATAACAGCGACGGACTTGCCGTGCCGGGTTATTTCAACCCTTGCCCCTCCTTCGACCTCGTGAATAATAGAAGGAAGCTTCCCCTTTGCCTCGGCAACGGATACTTTCCTGGTCATTGCGGATAGACTCCTGTGAAGGATAAACAGCTTCCGAAAATTATAGCCATATTTATGGCCATGTCAAGAGCGAAGGGGACGCTCTTAAGTTTTTAATTTTCGTCTATTTCTTTCCTGAATCCCAGTGGCCACGACAGGGGGAAGAGAGCATTTAAAGAGACTGTTCAGTGCTCAGGTTTCAGCATTAATGCCAGAGGTCAGATGTCAGAGAGTCCAGAGGCCAGCATTAATACCAGAGGTCAGAAGTCGGAGGTCGGAAATCAGAGGAATACCGACGGACGACGGAAGCATATGAAGGTTTCAGCGTTCGGTGTTCAGGTTTCAGCGGCATAGCGCACGACTACGTGGCCCCGGACCCTCTCAAGACGGCAGGAACAGTTTTCACCAAAATCTGCACATCCAACCATAGTGACCATTCATCTATGTACTGCATATCCAGTTCCATCCAATGGTCGAAGGAACAGTTGCTGCGTCCGTTGACATTGCCAGAGGCAGGTGATTCCCGGGCGGACGCTGAATCTTCTGCGCTGCCAGTCCTCGTTAAACCCGTTGTAGTCTCTCACAGGCAGGGGCCTGGGTCCCACCAGGCTCATGTCGCCCTTCAGGACGTTGATGAGCTGGGGCAGCTCGTCAATGCTGGTCTTTCTCAAAATTTTCCCGATGGGCGTAATCCGCGGATCATTCTTGATCTTGAATGCCGCACCCTTGCACTCATTGAGATCTTCCAGTTCCGCCTGCCTTTTTTCCGCGTCCGCAACCATGCTCCTGAATTTAAAAAGCGGGAACCTTCTCTTGTTGAGCCCTACCCTATCCTGGACAAAGAAGACCGGCCCCGTTGAGGTGAGCTTGATCAGCAAAGCGGCAACCAGAAAGACGGGGGAACGAGACAAGCAGCAGACCGAGGAGAGCAGGATGTCGAGGATGCGCTTTACCTGCACCTGCCACCCTTCCATCGCGCCGGTAAAATGTGAAATGATGGGTTCGTTCCCAAGATGGCCTGCCTCGGAATGGGCCAGTTTCAAGACCAAAGAGGTTGGAATGATGCCGGACGATAATGCCCTGCTCTTCACACTGTCTCGAAATGGTCGTGATCTGATCATAGAAGGACTTGATGGGCAAACAGAGGACCACTTCATCCACAGTGTTTTGACGAATGAAGGACGAGAATCCTTCGAAGTCGCTCACTTTGCGGTACCCGTTCTGCTTGAACCCCCCGTTGCCTTTCCACCCGTTTTCGACAAACCCCAAGATTTTGTATCCGAGCTCGGGCTGGGATTCGATCTTCTTGGCAAACCGCACCGCCCTCTCATTAGTGCCTACAATGAGCATAAAGCGCAAATTCCGGCCCCTGAGCCGAAGCCACTTGAGGAAACGTCCTGAGGAACAGCCGGCTCAGGATACAGATCAGACTGCTCCCGGCCCAGAAGATCAGGAGGAACAGGGGCGTGATCATGCTCAGATGGAAAAGGTGCGCCGCGGATAAGAGGACCAGAGTCCCAAGGGATGTGGCCTTGAGCAGATCCACGCTCTCCTTGACGCGACCGGAAAGGCGTCTTGACCTGTAGATCCCGAACCCGGAAAAGATGAGCCGCCAGACAAGGAGGAACCCCAGGAAGAAAACCAGGTTCTGGAGCTTGACCCGCATGCCCAGAAAATCCTCGAACGGCATCGGCGCCGCTCTGGATGGAGAAGCTTCCCCAGGTGGCCAGGGCAAAGGAGCAGACCATGACCAGGAGGTCAAAGAGCTTGTAGGTTTGGATCAGAGTTTGGCGACGGGAGCTTAACATGATTTTTTACTGACGGACGATAAAGAGAGAGGGAAGCAGGAAGACCGCTTCGCTCGGAAGAGGGAAGATCGCTTCGCTTAGGAAAATAAAACTGTTTTCATCGGCAGAAGGTATCGGCCTTGTTCTCCATTCCATTTAGCATGGCAAAGACCTCATCATATGTATGGTCCAGTCTGAGAAAAGTTTCCTCATTGATGTATTTACAGTGAAGGGCAAATTCCAGCCAGGTTTGCGTCTCGGCCGCTTCCTGTCCTGCATCAGTCAGCTTATTCAAGAACACAGCCTTATACCTCCTTTTTCGCCAGCCTTCCGACAAGTTGGAGCATACCGAGCGGGAGGATCGGCGCATCTGGTCTGTCAAGGAATACAACTCCTCCTTGGGAAGGCCTTTCGACAGCTTGTAGATTTCCATCGCCGCATCAAAGGCTTTCCGGTAGACTTCCAAGTCCCTCACGGATTTGATCTTCCCCTTGCCCTCCACTTTTTCGGCCTCCCCCCTTACTCCGCCCTTTCTTCTTAGCGTTAGCGATCTTCCGAGTGAAACGGTCTTCCCTCTTCCATCTATACTTTACGGCGCAGCGATCTTCCTTCGATCAGGTTTAGTGTTTAGCAAAGTGCGCAATCTCGAGCTGGGTCTCGAGTTCAGCCAGCGAACCCTTCGCTATGTAGAAGAAACGAACAGCTTCCCTGTTCGTGCCGCGTTCATCGCCTTCCGCGGCGTTGGATGGAATGCTCACGGCAGCGCGTCTGATTTGATCGCGCAACCCAAAGTCCCGGCTAAAGCGCTCCGTCTGTGTGAGCCTGTATATTTCCACCGCCAACTTCTTGGAGCGCTGCCAGACGTTCAGTTGTCTGAAACCGGGCATGGGAAAATACAGGTAGACAGGTTATGGGTCATAGGTAACAACAACAGGTAATGGGTAAAAGACAGGTCATAGGTTATGGGTTAGGGGTCATGGGTGAAAAGACAGAAAAGACAGGTGATAGGTAACAACAACAGGTAATGGGTCAGGGACCAGGGGTCATGCCCCTCGGAACAGAGCACCGACCGGGATCATGCGGATACCATCCACCATCTGATAGGCGTCGCCCAGGTAGAAAAGGAAGCCCTTGGTTGGGCGGCCCGCATTCTGGATGAACCGCTTGAGGTTCAGAAAATCTCGTGCGCCGGGTTTGCGGGTGGCCTTGATTTCCACGGCATGCACGACGCCCTCCGACTCGAACACCAAGTCGATCTCATGCCCTCCAGTGCTTTTGTAATAGAAGAACCGCTCAGCAGACAGGAGGCCCAGCTTGCGCCGCTTTTCCAGTTCGGCAAGCACGAAGTTCTCCACCCGCTGCCCGTCGCTTATGCCTGGATTGATGCTGTGAATGATGCCGCTGTCGGAAAAGTAGGTCTTCGCCGCCTTGACGAAGCGCTTGGCCGGACCGAACTGGTAACCGTAAAGCTTGAATGTGAGCTGCGACTGCTGAAGCGCATTGAGGTACTTTTTCGTTGTCGGCTGACTGAGCCCGGACTCCCGTGCGAAGTTGGACACTTCAAGATGGGAACCGATAGATCGCGTCAGGTGCTGGAAAACGGCAAGCAACCCGTCGAGGTTCTCAATGTTGGACAACTGCATCAGGTCGCGGATGAAGTAGGTGTTGCGGTAGTTGACGAGCACCTCGTGTTTGGCTGCCTCGTCTTTCTGGGAGAGCACCTCTGGGAACTGCCCGCAGGTCATGGCTTCCGCCAGCAATCGGTTTGCCGCTTTGATTTGGGGTGGATCTGCCCGCTCGTCAAGAACCCTGTGCGTGGGAGGTCCCAGGTCTTCACCCCAGCAGGCCGTAGGCAGCGAAACGATATGTATGCGGCCGGCGAGGGTGTCGGCCGCGGCGTCCATGAGCCCCAGAGTGCTCGAACCCGTCATGAGAAAGCGGGCCTCCTCGTTGTCAACGGCATATTTGACGGCAACAGTCAGTATCGGCAATCGCTGGATTTCGTCGATTATCCCCCGGCCGCCCAGCCGACCGATAAATCCCTTCGGGTCCTGTTTGGCCCAGTCCAGATCATCCAGGTCGTCCAGGGTGACGTAGGGCCACTGCGAATAGCGCTGCTTGAGCAGGGTCGTTTTGCCAGAACGCCTCGGGCCGATGATAAGGCAGCTTTTTGTCGCAGGAATAGCGATCCATCGTTCAAACATGCTTTATAATTAGCATGGATAATTTGAAAGTCAACTTTAAACAAATACAGGTAATGGGTAAAAGACAGGTCATAGGTTATGGGTGATAGGTAATGGGTCAGGGACCAGGGGCTAAAGACAGACGCCCGCTCGCTACGCTCGCTAGAGCCCACAGGGTCCACAGAGGAAAACATCTGTTTTTTTCTTCTTACAAACATCCTGTCTTTCTCTGCGTTCTCTGCGATCTCTGCGATCTCTGTGTGAGATAATTCTTCGCTCCCCGGTGAAATAGAACAGCAAAAACATTTCACGGGGCAGGCGGACGACGGGACCGGTCTATGCCCGGGATAGCCGAGATGTGTAGGCTTCGATCTCTTCGATGAACCGATCGAAATCCCCTCTTCCTTTCAAGACATTGTCGATCAGGCGTGAGTCGTCGATCGTCCAGTACCGGTGGATCAGGCTGTTTCTAAAGTCAAAGAATGGCTTAAGCCGTTGAAACAGGGGTTCGGATATTAGGCCATTTTCATAGGCATTTGAAATGGCGTCTATGTACCCGGATACAGCCACGCCTTTCTCTCTCGCAAGGATATGCTGGATGGTGTTGGACATCCCTTCGGCGAGTTCGATCAGGATGTATTTTGCAGCTTTCAAAGGAATGGAATTCGGAGCCAGTTGGTTTTGATCGAGCAGGCTGTTCAGGTCCAGACTGTTCTTTCTGATCTCGGAAAGGTACTGTTTTATCCGGATCGGGTCGACCTTCATCCGACAAGCTCCTGCATGAATGCTTCACATTCCTTAAATCTCGAACCGTATCGCTCAAGGAAGTCCGCTCGCGCAGAAGAATCTCCTTCAAACAGAAGCCTGTTTGGGTCCAACACGTTCTTCAAGTACAGCAAACCGAAACAGTCGCCTTTCTTTGCCAGGTCATTGATGATTTGGATATCAAATGCCTCGGGAGGCAAGCCGGTCTTTTTGTGGAGCGCTATTTTCAGATCGGCTGACAGGGCGTGCGGCTCCGCCGCTTCCAGCGCATAGATTGCCAGGTCGATATCATTTCCCTCTTGGAGTTCAGCAGAAGACCCATAAAAGTACGCAAAGAGGACCCGGCCATCCTCGGAAAGGACCTCCCTCACGACATTGATTAAAGATGGGTTGCATA
Source organism: uncultured delta proteobacterium (assembly GCA_963740905.1). Taxonomy (GTDB): domain Bacteria; phylum Desulfobacterota; class DSM-4660; order Desulfatiglandales; family HGW-15; genus JAFGDM01. The sequence goes on from CAVUFY010000020.1 coordinate 56,839, forward strand.
GGAGATTCATGCTTGGCTCCAATCTTCAAGCAACAGCCCCTGCACCCGTTCAAATTCTTTGTTATTGTTTGTTACCAGTATTAGGCCCATGGCTCGGGCCTGACCAGCAATCATCATATCATAAGGTCCTATGGGCTTGCCCGTTCGATAAAGCGCAGCCCGTATCCGCCCAAAATGATATGCGGCTTTGTTGTCGAAGGGCAGCACTTCAAGCCGCGCAGCCAAGGCCTCGATGTCCGCCAGATTCTGTTCCACTTGCAGTGAACGTTCCGCGCCAAAAACCAATTCCCCTAAAGTTACGGCAGAAATGGCCATCTGACCGTGATGCTGCTGAAAACGTCTTTTCACCTGCTGAGGACGGTTTTTCATGGTATAGATGACAATATTTGTATCCAGCAGATACTTTAGCACTAGAGAGTCTCCCGGCGCTGGTCTTCCGGCTGCTTTCGCTCTCTCATAAAGTCATTGGAAACCCCGGGAGCATTGAACCATTCATCCCACGATTGGCCCGCAGGCGCAATCACACGTTTGTTCCCGATCGCAGTGATTTCAACATCCTTCACGGATTCCGGAAAGGCAACTTCCATCGGCAGACGAACTGCCTGGCTCCGGTTGCTTTTAAATATTCTAGTTTTCACACAAGCCACAATCATACCCCAACAAAAAAATCTTTTGATTTTGGGAATATTATAAAGTCAAATTTGGATATGTCAACGGGATATACACAATCCTAAGAGCAAGAAAAGAACGACGGACGCCTGAAGATGTGCAGACTGAAGGTTTCAGTATTCAGGTGTCAGCAAAGAGCATAGAGCAAGGAGCATAGAGCAAAGAGGTAAGAGGCAAATACAATGAAGCCCTTGGGGACGCTGGTAAATAAGTGAGAGAGTCGGTCTTGGTCTTTTTTTGATGCTGGATGGAAAGTCGCACAGGGCATAGCGCATGGTGCAGAGCGTGAAGGCCAGAGGTCGGATATCAGAACAGACCAATTCTTACTCAGCACCTCTCTGGGGAGAGGAAGGTCACTTGTTTTTCCTCTTGATCACATGCTTGAATTTCAAGACAGCGAAATTGAGCTCTATGGTTGTCTCGGTATCTGTCATCTGCAGATCGTCTTCCAGAATTTCAGCAATGATCTCCCCGCTTTTTCGCATTAAGTCTTGCTGTTTCTTCTTATCTTCAACCATAGAAAGCGTCTTTATGTTGCGAGTGAGCTCCCTCATTTTTGAAAAGGTTTCGATGATCGCCAGTGTTGCCCTGACCGCCTGCGAGCTTTTAAGGATGGTAGCCAGCATATACAAGCCCTTTTCAGGGAAGGCGGTTGGCATCTTGACTTTTCCCCCTTTTATTGAAGTCGAAAATTTCGACTTCAAACGATCCCATTCCGCCTTTTCCAATTCAATGATGTATCCGGCTGGAAACTTGTCAGGATTATTCTTCACCGCCTCGTTGATTCGTTTTGTCTCAACGCCGTAGATTTCGGCAACATCAGCATCCAGCAAGACCTTTTGTCCTCGGATTTCAATGAGGCGGTCCCGCACGTTTTCAAATTTCACAATGTCGCTCATATCAGACCATCCTGTAGGACTAGGAGGACGCTCTTAACTTATGATTCCTGAAAAGTAAGTAGCCATTTTTCAACGATCAAATTTTCAAAACCGTAGAGCCCATGATACCCGCAATGAAAATGACATCCTGGCCAAGTGGGCTTTAAGTATTCGGGGGTTCGCACCGGACATTGATCAAGCATATTACATGATCGACCTGTCTTTCTCGTCAAGGAGTGCTGCGCTCGGAAGACTATTTGGGTTTAGTAAGTTTATTTGGTTTATTTGGTTGCAGCCAGATGAAAGGGGTTTTCGATGCGCACGCCGCGGATGATTTGACCGTGGTTCAGATCTTCCGTCCACAGGGCTTCACAGCGGGCGCTCTCGGCTGCCACGATGATCAGTGCATCCCAAAAGGACAGGCGGTTGATCACAGAGCAGTCGACCGCCTCCCGAAACATGGGTAATAGGTCACAGGTTAGGGATTCCGAACGCCAGCTCGTCTATGCTGGTCTTTCTCAAAATCTTCCCGACAGGTGTAATCCGCGGATCATTCTTGATCTTGAAGGCCGCACCCTTGCACTCGTTGAGATCCTCCACAGAAACCAAAAGTATGGTGGGGAGAAGAGAGACGTTCTTCACTTTTTAACTTTTCGTATGCCGACATACGGCTAACTCAATCAAAAGTTACCCTTCAGGCCTGGCGAGGCGTAATCACTTCCGATAATGTTTTGTAACGGCAAGTATTTCTACTTTGCCTTCGGGCAGGCAGATAAAGAGTGCCGATATTTTTTGTCAATCCTGAATGAGTAGATCAGACGATGCTTTGGTTCTAGAAGCTCTGTGTTGAGAGAGGGATGAAACGGATCATTCTCAAAAAGGTCTCTCGCCTTTTCCCACTTCTTGGTAAGTCCATGCTTCCGGAGGTATTTCCAAATGTCTTCCCTGAGATCAACGACTTGTGGCATTCAGGCCTACCTGTAAATGGAGGACTTCCTTAAACCTTCTTCCAGATCTTTCAAAAAATCATCCTCATATAGATTTGTTGCTGCAAACTCAGCAAGAATGGATTTGATCTCGTCCTTCTTGAAAGCGCTTAATTCAAAGGTCTTTTCTTTTAGTCTATCTAAGATCTTCTGACGTTCTTCTCGACTTAGGTTGTCAATGAGATCATAAAGCGCTTCCAAAGGAATTTCAATTTCCTTGGTTATTGTCTCTTTAAGGGTGATTCGCGGCATATATTCTCACCTCCCAGGACACTGCTATTTTTATGCCCCTATTTCTCACATCATAGATCTTGTCAAGGATCTTTCTGCTCAGGTTGAGATGATGGTAGCCGGTTTTGAGCTTGGAGTCAAGGAGTGGAAACCAGAGGTCAGAAGTCAGCATAAGACCGGGACACGGAGCACGAAAAACAAATTGATTCACCGCCCGCTCCCACTGGTCGCTAAAGTTCGCGAAGATCGCGAAGAAAGATTATCTCACAGTACCGGAGACCACAGAGTAAAACATCTGTCTTTTTCTTCTTACAAACATATTGTCTTTCTCTGCGCTCTCTGTGTGAGACACACTGAAACCTGACACCTGAACACTGAAACCTTTTTTTCTAATAATTGTTCTGACCGTTGATCTGGTATGAGAAGCCGAAGCTCACACCTCTGAACATCAGGAGGTTTTCAGGCCCCGCCTTCTCTGATGCAGGAGGCGAGCCTCGTCCCGTTGCTCAGCACATCGCTAAGGCCGTTTTCAGGCTCCAGATGGAAGACATCGTGAAGGCTGGGCGTCCTCAGGTTGGCCTCCATGAGCAAGACCTTGAGCTGACAGTTCCCGGCCAGCGTGGTCGCGAAGTTGATGGCCGTGGTGGAGGAGCCGTCTCCGTGGGTGGTCCCTGAGAACAGAATGGTCTTGATGGACTTGTCCGGGTAACGGGCCAGGAGGTTGGTCTTGAGGGCCTCATAGCAATCCGCGGCCCTAATGGAGGACTCCCGGCGGGGCGGACGGACCGGACGGTGTGATTCCTCTTTCGGGACGCTTGAAACTTTCGGCGACCCAGCCTCGTACTCTTCTTCCGCTCTTTTCAGAGCCTCATAAGTCTTTCCCATGGGACCCCTTAAAAAAGAAAGTGTTCAGGGTTCAGGAGCTAAAGACAGACGGACGACGGATGATGGACGCTCTTTCTTTTTTCACGCCCGCTCGCTACGCTCACTAGAGCCCACAGGGGCCACAGAGGGAAACATCTGTTTTTTTCTTCTTACAAACATCCTGTCTTTCTCAGCGTTCCCCGCGATCTCTGTGTGAGACACACTGAAACCTGAAACCTAGTTCTTAAACACCGGCACCGAGGCCAGGACCGGGATGCCCAGGGCTGTTTCGACCTGTTCCGGCTTCTCGATGCTGTCGTCCAGGTACTCGCTGAAGAAGGCGAGGCCCAATCCGCCGAAGGCCCCCAGGAAAATGCCCAGGACCAGGTTGAGCAGCTTCTTCGGGCTCACGGGTTTGAGAGGAGGACGGGCAGGCTCGATCAGGCTCACGTTGGCGATCCTCTCCGTATCCATGGCGTTCGAAATCCGGGACTCCTCGAATTTCGTCAGGTACAGCCGGTAGTTCTGGCGGTCCACATCCACCTCTCTTTGCAACTGGTCGAGCCGGACCTCGAACTGGTTCAGATTTTCGAGCCGCGTCTGGTACCCGGCAAGCTGGGCGCCCTCGGTCTTCTGCTTGGCCAGCAGGGCCTTGAGATCCGCCTCGTTCTGGAACAGCTCCTCCTCCAGGCGCTGGTAGGTAAGGTTCACGCCTGAACTGCTCTTTCCGTAACGCTTCTTCTCCTGCTCGTCCAGCTTTGCGCGCACCATGGCGATCTCTTCCTTCACATTCCCCACCAGCCGGCTCTGGTCAGTGTACTTGGTAAGAAGGTCCTTTTCCTTCAATTGCAGTTCCACCAGCCTTGCCTGGAGGCTGCTGATCAGGTACGGGTTGTGGTCCACTTCTTCTCCCTGGGGGACCGTCCTGGGTATGGACGTGAGCTGTTTGCGAAGTTCTCCGATGCGGTGCTGCGTCTCCACGATCCGGCTCCCGGTCTGGTTGAATGCCGTGCGCAGGGCCGAGTCCTCTTTGAGGAGCAGGCTCCTCTGCTCCTGCAGGGAGCTGAGGTCATGTTTCTCCTTGAAGGTCTTGAGCCCGTCCTCGACCAGGGCCAGCTTGTCTTTCAGGAGCCGGGACTGCTCTTCGAAGAAGGTGTAAGACTTGGGATTCTTGTGCACGTCAAGGTGCCGGCCCAGGTACAGCGTGACCAGGGAGTTAACCACCGAGGCGGCCGTGTCGCGGTCCTTGTTCTTAAAACTGACCTGGATGACGTTGGACTTTTTCACGCCCTCTATCGTGAGATCCTTCTGGAACCTGAGCACCGCAGACTCCGCCAGTGACAGGCTACTCCCCTTGCCCGGCAGAATGCTTGCCAGGAAGCTCTTGTTTCCCTCGCTCAGGTCGCTGTAAAGGACGGTGGGCCCCAACTTCTTCACCACCTCCTCCGCCAGAGAGCGGCTCTTCAGGATCTCGATCTCGGAGTTGATCTGCTCCTCCTGGTCCACGTGCAAAATCGGGCTGCTGTTGCCGCTCGTGGGCACATCGGGCACATACAGGTTTTCCCTTCCGATCTTCACCAGGACCTGGGACGTGGCCTCGTAGGTGGGCTGCATCATGAACGTCCCGACCGTCACGGTGCAGACCGTGGCCACGAAGAACAGGAGGATCTGCACCTTGTGCTTGAACAGGACGTGGAGAAAATCCCTGAGGGATGACTCGGGTCTTTGCTGTATGTCCATGGGGGCCTCTAAAGAAAGGGTTCAGAAGCTAAAGACAGACGGACGATGGACGACCGCTGACGCTAGGACGACGCAGAAGCAAGGGTTCAGTGTTCGGTGTTTCAGGTGTCAGTGTTCAGGTTTCAGGATTTGAATTTGGATTTTGCTGAACACTGAAACCTGAAACCTGCTCTCTCTGCCTCCAACCTCGAACCTTTAGCGCGCAGCGCATACCTCCAACCTCGAGCCTCCAACGCGCGCTGCGCTGACGCGGTATCTCCGCCCCCCTTCAGCGATCCTTCGCCCGAAGGGCCGCCTGGACGCGGTTGGAGACCTTCAGCTTCCGGAATAGGTTATTGCAGTGGTTCTTGATGGTCTTGTACTTGACCCCAAGTGCGTCCGCGATCTGCTGGTTCGATTTGCCCCGTTGAATGAGGGATAGAATGGCTTTCTCTCTGCGTGTAAGCAGTTCATTTTGGGAGCAGTCGTTGCCGACGCAGACCCCCTTATCCAACGCAAGCCAGGACTTTCCTTCTAGCATGCAAGATACCCATTTCAAGAAATCCTCTGCCGAAGCCCCGACAAAAAAAATCCCTTTCACTTGCGAGGGCAAGGTCTTGCTATTTTCCCGGCCCTTTCTTTTGACGTTGAAGAACCCCACGATACTGTTCTTGGGCAGCAAACCATCAATAGCCTTCTTGAAGCCGTCTATTGCATGGGCAAGGTCCTTGTTCCAGCAGTCCCACAGAAACAGTGTGATCCGGTCATAGTCCCGGCCGAGATTGGAGCGGGCCTCATCAAGGCTTTCGGCTGTGAGACACTTCCTGCCCCTCTCCTTTTCGAGGAGGCGAACGATGAACCCATTTTGGAGTTGTAAGGGGCTGATGACACAGATCGTTTGCGCGGGTGACGATGCTGTATTCACCGGGCTTTTCCCTCCGAGTGGGATAAGGGCTCACTTCGCGTTAGGAAGTCAGGGGCGCTGTGTAAGAATCGTCACAGGTTGCACCCGAAACGGCAGCGGCCGTTGAAACACACAGCGATGCCTGTCGGTTCCGTACGGACCACGTGGCCGGCCGCTTTCACTTGGGGGTAGCCCGACGGCGGGGGCAGTCTCTCCGTCTTCAGGACCATGTCGACGGCAACACGTGTGCCGACCGGAAGCGGGTCGGGTGTCACGAAGAAGGCGCCGCCAGAAGAGATATCCCTCGTGAAAGAGTCAAAGGATGTCCCGTTCATCCCCGGTTTGAGGTCCAGGATCTCGATGACTGCGGGAAGCGCCAGATCGAAGCGCTCAAGCTTTCTTCTCTCTTTCATGAGGGCTTACCTCGTCGAAGTGAAGTCTCGTCCGGATTCGCGATGCACAGTGCAACATCGATACAGAAAAAGCAATGGGACCATGAGTATGATTTTTGACTAAGACTTGCCGAGAGATAACCCGTTTCGTCGAATGCTGGTCCTTCTGCCGAATCCAAGTCAGTGTTCAGCCTTCAGCCCAAGATCAGGTTAACTAATATGCTACTCTGGTTTTGTGTGGTGGCTCTCGATGAAGCAAGGATCAAGTGTTTGTATTTACGTCTAAAAAACTGATCGTGTAGCATATCGCTTAAGGACGAAACGCTCACAGCTCCGCCTCTTCAGTTACAGGGGTACCTGCTGAATCAGAAGAAAACCACCGGAAGTTTGGCATGAATCAGGATTCCTCATTTTCGAGGCCCCTCATGCTTACTGCCGATGCAATTGGATAACAATAGGCCGCTGGTATTAAAATTGGATTAATTTTGCAGAGAACGAAACAAAAAATTGGGACCCTCCGAAGGGAGGCAGCATTAGTCCGGAATAGTACCCTTGGCCTGTTGAGAGGATGAGAGGATCAGCAGCCGGCCTGCTTCAACATAGAAAAAAGCACCCAGGAAATGCCTCCTAAGTGCTTGATTTAACTGGTCGGGACGACTGGATTTGAACCAGCGGCCCCCTGAACCCCATTCAGGTGCGCTACCAAACTGCGCTACGTCCCGCAATCGTAGTTTTTTATATTACGGTATAGCGCGGCTTTGTCAAGGCAAAAAGCTGGGGGCCAGTACCGATTTAGATTCTTACACATTCATTCTGAGAGATTATCTCTCACATCAGTAAGTTAACGAAATTCCAGATGCTTTTTGAACCGCAGAATATCGAACAAGGAATATCGAATTTCGAAGTGTGAGGCGGTCACTTCTGCGGTTCTAAATTCCTTGTTCGATATTCGAAATTTCGTATCTTTAGTTCAGCTTTATGAAACTTCTGTAAGGATCATGATTCCCTTTCTCCCGTTCCGAGGCTCGCAGGCTGGTCTTTTCTACGGTTTATCTACGGGGGAGTTTTGCCCCCACTGCAGAGAAGTTCTAGGGCCTGGCCGGAGGGTATGGTCTCTTCAGAGCCGCAACCACTTTTGCAGAGGCGTCAACCGGCGCCGAAAAGTCAATGGGTCATGGTGGTAGCCCCAAAGGACGTGGCCTCCGGTTAGTGTGGACCAATGCGCCTACTCCTAAAATAACTTCAGTACCCTGGGGCGTTTTGAAAACGTTGAGTCCATTTCCGGTTGCGGACTCCGAAGAGACCATACCCCCGGCCGGGCCTCCACCGCCTGCTTTCGGGGCCAAGGGTTTCCCCCATAGATAAACCGTGAAAAGACGGCGCCTTCCCGCCAGTCACTCAAGAAAGAGAATCACGATCCTCACAGGTATTGAAAAGAGCTAAAGTGATACGAAATTTCAAATATCTTTGGCTAGTTTTCAGTGGGTCCAGCCAGAGTATCAACGAAACCTAGCCGCGACACCGGGGAGGTGTCTCTGAAGGGACTCCTTCCCCGGGAGGCGAGGTGGGCCTCGTTCCCACTAATGACTGAATCATTACGGAGACGATTTTGTCCCTTGCTTATTCTGGCTGGAAAAACTATAAGTGTTCGTGTTCATTGTATACTCCTTACATTGCGGTTGGGTCAGTGCTTCCCTGTTTCACAGCAAGCTCTTCCTCCTTGGACAGCCCAGATGAGCCGGATCGACTGTATTAGCAATCGTAACAGCAAAATCGTAGCGGCCTACCTCCATTACAAGCTCGGATACTATGAAGGGCTTTTTGACGGGCTTTCTTACCCTTCCGAGCGCTACTCTTCTCCTGAAGACTTCTTCCTCAACGAGGATGAATGGACCACTTACGAGAATTTTCAAGTCATGATGAGAAGAGCCAGGGAAATGGCCGGGGACCCTTACTTTTGCTTTCATTGCGGAGCCTCTTCTGCCGGGCTTCGTTCCTGGGGACGACTTGATTACTTTGTCAGCCTTTTTACCGGGCCGAACGAGGGGTTTAAGAGGCTCCCGTTTTTCACCAGCCATTTCACAGACACCAAAGACATAGACGTCATCGTTCCGCCCGTCTTTGACAAGTCTTTCGGGAAATTCCGCACCCTGCTCGAAATTCGCTACCATGACGACATCGATGTGCACACCGATTACGCCGGCGATGCCTATTCCAGGGGCATCCTGTCCTCCATTCCCACGATTTGGGGCCTTAAGCCGGCCAGAGTCCGCCAGCTTCTGAACCCTTACGACCCGGAAATCCTGTTTAACAGAGAACCGGACCTGGCGTCCATGGGACTCGACCCCAGGGTGGAGGGAAACCGTCTCACCGTCGTGGATCCCCACAGCGGCGAACGCAGAGAGGTGGGCAGGAAGGTCTTCCTCCTTCCCGAGAAACTGAACGGCAGAGCGGTGTTCGTGGGCAAGTACACGGAAGCCCTTCCTGTAGCGGGCAAAGACTCCCGGGAAAGGCGGGAGGCGCTTCTCATCACCGAAACGGTGGAGGCGGACCGGAGGCTTCTCCTCAGGACAGGAGAGATATTTAAAGCTCCTTCGTTTGTCCTGGATGTCACCTATGACCGTCTTTCCATGAAAGACCGGGCGGTGCGGCTCTTCAGAGGACGCCGCAAGGGCGATGATCGGGCCCTGGGACTCGTTGAGACCATCAACGAGTTGAAGGACACGATTGTGGCGAGAAACAAGGCCTATGAAGAACTGGAGAGGGTGAATGCGGAGTTAAGGCAAGCGAAGGCGAGAGTGGACGACTATGCCCGAAACCTGGAAATCAAGGTGGATGAGCGTACCGCTGAATTGCAGAGGGCTCAGGATGAGCTGAAGCAGTTCAATCAGGGGCTGGAGGCCAAGGTGCAGGAGCACGTGGAGCAGCTGAGGAGATACGACGAGTTGAGACGGTATCTCTCACCCAAGCTGAGCGACATCATCCTTTCCAGCGGCAATACCCTGGGCGCTGAGCCCAAACGTAAAATGATGACGGTCGTCTTCACCGACATCCGAAATTTCTCCTCTTTTACCGAGAGCCTCGAGCCGGAAGAGCTGTTTCCCCTCATGGATAAGTACCTCTCGGAAATGACCAGGACGATTCACCATTATGACGGAACCCTCAACAAAATCATTGGCGACGGTCTTCTCATTTTCTTCGGGGACCCGATCGCCCTGGAGGACCATGCGGAAAGGGCTGTCATGATGGCCGTTGATATGCAGAAGAAGGTGGCGGAACTGAAGGACGAGTGGCTTCAGTACGGACACGATTTCGGCATAGGCATCGGAATCAACACGGGCTACATGACGGTAGGAAACATCGGCTCCGACATTCACAAAGACTACACAGTGATCGGCAACCAGGTGAATGTCGCATCCCGCCTCGAATCCCTGGCAAAGGCAGGGCAGATCCTTATCAGCCAGAGGACCTACAGCAGGGCTAAACGGTTCGTGGCAGTAGAGGAGGTGGGAAAAGTCCAGGTCCAGGGGATTCGGGATCCTATCGTGACTTACAACGTCAAGGTGCAGTGAAGATGGCACACGGTGCACGGCTCACGGCACACGGAGCCAAAATTCGTGACCGTAATTGTGAAAACATGTACCAAGCCTCGCAGCGGAAAGGCTGAGTCCTTTTCTGAAAAGACCAGCCCGGAGCTTTGGAGCGGAAGAATAAGGACTCAGTCCTTTCCGGGTACAGCCTCCCATGCAAACACTGTTGAACGTTTTCTGGTTTATTGCCCGGCTTGTATCGTTTCCCTTGCGCCGTGTGCCGTGCGCCCTGCGCCTTTTTATTATTCACTCACAGAGCCGGCCGTAAAGCTCCGGCCGCCTGTCCCCCAGCCGGTCGTTTTGCGTAGTGATCTTCTTGTTCCTAGCTGTTTCCACTTTGATCTCCGCCACGGCCCAACCTTTATCCGCGTCCCCCAGACCCATCAGTACCCGGCCCGCAGGGTCCACGACCTGGCTCTTGCCCGTAAAAACGAGAGCCTTCTTGCCGCCTCTCGCCTCTGTGCCCACCCTGTTTGCCGTGGCCGTATAAACTCCGTTCTCCAGCGACCTTGTCACCATGGCTTTCTGACAGTGAGGAAGGACAAGGTTGGCGGGATGGCAGAGTATGTCCGCCCCCCGCAGCGCCAGGACTCTTGCCGACTCGGGAAACCACCAGTCAAAACAGATCATGACGCCGACCCGGGCCTCTCCTACGTCAAAAACCCTGAAACCCATGTCTCCAGGGGTGAAGAAGATTTTTTCTTCCGCGAAAAGATGGATTTTCCGGTAGGCCCCGATGAAACCCTTCGGGCCCACAACCGCAGCCGAATTATAACAGGCTGTCTTCTCCTTTTCCGCCATGCCGAAAACCAGGACCGCGTTCAGGTCCGCCGCCAGGCCGGCAAGAGCCCGGCACGTCCCGCCTCCGGGGATCTCTTCGGCAAGCCTCGCGACCTCCTCCTGGGAGATAAACTGGTAACCGGTGCTGAACAACTCGGGCAGGACCCACAGGTCGGCTTCCCCTTTTGGAAGGTCCTTGAAAACCTGTTCAAGGTTCCCATCCACGTCGCCGAAAACAGGATCACTCTGGTAAATGCCGATGCGCATGATAATTCTCCCCCGTCTGTTTCAGCCACCCAATGCAGGCCTTCGACCCCAACCAGACTCCGTGCCGGCCAAGCCGGGGGGGTGGCCTCAGAACTTCTCCGGCTGCAAAGCAAGTTTCTTTCATAAACGCCCCCGCAGCGAAGCGCCGGGGTACAAATGCTCATGACTGAATCGTTACCGTGTCTTCGTGGTTTGTTGTTGCGGTACTCCATTGCTAAAAAGAGACCATCTACCAGGAGTGGGAAATCGCTCCTGCCTTGCATGCCGTGACACAGGCAAGGGCCGGCCTGCCGACTGTCGGCTTACAGGCGTTGCATTCATATTTCAGCTTCTTGTTTTTGTCGTGTGCCACAATGGCCACAGGCTCCTCTCGCATAGGATCATTGGGATCTTCCTCCGCCACCACGAAAACCCGCGCCGGGCAGGCACTCACACAGTCGCCGCAGCCGTTGCATAGCCCCGTATCGATGGCGATGAAAAAGTCCCCTGAAGCATCGTTGTAACCGTAGTTTGCCAGCATGGGTTCGCCTCAATAGTATCATGTCTCATAAATCGGGTAGAATGTTCAAAATTTAAAACAAAGTCGGGGCAAAACCGTAGTTCCTGTGTTTTGATCATTTGTCTTCTTGTAACATTTTAGCTTTTTGAAAAGCCTAGAGGCATCGAACATGGGGGCCCCTCTCAAAACTGAAAACGAAGAGAATCCGGAAAAGCGCATGCAGACACCCGGTAGCAAAGGCGGGCGGCGAGTTTTCCCAGCCTCTTCGAGAGCCGATCCTGCATGGACCCGCCCCGGAAAGTCTCCGCCCGCCCCACCGGTTGCCTAACGCTGAACACGGGTGGTGTGGCGTCTTCGTTTTTCAGTTTCGAGAGGGAGCCCCATGCCTGGCACCAGAGATCATGATTTCAAAAAGCTAAAATGTTACCTCTTTTTGTTATTCAGGTTTCTTTCGAGTTTCGAGATTCGAATTTCGAATTTCCCTGTCTCCCTTCCCTTTGAGGCAGAAGGCGTATCCGAACAGCGCGGCCCCCACGGCGCCTGCGATCTGGGTATCCCATTTGGTCTTTGCCGGCTCAAGACCTATCATAGGCATGAGGCGGTCGATGACGCCCTTGTTCTTGGCCATGCCGCCGGTAACGGCAAAGGCCGGAGTCACACCGAGTCTTTCCACGAGCGAGTGGATCCTTTCGGCCATGGCCCTGCAGTAAGCGGCAAGCACCAGGTTGGTGCTCCACCCTTTGCGAAGCAGGCTCGTAGCCTCGGATTTGGCGTAGACCACGCAGGTGCTCGACACCGCTTCCGGCTCTTCATCCACTTGGAAGGAGCGATCGCCGACCTCGGTAATCGGGACGCCGAGAAGATCCGCAAAGACTTCCATTCCGCGCCCGGTCCCGGCTGCGCACTTGTCGTTCATGAGGAAATTGGTCACCTTGCCCTCCTCGTCGCACTGGATGGCCTTCATGTCCTGTCCGCCCACGTCGAGAACGGTGCGGACTTCGGGCCCGTAGATGAAGTTGGCGCCGCGGGCATGACAGGCGATCTCCGTGATACTCCGGTTTGCAAAAGGCACGTTGACCCGGCCGTACCCCGTACCGACGCAATAGTCGATCCTGCCTTCTTCCATGTCCGTCTTTTCCAAGGCGAAGTTCAGGGCGTTTCTCGCGCTGTTCGGGCTGTTCGAGCCGGTGCGCATGTTGCCGTAGGCGTAGACCTCCCCATCGGCCATGATAACGGCCTGTGAGCTTACCGAGCCTACGTCGATGCCGACGGTGATAAATTTCGCCCCTTTCCAGTCCGCATTCGGGTTCACCCAGTTACTCTCGGTCCATCTCCAGAATTCCTGTTTCTTTTCTTCAGCCATGGTCAGGTCCCCCAGCAATCCTTTTCCGCTTTTTTCGATGAACGGCCGGCGGTCTCTTCGGCCACCACAGCAGCTCCCACAGCCATTCCGTACTCGGGCTCTTCCGGGATCCGGAGTTTCGCGATGCCGAGCTGCGTCTTCATAGCCTGCACGAAGCCGGTGTTGTATCCCACGCCGCCGAACATGACCACATCCTCGTTCACGCCGATTCGACGAATCATGGACGCGATTCGGCCGGCCATGGCATCATGGATCGCTTTGCTGATATCCTGCTTTTGCGTCTTCGCGTGGATCAGGCCCACCACTTCGGATTCCGCGAAGATGGCGCATTGGGCGTTCATGGGAATCTCTTTGTCGGATTCGAGCGCCAGGGGGCCCATCTCGGTCAAATCGATTTCCAGTGCGCGGGACATGGCTTCAATAAAGGCACCGGCACCGGCCGCGCATTTTTCGTTGATGGCAAAATCCAGGGCGTTCCCGTATTCATCAAGCCTGGCCGCCCTGCCCTCTTCGGCGCCCACATCGACTACCGTTCGGCTGGAAGGGAAGAAGAAATTGGCGGCTTTCCCCATCGCCTTGATGTCGTTTACCAGTTGTCCGGTCCCTGGCAGGGCTTTCTTGACGGAATCTTTGCCGGAGCCGGTTCCGGCGATGGTTTCCACCTGGTCCGCCCTGACGCCGGCTTGCTTGCACGCCGCCTCAAAGGATTCCATAATGGCCTTGTTCTGATCGAAACCGGTTGGCACCCTGCCTTTCCCGATGATCGATCCATCTTTCAAGATGACCGTCTTGGCATTTTTCGCGCCGCAATCTATCCCTGCAGTGATCATTTCCTCCGCCTCCTTCACCAACGGACAACCTTGACGAACTCGTAAACGCTCATGACACGGTAATCTTGTCGCCCCCGCGCATGAAAATGTTCCAGCACTGCGTCATTCCCCGGCTTGACCGGGGAATCCAGGCAAAGTCAAAAACTGGGAAACTGGATTCCGGTTTTCACCGGAATGACAGAAAACATCGATATCCGATTTTTTACGAAGCCATCAACATTGGACCACACGATCATTTTCTTTGCTTCGTGCTCCTTGCGGGCCTTCTGCTGGTCATGGCGATGATCTTACCGCCTCTTTAGACGCTTCATTAGACTTTACATGATTCCTGTCTTTGAACCAACCATTTTGCTCACTTTTTGGTGCTGCCGGCGCAACCTATTGACTCTCCGGCGCCGCTTAACGCCACTGTAGAACTAGCCAAAGATATTTGAAATTTCGTAACATTTTAGCTTTTTGAAATCATGATCTCTGGTGCCAGGCATGGGGATCCCTCTCAAAACTGAACAACGAAGACGCCACATCACCCGTGTTCAGCGTTAGGCAACCGGTGAGGCGGGCGGAGACTTTCCGGGGCGGGTCCATGCAGGGTCGGCTCTCGAAGAGGCTGGGAAAACTCGCCGCCCGCCTTTGCTACCGGGTGTCTGCATGCGCTTTTCCGGATTCTCTTCGTTTTCAGTTTTGAGAGGGACCCCCATGCCCGATGCCTCTAGGCTTTTCAAAAAGCTAAAATGTTACGATATTCCTTGTTCGATATTCTGCGGTTCAAAAAGCATCTGGAATTTCGTTAACTTACTGATGTGAGAGATAATCTCTCAGAATGAATGTGTAAGAATCTAATACAGACTCCGTGCCGGCCAAGCTCGGGGCTTGGCATCAGAACTTCTCCGGCTGCAAAGCGAGTTTCTTTCATAAACGCCCCCGCAGCGAAGCGCCGGGGTACAAATGCTCTTAAGAGAGAAGATGGATTCTGCGAAAGTTGGTGAATCGGCGGACGCGGGAACTACAGAAGTTTGCGAAGATTAATGAAGTCGCTTCTTTCGAAACCAAGAGTCTTGAAGAAGGAGAGAATGTCGGTCGAATCCCACCTCACTGTGGTGTAGATTTTGGCAATTCCTTTTTGCTTGTAGTGATTGAAGACCTCTTCGGCCAGTCGTTTGCCGATCCCCTGCCCCATGTACTTGGGGTCGGTCCCGAACATGGCAATCCAGGCACACTGGTCGGCGCCGAAATTCCCCACCGTGATGTAGCTGATCATAAAGCCCGCCACTTTGCCTTTGACCTCGGCTACGAAGCTCGCGTCTAGAACTCTATTGATCTCTTCGCCCATCATGCCTTTCAGATCAAGGGGGGAGGGCATCTTCTTGATGGCGGCATCGATCTTCGCCACCGCCTCGGCATCTTCCTTCTTCATCCTTCTTACGTTGATCTTAGGCACGGTCAAATCCTCTCCTCTTCTCAGACGCCACGGATCAGTCTATGCGGATGATCTTGACATGATGGTCGACCCAGTCAGGAGGGAGGTAAACCCTACCGCTGTTACCACTCAACCTGACTCTTTTTTCGATCATCTCTTCGCCGTAGACTTCGAACTTCACCTTGCCCTCAGCAGTCCCGGCGGAGGAATACCTATCATCCTTCGACCTTTTTTCCCTAGGCACGCGAAACCCTTTCCCGAAGCTCTTGGATCAACGCATTCCACACGATCAAATCACTCGGCGTCGCGGGACCGGAAGCACCTAACCTTTTGATCTTTGGATAAATAGCCAAATAACGCGTCCTTCCTGTTCCCCCATATTCTAATCACATTCTAGCTATAAAGTGACCATAGGAACAAGGACCAATGATGTCAAGGAAAAAATGCTTCACTTCACGCTCCTTCTGTTTTTGACGGGGCGCGATTGCTCTGCTAGATTAACAGACGGTGCCTGAGCATGATTCGTCACTTTGATCACGTTGCCTCCATCTATGATCGTTTGGTGGGCCCGCCCAAGTCGGCCGTCCTTCGCGACCTGTTGCGCCTGCCCATAGAAGGCTCCATGCTGGATGGGGGTGGGGGGACCGGAAGAGTCTCCTTCTCGCTGCGCCATCATGTGGGCAGGATGGTCGTGGCGGATGTCTCTCTTCCCATGCTCAAGGCGGCCAAGGCAAAGGGACAACTCTTGATCGTACGGTCCTCCGTCGAGAACCTCCCTTTTGCCGACGAGAGTTATGAAAGGGTGCTCGTGGTGGACGCTCTTCACCATTTTGCGGACCAGGTCCGCTCCCTGTCCGAGATTGCCCGAGTCCTAAAGAAAGGGGGGCGAGTGGTGATTGAAGAGCCTGACCTGCGTCGCTGGTCTGTGAAGTCTGCCGCGCTCGTTGAAAGGCTTCTGCTTATGAGAAGCCATTTTCTTTCCCCAGCCTCCATTCTGGAGATCATCAGACGGCAGGGTCTTTCTGCGCGAATTGCGGAAACGGATCGATTTAGGGTCTGGATTGTGGCGGACAAGAGCCCGCAATAACAAGAAGAGCTTTGGGCCGCAACGGACCGGATCGTCTGAAGAAGATGGCATTTATCCCCGATGGAAGATTTTCGTCAGCTTCGAAAAAAGATTGGATTTTTTCGACATCTCCTCGATTTCGGACAATGCCTGGGCTTCTCCTTCTCTGTCTTCCCCCGGAATAATGTCCGTGAGGGTCACGTCCTTGATTTTCTTTAAACAATCCAGGAGAGCCGTCTTTTTCGAATCGCCCACGCCGAAGTATTTTTCATCCGCTTCCCTGACCAGGGTGTTCGGCACGGCGATGAATCGGTGGCTGGACTTCCCTGCGATCGCTTCATAGAGGTCGATATAAAGATTGCCCTCACTGCGGAACAATTTGAATTTGTGGACTTGAGCCAGTATTTCTTCCTTGCCGAGAATTCCCATGTTGACTCCTGCTCTCATATGGTCTGTCCTGGCATTCGACCATCTATACAATAACTGCCGGTGGTCGGCAAGCCAAAATGTGCCGGAGAGAAGAGGGGAAATGGCCGGGTTTGACTTCAAAACCGTGCTAAAAAAGGAAGGGCCCCTGAATTTTTTAAGGCTGCCTAGGGAGGGAGGTCATTCAGGGGCCTTAAGAGGAATGAAAGGAGGTATCGTTAATATTAATTACATAGATTTATGTGTAAGTCAAACATTTTTTTCATTAGGTACGTATTTTTTTATAAAATTGTTTAACTCCTCATCCGGAAAGGCTTCCGAAGGGGTCGAACAGGGACGTATTTTACGATACAGAAGAAGGCGGAATGAAAAAGGAGGCTTGATCAGATACTCAACTCTTTATCCGCGGCTGCGGACTTCTTGATTTGACTCCGGCTTTCGAGGTCTTGCTGTCTCCTAGTTTCGAGAAGAACCCATCCATGAAAACCTTGAGGGCAAAAAGATCGCAGAATTCCTTTTCCACGAATCGCTTGTCGGTTTGGATCTGGAGCTTCAGCTTCATTTCCTGAACCTCTTCCATGTTGCCACCTCCTCAGTTAGAGAGATCTGACACCGAAATCCCTTCCAGCTTTAATGACTCTAGACCATAAAAAACCCTCTGTCAACCCGAGTGTTGGGGTGCACGGAAAAGGTTCATGAAGGGGGTCTCTTTGTGGCCCGCACCTCATAGCATGTTACCGGCTCCGAGCGATTCTTGATCCTGATCGTGCCCCTCTTCCTCATCGGAAAATCATCTCGGACTTTCTCATAGGTTGGCCCGCCGACGATAATCCGGCCCCCTTCAGCAAAGCGCTGCAGCCTTTCCGCTACGTTGACGGAATCCCCGATAACGGTGTAATCCATCCTGTTTCTCGAACCGATGTTTCCCACCACAGCGCTTCCCGAATTGATCCCGATCCCGATCTCGAATACCTCTTTCCCCAGATGCTTCCTCAGCTTCATCATCCGCTGGGTGAACGTCTGCATCTCAAGCGCCGACCGGAGCGCGTCGCGGTGAGGATGGCCGCTCTCGGCAGGGAGGATGCCGAACACGGCCATGATTTGGTCCCCTATGAATTTGTCCAGTATCCCGTCGTACTTGAAGATCACGTCGACCATTCCCGTGAAAAACTCATTCAGCATGGAGACCAACTCCTCAGGCACCATTCGCTCGGAGATGGCAGTGAACGAGCGAATATCCGCGAACAGAACCGTTACTTCCTTCCTCTCATTTGCGAAGAGCACTCCGTCCTGTGTCCCGACAAGATTGTCCACCAGATTCTTGCCCACGTATCGGCTGAGCTTCTCTCGCAACATCTCCTCCTCTTTCATTCTCTCATAGGATTGAGACAGCTCTTTGGCATACTTGACCAACTGAGTCGACTGTTGCTTTATCTCTCCGTAAGCCTCGCTCAAAGCACTGATGATCGAGCTGAAATACTCGGCCATTTGACTCGCCGTCCTGTCGGCGCTGATCAAAATTCCTCTGTCGATAAGCTTTTGAAGTTCCGCCAGGGCTTTTTCGTATTGACCGAACTTGGCCAGTGCCACAGCCCCTTCTATAGCCGCCACGTCCTGGTTACTGGAAAAGGAGAACAATTTGCCGATGAGCCCCTGGAGCTCTTCGGACAGGTCGGGAATCTCCACGCGAAGATCCCTGTCCCTCAGTTCCCTGTCCACCGTCTTGATTTTCTCCTCCACGGCGTGGATCAGCTCTCTGTTTGTCATGAAGCTCTTATGATTTTGCACAAACGCCAACAGCCTTGCGTAGGTCTCCCTGGATTCCTCCAGCAGCCCCTGGCCGCGATAGATTTCCGCCTCTTTGACGAGGGATACCAGATAACCGATGTCACTCATGGCCGCTTCACGGACCTTTCCTGTTCCTGAATTTGCTATTTTATCAGAATCGTTCAGCGAGTGCACGCAGGTCCTGCTCGGGCAGGTAACGGTTCAGTCTTGAGTGGGTCCAGCCAGTGCCCATCAATGAAGGCTAGCCGCACTCCCGTGGAGGGGGCTCTGAAGAGACCCCTCCACGGGAGACGCGGCGGGTATTGTTCCCACTCAAGACTGAATCCTTGCTCGAGCCGCTCATGTCACGTTCATTCTTACCATTCGCTTTCGGGAAGCCTGTTCGTCATCGCAGGAGGAAAGGGGCCGAACCCCATCCATTGGCAAAGAGCCGTTGCCTTCGGGGATGCAAAAGTCAGGTGGCGACACGGGGTCCCGGATCACTGGGCTTGATCCCAATGAGGGCTTCATGTGTATTGCGCTCCATAAGACATTCGGACTATAATCCGAACAACGCTCCTCCGTCCTTTTTCGTTATTTCTGAATCCGCTGTTCTCTGACCCCTATCTCTATGGAATGCCCGGTTTAAGGAGATTGAGAAAGATGAATGCCGCAGGAACTTACAGCAAGCCGAACAAATCTCAGCAGAGCGTTCCCCGCACAAAAAGCAGACCGATCGTAACCTTGGCAATAGCCCTGATCATTCTCGCCTTGGGCGGGTCTTTTGCCTCCCTTCAACCTGCCTTTTCTTATGGCCTCAAAAACTTTCTGTGGAAAGTCCAATCCGGGAGATCGACCGTTTACCTTTTGGGCTCGATCCATTTTTTGAAGGAAGATTCTTACCCCCTCAACCCGAGTATAGAAAACGCCTATGAATCGTCGGATAACCTGGTCGTGGAAGCCAACATATACGAACTCGGCAAGCTGGACTTGAAGGGGTTAACGGACAGGGCGTTTTATAAGAACGATGACAATGTGGAAAAGCATCTGTCGCCGGAAACATACCGGTTATTGAAGCAGGAGGGTGAAACGCTCGGCATGCCTGTCGAACTCATCCGGATGCAAAAGCCATGGTTTCTCGCATTGTCCCTGGAGGCTATGGAACTCATGCGCTTGGGGTATGAACCGCAATACGGAGTAGACTACCACTTTCTGGCAAAGGCTCAGGGGAAAAAGAGAATCCTGGAACTCGAAAGCCTGGACGAACAGCTGAACCTCTTATCCGGATTTTCCGACGAGGAACAGGAACAATTTCTTCTTTACACTCTCAAGACCCTGAGTTCCATGGGTCGGCAGGTGGAAGGACTTGTTCGGGCGTGGAAATCCGGAGACCCGCAAGCGCTGGAATCGATCGTTGCGGACGCTGTGACACAGGATGCGAGCATGGCCCCGGTATTCGGAAAGCTCTTCGAAGAACGGAACGTAGGAATGACTTCAAGGATTGAGGAATACCTGCGCTCAGGCGGAACCTATTTCGTAATAGTCGGCGCCGGGCATCTGGTCGGCAGGAAGGGCATTATCCAACTCATCAAGGATAAAGGTTATTCGGTGGAGCAGCTTTGATTTTCCTGACGCGGCAAGGTCTCATGGGCTGACCGTTGGAAGTCGCCCCTGGTTGTGACGGTGCATAAGGCAGGCACGTCCCTTCGGTTACCACGAAAAACCTTCTCAAAATATTTTGTGCCCCAGCCCATCCCACGGGCGCCAGGCTTGACATTCCTGCGCAGGAACATAAATTTCATCGTAAACCTAAAGTGTAAGGGTTATTTTCAGTCAATCCATTTCACATTAGAGGAGGAGATGAACGGATGAACGAGATCTCTCGTGAAGAGCGCAAAGACAAAGTAATCGGAGTCCTGAACGAAGCAAGAGGCATGGAACTGCATGCCATCTATCAGTACATGAATCAGCATTATGGGTTGGACAACATGGATTACGGCGAACTGGCCAAGAACATCAAGTTGATTGCCATCGACGAGATGCGGCACGCTGAGATGTTCGCAGAGCGCATCAAGGAACTCGACGGCGAACCGACGTCGGAGCCCGCCGACAAGGTCCAGAAGGGTCAGAAGCCGGAGCAGATTTTCGCCCACGATTCCGGTCTTGAAGACCACACCATCGACAAGTACAATCAGTTTCTGCTTGTCTGCAGGGAGAAGGGTGACAGCACGACGATGAAACTCTTCGAGCAGATTATCGATGAAGAGCAGGAGCATCTCAATTATTTCGACAACATACGCGACCACATCAAGGAGCTTGGGTCCGCGTATCTGGCCCGCATTGCAGGGACGCCCTCGAGCACGGGAGGATATTCAAAAGGCTTCATAATGGCCCAGAACCAGGGCGCTCAATAACCTGCCCGGGAGCCCAGGCGAAAACCGAGGCTGGTCTTACGCAATCAGCCTCGGTCCGGATTTCGACAAAAATCGCTCCGCAGAGCTCTACTCTCTTTGCTTTTGCCGCTCAACCTTGATCTGACAACAACTTAAAGCCGCACTCCAGAAGAGTTCCGCGAAGCATGTCTCTCGACGGGCCCAATAAGCGGGTCGGCGGGACACAAGCAAGCCGGACGCCCTGCCTGCCCTGCAAGGAGCCCTTCAGCTTACCTTCTTTCGCTTCTGCTATGGCATAGAGAGCATCGTTCTTGGAGCGCAGACCTTCCCACGCGTCTCGCTGGAAAGTCACAACGATCCCATCCCTTTTTATGAAGTTCTTGGCCATATTGAGGACGCGATCTCTTTCAAGCTCATTGACCTTTTTCCAGGCCTTGCCGCCTAACAGCCACCGAATGCCCGCGACACCCGACCAGGGCCCACCCGCACTGCTGGGCATCGAGAAATAAACGCAAAGACCTATCCTGAAAGTTGATTCATACTCAAGTGAGTGAATCTGCTTTGTCCTCATTAGATTCTGTTCTTCTTCTGAAATTCCCTTTTCCGAGGCAAACCTGAGAACACCGGCTTCCGCCAGGAGGTATTTCCAGAATCTGTTCTCGCGGCCGTCTTTAAATGCGAAGAAACATCCGGCCTTCACTGAGTGACTGGCCGGGTTTCCAAAGACCAGCAGGAGAGGCGGCCTTCGGTCTCTTTTCAATGGGATGACTTGCTCGCTCTGATATATGAGTCTATTGCCTTTGAACCTGTACACCGCCCGGTTCCATTTGTCGGCCCCGATGAATTCCCCGTATCTCTTCTTGAACCCCACAAAGGCATCTCTCGATGGATACAAGCCGGACAGGTCGAGCGTACATTCAAGGTGACCCGGCGACTTTTCGATGCACTTCAGAAGTCCTGCTTGCATTCTCACCCCGCTCATCCGCTAAACGCCGGACGTATTTATTTGCCCTGCCTACCGGGAACCGGACGTTGAACTTGCCCGACCCCCACCAGCCCGCCTTACCGGGACAGAATCTCCTTCACGCGGCCGACCACTCCGCTCACCAAGCACACTTTTATGCCGTGGGGGTGAGTGGCCGAATTCGTGAGAACCTTGAGAACGGTTCCTTCCGTCAATCTCCCGGAATGCTGATCATGTTTCTGCACAACCCGCACCCGCGCCCCCGGTTTGATGTCAGTCCGCTTCCTTGGGTCCATTCCAACTCGCAATCTATGCTTATCTCTTCGGACTTTCGCTAAGGTTCGGGCCGCTGACCTTTGCGTTCGACAAGAGGAATTATGGTTACTGGAACCTGGGGCGGAACTGACCCCAGATTGACCCCCGGAATTGGTCACATCTCGATTGGTAACTTCATGATATGATGAAAACAAGTGGTGCGGAAGGGGGGACTTGAACCCCCACGAGGGAACCCCCACTAGACCCTGAACCTAGCGCGTCTACCAGTTCCGCCACTTCCGCACGCAAAGGAATTGAAATTTCCGAGTCCTATATTTATATTGTGGACCTGAGTCTGTCAATAGAGTAAATGATCGGTTTTATGAGTTCCAATCCTTTCACGGTTCGAAATTTTTTTCTCAGTAAGAGTTGGCAGGTTTCGATGCGAGTCATCCGTGACCTAAATGCTATTGAAGAGCCTTTGAGAAACCCGGTCCTCACCATCGGAAACTTCGACGGTGTCCACAGGGGCCACCTGGCCCTTTTCGCAAAGGTAAAAGAACGGGCCGGAACCATCGGCGGCCAGTCCGTGGTTATGACTTTCGAGCCCCACCCCATAAGGGTGATGAAGCCCGGAAACGGCCCGCCTTTGCTCACGCCTACGAAACAGAAGGTGGAACTGATCGGCAGGGCGGGAATCGATGTCCTTTTCTGCATTCCCTTTACCCGCGAGTTTTCCTCCGTTTCGGCGCGTGATTTTGTGAAGACCGTTTTGGTCGACAAAATCGGGGTCAAAGAGATCGTGGTGGGCTACGATTATGCATTCGGCCGGAATCGGGAAGGCAATATTCCTCTGCTCAGGGAAATGGGGGAGGAAGCCGGGTTCCTTGTTCATCTTGTGGAGCCCATCCAGATCGAGGATACCCTCGTCTCGAGCACTTCCATCCGGAAGCTTATCAATGAAGGGAAGCTGTCGGACGCGAAAAGGCTCCTGGGAAGGGACTACCAGGTGGAGGGGACCGTGGTGAAAGGAAGGGATCGGGGAGGAAGACTGCTCGGTTATCCCACAGCCAATCTAAAGATCGAGGACGGGTTACTCCCCAAGACTGGTGTCTACGCCGTCACGGTCATCATTGAAGATCAACAGTACGACGGCGTCACCAACGTGGGATTTAATCCCACCTTCGGCGACAATGTCCTGTCCGTAGAGACCCATGTGCTGGACTATTCCGGCGACCTGGTAGACAAGCCGATCAGGATCAATTTCCTCTCCCGGCTCAGGGATGAGAAGACTTTCCGCCATGTGCAGGAACTCGTCGATGAGATCGGCAAGGACATCGAAAAAGCCAGGACGGTCTTCGCCGCTTCCCGCTGATAAGATGCGAAAAGACAATGCACTCCCACCGCAGAGAAATTCTAAGGTCCGGACCTCAGGCGCGTCTCTTCCAGCTACGAGGCTTGTTTCACAAGTGGTGTCCATGAACCTAGCGGCAGACCTGTTTTTTTAAGAATTTGTTGGACAGATGAGGGATCTTTATTCTATAAACCCACGATCGTAGACTCAAATGAGGAGAAGTGAAGCATAGCCAACTGACTCGATCATGCAAGAAACGCTGCTCACATTTCCTAAAGGGGGCGTTCATCCGCAGGAATCCAAGGAACTCTCCCGGCATCTGGCCATAGAATCTCTCCCCCTCCCGGATGAGGTGGAGATTTTGCTGCTCCAGCACTTCGGGGCTCCTTGCCGGCCGCTGGTAGACAAGAAAGCCAGGGTCACTGAAGGGGATCTCATCGGCGAAGTGTCCGCCGGCCTCGGGGCCGACATCCACGCAAGCGTGACGGGAACCGTGAAGAGTGTCGGGACTTCCGCCCACCCCATTACGGTTTCCAGTCCTTCCATCACTATCCAGACCGATAAAGACGCCGCGCCGAAAACGTTCACCCCCGACGATTGGAGGCAGCGGCCGGCGGATGACCTGCGTAAGCGCGTTAAGAGTGCAGGCATCGTGGGCGTAGGGGGGGCCGGGTTCCCAACCCATGTCAAGCTCTCTCCTCCTCCGGAAGCCAAGGTCGACACGCTCATCATCAACGGGGTGGAGTGCGAACCTTACCTCACTACCGACCACCGGCTGATGCTGGAGCACCCCGAGGAGATCATCGAAGGGGTCATGATCATCCTGACCATCCTGGGCATCAGGGATTGCCATATCGGCATTGAAGCCAACAAGATGGATGCGCTGGAGGTCCTGAGGAAGACAATCAGGGACAAGAGCGCGGGTGACTTCAAGATTGTGGTGGACCCCTTGAAGGTCAAGTATCCACAGGGATCGGAAAAACAACTGATTGAAAGCATCACAGGCCGGAAGGTCCCCGGGTTCGGACTTCCCTTTGACGTGGGAGTAGTGGTCCAGAACGTGGGAACCGCCAAAGCGATCTACGATGCCGTGGCCCTGAACAAGCCCCTGTATGAAAAGGTCGTCACCATCACCGGAAAGGGTATCCAAAGGCCTGCCAATATCAGGGTGAGAATCGGCACCCGGCTTAATGACATCGTGAACTATCTGGGAGGAACCAGGCCGGATCTTGCGCGCATCGTGATCGGCGGTCCCATGATGGGGTTTGCCGTCTCATCGATGGAGATGCCTGTAACAAAGACCACTTCGGGGATCCTTTTTCTGACCAAGGACGAAATCGATACCCGCCCCTATGATCATTGCATCCGGTGCGGATGGTGCCTGCAAGCTTGTCCCATGGGTCTTCAGCCGAATGAAATCGGCGTGTACGTGGAAGCGGGGAGAGCTCAGGACACGTCCCGATTCGGTGTTTTCGAGTGTTTCGAATGCGGCTGTTGCTCCTTTGTCTGCCCGGCCAAAAGGCCCCTGGTGCAATTCATCCGCCTCGCGAAGATGAAGGCCAAGAAGTAGGGGACAAAAGACAGGAGTCAGAATCCAGAATCCAGGAACCAGGAGACAGCAAGAGCAAAAGGCTGGGAGGCTGGGAAGCAAAGAGAAGAAAGAAGACAGGAGAAAAAAGGTCACTCAAGAAAGAGGGTCATGATCCGCGCAGCTACTACGAACTTATGAATTTAAGTAAGGAATGAAGTCATCGAAGAGGAAGCAAAAGACAACGAGATTGCCGCGAGGGAACCCGCACTGTGGAGTGTTTCCGTCTCTCCCCACGTGAAGAGTGGAGAGTCGGTAGAGAAGGTCATGTGGACGGTGGCGGCCTGTCTGATCCCGCCCCTTATCCTGTCTGTTTTCATTTTTGGGTTCCAGACCCTCATCATCACCGCCGTGAGCGTGGGAAGCTGCGTCATCACGGAAGCCGTCTCCCAAAAATGCCTGGGCCGGCCGGTTACGGTGAGAGACGGGAGCGCCGTGATTACCGGGCTTTTGCTCGCTTACGTCATTCCCCCGGGCGTGCCCTACTGGATGCCGGTTTTGGGCTCGGTGGTCGCCGTTTTTGTGACCAAACACCTCATGGGCGGTATCGGTTTCAACATTTTTAACCCCGCCCTCATCGGCCGCGCCTTTCTGGTGGCCACCTACCCCGTGGCCATGACTTCCGCGTGGCTCCCTCCCCTGCGGGACGCTTCGATCTTCAAGTACATGGGACCCGGGGTGGATGCGATCAGCACGGCGACTCCCCTCTATGTGCTGAAGCATTACGGACTCGCCGCCGTGGTAGAGAAGTTCGGCTCCCTCACCAGTATTTACGGCAATTTCTTTGTCGGGTGGAGACCCGGCTGCATCGGCGAAACGTCGGTGCTGCTCCTCCTCATCGGCGGCCTTTATCTTCTTTACAAGGGGTACATCACCTGGCACATTCCCGTGTCCGTCATTGCATCCGTCGCTTTCTTTACCTGGATCTTCGGCGGCGAGACAGCCTTCAGCGGCAACCCTCTCCTGGCTGTCCTTTCGGGCGGCGTGCCGCTCGGGGCGATCTATATGGCCACAGATTACGTGACGTCGCCCAATCAGAAAAACGCTCAGTTGATTTTCGGTGCCGGCATCGGGGCGCTTACGGTCCTCATTCGTCTGAAGGGCGGTTATCCTGAAGGTGTGGCTTATGCCATCCTTTTGATGAACACGCTCACCCCTGCTCTGGACGGCTGGTTCAGGCCGAAACGTTTTGCTCCCCAAAAAGGTGCCTTGAAATGAAGCAAATCATCCGCATCGTCCTCGGCCTGACTATTTCGTGCCTCATTGCGGGCTCCATCATGGGGGGGGTGTTCATTCTCACCGCCAAGGCCAAGAAGCACAATGAGCACATGGCCGTCCAGGAAACCATGCTGAGCCTCCTGGGTTACTCCGCGGAACATCCTGCTCCATCGGACCTCCACCTCTACTATCTTTACAGGTACGTGATCGACGAGGGGGGAGACAAGGCTCTTGGGTACATGATCCCTCTTAAGAATGGCGATCAGGTCCGTTACGGACTTCTCGTCATCACGCTGGAAGGAAAGTTCAAGGCGTTTCACCCACTCGACATCAGCTCTGAAGCGGCGCTCGATGAGACGGAAAGAGCGTCTGCGATAAAACAGGTCTTCAGCGCATCCACGTCATTTACCTATGCCGATCAGACGATCGTTGCGAGGCTGGACGGCAAGCGGCTGGCCTATCTTCTTCCAGGGGAATTCCAGGGTTTCAAGACCTTCATCAAGGCCATGCTGGCCCTGAACCCTTCCTTCAAAGTGCTCGGCGTCGACATCCTGGAAAACGAAGAAGACCCGGGTCTCGGGGGAGAGATCGTGCGACCCTATTTTAAGAACCAGTTCAGCGGCAAAAGCTACAAGAAGCTGAAAGAGCTGGAGGTGGTCAAGAAACCGCTCCCCGAAGAGTACCGGAAGATCCTGGAAGCCGCAAACGGCCATGTGACCGGCAAGGACATTGAAAAGATGCAGGAAAAGTGGGCGGATCAGGACATTTACGCCATCACCGGCGCCACGATTTCCAGCCGGGCCGTGACTGAAGGTGTCAAGGGGATGGCCACGCGTTTCGTGCACCGCATCGAGGTTCTCGACCGTGTGGTGAGCTCAAGGGATTTGCCCGTTGCGTTTTGAGGAATTCAACCAGATTTCTTGGTTGTAAGTCTTTGGTATTTTGCAGCGGTGTTGCCACGTTGCCGACCCATGGGTCGGCTTCAGAGATACGCTCAGTTAAGGTGATAGGCCCTTACCGGGCATACGATTCATGAGAAGGAGACCAGGGATTTGGCGCTGAGCAAAAAAACGAACTCCCAGTTGGTTTTTAACGGCATCCTGGCGGAAAATCCTATTTTCCGTCTGGCGCTTTCCATGTGCCCGGCTGTGGGGATCAGCACGAGCGTCATGAACGGCCTTCTCCTGGGTGTGGCCGTGCTGTTTGTGCAGGTGTTCTCCAGCTGCACCATATCTGCGATCAAGAACTACATCCACCCCAGGATCCGGATTCCCACTTACACTCTTACCATCGCCACGTGGGTAACGGTCATCGACCTCGTTCTGGCCGCCTACATGCCTGAGGCCTACAAGGCCATGGGCATTTTCGTGAAACTGATTGTGGCTTTTGCCATCATTACGATGCGCCTGGAGATGTTTGCCGCGAAGAATCCCCTTGTTCCTTCTTTTTGGGACGCCGTGGGCATGGGCGTCGGGTTCCTCTTCGGCATGGTCACCCTGGGTTTCATCCGGGAACTGCTGGGCACAGGGACCCTGCTGGGGTATGATGTCTTGGGAAGCAGGCCCCTACTGTTCTTCATTCTCCCTGCCGCCGGTTTCTTCACGGTGGGGTTCATGATGGCCATTTTTAATTATGTTGAATCCTTTTTTAAGAAGATGAAAGAAAAGAAGTGAAGCGCTTCAGACTCCATTTGCCGGCAGCAATTATTCTTCTCGCGGGGATTTTGCTTGTTTCCGCATGCGGGACGGAACACCGGTTCATCAAGGGGACGTCTTTCAAGGGTGACAGGCAGGTAGTGATTACCTTTGCAGGACCTGTGGACGAGAACTGGGCGAAGAATACCGAAAATTATACGGTCTATGAGAAGCCCGATCCGGACATCACGCTGCCCATCACCGGGGTCGCCCTCAGCCCGGACAGGACCAGGGTGACGCTCACCTTTGCGGAGCTGATCAACCAGGATCAAACGCTCGTGGTCAACTTGAAAGGGATCATGTCGGAGGAGAAATCCCAGGGCAACGCCCTCATGACGGTAAACAAGGTCTACTTCGGGTATCTCCTGTCCATTCTTCTCGGCGCCATGATCATCAAGAACTTCGTGTTCACCAAATACCTAGGCCTCTGCGTGTTCTTCGGCACCTCTCAGAAGAAATCCACGGCGGTGGGTATGGGCGTGACTTTCACCCTGGTCATGGTGGTCAGCGCCATGATGTCCTGGTTCATGTACCAGTTCGTGCTCAAACCCTTCCGGCTTGACTTCCTGCAGATCATCGTGTTCATCGGTCTGGTGTCCCTCTCGGTCCAGGCTGTGGACACGATCCTGAGGAAGGTGAATCCCGTTTTGTTCAAGGCCTTCGGGGTGTACCTCGTGCTGGTCATCGCCAACTGTATCATCCTCGCGGTACCCCTCCTTCTGGCCAACAGCGAGTACAATGCAGGCGAGAGCTTCATGCTGGCCGTGGGGGCAGGTGTCGGCTTCCTGATCGCTCTGTTCCTGATGTCTTCCGTGCGGGAGAGGCTGGAAGTGGCCAACGTACCCCCCACTTACAGAGGGCTACCGATTGCTTTTATCACGGCTGGGCTGTTTGCCCTGGCTTTTATGGGTTTTTCAGGGATGTCGATATTCTGATACGAACGTATTAAGTCATTTGTCACGCCGTGCACGGCGGAGGCGGAAGTTATTGTTGGTATCGGTAAGGCGCGCGAGGGATTGATTGTCGGGATTTTTGTCGTTACCATAGATTCTTACACATTCGTTCTGAGAGATTATCTCTCACATCAGTAAGTTAACGAAATTCCAGATGCTTTTTGAACCGCAGAATATCGAACAAGGAATATCGTAACATTTTAGCTTTTTGAAATCATGATCTCTGGTGCCGGGCATGGGGATCCCTCTCAAAACTGAACAACGAAGACGCCACACCACCCGTGTTCAGCGTTAGGCAACCGGTGAGGCGGGCGGAGACTTTCCGGGGCGGGTCCATGCAGGATCGGCTCTCGAAGAGGCTGGGAAAACTCGCCGCCCGCCTTTGCTACCGGGTGTCTGCATGCGCTTTTCCGGATTCTCTTCGTTTTCAGTTTTGAGAGGGACCCCCATGCTCGATGCCTCTAGGCTTTTCAAAAAGCTAAAATGTTACGAAATTTCAAATATCTTTGGTTAGGTATTTGAGAAGAGAGAAAGGTGGAAATGGATCCTTATTTGTTGAAAATGGCTCTCATTGCCGTCGCCGTGCTCGGATGCATCGGGCTCGTCTTCGGCATCGGGCTGGCCATGGCGGCTCAGAAGTTTGCCGTCAAGGTCAATCCCAAAGTGGAAGAGGTCCAGGAAGTGCTGGCCGGCGCCCAGTGAGGGGGCTGCGGCTTCGCCGGGTGCGAAGCCTATGCTGAAGCGGTCGTCCATGATCCCGAGGTCAAGCCGAATCTGTGTTTCCCGGGTAAATCCGACGTCGCCAAGGCAGTGGCCGAGATCACGGGAAAGCAGGTGACGGCTTTGCAGGAAGTAGTCGCCGCCGTTCGCTGTTCCAGGGTGGAAGGCAAGGTTCGGAACAAATACGACTACATCGGCTATCAAACCTGCACGGGCTCCAACCTCGCCTTTGGAGGGCCGCAGCAATGCAAGTATGCCTGCATCGGATTCGGGGACTGCGCGCAGTCCTGTCCTTTCGACGCCATCACGATGGTAGAGGATTTCCCGGTCGTTGATTACGAAGCCTGCGTAGGCTGCGGGACCTGTGTGCGCACGTGCCCGAAAAAGATCATCGAGCTTCTTCCCCGCACCGCCAGGGTCTGGGTGCCCTGCAGCACCAGGGACCCGGGAAAGCAGGTGAAAGAAGTCTGCCAAGCCGGATGCATTTCATGCAGGATGTGCGTGAAAGTCTGTCCGGCCAAAGCCGTGAACCTCGAAGACAACGTTGTCGTTATCGACCACGACAAGTGCATCGCATACGGCCCGGAGTGCGGGGAGGTGTGCGTGGAAAAATGCCCCAGAAAGATCTTCAGGCACTATCGTCCCCGGGAGGCGGCTAAGGAAAAGATGCGGGCCGCGGGTTAACATCAGCGTAGAGCTCCTTGCTCCATGCCCCTTAATTCGTGTTGCCATCGATTCGCGGCAGTGGTACATATAACGTCTATTTTCACGGTGGAGGCGCAGTATGAAAAACATGGACGATCTGTTCGGCCGGTTGGACCGAAGGTCTTTTCTGAAGCTTTCCGGTATGCTCGGACTGGGCGTGGCCACGGCCGGCTTCCTTCCCGCTGCGGCGGAAGCGGTCAGGTTCGACAAGAAAATGATGATGGTCACCAAGACCAGACTGGATATGGGGACATTTGTGTCCATGACCCTTCTTCATCCTTCCAAGGACCAGGCTGAAGAAGCGATGGGGCGGGCTTTTGAGGAAATCAACCGGCTCTCCGGCCTCATGAGCCGCTATGACCGGGCCTCTTCCGTGGCTTTTGTCAATAAGGAAGGCAGTGTCCGGGATCTGCCGCCGGAAGTGGTCCAAGTCGTCTCCGACGCCCTCCATTATTACAGCCTCACCGACGGAGCCTTTGATATCACCGTTAAACCGGTGGTGGATCTTTTTCAGGAAAAGCTGGGCGAAGACAAGAAAGTCTGGCCTACCGAGAGGGAAATCAAGGACCTGCTCAAGCTCGTGGATGCGAGAAAAGTGGAACTCCGGGGTAACTCGCTGCATTTCCAGGAGTCGGGCATGGGGATCACACTGGATGGGATCGCAAAGGGCTTTATTGTGGACCGAGCTTCCCAACTTCTTACCGCTCAGGGGATCGAAAATCACCTGATCAACGCGGGAGGGGACATTCGCACCAGGGGGAGCAAGGAGGGCGACAGGCCCTGGACCGTGGCGATACAGGATCCTTTGAAACGAAAGCAGTATCCCGACGTGGTGCAGATGAAGGACGGCGCTATCGCTACGTCAGGGAACTACGAAGTCTATTTTGATCAGGAGAAGATGTTCCACCACATTGTGGACCCGAAAACCGGGTTCTCACCCCACCTGAGTACCAGCGTTTCCATCATGGCGGAAACGACCACGGAGGCGGACGCCCTTTCCACCAGTGTGTTCGTGATGGGTCCTGAGAAAGGGACTCGTTTCATCAATGCTCATCCCGCCTGCCAGAGTCTTGTCATCGCAAAGGATGGGACACTGGTGAAATCAAAGGGATGGAAGAGCGCGGCCATATAAGCCGCTCCATTTCTCTGAGCAGGTCCGAAAAAGTTCCCGGCTTCAGAGCCGAAATCGGCAAGCCCTTGAAGGCCTTGGCGAGCGCGACCGCCTGGGATTGATCCAGGCGGTCGACTTTGTTCAGCACCAGGAGCCTGGGGATTCCTTCCAGGTCCAGTCTTCGTAGGATACCCTCTACGGCCTCCATTTGCTCTTCCATACGGGCGCTGCTCGCATCCACCACGTGCAGGAGGAGGTCCGCATCATGGAGTTCCTCCAGCGTGGCCGCAAAGGCTTCCATCAGATCCTCCGGCAAGTCTCGGATGAAGCCCACCGTATCCGTGATAATCACGTCCCTTTCCCTGGGGAACCTGAGCCTTCTGCTGCTCGGGTCAAGAGTCTCGAACAGGCGATTCTCCACCGCCACACGACTGTGCGTGAGACTGTTGAGAAGCGTCGACTTGCCCGCGTTGGTGTATCCCACGATGGAAACGACGGGAAGCCTTCTCAAGTTCCGCAGTCTGCGCCGGTCTTCTCTCTGCCGCCTGATTTGCTGCAGCTCGCGGTTGAGTCTGGCTATCCTTTCCCGCACCCGCCTCCGGTTGATCTCCAGCTTCGTCTCTCCCGGGCCTCTCCCCCCTATTCCTCCTGTCAGTCTGGACATGGCGGTGTTCTTGGTGGCAAGACGAGGCAGCAGATACTTGAGCTGAGCCAGTTCAACCTGGATCTTTCCTTCCCTGGTCACCGCTCTCTTGGCAAAGATGTCGAGGATCAGCTGGCTCCGATCGATGATCTTGAGCTCCGTGGCATCGGTCAGGCTGCGCACCTGAGCCGGCGTGAGCTCGTGGTCAAAAATCAACAGGTTGGACCCGGTCTGAACACACCTGAGAACCAGTTCGCTCAGCTTACCTTTGCCGATGAGGAATCTCGGGTTTGCCTTCTGGATGTGCTGGATGACGACACCCACTACATCCAGGTTGTCGGAGAGAGCAAGATCCCGAAGTTCGTCGAGGGATTCTTTCGCCTTCCAGCCGGGACTTGTCGTCACGCCGACCAGAAGGGCTTTTTCCTTTTCCTCAACGGCGCGACGAGGGCCTGTCCTGGCCAGCTCATCCTCCAGAGACTGGATCATGCTCCGGAAATCGACCTGAAGCCGTCCGATATCAGGCGCCTCTTCGACCCGCCACTTCTCTCCCCGGGCATTCTCGGGCAGGATGTGGGCGTAGGAGACGGGGCCGGGAATCCCCTGGTCTCCGACCTGGACACACACCATGAGATCCAGTCCGAGAAGAACCAGGTCTGTGAGATCCTCCGTCGAAAGGGGCTCGCCGTGAAGGTGGGTATGGACGCACCGAAGACCTTTGAGACGGCCTGCCCCGAGCCTGAATCGACCCAAATCAGGGATGAAAATGTTCTTGTTATCTCCCACGATGACGGAGGCCACATCCCCTTTTCGGGTTATGAGCAGGGCCACCTGTCGCTGGATTTCAAAGGAAATGGCGGAGAGCTGTCTGGTCAGCTCATGGGTGATGATCTCACGGCCGGAGACTCCTCGACGGTAGAATCTCTGAAGGTATTGGAGTTGGCCGGCTTTCAGGCCGCTGGTTTTGCCGTAAACCTTCTCTATCTTTCAAGCCTCGTATGTATCTTCGGCCACATAGTCTCTGAAACGGGTCAGTTCCTTCTGAAACGTCAACCTGAAGGAACCGGTGGGCCCGTTTCTTTGCTTGGCCACGATCACCTCCGCGAGATTCCGGTTTTCGTCGGAGGTGGGGTGGTACAGTTCGTCCCGGTAAAGGAAAGCGATCACATCCGCATCCTGTTCAATGGCCCCGCTCTCCCTCAGATCGGCAAGTTGAGGCCTTTTGTTGGGTCGATCCTCCACTTTCCTGTTGAGCTGGGAAAGGGCCACGACGGGAACGTTCAAATCCTTGGCCAGGGCTTTCAACGACCGCGAGATCTCGGAGATCTCAGTCTGTCGCGACTCGGCGCTCCGCCTTCCCTGGATGAGCTGAAGATAGTCGACGATCACCATGCACAAGTCCTGCTTTTTCATCAGCCTGCGACATTTTGCTTTCATCTCCAGAACGCTCAGATAGGACGCATCATCGATGAACATCGGGAGTTCGGACAGGTGGTTGGCCGAATCCATCAATTTTTGCCAGTCCGCGTCCCTCAGGAAACCGGTCCTCAATTTCGTGGCATCGATTCCCGCATGAAAGCCCAGGAGCCTCAGCCCGAGTTGCATCTTCGCCATCTCCAAGGAAAAGACCGCCACCCCTCTCCGGGTCTCCACAGCCGCGTTGTACCCGATGTTGAGAGCCAGGGCCGTCTTCCCCATGCTCGGCCTTCCTGCCAGGATGACGAGGTCCGAGGGTTGCAGGCCTGCGGTATACCGATCAAAGTCCTTGAAGCCCGTGGGCACACCGGTAACGAAGCCCTCGTGCTCCGCCACGCTCTCCAGTTTCTTGAAGCTGACCTTGATCACATCATCGAGGGGGGCGAAGCCTTCCCCGATCTTTTCCTCGGCGATATCGAAGATGGTCTGTTCCGCCATGTCCAGCAGTTCTTCCGTGGGCTGCCAGTTCTGGAAGCACGCATCGGAGATGACGGAGCACTGGCTGATGAGCTTTCTCCGCACGGAGAGGTCCCTGATAATCTGGGCGTGAAACAGGATGCCCGCGGAAGTGGACACGGCGTCCACAAGCGAAGTCAGGTAGTCTGTTCCTCCCGCCTTGTCCAGAGCGTTTTTCTCTCTGAGGTATTGCGAAAGCGTGATGAGATCGATGGGCTCATTGCTGTTGTACAGTTCTCTCATCCCTTCGTAAAGACACAGGTGAGCCTCCCGGTAGAAATCATTGGGGGAGAGGATGTCCACGATCTGATTCATGGCATCATTGTTGATAAGGACTCCGGCCAGAACAGCCTGCTCCGCTTCGATGTTTTGCGGGGGCACCTTGAGGGCGGTAGAAAGAGCCTTCTCTTTCAGTTGAGCCATGCCGAGATCCTTCTTCCTTGGACGACCTACTGTTCCGGGACCACAGCCACTTTAATCGATGCCGTGACCTGGGGGTGGAGCTTGATGTGAACCGGAAACTCGCCGAGGGTCTTGATCGGTTTGTCCAGGAGAATCTTTCTCCGGTCAATACTGATTCCCTGCTCTTCCAGCCGTGAAGCGATGTCGATGCTCGTCACGGAGCCGTAGAGTTTGTCTTCTTCGCCTGCCTTCTGAGCAATGGTGATCACCACCTCCGCCAGCCGTTCCTTTACCTTCAGCGCGTCTTCCTTGATCTTGATCCGTTTGATTTCGATGTTCTTTCTCTGCACCTCCGTGCGCCTGATGTTGTCCTGCGTCGCCTCAAGGGCAATCTGCTTGGGGATCAGGTAGTTTCTTGCATATCCTCTCGCCACCTCGACTATTTCACCTGCCAGACCGAGGGAATCCATATCTTGCGCGAGAATTACCTTCATGAAATTTTCCTCCTTTTAAGCGGCCTTCCTTTGATGAATTCTTCTGAAATCGATCCATTGGTCAAAGAGACCGGCCATGGCCAATCCAATGACGAAAATCTGCTGAAAGAGGATCAGAAAATAGACACCGAATCTGATCCAGGGGGGAACACGATACTTGTTGAGAAAAAACAAAAGGATTGAAAGGCCGTGAAAAACGTACACGGCCATCATCACGATCAGAACATTCATTGCGAGCAATCTTATCTGAGGCAGGGGCAAAAATAAAGAAAAACCCGCGGCGATCACACCCCAGACCATGAGCTCGGAAGTGTGCCAGCGGTCCAGGGCTCCATAAGGCGGGTAGACCATGTTCCTCATGCGAAAAAGGGGGCGGCTCACGACGATGTTGAGCCACACGACAAAACCCATCCCTATGATGAGCAAGGAAGGATAGATTTTGGAGATGGTCTGCGTCACGATGTCCAGATAGGCTCGAATTTCTTTCGCCCCTTCAGGGCCAACCCCCGTAATCTCGTAGACTGCCACGCTCTGGCGAAGACTGTCTTGTATGTAGGAATAGACCATTTCCAGGGGCCCCATGTTCTTCCTCAACCCTGCCACGGCGAGGATGACGAAACCGATGAGAACCACTGAGGCGGTGGCCACCAGGATGGCGTAGCCTATGTCCCATTTCCTCCTGTAGACTTCGCCGATGACCAGCCCCAGAAGGCCGAACTCCAGACAAAGAAAGATCAGCTCGGAATACCGCAGGAACGTGGCCAGGAGAGCGGTGACGAGAAGGCTGATGCAAACAAGTTTGACGCCCTCGCTCAAGCCCAGTTTGCTGGAGTAGTACAGAAAGGGCAGGGGTATGAGAAGGCTGAAAAACGGGCCGATCAAAGGAATCAGGGCCGACGCCAGAAGCAGCATTGTCGCTGCCCCTACGCAGCCCATCGCGTCATGGAGTCTCATGAATCATACGGCAAGGAAGGGTTTGCTTTCTTGTCTTGGGATGCTGGGGGCCTCCCTTCGGCCCCCAGCAGACTATCTCAAAGTCGAGGTGGTATAAGGCAAAAGAGCGATCTCCCTTGCCCTCTTTATGGCCACGGTCAACATTCTCTGGTGCTTGGCGCAGTTTCCGGAGATCCTCCGGGGGACAATCTTCCCCCGCTCGGAGGTGAAAAGCCTCAACATTTTTGGATCCTTATAGTCTATCGACACACTGCTGTCGGCGCAAAAGCGGCACACCTTTCGCCTGTGGTAAGCCATCTTGCGTCCTCTCTTTTCAAGCATCACCCTTCTCCTCTTCCTTGGCTAGTTCTGTCTTTTCTTCCGCCGCAGCCTCTGGAGCATCAGGGGGCTGCTCCTGCGTCACCACGGTCTCCTTCCTCGCCTCTTTTTCTTTTTGGAGCAATTCGTGCGGGTCCACCTCATCAGCGAGTTTGATGGTCTGGAACTTGAGGATTCTGTCATCCAGCTTGAGATCCCTTTCCAGTTCCGCCGTAAGACCGGGGTCTCCGCAGAAGTTTGCGAGGACATAGCTGCCTTTGTCGAGTTTCTTCAATTCATAGGCTAAACGCTGGACTCCCCACTCTTCGGTCTTGACAATCACCCCCTTGTTTTTCTCGATGAGGGTGTTGTACCTTTTAATGACGTCCCGGTACTCCTCTTCGCCCAGATTGGGATTGACGATGTAGATCGTCTCGTAATGCCGCATCCTTCTTCTCTCCTTTCGGACATCTTCCCTGTTCGGAAAAGTTTGGTCCCGCTCTGGCAGATCAAACGGAACAAGGAGAAATAATCAAAAAAAGTTTTTTATCACCCACCTGATTACTTGTCAAGCCCATTTATTTCGTGATAACAAGCTGCTTGCGTTTCATATTTCTCTCCGGAGTTCGGAATATGAACTGGGAAGAAGAACTTGCTGTAGCCCGGGAAGCATCCCAGGATGCGGGAGAAAAACTAAACCGGCTTCTCGGCCGTGTCCACCAGATCACCAGGAAGGGTAAAATCGATCTGGTCACAGAGGCGGACCTTGAGGCGGAAAGGACCATCGTGGAAGCCATCCGCCGCCGTTTCCCCCAGGACAGC
The DNA here is from genome assembly GCA_963740905.1 of uncultured delta proteobacterium. Classification (GTDB taxonomy): domain Bacteria; phylum Desulfobacterota; class DSM-4660; order Desulfatiglandales; family HGW-15; genus JAFGDM01. Next base: position 93,986 of record CAVUFY010000020.1, read on the forward strand.
ATTCTCACTGAGGAAACAGGAGAGCACAAGGCCCTGCCCGAGCGTGTCTGGATCGTTGATCCTTTGGACGGCACCATCAACTTCGCCCACAATCTCCCTTTCTACGCGGTCTGTATCGGGTTGCAGGTTGACGGACGTCTTGTGCTGGGACTTGTGTTTAATCCGTGCATGGGCGAACGCTTTGAGGCACGGGAAGGTGAGGGTGCCTTTCTGAACGGCGCTCCCATTCGGGTTTCCGAGACAAAGACCCTTGTGGAATCCCTTGTTGCCACAGGGTTTCCCTACTCTGTGCATGAGGATGCCCCGACGGTCATTCAGCGGCTGCAAAAGGTCGTCACCCGTGTTCAAGGGGTGCGCAGAGCAGGCTCGGCAGCCCTCGACATGTGTTATGTTGCTGCCGGCCGATTCGACGCTTATTGGGAAGAAGGTCTCAAGCCCTGGGACACAGCGGCGGCTTCGGTGATCGCGAGAGAAGCAGGAGGACGGTTGAGCGACTACGGCGGTCAGCCCTATTCGCCTTTTCTCAACACGGTCCTGGTGTCCAACGGGCTCATTCACGAGACCATGCTGGAAGCCCTTCGACTCGACTGAGAAGCGTTAAACGCCTCCATGGCCTCCTTCTTGAGTTCGTCGATCCTGTGGGCGTAGCGGGGAGAAAAGTGGAAGAGCGTCAGCCGCTTGACCCCTGCCCCGGCAGCGAGAGCCCCCGCTTCCCTCGCTGTAAGATGAAATTTCTTTTTCGCGATCTCCCTGTCTTCATCCAGGAACGCCGCTTCGATATAGAGATGGTCGGCGTCTTTGATCAGGTTCATTGCCTTGTCCAGGTTTTCCGGGCTTCCTGCCATGTCGGTGAGGTAGGCCACCTTTTGGCCGGGCGAGATTCGGGCGATCCTTTCCGTCAGTTCACCGAGAATGAACTCTTTTTCCCGCAAAATCCCCTCTCCCTGGTCCCACGTGACCACAAAAGTTCCACCGGGATCCGCCTGTTCATGGACAACTTTCTTGAAACGGGTCAGCCAAGGGCCCACGGGGAGGCCCAGGCCTTTTAAAGCCTCCTTGTCGATGTTGATGGAAAAGTCTTCAGTCAGGGAAAGCCCGAGACAGGGAATACGGTGATCGAGAAGCACCCCTTCCACCCTGAAAGAAGGCTCCTGGACAAGAACCCCTGAAAAGGGATCCTCTCTCGCCTCCCCTTGCCGGGCAAACCGGTCCTGACAGCGGTAAGTCCTTGTTCTGAGCTTTCCAGGCCACACTTCCGTCACTTTGAGGGAGAGGTCGTATACATACTCGTGCACGAGATTCCACGTGTAGGCCGATAACTTGCCCTCCACCCGCTTGAAGAACTTCGGAGGTCCGAAGAGGTGTATTTCCTTCTCTCGACCCAGCAGCGTCCTCAACAGGGCGTCAAAGCCCACGAAGTGATCCATGTGGGCATGGGTGACGAAGGCGTGGGAGACCTTCAGGAGGTCCCTTGCCGGAAGAGCGTGCAGGTCGCCGAGGTCAAACAGGATGGCTCGCCTCCGGTACAGGAAGGGGATGAATAACCCCGGGTCGGACAGGGGATCATTGATCAGCCTGGGATGATAGGAGGTTCTCATAGATGGCGGATAACCTTAAACAGTTGACAAAGTCTAGCAAATATGCGATTCCTTGCCAATAAGTAATTAGAATCAGTACCGTTTCGGAGTGCGAGGCTTGCGATGACGGTGACAAAGACGGATTTGGTGAAGAGCGTGATGGAGAAAGTCCGTTTTAAGAAGACCAGGAAAGAACGGCAGCGCTATCTCTTTCCCGAACTGGGCTTTGAGCCCTTCTCGAAACAGCGAGCCGCTAACCTCGTTGACGCCGCCTTTGAGATCGTTAAGAAGAGACTCGAAAACGGGGACCAGGTCCTCATCTCGGGTTTCGGTAAGTTCAAAGTGAAATTCAAGTGGGCCAGGAAAGGGAGGAACCCGAAGACTGGAGAGCAAATCATCCTTGATTCCAGAAGGGTGGTCACCTTTCAGGCTTCGCAGAAGCTCAAGGAGAAGCTCAACGAAGAGTGAAGTCTGCCAAGGCAGACTTCACATCGTCAAGACTGGGCTTCAAAAACCACTTCGCCGTTTTTCACGTCCACCTTCACGCTGTCCCCTTCCTTGACGCTCCCCTCCAGAATCTTTACGGCTAGAGGATCCTGGATGAGATGTTGAATCGCTCTTTTGAGAGGCCTTGCGCCGTAGACGGGGTCGAAACCGGATTCCGCAAGAAAATCCCTCGCCCTATCCGTCAGTTCCAGCTTAATCTTGGTCCCTTCCAAACGCTTGCTCAGCAGTCTCATCTGGATCTCAACAATTTTCCTTATCTCTTCGGCACCGAGGGAGTTGAAAATGACGATCTCGTCCACCCGATTCAGAAACTCCGGCCTGAAGGTGGATCTCAACGCGTCCATGACCATCCTCTCCATCTCCTTATTGCCCTTGCCGTTCAGTTCGTGGACCCACTGGCTTCCCACGTTCGAGGTCATGATGATAACCGTGTTCTTGAAATCCACGGTGCGGCCTTTGCCGTCCGTCATCCGTCCGTCATCCAGGATCTGGAGCAGCGCATTGAACACATCAGGATGAGCCTTCTCGATTTCATCAAACAGGACCACCGAATAGGGATGTCTTCTGACAGTCTCCGTGAGCTGGCCTCCTTCGTCATAGCCCACGTAGCCGGGGGGCGCTCCGATAAGCCTGGCCACAGAATGCTTTTCCATGTACTCGGACATGTCGAGCCGAACCATGTACCGCTCGTCGTCAAACAGGAATTCGGCCAGAGCCCTGGCCAGTTCGGTCTTGCCCACCCCTGTCGGCCCCATGAAGATGAAAGAACCGATGGGCCGGTTGGGGTCCTGGAGACCTGAACGGGCCCGCCTCACTGCGTTGGAAACGGCGATTATTGCGTTCTTCTGCCCTATCACCCGCTGCTCCAGCCTGTCTTCCATCTTGATGAGTTTTTCCTTTTCCCCCTCCATCAGCCTGGACACGGGGATCCCTGTCCATTTAGCAACCACTTCGGCGATATCCTCGCTGTCCACCTCTTCCTTCAGCATCTTCCTTTCGCTCTGGAGCTGTTCCAGGTTCCGGTTCTCCTCTTCCAGACTCTTTTCCAGGGAGATCAGGGTTCCGTACTTGAGCTCAGCGGCCCGGGAAAGATCTCCCTGCCGCTCGGCCATCTGGGCTTCAGTCCTGGTGGATTCCATCTTCTCCTTGATTTCTCTGATCCTTGAAATTGTTTCCTTCTCCTTTTGCCAGTGCTCCACCATCTGTTCCTTTTCCCTGTTGAGGTCGGAGAGCTCCGTCTCGATCTTCTCCAGCCTGTCTTTGGAGGCCCGGTCCTTTTCCTTTTTCAAAGCTTCCCGCTCGATCTCGAGCTGGGTGACCTTTCTCCGGATAGCATCAATCTCGGCAGGCATGCTGTCGATCTCGATCCTCAGCCTGGAAGTGGCTTCATCAATGAGATCGATGGCCTTATCAGGAAGGAACCGGTCCGTGATATACCGATGGGACAGGGTCGCCGCGGCCACGAGCGCCGAATCCTTGATGCGCACGCCGTGATGGACCTCGTATTTCTCCTTGAGCCCGCGGAGGATGGAAATCGTGTCCTCCACGCTGGGTTCTTCCACCAGGATGGGCTGGAACCTCCTTTCCAGGGCCGCATCCTTCTCAATGTGTTTCCTGTATTCCTTGATAGTCGTAGCGCCCACGCATCTCAGCTCCCCCCGGGCCAGAGCCGGCTTCAGCATGTTGGATGCATCGACCGCTCCCTCGGCCGCGCCCGCGCCCACGAGGGTATGCATTTCATCAATGAACAGGATGATCGCCCCGTGGGCGTCCGTGACTTCCTTGAGAACCGCCTTGAGTCTATCCTCAAATTCACCCCTATACTTGGCTCCCGCGATCAGAGCGCCCATGTCCAGAGCCACCACCCGCTTTTCTTTCAGGGTCTCCGGCACGTCTCCCTGAACAATCCTCTGGGCCAGTCCCTCCACGATTGCGGTTTTGCCTACCCCCGGCTCACCGATCAGGACGGGATTATTTTTGGTCCTTCGCGACAGAACCTGGATGACCCTCCGAATTTCCTCGTCCCGACCGATCACGGGGTCCAGGTCGCCTTTTGCGGCAATCGTCGTGAGATCTCTGCTGAATCGTTCCAGGGCCTGGTACTTGTCCTCAGGGTTCTGATCCGTAATTCTCTGGCCCCCGCGGATCTCTACAAGAGCCTTTAGCACGGCCTCTCTTGTCACCCCCGCGGCCGCAAGCGATTTTGCCGCCCCGTCCTCCTTGTCCTCTATGATGCCCAGGAGGATATGCTCCAGGCTGACATATTCGTCTTTCATCTGCTCCGCTTCTTCAAAGGAACGATCCAGGACGGACTTTGCGCGGGAAGATATGTAAGCGGCCTGGCCTGCCCCCGGGCCGGAAACGCTCGGCACTCTTGCAAGGGCTGCCTCCGTCTCCTTCTGGAGCTGAGCCTGATTGACCCCGATCTTCCCGAGGAGGGGAGGGATAACCCCCTCCTTTTGCTGCAGGAGCGCCCCGAGAAGGTGCTCCGGTTCAATCTGCTGGTGCCCGAACTTTTCCGCAAGGTGCTGTGCCGCTTGAATCAATTCTTGTGATTTGAGTGTAAACTTGTCAAAACGCATTCTTGAACCCCCCATGATGTGACTTTGCGACTATTCTTGAAAGTAAATCTAGCCAAAGATATTTGATATTCCTTGTTCGATATTCTGCGGTTCAAAAAGCATCTGGAATTTCGTTAACTTACTGATGTGAGAGATAATCTCTCAGAATGAATGTGTAAGAATCTAATATAGGCAAATTAAGTTTAACAAAGCCCACTGTCAAGGAGGGTGACGACTAACAAGTAACGAGAGATGAGAGACAAAGGACAAGTGATAGAGACGGTGAAGAGCATTTGTACCCCGGCGCTTCGCTGCGGGGGTGTTTATGAAAGAAACTTGCTTTGCAGCCGGAGAAGTTCTGAGGCCAAGCCCGGGGGGTGGTCTCTGACGAGTCCGCAACCGGAAAAGGACTAGCCCATTTAACCGCCCCAGGGTACTTAATCTTCTTCCGGGCAGGCGCATCACACCAAGCCAACCGGAGAGGTTATCCTGTGGGGCTACCACCATAACCCACTGAGTTTTCGGCGCCGTTTCAGGTCACGGGAGAGATGGTTGCGGCTCTGAAGAGACCACCCCCCGAGCTTGGCTGGCACGGAGTCTGGTTGGGGTCGAAGGTCTGCATTGGGTGGCTGAAACAGCAAGTTTCTTAGGAGAAGAAAACGGCAGACTGAGCTCATAGAACTTGTTACTTGTTACCCGTCACTGTCCTTGACTTTGAGGGCCTATTCTTTTACTAAGTATTAGTGGGATCACGAAGCGGATTGTGAAAGCCGCGCGAGAATTTCAATACCGCAGAGGAGCAAGCGCGATGGATAGCCAGACTCAAAGCAAAGTGCTCATGTGTATGCAGTGTGGGATGTGTGCGGGAAGTTGCCCGGAATCAGGGATCACGCCTTTCAATATAAGAACGCTGGTGAGGAAAAAACAGTTTCAGCGCGAAATCGATGAAGCCGTTCCGTGGTACTGTACCTCCTGCGGAGAATGCACGCTCAGATGCCCAAGAGATGTCAAGCCCTCAGAGATGATCGTCGAAGTGAGGTCCTCCCTGGTAGAAGAAGGACAGATTCCGGTCTCCATCCAGAAAGCCCTTGAGAATACCTTTGTTCAGAGGAACCCCTGGGGTCGTCCACGGGCCAAGAGAGGCGCATGGCAGGAAGAGATGGAGGTGAAGGTTCCCCATGTGAAGGATACGGAGTCGAAAAGGTTGCTCTTCACCTGCTGCATCCAGTCTTATGACCCGCGATGCATGGTCATCCCGCGGAACGTGGCCGGGATTCTCGGCAAAGGGGGTGTGGAGTTCGGCGTCCTCGGGCCCGAAGAGTCCTGCTGCGGCAATGAGATCCGAAGGATGGGCGAGGCGGGTCTTTTTGAAGATCTGCGAGAAGCGAACACAGCGGCCTTTAAGAAGTATGGGGTCAAGGAGATTGTCGTGCTCTCTCCTCACTGCTTGAACACGTTGAAAAAGGAATACGGGGACCTGGGCGTCAAAATATCCCATTACACCGAGGTGCTTGCAGAGATGCTCGAACGCGGTTCTCTCAGGTTCAAAGCGCCTTACAACAAGAAAGTCATCTATCACGATCCGTGCTTTCTCGGTAAACAGAACAAAATCTTCGAAGCTCCGAGGAGCATCCTCAGAGCCGTGGAAGGGCTGGAGCTCCTGGAGTTTTCGGGGTCCAGGGAGAATTCTCTGTGCTGTGAAGGGGGGGGCGGGAGGATGTTCTATGAGGCGGAGATTTCCTACCCCAGGAACAGCGAGAGAAGGGTTCAGGAAGCGGTTGAAAAAGGCGCCGATGTGCTGGCAACGAGCTGCCCTTTCTGTGTCATGACTCTCGAGGACCCGGCGACGGAAAAAGGCCTGCCTGTGAAAGACCTTTCGGAGATCATCATAGAGGTCTTGTAGAGTGAGGCAGGCCTCTTGATCGCGAAAGCTTTTCTCCCACGCCGACCCACCACTCCTGGTCTCGAAACGACACAGGGCGAACGGCGCACGGAAAGAATGGTTTTCCGCCGTGTGCCGTGTACCTTGCGCCGTACGCCGTCGGTTAACGTAGGGCTCGCCATGATGAAGGCCCATCGAATCAACAAGTATTGCGTTTCCCTCCTTGCCGCAGGGATTTTCTCTGCCGCCCCGCTGCCCTCTGCCCGGGCACAGGTTTCCCTTTTGAAGGATGCTGTCATTGTCAGAAATCAGGCCGAACTGAAGCAGAGCATCGAAGACGGCTCTTACAGAGGAGAAGCTGGCCTGCTGAGGATGAGGCCGGAAGTGGCCAGATCTTTCGGCATGAGGGTGTTCATTGATCAGGACTATCTGGAGGCGAAGCAGGGATTTGAAAAGGCGGAGGCTTTTCTGGACCAGGCCAAATCTGCCATGACGTCAAGAGATCCCGAGCCTGCACCGGGATTCCATGTTCAGAAAATTGCTGACAGCTTCCTGAGCTATTCTCATACTCTCGCAGAGGCCAAACTAAGGCTTTCCCGCTATCGAGGAAGACTCTCTTCGGACCTGGACGATAGATTGAAGGACGACGTCTGCTCAGCTCTGCTTGAGCGCCTTTTGACTGAAAACCTCAAGAAGGCCGGTAACCGGTTAAGAGAAGGACTCGGCAATTTTTACAATGCATGCCAGGGCATATCCGACAACGAATCGGCCCTGACATCGGAAAACGTGGAGTTCGTCAACGAGGTCTTCAATCGATTCAAGAAGGGGGCATCGGAGCAAAGCCTGGGATCCTTCGGACTTGACCGAATAGAGGACTACAGAGGAGGAAGGCCGTGGGTCTGGAAAGAAGCCGTTTCAGACCATTTCCAGTACACATCCTTCATCGAGGACGCAGCGGAGAAACTCAAAGCCGGAGGTTGTGAAACGGATCCGCTTCTGTTTCTGGCTCTCATAAGAAGAGAGTCCAATTTTGACCCCTTTGCCGTATCTCCGGTAGGCGCCGCCGGTCTCACCCAGATGATGCCCGGTACCGGTTCGGATACCGGGATGAAGCGTGTGTTCATCCCTGACTATTTGGCCGAGGCGGGTTCCTTGGCGGATCAGGAACGCAAGGCCAGAGGTCAAGCGATGGCTTTCCTGTATCACCTGAATGAGAGCAACAAGGTCGATTACGCTGCCAGGGCCCGCGATTCGATGCAGAAGGTCTTAGATCTGTGCCAGCAAAAGGAAAAACTCTACACCCGTTACAGGAATGAACTGCTGGAAGGACGAGCGGATGATCGACTCAACCCGGCTTCAGCCATCGAATTCGGCTACCGGTATTTTTGCCGGCTCATGAAGGAACATGGCGGAGACGTAAGCCTTGCTCTGGCGGCCTACAATGCAGGCATCGGAAAGGTAAAGGAGTACAGAGGCATCCCCCCTTTCGGAGAGACGGTGCGATTCCGAAACCGCGTACTCGAATATTACCGCGACTATCTCCGAAGATTGGGGGCCGCACCAAAGCCCTGAATCACACTCCCTGATGAGTCGCTGATCATCGATGGGGCCGACCTTTCTGGAATTCTTCGGACCATTTCAGCCAGATCTTTTTTCTGTTTTGAAACTTGAATAGAACTCTGTCCATCTGCTTGGAGAGTTCCAGATCGAAGATTCTTCTGCGTGAAAAGCCAAGCAGTTCCTTTTCCATCATTTCCAAATCAGGTCTTTTCGGTTCGATGCCCTGGGAGTATTTTTGGAAATTCAGGTGCATTTCCTCAACCTTCCGTTCGAACTCGATTATCCTTTCGCGGATTGCCTTATTGTCCTTGGAAATCAGCATAGCGGTCAGCGTCTCTTGTTTTTCAGCCGTTTGAAATGATTTTAAACCCATCAGTCCTCCTCTTGCAACCAATTCTTGACAAGCAGGTCTCGATGGGAAATGATGCATCCCTCTCAGACGCGCCGACCCGCTCTTCGGGAAAGCGGATGTCCTTGTTCTTACCATGCCGGGGAGGCCTCAAGAACGCTTACCAGGAGAAGAAGAAATATGGCAGGACGAATCATTATTGAATCGGATTTCGCACAATTGCCCTTGCTGAAGCGTGGCAAAGTGCGGGACGTCTACGCCGTGGAAGACAAACTTCTCATTGTTGCCAGTGATCGGATGTCCGCTTTCGACGTGGTAATGAAGGACCCCATTCCCGACAAGGGAAAGATCCTTACGCAGATTTCTCTGTTCTGGTTTAAGCAGATCGAGTCCATTGTGGAAAATCATGTTATCACTTCGGACCCGGACGAGTATCCCGAAGTGTGCCGCAAATACAGGGAAGACCTGAAGGGACGGAGCATGTTGGTGAAGAAGACAGAGCCGCTCCCTGTGGAATGCATCGCCAGAGGGTACCTGTCCGGATCGGGATGGGCAGAATATCAAAAACACGCGAGCATTTGCGGGATTTCTCTCCCGCCCGGCCTTGTGGAATCTCAAAAACTTCCCCAGCCCATTTTCAGCCCGTCTACCAAAGCCGAAGTCGGTATTCACGATGAAAACATCTCCTTCGAAAGAGCCGCGGAGATCCTCGGCAGAAAAAGGGCTGAATCAGTCCGCGACCTCACCTTGAAGATCTACGTCGCCGGAAGCGAGTTGGCGGCGAAGAAGGGAATTATCATTGCAGACACCAAATTCGAGTTCGGCGTCGTGGACGGTCGCCTCATCCTTATCGACGAGGTTTTGACCCCTGACTCCTCACGCTTCTGGCCTGCGGCAACTTATCGCGCCGGGGGGCCGCAGCAGAGCTTTGACAAGCAGTACCTCCGCGATTATCTCAGCCGGCTTGACTGGCCGAAGAAACCCCCTGCTCCAAGTCTGCCCGATGAAGTGATCCTGAAAACGAGAGAAAGGTATTTGGAAGCCCTGGAGAGGCTGACGGGTAGGGCTTTAGAGTAAGGCGCCTGCGCGGACCGCGGGAGTCTCTACCCGGCGCACCAACGTTAGAGCTGCCATCCCCTCACCGGTACATGGAGAGGTTGAATCCTTCGAGCTTTACGAAACTGTGACCCACGCGGCTACCTGAAAAAGTTGAAGCGATAAGAAGGAATTGGCCGTACTGAGAAGTCGTAAATCTCTATCCCCTCCTCCTTGACAAAGCATAAGCTGATGGTTAACCTACAAGTGTTTTATCATTCTGATATTATTCGGCTTAACGCCAACAATTCTGCGGGAAGGAATGGTTGCTCAGGGAGATGGCTGATTCAAAAGACGAACAGGTCAAGGTAACGATATCTGGAGGTCAATCGGATGCCGGGGAGATCGAGGAACTCACAAGGGACGAACTCTTAGCTCAAATTCAAGAGCTTCGAAAGACATCTGAAAAGAACTATGATCTTTACCTTCGCTCGCAGGCTGAAATCGAAAATATCAAGAAGAGAAACAGGAAAGAAAGAGAAGATTGGCTGAAATATGCCAACGAAAGTCTCATAAAGGATTTGTTGCCGTCGCTGGACAGCCTTGAAAAGGCTCTTGCACATTCAACCGATGAAAATGCGATTGACGCGTTAAGAGAGGGCGTCAGGCTCACTCTGAAAGGCCTCAAGGACGCGTTGTCCAGGTCCGGCCTTGAAGATGTTCATGCCATGGGGGAGGCTTTTGATCCCTGCTTTCATGAAGCGGTCGCACAGATCGAAAAAGATGATGTGAAACCTGGGACAATCGTTGAGGAGCTTCAGAAGGGATATCTCCTCAACGAGCGCTTGATTCGTCCGGCCATGGTGGTGGTGAGCAAATCGGGATCTGCCGGCCCCGGTAATCAGAGCGAGGCACCTGCGAGGGTGTGTGAAAAAAAACACTAAGTGTTGATACTTTGAGGAGGAAAATATGGGAAAGGTCATAGGAATTGATCTGGGAACGACAAACTCTTGTGTGGCCATTATGGAAGCCGGAGACCCTGTTGTCATTGCCAATGCGGAGGGAAGCCGGACGACACCCTCTATCGTCGCCTTTACCGATAAAGGTGAGAGATTGGTGGGGCAGATCGCCAAGCGTCAGGCCATCACGAACCCGGACAACACTATTTTTGCCGTCAAGAGGCTCATCGGCCGCAAGTTTGACTCCCCGGAAGTGCAAAGGGACATCAAGGTCCTTCCTTACAAAATCGCTAAGGCGCCTAACGGCGACGCACATGTGAGTGTGAAAGGGAAGGATTACAGTCCCGCGGAAATTTCTTCCATGATCCTTCAGAAAATGAGGAAAACGGCGGAAGATTATCTGGGAGAGACCGTGTCCGAGGCAGTCATCACGGTGCCCGCCTATTTTAACGACAGCCAGAGACAGGCGACAAAAGATGCGGGAAGGATTTCTGGATTGAACGTGCTGCGGATTATCAACGAGCCTACCGCCGCCTCTCTGGCTTTCGGACTGGACAGGAAGGGGGATCGGAAGATTGCCGTGTTCGATCTGGGCGGCGGCACTTTCGATATCTCTATCCTGGAAATCGGGGAGGGCGTGTTTGAGGTCAAGTCGACCAACGGGGATACGCACCTGGGCGGCGAGGACTTCGATCTGAGAGTGGTGGACTACCTTGCCAACGAGTTCAAAAAAGATCAGGGAATTGATCTTCGGACGGATAAGATGGCGCTTCAGAGGCTCAAAGAAGCTGCGGAGAAGGCCAAAATGGAACTCTCCACGTCTCAGGAGACGGACATCAATCTGCCCTTTATCACGGCCGACGCCACAGGTCCCAAGCATTTGAACATAAAACTGACCAGGGCCAAGCTCGAAGCTCTGGTGGACGACCTTATTGAAAAGGTGGTGGAGCCCTGTCGCACCGCTCTCAAAGACAGCGGACTCAAGATTTCCGACATCAACGAGATCATTCTGGTAGGCGGCATGACCAGGATGCCGAAAGTGCAGCAGAAGGTAAAAGAGATTTTCGGGAGAGACCCGAGCAAGAATGTGAACCCTGACGAAGTGGTTGCCGTAGGCGCCGCCATTCAGGCCGGGGTGCTCAAGGGCGAGGTGAAAGACGTTCTTCTTCTTGACGTTACGCCTCTTTCGCTCGGCATTGAAACCTTGGGCGGAGTGTTCACGAAGCTCATTGAAAAGAATACCACCATTCCGACCAGGAAAAGCCAGATTTTCTCCACCGCCGCGGACAACCAGACGGCGGTGGAAATCCATGTGCTTCAGGGTGAGCGGGAAATGGCCGCCAACAACAAGACTCTCGGCCGTTTCCAGCTCGTAGGCATTCCGCCCGCGCCCAGGGGTATTCCGCAGGTCGAGGTCACCTTTGACATTGATGCCAATGGCATCGTAAACGTCTCCGCAAAGGATATGGCCACCGCAAAAGAGCAGTCCATCAAGATCACGGCATCGAGCGGTCTCAGCGAAGCGGAGATCCAGCAGTTGGTCAAAGATGCGGAAATGCATGCGGAAGAAGATCACAGAAAAAGGGAACTGGTGGATGCCAGGAATATGGCCGACTCCCTGATGTACTCCACTGAGAAATCCGTCAAGGAGCTTGGCGACAAACTGGATGCGACCACGAAAAGCACTATTGACCAGGCCCTCGAAAGACTCAAGAAGGCCATGGAAGGGGACGACGCCCAGGAGATCAAGCGCCTTACCGAAGAACTGACCCAGGCTTCCCACAAGCTTGCCGAAACCATGTACTCCCAGGCTTCGCAGGGAGCGCAAGCCGGTGGAGGCGGAGAAGCGGCCCATGGCGGTGGCAGTGGAGGAGGAAAGGACGAAGATGTGGTGGATGCTGACTTTGAGGAAGTGAAGAAGTGATTCACCGCTTATTCCTCGGACTCAAGGCTGTCCTCATTCTAAGCATGGGGATGGCCTTTTTTGTGTCATCCTGCAGGCCGGGGCCTGAAGTCAGGAATCCGGTTGGAGTCGAGCCGGATCAGACTCTTTATTCTGCCGCTGAAGCGGAATACATGGCGGGAAACAGAAGCAAGGCGCTCGACGCATACAGGGAATATGTGCAGCGAAATCCCACGGGGTCGAGGACCGGGGAAGCGCTCTATCGCATGGCCAAAATTTACGAAGAGGCCCTTGATTACGAAAGAGCCATGGCGCTGTTTCAAAGAATGGTTCTCGAGTACCCGGATCGTCCGGATTTGCCTGAAGCAAGCTTCCACCTGGCAAACATTCTCTATCGCCTCGGAAGATACAGCCAGTCAAGGGACAAGGCCCTCGAATGGCTTCGGAGTTTTCCCGGAAGCCCGCTGTCGGGGCAAGTCGTTCTGCTCTTGGGAAAGAGCGAAAGCGCCCTCGGAAACTATCGGAATGCTTTTGTATGGTTTGTCCGGGCTTCCGAAGCATTTCCGAAGGGCGATCCTCTTCAGGAAGAGATCGACAGCTACGTCAGCGGATTCCTGGAGAGGGCTGGCATGGCCGAGTTGAAGCAGATGGCGGCAGACGCCTCCGGCAGCAAGTATTTACCCATGGTTTATGACAGGATGGCCTCTCTCGCACTGGAAACCAATGACTTCGATACGGCCGGCGACGCAGCTATGGCCCTCGTGCGGTCCACACCTGACCAGCACTGGGTTGATCGGGGACGGAAGATCTTGGACAGGATCTCCGAAGAGCGTGCGGTGCGAAAGGGGGTTATCGGTTGTCTGCTTCCCTTGAGCGGTCCTTTTGCCATTTACGGTCAGGAGGTATTGAACGGTATTCAGCTCGGAATGGGTGCTTCCGGTGAAGGCCGGAATACAGAGCTCCTCATCGAGGATACCCAGAGCAATCCCGATGTTGCGGTTAGCAAGGTTGAAGAGTTGGTCCGAAAAGGTCACGTGATGGGGATCATCGGCCCGCTTACCCGAAAAACCGCCACTGCCGCTGCAAAAGAGTCCCAGAGGCTGGGTGTGCCCATCATTACTCTTACCCAGAAAGAAGGGATCACGGAAGAAGGGGATATGGTCTTCCGGTAATTTTCTCACCCCTGCCAGGGAGATGGACAGGCTCGTCTCCGAGGCGATCCGTGAACTGGGAATGACGCGGTTCGGCATTCTTTACCCCGACTCGGCTTACGGCCGTTATCTCCTCAATCTCTTCTGGGATCGGGTCGAAAAAGAGGGGGGCGCCATCACCGCTGTTGAACCCTACGCGCCTCAGACGACCGATTTTTCCGATCAGATCAAGAAAATGGTGGGCCTTTACTATCCCCGTCCGGCAGAGGTGGAGGAAAAGCTGAGACAGGCCAAGCTTGCCGCCTCTGAGGCGGGGGTTGAGGCGGAGGTCTCCACAGAGAAGAAAGAGCCGGAGCCTATCGTGGATTTCGACGCCGTATTCATTCCTGACAACTATCAGAAAGTCGCTCTCATCGCTCCGCAGTTCCCTTTTCACAATGTTTTCAAGGTTCGGTTTCTCGGGACCAGTCTGTGGCAGTCGCCGGACCTCCTCGATCTGGGAGCCGATTATGTGCAGGAGGCCGTCATTCCATCCGGTTTCTTCGCTCAGGGTGAAAAGGAGTTCGTGGACCTGTACAAACAGAACTACGATTCTGAACCGGGGATCTTGGCGGCAATCGGGTATGATTCCGTGCGCTTCCTGGCCCAAGTCATGGAGGAGAAGAGTGTGAAGACCAGAAGAGACTTGCAGCAGGCCCTTCTCCTATCCAGGGATTATAAGGGAGTAAGAGGCCCGCTTTCCTTTGACGATCAGCGTGAAGTGACCACCCTGCCCGAGCTCCTCACCATCCGGGGAAAAGAGTTCGTTCCCCTTCAGTAACACTATATACCCCCGTTGAATCCCGCCATCCGACTCCCCGATGCGAACATTTGGAGGCAACCAAAGAAAGGCATGCCGGCCCGGCCGGGCCTTGGACCTTCTGCGCAGATTGGGACGAGCTCACGGGCCGACCATCTTCGCATTCTTGTGAAAAAGAAGCTGAACCCGGTCAAGCGACGACTCACCCGGCCTCGGAATCCTTCTCAGCCTCCTCCTCTGCCTGGGCCTTCTTCTTTTCTGCCAATTTGACGATGATCACGCTCAGTTCATAGAGCACCAACAGCGGACCGGCCATCATGAATTGAGTGATCACATCCGGAGGTGTCAGGATGGCGGCGACGATGAAGATGAACAGCACGGCATACTTCCTTTGTCTCCGCATCAGATCCACGGAGATGAGTCCCAGGCGGCTCAAGAAGAACGCCACCACGGGAAGCTCGAACACAAGGCCGAATCCCAGAAGAAGTTTGAGGGAGAAAGAGAAGTACTGTTTTACCGATGGAAGAGCTTGTATGTAATCGTTGGAAAAACCCAGGAAAAACCTGAATCCGAACGGAAATACGACGAAGTAGCCGAAAAGGGCGCCCCCAATAAACAGAAGGCTGGAACTCATTACGAAGGGGAACAGGTATTTCTTCTCCCGCTTATTCAGCCCCGGCGCGACAAACATCCATCCCTGGTAGAAGATGAACGGAGCACCTGCCATGATGGCGGCGACCAGGCTCACCTTGATATACACGAAGAACATCTCCGGCAGGTTGGTATAGATGAGGTGGTCGCCTTTCGGAAGATTCACTTTTAGGGGATAAGCCAGGATTTCAAACAGCTTGTCGGAGAAAGTGTAGGTGACCGCAAAACAGACGGCCACGGCGATGGCGGATGCCACCAGCCTTTTTCGTAACTCTTCAAGATGGCCCATCAGGGGTTTTTGATCATCCCTTTCCATCTTTGACTGCCTCCGGTGAAGGGGCAGCGGGATCCATCATTTCCACCGGGGCGACCACCTCGGGAGGTTCCGGGGCTTTATCAGAATCCTCGTACCCGGTCACGCCTTCTGCTTCAGGGGCCTTCACCTCTTTGTCGATCCCGCTGATGGAATCCGTCAAGTCCTTTCGTGCCTCCTGGAAGTCTTCGTCCATGTTGAGACTTTCCTTGATCTCTTGTGTTGCCTTGCGGAACTCAGCCATTCCCTTGCCCAGAGCGCGAGCCAGGTCAGGGAGTTTCTTGGGGCCGATCACGATGAGTGCAATCACCATGATCACTATCAATTCTGGCATGCCGATGCCGAACATGTTTTACCCCTCCAAAATCAAAACTGCCTAAATGAGACCATCCTCTGCCTGGCCTCAAGACTTCTCGTCATCTTGCGGAAAAGCCTTTGACTCAGATTCTAACCGGGTGCTGAAAAAGTCCATATTCGCAGGTTGCTCAAAAACGTCCAGATGCAAGGCGCCCGAAATCCTGAGGAGTGAGGCGTACTCGCAAGTACGTCGCAAGCCCGCCCTCGCGAAAGCGGGGGAAGGATGAGGACAACACCGCAGATGAGCGTTTTTCAGCCCCCTGCTAAAGTTCCAGGGCCATGGCAGTCTCATCGCATTCCGGGAACTTGGAGCACTTGAGGCAGTCCGCCCATACCTTATGGGGAAAGCTCGACTTCTCGACCACCCTGAACCCCGATCTCCTGAAAAACTCCTCTGCATAGGTGAGAGCGAATATTTTCTTCACGCCGAGACTCTTGGCCTCCTCCAAACAGGCTTGTACCAGCCGGCTTCCGTAACGCTTGCCCTGCTGATCTTCCATGACCGCCAGAGATCGAATCTCTGCGAGGTCGTCCCAGCAGATTCCCAAAGCGCAAGTGCCGACGACCCTGTCCTCTCCGCCCTTTTCCACGATGACCGTGAAATCACGCAAATGATCATAAAGTTCACTGAGAGGCCGGGCGAGCAGGAACCCCCTGTCCCCATAATAGTTGAGGAGCTTGTGGATGTGCTTAACGTCTCCAATAATGGCTTTTCTAATCATCGTTGCCCTAGTCAATTTTCCTGACCAACCCCTTCAGGCCGGTCTCTTTCAGCAGCTTGGACGCGTGTTCCCGGGCCTTCTCTCGCGTCGTGAATCGGCCGCATCTCACCCTGTAGTACGGTTTTCCCTTCACGCTCACTTCATAAAAATAAGCGTCATAGCCCTTCGGCCTCAGGCCCTTCACCAGGTTTTGGGCTTTCTGTCTGTCTTCCAAAGATGCAATCTGCAACGTGTATACGCCTTTGCCCGCCGGAGGCGCGGTTGAAACGGCTCCTTCACCGGACTTCGTCGGAGCCGGGTTCGTGTTCTTTTCTTTTTCGGGGGGATCGGTTTTCAAAGGCTCTCCGGAACCATTGCTCTCTCGTTCCGACCCCTCTTTGACGTCGGGAGCAAGCTGCCCGATTTTTTTCGTTTCGTCCTTCTTGCTCTCCAGCCTCTCGTAGAAGGCCAGCTTCTCGTCAATGGCCTCCTTTTTCTGCTCTTCGTGGGCAGACGGCTCACTTCCAGCCATCACCTCTTGCAACTTCGACACCTGGGACTTAAGATCCGTGAGCGCGCTGTCCGCACCGGGGAGGAAACCCCTGCCCACCAGAACGCCCAGCACAAAGATCCAGGCTACGAAAAAGAGCAAACAGAAACCCCAAAGAAAAAGGGCCACGGAGCTCATCTCAATCCGGTATCTTTTTCTCCCTTCCTGCCTGGTCTGAGTGTTTCTCTTTGCCATTTCCTTGAATGCCGCCTGCCGGCGTTTACGAATTTGTTTTCAGGCTGACCCGCGGGCGGCTCCCTGAGGGGCTTGCCGAGGTAATCTCATCACGTTCAAACATAACTGCGTCAGGGGCGGAAGTCCAGGGCCAAAATCTGGACAGGCATTTCGTCGAGAGCACCTCTGTACAACCCAGGGTGGTCGAAGTCATTGTGCTACAGCTCCATCGAGATTTGTCTCACATTCTCTCGGGCGCATGAATTCCGAGAAGATCTAGCCCATTGGCAATGACCGTCCGGACGCCTTCTGCCAGACAAAGCCTCGCCCGGCTCACTTCCATCTCCGCACCCACGACGCGCTTGTCTGTTTCCTTGGTGCCGAGATTGAAGTACTTGTGGAAAAGCGAAGCCAATTCCGTGAGGTAATAGGTCAACCGGTGAGGCTCCATCGCTCGTGAAATATCTTCCAGCAGGGAAGGAAATTCAGCCATCAGCCTGATAAGGGCCAACTCTTCGTCCAGGGCAAGATGTTCCAGAACGGCATCCGGTTCATCCGCCAAAACCAGACCTTCAGCCGTCGCCTTCCTGAAGATGCTGCAGAGTCTGGCATGAGCATACTGGACATAGTAGACCGGGTTGTCGCTGTCTTGTCGCTTCACGAGGTCGATATCAAAATCCAAAGGAGAGTCGTGGTTTTTGGTGAGGAATACGAAGCGCACCGCATCCACGCCCACCTCATCTATCAGCTCCCTGAGCGTCACATAAAGGCCTGCGCGCTTGGACATCTTGATTTCCTGCCCTCCTCTCCAGAGCTTAACCAGTTGAATGAGAAGGACTCCCAGCCAGTCTCCATCAATGCCGTTTGTTTTGAGGGCCGACTTCATTCGCTGCACATAGCCGTGGTGGTCGGCGCCCCAAATGTTGACGGCCTTTGAAAACCCTCTTTTCCATTTCTCCAGATGATAAGCAATATCGGAGGCAAAATAAGTGTACTGGCCGTCGCTTTTTCGGATCACCCTGTCCTTGTCATCGCCGAAAAAGGAGGTCTTGATCCAGGTCGCCCCCTCCTTCTCATAGATCTGCCCTTTCTCCCGCAACACATCGAGCGCTTGCTCGATCAGACCGGAGGCATATAGATCGCTTTCACTGGACCATACGTCGAAGGCGATGCGAAAGTCCCCCAGGTCGCGCTTGATTTCCTCCAGCATCACCCGCTTGCCGATCTCAGCACAGCGGCTGATCGCCTCATTAGGATCTGTGCCTTCCACCTGTATCTGTCCGGAGATCTGCTTTGCCAGGTCCGTCACGTAGTCGCCGTGATATCCATTCTCCGGAAAGGGATATTCCGGATTCTTCATCTGTCGCCACCGGCTGTAGATGGATTCTCCCAGAAGACGCACTTGCGCTCCTGCATCGTTGATATAAAATTCACGAACCACTTCGTGTCCGGTAAATGATAGGATTCTGCAGAGGGTGTCCCCGAGAGCCGCCCCCCTGCCGTGCCCAAGATGAAGCGGTCCTGTGGGGTTGGCGCTCACGAATTCCACCAGGATCCTTCGCCCTGCTCCCAGATGAGTTCTGCCGTAATTCTTCCCCTGATCAAGGATAGTGCGCAGGACCTTGTGCCACTCTTTCCTGCTCACCGTAAAGTTGATGAAACCGGGGGCTGCCACCTCCACCTTTTCGAACATCCTTTCCCTATCCTCCAGATGACTCACGATCGTCCGGGCCAGTTCCATGGGAGGACGCCTTTGGGAAGAGGCGAGAAGGAGGGGCAGATTCGTGGCAAAGTGCCCATGCCCTGCATTGTTGGGAATCTCGATGATGTACTCAGGCGGCGCCGCTCTCCTGAATTGACCTGTTTCAAAACATTTTTCGAGGGCCGTGGCCAGGATCATGTGGAGTTTTTTCTTCATGGCGCATACTCTCTTTTGCGTCCCCGGCCGATGGAACAGAAAACCTCGTAGGAAATGGTGTCCGCCGATTGGGCCACATGGTCCCCGGTGATGCACGATCCTTCCTGACATCCGAGGAAAACAGCCTCATCTCCGGGTCGTACATCCTTCAAACCGCTCACATCGGCCATGGTCAGGTTCATACAAACCCTTCCCACAATCGAGCATCTTGTTCCCCGGATGAGGACCTTTCCCCTGTTCGACAGCTTCCTGGGTAGCCCGTCTCCATAACCTGCGGAGAGGACGGCGATGCTCTGCTTCCCCGTGGTATGGTAAGTCCTGCTGTAGCTGATGGGGACCCCCTCCGGCATGTCCCTGACTTGAAGGACCACCCCTTTGAGGCTCATGACGGGTTTGAGAGGAACGGGCGATTTGAAATCAGGGGAAGGCAGCCCACCGTACAGCATGATGCCAGGCCTCACCATTTCATGATGAGCCGACCCATGAGCCATGACTCCCGCGCTGTTTGCCAGGCTGTTGAGCGGGAGACTCAAACCCGTAGCACGAGCCTGCTCTATCGCCTTTTTGAAATCCCTGATCTGTGCCTCCGTGAAGGCTCTGTCCGGGTCATCCGCAGAAGACAGGTGAGAGATCAACCCGTCCACCACGAGCGGCTTGAGGACGGTCATTCTGTCGAGAAAGGTTCGCAGATCCAGCTGAGAGACGCCGAGTCGGCCCATGCCGGTGTCCACCTTGATGTGCACAGCCATCTTCAAACCCAGTCTTGCGCATTCGTCAGCCATCGCGGAAGCCGCAGACAGGTCATACAGCACAGGACTCAGTTTGTTTTCGATGACCGTCCTGGCTTCCTCTTTTGTCCGGATTCCGGAGAGGATAAAAACGGGGAGATCGATGCCGCTTCTTCTCAGCTCCATGGCCTCGTGGAGATGAGCGACACCAAGGCTTTCCACTCCCTTCTGTTTTAAGCTTCTGGACACAGGCACGAGCCCATGACCGTATGCGTCCGCTTTAACCACCCCCATGATCTTTGTGCCCGGGCGCAGAAGGCTTCTCACTTGATTCAGATTGTGTCCCAGCGCGGCCAGGTCGATGACCACGCGGTTACAGGATTGTTCCATTGTCTTGCCGTCCGGAAAAGGTCGAAATATTTACGTTAGCTGATGTAGAGGCATAGATCAAGAGTTATTGGAGCCCCATGATTGACAGAGGGACAGTCTCACAATATGATGCATTTAGGTTTCGAGATGTGCACGGGCCTTATTTTGGCTTATCTTTCCAGATGATAATGAAATCGTTTGACTTTATAGGTCATTTTATTTAATTTAATTTTTTGTTTTTTTCCAGATGTTCGACATTCAAGATTACGACTACAACCTGCCTGAGGAACTGATCGCCCAGGTCCCCTCTCCGGACAGGGATGCGTCCCGAATCATGGTTGTTGATCGTGACAGCCGGTCCTTGACCGACTGTCGTTTTTCCGACCTTCCCGGGTTGCTGAAGCCGGGGGATCTGCTCTTGGTGAACAACACCAAGGTGGTCCCGGCCAGGCTTTTCGGCCGGAAAGAAAGCGGAGGCCGAGTGGAGATCCTGGTGCTGGAGCATGGAAAGGCTCCCGAGCCTGGACCCACGACACGATGGTGTCTCCTGCGATCTTCCAAGAGACCCAAAAGGGGAAGCCGACTGCTCTTTGAAAACGGGTTTAGCGGTGTTGTTGAATGCCTTGGTGATGACGGCCTGCTTCGGATTCTTTTCGAAGGTCCTCAGTCTTTGGACGCCATGCTCGACCTCGCAGGAACAATGCCTCTGCCGCCTTATATCAAAAGGGGAGAGCGGGACGGACGATCCCAGCTCGACCGGAAGAGGTACCAGACGATCTACGCAAAGGAAAGAGGAGCAGTGGCCGCTCCCACCGCAGGACTCCATTTTACGGAACACCTGATGGAGAATCTGAAGGACGCTGGGGTCTGTATTGCCGAACTGACGCTCCATGTCGGGCACGGTACCTTTCGTCCGGTTAGAACCATGGACATTAGAGAACATCAACTGGGAAAAGAAGAGTACATGGTGGACGCGGAAACCGCCAAAGCTGTGAACGCCGCAAAAAGACAAGGGAGACGGATCATTGCCGTGGGAACCACGGTGGTGAGAACCATGGAGTCGGTCCTCGATTCAAACGGCATGGTTGCTTTCGGTCGGGGGCAAACCGATCTTCTCATCACGCCCGGGTTTTCTTTCAAGGTGGTGGACGGAATGATCACCAATTTTCACCTGCCCCGGTCTTCTCTTCTCTTCCTGGTCAGTGCTTTTGCAGGCATAAGTCTTATGAGAGAGGCCTACCACAGGGCTGTTGAAAAAGGTTACCGCTTTTACAGCTACGGCGATGCCATGCTCATAGTTTGATGAAGGGGACCTTACCTGACTGTGAAATTCGAAGTGCGTCATCGTTGCTCTTCCAGCGGGGCCAGGCTCGGGCGGGTCACCACGGCTCACGGGGTTTTTGAAACCCCGGTGTTTATGCCTGTGGGCACCCAGGCTACGGTCAAGGCACTCTCCCCGGACGATCTGCTGGAGGTGGAGGTGAAGGTGGTTCTTTCCAACACCTACCACCTCTATTTGCGACCCGGACACGAAGTCATCCGCAACCTCGGAGGTCTCCACCGCTTCATGTGCTGGGAAGGCCCGATCTTGACGGACAGCGGCGGATTCCAGATCTACAGCCTCGCCAAGCTGAGGACTCTGTCGGAGGAGGGAGTTGTCTTCCAATCCCATTTAGACGGCTCAAAGCACTTCATAGGCCCCCGTGAAGCCATGGCTGTTCAGCAGGCCCTTGGGGCGGACATGATCATGGCTTTTGATGAGTGCGCTCCCTTTCCCGCGGACTATGACTATGTACGAAAGTCCGTTACACTGACGAGCAGATGGGCCAGAGAATGTGTTGAGGCCAAGCAAGAAAACGGCCAGGCCCTGTTCGGGATTGTTCAGGGGGGCATGTACTCGGACCTGAGAGAGAAAAGCGCCAGGGACCTTGTGGCGATGGATTTGGACGGGTATGCCCTGGGGGGCCTTTCAGTGGGCGAAAACGGGGACACTCGTCGGCGAATCATCCGTGAAACGGTCCCCTTCCTGCCGGGAAACAAGCCGGTTTATCTGATGGGCGTTGGAAAACCGGAGGATATCCTGGACGCTGTTGCCGCTGGAGTGGACATGTTTGACTGTGTCCTCCCCACCCGCAATGCCCGTAACGGGTCCCTTTTCACAAGAAAGGGGCCTCTGGCCATCAAGAACGCCTGCTATGCGGACGATGAGAGGCCGGTGGATGAAGAATGCCTTTGTTACACCTGTTCCCATTTTTCGAGAGCCTATTTGCGACATCTTTTTATGGCCAGGGAACTCCTTGGATACAGGTTAAACACGATTCATAACATTCATTACTACATGACTTTCATGAACGAAATAAGGGAAGCGATAGAGAAGGGACGCTTCCCTGAGCATAGAGAAAGTGTTCAACAGGATGTTGAAAAAGTCCATGATCGCAGGTTGCTCAAAAACGTCCAGATGCGAGGCGCCCGAAATCCTGAGCAGTGAGGCGTACCTGCAAGTGCGTCGCAAGCCCGCCCTCGCGAAAGCGGGGGAAGGATGAGGGCAACACCGCAGATGGGCGTTTTTCAGCGACCTGCTAAGAGTTGCGTACATTCACATAATCAAGGGGGGGAGGTTTCAGGATGGATTTCTTAGCTCACGCGATGGGAACAGGCGGAACCGGAGGAACAGGCGGAGGGGGAGGTTTTGGTACCTTTATACCGCTTATCCTGATGTTTGCTATTTTTTATTTCCTGCTCATCAGGCCGCAGCAAAAGAAGGCCAAACAGCACAAGCAGATGCTGGCATCAGTAAGAAAAGGCGACAAGGTGGTGAGCGCAGGAGGTCTGCACGGTGTGGTTACCGGAATTGCGGACGACGTGGTGACCGTGGAGATTGCTCCCAAGATTCGAGTGAAAATCTCCAGGGGCTCCATTTCAGGTATCCTCAGAAGAGACGAAACTCAGACTCCTCAGGAATGAACCTACGGGCAAAGGAGTAGCGAACCGTGAACAGACTAAGGTGGCGTGTAGCCATAGTGATCATACTCGTTCTTCTGGCCTTCCTTTACCTCACCCCTTCTCTAAGCAAGAAACTGCCGGATTGGTGGTCGAGTTTCTTGCCCCAAGAGAAGATTCATCTCGGACTCGACCTTCAAGGCGGGGTGCACCTGGCGCTGGAGGTGGAAGCGGCTAAGGCGGTTGAAACCCAGCTCGAACGGGTCGTGGATGACCTGAGGCAGGATTTTCGGAAGAACAAGATCAGGTATGTGGATATCAGGCGCGTCGGGACCCAGGGTGTGGAATTCACCTGTATGAAGGAACAGGACCCCAAAGAGATCGAAAAGCTCGTCGAAGCCAATTATCCTGACTACAAGCTCGATGTGGGTAAAATGAGCGAAAAGGGACTCCCTTTCCTCATGGTCATGAGTTCCAAGGCCAAGGATCATTTCATGCAGATGGCCACGGATCAGGCATTGGAGACGATCAGAAACCGAGTGGATCAGTTCGGGGTGACCGAACCGGATATCCGTCCTCTGCCGAACAACCGGATACAGGTTGAATTGCCGGGCGTGAAGGACCCTCAGAGAGCCATCGAACTGATCGGCAAAACAGCCCTTCTGGAATTCAAACTGGTGGATGAGGAAAACAGCCTTGAAGAAGCCCTTAAAGGAAATGTTCCTCCCGGCGACGAAATCCTCTACGAGACCCACTACGATCCTCAGACAGGCCGCAAGACGAATACCCCTTTTCTTCTCAAGAAAAGATCGGTTCTCACGGGCGATGCCCTTACGGACGCCAGGGTCCAGATCGACAGCCAGACCGGTGAACCCTATGTCTCCATTTCCTTTGACGCCCGAGGGGCCAGAGTTTTTGAGAGGATCACCGGGGAGAATGTCGGGAAAAGGCTGGCCATCGTACTGGACAACAACGTCTATTCCGCCCCTGTCATCAGGGACAGGATCGCCGGCGGTAAAGCTCAGATCACGGGCCGCTTCAGCATGGACGAGGCCAAAGACCTGGCCATCGTCCTCCGGGCCGGTGCCCTTCCCGCGCCGGTGAAGATTCTCGAAGAGAGGGTGGTAGGCCCTTCGCTGGGACAGGACTCGATCAACCAGGGATTTCGTTCCGCCATCATCGGCGGGTTGATCGTCATCCTCTTCATGGCCCTGTATTACAACTTTTCAGGGGTCATTGCGGATCTGGCCTTGCTTCTGAACCTCCTTTTCATCATGGCAGGGCTGGCCTTTTTTGGGGCGACCCTGACCCTGCCGGGCGTGGCGGGCATCATTCTGACCATTGGCATGGCGGTGGACGCAAACGTCCTCGTCTTTGAACGCATACGTGAAGAATTGAGACTGGGAAAACCTCCCAGGGCCGCCATTGAGGCGGGATATGCAAGGGCCACCGTGACCATCTTGGATTCGAACCTGACCACCCTGATCGCGGCCCTGGTGCTGTTTCAGGTGGGCACAGGACCTGTGAAAGGGTTTGCCGTGACCCTCAGCATCGGGCTCATCGCCAATTTTGTTACAGCGGTTTTCTGCACCCGCATTCTTTTTGATTACCTTTACATTACTCTGAGATGGAAAAAAATAAGCATATAGAAGTGTCGGCAGGAAAACGATGGTGATTCTCACCGCAGAAGTTGCCCGAACACGCGGTCGGTTACGGTTCAATCAAAATTCTGACGGAGTCAGTCTATGCAATTTATCAGGCCTGGAATAAGCATCGATTTCATGGGGTACAAGAAGCTCTTCATGTCCCTTTCAGGAGCGTTGGTCCTGATTTCTCTCCTTTTGCTGGTTTGGAAAGGCGGTCCGAATTACGGAGTCGATTTCACCGGAGGCGTGGTCGTCCAGGTAAAGCTGGAAAAGGAGCAGAAGCCATCGGCTATCAGAGATGCGCTCGCACCGATCGGTCTCGGGGACAGCATCATTCAACAGTTCGGAGAAACTCGTCTTTCTGAATACCTTATCCGGCTTCGTAACCCTGACATTGAAACGTCCGGACTCGGTGAAAAAATCAAACAGGCCCTCGGCGCCCGCTTCGGACAGGGAGTGGACATAAGGCGAGTGGAAATGGTGGGTCCGAAGGTCGGCGAAGACTTGCGCCGGAAGGCCCTCATCGCGATTTACCTGGCCATCCTGCTCATAGGGATTTACATTTCGGGTCGTTTCGAGCACAAGTGGATGTTAAGCGGGATCATGGCAGTCTGTCTGGTTGTCCCCGGTTGGATCGCTTACGGCCTGGGGGCCGGAATCACTTGGCTCATCGTCATTGCATTGATCGTCACCCTTGGGTTCTGCTCGTTCCTGAGACTGAAATGGGCTCTGGGAGCAATCATCTGTCTGATTCACGATGTGATCATCACCGTAGGGGCTTTCGCTCTTACCGATAGGGAGATCTCCCTCACCGTGATCGCCGGCCTGCTGACCATTGTCGGATATTCACTCAACGATACCATCATCGTCTTTGATAGAATCAGGGAAAACCTGGGGCGCTCCCGCAATCGTCCGTTGCAGGAAGTGATGAACACCAGCATGAATGAAACCCTGAGCAGGACCATCCTTACCTCCGGAACGACCATGGTCGTCGTGGCCGCTCTTTTCATCCTGGGCGGCTCCGTCATCCATGATTTTGCCTTCGCCATGCTGATCGGCATCATTGCCGGCACCTATTCCTCCATTTATGTGGCAAGCCCTTTCCTGCTGCTCTGGGAGGGGAGTGGCGCCAGGAGGAAAAAAAGGGGCGCACTAAAACAGGGAAAGGGGATTGGCTAAAAGAAACAGAAAGAAACCCCGGCGAAGCAGAGCGCCCTTCTGGATCACCCTGGGCGTGATCGTCGGGTGTCTCCTGGTGGTGTGGTGGATCTGGCCGGGACTGCACAACGCTTCTCCCAGGTTGAACTTTATCCTCATGGAAAAAAATGATGACACTGTGAAATTGCTAAACGGTGAAGTCATTCAGCTCCACCCCCAGGACCGGATCAGGATTACCGAAGTTTCCACGAACATCCGCTTAAACATCGGCGTTCGTCTGGCCTGCGCAGGCCTTGACGTGGAAGCCCTCACCTTTGAGAAACTTCCCTTGACCTCCCTTCTCTCCAATGAGGCCATGTATCGCCCCAACACTTTCCGGGTCTTCGTCAAGCAGCACAATCGCGAGCTGGGTTATGTGGATCTCACGGTGGAACCTTACGTGGAGGATTGGCTGGACAAGGCCGCGAGAACCATTGACCCGAAACGCCGTCTTTCCGTCTTGGAAGAGGCTCACGCTTTTGCTCCCCAGGATCAGCAGATCCGGGATAAGCTGCTTCAGGAGTTTAAGGCTCAGGCTAAATGGGCTCAGGCAGCGTCTCTCCTTGAAGGGATGGCTGCCAACAAGCCTGAGCAAAAGACCCTGCTCGATTTGCTGGATGTTTACGAGACCATGAACAAGACGGATGGAGTGATCTCCGTCCTCCAGAGACTCCTCAAACAGAATCCCGACGCCGTTGAGTTCCGGCTCAAACTTGCCGGCGTTCTGGAAAAAGCGAAGAGAACCGGAGAAGCCATCCAGGCTTATGAGGCTTCGCTGGCCGGGGTCAAAGAAAAAGACAAGCCGGCCATCTATAAAACCATCGGCTACCTCTACACCCAGAACCAGTCTCCGGACAAGGCGATCGATGCCTACCTCAAGGCACTTGAGCTCGACAAGAAAGATGTGAACCTCTACTACAACCTGGCCACCCTCTATGAAAAGACGGGGAACAAGGAAAAGGCAGATCAGTTTCTGATGCAGGCTGTCAACCTGAGACCCGATGACTTGGAGAACCGTTTCGACCTGGCACAAGCCCTGCTTCAGAAAGGGAGCCTCCAGGAGGCGGAAAAGCTTGTCAAAGAGATCCTTGACAAGGAGCCTAAATCCACCAAGGCTTTGCTGCTCCTTGTGAACATCCTTGATAAGCGGGGTGACAAGAAGAGGCTGAAAGAGGCTTATGAGAAGCTCCTCACTCTTGACCCGGGTAACGAGACGGTCATCTACAATCTGGGAGTCCTTGAATACGATACGGGCCAGGCGGCAAAGAGCATCCCCTACTTTGAAAAATACCTGAAGTCCCACCCGAACGACGCGGAAGTGCACGGTTTTCTTTTTGATCTTTACAGGAAAGAAAAGCATGAAGACCTGGCCTTCACGGAGGCGAAAACCCTCACTTCCCTGAAACCGCAGGAGGCGGAACCCTTCCGGTACCTTTTCGAATATGCCACGGCGCGAGGTGATTATCAGACTGTCATCCCCTATCTGGAAAAGGGGGTGAAATCTAACCCCGCAGACACGGAACTGCGGCAATTCCTGGTCCTCGCCTTGCTGAAAACGGGGAAAGAAGACCTTGCGATGGAGCACCTCAGCGCTCTTGCCAAAGAAAAGCCCAAGGACGTGAACATCCTCTTGCAGCTCGCCACGCTCCAGGAAAAGAAGACGCGCTACGAGGATGCTCTCGATACCTACGAGAAGGTCCTCAAGGTCTCGCCGGGGAACAAGGAGGCCCGGGAAGCGCGGCTCTCTCTCATGCTTCAGCAGGCCAGGTCGGAAGAAGGGAAAGGAAGAGTCAAGGAAGCTCAGCAAATGTACAAGAAGATCCTGGATATCGCGCCGGACAATGAACAGGCTGCGGAGGCCTACTTGAGGCTGAGGATAGAGAGGCTGCCCGTTGAACCGGAAGAATGACAAACCCCACCATCACGTGACCGCAGGACTCATCTGGCGTGAAGGGAGAGTCTTGATCACCAGGCGGCCCGAAGGAAGCCATCTGGCTGGATTCTGGGAGTTTCCCGGCGGCAAGCAGGAAGCCGGTGAAACCTTGGAACAGTGCCTTGAGAGGGAAATTATGGAGGAGTTGGGCGTGAGCGTGAAAGCGACCGAACTCCTGCTTGAGATAGATCACGACTATGAAATGAAGTCCATCTCCTTACACCTGTTTCGATGTTCCGGCCTGACCGGCGAACCTCGCGCCTTGGGATGCTCTGACATGCGGTGGGTGGACCCCCGAGACCTTGATCAATACGAGCTTCCGCCGCCGGACATCCGGATGATCCCTTTCATCAGAAAGCTGGGCTTAGAGCAGGCGTCGGGCCGTAGGCAAACGGATCTATAAAGCCGCAACTTGCTAACAAACAACGAGAACCAAACTGCAGACTGAGGTTACATACTTTGTTGCTCGACTCAAAGGCGAAGCAGACTCTTGGCAACGATCGTCTTTTCGATCTCCTTTGTTCCCTCGTAGAT
Source organism: uncultured delta proteobacterium (assembly GCA_963740905.1). Classification (GTDB taxonomy): domain Bacteria; phylum Desulfobacterota; class DSM-4660; order Desulfatiglandales; family HGW-15; genus JAFGDM01. The sequence continues at coordinate 122,280 of CAVUFY010000020.1, forward strand.
TTCCACGATCTTGGCGTCGCGGTAAATCCTCTGCACCTTGTACTCGTCGATGTAGCCATAGCCTCCATGCATTTGCAGCGCCTCATCCGCGCACTTGACAGCGACCTGACCCGAATACCATTTTGCCATGGCGGTGAGGGCATGGTCCATTTTGCCCTGATCCGTCAGCCATGCGGCTTCATAGTAAAGGTTCCTGGCCGCCCGGATCATGGTCGCCATTTCAGCGACCTTGAACTGCAGACCTTGGAACGAAGACAGAAAAACGCCGAACTGTTGACGCTTTTTGAGGTGGTTGATGCTTTCCTCCAGGGCCGCCCTGGCGATTCCCACGGCCATCGCACAGATGTGAAGCCTCGTGAGGTTGAAAAAGGCCATTAACTGCTTGAACCCGTTTCCTTCCTGACCGATCAGGTTGGATGCGGGAATCCTTACATCCGAAAAAGAGACCTCTGCGGTGTCGTTGGCCCTGATCCCCAGCTTCCCGTGGAGCTTATTCGCCTGGAACCCCTCCCTGTTCGTTTCTACCAGAAAGAAGCTGTGGCGCTGGTGCCTGCTTGGATGGTCCGGATCGGTCAAGCAAAAGACGTTCAGGTAATGGGCGATGGTCCCGTTCGTGATGAACATCTTGGAGCCGTTGATGACCCACTCATCCCCCTTGCGGACAGCGCTCGTGATGGCGCCGGTTACGTCTGAACCCGCGTCCGGTTCGGTGATGGCGGTTCCTATGATCGCATCACCCCGTACCAGTGGCGGCAGGTATCGTTCTTTCTGTTCCTTGGTCCCGAAAAGTTGAAGAAGTTCTGCTCCGAAAGTACTTGTGATGACCGCATTTCCCATGCCGGCGTCTGCGGCCCAGAATTCCTCTGTGATGAGGGAGTGCTCCAAGAATCCCAAGCCGGCGCCCCCGTATTCTTCTTTGATGAATACTCCCACGAATCCGAGCTCGCATGCCTTCTTGCGGATCTCGGGATCAAAAGTCTCGTTCCGGTCGAAGTCGCGGGCCTTATCCGGAAGAAATTCACCAACGGCGAACTCCCTGGCTGCCTTTTGTATGTCTCTTTGTTCTTTTGACAGAGTGAAATCCATAAAGAGAGTCCTCGCATATTTCTTGGCCGCAACCCACCACGGGGAGGCTTAAACAGCTCACGGCGTGAGGTGCGGGACGAAAGGAAGAAAAATACCCAAAGCCTGAACCGTGCGCCGTGCGCCGTTTCTAGGCCAGTTTTGTCTTGAGCGCTTCGGCTACCTTGAAGAGATCTTCCACCACCCCGAAGTCGGCTACCCTGAAAATAGGAGCTTTCTTGTCCTTGTTCACCGCGATGACACATCCTGCGCCGCTGATTCCGGCCACGTGCTGAAAAGCACCGCTGATTCCGAAAGCAAGGTATACTTTGGGTTTCACCGACTTGCCCGAAGTGCCGACCTGGTGGTATTTGGGCAGCCAGTTCTTGTCCACTACCGGCCTGGAACAAGAGAGAACGCCTCCCATCAGACCGGCCAGTTCTTGCAGGACCGGGACCTTGTCAGCTTCTCCGACGCCGCGTCCTATGGAAATGAGAAGATCAGCCTGGGTGATGTCTATAGCCCCGGCGCCCGTGTCTTCGAAAGCCACGAACTGTCGCCGTGGTTCCGGAAGGTCCGTCGGCATTTCTTTCTTGACTACTTCCCCCTTGCGCTCGCCCGCCTTGTCTGCGGGAAAAGCGCCGCTTCTCACGGTAACGAGATAACCTTCAGAATCCTTGAAAGCGCCCTTGGAGAAAATCTTGCCCGTGTATATCTGGCGAATCACTTTGGGGTGTCCATCCTCCATGAGGATGTCCACGCAGTCCGTAGCTAACGGGTACCCTGTTCTCACGGAAAGAGCGGGCGCAAGATCCATGCCCCAGGGAGTATGCCCGATCAACGTGAGGAATGGATGATTCTCCTGGATCAGTCTGACGAGAATTTCTTTGTAGAGATCACTGTTGAAGTTCTCGATGCGCTCATCCTCGAAGACGATCAGCCTGTCCGCCCTCTCTTTGATTTCACCGGTAAGGGCTTCCCCTTTCCCGGCCAGCAGTACCGCAGTCAGCGTGTGCGAAAGCTTCCTGCAGAGTTCATCGGCCTTCCAGAGCAACTGGTGAGTGATTTCTCTGACTTCCCCTTTCCTGTGCTCCACGAGTACAAATATCTCACCCATCTATCTGCTCACCCCCTTCTCTTTCAAGATTCGAAGTATCTCTTCCGCGACCGTGGCAGGGTCACCTTCGATGAACCGCGCTCCCTCCGTCTCGGGAGGAGGAAACAGTCCTTCCAACGTTATCCACGGAGTAAGATCCTGCGCGGACAGACCCAGATCCTCGGCTTTCATCACATTCAATTCTTTCTTGGCCGCCTTTCTTATGCCCATAATGGAGACGTACCTCGGCTCATTAATGCCTGTCTGGATGCCGAGCAGAGCCGGAAACTTGATTTTGGAAATTTCATCCGTACCCCCTTCCAATTCCACTCGCACGGTCGCGACATCTCCCTCAAGTTCCACGCCGGTTACCACCGCTGCATGGGGCAGGCCCAGAAGCTCGGCCAACATGGTACCAACCGAGCCCTCATTCACGTCATCCGCCTGAACCCCTGTCAGAACAAGATCATGGGGAACTCCCTTAATGACCTCGGCCAGGATCCTTGCGGTGACAAAGCTGTCCATGGGAATGTTTCCCGGCTCAATTCTCACAGCTTTGTCAGCGCCCATGGCCAGACATCTCCTGAGAACCTCTTCGTCTTCTTCGATCCCCACGGTGACAGCCGTTACGTTTCCCCCATGCTTTTCCTTGAGCAGGATGGCTTCTTCCACGGCATAGTTGTCCCACTCGTTGATCGCATAAGCAAGCATGTCCTTTCGGACATCCGTCTTCTGAGGATTGATCTCCAGATCGACCTCCTGTGTGAGCGGGACTCTCTTGACACAGACAATGATCTCCATGCTCCACACCTCCTAGCGCATTAATGGTGGACGCAAACCTATCGCTTTGATTCTAAAGACTATCCTGTCCACTACTGAATGAACTCTCATTCATTTTTGTACCGTACCACAGGCGATAACCCAAGTCAACTTTTTTGGACGCGTTGAGGAGTGAGGCGTACCTGCAACTACACTGCAAGCCCGCCCTCGCGAAAGCGGGGGAAGGATGAGAGGCAACACCGCAGATCGGCGGCGTTTTTCAGCAACCTGCTAGTGAGAGAGGGAGCGCAACCCTTCCATCTCAGACTTTATTCTGCCTTCCAGCATTCGGTCCGAACCTGCCAATTCCTGAGCCTTCTTGAAGTGAAATTTTGCTCTGTCAAACACGCCCGATCTCTTGAAAAAAATCCCGAAATTGTAGTGGGCCAGGGCCAGCTTTCCTTCTTTCCCGTAGGACATTCCCAGTTGATAGAAAACATCGTCCTTCACCGGTTGCATGGATGTGAGTCTTTCAAGGAAGACGACAGACTTCCTGTAGTCTTCAAGGTTTTGGTAGGATGTTCCCAGAAGAAGCAAGGCCGTCTTATCCCGATCATCGATTCTGATCGCTTTTTCCAGAACACGGATGGCTCTCTCATCTTTGCCCTGCAGCTGATAGGTTTCCGCCAGGGCCGTCATGATGGGCAGCATCTCCGGTTCCTTTGCAAAAGCCTTTTCCAGATGTTCCAGAGCCCTCGGGTATTCCTGTTTTTCCTTGTATAGGACCCCTAATCCGAAATGGGCCACTGCCGAACCAGGATTCCGCTCGACTTCTTTATCAAACATCCTTTCTGCGTTATCCGGATCGTCTGACTTTGCCAGGACCACCGCTTTGACAAAAGGGAAAAGCTGACGAAACCTGGTCGTAGCCGTGTTCCCTGGGTGGGGCCTATAATTCTTCATCATGATCTCCATGGTGGAGACCCTTTCCGGTCCGCCCGGGTGGGTGAGAAGGTAGGGAGGAATATTCTGCGCGTCGACCCACATGGCCTGCTCAAGCTTTTTCAAAGTCCTGATCATTCCCGTCGGATCAAAGCCGGACTCTTCCATGTACTTGAACCCCATCTCATCCGCCTGCCGTTCGTCATCTCTGCTGTAGCTGAGTTGCTTCTGGATGCCTGCCGCCATGGATCCTGTCGCCAACGCGCTCCCGGCATTTCCGCCGATCAAGATGCTTGCCAGCACTCCTGCAATGGTAGCGATGGTTAGGACCTTGCTCTGCTGAACCTGCTGGGAGATGTGCCTCGCAGAAACATGGGCTATTTCATGTGCCATCACCGAGGCCAGTTCATCGGCGCTGTCCAGCTCCCGGATCAGTCCGGTAAAGACAAAAACATGTCCTCCGGGTCCTGCAAAGGCATTGAGGGTGTTATTTTGAGCGATATAAAAGTGAAATGGGAAAGGCTTCGTATCCAGGAATCTTGTCAGGTACTGGCCTAGATCATTGATGTAGGCATCGGCGAAATCGTCATTGAACATTTCGAGCTGCTTACGCACCTCGATGAGGAACTTTTGGCCTGCTTCCGTTTCCTCGTCTATGGAAAGAGCATAACCGCTGGCGTGAAGCTCAAAAAGGAACACCAAGGTCAGGAGGAGTGTAAAACTAACCTTTCTAAGGGATCTTCGACTCGTTTTCATACAAATCTATCCTTGGCGCCTCGTTCCACAAGCCTTCCAGGTCGTAGAACTCACGCACAGGCTGATAGAAGATGTGAATCACCACATCCCCGTAATCCATGAGAACCCATTGGCCCTCCTGCTCTCCTTCCACGCCCAGAGGCCTCCACCCTTCCTCTCGCATTCTTCGCCCTACATGCTGGGTGATGGCCTGGACCTGTCTGCTCGAGTGACCACTGGCGATGATGAAGAAATCCGCAAAGGAGGTCAGCTTTCCCACATCAAATAAAACAGGATCGACGGCCTTCCTCTCCCCAATAATCTTCATGCATAAAATCGCTTTGTCAAGAGACTTCATGAATCCGGTACAATCCGTTCTCAATGATGTAACATCTAACCTTTTCAGGGACAAGGAAACGGATGGATTTCCCCTTCCCCACTTTTTCTCTGATCTCGGTGGAAGAGATATCCATCAAGGTCGACTTCATGTAAATCACTTCATATCCTCCGGGTCGTACAAAGCGGTCCCCGCTTTTTTTCCGAAAAGCCAGCCCCAGGGAGGAGAGGAAGGATTCTACCTTCCCGGCCGGTGTTCGCGGCCTCTGAATCACGACAAAATGGGCATAATCAAACAGCTTCCGGTGTTCCTTCCACGTCTCGATCTCAAAGAATGCATCCGTGCCAAGGACAAAAAAGAGTTCCAGTTCAACCGGGTAAAGCCGGTGAAATTCCTTCAGAGTTTCAATAGAATAGGAAATGCCTTGTCGGCGTGCTTCCAGGTCAAAGGCCTCAAGAAGAGAAGAATCTTCAATAGCCAGCCTGATCATCTCGAACCGGTGGTGAAAAGGGCTGATGGTCTTACCGCCTTTATGAGGCGGGGAGGCGGCCGGGATGAGGTACACCTTCTCGAGATGAAAGACTTCTCCCACTTCCTCTGCAAGGCGCAAGTGCCCGAGATGAACAGGATCAAAGGTGCCCCCGAGGATGCCAACTCTCAAATGCTCGCCCCGTCGTTCAGGTTCTCGTCTGGCCGTCGCCGTAGACAATAAATTTTTGGGTGGTCAATTCATCGAGACCCATGGGACCAAAAGCATGAAGTTTGGAGGTATTGATGCCGATTTCCGCTCCCAGCCCCAGCTGATTCCCGTCGTTGAATCGCGTGGAAGCGTTGATCAGAACAACCGAAGAGTCCACCTCTTCCAGGAATCTCTGCGCGGCCCGGTAGTCCCTTGTTACAATGGCGTCCGTGTGATTCGAACTGTACCGATCAATGTGCTCCAGAGCCTCATCCATGTCGGCAACAACCTTGACGGCCAGAATCAAGTCATAATACTCGGCAGGCCAGTCTTCGGGTTTCGCGGGTACCGCATCCGGAATCAGGGCCATCGTCTTTGGACAACCCCTGATCTCCACCCCGGCCTCTCTGAAACGCTTCACCATGGGAGGAAGAAAATCCGAGGCGACGGCTTCATGAACGAGCATGGTCTCCATGGCATTGCAGACCGCAGGTCGCTGCACCTTGGCATTGAAGCAGATGTCGGAGGCCATTTTTTTGTCGGCGAACTCGTCCACGTACACGTGGCAAACGCCTTTGTAGTGTCTGAGGACAGGGATTCTCGACTGGTCCGTCACGAACCGGATCAATCCTTCGCCGCCTCTTGGGATAATGACGTCCACGAAGTCATCGAGCCGAAGCAACGCCTGCACCGCCCGCCTGTCCGTTGTGGGAATGACTTGTACCGCTTCACCAGGGAGCCCGCTTTGCGCAAGCGCTTCCTTGAGCAAATCGCCGAGGATGAGATTGGAGTGAATCGCCTCGGAACCCCCCTTCAGAATCACGGCGTTCCCGGATTTGAGACAGAGACTGGCGGCATCCACTGTGACGTTGGGCCGTGATTCGTAAATGAACCCGATCACGCCCAGGGGAATCCGCACCCGGCCTACCTGAAGGCCGTTCGGCCTTTTCCACATGGCCGTCACCTGCCCCACAGGGTCAGGAAGGGCCGCCACTTCCTGGAGCCCCTCGACCATGGATCGCAGGGTGTCGGCATCCAGGATCAGTCGATTGATCATGGCGGAACTTAATCCCAGTTCTTTGGCTTCTGAGAGATCTTTTTCGTTTTCTTTCAGGATGAGTTCTTCTTTTTCCACCAACATCGTACTCATTCTTAAAAGAGCCTGGTCTTTTTGCGCTCTACCCACTCTTCTCAAGCGGCGCGATGCCTCTTTGGCCCCTCTGGCCATCTTCTCAACCATCTGCTCTACTGACATACGGCTTCTCCTTCTTCAAGGCCGTTGGTGAGCACCAGATTGTCACGATGAATCACTTCGTCATCATGCTTGTACCCGAGAGCCTGTTCGATCGCCGTGGTCTTCAACCCCATGATTTTGCGAATATCCCCGGCGTCGTAATTGACCATGCCTACCGCGAGTTCTTCACCCCTCTCGTTCAGGAGAACCACTGAGTCTCCGAGATTGAAGGTCCCCCTTACCTCTTTGATTCCCGAAGGGAGGAGGCTCTTCCCCCCATTGAGGATCGCTTTCTCCGCTCCTGAGTCGATGATAACCCGCCCCTTCGGCGCTTTGGTAAAGGCTATCCAGCGCTTTCGGCTGCAAAGGGTCACATCCTGGGGTAAGAAGAGGGTTCCTAACTGTGCCCCCCGGAAAATGTCTCCCAGAACACCCGCATGGGTGCCGTTGGCGATGATCGTGGGGACTCCGCAGAAAGCCACGTTCTGAGCCGCCTTGACTTTGCTTCCCATACCGCCTGTCCCCAAAGATCCTGGAATGGAACCTGCATACTTGAGAACCTCCTCGCTGACCTTGGGGACCACCTGGATCAACCGTGCGTCTTTGTGGCCCCGGGGATCCTTGTCATAAAGGCCGTCCAAATCGGTAAGACACACCAAGAGCTGAGCATCGATGAGGCTGGTCACCATGGCGCTGAGGTTGTCGTTGTCCCCGAACTTGATTTCGTCCACAATGACCGTGTCGTTCTCGTTGATGATAGGGACGATCTTCCATGCGAGAAGCGTGAAAAGGGTGTTGCGTGCGTTCAGGTAACGCTCCCGATGGTTGAAATCGTCTCGCGTTATCAGAAGTTGGGCCACTTTCTCGCCGTGACGCCCAAAGGCTTTTTCCCAGGACATCATCAGATGAGGTTGACCCACGGCGGCAACAGCCTGTTTTTCCGAGATCGAGTCAGGCCTTTTGGCGAGGCCGACCTTCTTAAGTCCGGACACAATGGCTCCTGAAGAGACCAGGATCACTTCGGTGCCCTTCCTGCGAAGAGCGCATATGTCGTTCGTGAGATCGGAGATGACCCTGGGGTTCAGGCCGTCTTTTCCCGCCAGGACTCCGCTTCCGACCTTTATGACGACCCTCCTGACCCCTTTCAGGAGGAGTTTCCTCGTCTTCTTGATGTTTATCTCATTTTGCATCGAAGAAGTCCCTGAACAAAGCCTTTCTTACCTCCTCCAACCCTTCGCCGGTGAGCGCTGAGACCGCAAAAGCACGATATCCTTGCTCTTGCAGGACTTTCTTGACCTTCTCAATGTCCCTGTGCCCGGGCGAGTAGAGGTCCACCTTGTTGATCAGGACGATTTGGGGCTTTTGAGCCAGACGGGGGCTGTAGGCCTCGAGCTCCCTTTTCACCCTTTCAAAGTCTTCGAGCAGATCGCGCTCGGGCACGTAAGTGATATCGATCAGATGGAGCAGCAGTCTTGTCCGCTCAATGTGTTTCAGAAACCCATGGCCCAAACCACGGCCCTGGCTCGCCCCCTCGATGAGCCCGGGGATGTCTGCTACAGTCAGAGACTTTTCCTCGTCTAGAGCGATCACGCCCAGGTTGGGAACAAGAGTGGTGAAAGGGTATTCAGCTATCTTCGGCCGCGCCGCGGTCATGCAAGAAAGGAGTGTGGATTTTCCGGCATTGGGCAATCCGATAAGGCCGATGTCTGCAAGGTATTTGAGGGTGAGCTTAAGCCGCTTTTCTTCTCCCGGCAGCCCGGGCTGCGCTTTTCGAGGGGCCCTGTTGGTGGAAGTCGCGAAATGTTGATTTCCCCTACCCCCTCGCCCGCCTTTTAAGAGGACGACACTCTGGTCGTCCCGGACAAGGTCGGCCAGAATTTCACCTGACTCCACATCCTGCACCACGGTGCCTGGTGGAAAATCGATGTTGACATCTTCGCCGTCTTTTCCCGACTGGTTTCTCCCTCTTCCGGGCTGGCCGTTTTGAGCTCTGAAGATTCTTCGGTACCGGAATTCAATGAGGGAGTTGAGTCTCTCGGTGGCCCTGAGAATCACGTCTCCGCCGTGGCCCCCGTCACCTCCATCCGGCCCGCCTTTTGGAATGAATCGCGCTCTCCTGAAACTGATACACCCACTTCCTCCATCGCCGGATTTTACGGTGATGAGGGCTTCGTCCAGAAAATCCATAAGGCCTCTGAGGGAGGAAAAGGGCGGACAACCACCTTAAGCTGCGTAGACGCTGACCTTCTTTCTGTACTTCCCGAATCTTTCGAACGCGACCGTCCCGTCGACCTTGGCAAAGAGCGTGTAATCTTTGCCCAGCCCGACATTGGTGCCGGGGTGAATCTTAGTTCCCTTCTGTCGGACGAGAATGTTGCCGGCCCTGACTTGCTGACCGGCGTATCTCTTAACCCCGAACCGCTGCCCGGCGCTGTCCCTGCCATTTCTTGAGCTGCCGCCGGCTTTTTTATGTGCCATGATCCATACCCTCGCTATTCATTGAGGATGACCCGAAGGAACCTGAAGTCCTCCCCCTTGATAACTCTATTTCCGCCGGACCCTTCCCGTTCTACGATCCGAGTTCGATGCTTTCGATCCGTATCAGGGAGAAGGGCTGCCTGTGGCCTCTCGTCCTTCGGAATCCTTTCCTGCGCTTGAACTTAAACACGATGATTTTCTTGCTCTTGTCCTGACGTTTCAGCCGGCCGAGAACCTTCGCATTTTCGACGTAGGGCTTTCCTACTTGAACGTTTTCCCCGTCCGAAGCCATGAGGACCTTGTCAAAAATCACGGGATCGCCCGCTTGACCCGCGAGCTTTTCCACCATAAGATCGTCGCCTTGGGCGACCCTGTACTGCTTTCCACCTGTTTGAATGACCACGTACATGACCTGAGACTCCTAAGAGATTTAAACTTTCATTTATTATTTGTTCTGGGACAAAAGTCAAGCCAAAATTGATTTCCGTTCTCTGTCACCCATAAAAGTCATTTCAGGGCCTTATACGGCCCAGGAATCTTTTCATAAAGTAGAATACCAGGACCCACAACAAAAACGACACAACGCCGCCCAATATCGCCGAGAAATCTCCAAGGAATCTGCTTGCGAGGTACCCGGCGATGCTTGCGGCTATCATTGCGACAAGGGTGGGCATGAATTTTTCCTCTGCACATTATGTAATCTACACTGATGGAGTGTCAATCTGTTTCCTCCCCTGGACCCGGCCGGAACATATCCCCCCACTCGATCACGCGATGCGGAACCGGGGTGACGGCTTTGAACACTTGCATGGTCCGTTTTCTGGAAGAGGCCCTTCAAGCCCGCGTCTTGTTCCCGAAAATCCCCAGCGGCGGGCGCCATGGGCGCCGCACTGCTTGCTTGCGAAATCAAGCACGAGGATAATGCTGGCCCGAATCAAACGGTTAAGTCAGGCCGGTGGATACAGCAATGCCTGAAAAATGCACACAATAGGGCAGAGAATGTTTGATGCCGTGAGGCGCATGGTGGGGGGGATCAAGATAGGGGACAAAACATGGTGCCCCCGGCGTGACTCGAACACGCGGCACCCAGATTAGGAATCTGGTGCTCTATCCACCTGAGCTACGGGGGCAATATTGTAATTTCAATGTGTTACAAGATGTGCGACTTTGGTGGATGGGGAATTTGTGACATTTTGTGACATATCAGAATTGGTAGAAGAGGTCAACCCATTCAGAAGGCTGACAGCCCTCTTCTTCTCTTCCTGCCCGAGATGAGCATATCTCAATGTCATCGTCATTGTCTTGTGCCCTGGAAGCTCCTGTATTTCCTTCAGGCTGGCTCCCCTCATCACGAGGTGAGAAGCGAAGGTGTGCCGTAGATCGTGAAACCTGAAATCCTCAATCCCGGCGTTCCTGAGAACCCCTCTGAAAGCCCTATCCACCCGGTCTATGTTTTTTTACCGTATACGAATACATAGGGGGATGTCAAGCCTTGTTCTTTGCGGATCTCCTTTAGTTTGGATCCGGCATCCTGGATAAAAAGCGTCAGAGCGGCTGAAAGATGTATTGGTTCCGGGTTTTGAATTTCGATTCAGGAACAGGGAACTTCATCTTTGGGTCAAAAATGGCGCCCTCTGTCCCGAGTGTAGGCGTCGCGGGCGTATCATTCGAACCATGGATCATCGTTTGTGGCAAGACGTTCCCATCTGTGGGTGGTCGATTTTGTTTTGGCGAGAAAAGATGAGTCCATTTTTAATCTCCTCGCGCCCATTCTTCTTTGATCGCGGCTGTAAATCCTCCTTCTAGCAGCCTGTCGGGCTTTGCTTCTAAGTGTCTGATATCATTAGATGTGCCATTTTGGCACAAAAAAATAAAGTCCATTAATTCAACTAGTTACAGTCTGTAGCGTTCGCAAGGCCGACAGGCTCCTTGCTCAAAAATGAATCATTACAGGCAGATGAGCTCAACTCCCAAAAAGTCTTTCTTGACCGACCCTCCCCGGCACTCTATCATAGGGTCCTGACCGGATTTGAACCGCGTATTTCAGGCGAGTGTTTAGCCCCAAAAGACAGGAATGTAGAATGATGAAAAGAGTCTGTATACGTACCACTCTTGTCAATGTCGTGGTGGTTTTCCTGACCGCTTGTTCGGTGGGCCCCCAACTCCATCCACCGGAATTCCCTACCACCGACTCCTACACCGCATCGCCTACACCCTCGGAGACGGTAAGCGCGCCCACCGAGGCCGGCACAGCGCAGCGCTTCGCCTTCGCCCAGAATCTGGCCGCGGAGTGGTGGACACTGTTTCACTCGGCGGATCTCAACGCCCTGATCAAGCAAGGAATAGGAGAAAGCCCTTCCCTGTCATCGGCCCGGGCCGCACTACGTGTGGCACAGGAAAACTTTCGCGCTGCAAGGGGGACGTTGCTTTATCCGGGCGTTGACGCAAGTCTCCAGGCGGCACGTCAGCGCGTCCCCAATGCGGTGAGCGGAGGTTCGACAGAGGAATTCAACCTTTATAACGCCTCGGTGAGTGTATCCTACACCCTCGATCTGTTCGGAGGATCGCGCTACCAGCTTGAAGCCCTGCGGGCCCAGGTCGAATATCAACGCTATCAGTTCGAAGCAGCCTATCTGTCCCTTACGGCCAACATCGTAACCACCGCTTTCAGCGAAGCCTCGTTGCGCGCGCAGATGAGAGCAACCGAGGAGATTCTTTCTTCGGAACAAAGACAGCTCCAACTGGTGAAAAGACAGTTCGACCTCGGCGCTGTCCCCTGGAGTTCGGTGCTTTCGCAGCAGACGGAACTGGCCAAAACAAGGGCAACGCTGCCGCCGCTGGAAAAGCAACTCGCGTACACCCGGCACGCGCTTTCGGTGCTGGTCGGGCAGCTACCGAGCGGAAGGAATTTGCCGGAATTTCAGCTTCAGTCCCTCCAACTGCCGGAGGTCCTCCCCGTCAGCCTACCCTCTTCACTAGTGCATCAGCGGCCCGACATCCGTGCGTCGGAAGCGCTGCTGGCCCAGGCCGGCGCGGAGGTGGGCGTCGCAACCGCGAACCTCTATCCGCAGATTACCCTGACCGGCGGATATGGGGTGGAGGCTCTCAACACGGGAAATCTGTTCAGCAGTCAAAGTGTGCTTTGGAACCTTGGGGCCAATCTTTTGCAGCCGATTTTCCACGGCGGCGAACTCAGCGCAAAACGCCGTGCGGCCATCGCCACCTATGATCAGGCGGCGGCCCAATACAAAGAAACCGTGCTCAAGGCCTTCCAGGACGTGGCGGATGTGCTGCGTGCACTCGAATTTGATGCCCGGACGCTCCAGGCACAGGCACAGACCGAGGCCTCGGCGCAGGCAGCTCTTGATTTGACACAGAAGCAGTTTGAACTCGGCGCTGTGAATTACCTGTCCCTGCTCGTCGCTCAGCGTGATTACGAGGAGACTCGGATCAACCTGATTCAGGCACAGGCCGCGCGCTATTCGGATACGGCCGCCCTTTTCCAGGCCTTGGGAGGCGGCTGGTGGAATCGAGAATCGACTCCTGTGGAAGCCGCGCCGGAGGAAGAAATGGACTGACCGGCCGGCGTCAGCCGCTTTTCTCCAGAAGAGAGGTTAAAAATGACCAAGCGTATGGTAATCATGCTGATCCTCGTGGGCCTGCTGTTCGGCGGAATTTTCGGTCTGAGGGCGTTCAAGGCCTCTATGATGCAAAAGGCCATGATGGCACAGGGGGTGCCGGCGCAGACCGTATCGGCGATGAAGGCGAGCGAAGAGACCTGGCAGGCCCAGTTCGAAGCGGTTGGCTCACTTCGGGCGTTCCGCGGGGCGGATATCGCTCCGGAAGTTAGCGGGATCGTGTCGCGTATCCATTTTAAATCAGGCCAGGAGGTGGATGCGGGGGCTCTCCTCGTGGAACTCAATGCGGACGCGGACATCGCTAAGCTTCGGTCGCTTCAGGCACTGGCGGAACTCGCCAAGCAAACGTATGCGCGCGACCAGCAGCAGTTCAAGGATAAGACGATCAGCCAGGCGACGCTCGATTCTGACACGGCGAACCTGAAGAACGCCGACGCACAACTCGCCGAACAGCAGGCCTTGGTTGATAAGAAGTTCATCCGATCCCCCTTTGCCGGCCGTCTGGGCATCAGGGCGATCGATCTCGGCCAATATCTCAATGCGGGCACGCAGATTGTAACCCTGCAGGCGCTCGACCCCATCTACGACGATTTCTATCTGCCCCAGAAGTCCGTCAGCCAGGTTGCGATCGGTCAGAGAGTCTCAGTCAAGGCAGACGCATTTCCAGGGCAGGTTTTCGATGGCGAGATCACGGCGATCAACCCCAAGATCGATGTCAATACGCGGAACGTGCAGATTCGCGCGAGAATCCACAACCCGAAATCTTTGCTCCTGCCGGGCATGTTTGCAACAACGGACATCAAAATTGGTAAGCCCCAGCGCCATGTCACTCTTCCGCAGACAGCCATCACCTATAACCCATACGGCAGTACCGTGTTTCTGGTGGAGGCCCGTGGTAAGGGTCCCGAAGGCAAGCCGGCCCTGGTGGCACAGGAAAAGTTCGTGACCACCGGCGAAACTCGTGGGGATCAGGTGATGATTCTTGACGGCGTTCATGCGGGAGACATGGTTGTGACCTCAGGCCAGATTAAGCTGCGCAGTGGCACGCCGGTGGTCATCAATAATACGATCGAGCCGGCCAATGAAGCGGCACCGCAGGTCAAAGACGAGTGAGCGGGGGAAGGGTATGAAATTTACCGATATTTTCATTCGCCGCCCGGTTCTGGCGGCTGTTGTGAGCCTTTTCGTGCTCGTCCTCGGCTTGCGTTCGATGGGGCTCCTTCCCGTCCTGCAGTTCCCTCGAACGCAGAATGCCGTAGTGACCGTCACCACTTCCTATACGGGCGCGGACGCGGATTTGGTGGCAGGTTTCATCACCACACCCCTGGAAAATTCGATTGCCCAGGCGAACGGTATTGACTACATGACGTCGACGAGCACGGAAGGTGTCAGCACGATCGCCGCCAATCTGCAGCTCAATTACGATTCCGACAAGGCATTGATCGAGATCAACACCAAGGTCAATGCCGTACTCAACCAGCTGCCTCCCGACGCGCAGCAGCCTGTGCTGAACATCAAGATCGGCCAGACCACTGACGCGATGTACATCGGCTTCTCCAGCGATGTGTTGGCTGCGAACGAGATCACCGATTATTTGATTCGGGTGGTACAACCGAAACTGCAGGTGGTGCCCGGAGTGCAGACGGCAGAGATCCTGGGGGCAAAGTTGTTTGCTTTGCGTGCGTGGCTCAATCCCCAGGAACTCGCAGCCTATGGCGTTACAGCGGCGGACGTCTCGGCTGCCCTGACCAGTAATGACTATCTGTCGGCTGTGGGAAGCACGAAGGGTCAGATGGTGCAGGTGGACCTGACGGCGTCCACGAGCATGCATTCCCTCGACGAATTTCGCGACCTGATCGTCAAGCATCAAAATGGCGCCGTTGTCCGTCTCAAAGATGTGGCCAACGTGACCCTGGGCGCGGAAGACTATGAGTCTCAAGTAGCTTTTGACGGGAAGAAATCGGTCTTTATCGGTATCCAGGTTGCACCGGCGGCCAATCTCCTCGCGGTTGTCAAAGGGGTGCGCAAAGTCTTTCCCGATATCCTGAACCGGCTCCCCCGGGGCCTCAGCGGCCGGATTGTCTACGACTCGACAGAATTTGTGAACAGTTCGATCAACGAAGTCGTGCGAACCCTGGTGCAGGCCCTGGTGATCGTCACGCTCGTCGTATTTGTCTTTCTCGGCTCATTTCGATCCATGTTGATTCCGACGATCGCGATTCCGCTGTCGCTGGTCGGTGCGTTCACTATCATGCTCATGTTCGGCTTTTCCATCAACCTGTTGACCCTGCTCGCGCTGGTACTGGCAATCGGGTTGGTGGTGGATGATGCGATCATCATCGTCGAGAATATCAGTCGTCACCTCGACGAGGGCTTGAAATCGATCGACGCGGCCATTCTCGCGGCCCGTGAGTTGGCCGGTCCCATTCTAGTGATGACCGTGGTCTTGGTTGCCGTCTACCTCCCCATCGGCTTTATGGGCGGGCTGACCGGGGCCCTGTTCACCGAGTTCGCATTCACCCTTGTCGCAGCGGTGACGATCTCGGCAATCGTGGCGCTCACCCTATCTCCCATGATGTGCTCACGCTTGCTCAAACCCCTCGACCCAGTTCAAAAGGGTTGGCAGGCGAGGTTCTCCCGATTCCTGGACCGCCGATATGACGGGTTACACCGACGATACGAAAGGATGCTCCACGGCGCCCTTAATTACGTTCCAGTGACCATGGTCTTCTCGTTAATCATTCTCGGGAGCATCTACTTCCTGTATGCTGGCGCCAAGTCCGAGCTTGCCCCGCAAGAAGATCAGGGCATCATCATCGTCTCGTCCACATCGGCTCCCGACGCCACGCTGCAACAAAAGGAACTTTACTCTCACGCTGTGTACGACGCCTTTAGAAAATATCCTGAGACCGATCACGTATTCCAGCTCGACATGCCCGGCCAATCGATCGCCGGTATGGCGCTGAAACCTTGGGATAAACGGAAGAGAACTTCCAACGATCTACAGCCGATCCTCCAGCAGGAATTGAACCATATCGCCGGTATTCGCGCGGTGGCGTTCCAGCTTCCTTCGCTGCCGGGAAGCAGGGGCCTGCCGATCCAATTTGTTATCGAAACAACGGATCCGTTCAGCCGTCTGAATGAGATCGCTACTAACTTTCTCATAGCGGCCCAGAAAAGCAACATGTTCGTTTTTCTTGACAACGACCTTAAGTACGACCTCCCGCAATCGAGGGTAGTCATAGAGCGTCAAATGACGGCGCAACTAGGACTCTCCATGCGTGATGTCGGCAGTTCGCTCTCCGCCATGCTTGGCGGGGGTTATGTAAACTATTTCAGTCTCTCTGGACGGTCATACAAAGTTATTCCGCAGGTGCAACAGCGTTTTCGGCTCAACACCGACCAGTTGGAGAACTACTATATCCGGACGGCAAGCGGTGCGATGGTGCCCCTATCGACGATCGTGCATATCGAGACGACGACGGTGCCCGAATCTCTGAATCACTTCCAGCAACAGAACGCAGCGACGATCTCCGGCGTCACCTTTCCCGGTGTGACCCAGGGGCAGGCGCTGGCCTATCTCAAAGACCTAGCCGAACGGACCTTGCCTCAGGGTTATTCCATCGACTACGCCGGCCAGTCCCGGCAGTATGTCCAGGAATCGAGTGCGCTGATCGTCACGTTCTTTTTTGCCCTGATCATCATTTTCCTGGCGCTCGCGGCCCAGTTCGAGAGCTTTCGGGATCCGGTAATCATCCTGATTACCGTGCCTATGTCGATCTGCGGTGCGCTGATCTTCATCAGTCTGGGTGTCGGCGGGGCGAGCCTCAACATCTACACTGAGGTCGGCCTTGTGACGCTGATCGGGCTTATCAGCAAGCATGGCATTCTGATCGTGGCCTTCGCGAATGACCTACAGAAGAAGGGACACGGCAAGCGGGAGGCCATAGAGATTGCAGCAGGCATCCGCTTGAGGCCGATCCTGATGACCACGGCAGCGATGGTGCTCGGGGTCGTTCCGTTGATCACCGCGAGCGGCGCCGGTGCGGTAAGTCGCTTTAACATGGGGCTCGTGATTGCAACCGGCCTTTCGATCGGGACGCTCTTCACCCTCTTCGTCGTCCCGGCGATATACATGGTGCTGGCAGCAGAACATACGGTGCAGCCAGCCGAGACGATACCGCAGGCTAAAGGTGGTACTGAGGAATCCCAATGGAGGCAGCAGCCGCGAGAGCAGGAATGAGCGACCCGCTGCTGTTGTTGCCTCTTGCAAAAAGAAGGGCTTCCGTCGAATTCGCGTAAGGTGCAGGACCCACGCGAGTTGGGTTATCGCGGGAGGTAAAAAGGCGAAGACAATTTACCCCAACAGCGTCTTGGGCTGGGATCGTACCAGGACAAGAGCAAGGAATTGCGGTAAAAGAAACGAAAAAGGCTCCAAGAGATTGCTTAGGACCGAATCTTCAGCCTCAGAATGGTGTTTTAAGGTCCAGGTGGTTGCTTCTGGTGTGATGAAAAAGCTGAGGTGAAGACATGTCCTTACCCTCACTATTCAAGGGTTGGGAAGAGGAGGCTATGCAGGGAGGCATAAGATGGACAAATCGGCTACTTTCTCCACCATAACACCTCAAGAGCTTCATAAGAAAATGACCGATGAGGAGGATTTTCTTCTCATAGATACCCTGACTCCTGATCATTTTGAGAAGGTTCACATTCCAGGAGCAGAGAACGCATGCGTATTTGAGGTGGTATTTCTGGACCATGTGGAAGGATTTATTCCAGACAGGAAAAGGAAGATTATCCTTTACGGATCCAGTGCCAAATCCAGAGACGCCGCGACCGCTGCGGAAAAGTTGATACGCGACGGTTATGGCAACGTTATGACTCTGGCCGGAGGATTGGAACTGTGGCGAAAAGCGGGCTACCCCCTCGAAGGCTCGCAATCCGGGGGAATGGAAGATCCCGAAACTGAGTTGGGTGTTGTGAATGGAATTTACATGGTTCGGGCCGATGAGAGTGTCATAGAGTGGACCGGAAGAAACGTAAACAAGAAGCACTACGGCGTCGTAAAACTATCCAAGGGAGAGATGACGGTCGAGGACGGGAGCGTCACGGGGTCCTTTGAAATCGACATGAAATCCATCAGGAATATCGACCTCGACGGGGATGACCTGCAGCCTGTTCTCATATCCCACCTCAATTCGGACGATTTCTTCTTTGTGAAGATGTTCCCGCAGGCTCTTTTCACCCTGGACTCCGCGACACTGCTGAAGAAGCCCAGCTTGAGTTCTCCCAACTTCAAGGTCAAGGGGACCCTGAAGCTACGGGGAATCAAGAAAGGGATCACCTTTCCGGCAACGGTCAATCCTCGCTCTGAAGGCGGCGCAATTGTGGAAGCGCACTTCGACATCGATAGGGCCCGATGGGGGGTTATCTATGGCTCGAGCCGCTTTTTCGAACACCTGGGCATACACCTTGTCTTCAATCTTATAAGCATCCAGCTGCACCTTGTGGTTGAGAAGAGCCAACCCTGACCCAAGGCACATGAGCAACAATACCGAAGAAGGGCAGGTGAAGAATTTCCTGGTCACGGGTGTTCCCGGGGTGGGAAAGACGACTCTCATACGCAAATTGTGCAAGCGCCTTGCGTCCTTTAATCCTCATGGGTTCTACACCGAGGAAATAAGAGAAGGCGGTATGAGAAAAGGTTTTGCCCTAGTGAGCCTGGACGGGAAAAGAAGCGTTCTTTCTCACGTGAACATGAAAAGCCGGTACAGGATCGGCAAATACGGCGTTGACATCAAATCCTTCGAAACATTTCTTGAATCCGTGAATCTAGAAGCACCGGTCGGGTCGCTCATCGTGATGGACGAGATCGGGAAGATGGAATGTTTTTCCGCCGGTTTTGTTTCCCTTGTAGGAGCATTGCTTGACGGAGCCGGCATCGTCGTCGCAACTGTGGCGCTCAAAGGCCCGGATCTTATCTCGGAGGTGAAGAGGCGCAGGGACGTGTTGATGTATGAGGTCACTGAGAGGAATCGTAATGACCTGGAGGAGAAGCTTTGGATAGAGATCAGGCGGCGCTTCGTGCTGTCCGCGCAAAGGAGGTCTGCTCGGGGCAAGTCGTATGAGAGCGGGTAAGGTCCGGACAGTGGGGATCTGAGTCGGGCCAAGGGAACAAAACGACGTGGTTTGAGAAAGCCCTTACCGACTTCATCGCCAACCTGGATCAGTTGGAGAAAAAATGATCAGTCGAATCTGGCATGGATGGACCACTCCCGGCAATGCGGATAAATACGAGACAATGCTCAAGAAGGAAATCTTTGTGGGTATTCAGAATCGGCACATTCGGGGCTTCAAAGGGATTCAACTGCTTCGCCGGGAAGTTGGAGAAGAAATAGAGTTCGTCACCATCATGGAATTTGACTCGCTCGATGCCGTCCGCGATTTTGCGGGAGAGGATTATGAAGCAGCGGTTGTCCCGGAAAAGGCGAGAAAGGTACTCTCCCGTTTCGACGGACGACCACAGCACTATGAAATCAGAGCAGAGAGGGGTGGGGGGAGGGCTAAATGAGCTTAAGTGCTTCTGAGGGCAGGGTGGCGGATGGTCGAAGGATAAACCCGGGCGGAAAAGAAAAGGCAGGGACGAAAGGCCCTGAAGTCTTATATGGCAATAGGATGGAATGATGCATTATGAGGGTCCCATATATGGTCCCCCCAGTAAAGCGGAAAGCCTTCTCATACAAGCTACCGTAGGATGCCCTCATAACAAGTGCATCTTCTGCATGGTCTACAAAAAAAGGCCCGGCTTACAGGGTCCGGCCGGTGAAAGAAATTTGTGAAGACATTGAGGATGCCCGTAATATCTATGGAGGCACGGTCAGGTCCATCTTTTTCCCGGCCGGGAATACCATCGCTATGCCCACCGAGGATCTCTCCGCTATATGCCTTTTCGCTATGCAGAAGTTCCCAGGTCTTCAAAGGATCACCGTCTACGGATCTTCGCAGTTCGTTGCGGAGAAGGGTACTGAAGGCATGAAAAGCCTCCGGGAAGCCGGGTTGACACGTATTCACGTGGGGCTTGAAAGCGGAGATGATGAAACCCTGAAAAGGGTGAAGAAGGGTACCACCGCTTCCCAACAGATAGATGCGGGCAGAATGGCCAGGAAGGCTGGGATTGAGCTGAGCGAATACGTCATCCTCGGACTCGGGGGTACGGAGAGAACCCGACCCCATGCCTTGGCCACCGCTCAGACCATCAACGCGATCGAACCCGATTTCCTCCGGCTGCGGACCCTCGTGCCAAAGATCAATACACTCCTTTTGCACGAAGTCGAGAAAGGGCGCTTCCAACTTCTCTCGCCCCACCAGGTCCTGCGTGAAACACGGCTACTCTTGGAGAACATTGTGTGCCGAACCGTCCTGGCAAGCGATCACTACACCAACTACCTGAACCTGTCGGGCGGACTGCCCGAGGACAAGGGCAGACTTCTCGCTGAAATCGATCGCGCTCTGTCCAGGAACGAAAACAGTTTTCGACCCTTTTTCGTCGGCAAAGAATGAAAGAGGAGCGCGATTGAAAGGAAAGAGGCCGGCTCGGTTTTAACGGGAGAATCGTGGAGAAGTTCGGATCTAGGTCTTTGCTCTCCCTAAAAATACAGGCTTTACCCCATTGAGATTGTGATGGTTCTTCAGAAGAATCGTTCAAGAAGAAACGCTATCGGAGAAGGGAGAGCGCGAATCCATGAACCGGCAAAGTTGGGTATGCCGGTGCAGGGTGAGAATTCGGCTCCCAGGGAGCTTTATGTTGACGATTATTTTTGTTAATCGTCCTCAGCACCGCCAAGAACACGGGTTTGCCTCTTCCGATTACGATACGCTAGCTGAGTAGTCAATAGACCGACCTGAACCACGAATTTCGAGGTGGTACTGAGATTCAGTTCTAACTGGTTATGGGTCAGTATGATATGGTGGTCATCGGAGAGGCACCTGACGATGAAACAGCAGCAAAGCTGTCCTTGGCGATCGGTTCCCAGGGGCGATCTGCACAGAGACCATGCGAGCTTTCACGGAGGAGGAATACCGCTAGATCATCCAGGCTCTTCCCCAAGCTTAGATGAGGCAGTGGGGGGGGACAAGGAAGTTTTGTTCCCCCCAGGTATAAAATCAGCAAGTTGAGTCCCGCATTTTCTGATAGTCAAATACACGTGGATCGTTGCAGACACCTGCCGCGCCTTGGCTCGCTATTTCAGAGCAGGGGTTGGCCCTAATACAGGTGACGACATGGCCAAGTGCCCAGCCTTATCGCCTTACCGTCCTGCATCTGATCAACACCCACTGCATCAACGCCTTCGACCCTACCCGGTCCATAGGTCAAAGGCGTACTGGTCATACCGCCCGTGTCGAGGCCTTTAATCTTATAGAAGCCTTGCTCCAGTACTGTGCGGGGTGTCAGCTTTTCAGCAGGTGCCTCTTTTAGGGCAAGCCTTAATGCTTCAACCTGGGCCATTACCTCGGCCATGCCTGAAAAATACGAGCCGTCGCTAACCCATTTGCTGGGGTGATATTTCTTCTGCAGTTCGGTAGCAAATCTTACACCGGGCAAGTCTCGACCCCATGTAGGTTGGCTGCCCGCAATGAGAACACCATCACCAAGCTTACCCATGTCCCTTTCGAACACAGTAGACGGACACGCTCCGCCAAAGCCGAATGCTATCTTGTGGCCAAGATGGGGCCCCATACCCAGTCTGACCGCTTCCTTTATCGTCGGCTGCGCACCAGGATTAATCATGATACCGAGGGCAAGATCAACTCTGTTTTCCTTGAGCCACATAAGCTGAGTGGTAGGTGGTGCGCTAGGTACCAGAGGCACATACTGGGTGCCGACAAATTCATATCCTACTTTCTTGAGATAGGCCTCCATCTGAGGTATCTCAATCGACCTGCCCATGGCATTATCTGCGGTTAGGTGAGCAACCCGAGGTTTTCTTGTTTCCTTCCATTTCTCTTTGAACCAATCTGCGACGGCTGCCAGGCTGTCAGTATAGATTGGGTAATGGGTAAAGATGGTTTGTGGCGGCTTCAAGAGATAGGATCCGCTCGCGAAGCTTACGGTGCCCATGTGATCCTCATTCAGCCGGTCCTTTAGCGCCAGCGCCTGTGGCGAACCGGATACTGCGAAGACCAATATCCCTTTAGCCTTCAGCTCCTCGTAAATAGATAATGCCTTAGCCGGCTTGAGCTCATCATCCCGCCACAGTACCTCAAGAGTTATATCAGCGGGGAATTTCTCTTCTCGCCACGGAGCCATACGCTTTGTATCATTTACATATTTAGCATAGTCTTCAAAGGCAGCAAGAACTGCGGCAACGTTCTCAGCGTAAGGGCCAGTTAGAGCCATGGAGCCACCGATATAAACTCTTGTCTGAGCTTCCGGTCTATCAGGAAAAAGCATGGAACTGCCCAGCATAATAATCGCCAGAGTTGCCAACGCCATTTTAATCCTGGTCATTTTTCTCCTCCTCTTTTTATTCTAATACAGCTTTAACCAAAAGGGATGACTGGTACGAGAAGATGAGAATCGTACTTGCCACCTGTATGGATTACATGCTGGCCCCTGTTTACATATGCCATATGCAAATAGGTGGCTATCTGTCCGGGGTACATGTCGATATCACTGCCTTGCACCACCACCTGCAGCTTCTCGCCCGGCTCAAACAGAGTGCTTGAAGGCCAGATTTCAATCTCGACCGGTACTATTTCACCGGGCTTAAGCTTCATCTCTCTAATGTGCTTGTGGTAGGGCTGATAAGGTGTTGACCGCCGGTCATCAAGTTCCCGGTGAGAGACCCTAAGCCAGCCAAGAGCAACAGGCCCATCATCATGAATCCAACAGAATGCAAACGGGACAGTTTTTCCGGAACGATCGAGTTTGTGTATCGATACAAACAAATCCATGTCATCGCTACCAGGCGCCTGCACCCAAAGCTTCAGCTTCATATAGCCTGTTAGTTCTGTCCTCTTGTCAAACTCTAGCTCAAACCGAGCATTCTGAGTTTTGTCGCCTATATCGCTCGCGATATAGCCGGCTTGCGCCTCATTTTCGAGCGAAGACTTGCTCATCGTTCCGTCACTCGCGTTCAAGAATAATTTCGTGTATTGGGTACGTGCCAGTGGCCATTCGGTTTCATTCCTGAAACTTCCGACACCGTACTTACGTCTGATCTCAAGCATGACTTTAGGCCAATTCTTTACTTCGCTATCGATACCTTTCAAGAACCTGTCGAAAAACTGTCTCTGTCTTTCCATGTTTTCTTGTTCGTGAAAAGTGTTCCACTTCTTTTTCCCGTGGATCATAAGCCACTTATCCTTGGAAGCGATCTGCCTGAAGCCTTCCAGTGTCCCACGCGTGTGCAGACCATGGTCCGACCAGCTCGCCACAATAAATGCTGGCACCGTTATCTTTGAAAGATCAGCATTCTTGCTGGCCCAGTAGCCATCAAAGAGCGGATGCCTGAGACTCATCCCCACAAAATCTTCTACCCAAGTGGTCGTGTAGGACCAACCACCATCACGCAAGCGCGCCACAAATGCCGTCTCCGGTATACCTCCGTGGAAGCAAAACTCGCGGTAAAAGTCGCTCACTCCCTCCCAAGGATTGATTGCTGCCAGATGTGGTGGATTGAGTGCCGCCACTTTCCACTGGGTCCACGCAAGATAAGAGACACCGTACATACCGACTTTTTCGTTACTCCAGTTTTGGCTACCGGCCCACTCGATCAGGTCGTAGCAATCCTCTGCTTCTTGAGGACTCATGAATGTTAGATCACCTTCAGAATTCCATGCGCCGCGTGGATCCGGATTGATAATGATGTAGCCCTTCGCGCACCAATAAACAGGATCAGCCGATTCAAAGGCCGTATACTCAGAAAGATCATGCCTCACATCGGCGCTCGGCGAGTATAATGGAAATCTGCCATGTTTCCCATACGGCCCCCAACAAACAAGAACGGGGTACTTGCCCTCATTCTCAGGGCGAAAAATATCAATGTAAATCTTTGCGCCGTCACGCATCGCAACCGCGACATCGCGCTCGATAATCATTCCTTTTGCCTTTTCGGTGCGGGGATTGAATCCGGGGTATCTACCCTGACCAGGCGGATAACCTTGCCAGAAAAGCATCTCGAACTCTTCTTCAGCCATAACCTTCCTCCTTTGTGAGCGTAGGTGCAGCGTTTGTCAAAATTAATTATCAGGGGGGAAGAACTCGTGCTCTGTGGGCAGGAATATAGAGAATTAGGTCATTGTATGTCAAGCATAAATCGAGCGAGCTGGAGTTTCCTGAGTTTTGCTCCACCCCTCACATCTCCCAAAAGCTGAAGGAGAATTTCGCTGATTTCAGAACCCATTCTATCCTGATGTTTGGGATCTCGTCATTGCTGTCCAGATACTTGTAAAGGTAGGAGTCAGAGGGAATGTCCAGACCAAGCCGTTTACATACCGAGTACGCGGCAGATTCCGCCACAAATTCTGAAACATTTTTGGGAAGTCCCTGCCTGTCTGGCCACCAGGTCTTATTTTGAGGCAAAGAACATTTTAGAGGCCTACGAAGATGGGTTCAACACGCTCAAGGAACTAAGGGAACAGCTTGAATGGTACTGGAGAAGAACGGTTCACAAAGCGACCAAAAAAAGCATCTCCCCCGGAAAGGACGCGTGATCCCATGACTGAAATTTTGGAGCAAGACGGGTAGGTCAGAAAATCGATAGCTCTGACGGCTGCAAGGACCGTTTATCCATTCTCCCTTCACCCTCTCCTGCCTTATGAGGCTTCAGCGTATGCAGTCCGGGGCTTCAAGATCCTTCGTCTCGGCCGGATAGACATAACCTCAATGGCTTTCTCGACTGGTTCCGTCTTTTCCTCACTCAGTTCCTGGTACAGTGATTTGGCCTGCTGGTACGACTCTCCCTCATATGCGACTAGACTACCATTCCTGACCTCGAACCGATGGCTGTTGGTAGCGAGGATGACGTATTCTCGAAGGGTCGCTTTCCCTTCTTTGACTGTATATATCTCTCTTGCTTCATCCATAATTCCATTGCTCCTTTGGCCCCTGGATACGGGACGGGTTTATTTCCTATATTGTTTGTAACAGAAAAAGGAGGTTTTTCTCTTTCTGACCACCTGAATCACTCTCAAGCTTCACTGATTTGTTTGGCTTGCGGTGTGGGGGGTAGGAAGACTTCGCAGCGGTGCATAACTCTGCTTTACTCTTCTTAAAAAGAAACTAATCAGTTCAGGTCGCAAAGTCAACTGCTAAATTCAACGGCTGATCGTTTCCACTCCGTACCGTGTTGTTCCTTGGTGTCAGCCTCGGCAGGCTCTGGAGGAAGGTGATATCAGGATGCCCCTGAGACGTTCTGGGAGGCACTAGGAGATATCCGTAGCCAGATACCGCCTGGTCGAGGCTGGAGTGATGCACAAGACCATTTACGTACGGCGATCAGGATCCAAGGCGCGAGCATGGAGGAACAAGCATCGGCCTGGCCATTGTCAAAGAGCTAATCGAGGCTCACAACGGCCAGGTCGGGGCTGAGATCTCCACTAATCAAATCCGCATCTGGTTCACTCTCCCTGCCCAGGAAATCCAAACTCCCGCTTAACTGCTTTACCCATTCTTTACATTTTCTTTATCCTCCCTTCATTCGCTCTTCCGCTTCAATGTTTACCTTTGTTTTGAAACCAACGAGCAAAAGCTCAAATCAAATAACCTATCCGAGGAGGTGAATTACGATGAGGAACATGTTCATAATTGCGATAACGCTTCTATTCATCCTGATAGGCTTGCATATGGCTATTTCGGGGAAACAAAGGGAGGGAAATCAAATGACTCAAGGTAACAGCATGTTGAAGATCGCCACATTTGCAGGAGGTTGTTTCTGGTGTACGGAATCGGACTTTGAGAAACTTCCCGGTGTGGTGAAAGTCATTTCGGGCTACGCCGGAGGGCAAAAAGAGAATCCTTCTTACGAGGAGGTGTCCTCCGGGTCGACAGGGCACGTGGAGGCGGTTCAAGTCTACTATGATCCTTCCAAATTGACCTACATGGAGCTTCTCGATTATTTCTGGAGGCATATTGATCCAACGGATTCCGGTGGACAGTTCGTCGATCGGGGTTCGCAGTACCGGAGTGTCATATTCTATCACGATGAGGAGCAGAAAAGGCTGGCTGAAAGATCGAAGGAAGACCTGGGCAAATCCGGAAAATTCGATAAACCGATTGTCACCGACATTCTTAAGTTTACCAAGTTTTACGACGCGGAGGAGTATCATCAGGACTACTATAAGAAGAATCCCATAAGATATAGGTATTACCGGTTCGCCTCGGGCCGTGATCAGTTCTTGAAGAAGGCATGGGGCGACGATGCGGGTATCCCAAGACAAAAGGATGAAATGGGCTACACAAAACCGGATGACGCAACCCTGAAGAAGATCTTGACCTCTCTGCAGTATGAGGTGACGCAGAAAGACGCCACCGAACGTGCGTTCGAGAATGAATACTGGGATAATCACAAGGAGGGGATTTATGTTGACATTGTTTCCGGAGAGCCCCTGTTCAGCTCGCTCGACAAGTATGACTCGGGAACGGGATGGCCAAGCTTTACAAAACCCCTTGAGCCTGGAAACATTGTGGAAAAGGAAGACAAGAGCTTCTTCGTGAAGCGCGTCGAGGTGAGGAGCAAACACGCCGATTCTCATCTTGGCCATGTGTTTGACGACGGGCCGCCGCCTACCGGACTTCGGTATTGCATGAATTCTGCGGCCCTGAGATTCATTCCCAAAGCGGATTTGGAGAAAGAAGGTTACGGGCAGTATCTGAAGCTCTTTGCGGCAAAGTAGCGTATTTGTTTCGACGCTCTTTCGATAAACGAC
Organism: uncultured delta proteobacterium; assembly: GCA_963740905.1. Lineage (GTDB taxonomy): Bacteria > Desulfobacterota > DSM-4660 > Desulfatiglandales > HGW-15 > JAFGDM01. The sequence goes on from CAVUFY010000020.1 coordinate 149,169, forward strand.
AGTATGACACAGGACAGGACCTGAGCGTAGCCGCTTAGGTCCCTGTCGACTTCAGCAGAGGGGATTTTCCTTGCCGAAGCGATGTCCGCAAATCTCAGGCTGTTCTATTGAGGAGGAATGAATGATGAACGAGATCAGGAAATGGTTTATGACTTCGGTCATCATCCTCATCGACTTGATCTTAACGATTGGCGGAGTTTGTTGGCGATGAGAGGATGTTTCCTGAGGTCTGAAGTTGATCACGGACCCCGGCCTTCTCCGTATAACAAAGCCGCGGGACGCGAAGTCGGTTCAGAAACTTGAATGCCTGGAGGAAGATACCGTAGCGTAGCCGGCATCATCCGGGCTTTCGCAACTCTCGTTTCAGGATTTTACCTGCGGCGTTCTTGGGCAGTTCGTCCACGACGAAGTACTCTTTGGGAATCTTGAAGGGTGAAAGGTATTGTTTCAGGAAGCTCTTTATCGCTTGGGAATCGATTTCTTCTGCTTTTTTCGGTATAATGAACGCCGTCACCCTTTCACCCCACTCCCGGTCGGGCATTCCCACAACGGCTGCTTCGGAGACCGCCGGGTGCCTGTAGAGAACTTCCTCCACTTCCTTGGGATATACGTTCTCCCCTCCTGTGATGATCATGTCTTTGATCCGGTCAACGATGTAAAGGTATCCGTCTTCGTCGAATTGCCCTACATCCCCTGACCGAAACCAGCCGCCGGCCCAGAATGCCTCTCTCGTTCCTTCAGGATTGTTCAAATACCCTTTCATGATGTTGGGGCCCCGGACGCAAATTTCACCCCTGTCGCCCTGCTCCACCCGATTTCCCGACTCGTCACGCAGCTGAATCTCCACACCGGGCACTTCTGTTCCCACCGAGCCGACGACGTGTCGATAGTAGTGGTTGTAGGTGACGGTAGGCGCCGCTTCGGTCATGCCGTAGCCTTCGTAAATGGACAAGCCGGTGCGTTCCTTCCACTGCCTGACGATTTCAGCGGCCATGCTGGCGGCTGCGGAAAAACAATATCGCACCGACCCGAGGCGTTCCTTGAGGCGATCCAGGCACAACAGACGAACATAGACGGTAGGCACGGAATAAAGCTTGGTCACCCTGCCCTTTGCCACGGCCTCCAGGACCTTATCCAGATCAAAGGCAGGCATCATCTCCAGGCAACCAGCGCTCAGGATAGTGGCATTCATGATATGCATCTGGGCGAACACATGGTTGAGGGGAAGAAAACACAGGGCTCGATCCTTTTCCGTGGAGCGCTCGTTATGAATAACCGTGTGGATGGCGGCGTTAATGTTCTCATGACTGAGCATGACACCTTTAGGGATTCCCGTCGTTCCACCGGTGTAGAGGATTGCAGCGGTATCCGTGCGTTCTCTGTCAACCGCCTGGAATGAAGAAGACCCGTTGGCGAGCATTTCTTCGAGCGAAAGATCGCCGCCGCGACAGACCACCTTTTTCACCAGCCCTGCTCTCTTGAGTTCCTCCGACTCAGCCAACTTCTCTTCCGCTGCAAAGAGAATCTTGGGCCGGGAATGCCCGATCAACAGATTCATTTCCTCTGGCTTCAGCAACGGGGAGACTGCGACAGCAACGGCGCCGGCCTTGAGAACTCCGAAATAGAACACGAGCCAATCTGAGGAGTTGGGCGCGCAGAGGGCAACGTAATCACCAGGCCCGATTCCTGCGGTCAGAAGGTAGGCGGCCACCCGGTTTGAGCGGTCATCCAACTCTCTGTAAGAGATTTCTGCTCCCGCTTCGCCGATGGCCGGTCTGTCCCCGAAAAAGAAGGCGCTCCTTTCCAAGTTCCTGGATACATTCATACACGATTTCTCCCGTCATGGCGGCCCGGTCGAACTCTCGTCGGTTCTCCTGCTGCGGGCTATGGGGTCTTGTTCATACCGAGTCTGGACAGCAGCCGACCTACAAATTCCCGCCCGTCCGACTTGTAGGCCGGAAGGACCCACGGCATTTCACGCAATGTGCGCAGCATGGAAGGCAAAAGATCAAAGGGAATCGATATGATTTGTCTGCCTTGCGGGAAGAGTTGTCTGCGCTTCATGCCATGCCCCAAGCCCGTTATCGTATAATTCAGTTTTCCGGTAAGATACGGATAGACGTAAGTCCAGGCGCATCCGATTGCGGCTGTAAATTTGCTCTCCCACACCTCCCCCGTCCTGTAGCTCATGGCCCGGAGGAGGATTTCCGTCTGATCGGCGTCGGCGAGCAGGATCAAGAGATCAGGGTCAAAAGAAAGCTTGTCCAGAGGCGAAAATGCAACGTAGTGAACAACTCCTCTGCCTATTTTGGGAATATGAAGGTATAGCCTGCCTGCGGAACGGGGCTCCTCAAAGATTTGGAGCCCGGCGCCGAATTCCCCGCTGATAAAAGGCTCCGGCGAATCCGCCTGCCCCAGCACATACAGCCCCGCCTCGCAGGCATGGTTTTCCGCATCAGCAAAGAACGCATTACCTTGCTGGGCCTTCTTGAGCATTTCGCAGAAGGCCATCTTTTCAGCCACCCTCTCGACCGTGTCCGGACGTTTGGCGGAAAACTTGACGCCCACGGGAGACACATCGAACCCGAACTCGTCCAGGACGGCCATATCTTCTTTTGTAAGCATCAGGTGATACGGTCCTTTCAAACCCGTCTTGTTGTTGCCATGAAAGGGTCCAGGGGCGCGGTTGGTAACAGCACCCCTTGACCGGACTCTAGGTGACGGCTTCACAAAAGGGCATCAATGGTGACTTGCGCCTACTTTCTCGTATAAATATGACGCAATGGGGTAAGTCCCACTTCTACCACCTTCCCCTTCTGCACCTGGTCAATTCGTATCTGATCAACGCCCTCGACATCTCCCTTTCCATAGGTGAGCGGCGTAGAGCTTATTTTGCCGGTGTCAAGGTTTTTGATCCTATAAAAGCCTTTCTCCAGCACGTCACGGCGAGTGAGCTTGTCAACAGGCACTTCTTTCATGGCCAACCGTAACGCCTCAACCTGGATCATGCCCTCAAGAATCCCTGCCTCATACATGATGTGGGTAACTCGCTTGTCCGGATGGTACTTATTCTGCAGATCACTGCAGAACTTTATCCCGGGGATGGCGACGTCGTCCATGGGCCGGAAGCTCCCGGCGCAAACATAACCGTCACCCAGTTCACCCATGGCCGCTGCGAAGACGGCAGCGTGACCCGGTGCGGCAACACCGAAGGTCATCTTGTAGGGCTGATAGGGTCCCATGCCCAGCCTGACCATTTCCTTGACCGTCGGCTGGGAGCCCGGATTGATCATGACACCGAGGGCAAGGTCAACGCCTTTTTCCTTGAGCCATGTAAGCTGCGTGGTCGGCGGTGAGGTAGGCACCAAAGGCACATACTGGGTGCCCACGAACTCATAGCCGATCTTCTCGAGATACGCCTTCATCTCCGGAATCTCGATCGACCTCCCCATGGCGTTATCGGCCGTCAGGTAGGCGACCCTTGGTTTTCTCTTTTCCTTCCAGTTCGCCTTGAACCAGTCAGCGATCGCTGCATCGGAATCAGTATAAATAGGGTAATAGGTGAAGATGCTCTGGGGCGGCGTCAGGAGGTAGGATCCGGTGGCCATGCTCGTGGCACCCATATGATCCTCCCACAGTCTGTCTTTGAGTGCCAGCGCTATGGGGGACCCCGATATCCTGTAGACCAGCATTCCCTTTGCCTTGAGCTCCTCGTAGATAGGCAGCGCCTTGGCCGGCTTGAGCTCATCATCCCGCCACAGCACCTCCAGGGTTATATCCGAAGGCCATTTCTCATTTCGCCAAGGAGCCAATTTTTTTGTCTCATTGACGTATTTGGCATAGTCCTGAATGCCAGCCAGCACTGCGGCCGAGTCCTCGGCAAACGGCCCGGTTAGCGATTGAGTGCCGCCCACATACAGTGTTTTTGCGTAGGTAGCAGGCCCAGCAAAGAAAACCGCCGTCGCCACCATCATGAGCACCACAAATACCCATTTCATCTTGTTCACGTCTTTTCTCCTCCTTCTTGCTTGTTTCGTTTCCTTCACATGCAACCTTGGCCCCAACCATCCGCGGTTCAGGCCGGCCGGGGTAGCCCGAAAACGGTCCACGGTGCACCGCTCACGGTACACGGGAGAAAGAATGAATGGTCTTTCGACCTAAGCCGTGCGCCGTGTACCGAAGTCTCATAAACTTCCCACCACCTCCTTTCACTCCACTTCTTCTTGTGAAAAAGGCCAAAGCCTGAAGTAGGCCTTGACCATCTCCCAGCGGTGATGAAGCCCCCGGGGCTCGAAAATGAGGAAGATGATGATGATCAGACCGTGGGAAATAAGGGCCAACGAGGCGGCTGCTTGAGGGGCGACAACGGCGGATAGCATCGGTCCGGTAATAGTGACGAGTTCATCCAGCAGCTTGAGAGCAACGGCGCCGAGAACGGCCCCGGCCGTGCTTCCCATCCCGCCCACGATTAACATGCCCAGATACCATACTGAATCCATGAAGGGAAACTCGTCTGTACTCGCGAAACTGTAATAGTTTACGAGCAATGACCCGGCCACTCCGGCATAGAGACAGCCGATAAAGAAGGCCTGAAGCTTGTAAGTCCAAAGGCTGATTCCCATGACTTCAGCGGCCAGGTCGTTATCCCGGATGGCGATGAAGGCCCTGCCTGCCCGAGTCCGCACAATGTTCTTGGCCAGGATCGTGGCCAGACAGGCAAATGCCATTACGAGATAGAAATAGTTGGTCTTGGAGCCGAGCGCGATACCCGCTATCTGAGGTCTGGGCACACTCAAGCCGTCCGTACCACCGGTTATGCCGCGGAGCTGGATGATGGTCCAGATAATGATGAATTGGGCGGCGATGGTCGCCATAATCAGGTAGAAGCCCTTGATCTTTAAGGATGGAAGACCGAAGAGCAATCCTGCTACTCCCGCAGCCAAGGCTCCACAAGGGAGGGCTGCCCAGAAAGGCACACCAAGCCTGGCGCACAAAATCGCCGACGTATAACCGCCGACTGCCATGAAGCCCGCATGCCCCATGGAGATTTGACCGCAGTATCCGGTCAGAATATTGAGCCCATGGACGCTGATAACGGCAATGCCCATCATGGTGAGTATCGTGAGCACCCTGTCGCTGAAAAAGAGCGGGCAGGCGAAAAGAAAGATCATAAAAGCAATAACTATTCCCCACTGCAGCCTGGAGTGGAAAATAGCCATGTCCTGCGCATAATTTTCGTGGAAGGCTCCCGTGCGAAAACCCATTGGTTAAACCCTCTCTATCCTGGCCAGGCCAAAGAGCCCATAGGGCCTGAAGATGAGCACGATGATCATCACAATAAAGGGGAATACCTGAGCCAGTCCGCCTCCAGGCAGAAGCGGATCCAGGTACCCCGCGGCCACGTTTTCGAGCATACCCAGGATGATACCGGCTACGATGGCCCCGCCGATGGAGTTTACCCCGCCCAACAAGACGACCGCGAACGCCTTGAGGCCGACATCCGCGAGTTCCATATTCGCGCCGGACACGCCGCCCAAAAGGATGCCGCCGATGACACCGACGACACAGGCGATGATCCATGAGACGGCATAGACGGTTGTAGCTCTGATTCCCACACTCTGTACCACCTGAAGGTCCTCGGCGGTGGCCCTCATAGCCAGCCCGATCTTCGTGTAGCGGAACATGAGCATGAGTAATGCCACACAGATAAGCGACACGATGAAACCGATCAAAGACTCGGAGGGAACGGATATCTCGCCTATGCGCAAGGTAATAGTGGGCAGCAATCCGTGATAAGCCTTGTACTCGGCTCCCCAGAGCAGCGTCGCCAATCCTCCCAATACGGTTGCGAGAGCTATGGTCGCCATGATGACGGCAAGTACCGGTTCCCCCAACAGGGGGCGAAGGATAAGCCGTTCGATCAATAAGCCCATGATGATGGCCGTGGCTATCGCTGCTCCGAGGGCGGCCCAGATCGGCAGGCCGAAGCTCACCAAAAAAGTGTAGCCAAGATAGCCGCCGATCAGAACAAAATGTCCCTGGGCGATGTTAAACACCTCAGAGCATTTAAGAATGATCACAAAGCCTATGGCTACCAGCGCATAAACCATGCCTTGCGCTAGACCGGTTACGATTAATTGTAGAAAGAAGGTCATCAGCCGCCTCCTTCCACGGATTGGATTCGAAGCGTCGTCATGACCATTCCCGTCTGCCCATCCTTGGGTCCGACGAATGCTTCGGTCGATACTTCCGTCTTTCCATCGTAAATCGCTTCAATGAGATCGCGATAACGCTCTTCCAGGAATGCCCTCCTCAGCTTCCTGGTCCTGGTCAATTCCCCCTCATCTGGATCGAATTCCCGGTGGAGATTGACGTACTTTCTTACCCGGGAGGTCGGTGACAAGGTGCGGTTGACTCTGTCAATATCCTGCTTCACCAGTTCATAAACCTCCATCCTTTGAGCCAGTTCCGTGAAAGTGCTGAAAGGCAACCTCCTCTCCCCGGCCCAGCTTCCGACATTGTCATAGTCTATCACGATGACTGCCGAAACGTAGAGCCCCTCGGACCCCCCCAGTATCCACGCATCCTTGATGTAAGGGCTGAACCTCAGCCTGCTTTCAATGAGTTGCGGGCCAAAGGTCTCTCCACCTGTCAATCGGACGAGGTCCTTTACCCTGTCCACAATGACAATGTGTCCCTCGTCCGTGATGTACCCCGCATCTCCGCTGTGGAACCACCCCTCCTTAAGCACCTCGGCGGTCCTGTCCTGATCCCCGTAATACCCGACAAAAGTACCGGGCTGCCTGTAAATGATCTCTCCTTCATCGGTTACTCTCACTTCCGTTCCCTTGTGGGCGGGACCCACCGTGTCGGAGCGGATATCTTCATTTCTTGCGCCGGTCAGGGCGCCGCCTTCTGTCGACCCATAGAGGTTCTTGAGAGGCAGATTTAGAGCATGGTAGAAATTGAAGGCATCCGGGCTCAGAATAGCCCCGGTCGTATAGCAAATCCTGGCATTCTGAAGACCCAGGCTGCGTCTGATAGGACCGGAGAATGCGGTGTCGGCCAGAGAACGGAGGATTCTCCTGACCAAACCCGGCTTCTGTTTCTTGTGGGCTGGATCGGCCGCCTCTCCGCCGACAGGCATGAGCACTCTAAAGGCGAACCGGTTGATGAGATCGGCTCTTGAGATCCTCGCCCGAACCATTGCGGCCTGGCTTTCCCAGAGTCTGGCTCCGCGGAAGACGATGCTGGGCTCTATTTCCCTGGCATCCCGTTGCTGTGTTTCCGGCCCTTCAGCAAAGTTGAGCGTGCACGCAGAAAGAAGGTGACACCCGATTGACAGCCACTGTTCGTTTATCCACACGGGAGGCAGGAAAGGCACAATATTGTCTTGATCATGCCACAGGTCGAGACGAAGGTGATTTTCCGCGCCCGCCCTCAAGGTTCTATAGGTATGAACAGCGCCTTTGGGCGCCTTGCCGGTGGTTCCCGACGTGTAGACAATAGCGCAGACGTCGTCCGCTTTGCCGCTTTCAACGCTCCGCTCAAACACCCCGGGGTGATCTCCGCCGTATTTCTCTCCAAGTTGGAGGACCTCTCGGTATCCTAACAGGATAGGTTCCTCGTAGTGTTTGAGCCCTTTGTAGCTCCAGTAAACCACCTTTTCGAGCAAAGGAAGTTCATCCTTGATGTGGAGAAACTTATCCACCTGCTCCTGATCTTGCACGACTACAAATCTGGCCTCTGAATTCCCGGCGATGTATTTTATCTCTATCGGCGTTAGGTCCGGATAGGCACCCACGGAGATACCATGGTCGGCCTGGACGGCCAGCTCGGCATAATACCATACGGGCGCGTTGTCGCCCACGATGAGCACCTTGTCTCCCGGTTCAAGCCCAGGGACATCAAACCCAGAGCCAGGCATTTCACATTAGATAGTAATCCTTCCATGTGTACGGCTGCCAGATGCCATGGTGCTTATGGCGCATCGCCCTTCGGGTGTCGCCGTATTTTTCATAGTTGTATTTGAGTATCTTGGGCCAGGTATCACCCTTTTCCGAGGACCCGTGCTCCATCTCGATCCTTTCCTTCGCTAGCGACAAGTCCGCTTCGCTCAGGAGTGCTCGCTTCGCTAAGTAACAAGTCCGCTTCGCTGACGAGTAACAGGTAACGAGTTTTTCTTTCTTGTTACTCGTCACTTGTCACTCGTTACTCCTATTACCCAGCCACCTCTTCCTTCGCCGGTAGTGCTTCACTTCACGATAGCTCTTTCTGCATCCAACCGCCGACAGCCCCAGATAAAATTCCCGGACATCCTCATTGTCTCTCAGACTCTCGGCCGGGCCGTTCAGGACGACCCGGCCGTTCTCCATGACATAGCCATGGTGGGCAATACCCAGGGCGGCCCTGGCATTTTGTTCCACAAGCAGTATGGCCATCCTTTGCTCATCGTTGATTCTCCGGATGATTTCGTAGATATCCTGCACCACCAGCGGCGCAAGCCCCAGGGAAGGCTCGTCCAGAAGCATGAGTCTTGGACGTGCCATAAGGGCTCGCCCTATGACCAGCATCTGCTGTTCGCCGCCGGATAGATATCCGCTCATTTGGTTGCGGAGATTCTTGATTTTGGGGAAGTAGTTAAAGACCATCTCCGTGTCCTTTTTGACCCCGGCGCGGTCCTTTCGGCGGTACGCACCTACCAGCAGATTCTCCTCAACGCTGAGGTGCTCCAGAACCCGTCGCCCCTCCATGGCCTGGCTGATGCCCAGAGCGGCGATATTCTCCGGACCGATGCTCGCTCATCCTCCTCCCGTCAAAATGGATGCTGCCGTTGATCACTTCTCCTTCTTCCGTCTTCAGCATTCCTGATATGGCCTTCAGGGTGGTTGTCTTGCCCGCGCCGTTCGCACCCAGGAGGGCGACAACATCCCGTCACCGACCTCCATGGACACATCCCGCAGAACCTGAATGACATTCGTGTACACTACATCGATGTTGTTCACCGCACAGCATCTTGTCCCGTTCTATTCTCCCTTTCCCAGGTAAGCCGTTATCACCTTCGGGTTCGTGCTGATTTCAGAGGGAGTGCCCTCGGCGATCTTGCGGCCGAAATCAAGCACGACAATCCTGTCGGCTATGTCCATCACCACGCCCATATCATGCTCCACTAGGACGATACACCGTATCCCATCTCTCAGGACAGGGGTATCAGGATAGGTAGCACCCTGACCCTCGAAAACATCGAGGATGAATCGCGCGATATCCTCCTTTTCCTCCAGGTTCATCCCGGCCATCGGCTCGTCGAGGAGCAGGACTTTCGGCTCCAGTGCCAATGCCCTCCCCAACTCCACCCTCTTCCTCATCCCGTAGGGCAGAAGGCCGACGGCTTTCTTTCTAATGGGCTGAATTTCCAGGAAGTCGATAATCTCCTCCACAACCCGGCGATGCTCGATCTCCTCCTTTTGTGCCCGGCCGAAGTACAGCGCGCCATTGACAAAGTTTTGCTTCATCAGCACATGCCTGGCAGCCATGATGTTGTCTTGAGTGCTCAGGCCGGTGTAAAGTTCGATGTTCTGAAACGTTCTCGCAATACCCAGCTTGGCCAGGTTGTCTGGACGCATTCTGGTGATTTTTCGTCCATCGTAGTGAATCTCGCCCTTTTGGGGTTTGTAGAAACCATTGATGCAGTTGAGAAGGGCCGTTTTGCCCGCGCCGTTCGGTCCGATGACCGCCAGGATCTCGTTATCCCTGACGTCCACGTTCACCTCTGACAACGCGTGAACCCCGCCAAAATGGAGGGACAGGTTTTCGATCCTCAATGTGGTCTGTCTTTCGGTTTCCACCTGTCAGCTTCTCCCGGGAACTTCTCCGCAGCTTGCAAAGAAGTTGAAGGTTAAAGATTCTAACACAAGACGCTATGGTCCGCCAAGAATCTTCCTCCCGATGATCAGTTTCTCGATATCCTTGCTCCCCTCGAAAATCTCCAGGACCTTTGCGTTTCGCCAGTAGTGGGCCACGTCGTACTCTTCCAGGATGCCGTATCCGCCGTGCAATTGGATCGCTTCATCGGCCACCTTTACCGCCACCTCCGCACAATACCATTTGGCCATGGAACTCAGCGCCGGATCAGGCGTTTCCGAATCCAGCTTGGAAGCCGCGCAATAGCAAAGCGACCGGGCCGCTTCAGTGAACGTGGCCATCTCTGCAATCTTGCCCTGCACCAACTGAAAAGAAGCAAGTCGCCTTCCAAACTGCTCGCGCCTTCGAACGTGGGCGATTGCCTTGTCCAGAGCGCCCTGGGCGGTCCCGGTTGCCAGGGCAGCCACCTGGACTCGGGTGCGGTTGAAAAACTCCATAACATGGTAGAAGCCCTTTCCCTCCACGCCCACCAGGTTCTTTTCAGGCACCCTGACATCCTTGAAAACCACCTCCCCCGTGTTGGACGTCCGTAGGGAGAGTTTTCCATGGAAAGCGCTTGCTTCATAGCCGGGTCTATCGGTCTCCACAAGGATGGTGCTCAATCTCTCGTGTTTCTTATGATGGTCGGGATTCGTGACGCACAGCACGACCAAGAAATCCGCAAGGGTGCAATTGGTGATAAAGATCTTGTTCCCGTTGATGACATACTCCCCGTTGACTTTCGTTGCGGAAGTGGCTACCGAAACCACGTCGCTGCCAGCATCCGGCTCCGTGACGGCCATGCCCATTCTCGTTTTGCCCGCACAAATGGCGGGAAGATACTTATTCTTCATCTCTTCCGCACCCGCCATGTCAATAAGTTGGCTGCCAAAAAACGTGGATTCAATGGCGTGAGTTATGCCGAGGTCTACGCGAGCGAACTCCTCGTTGATCAGACACTGTTCCAAATAGCCGAGCCCGGCCCCTCCGTGCTTCTCAGGGATGAATACGGCCAGGAAGCCAAGCTGGCCCGCTTTCTTCCAAAGGCGGTCGTCAAATTCCTCTCTGGCGTCCAGGTCCCTTGCAACCCCTCTGAACTCGCCTTCTGCAAATTCTCGGGCTGCTTTCCGAATATCCGTCTGTTCTTTTGTTAAGCTGAAGACCATATCTTCCACACCTGACTGAGGGTTAGAAAGGCAGAAAATCCGCAGAAATCAGGCAAATCCTATAGACATATTCAATACATCGGCTATTGATACCTTAAACTTCTCTTGATGTCAATAAATACAACATTGCCGTTGACAGGCAAACCTCGGTGCACCTATACTGCTTTTCGCCAGATCAAACCGTCTATTACTTCAACGCAAGCTTCCACCAAAACGACAAGACCGAGAAGGGAGGAGAAGAAATGGAAAAGAAAGTGCTTTTCTTTTTGCCGCTGCTCGTCCTGTTCGCATGGGCTCTGTTCGCCGGTTTCGCGTCGGCCAAAAATGCTGCGATGTCCAGCCGGTCCATTGATCCCGTTGTTTCCACGGACTGGTTGGAAGCCAACCGAGGCATGGAAACCATTGTCATCCTGGATGTCCGAGGTGCCAAGGACTATGGGTCCGGTCATATCCCCAACTCCATCAACGTTCCCTTTGCAGTTCCCGTTTCAGCCTGGATAGCCATGAGGGATAAGCTTTTGCTTGAATTGCCGGAAGAGACTGCGCTGTTCAGTACGATCGGATCCTGCGGCATCGAGCCTGATTCTCGCGTCGTCATTGTGTCCGGAACTGCAAATCCACCCGATCCTCCTTATCCCCTCGCCGATGCGACCAGAGTCGCCGATACCCTGATCTACGCGGGAGTAAAGAACGTGGCTATTCTGGACGGAGGCTATCCCAGGTGGGCAAAAGAGGGCAAGCCTACAACCACAGAAGTCCCGACCGTGAAGGCCGGAGCTTACCGGGGGAAAACGGTTAAGACCATGTTTGTCTCCAGGGAATACGTCAAAGCGCAGGTGGGAAAGGCCGTTATTGTTGATGCCAGAGACGCGGAGGTTTACATGGGGGTCGTCATGGAGCCTTTCGCGAACAAGCCCGGGCACATCCCGAGCGCAAAATCCTTGCCCGCCCCGTGGCTTTGGAATCCGGACGGAACCTACAGGGATGTAAAGTTGCTCGGCGCAACCGCTTCGGGTATTATCTCGAAAAACAAGACCAAGACCATCATTGTCTACTGCGGCGTAGGCGGGTATGCCAGTTCCTTATGGTTTGTCCTGACACAGGTGCTGGGGTATCAAAATGTGAAGTTCTATGATGGATCCGCCCAGGAATGGGTAAGATATCACGACATGGTTGCTTACCGATGGGAGTGAGGCGCCACCCCATCACCCAATGCAGGCCATAGGCCGCGACCAAGTAATCTCCTCTGCCGTCTAGCAGGGGTAGCCACCCCCCTGCAAGGCACCATCGACGACGAATGACTTAATGCGTTTGTGTTAAAATCCGATCTGCTATTTGGGGCTTGAAGAGCCCAGGGGAGAACTCACTTGTATTTTGCGCGGATCTCTTTCTTGAGAATTTTTCCCTGGGGGTTTTTCGGGAGGGAATCAACAAACTCAACCGACTTGGGTGCCTTGTAGGACGCGATGTGGCCCTTGCAGAAGGCGATCATTTCCTTTTCTGTGGCCGTGGTGTCCGGTTTCAGCGCGATGACGGCGTGCACCCGCTCCACCCACGTCGGATCCGGGACTCCGATCACAGCCGCTTCCGCAACCGAGGGATGCTTGTACAGGACGTCTTCCACTTCGCGGGAATACACGTTCTCACCGCCGCTCACGATCATGTCCTTTTTCCTGTCCACGATGTAAATGAACCCTTTTTCGTCATAGTAGGCGAGATCGCCCGTGTGGAGCCATCCGTCCACGATCGTTTCCGCCGTCTCTTTTGGCTTTTTCCAGTATTCCATCATGATCGAACCGCTCTGTGCGATGATTTCCCCCACCACGCCCGGGCCCACATCCCGATCTTCCTTGTCCACCACTCTGACGTGAACGCCAAGGCTCGGCTGTCCGCAGGAAGTCAGCACCCTCTGCTCTTCCGGCGGTTTGTCTAACACGTTGTGGGCTTCCTTGGGAAGGGTGGCAATTTGCGGGCCTGACTCGGTCTGGCCGTAGCCCTGCGCAAAAATTGGGCCGAAGATTTCGAGTCCTCGCCTCAAGATCTCCACCGGCATCGGGGAGGCCGCATAGTAGATTCGGTTCAGGCTGTTCAGTTTGTACTTTTCAAGGTCGTGATGGGAAAGAAGCGCGGTGAGCTGTGTAGGAACGATTTGCATATCCGTCACCTTTTCTTCCTGGATAGCCTGAAGAACCGCTAGCGGGTCAAAGGAGCGGTTTGGAAGGATCACATTGCATCCCCCCACCAGAAAAAAAGGCCACACGTGGCTGTCCCCGCCGATATGAAAAAAGGGCAGGATCATCAGATGCCGGTCTCCCGCCTTCGTGCCCATCTCCAGAGCCTTGATCCTGGTGTTATCCAGCTTTTGCGCGTGCGTATAGAGTGCCCCCCGGGGAAGTCCGGTGGTCCCGCTGGTGTACAGAATGATCACAGGGTCATTTTCCCGGACTTCCACGTCGGGCTCATTCGATTCACCGGCGCCGAGCCTTTCATGATAAGAAACCATGCCCGGCGCCGACCCTTCCAGGCAAATATAGTTCTTCACCTGCGGAAGACGTGGTCTCAATCGCTCCACGGTTTCCAGAAGCTCCGGACCCACGAATAGGGTGTTCGTCCCAGAGTAATTGATGAGATATTCGAGCTCCTCAGGGTGTAGTCTGGGATTAAAGGGCGAAGCGATAAGTCCCCCTTTCATGGCTGCTCCGTAAAAGTCGGTGTATTCGAGACAATTCCATGAAAGGATCCCGATCACGTCTCCTCTGCGAGCCCCGTATTGCTGAAGGGACCTGATCAGGCGGTTTACCCTTGCGTTGAATTGGGAAAAGGTTATTCTCTGGTGGCCGCAGACAAACGCCTCCTCATCGGCATGGAGGAGCGCATTTCTGTAAATGAGGTCTGCAAACGTTCCTCTGTTGTAACGGCACAACTCTTTGAGCATGAATTTGCCGGACATGTCTTTCTCCTCATGCGCAGGCAACTGCGAGCGCTCATTGACTTTCCTGACGTGGCAAACACCTAAGGACCCCCTTTGGGCCCCAACCGTATTCTTAGAGGGAATTTGCGTTCTTGTCAATTTCTTCATAGTCAAAGTTTTTAGTTTTCCCTTGCCCGTGGAAATGAAATATGTTAACCCGTTGAGAATCGCCTTAAATGCATGCTCTCTGGTGAGGTTTCATGAGACGGATCCAGCACGTGCCGGATTTCGCGTATCCATCCCGCTTCGGTTTTCTATTACCATGAGGCCCAAGCGCGCGGAAAGATATGTCAGCGATTCGAGCGTAAACGAAAAAGTCCTGCGAGTCACCATCCGCCAAATCACACCAAAAGGAAAAAGATCGCTGAGAAGGACCAAACAGGAAGAAAACCGTATCGGGCGGTAAAGATCGTTATGGCCTAAAGGACAGGAAGACAAAAGTCTATCCGAACCTATGATACGAAGTGAAGAAAGGGGGTGATCCATAGAAGTCACAGAATCCTGTAAGCTTCACACAGTAAGGATCGCACAAACAGCTGACGGGACCTAATTGAAAATAAGGAGGGACCATGAAGAGAAACATGTTTTATGCATCCTGGGTAGTGATGGTGGCGGTCATGTTTTTGTTCTGTGCTCCGGTGGATGCGGCACCGGCAAAAGATAAAATCCGCGTAGGGTGGGTGACCTCTCTTTCCGGCGTGAATGCCCCCGGTGTGATGGTCACAAGTGGAAATGTCTACAAGATGTGGGTCGAAGAGGTCAACGCAAAGGGCGGGTTGTACATTAAAGAATATGGAAAAAGACTGCCCCTCGACGTCACCATGTATGACGATAAAAGTGATATAGGCACGATGACAAAGTTGCTCGAGAAGACCATCGTAGAGGACAAGGTCGACCTGATATTCTCCCCCTGGGACACGGCCTTTATCTTTGCAGCAGCCCCGATTGCCAACAAGTACAAGATGGTGCTCCTTGGAGGCTCGGGCGGAGCCCTGAAACTGAAGGGAATCATAAGCAAACTCCCTTATTTCTTTCAGGTGTTGAATTTTGCGGACCATCAGATGCCTGCCCTTGCCGACGTCTTTGCCGAGGTCGGTGTAAAGAGCGTGTATGTCGCTTACATTCAGGACCTTCACGGCTTGGAGTATAACGAGGTGGCGCAGAAGGAATTCAAGAAGAAGAACATCCAGATCGTGGCCGCGAAAAGCTTTCCCCTGGATATGCAGGACTTCACCCCTCTATTGAAGGAGGCCAAGGCGGCCAATGTCGATGCTTTCGCGGGTTTTCTGTACCCGCAAAATGCCTTTCCCGCAACCGGGCAGGCCATGGAAGTTGGCTTCAGTCCCAAGGCCTTCTATATGACCGTTGGACCTTGCCTGGCAGGCTATCGTGATGCCTTCACCGCGAAAGGGATCGACGGCGTCATGGGCGCCGGCGCCTGGAGCGTCAAGACCTCTCCCGGAGCAAAGGAATTTTTCGACAAGTATACCAAGAGATGGGGAATGGAACCTGAGGGCTGGGGCACGCTATTCTACTACTCTTCACTTCAGTTCTTCCAGCAGGCCATAGAAGAGGCAGGAACCCTGAACCAGACCAAAATCAGGGACATCATGGCTACAAAAACCTACCAGACAGCCCTGGGGCCCTTTAGCTTTACCAAGAACATTTTTCTCAATCATCCAGGCGAAGTCGGTCAGTGGCAGAACGGGATGTGGGAAATCATAGACGTCGGAAAGAAGCGAACGGCCAAACCGATATACCCGAAGCCGGCCTGGCAACCGCCGCCTCCTCCCGCGAAAAAGTAGCTATGATTGCCACCATCAGCGAGCGCGAGGGAGTCTCCCCCCGCAGAGCGGGAGGCATCACGTAGCCCCCCGAGCAGGGCTCAGGGACGAAGCCTTTTCTGGAGCGACTGGTGAGAGGGCGCCGTCTTTTCGTGAACGGTAGGGAAGCGATTGTGATTGTCAAATTCCTGGACATTGCCATCGGCGGGTTGCTCACGGGGGGCATCTACGCGCTCATCGCAGTCGGCTTTGGTCTGCAATACGGCGTTGCCCGCGTTCTGAACATTGCCCATGGGGAATTCATCATGCTGGGGGCCTTTTGTACCTGGACGCTTTTCACCGCTGTGGGGGTCACCCCGCTGGTTTCCATGCTTTTCTGCGGCCCCTTCTTTTTTGCGATTGGGTTCGTCATCTACAGGGTATTCTTCACCCCTCTGAGGACTTCTGCCGAGTCGGCGGCAGCCTTTGAAGGCAATTCCATGCTGGCATCATTTGGTCTGCTCTTCGTCATACAGAACCTCGCTTTGATCATTTGGGGCAGTCCGGTCAAGGGGTATTCGTACCTGGCATTTCCCATCAAGCTGTCAGGGGCGGTCTTCTCCGCCAACCGTATCGTCACCCTGATTGCCTCCGTCATTCTGGGTTCCGCTTTCTATGCTTTCTTGATTAGGACGCGCACCGGGAAGGCGATCCGCGCGGCTGCGCAAGACCCTGATGCAGCCGAACTCATGGGGGTTCGCATCAACACGGTTCTGGCACTCTGTTTCGGTTTCGGCGCCATGATGGCAGCACTGGGCGGGCTCCTGCTGAGCATGACCTCCATCATGCTCTCACCGGTCATGGGAATGCAATACACACTCATCGCTATCATAGTGGTAGTGCTTGGGGGCCTGGGCAACATAAAGGGATGCTACATCGGAGGCTTCATACTCGGCCTGGTCGGCTACCTCGTCAGTTCTTCACAGCCGGGATTGTCGATGGTCGCCTACTACGTGATCTTCCTGTTCTTGCTCCTTGTGAGGCCTACTGGACTTCTCACGAAATGAGGAACCGGATATCCTCATGAAAACCCCAGGAAAGAAACACGGCTCACTCATCGCACTGATCGCTCTGCTTGCTCTGCTTGTGGGGGTGCCCGGATATATGTCGTCCTACACGGTCATCCTCATAACGAACATCCTCATGTATGTGGTGCTGACCCTCAGCTGGGCCATTTTTTCCGGACCTACGGGTTACATATCCCTGGCTTCTGCCGCCTTTTTCGGCGCGGGTGTCTATGCCTCGGCACTGTTCAGTTCCAGCCTGCCCCTGCCCGTCGTCATCTTCATCGGCGGCGGCGCCAGTTTCATTCTAGCCTTCCTCGTCGGGTCCCTGACGCTGAGACTGAAGGGCATGTATTTCACCATGTTCACCTTCGGCCTCGTCGAACTCGTGAGAAACTCCCTTCATTGGTGGGAGGTCAATGTGACGGGCACGGTCGGCAGATTGATCATCTCGGCCGACAACACGGTCATCTTCTACGCCATGGTGGGCATCTTCGTGTCGGTGCTTCTCGTATCCTTCCTGATCAAGCGTTCCAGGTTCGGTTTGGCCCTGGAGAGCATAGGAGAATCCGAGGAGGCTGCGGCTCACAGCGGTGTGAACGTCACCAGGGTGAAGGCCGTGACCTTTGCTGTAAGCGCCTTCTTCATGGGGGCGGCCGGAGCAACCATGAGCATGCGGTGGACCTACATCGACCCGACCACGGCATTCAATATCCAGTTCTCTTTCATGCCCGTGCTCATGGCCATATTCGGCGGCACAGGACACCTCTATGCCCCTATTGCGGGAGCCACAGTCTTCTCTCTCCTCGAGGAGTTGCTGACAACAAAATTCCCTTACTATTACATGCTTATTTTCGGCCTTATTATGCTCGCGGTTATCCGCTTCATGCCTCACGGTCTGGAGGGGGGCGTTGAGAAATGGAGGAAAAGTGTGGGGACGGGTTCTGCGGTGAAAATATGAGGATACTCGAAGCAGAACGCTTGAGCAAACACTTTGGGGGCTTAACCGCCGCAGCGGGCGTTGACCTCTGTGTGGAGGAAGGCGAAATCCTGGGCCTAATCGGTCCCAACGGTGCAGGGAAGACGACCCTTTTCAACCTGCTTTCCGGTGCTCTGAGAGCGGATTCGGGAGTCATACGGTTCAAAGGGCACGACATTACCCGCTTAAAGCCGCACCAGATAGCGCGCATAGGGATTGCGCGGACCTTCCAGTCGGTCAAGATTTTTTCCAGAATGTCGGTTATTGCCCATGTAAGGTTGGGTTATCTTTTCGGAAAGGCTGAGTCAGGGGGTGGAGATGAGGCGGACCTGCAGGCTGGAGAGATCCTGGAGTTCGTAGGTCTGGCTTCCATGAGGGACGCCCGAGGCGGGGACCTGATTCTCGCCAACCAGAAGCGACTCGAAGTCGCCAGAGCACTGGCTACAAGGCCGGCTCTTCTGTTGCTCGATGAGCTCATGGCCGGGCTGACGCCCACGGAGATGGCGGAGGCCATGGAGCTGGTCAAGAACATAAGCCGGAGAGGCGTAACGATTGTGATGGTCGAGCATGTGATGAAGGCGATCATGAATAGTTGCGACCGAATCGTCGTTCTTAACCACGGAATGAAGATTGCAGAAGGTACGCCGAAAGAGATTGGCGCCAACAAGACGGTGATCGAAGTCTATCTGGGGGAATAGCCCTGTGCTCGCAGTCAAGAGGATCAGCACCTTTTATGGAAAGATACAGGCTCTGTGGGAGGTGACCTTTGAAATCCATGAAGGGGAAATCGTTGCGCTTGTGGGCGCGAACGGCGCGGGCAAAACGACGCTTCTCAATACCATATCAGGGATCATCCGCGCTTCATCGGGGAATGTCGCCCTTTTCGGGAGGCCCATAGAGAGAAAAGCGGCCGCTTCCATCGTGGAGGCGGGAATCTCTCAAGTCCCGCAGGGAGGAAGGCTTTTCCCGGATATGAGCGTCCTCGAGAACCTGGAGATGGGGGCCTACACGTCGAAGGCATGGAAGTACAGAAGAGACACGCTGGAGAAGGTTTATCACATATTCCCCAGGTTGAAGGAGAGGATGAAACAGGTGGTGAAAACCTTGAGCGGCGGGGAAAAGCAGATGGTCGCCATAGGCCGGGGTCTCATGTCCAGGCCGAAGTTGTGCATGTTCGACGAGCCTTCCTACGGCCTTGCGCCGAAGGCGGTCCAGGAGATCTTCAAGGTCATCAAACACCTGCCCGCCCAGGGAATCACGGTCTTGCTGATAGAACAGAATGTCAAGCAAGCCCTTGAGTTGGCCGATAGGGCATGCGTACTGGAGAATGGAAGGCTCACTCTGGAAGGGCCGTGTTGCGATCTCATCGAGAATGACCATGTGAAGAAAGCTTACATGGGGCTATGATGAGGATGGCGAGTGGATGATTGTCGAAACGTTGGAGGCGCACATGAAAACAAGAGCCGCAGTCGTCTTTGAAAAATCGGGGAAATTCAGCATTGAACAACTGGAAATCAGCGAGCCCAACGAGGATGAAGTGCTGGTTCGCATCAGCGCCACCGGCATATGCCATACGGATTTGGCGGGCCGGGAGCAGCATTTGCCGATTCCACCCACGCGCGCGTTCCCTGCCGTGTTCGGACACGAGGGAGCAGGCGTCGTCGAAAAGGTGGGGGTCCGGGTGACCAAGGTAAAACCGGGCGACCATGTGGCCTTGAGCTGGAATTCGTGCGGAGCCTGCCCGGCGTGCAAGTCTGGGAACGAGCCCTATTGCGAGAATCTCTTTCTGTATAATTTCAACGGTGCCCGTCCGGACGGCACCACGACTTTGCGAAAGGGCGATCAGGTCATCTATGGGTCCTTCTTTTGCCAATCCTCTCTCGCCAGTTTGGCCTTGGCCAATGAAAGGAACATCGTCAAGGTGAGGAGAGACGTTCCCATAGAAATCGTCGGTCCTCTGGGATGCGGGGTCCGGACCGGTGCGGGCGCGGTCATGAATACCCTTCGTCCCGGCCCCGGGGCTTCCATCGCCGTATTCGGCGTCGGCCCGGTGGGGATGAGCGCAGTCCTTGCGTCAGTCGTGTGCGGCTGCACGACCATCATCGCCGTGGATGTCATTCCCGAACGCATTCAGAAGGCCAAAGAATTCGGAGCCACCCACACCATCAATGCCGGTGAGGTGGATCCGGTTGAGGCCATCCGGGACCTCACCCACGGGGGAGCGGAATACAGCCTGGAGTGTGTCGGTAACCCCAAGGTTTTTCGGCAGGCGGTGGACGTATTGCCCCGCCGCGGGGTTTGCGGACTTCTCGGGGTTGTGCCGCCGGGCACAGAGGTCAGCCTTGATATGGACCTGATCATGAACGGCCGGACGGTTCGAGGGGTTCTCGCGGGCGATTCCGTCTCGGATCTGTTTATTCCCAGGCTTCTTGATCTTTACAGCCAGGGGCGGTTCCCGTTCGACAAATTGATCACTTTCTACCCCTTCGATGAAATCAACAGGGCGGTTGAAGATATGGAGCACGGACGGGTGATCAAGCCGGTCTTGCGACTCTAAGAATCCAATGCAGGCCTTCTCGGCCGCAACCAAACGCTGTGCGGGCCCGCAGGGGGGTGGTCTCTGGCGAGTCCGCAACCGAAAACGGACTGGTCCCGTTTGACCGCCCCAGGGATCTTAAGTCCTTTTCTGGGTAGGCGCATCCCCCTGAGCCAACCGGAGAAGCGATCCTTTGGGGCTGCCACCATAATCCACTGAGTTTTCGGCGCCGCTTCACGCCCCAGTGGAAATGGTTGCGGCTCTGAAGAGACCACCCCCCAGCGGGCCCTAGAACTTCTCCGCAGCCTGAGTAGAAGCTACAAGCTTAAGCCTCTTACTTTGGGCATTGATATGCCAGCATAAAGATCCGTCAATATGATCAAGAAGAAGAGAAGCAGTAAAAAAGCCGGATAGGAGGGTAAAGCCATGGAAAAGAAATGGGAGGATTTGTCACCGGATGAAAAGCAGGAGGCACAGTTTCAAAAGCTGCTCACACCGAAGGATCCCCAGGGGAATGACCTGAAATTCAAGAGTCCGGAAGCGGGAGCCGCCTACAAAGCGAGCATCACCAGAATCAAGGATGCCATTCAGTTGAAAAAGACGCCGGACAGAGTTCCGGTCACTTTGCTTCCGAGTATGTTCCCTTTTATCAGCGCCGGAATGACGATTCAAGAGGCCATGTATGACTACGACAAATGCGCCGCAGCCTTCAAGAAATTCATTCTGGAATTTAAACCGGATATGCATATAGGCGCTGCACAGGCCGGACCGGGAAAGTTCTATGAGATCCTTGACTACAAGCTGTACAAATGGCCGGGCCACGGGGTCAAGCCCGAAAGCAGCTACCAATGCCTCGAGGGGGAATACATGAAGGCGGAGGAATATGACCTCCTGATTACCGACCCGTCGTTTTACTTCCGCAATTTCTACCTGCCGCGCGTATTCGGGGCATTGGGGGGATTTGCCATGCTCCCTCCACTTACCGGAATACTTGAAATATATGGGGTTGCTTTTAATTTTATACCCTATGCGCTGCCCCCTGTTCAGGGCACGTTCAAGGCGCTGTTTGAAGCAGGGGCTGAAGCCCTGAAATGGGCTACGGCTATGGGTGGTCTGAACGGCGAGTTGACGTCATTAGGGTTTCCGAATATCCTCGGCGGCTTCACCAAAGCGCCCTTTGACACCATCGGCGATACCCTCAGAGGCACCAAGGGGATTATCCTGGATATGTTCCGGCAGCCCGATAAACTCCTTAAGGCCCTGGAAGCCATGACGCCGATCATGATTGGCATGGGGCTGGGCGCGGCACAGCAGACCGGAAATCCCGTTATTTTTATGCCTCTCCATAAAGGAGCCGACGGCTATCTCTCCGACGAGCAGTTCAGGAAATTCTACTGGCCCACTTTGAAGGCAGTCATGATGGGCCTCATTGAGGGGGGATGCATCCCATTCCCTGCGCTTGAGGGGCGTTGGGGCTCGCGTCTGAAACTCATTCAAGACATACCGAGAGGCAAGACGATGTGGATGGTTGACCAGACGGACATGGCGAAAGTCAAGGAAACGTTGGGCAAGAATGCTTGCCTCATCGGCAACGTATCATCCTCCATGTTGAAATTAGCCACACCTCAGGATGTGAGAGACTACGTCAAGAAACTCATCGACACGGTTGGCAAAGGAGGTGGTTTCATCTTGGGCAACGGGGCGTTTTTCGATGAGGCAAAGCCGGAAAACGTGAAAGCCATGGTTGATTCCGCCAAGAAATACGGCGTGTACAGGTGATTTTTACAGGATGACGGTTACATCCGCCTAGCCAACAAAGCCCGGCAGCCACAAGACAAGCTCAGGCCAGGCGATGATCATGGCCATGGCAATGATCTCAATCAGGACAAAGGGAAACCCCGCATAGATAACCTCCTTGATTGAGAGGTCGGGCGCGACGCCTTTCATGACGAACAGGAGCATGCCGAAAGGCGGGGTGATAAATCCCGTTTCAAAATTGATCAGCATGAGGACGCCGAACCATACGGGATCAAAGCCCAACATCTTCACGATGGGCATGTAAATAGGCATGCAGATCATCATGATCGAAACGGTCTCCATCAGACATCCCAACATGAAGACGATGAACTGCATCCCAATCAGGATGACAATCGGCGACACATTTAGACTCTCCACCAGAGAGAGAAGACCCCGGGTCGCACCCGTGAAGGCTAGAAGGCTGCTGAAAGTATTGGATGCGGTAACGATCATGAAAACCATAATCGTGATCTCCAGGGTCCCGATGATTGAGGCCTTGAGCATCTTCCACGTCAATTGCTTATAGGCGATAGTGACCATTATGGTTCCGAGGGCTCCGGTGGAAGCCGCCTCTGTCGGAGTGGCGATCCCGAGGAGCATGAGCCCCAGAACCATGAAGACGATGAATCCGAGGGGAAGGACGTACTTAATGGTCCCCATGATTTTTTCAAGGAACGTGGACCGTTTCACCTCATAACGCGGGGCAAGAGAGGGATCCAGCCAGCACCGCCCCATGACGTAAGCTGCGATCAATGTACCCAGAAGCACTCCCGGAATGACCCCCCCGACCAGGATCTTGCCCACCGAGATGTGTCCGATGCTTGCCAGCACGACCGCAAGGGATGAGGGAGGTATGAGCATGGCCAGTCCGCCCACCCCGATGATGGGCCC
Organism: uncultured delta proteobacterium; assembly: GCA_963740905.1. Classification (GTDB taxonomy): domain Bacteria; phylum Desulfobacterota; class DSM-4660; order Desulfatiglandales; family HGW-15; genus JAFGDM01. The sequence goes on from CAVUFY010000020.1 coordinate 172,236, forward strand.
TACCGCCATGGGGGTTTTGTACCCCCGCGCCCGCATTTCCGGGTAAAGCACTGTTCCCAGCATGGCGGTGTTGGCCAGGGTCGAACCGCTCAGGGCTGCAAAGAGGACGCCTGAGCCCGTGGCAAGCAGGCTCAACCGCCCGGGAAGCCGGCCCAACCACTTGTCCATCACGTTGAGGGTATTATTGGCGATCCCCGAGTGAAACATGAGTTCACCCATGAGGATGAACAAAGGGATAGGCGTCAGGGTAAAGGTCGACAGGGAGGCAAAAATCTGCAGCGTCATCTGCTGAAGACCCGAGGGTCCTATGAAGATAAGAGCCCCCAGGAGATTCATCATCAGAAATCCGAAGGCAATCGGAAAACCCGAGGCGAGCAGAATGATCAACCCGAGGATGAAAGCCCCTAAGACAGCCCACCATTCCATGATCATCGGCTTTCGCCCCCCTGCCCCGTGTCAACTCTTGAACCGGAGGTTGACGGTTCTTTTCCGGGAGCGTGCTGTGAGCCTATGGGTTTGTCTCCTCCGTTCCTCCCAAGGGCGGCGACCAGGTTTCGCAAAAACTGGAACGTCAGGAGAAGAAAGCCGACAGGGATGACGATCACAACGAGAGACTTGGGTACGTCTATAGCCTGAACATCCGTCACCCCCCTTTGAAAAAGGTTCAGGGTCATGAGGGAGCTGAACCAGCACAGAATCCCGCACAGGCCGATCCCCATAAAACTGTGGACGATTTCCGCGATTCTTCTGGCCCGAGGCTTCAATCGCCCGGTGACGATGTCCATGGCAACATGCTTACGCCTGCTTAAAACCCATGCCGTTCCCAAGAAAGTCATCCAGAGCAGCGAATACTCGTTGAACTGCACTGTCCAGACGGGACTTTGAAATCCCAAAGCCCGTGTGAATATGCTATAGCTGATGGAGAAAGTGATGAAAAGGAGGAGAAGACCAGCCAGCACAGCCATCCCGACTACGACTTCGTTCAGTATCCTCGTCAGCAAGTCCGCTCCTCCCTTACTTGGTTTCCAAGTTTTTATGCGCTGACAAGGTCTTCTTACTTCTTGGAAACCATCTCCCTCAACTTCGGCCCGTTCACGGGCGATTTTTCTATAATGATCTCCCACAAAGCTGAATAGGCAGCGTCCGTAAGCTTCTTTGCTTCAGCAGGCGGGAGGTCAATGTACTGGATTCCCAGTTTCTTGAAAACCTCGTTCGCCTCTTTGATACGGGCCTCAGTGCGGTTCTTGGCAAAGTGCGCCGCCTCATCTTCCGCCTCTACCAGCACTTTTTGCAGATAGTCCGGAATTTGATCCCATTTATTCTTATTTATGAGGACCACATTAGCGCCGTTGTAGAAACCCGGATTGACGATATACTTCGTGACCTTCTCCCATCCCCAATCTGTGATCACGGCGGCAGGAAAAACATAGCCGTCCACCACGCCACGCTCAAGAGCCGGGTAGACTTCCGTTGGAGGAATGGCCACGGGTTGGCCTCCCAGTTTCTTGATAAAACCGATGTTTGTCGGCGAGACGCGGATCTTCATCCCCGTGAGATCAGCGCTCTTGATCGGCTTCAGAAGGTACAGAACAAAGGGGAGGTTGTGACCAAGCCGGCCAAGGTAGACGCAATTGACCTTTTCGACATGAATCTTGTTCAGGAAATCGTTGACGCCCTTGGCGCGTTCCTCCCAACCGTCAAGCACCGAGACGCTTAAAGCATTCGCCTCGGGTACCGCGGAGGTGTAATATCCGTCCGTCGTGAACACCATGTCCACTACGCCCATCCTGGCTGCTTCAACCTGTTCGTTGCTGGCAATGACTTCGGGCCCGCCGGTATACTGGATCTCGAGCTGACCGGGATATTTCTTGGCCACCTTTTCTTTGACCAGGTCCATGAACTTCGTAAAATTGCCGACTTCCCAGGTAGTCTTCGGCCATGCCGTAACGGCTTTGAGGGTGACTTTCTTGGCAGCGGCAGCCTGGCAGAAGCCTGTCAGCGAAACAACCAGCAAAACTGCCATACAGGCCATGAAGATTTGCCGAACCACACCTTTTCTTGCCATAATGCTTCCTCCTTTTACTTATAAAGAAATATAGATGGAAAACCCGCGTGAAAATCACGCAATACATCGATTCTGTATTTTACGGTTACCACTGCGCTTTTTCTTTGTCAATTCTAAACGGGTTCGTGCTGATTCATCATCCGGAAGCCAGCCCAAATCCACCATCCAATTCTGGGTTCTCCATTCTAACACAGGCTTCAGGGAAGTTCCTGATCACCAGCGAGGCGCCAGATGCTAGGCGCCGAGGAGCGACGACTGAGGCGTATGAAGCAATACGCCGCAAGGAGGAGCAAGCGAAGGCAACGCCGCAGATGATGCCTTGATGGTGAATCAGGATCAGCTTTGTGCGTTGACAGACCCTTCCCTCTCGACATACACTGAGCAAGATGAAAAGGAGCAATAGAATCATTCTTTGGGTTGGATTTTTCCTTTACGGGCTGGCCCTTTTCTCCCTGTTCACCTTTTACAGGTTGCCTGCGGACAAGATCCTGGAAAGGGTTGTGGAGACAGTGACTCGCGGGCAGGTGTTCGTTTCTGCCCAGAGGATGTCCGCTTCCCTGTGGGAAGGCTACCGCCTCGAAGGACTGACCTGGACGATCGAGTCGGGCAACACCTCGATCAGTGACCGAATGAAGGCCCTTAGCCTTTCTCCGAATCTGCTCGAATTGTTTCTCGGATATTTGTCCATCGACGCGGAAGGAGTACTCGCCGGAGGAGCCGTTCACGTCGGTGCGGGTCTGTCCTTGATTCACGGGGTCGACAAGGGATACGCGAGTCTCAAAGCCGAGGGAATCCGCATCGAAGACCTTGCCACTCTCAATCTGCTCATGCAAAGGCAGGTGAAAGGCAAGCTGAGAGGAGAGGCTGACGTCATCGGCCCGCTGAATGACCTGAGGAAGGTAAGCGGCAAGGGAGTCATTTTCGTGGAAGATGGTTCCTTAGAGACCAGACTGGACTTTCTTGGTTTGAAAACTATCCCCTTTAAGAAGCTCTCGCTCCCTCTTACGATCAGAAATGGAGTCGCCACCCTCAAAGGCAGTCAAATCGTGGGCCCTTTGCTGACAGGCGACCTCCATGGCTGGATTAAACTGCAACCTGATTTCAGAGCCAGCCCCCTGCAAATGACGGCCACCATTCGGCGCGGCCCGTCCTTCGCGGACGGGCAGACCGGCGCCGTCTTGATTGCAAAAGACCGGCCGCTGGTCGTTCAACTGCAGGGAACCCTTAGCAAGCCTCTCTTTTCCCTGGCCGGAGGATCTCCGTCTCCATGAGAAAAACCCTGCCCTATCCGAGGCTCAAATACGGCTTTGTTTTTGTCTGCGTCAGCCTGGGGGCCTACGTCTTGAGCTCTCTCTTTTTGTCTCTTCTCGAATCCAGGCTCGCCCCTGTTGCATCCGGCCCCCATGTCCGTGCTGCCGTGGCAAGGAGAGACACGGCGAAGAAGCTTTCCATCGATCTCTACAGGAGCATTTGGGAAAAAGACATATTTTCGACTACCGCCGACAGAGGAAACGATGTGTCGAAACCTTTCCAGGTCGATCGTTTGAGCCTCACTTCCCTCGACTGCTCGTTGATCGGCACCATAGTTCCGGAAGACGGCGATGGCTGGGCCGTCATCATGGATAACGACGGGAACATTCAGAACATCGTAACGGTGGGGTCGAACCTGAAAGGTGCGCGGGTGGTCAAGATCCTCAAAGACAAAGTGGTCCTCAACATCGGCGGAAGGGATGAACTGCTCACGATGGATATGGAGGAAAGAACCGGGCAAGCCTCTGCGCGTTCAAGGGACGGGAACCCGCCGCAGGGGCAAGTGCTTACGTACAGTATCGGCAGGAATCTTGTCCAGGAGAATCTTAATGACCTGGCAGCCGTCATGTCAAAAGTGAGGGTGGAGCCCTATTTCAGCGGAGGAAACCCGGGAGGTTTCCGGGTCAGCCAGATTCAGGCAGGGAGCCTCATAAGCAGTATGGGTTTTCAAAGCGGCGACATTATCCAGAGCGTAAACGGCCGGCAGATTGCGAGCGCAGAGGATGCCATGCAGCTTTACGAAAACATGAAGGGAGGTTCTTTTTTCAGGGTGGGTATCATGAGGGACGGCAGCCCAAGGACGATCCAGATTCGGGTAAGATAATAAACAGATGCAAAGATACCTTTTTTAGCGCCGGAGCTCCGGATAACGATTCAGTCTTTAATGCGAACAATACCCGCCACGCCTCCCGGAGAGGGGATCTCTTCAGAGACTCCTGCCCCGGGAGGCGTGGCGGGCTTCTTTCATGGACGCTGGCTGAACCCACTCGAAACTGAATCTTACGGACTCAGGAAAAATTGTTATTGAAATATGGGGAACATATATTAAAATGCTCCAAGTGTGGGGATGTAGCTCAGATGGGAGAGCGGTGCGTTCGCAACGCACAGGTCGAGGGTTCGAATCCCTTCATCTCCACCAGTTAGAACGTAATTTACCGTAATTCATCAGGTTATTCGGTTCCCGCTATCTCAAATCCCTTAAACCCGGGGTTTTCCGCGACTTCCATTCACAGCCCAGTTCCCTGCTGGTAGCAGCATTGCATAAATCTTGGTGAATATGTTCGAAGGATTCCTTCCGAGACTTTTTGTGTTTGACTAAAATGTGGGAATGATTATTTTTCGTCTGTCTGTATTTTCGAAGAATTTGTCGGATCGGGTTTGCGGTTTTGTCTTCGTAGCGATTTTCGTTCGTCGTGGCAGAGGGAAGAATTTAGGTGTCGCCTCCTAGAAAAGCAACTGTCACCAGAAAAACAAAGGAAACCGACGTCCACGTCGAGCTGACTCTGGACGGGGAAGGCATGTCTGAAATCGACACAGGGATTCCTTTTGTGGACCACATGCTGACCCTGATGGCAGCCCATGGTTTCATGGATCTTCGTGTGAAAGCCCGAGGTGACACGGGAGTTGACGATCATCACACGGTGGAGGATCTGGGAATCTGTGTTGGAAAGGCGCTCAGCGAAGCACTTGGAGGCAAAGAGGGTATCAGGAGGTTTGGGGATGCTTTTGTTCCCCTCGATGAAGCCCTTGCCAGATCCGTGGTGGATCTTTCTAATCGTCCTTTTCTGGCCTACCGGGTCACGCTGAAACAGAGCGAATCAGGCCGGTTCGACGTGAACCTGATCAGAGAATTTTTCCGGGCCCTGGTTTTGCATTCGGGCATGACCCTTCACATCGACCTGATTTCCGGGGATGATGCTCATCACGTAGCCGAATGTATTTTTAAGTCATTCGGGAGAGCCTTGGATCAAGCTGTTACCCGGGAGCCGAGGCTGCGCGGGGGGATTCCCTCTACAAAGGGCCTGCTTTAGCTGGCCGTTGAGCTATTCCACGGTGAACCCGATTAAGGAGTGTAACCAGCATGTTGAGGAACAGAATCGGCCTGTTCGTTTTCTTCGTTCTTCTGCTCCCCCTTTTTACGGGGTGTCAATCTTTCCTAGGGTCCCCAAAAACGGAAGTTCCCCCAAAGATTAAGGTAGAGAGAATGGTCGTCTTCGGATTTCAGCCGGGTCTATCCCAGGACCGGCGGCCTGGGGTGGTCCAAAGCCCGCTTACGGGATCTGTTTTCCAGGCCGGGCCGGTCGCTCCACAAATCTGCGTCGAGCTCACCGACCGTCTCTACGATAAGCTTCTGAAAGCTTTTCCCTTCCCTCTCGTTCGTCCTGGGGAGACACGAGAGGCACTCTCGAACCTCAAGAGCGTCTTTTCCTCCGGCGAGGCGAATGTCGAATTTTTCCAGGAGATGGGTGAGGCCTTTTCGGGGAACGTGGTTCTCGCAGGCTTCGTCTTTCGGTGGGATGAACGCGTCGGGACCGAGCTTGCGGTCAGCCGGCCGGCCTCCGTCGCCTTTGAGATTGCGCTTGTCAAAACCCGGGATGGGGCTATCCTATGGACAGGCAGATTCGACAAAACCCAGGCGTCGCTCACGGAGAATGTGCTGGATTTGCACATGTTTTTGAAAGCCAAAGGACGATGGATGACGGCAGAGGAACTTGCGGAGATCGGCCTTTCCGATTTGGTGAAGCAATTGCCGGCGGAAAAAAAGGATTGAGCCGTGCTCGTCATACCGGCCATCGATCTCAAGGAGGGGCGTTGCGTAAGACTGAGGCAAGGCCGGATGTCAAGAGAAACGGTTTACTCGGAATCACCCGGAGAAACGGCGCGGGTCTGGTTTGAACAAGGGGCAGAAAGACTCCATCTGGTAGACCTCAACGGCGCAGTGGAGGGCGCTCCGGTGAACCGTGACGCCATCCGGGAAATCTTGAAATCCGTTCCTATCCCGGTGCAACTCGGTGGTGGGATCCGCAACATGGCCGCGCTGGAGGCATACTTCAGCTTGGGCGTCCAATGGGTCATCTTGGGAACAGCGGCTATAAAGGATCCCGCCTTTGTGGAGCGAGCGTGTGACGCCTTTCCGGGCAGAATCATTCTCGCCGTAGATGCAAAGAATAATCTCGTGGAAGTGGAAGGATGGACGGAATCCACGGGGCTGAGCGCTTCGGCTCTGGCTCGGAGATATGAGAAGACGGCCATTTCCGCCATCGTATACACGGACATTGATCGGGACGGAATGAGTGTGGGTCCCAACGTGAGTGCGACCGGGGAGTTCGCAAAACAGGTCCACCTTCCTGTCATCGCTTCAGGAGGTATTTCGGGTATTGAGGATGTGATAAGAATTGTTTCTTTGGCCAAGTATGGGGTGGTGGGAATGATCACGGGCAGAGCCCTTTATGAGGGAAATTTGAGCTTGCGGGAAGCACTCAAGGTGGCAAATAAAGAAAAATTTGATATCACGGCTTGACAATCCGGGTGAATTTTGTAATATGAATGTTTAACCTTTCACGTTTTGAGAAAGTGTGTAACCTATGGCTCTGGTAGAGAAAATTTCGCAAGACCTGATGACCGCGATAAAGTCCAGGGATGACTCCCGGTTATCGTGCCTGCGAATGCTCAAAACTGCGTTGAAAAATGAGCAAGTTGCTAAAGGACACGCTCTCGAGGACCAAGAGGCACAATCGGTCATCCAATCCATGATCAGAAAGGGCCAGGATGCGGCCTCGGAGTTTCGCACCGGAAACCGTGAGAGCATGGCTCTCAAAGAAGAAAGGGAGGTTCAAATTCTCTTTGAATACCTTCCCAGACAAATGGGGCCTGAGGAAATAGAAGCCGTTCTAAAGGAAGTCATTTCAGAAACATCCGCTCAAGGGCCGAAGGATCTCGGGAGGGTGATGAAAACGGCAATGGGGCAAATAGCCGGAAAGGCACAGGGCAAAGAGGTCAACGACATAGCCAGGAGACTGCTGAGTTAGCCGAGGCAACTCGTTTTTCTCGTAACGTTCTCTATTACCACTAGGACACCTGATCCGCTCCTGCGACCAATCTATTGAGGAATAACCATTTGCACATCTCTCAGGCTTTCAGCTGAACGAAAGAGAATGGAAAAAGCGCTCAGGAGAATGAACTCCAAGATGAAACTCCTTCATCCGATGAAGGGGTTTTTTCTTTGGGAATCCTCGGCTTCCGGGGCGAAGTCTTGAAAGATTCTATGGACCGTTATCAGTCCGCCAAGGAAGACATCAAGAGGGCCGTTGATATTGTGGAACTGATCAGCCAGGTCGTTCAGCTGAAGCGCGCAGGGCAGAACTTTGTGGGTCTCTGCCCTTTTCATTCCGAAAAGTCGCCCTCTTTTTCCGTGAGCCCCTCGAGGCAAATGTTTCACTGCTTTGGCTGCAAAAAGGGAGGAGACATTTTCGCGTTCTGGATGGATTACCATCAGGTACCTTTTCCCCAGGCCATGAAAGATCTGGCCGAGAGGTACCATATTCCCCTTCCTGAGACCCATTCCGGCTCTTCCGCACGTGGGGAAGGCCTCCGGAAGGAAGCACTGCTGAGGGTGAACGAGACGGCCGCCCGGTTCTTTCACCGACTGTTGATTCGGTCGGACAAGGGAAAACCCGGAAGAGATTACTTTGAGCGTCGTTCCATCCCGGAGGAAGTGATCGAAGAATTCAGGCTAGGTTACGCGACGGATGAATGGAATGGGCTGGGAAATTTTTTCAGAGAGAGCAAGGTCGATCTGAAAACGGTCTCGGAAGCGGGTCTCCTTATCCCAAAGAAAACAGGGGGCTATTACGATCGGTTCCGGGGGAGAGTCATCTTCCCTATTTTCGACATGCGGAATCATGTCGTGGGATTCGGCGGCAGGGTTCTCGATCAGTCTCTGCCAAAATATTTGAATACCCCGGAGACCCCCCTCTTTCAAAAGGGCGACTTGTTGTACGGTCTGCACGTTGCGTATGAAGTGATCCGCAAAACGGGCCGAGTGGTCATCGTCGAAGGATACACCGACGTCCTGGCCCTCCTGAAACACGGTTTCCGCGGTGCGGTGGCCACATTGGGAACCGCCCTGACCAGGGACCATATTCGGAAGCTTAAAGGATACGCCGGGGAGGCGGTGCTCGTGTTCGACCCGGATGCAGCAGGAATGGCTGCTGCTGTGAGGAGCTTGCCTCTCTTTTTGAATGAAGGAATGTCGTCGAAAGTCCTGCTTCTCCCCAAAGGAGAGGACCCTGACGCCTTCGTCAACAGGAACGGAATAGAGCCGTTTTCGGCTCTTCTGGATCGATCCGTCCCGACTTTTGATTTTTTTCTCGACATGAAATTATCTGAGACGCGGGCCACGATTGAAGGTCGTTCCAACGCGGGGAAAGAAGTAATCGACCTGCTCCTGGATCTAACCAACGAGCTCCAGCGCTCGCTCTATGTGCGGCGATTGTCGGAAAAACTGGGAGTTTCGGAATCTTCGGTCCTGAAGGAAATGGAAAAAGAAAGAGCCCTTCGGTCCATGAGGGTACAAAGGAATCCCGTTCCGGAAAGGCCGTCCGAGCAAGGCGTCAAAGTGAGTGACGATCTCTTCTTCCTCAACGTGGTGGCCCATCATCCTCACTGCATAGAGCGACTGGTGAAACTCGACCTGAAGTCTCTTCTCTCCGATCCTCCCGCGATCGAAATATTCGACAGCCTGGCCAGAAGTTATACGGGGCAAAAGGATTTCAACCTGGAGAAGATGCTGGAAAATCTTCTCGGGGAAGCGGCCAAAGAGGCACTCAGAGAGTCTATGGTCAGTCCATCCAGGTTTCAAGACGACGAGGTGCTTGGAATTTTACGTGATTTTGAGGAGAAAATCAAGATGAAGGCTTCCACGGCCAGAGCCAAAGCAAAGGGTGATATTGAAAGTTACAACAAGATACTCAAATTAAAGAGACAACGGGATGTCCAACCCATCATGAAAGGGAACTCTCAGGAGGGAATGTAATGGCAAACAATTCCGATATGGCAAATCTCAAGCGACTGATCGACATCGGCAAAGGCAAAGGATACATCACCTATGAGGAGTTGAATGACGACCTGCCTGACGATGTGGTCTCCTCCGATTATATAGACGACCTCATGATGATGTTTGAAGAACTGGACATCATGGTCATCGATGAAGCGTCCAAAGAGAGGATTGAAAAATCAAGGAAGCTCAAGAAGAAGCAGGAAAAAGCCGTTGAAAAGGAGAATTACCGGGCCGATATCTCCGACATGGCTACCCGGGTTTCAGACCCCGTAAAAATGTACCTGAAGGAGATGGGGTGCATCTCCCTCCTCACCAGAGAAGGGGAAGTGGAGATCGCGAAGCGAATCGAGGCAGGAGAGAGGGACGCCCTGGATGCCCTTATGAAATGCGGTGTAGGGATCGAATGCATCATTGAACTGGGCGATGAGCTCAAGAGGGGAGACATCAAGCTGAAAGATGTGATCAATGATTTTGATGATGAGGACAGTCACACGCAAATCGGAGAGAGAAGAGAGACCACCCTTGCCATTATCGACCAGATCGAGGCCCTCCACAAGGAACTGGGAGATCTCAAAAGGGCCCTGGCCAAAAAGGGGCTGGTTGCCCAAAAAAAGAAGAAGATGACCGCCAAAATAGAAGAGGTCAGGAACAGGAGCGGGGAACTCCTTGGATCCTTCAAACTTGAGAAGAGCCAGCTTGATCACATGGTGGAAAGACTGAGAGACATCGTCACCTGCACGGAGAAGGCGGAGCAGCACCTCGAAGAGTGTATGCTTGCTGCCGGGGGCAAACCTATCGTCCACATCAAGAAGCATATCAGCCAGATTCCGAAGTCGGCCAAAGACCAGCAGATTCTGACTCCGTTGAAACTGAGGAAAGAGGAACTGATGGCCCTGAAGCTCAAGATTGACGGCGCCGAGAAAACGATCAAGGAAGTCACAGACCGCACAGGCATGGGAAAGAGAGAACTCAAAGAAGCGCTCGAAGTTGTCGATGACAGGCTCCTGAAGGCCAAGAGAGCCAAGAGCGAACTCATAGAAGCCAACTTGAGGCTCGTCGTCAGCATTGCCAAAAAGTACACAAACCGGGGTCTGCAGTTTCTCGACCTGATTCAGGAGGGAAACATCGGCCTCATGAAGGCAGTGGACAAGTTTGAATACCAGAGGGGTTATAAATTTAGTACCTATGCTACGTGGTGGATACGCCAGGCCATCACAAGGGCCATCGCCGATCAGGCCAGGACGATCCGCATCCCCGTGCACATGATCGAGACCATCAATAAACTCATCCGAACATCGAGGTATCTGGTCCAGGAACACGGCCGAGAACCCACCCCTGAGGAGATTGCTGAGAAGATGGAATTCCCCCTTGAAAAAGTGAGGAAGGTTCTGAAGATTGCCAAAGAGCCCATCTCACTCGAGACACCCATCGGGGAAGAAGAAGACAGCCACCTCGGAGATTTCATCGAAGACAAGAAGATCATTTCCCCCGGGGAGGCAGTGATCAATTTCAACCTTGGAGAGCAGACCCGGAAAATTCTCACCACTCTCACCCCGAGAGAGGAAAAGGTTCTGCGAATGAGGTTCGGAATCGGAGAGAAGTCGGATCACACTCTCGAAGAGGTGGGCCGCGATTTCAACGTGACCAGGGAGAGGATCAGGCAAATTGAAGCGAAGGCCCTCAGGAAACTGAGGCATCCGAGCAGGAGCAAGAAGCTTAGGAGCTTTCTGGAGCAGTGAGAACGCGCTGGGAATATGGGAAGATCCAATTTCCCTTGACAAATCATGCTGCCCCTCGCATGTTATTCTCGGTTTTTCGCACCGGCTGGATCGGGCCTATAGCTCAGCTGGTAGAGCCACCGGCTCATAACCGGTTGGTCCCTGGTTCGAATCCAGGTGGGCCCACCATGAATTCTCTGCCGAGCCTCCTCGGAAACCGGTGCTTCAGCCCCTTAGGCCGTGACTTTTTTGCAAGTTGCGGAGAAGTTCTAAGGCCCGCAGAGCGTTTGGGCGCGGCTAAAGGCCTGCATTGGCGAACTGAACGGAAACTCCTCAGGCCTCAAACGATGAAAAGGCGCACTCTTAACAAGTGCGCCTTTTCCATTTCAGCGAATGCAGGAAAGGAATGGTCCCCAAGGTAAAGGATATTCTGGATACTCTGGAGAGGGTTGCGCCGGCTGCCGCGGCAGAGGACTGGGACAATCCCGGACTCCAGGTGGGGAGCCCTTCAATGGAGGTACGTAAGATCCTGACCTCGCTTGACCCAACTCTCGATGTTCTCAAGGAGGCTTGCAGGAAGGATGCTCAATTGATCCTCACTCATCATCCTCTCATCTTCCCCTCTCTTTCTCGCTTGAATACGGAAATCTATCCCGGAATCGTGGTTTCTGAAGCCTGTAAGAATGAAATCTGCTTTCTCGCCGCTCACACCAACCTGGACGTGGCCCAGGGTGGAATCAACGACATGCTCGCTTCCGTTTTTCAACTGAGGGAAGCGGCCGTCCTGCAGCCCCGAAGCGGTATGGGGCGGATCGGCAACCTCCCGGAGCCGTGCAGGCTTGCTTCCCTGGTTGGCGCGATCAAGGATTTGCTGGGGTCACCCATGGTCAGATTATCGGGAACAGGCGAAAAATGGATCCAGCGAGTGGCCCTCGTGGGCGGTTCGGGGGGCGGCCTTGTTGGTGCCGCAGCTTCCATGGGGGCCCATGTGCTCGTCACGGGCGATGTCAGTCACCATGACGCACTGCTGGCGGAGACCCTGGGTATTGCCCTTGTAGATGCCGGGCACTTTCACACGGAGAAAACAGCTTTCGGCCTCTTCGCCGATCGCTTCAAAGCGTTGCTTAAAGAGGAGGGATGGGATGTTTCGGTAGAAGAGCACCAAGGCCAGAGAGACCCATTAAGGTGGGAATGATGGAAACCTTAAACCCTTTTCACCTCCGATTGTGTTTGATGGTGAAGGAATATTCAGGAAAGGCGAATAACATTGAAAGACAACATTTGTTTACTCATCAAGCTTCAACATTGTGATACCCGTATCAGAGAACTCACAAGACGTAAAGAAGAGGGGCCGCTCAGGGTCCGCAAGATAGAAGACGACCTCCGGAACGAGGAGGAGAAGGCCCAGGAAGTACACAGCCGGCTGGACGAACTCAAGAAAGAGAGACGCAAGATAGAGAAGGAAGTGCAGGATTTGGACGGGAAAGTGGAAAAGAGCTCGGTAAAGCTCTCCCAGATCAAGTCCAACAAGGAATACACCGCTGCCCTCAAAGAGATTGACGATCTGAAAAGAACCAAGTTCATCACAGAGGACAAAATCATCGAAGTGATGGAAAAAATCGCAGAGTTGGAGCAGGGTTCAGCCGATGAAGACCGTAGACTCGTGGAGCTTCGTGAGCAGGCTGAGAAGGAGAAGAAACGGATACTTGAAGAACTCGCCGGCCTCGAGCAGGAGCTGATCGCGCTGGAAGAGGGGAAAAAGCATCTTATCAAGGATTTGGACCCGGAACTTCTTAAGAAGTACCTTTTCCTCCACGCGCGAAGGAACGGATTGGCTGTGAGCGCGGTGGTGACGGGAGTTTGCCAGACCTGCCACTTGGGGATTCCGCCTCAGAAATTCAACGAATTGATTCGTGGCAACGTGGTCATGACCTGTCCCCACTGCCATCGCATCATGTACTGGGGTGAAGACGAAGATTTTCAAAAAGTGATAACCGTGTTATGATAGAGTCAACATGTTAGAGCAGGACAAATGATCGCCGCTTTGCCCCTGGCAAAGGGGAGGAAAGTCCGGGCTCCGCAGGACAGGGTGCTGGGTAACACCCAGTCCTGGCAACAGGAAGGAAAGTGCCACAGAAAGCAAACCGCCCCGATTCTTTAACCGGGGTAAGGGTGAAACGGCGAGGTAAGAGCTCACCAGTCCCGTCGGTGACGGCGGGAGCTTGGCAAACCCCACCCGGAGCAAGACCAAATAGGGGAGCGTCAGAGGGTGGTCCGCCCGAGTTCCCGGGTAGGTCGCTTGAGACCGGTGGCAACACCGGGACTAGATGAATGATCATTGTCCTCCGTTTCATGCGGAGGGAACAGAACCCGGCTTATGGCCTGCTCTAACATGCTTCAGTTCTCACTAGCCCCTGGAGTCCATTAAAGTGCCTGAAGGATGTCGAAAGAACCGCAAACCTCAGTTTTGCCTAGAGGTCCGCCGTCCCTTTCCCGATGATGCCGTCATTGTCATAGGGGCAGGACACTTCGGCAAAAGGGCTGTGGAAATCCTTTCCTCACGATCCAACTCGGCTCTGTGGGTCGTGGACCGAGATGAACAGGCTCTCACGACCCTTGATTGTTCCCGTCTGGGATGTATCCTGAACGAGGGTGTTGCCTTCCTGACAAATCATTTTCACCTCCTCCGACATGCCAACATCCTCATTCCCGCCACCCCTCTTCACCTCGCTTATGAATGGCTGAAAGCCTATCCGGACAAGGAAGTTGCTATAACCCGGCTACCGGTGCCGGAGAAGACGAAGTCTTTCATACCTCATACCTGGGGTGGAAGGGACGGGTCTTTGCTGGTAAGCTACGCCGATTTCCGCTGTCCGGATGATTGCCCGGAACCCGCCCATACCTGCACGGTGACAGGAAAAAAACGGGGAAGGCCCATGCATGAATTGCTGAAAAACCTATCGATACAGGGATTTCAGGTTCATGTCATTCAGAGCCGTCAACTAGCGCCGGGCGTCGGCGGCTATTCTGCGGGTGATCTGAAGATGCTTTTGGATAGGGTCGAATCAGGCGGGGAAGCCAAATGGCTGGTGGGAACGGCGTGCAAGTGCCATGGCGTGCTTTCGGCCATGGAAGTCAAGAGAAAGCGAATATGATTTTAAACGGCTATACAATTTTCGAGACCTATAAGGAGAGGAGTCACCATGTTTATCGTCGGCAACTTCCTGATGGCTGTAGCCAAAATTGTGAACATCGGGTTAAGCATCTACATGTGGATCATCATTGCCAGAGCCGTCATCTCCTGGGTGAGTCCTGATCCCTACAACCCAATTGTGCGCTTTCTCAACAGTGTGACGGAACCCGTTCTGTCCCGGGTCAGACGGCTCATCCCTGTGTATTTCGGGGGCTTTGATTTCTCTCCCATTCTGGTCATTTTGGCCATCATCTTCATACAGTCGTTCCTGATTCAGAGCCTGTATCAGATAGCAGTCCGCCTTGGATAATTATGCATACGGACATCAAGGTGAAGGTCACACCGCGGGCGTCCAGAAATGAGGTTCTCGGGCGTGAAGGGGATTATTACAGGATCAAGGTCACTGCACCGCCCGCAGAGGGCATGGCCAACAAAGCCCTGGCTGCTCTGCTTTCCGAGACACTGAAGACGGCCAAGAGGAACATTGAAATCATTGCGGGAAAAAGCTCCAGGATAAAGACGGTGAGGATCCAGGGACTGAGCGAGGCGAAAATCGCCAAAGCTCTGGAAGTCCAGCAGTGACCACGGGTTAGGCCCGAAACTGGATATCATGGAGCTGGCGGAAGCGGCCGTTGAACTCCAGCAAGTCTTCCCTGCTGCCGAATTCCAGAATTCTTCCGTCTTCCAGCACATAGATCCTGTCCGCTTTTCGGATGGTGCTCAGGCGATGGGCTGCAACGAGGATCGTCCGGCCGCCACTCAGTCTATCTATGGCCTCCTGCACAAGAGTTTCGCTTTCAGCATCCAGAGCTGAAGCCGCCTCATCCAGAATCAGGATAGAGGGTTCGGCAAGGATAGCCCTTGCAATGGCGATACGTTGCCTCTGCCCGCCGGAAAGAAGAGTCCCCCGATCTCCCACTACCGAGTCATACGCCTTGGGCTGCGCCAGGATGAAATCGTGGGCATGGGCCGCCTTTGCCGCCGCAATAATCTCTTCCATGCCTTTCTCCGGGTGGCCGTACCTGATATTGTTCGCGATGGTGTCATGGAACAGGAGGACTTCCTGACTCACCGTAGAGATCTGCCCTCTTAGCGAACGCAAGGTGACTTGCCGGATGTCAATCCCGTCAATGCTGATACCGCCGCTCGTTACATCGTAGAAACGAGGAACGAGGTCCAGAAGCGTACTCTTGCCAGCGCCGGTGGACCCTACAAAAGCAATCATCTCACCTGCCCTGATTTTAAGCGATATATCCCGGAGCACGGGGACTCCGCGTTCGTAGGCAAAACTCACATTCTTGAACTCAATCGATTGCCCGTGCCTCGGCATTATCAGGGCTCGGGGATGCTCCTGGATGTCCGGGATAGTCTTCATGATCCCGAAGACTCGCTCCGTGGCTCCCTGCAGGGTACGAAGTTCGTTATTCACTCTGGCCAGGCTCTTAACGGGAGCATAGACCCTCGAATAGGCGTAAATCAGGGAAACGAGTTCTCCCAGGGTATGATGGAAGAAAAGCTTGCCCACGATGAGGACACCGGGAAGAATGAGAAAACCCGTCGTATCCATGAGGGGCCCCAAGCCGAGAGACCATCGGTTCCACTTCATGACGTTCTTGTAAAGCTCGTTCACCTCTCTTCCGAATCTTTCCGATTCTATTCGATCCGCGCAAGACCCCTGGATTACCTTGAGACAAAGAAGCGTCTCCTGGTAAGAAGCGGTGACGTGAGATAGGGTATCCTGAACTTCCGCGGCATGCTTCTTTACCTTCCTTCCAAAGAGACGTACCGATCCCACGATCAAAGGAACAGCGATGAAGACGACCAGGGTGAGCTTGTAGTTGACCAAAAAGACATAACTCAGAAATGCAACAGCAGTCAGAGGGTTTTCCACGAGGCCGATGAGAATGTTCGCAATCCGGTCCTGCATCACCGTGAGATCGGCCGTCGACCTGGAGAGAAGCTCGCCGGCCTTTTGCTTGTGGTAGAACCCGAGAGGGAGCGAAATGAATTTTTCAAACAGGTCCATTCGCATGGACCGGATGGCTCTATTCGAAAATGCGGCCGCTGAGAGTTCGCTCAGGTAGAGAGTCAGCGACTTGAAAAAAATCGCCGTAAAGGCCACGAGAGCCAGAAGGACCAGCAGGACGTTCGGCGATATGTTCTGAATGAGGACGAGTTCCGTCTTCTTCCAGGAGAGGCCGCCTTCGAATGCCAGAGTGATCCACGGAATTTTCCAGGTTGCAGGACTGGCACTGCTCTTCATGCCTTCGTCGATAAAGGGCTGGAGCAGATAGGCGGGAATAACCACGAAAATGGCAGAACAAGCCGTTAGGATCATCGACGCGGCGAGGAGTCCGCGGTGGGCTCTGACATAGCGGGCAAGATCTTTGCCGAGGATGTAGTCTAACATGATGTGATCAGCTCACCTTGAGAGGCGAAAATCCGAAGCACGAAATCCGAAATTCACCAGCCTGAGGCTGGCAATATTTCAAATGACCAGAATCCAAATGACCAAAACCGGAGATAACGAGGTTCAAGTGCTGAGTTTCCTTCATTTGAAAATTCGGATTTGGGTTTGTTTGTTTCGAATTTCGAATTTCAATATTCGGATTTTCAAGCGATCCTTTCGCCTTGATCGTTCGAACCTATCCCGCAGTGCTCCCTTCCGTGCACCCTGGGCCGTAAGCCTTGCGCCGCCCTTCATGCCGCTCCTATGAGCCTGGAAATAACAAGCCGTTGGACCTCCGAAGTCCCCTCGCCGATTTCCAGGAGTTTCTGGTCCCGGTAAAACCTTTCCACGTCATACTCCTTCATGAGCCCGTACCCGCCGTGGAGCTGGACCGCGTGGTTGGAACAGCGATACATGACCTCGGAACAATAGAGCTTGGCCATGGCCGCCTCTTTCGTGAAAGGCTTGTTGTTGTCACGAAGCCAGCAGGCCTTGTAAAGAAGGAGCCGCGCACATTCGATTTCCAGAGCCATATCTGCCAGCTTGAAGGCATTGACCTGGAAGTTGGATATGGGCTTGCCGAACTGCACTCTTTCGTGACTGTATCTCAGAGACATTTCAAAACAGGCCTGGGCACCTCCCAGCCCCATGGCACCGATGGAAAGTCGGCCTCCGTCAAGCGTCTGCATCATTTGATAAAATCCGTGCCCCCTTGGCCCAAGGAGGTTTTCCTTTGGTACACGACAATCGTCAAAGTAAAGCTGACTGGTATTGGAAGCACGCCACATCATTTTGCCGTGCATTTCCCTAGCTTCAAACCCGGGAGTACCGGATTCAATGAGAATGCAGGAAAGCTCCGGCCGGCCGTCCTGTCTGGTTCCGGTACGGCACAGAGCGGTCACGCCGGTCGTCTTTTTTGTGGCCGCATTGGTGATAAAGATCTTGCTCCCGTTGATAACCCATTCGTCTCCATCCAGCCGAGCGTTTGTCTGGGTGTTTCCTGCATCCGAGCCTGCGTTCGGCTCGGTCAGCCCGAAGCCCCAAAGGGCTTCGCCCTTGCATAATTCGGGAAGATACTTTTTTTTCTGCTCTTCGCTCCCAAAATAGTAAACCGGGCCGATGCCCAGGGAGTTTCCCGCGGCAACGGTGGCTGCGTGGGACTGATCCACCCTGCCGATTTCTTCGGTCGCAATGATGTAGGAAAGGTAATCCATGGCCTGACCGCTGTACTTTTCCGACACAAACATTCCGAAGAGGCCCAGTTCACCCATCTTCTGCATTGTCTCGTAAGAGAATTCCTCCTTCTCGTCCAGCTCCCGCGCTACCGGCTTAATTTCCTTTTCGGCAAACTGACGGACTGTGTTCCTGAGAATTTCCTGCTCCATGGAAAGGGCGAAATTCATGATCTCTCCTTCTCCAAAAAGATTTTAAGGGCTTTCGGCAGAATCATATTGTATAGGAAGGAGGCCGTAGACTGTCAACCATAAACCCAGGCGGGCGTAATGACTCAGCCTTGGGTGGGAACGCCGCGCTCCCGAGGAAGGATCTCTTCAGAGATCCCTCCCCGGAAGCGCGGCTAGGCTTCATTGATGGGGTTAGGATATTTGCGGGCTCGCGGAAGTGGAGCCCTGAAAGGGCGATATATGAAATCTGCAACAGCAGATTTCATCTGGTCAACTGATCACCACGCGCATTTGTCTCACATCCACTTCCATCCCTTTCCTCAAGCACGATGCTCTGATATTTCTTACCCTTTCCTCGCCGTTCTGTTTGAAAGAGACGATGATTTTTTCGATGTCGTGCTTTCGGATGACGTCTTCCAAGTCCTCCATGCTCCCCAGGACAGGATAGCCCTGGATTCTTCTTCCGTGCAGACTCAAGTTGTCATCAATAAACCCTATAGCCTGAAGTCCCAACTCGCTGTTGTTCCCGATCTCCTTCAACGCCAACTGCCCCCCCAGGCCTGCGCCGTAGATCAAGGTTCGCACGCCTTTTCTGCTCGGGATGCGAATTCCCTCATCCAGCAAACGGAATGAAAGCCGGGAAAGGGAAACGAAGATAAGCGCGAGGCCCCAATAGATAACAAAAACGGCACGGGAAAAACTCTGAAACCTCACCATGAAGAGGAAGAAAAGCATGGGCATAACCGTGCCGATAGTGATCGCTTTGACATAGCTGATGAGATCCCTGACCCCTGTCCTTTCCCAGACCCCACGGTAGACGCCCGTGATGTAGAAGGCAAAAACCTGGCAGGCCACGACAATAGGGAGGGACCTCAGGAAAAAATCCAGATTCCCCTCAAGCTGCCCTTCGAATCGAAGGATATAGGCTGCATAGTAGGCCACGGATATAAGAACGAAATCGAGCAAAACCTCAAAAAGCCTGCGCCTGTAACTGATCTCCACGAGAATCGGGGTAAGAACGCCGGACTTCCCATTGGAAAGGATGGATTTTTCGGCATAGATCTTCACCCTGGCCAGGTAAACCCAGAAGAAGGAGACGAAAAGCAGGTAGAGAACCGTGAGCAACAAAGCGAGCCCCGCGCTCATATGTTTCACTCCCAGGGCCATGAACCCGGAGATCACTGAGAAGCCGTACAGAACCACGACCGCCTTTCTTTCAGACAACCCGATCGCCACCATGCGATGGGAAGAGTGATCCTTGCCACCCTGAGAGATGGGCAGGCTGAAAAGCTTTCGCATCACGCTCACGAAACCTGTGTCTAAAATAGGGATAAACACGATGAGAATGGGGATCGCAATCACGGACAGGAGGTGGGTGACGCTCCCGCTCAACGCTCTCTCACGACCGCCCAGCACCGTGAGGCAGGCCATGACGAATCCGATGAACAGGCTTCCGGCATCTCCCATGAATATGGAGGCGGGATTGAAGTTATAGATGAGAAAACCCAAAACCGCCCCCAGGTAGACCGCCGTGAACAACAGCACCGACCCATTCGTGGCTGGGCCGAGGTAGTGCAGCAGAAAAGTGAAAAATCCCGCAATGAAGGCCACGCCGGCCGACAGCCCGTCCATGTTGTCCAACAGATTGAAGGCGTTGGTGATGCCTACGATCCAGAGGATCGAGAGGAAAAGGTTGACGGCTCTGTAAGTCGTCCATTCCAGCCTGAATCCGAAGTAGACCAGTACGGAGGCCAGCACGATTTGGCCGGCCAGCTTGTGCTGCGGGTCCATATTGACGAGATCGTCGACAAGCCCTAGCAAAAAAATCCCGGAAGCGCAAAGTACGATGGGGAGATATGGCTGCCCATACTCTTTCCAGCCAAGCAGGATAACTGCCACGGCCCAGGCCCCCATCATGGCCGCAAAGATGGAAACTCCGCCCAGAAGCGCCGTCTCTTTCTTGTGCCATCTCGTTTCCCTCGGAGTTGCCAGGCGCCCCGTCTTCAAGGCAAACCCCCTGGCAAGAGGGGTCAGCCCGAGGCAGAGCAAGAAACTTGCGAGAAAGGGAATGAGGCAGAGTTTGAAACCAACCATCGTCATCTGTATTGATGCCTTTGCCGGCCCCCAGGTTCTTTCAGCACATCCTGATACAGGGCGTCAAGATCCCTGATCATTCTTTCCAAGGCATACTCGCGAAGGACGAAGGCTCTTGCGCGGTCTGCCATCTGATTGCTCAGAGTCCTGTTGTCCTTCACAAACAAAAGGGCCTCGGCTAAGGCATGTCTGTCGCCGGAAGGGACCAAGATCCCGTGCCGCGTCAGGTTATAGCCTTCTTCCGTTCTTGCGTCAATCGCCCCGAAAAGGTCCTTGACCCCTCCCACATCTGTGGCTATGACCGCCTTGCCGGCAGCCATAGCCTCCATGAGAGTCACAGGAGTCCCTTCGTTCAGCGAAGTGACAACGATCGCATCTATTGCCTGATAAAGGGATGGCATGTCCCGTTGCCAGCCCATGAAGGTCACGGATTCATGCAATCCGAGTTCCGAGGCGTACCGTGCCAGGTCTTCCTTGAGTTCCCCATCGCCGATGACGAGAAACTCGAATTCCTTCCCCTTACCCCGGTCCTTGATAATCTTCGCTGCTTGCAAAAGCAATTGATGGTTCTTTATGCCGGTCAGTCGGCCGACAATGCCCACCCGCACAGTGACCGGATGGCCTAACAGCCAACCTGGATCTTGCGCCTTTCCTTTAAAGCCGTGGGAGGTTACATAGGATGAAAGATCAAATCCCAGAGGAACCACGCTGACTTTTCCCGGCCCGGCAATCCGGTAAGTGTAACATAAATCGTCTTTTTGGGAGGGACTGATTGCAACAAGCCGGTTGGTAAAGCGTGCCAGGAATTTTTCCACTTCGATGAAGACACGCGCCTTGTATGGGCTGAAATAACTATGAAAGACATGGCCATGAAAGGTATGTACCATCCTGATTTTCCGGCTCGGTTTCCTGGTGAGGTTGAAACTCATCGCCCCTAGTCGTCCCAAGGCGCCCGCCTTTGCCGTATGAGTGTGAATGATATGAGGCTTGAATCTTCGGATAATGCTTCTCAGGCTCATTAGAGAGCTTAAATCCCTCAAACCCGAAATTTCTCTTCCAAGGCTGGAGAGATACAGGGGACGAACGCCCTGCGATGAGGCGAGGTATGACATGTCCCCCTCCTGAGAGCTTACCCGGCCACAGACAAGAAGGGCTTGATAGCCTTGTTTCGATAATGCATCGCCCAAGGTGATCGCATGAACAGCGGGCCCGCCGATATTCAAACGGGCAATGATCAGGAGAATTCTTGTACGCTCTTTTTCCACCATCAATGTTGACGGCTTCGTAAAAAGCCTAGGCTTCCTGTACCGGCAAAAAACGATCGAGAAGATTGAGGGAGCGTTCTTTGGCTGCTCGCCGCAGGAGCCAGATGCACCCTACGGCCAGAAAGAGAACCGGGATCCAGGACCCGACGGCAGGCGACAATACTCCTGCCTCACCTATCCTTCCGAACACCGCCAGGAGCAGGTAGTAGAGCAGAAAGACGATGAAACTGATCACTATGCCGATGAACCTTCCCCCTGCTCGTAATTGTGCCCCCAAGGGGACACCGATGATTCCCATGAGAAAGACGGCACATGGGATGGAAAACCGTTCCATGAGTTCCGTGAGGACATCATACCGCCTCGAAACATCGTCGTTTTTGTTTTTCAGAGACTCTCTCAGATCATGAAAGGACATCTCCTTGGGCGAGAGTTTTCTGGAAGCCAGCGCAGGCATGATGTCATCCAAACCGATGGCAAGGTCGTAGCTACTGAACGCGATAGTACGAATCTCTTCGAGGTTCTTGCCGGACAAGAAAATGGTGCCGTCCTGGAATCGCACCGTGATCATTCTCCTCTCAGGCGTTGAGATAATCTCCCCCTTTCTTGCCACGATCGTAGCGGTAGCCGAAGGATCGCGCTGATCGACCACGAAAACATCCTGAATCGTCCTTTCCTTCGTCGAAAAGTTGGTTACATAAAAGGTGACGCCCGCAAAGGGTTCACAGAACACCCTTTCTTTGATTCCCAAGTCCACTCTCGACTGGGCGATTCGAAAAACGAGATCCTTGAAAGATCGATTCCCCCATGGCGCCCCGAGAAGGCTGAGGACCAAAGCGGCGGCCAAACAGAAGGTGGACAGCACCACGACCGGGGGCAACATTTGGTAAAGACTGATCCCCGATGACTTGAGGGCTTGGATTTCATTGTCGTTCGCCATGCGATGAAAGGCTATAAAGACGGCCATAAGGGCCGAAGCGGGGAGAGCGAACAGGATCATGCCCGGCAACAGGTAGAGGATCATTCCCATGATCCGGGAAGCCTGAACCCCCTGGTTTACAACCCACTCCGCGATATTGAGAATGCGGGCTGCCAGCACGATGAAAACGAACACAAGAAGGCTTGCCAGCAGGGAAGGCCAGATCTCGTTGAGAATATATTTATAAAGAGTGATTTTCAAATTCCTAATGATGGCCTCAGAACTTCTCCGCAACTTGCGAAGAAGAAACCTTTTGAAGACATTTTTTTGCTCAGACCGTTTTTGAGCCGAGCATTCGATCGATTGTTTTGATCACCAAAGTGCTTTCCAGATCTTCCAGGCACCGGCTTGTGCTTTCACGGTGACGGTTACATCCCTCCTGGTGGCAGGGAACACAGTCTCCTCCTCCTTGGATAAGAAACACATTCCCAACACGCTGAGTCCCCTTTGTTTGAAAAGGATTCCTGTCCTTTTCATACCCGAAGGGCCAGGGGGCCCACTTGCTCGGATTTGTAGGACCATAAAGCGCTATCGTAGGTACCCCGGTCGACGCGGCAAGATGAGTAACCGCAGTATCCGTTCCTATGTAGATCTTACTTGAACGGATAAGCTCGGCTACCTCGGCAAGCGTCAATTTGCCTGTCAGATTTATGGTTTCCTCGGGCATGCATCTCATGGCCTCTGAGACATACCTGATTTCGGCTTTGCCGGCGCTTCCTGTGATGACCACTTGAATACCCGAAGTCTTTAAATGTCGCGAAACGTGCTGCCACCCTTTCAGAGTCCAATATTTGTAACGCCTCAGGGGGACGAGATGAAGGACTGCAAAGGCTTTCTCCCTCCACGGAAAGGAAAGCAGCATGGACAACCTTGCCGCTGCTTCCAAGGAACTCGGGGGGATGATCTTCCACCACCGTTCAATACCCAGGATATCGCACAGCCTGAGGTTTTGAATCACCGTATGAGCGTCTCGATCATCCAGCACCGTCCAGCCATCCAGCACCAACCTTTTCCATGCGTTTTGCAGCCTGTAAGGAGGGACTATGCCAATACGCTTCTTTCCTGCAACTGTGGCGTAAACTATGGGCCTGTCCCCGGACAGTGTTGAAATGGCAAGATCGTAACCCCGGACGATACTCTTCACACATTCAAGCGTGTCTCGCACGCTGGGGTATTCAGGGATTGATATCAGTCCGTTAAAATCCGCATTCCCTGCCAAAACGCCCTCTGTTCCTTCATAGACCAGCATGTCGATCCAGGCATCAGGGTACGCATTTCGCAAAGCGCGCAAGAGCGGTGTTGACAGTAAGACATCCCCGATTTGACGCGTTATGATTACCAGAAGCTTCCTTGGCGAGGATTTCATAGCGAGGGAATAACACCCGTTCTTGCCCATGGGTCCGTTCACGTCCTCTGATCGAGCTCTTTCAGCTTCAGGTATCTGATGAACATGCCATATGCAAAGGTTACTGCGATCAGAAATCCCGGCATTCTGTCCATGAACCCGAACTTCAAAAAATAAATTTCCGCAAACTTAAAAAGAGGGCGGAATATCAGCTTTACGAGACGACAGCGCTTCCCCTTTTCATACATATCTTCCGCATAAAGCCCGGAGTAAACGTCCACTGCTCGTATCATTCCTGAGATCGTTCCTTGGTAAGGATAATGGAGGAGATCATTCTGGAACTCTCCTACGGAACCACTCACTTCAAGCCTCTCGTGCAACCGCTTGCCCACCCACTTCCCGCGATTCCGCTTAAACAAACGAAGCTGCCGGTCAGGATAGAATCCGCAGTGACTCATCCATCTTCCCTGGAAAAAGGACCGGCGAGGGATCCGGTAACCATCCCGCGTCTGCTCCTTCCCCACCTCATTCAAGATCTCGTCTCTCAGGGCCGTGGTGACTTCTTCATCCGCGTCCAGGCTCAGGACCCACTCTCCCCTGGCCTTGGATAGAGCATAGTTCTTCTGATCCACATAGCCTGTCCATTTTCTTTGATAGCTCCCTACAGGAAAACGCTGGACAATTTCCATTGTATTATCTTGACTTAAGGAATCCACCACAATGGTTTCCTCAGCCCAGGAAATACTTTCAAGGCAACGACGGATGTTTCTTTCCTCATTAAAACAAATGATGCAAACCGAAACGCTCATCCAATCACCTGGAAATTACCGAAAAATCTGACTGGCCGAGGTGTGCTTCCCGCCCGCTTACCGGGATGCCAGAGAGCCTTGGCGGCGAGAATGCGGCCAAGGTCCTCTGCAGGCCCGTGACCAAAGACAAGAGCAGAAGAGTCCCTGCATCGAGAATCGTTGTATTGAACAGTCCGTTTATGAACAGAACGAGAGCTGTGCACAGGACGAAATGGCCCATGACCGTATCTCTTTCTTTCCACCCGTTTCTTAGTATCTCCCCAAAAAGCCACATGAAAACACCGATGCCGATCACCCCATAGCTTGCCGCCATGTAAAGGATATTGTTGTGGGGATGAGCGATCACCGGATCTTTCGCGTCCCTCGCTTCTTTCAGGACCTCGGGATAGCCGCCGGTACCGGCACCGACGATCGGATGCTCCAGAAAAATCTGGATGGCTCCCATCCACATGTAAAACCTGTCCTGATTGTCCGTATATTCGAAGCCCCAGGCTTTGCCCGGTTCTGCGGTCATGTGGTATTTCAACTGGCTGACAGTCAAGTCAACTCGCTTCTTGACGATGGGGGAGAACGACATGGCCCCTATGATGAGCAAGCAAGCGACGCCGATTTGCCATGCCCTGACCCTCTTGAAAAGCGTTTTGATCAGAAAAGGAAAAAGGAGGATGAAAGTGAGATACCCTGCCCTGCCTTCCAGGATAATCAAATGAAAGAAATAAAGGATCATCAGGGCTAACAAACCTGCGCGCTTTTTTCGTTCCTCGGCCTCTCTGAAAGAGAAGGCGCAGATGAGAATGGCCAGGACGAGATAAACGGTCAGGGTATTGTAGCCCCGTGTCAAGCCGGAGAACCACCCGTCCTTCGGAGCAAAGAACCCTGCCAGCTGCAATATGCCTACGCATGCATTGAGGGCCAATCCTGAAAGAAAAGCGATGATCAGCCACCGGGGGCGCATGTCCTTGAAGGACAGCGAGGCTAGCGCCAGGCAGAAAATCCAGTAATAGGTCTTTCCTGCATAGTCGATACCGAACCCTCCGGGGTCGGCGGTGTATAAGAGCCCAATCCACGGTAATATGATAGATGCAGAGACGGGCCAGAACCAGCTTTGCCTAAAGAATGACTTTGCTCGGAAAAACATCCCTGACAAAAGCCAGATAAGAGCACCCAAAGCGCCGAAGATGATAGGCGGCGAGGTACCCAGCGGCATGGTGAGGAACACACCGACAAAACACCCAAAAACCAACGACTCCGGCGAAAGATCCGTCTTCTTCGAAAATTCTCTAGCGACGGATACCATTCGTGTCCGGAATACCTTTCTGTTCTGCATTCCAAGGCTGTGCCGATGCAACGGCACCGCCTTCCGATGAGAGTCGAGAAAAGCCTTTCAATGCTCTTTTTCTTCTCTCATTGCGGATCAGACGGAGTTCCCCATCGAGTCTGTCTTCTCCCGTCCTTTTCGTGACCTTGTGATGGAGATGATACTGAAGTGCCGAGAACCAAAGGTTTTTCACCTTCACTCCGCTATGAAACAATCTGTAACATATGTCTGAATCTTCCCTGCCCCAAAGGCCGTCAAAAGTCTCATCGTAACCGTCAACCCTCAAAAAATCTTCTTTCGTCATCGAGAGATTGCAGCCCCTGAGAGAATGCTGAAATCTCTTTCTTCTTCCCAATGCCTTTCCCAGAAGTGGACATCGAAACGCATTTTTTCTGTTCCCGAGCCCTCGAGTGAAAGGAGAAGATGGCTTCAAGCGGATATCAGAAAGGATCTTCTCCGTGTGCTCTTTCGACAAAAAAATTCTCTTCCCTTGCAGGAACACACCTCTTTCGGCCATAGACAGATGATCCGCGACGAAATCCGGGTGCAACACCACGTCATGATCGATGAAAAGCAGGTACACTCCGCTGGAGTATTTCACGGCAAGATTCTTAATCCTCGCCTGCCGGATCCCACGATCTTCGTGCCAAACGTGAGACCACCCGAGTCCGGAGTTGAGAAGACAACCCTTCACGACCTGCGAAGTCTCCGCACTCGAGCCGTCATCAGCCACAATCAATTCGTCCGGCAACCTCGACTGCGCAAGAACAGACCGGAGAGTCAGTTCCAGGGCCTGGGGCCAGTTATACGTTGTGATGATCAGCGAAGCTTCCACTCGATGACAAGGTCGGCCTTCTTGCTGTGATCGGCGCTAAACTGACTCTCATAAAGGGTCTCAAGCGTTATAAAAAGTCTGACCGCAAACTTGCGCATTCCAGGATGATCATTTGCCCCCTCTTTCCCGTATATCTTGTGCCGTGCACCATGATTCTCATATGTCTTCTTCCCGTGCGCCTTGTGCCGCGCGCCGCGCACCTTCGTCTACATACGATCTATAAGTGTCCTTGATTCCTTCCCTGAGGGAAATCCGGTTTCGCCAGCCCAACGAATGGAGCCTGCTCACATCCAATAATTTCCGAGGAGTACCGTCTGGCTTTGACGCATCGTAAATAATCGATCCCTTGAATCCGACGATGTCCTTGATCAGGTCGGCAAGTTCGCGGATCGTAATATCCTTGCCGGCACCGATATTGATGATCTCCGATTCGTTGTAGTTTTGCATCAGAAAGACACAGGCATCGGCAAGATCATCCACGTGCAGGAATTCTCTCCTCGGCTCCCCGGTTCCCCAAATGGTCACAAAACTATTGTGCGAGGTTTGAGGAGCGCTTCGCTTGAGGTTTGAGGCAAGAATTTCTTCGCCTCCGACCTCTGACCTCATACCTCCAGCCTCTGGCGGATTCGTTTCGCGAATCTTTGCCTCATGAAATTTCCTGACAAGTGCCGGAAGGACGTGGCTCGTTTCCAGATCGAAATTGTCCCCGGGCCCGTAGAGGTTGGTCGGCATCACGGATATGAACCGGGTTCCATATTGGCGGTTATAGGACTGACACATTTTTATTCCCGCAATCTTGGCTATGGCATAAGGCTCATTGGTGGGCTCAAGCTTGGCGGAAAGTAAATACTCTTCTTTCATCGGTTGCGGACATTCCCTCGGATAGATGCAGGAGCTTCCGAGGAACAGTAGCTTCCTGACCCCTGCCAAATAGCCGGAGTGAATCACGTTGCTCTCCATCAGGAGATTTTGATAAATAAATTCTGCCGGATAAGTGTTGTTAGCCAGGATTCCTCCCACCTTCGCAGCGGCTAGAAACACATATTCGGGCCTTTCCGCCTGGAAAAAAGCTTCAACCTCCTTCTGCCGCAACAGGTCGAGGTCTGCATGCCGCCTGACAATCAGGTTGGCATATTTCTCTGCTTGCAGTCGTCTGTAGATCGCCGAGCCGACAAGCCCTGTGTGCCCGGCAACATAGATTCGAGAGCTTTTGTTCATGAACAAAACCTCAGAGACAAGTGACAAGTAACGAGTGACAAGTTAGAGGAACCCAATTCAAATGCTTTTACGCAGGCCAACGATCATCCTCGATATCTCATCTAATTCAGACAGGAGACTCATGCTCGGTACAAAATCCTAGTCTACTGCTGATGATTATTTGTGTTTCCAATTCGGATATTGAGCCTTGCGCTATGGCCAGAAATTTCCTGAATTCTGCTTTGCTTCCCCTACCAGCGCCCTCTGCGATATTGGAAGAAACGCTCACTGCCGCACGTCTCATCTGACTCGTTAGGCCATATATTTCTTCCTTCGGAAAGTCCTCTGTTAACTTGTAGATCTCGGTGACGAAGTCGATAGCTCTTTGCCATACTTTGAGCCTATGATGGGCTTTCATATTTTCCGTCCTTCTCCTCAGCCAAAGTCATCTCTCATTGTCACTCGTCACTCGTTACTATAGTTAAGCACTCGGAACCCGCTGTCTTTACAGAGCTGATCCCTGCATGCTTCTTCGAGATCAGCTTTCACCATCATCGAAATCATCTCCCGAAAAGATATCTTGGGTTCCCACCCCAGGGTTTTCCTGGCCTTGGAAGCATCGCCCAGAAGCTCATCGACTTCCGTCGGTCGGAAATACCTCCGATCCACTTCAACCGCCACGTCACCTTCCTTCAAAGTTGTAACTTGCCTGCCCACACTTGTCACTTGTCTCTTGTCACTCGTCACCCTCTTCACTACTCCCACCTCGTCAGCCCCCGCACCTTTCCACTCGATCTTCACACCGATCTCCGCGAATGCAAGCTCCACAAACTCTCTGACTGAATGGGACTCCCCTGTGGCGATCACGAAGTCCTCCGGCTTCTCCTGCTGAAGAATCAACCACATGGCTTGTACGTAATCCTTGGCATGCCCCCAGTCCCGTTTTGCGTCCAGGTTTCCCAGGTAGAGCCTTTTTTGGAGCCCGAGGTGCATCCGCGCAACGGCCCTGCTGATTTTCCGGCTCACAAAAGTCTCCCCG
Source organism: uncultured delta proteobacterium (assembly GCA_963740905.1). Classification (GTDB taxonomy): domain Bacteria; phylum Desulfobacterota; class DSM-4660; order Desulfatiglandales; family HGW-15; genus JAFGDM01. Next base: position 201,311 of record CAVUFY010000020.1, read on the forward strand.
CGAATGGGCGATTCATGGTTGAAGAGGATGCCGTTGCAGGCAAACATGCCGTATGCCTCTCTGTAGTTGACACAAATCCAGTAGGCATAGAGCTTGGCCGCTCCGTAAGGGCTCCGGGGATAGAAGGGCGTTTTTTCTGTCTGGGGTATTTCCTGGACCTTCCCGAAAAGTTCACTGGTGGATGCCTGGTAGAAGCGTGTCTTGTCCACCATACCAAGAATCCGTATGGCTTCGAGCAATCTGAGCGTGCCCAGAGCGTCGGAATTGACTGTGTACTCGGCCGTTTCAAAAGACACCATCACGTGACTTTGGGCGCCCAGGTTGTAAATTTCATCAGGCCGGACCTCCTGGACGACTCGAATCAAGTTGGTTGCATCCGTTAAGTCCCCGTAGTGCATACGGAAACGGACGTCCTGTTCATGTGGGTCCTGATAGAGGTGGTCTACCCTGGCTGTATTGAAAGATGAAGATCGCCGCTTGATGCCGTGCACCTCGTAGCCCCTTTCCAGAAGAAACTCCGCAAGGTAAGCCCCATCCTGACCCGTGATGCCGGTGACCAATGCACTTTTCATGACTCGTCCTTTCAACTTATGATTTCCGGTCCTACCGCAATCGTGTTCTGACACCCCTTTTGCCGATGGTGCTTCAAATTTCCCTCTGTATGCTGGGGAACAGATCCACTGCGACAGGACTCAAAGATTTTCCCCGCGTGCGGAATCGATCTCTCCGCTTGGTGTTCTGTGTGGCGATCAGCCGGCTCTCCTGAAATAAATAAGACGTAAAGCTCCGCCTTCTCGATTCCACAACGGAACCAAGATTACGAATTTCCAAAACTACCAAAAACACGACTGCCGGTTCCCGCCGCGATGCAAGCTTTACTAAGATCAAAAGCCTGAGGGAATCGGGATAAAACATATATAACACCTCCAGACAAAAGGGAACACGCCTTTTTCATGAGGACAAGCGAATTTTCACGAGCCGCTGTTCGTGGAGCTAGACCCGCGAATGAACTACCCTGCAGCAAGCTACAGGGTATCTGACAAATCGCAACAAGCGTCACACCCGCGTAGGCGGGTGTCCAGAAAGAATGTCCTCGTCCGGATTTTCGCGGGAATGACGACGCCTCAGCAAGCTGTGGAGAATTTGACCCATAGGCATTAAATCTCAAGAGCACGAGTCCCTGCTTCTTGAATCATTACCCTTGCCCTGGACCGGCGATCCTCGGAGACTCGGTTTTTGAACTTTCTGATTGACAAACGAGCGTTGGTAACTGATATTGGTTTTCGTTAAACCATGCACCTCTGGTGGAGGAGCGAGGTTAGTTTTATGCATCCGGGGTCCATGAAGGCTTCCGCAGATGTCTCCTGCCCTGATTGGGCGTCCAGAGCCCAGCCTGCAACCCAAATTCTCATGCCCTTTGAAGAAGGAGGAATTGCCTGACTGGCTCATGACACTGATCGGATTTCACAGTCGCTTCGGTTTAATGACTTCGTAAAGCGAAGAATCAGCCGTCGCTCTGGGGAGGGCCTTCTGGTATCGTTTTCTTCCGGAATGGCTTCTTCCATCCAAGGCTGCCTTTTTTCGGAGTTGAGTCATGGCGTATTCTAGAAAAAACGTGTTGATGTCGGTTCTAATAGCCGTTCTGATCTTGCTGGGCGCGGCGGCCTACTTTGGCGGAGGCAAGGTTCGCGTGAGCATTGAAGGGGTAAAGGATGGTGATTCTGCGGTAGCTGAAACTACCGGAGCCAAAGGGAAGAAGGCATTTTCCAGTGCGGAAGCGGAAGATGCCTTCAAGAAAGGCCACGAATATCTCAGAGCCAAGAAACTGGATGATGCGCTAAAAGAATTTAAACAGTCTGAAAAGCTTTCTCCTGATTCGCCGGTAGCCCACTATTGGGTGGGGATGGTCTATTTCTACAAGAGAGATCCGGAAAGTGCTCTGACCGAGTTTAAGAAAGTCCTAGCGCTGGATAAAGACAATTATCGTGCGCTCGCCATGATCGGTAAAATACTCTCCTTTGACAAATCCAAACTGGATGAAGCTGTCAAGTATCTCACCGATGCTCTTGCCATAGATCCGGAGTATGCGGACGCCCGATTCGACCTAGGCCGCATCTATGCCATGAAGGGGGATCTCAATCGAGCCCTTTCAGAATTTAGCGCGATTTTCACGACAGAGCCTCGATATGCCCTATACCACTATGAATTAGGCAGGATTTTCGAAGGGGCAAAGGCTACCGACAAGGCCAAACGAGAATATGAAAGGGCGCTTCAACTGGATCCGAACTTTAAACAGGCACGGGAAGCACTAGAAAAACTGAAATGATTTGCATGAAGTCGATGCTCTTCGGAGCAGATGCTTACGTTTGCGGACTATATCTGGAGTCTATCCCTTGCAAGAAGAAAGAAATGCAGCAGGATGGGCTCATTGGCTAGGGGGTAAATGACAATATGCTTGAGTGCAAGATAACAAACGTAAATATCGTCGTAAGACCCATGAATCAAGAAGAAGGCAGAAGAGTTCTCGGATTCGCAGAGGTCATTATAGACAACAGCATCGTAATCAGGAACATCAAGATCTTGAAAGGGAACGACAATTCCGGCAAGTTCATCGCCTTCCCGTCTCAGGTGACTAAAGACTCGAAGAAGCGTTATGACATTTGCTATCCGATCAATAAGGAGACGAGGAAGTATTTCGAGGCGGTCATCATCAATGCTTACGACAAGATTATCGAAGCTCAGCCGAAGCACTGATGTCGACTCCGACCGAAGCGCGTGCTTCAACCGCCAACTGTCAAATGTGAGAACAACGGTTTCGCTTGCGTTGAAGGGCTGTCGCACCTTCCTCGTTTCTCGACGAGACAGTGATCGACTGTTTGCCCTCTCGGCATTTGCCTCGTTATCGCATGCTTGAATCCTCTTCACCAACCATCTCTGTGATCATTCCGGTGTACAGGGGCGGCACGCATTTTGAGCCCTGCCTGCAGAACATGATTTCAACGGTTCCTCCGCCTGCTGAGATCATCGTGGTCGCAGACGGTGAGGGAGACGGCTCATGGCGCTTTGCCGAAAGACTGGGTCTGCGTGTCCTGAAGGTCCCCTTGACCTCAGGACCGGCGCGGGCGCGCAACTTGGGGGCCAGGGCGGCGAAGGGGGACGTCGTTCTTTTCATAGACGCTGACGTTCTCGTTCCTCATGACATCACAGGAAGGATCGCATCCGTCTTCAAAGAAAACCCCGACATCGCAGCGACCTTCGGCTCCTACGATGATGAGCCTGGAGAATCGAATTTTCTCTCCCAGTTTAAGAACTTGCTCCACCATTACGTTCATCAGAACGCAGGGAAACAGGCCTCGACGTTCTGGGCGGGATGTGGAGCCATCCGGCGCGAAATATTTCTCAGTCTTGGAGGCTTCAATGAGGGATATCGTCAGCCCTGTATCGAGGATATCGAACTCGGTTACAGACTTAAGGAAGCCGGGTATTCCATCACGCTCTCAAAATATATTCAGGTGAAGCATCTCAAGCGCTGGGATGTCCCTTCACTTCTGAGGGCTGATTTCTTTTATCGCGCACTTCCCTGGACCGAGCTTATAATGAGGAAGGGCGCCTTCATTAATGACCTCAATCTCAAGATCTCAAGTCGCGTAAGCGTGGCACTTGTTTACCTTCTTCTCTTGGGCGTGGCAGGCGCTTCATATGAAGCTTGGCTGATTGTCCCCATGGCATTGCTAATGGCTGTTCTTGTTTGGCTCAACTGGGATCTCTATCGTTTCTTTGCACGCAAGCGAGGGATCGCATTCGCTCTCAAGTCAATCCCGTGGCATTGGTTCTACTTCCTTTACAGTGGTCTGGCTTTTGTGATCGGCTTTTTTAAGATTCGACTGGTCTCGCCTTTGTTTAAAACAGAAGCTCCTGACTGAGTGGAGCGACACACTACAGAACAAGCAGAAACATGAATGTGAAATCCTCTAACGAAAAACAAGTTGTCATAGTTGGTGCCGGTCCTGCCGGTCTTGCGGCCGCTAACGAGCTCGTGAGGCTGGGGGTGAAACCGCTGGTCCTGGAAAAATCAGCCAAACTCGGCGGCATAGCCCGCACCGAAACCTACAAGGGATATTCTTTTGATGTCGGAGGACACCGCTTTCTAACCAAAAATAAGGAAATCAGTGACTTGTCGGCAGGAGATGATGGGCGAAGACCTTCTCAGGGTCAGGCGGATCTCCCGCATTTATTACCAAAACCGGTTCTTCAGTTATCCGCTTAACTTTTCGAATGCCCTTTACAATCTTGGTGTTTCTCAAAGTCTGCTGATATTGGGAAGCTACGTGGGATCCCGCCTCAGGCCTTATCCTCACGATGACACATTCGAAGAGTGGGTTTCCAATCGTTTTGGCCGCCGTCTCTACGCGACTTTTTTTAAGACCTACACAGAAAAAGTGTGGGGGATTCCCTGTGATAAGATCAGGGCCGACTGGGCCGCACAACGGATCAAAGGGTTATCCCTTTTTGTGGCGGTTTCCAATGCTTTGCTCGGCCTTCAGAAAGCGAAGAGCCTGGTCAGTGAATTCCTCTACCCCCGGATGGGGCCGGGGATGATGTGGGAACGCTTTCGTGAGAGGATTGCGGCAGGAGGCGGTCAGGTTTGTCTTCATTGCGATGTAGTCCGAATCGAGCATGAAGACGGACGAGTCGTTGGTCTGTCTTACTCTGACGGCCATGAGACGGAGACCATTCGTGTTTCGGACCTTATTTCCAGTATGCCCCTGCCCGCACTGGTTAAGATGCTCTCCCCAAGACCGCCATCGGCCGTGATCGAGGCTGCTGAGTCCCTTTCCTACAGATCTTTTGTCCTTGTAGGACTCATCCTGAACAGAAAAGAGCTTTTTTCGGACCAGTGGATCTATGTTCACAATCCGGACGTCAAGGTGGGCCGCATTCAGAACTTTAAGAACTGGAGCGCGTCCATGGTTTCTGATCCCATGAAGACGAGTGTAGGCATGGAATACTTCTGCACGGAAGGAGACCTTCTTTGGAACCTTCCCGACGCCGAACTCATATGTTTGGCTTCCCTGGAGCTTTCAAAGCTCGGGTTCTGCACTCCCGACGAAGTCATTGACGGGTTCACAGTCCGTCAGCCCGCAGCCTATCCCGTGTATGATGAGGATTATAAAGCAAATCTCCGGTTCATCCGGGACGGCATGCATAAATTCACCAACCTTTACACCGTCGGCCGCAACGGCATGCACCGTTACAACAATATAGACCATTCCATGCTGACAGGTATTCTGGCCGCACAGAACATACTGGGTTCCCGCCACGATCTGTGGACGGTCAACGAAGAGGAAGGATACCTCGAAGAGGCTCCTGCGAGAGAAGAAGAGGAAACGACCGGAGCAAGGGTTCTCGAAGGGACCTTTGCAAGGATGGATAAATTGGCTTTTGCCACGGCTACCGGGTGTGTCTCCGGGCTTTTCGCTTTCCTGGCCACGGTGTGGCTCGTCATCAAGGGGGGGCCTATCGTGGGGCCCCGATTGATTCTCCTCGCGCAGTATTTCATCGGTTTTACAGTGACCTTGAGAGGCGCATTCATCGCATTCGCTTACAGCTTCGGCTGGGGGTTTCTTTTGGGCTGGCTGTTTGCCTATCTGCGGAATCTTTCTCTTGGCTACCTTATCTACCGGGGAAAGAAGAAGGCCGAGCTTTTCTCGTTCAGAGACTTCTTAGACAGCCTGTGAACTTCTCGGTAAACAAGGAGGCGACTTCGTGAGCATAAAACATAATCATGTTCAGGAGCAGGATGAAAGGCTCTTCAGCCGCATCCTTTGGCTCAATGCAAAGGCACTGGGACTGGTTCTGGGCCTCATTCTCGGCCTCGTTATTTTCATTGCCACCAATTGGCTAGTTATCAAGGGAGGCCGCCACGTCGGCCCTCATCTCTCGCTTCTCAGCCAGTATTTTGTCGGCTACAGAGTGTCTTTCTTGGGGAGCCTCATTGGGTTCGCCTATGGCTTCGCGGTTGGGACGCTCAGCGGAGCTTTGATCGGATGGATTTACAATAAGGTTGCTTCGCTAAGGGCAAGATGAAATCTGCACTCAACGAGGCCTCGATTCGAGGCTGTTGTGCCCGGCTGATTAACCGGCTCTTGCCAGTCTGATTCCATAAGATTTTCTTCTGATGTTTCCTCGGAGAGTTGTGAATGGATCTCATCATCAATTTTACCCCGACAGGGATGATACCGACCAAGGGAATGACACCCCACGTGCCCCAGAGCGTCCAGGAGATTATCGAAGCCGTTCATGAAGCGATCGAGATCGGCATTACCATGGTACATCTTCATGCGAGGGATGAGGAGACGGGGGCGCCCACATATAAGGCAACCACCTACCGGGACATCATAGAAGGTATTCGAAGATTCTCCAGAGACTTGATCATCTGTGTGTCCCTTTCCGGCCGTACGTTCAAGGAATTCGAAAAGCGTGCGGAACCCCTCCAACTTGAAGGAGAAGCCAAGCCGGACATGGGGAGCCTGACGCTGAGTTCCGTAAATTTCAACCATGAGACAAGTGTGAGCTCTCCAAAGATGATACAAGCCCTGGCTTCCGAAATGAAACGCCGCAATGTGCTTGCCGAACTCGAAGCGTTTGACGCGGGAATGATCAACTATGCAAAGTACCTGGAAAGCAAAAGACTTCTCGAACCGCCCCATTACTTCAATCTCATCCTTGGAAACATAGCCTGCGCGCAGGCTGATTTGCTTCACGCAGGGATCATGATCAGAGACTTGCCAAGGGACTCCTATTGGAGTCTGGCAGGCATCGGGAATTGGCAGGTGGCCATGAACACGGCTGCCATTGCCTTCGGAGGCGGAGTAAGAGTCGGTTTGGAGGATAACATCTGGTATGATAACGATCGCGCTAAACTGGCACGTAATGCTGACCTCCTCCGTCGCATCCATATTATTGCAGAAGCCAACGAGAGAAGGATTATGACCCCAAGAGCGCTGAGGCAGGCTTTGAATCTGGAGAGAGGTTCAGGGCAGTATGGCCGCCGTTTCCGATGGCTTAGTGAGGCTCCAGTATCGGAGTAACCGTCGTGACTGACAATAGCTATGGAATTGAGCCGTACCGTGGTGAATTTGCCGGCGAAGTGGCGGATCTTCTTCGTTCGCTTGTTGGACCGCACATTGAAGAGAATTTGTCCTATTTGAAATGGAAATACCACGACAATCCTTATTCTGATCGTCCCCTGGGGATCGTGGCACTTTATGCGGGAAGAGTCGTAGGATTCAGGGGATACTTTGTAACACGATGGCAGGTCCCGGAAAAGAGCGACAGGATCTTCGTCCTGGGCCCAGGCGATACTTGTGTGCACCCGGATCACCGCATGAAAGGCCTGTCTATCCTCATGGGCAATAGGGCGATGGAGGATTTTGAAAGCGATTACACGGTATTGCTTAACATGACCGCCACGAAGAACTCCCTCCCTGGATATCGCAGAATGGGTTTTCTGCCTTTGGAAGAAAAAGTCTACCTAAACAGATACACGCCTGGTGGCCTTGTGAGGTTTCTGATCAGCGCTACGAATAGATTTGATCTGGCACCAAAACATGTCGTGCTCGGAGAATTTGGTGATCTCGTCGTTTCGGAAGAGCCGTGGTTAAAAGCGATGGAAGCTCTGGCCTTTTTGAGGCTCCCTCCTAAATTCACCCTGTATCAGGACGGTGATTTCTTCGGGTGGCGATTCGGAAACAGGATGAAAAGGTACCTTTTCTATTATCTGAAAAGAGACAATCTCATATGTGCCTTTGCGGTCATAGGAGTCTCTCCAAATCCCCGGCGCGGCTATGTCCTGGACTACGCGGGAACGAATATTGAATCCGTCGAAGCGATCTTCAGAGAAATCTCGGGAATGAGACATTTTGATGTGATCTCCATTTACCGTTTCTCCCTGGAGAATGATCTTAGGAATCGTTTGGAAGATCTCGGTTTCAAGCCGGGCGGTTTCCTCAGAAGGCTGGAGAAAAAGATCAAAGGGGAGTTGCCTCTGCTGGTGCGGCCTGTCGAAAAAAGCCTCGGGGCAAAGGACTTCTTCCTCGAGGGCCTTGACATTCGCGAGCCTAAAAACTGGCACATCAGGGGTATTTGCTCTGATGCTGCTTAGCCCGTGACTTTTCGTATTTTGCAGGGGCGTTGATTCCGTTGATGACGTTTTTTATGGGTATTTGCCTAGACACTTGTCCTTCATCCGTATTCACTTTCGCCGTTGCCCTTCCGGACCCGCTGATCTTCTGTAAGGTGCGGCTTGGGTTGCTGTAGGGATTGGTGACATAAATGACTCTTCTAGGTGATTTGAAAATGTACGGGCGCTTCGCTTTCGGGCTCAGAGCCTTCCTTCGGCAGACCCTTACGCTTGAGCAAGCCCGTTCGATCGTCCTCAGACGCATGGAAGAGCGGGAAGCGAACTTCCTTCGTCTGGTAGAGCGGGGAATTTTCGGTTATCCCCGAAGCCCTTATCTCCACTTGCTAAGACTCGCGCAGTGTGAACTGGGCGATATCCGAAGTATGATCCGTACGAAGGGGCTTGAAGACACGCTCCTCGCTCTGAGGCAAGCGGGCGTTTACGTCACGTTTGAGGAGTTCAAGGGACGGGAACCCATGGTGCGTAGCGGACAGACCATCCGATTGCACCCGCGGGATTTTGACAACCCCCACCTGGGTCCCTACTATTATAGGGCAAAGAGCGGAGGCTCTACCGGCCCCGGAACCAGGGTTCAGATTGACCTGGAGCACCAGGCCGCCCAAGCCCCGCACCTCATGCTGGCTCGGGAGGCTCATGGGATCCTGGACGTGCCGACGGCCATCTGGTATGGCATTTTCCCTGATGACACCGGGGTCGGAGTCCTGCTGCGACAGGCAAGATTCGGCCACTTAGCCGAGAAGTGGTTCTCTCCCATCGTGTCCACCGAAATAAACTCATCGATAAGGAACCGTTTCGCCACTCACACGTTCGTAGCCTTGGCCCGGCTTTTTGGCTCACCCCTTCCCCATCCCCGGCCGCTGAGCCTTGATCGGGCCGCCGCCGTGGCTCAATGGGCATCCCACAAGGTGAAAACACACAGGACGTGCCTAGTCCGATGTCATGTCAGCCTGGCGCTTCGGGTGTGCCTTGCAGCGAAAGAACAAAGCCTCGACCTCACCGGCGCCACCTTCATGGGAGGCGGCGAGCCCCCGACGCCAGCGAAGATTCGTGAGATAAAAAGCACCGGTGCCCGTTGGGTTCCCACCTATTTCTTCACCGAGCACGGTGCTGTCGGTCTGGGGTGTGCACGGCCTGTGGACGACAACGATCTGCATTTTCTGAAGGACGCTCTGGCACTCATCCAGTATTCCCGAAGGGTGCCTTCTTCCGAGCTCACTGTTGAAGCTTTTCATTACACCAGCCTCCTGCCCACGGCGCCCAAGCTGATGCTGAATGTTGAAGCGGATGACTTTGGTGTGATTGATCACCGATCCTGCGGCTGTCCCCTGGAGTCCCTTGGCTTCACCGAGCACTTGCGTGATGTTCGAAGTTTTCGTAAACTCACCGGTGAAGGAGTGACCGTCGTGGGGAGTGAAATGCTCAACATTTTGGAGGAGGTGCTGCCGGCCCGCTTTGGAGGAAGCCCCCTTGACTACCAGTTGATCGAGGAAGAAGACGAAAAGGGGTTTACGCGGCTCAGCCTCGTCGTGAGTCCAAGAGTCGACGTTGAGGATGAGTCGGTGGTGATCAAAGCTGTTTTAGAAGCCCTTGGGCGGGCAAGCGTAGCGGGTCAAATAGCCAGGACTATCTGGAGCAAATCCGGGGCCCTGCGCGTGAAGCGCATGGAACCCATTTCTACCGGAGGAGGCAAACTGATGCCTCTTCATGTGGCTCGGCGCGCCGATCCCTCAAAGCGTTTGTGAGGCCGTTATTACGTGGTGCAGACTCCTGAGGACGCAGCTTAACGTAACGACATAAGGAGAAACCTGGTGAGACATCTCATGAAATACTCCTTCTCGGTGATTCTGGCCCTTGGCATTTCCCTGCAAAGCAGTTTCTCTATGGGTGCAGGTGACCGGCAGTTCCAGCCGGTGAAGCTGAAGTTGGCCATCCTGCCTTATCTCAGTTATGCCCCTTTTTTCATTGCCCAAGACGAAGGCTTTTTTGTTGAGCAGGGAATCCAACCCGAGGTCATTCAGTTTACTCATTCGCCGGATGCCATTCCAGCGCTGGCTCGGGGACAACTTGACGTTGCAGGCGGTTTCATAACCGTCAGCATGCTGAACGCGATGTCACAGGGCGCCAGGATAAGATTCGTTGCCGACAAGAGCTATTCAGATCCCGCAGGGTGCACCTACATGGGTCTGGTAGCCAGACGAACGCCCGTAGAAACCGGCAAGTTGGCCGATCCCGTTCAGTTGAAGGGCCTCAGGATTGCTATCAACGAAGCGAGCGTCGAAGGTTATTGGGTGGAAAAATTGCTCAGGAAGGCCGGTCTGACGTTGAGTGACATCCGGACGGGGGATATTCCCGATGCGGCAATGCTCAGCGCCTTTGAAAAAGGCGCGATCGACCTGGGAACACCGGCAGAACCCTGGATCACACGCATCTTGGACGCAGGGCATGCGGTTATGTGGAAGCCGATCCAGGAAGTGGTTCCTGGCTGCCAGTTCGGCGTCATTTTGTTCGGACCGAACCTCCTGGACAAGAGCCCTGAGGCCGGAAAGCGGTTCATGGCGGCTTACGTGAAAGCCGTGCAGCAATACAATCGAGGGAAAACGAAGCGGAATCTGGAGATCCTGGCGGCTCACACGGGTCTTGATCTCGATCTTCTCAGCCGGGCTTGCTGGCCGTCCTTCAGGTCCGACGGCCGAATAAATCCGGAAAGTGTGCTCGACTTCCAGGCTTGGGCCGTTGAGAAAGGATATCTTGATCGGTCGATCACTCCTGAGCAATTTTGGGATCCCGGATTCGTAGATTATGCTGACCGCCGAATCAACACACGCCCACAGTGACTTTGCGGTGAAAGAACCCCTGCGTGAGTTAAGGTCCTGCGAACGCCGAGGAACCTCATGAAATGCGTCTTTCCCCGTTTCTTGCTCCCCACCGGAAGTGTGTGGGACCCGAAGACTCCCGGCGCTGCGAGGTTCGCTCGGGAGTATGCTTTCTGGAACGAGAACCTCGGTAACAGCGGAAACGACGATGTTCTCTATGATGACATCCTGAGTTATTTGCCGCGCGGCGCGTCTTCCGCACTGGATTTGGGCTGCGGACCCGGTCGTCACACCCTGTGGCTGGCAGAGCGAGTAGATAAGGTTGTCGGTATCGACATTTCCCGCTCGATGATCGCGATGGCGAAAGAACGACAAGCTGAGAAAGGGATAAAGAATGTCGATTTCATGGTCGCCGACGTGGCGCGTCTGCCCTTTACAGGGGGGGCATTCGACTTCGTGGTGAGTGTTCATGCCCTCCAAAGGGCCGACCTGAATCGTGTATTTTCAAGATTGCCGTTGTTCGTGGCTCCAGGTGGCCGAGTGGTCATCACCGATATGGTGACCCAGAGGCCTCGATTGGATGCCTGTTCCATTTGGCAGGTGTTGGCCGTGCTGAGGAAGCTCCCGAAATATACGATGGACTACAGACCTCTTACCATTCTGAGGATGCTGGCATTTGAGTTGAGCCTCAAATGGATACGGTACAATTGTGAAAATGTACGTTGCGGTTACAGGATGACTCAGGACCTCTTTGAGACCACCTACCAGCGTCTGCTGCCCGAGTGCACATTCAAACGACATAGATGGCGATCTGTAGTGTTCTGGGAAGCTCCCCGTCAAGGTTGACGTCATTAGGTTTTTCCGGCAATGCGATCTTGGAATTGAGTGATTAATCGTCCCTGAATAGTGTGGACAAACACACGTGTGCACCAGAAGGCCTGAGTCGGGAGTCACGCTGAGACAGAGAGGATTTTCAAGTATGCGTCCTGTGAAATGTCAAATCCTGTGATAGACGAAAACAGCCGCCATCTTTTGAAGGGGACCATCAGCATTTTCCTTGCCGAGGCGCTCATCGTGCCCACCGGCTTCGTTACCGCCATCTTCCTGGCCCGGTATCTCGGACCATCCGGATACGGCCTTTTTGCTCTGGTCGCGACCTTGATTTTGTGGATAGAATGGCTTTCCTCGTCCGTGTTCACGAACGTTACGATCAAGTTTGTGGGAGAGGCCTCGGACTGGAAGCCGGTTGGCAGCGCCATCATTAGGCTCCAGTTCGGCCTGGCAATGACCGTTGCCGCTGTGCTTTGGGCCGCAGCACCCCTTCTGTCTCGCTTGTTCGGCGAACCTGTTTTGGCGAGTTACTTAAGGCTATTCGCCATCGACATTCCCATATTCTGTCTGGCCTGTGCCAACCGTAACATTCTCGCAGGGATGGGTTCCTACAAGCTCAGAGCATGGGTAACGGCTGCCAGGTGGACAACCAGATTGATTTTGATCATTTTTTTTGTGCTGCTGGGACTTTCAGTCAAAGGCGCCATTCTGGGCAGCATCGGCGCTTCAGTGGTCGAGTTCGGCATTAGCCGCATTTTCGTGCGGACTTCTTTGTTCTTGCGATGCTCAATTCCTCTACAAAAGATTCGGGAAGTCGTAGCGCCTCTTTTCATGTCTGCGGTGAGCCTCCGGTTCTTCAGAATGGACCTCTTCGCGCTCAAGGTACTCGGGGGCACAGCGGCGCAAACTGGTTTCTACAGCGCCGCCTTCAACCTGTCGGCTCCTCCCGCCCTGCTCTCCATGTCCTTGACGCCGCCGCTGATTTCCACTTTAAGCCGGCTGCTGAAGGATGGGCAAACCCCGGCGGCTAAAGAAATCGCCTCGGTGGCTCTCTCCTCTTTACTCTGGCTTTTGCCCTTTGGGGCTGTTGCCGCAGGGGCATCCAGCGATATCGTGAGACTCATTTTTGGTCCTGATTTTTCCGAGACCGCTCCGGTATTTTCAATCCTTGTCTTTGCACCTGTAGCTCTCCATGCAGTCAATATTTCTATCGCCATTCTCACTGCAACCGATAATCCCGTATGGCCCTTTAAACTCACGGCACCCATGGTCCCTATTGCTCTTCTCGGGCATATCCTGTTAATACCCCGGTTCGGAGGCCTCGGCGCTGCTGCCGTGACCACCTGCGTGGCCTCCCTGACCGCTATCGTTTCCGTCTGGGCCGTCTACCGGACCTGGGGAATCGCGCCGCCTCTCAGGAAAACTCTCAACAGCGTGCTGGTTTCAGGCCTTGGATATGCGATGGCCCTTCTCTGGCCGGTTTCAGGGCCCGTCCTGATCCTGAAGCTTCTGGCCATCGGGGCGCTGGTCATCTTTTGTCTTTTTGCCTTGCACGACTTTACGCCGCGGGAACTGAGCATCCTTCGCAGCGCTATCCGCCGGAAGTCATACTCGGACAGAAAAGGAACGCTGAACGCGGTGGACGATTGACCCATGAACTCTTCTCTTCGCTTTTGCATGGTGACGACTTTTTACCCGCCCTATCATTTCGGCGGGGATGCGGCCTTTGTTCACCGTCTTTCCAATGAACTCGCCCGGCGTGGTCATCAGGTGGACGTGATTCACTGCATCGATTCCTTCCGCACGCTGTCACACAAGGAACCGGCGGAGGCTTACAACGATCATCCTGGAGTAACCGTGCATGGGCTTAGGAGTTTCTTCCGCTTTCTGTCTCCCCTGTCTACCCAGCAGACCGGATTTCCTCTCTTCAAATCGAGGCGCATCAAACAGATTCTTCAAAAAGGATTTGATGTCATCCATTACCACAACATCTCTCTGGTCGGAGGGCCGGGAATCCTTGCCTGTGGAAAAGGCCTCAAATTGTACACTATGCATGAATACTGGCTGGGCTGTCCTACCCACGTGCTGTTTAAACTCAATCGAGCCGTCTGCACGGAACCTCGATGCCTCGCCTGCACCCTCGCCTACAGGAGGCCTCCTCAGTGGTGGAGATATCTTGGGCTGGTGGAGTCCTCGGTTAGACACGTTGACATGTTCATAGCCCCCAGCCGGTTCTGCATGGAAAAACATCAGGCCATGGGCCTCCGAAGACCCATCATGCACCTGCCATACTTCCTGGCCCAGGAAGACACAAATAAGCCTTTGTCATGGCGGGAAAATCCGACTTCCTCCGGCAAGCCTTATTTCCTTTTTGTGGGGCGCATCGAGAAACTCAAGGGCCTGCACACTCTCATTCCTGTTTTTCATGAGTATGGGAAAGCCGACCTCTGCATAGCCGGTTCTGGAAACGAGGAGTCTCGCCTGCGTCAGATGGCCGAGGGCTCCTCCGCTATTCATTTCCTGGGCCACCTCTCCCAGGAACGGCTTAAGCTCCTCTATCGAAATGCCGTGGCCGTTATAGTGCCTTCGATCTGTTTTGATGTCTTCCCAAATGTCGTTCTCGAAGCTTACAGAGAAAAAACCCCCGCGATCGTCAGAAATCTAGGGGGCATACCCGAGTTCGTAAGAGAGAGTGGAGGAGGATTCGTGTACGATACGGAAGATGAGTTGCGGCGAGCCATGGAGTCGCTGCTTCACCATCCTGATTACCGGCGTGACCTCGGTCTTCTTGCCCATAAAGCCTATCTCAAGAAATGGATCCCCGACGTGCATTTGGAACGTTACTTTGAACTGATTCGGACCATGGCTCCCACGAAAAAGATCAAGACCCGGTAGTCGGAGGCGCGTGGAAAGACTTGCCATATCGGACAAGATTATTTATAAATCTAAGTCGCGCGGCCTTCCCCATCATTTGCGCGAAGCTTGCTCTACCGCAGGCGGGGAACGGGGATCCGACTTTTGTCGACTGCGCCGATAAGATCCTGAAAGGGACCACCAAGTGAACAGCCCTTCGCCTCCTCAGGCCATACTGGATTGTCGGGGTGTCTGGAAGTCGTACATGACCCGGACAGGGCTGCTCTCCGTCCTGGAAGACGTGAACTGCCGTGTATGCCGGGAGGAATTCATCTGCATCGTCGGCCCCAGTGGTTGCGGCAAGACGACTTTCCTCAAGATCGTTGCCGGGTTGATAAAGCCCACATCAGGTGAGGTTCGCTTCTGCGAAAGTTCTCCCAACGGGAAGCCTCCCACGGCGCTGGTTTTTCAGGATCACGGCCTTTTCCCCTGGATGACCGTGATCGAGAACGTAGCCTTCGGACTTGAGATGATGGGAGTGGGAAAACGTGAGCGGAGTGAAAGAGCGCGCGCCTTCATCGAAAGGATCGGGTTAGGCTCCTTTGCTCTCAGTTACCCTCACGAGCTCTCGGCCGGGATGCGTCAGCGGGTCGGGATTGCCCGCTCCTTTTTGACTGACCCCAAGATCCTGCTGATGGACGAACCCCTGAGTTCTCTCGATGCTCAGACCCGACGCTTAATGCAGGAAGAACTCCTCAGGCTGTGGCGGACTGACAGAAAATCCGTGATCTATATCACGCATGACATCGAAGAAGCCGTTATGCTTGGCGACCGGGTGCTCGTCATGACAGGCCGGCCTGCGAGGATTCGCGAAGAAATTTCGATTCCCCTGGATCGGCCCAGGGACCTGTCCGTGTCAAGGAGCCCTGACATGACGGCCGTCATACAACACATCTGGGATATTCTCAAAGACGAAGTGCGGAAGACACTATGGTTTCCAGCATGAAGAAGGAACCCGGCCCAGGGCCGCACACCCTTGACAAGTGGATTCCCGCATTCGTTTTTGTCGCCGCACTGCTTTGCTGGGAACTGGCATCTCGAGCGGGCTGGGTTTCCTCCCTCTTTTTTCCGGCCCCTTCAAAGATCGTCCTTGCCTTTTTTCGATCCATCACTTCCGGTAAATTGGCCGGTCATCTCCTCTCAACTCTCACGAGAGTTTTCCTGGGGTTGATTGTGGGCGGTGTGCCGGCCCTGTTCCTGGGGCTTGGCATGGGATGGTCGCGTCGCATTCGGACCCTGATTGACCCTTTCGTCGCGGCCATCCACCCGATTCCCAAGATTGCAATCCTCCCGCTTATCATGATCTTCTTCGGCATTGGAGAGCTCTCCAGAGTGATCGTGGTTTCCCTGGGTGCGTTTTTTCCTATGCTCATCAGCACCATGTCCGGCGTGCAGCAGATCAGCCCGACCTACTTCGAGGTGGCTGAAAGCTACGGGGCAAAGCCGACGCGAATCTTTTATCGGATCGTACTGCCGGGAAGCCTTCCTATGGTGATGAGCGGCGCCCGCCTGGCCCTCAACATGGCCTTCCTCATCGCGATTGCCACGGAGTTGGTCATGGCAAAAGAGGGGCTGGGAGCGATGATCTGGTTTGCCTGGCAAACGCTTCGCACGGAGGAGCTTTACGTCAGCCTGGCTGTCACTGCTGTGTTGGGCATCAGCTTAAACTTTTTTCTTCAGCGGCTCATGGGACGCCTCATCCCCTGGCGGCAGGAGCGGCAAGAATGAGACAGAACGCCGTTCTTTTGCCCGTCCTGACCTTCCACGACCTGGATGAACGCCCTTCCGTCATTTCCTTTTCACCGTCGCTCTTCCGGAACGGCATGAGTAATCTCACCGAGAGGGGGTTTCGAAAGCTGGCGCTGCGCCAGGTGGCCGACAGGCTGGTTCAGGAGGGAGCATTTCCAGAGCGCTCCTTTGCCGTCACCTTCGATGACGGTTACCGGAGCGTGTATGAAGAGGCATTCCCGGTCCTTCAGGCTCACAGCATCCCTGCGACCGTCTTCCTGTTGGTGGGCAAAGAGCGTTCAAGGAACCTTGATTCTCCTCTCCCTTCTTTTCAGGGACGTACCATGCTGGCATGGAAGGAAATACGGGAGATGCACCGATTCGGTATCGATTTCGGTGCCCACACTCTCTCTCACGCCGACTTGACCCGTCTGCCCTTGGAGCGTGTCCAGGCCGAAGTCTGTGACGGAAAGTCCGTTATCGAAGACATGCTTGGCGCCGAGGTATCCTGCTTTGCCTACCCCTTCGGCCGTTACAACTCGGAAACGCGTCGCGTGGTTGGGAGGTACTTTCGCTACGCCTGTTCCGACAGGCTCGGGTTCATAAGAAAGGGGAGCGATCTGTTGGCCCTTGAGAGAATTGAAACCTATTATTTGCGCACTGCGCGTCTGTTCAATCTGGTGATGACTCGACACTTTCCTTGGTATATATGGGCGCGAAAGATTCCCCGGCAGATACGCCGGCAGCTATGTTTCATGTGAGAGGGTATCACTTTACCTTTTCAAAAGTGGTTCGGCTCTGAAGGACCACCCTCATCGACCTTAGAACGTCTCCGAGGGCAGCGGGCAAAACTCCACCGTAGATAAACCGTAAAAGGCCAGCCTGGAAGCCGTGGAGCGAAAACAGAATCATGATCCTCACCATGATTTCATAGAGGCAAAATGATACGCGAAAAGAACCAGATCAAGAAACCGAACTTTTTTATCGTCGGTGCACCCAGAAGCGGAACAACTGCCTTGTTTTTTTTCCTCAAGCAGCATCCGGATATCTGCATGTCGGATGTGAAAGAACCCTATTACTTCTGCACTGATTTCCATGAAGAGAGCGATCATTTTCACAACAGACAACTGCGTTTTCCCATACGGACTGAAGAGGCCTATCTGCAACTTTTCAAGAATGCGGTTGAAGAAAACGTGGTAGGAGAGGCGACACCCGACTATCTGTATTCCAAACTCGCGGCGAGAAATATTTACGAATTCAATAATGAATCGAAGATACTCATTTCCATAAGAAACCCCGTTGACTTTTTGTACTCAATCCATTCACACTTGGTTTCATACGGACTCGAGGATGTTTCGGATTTCAAGAAGGCATTGGATATTGAACCGGACAGAAGAAGAGGGAAACACTTGCCAAAGGGTGTTTTTTGGCCTTCTTCGCTGTATTATTCAGAAAGAATTAAATTCACCGAACAGATCACAAGATATCTTGACTTCTTCCCAAATCATCAGGTCGAGATTGTTATCTTCGATGATTTCAAGAAGGATGAGTTGGAGATTTATGAAAGGATCCTGGGATTTCTCGGAGTGGATTCCGGCTTCAGACCGACCACCAAGGTTTACAACGAGAACAGAGTGCCGAGATTCGGGTTTGCCGCTCGTCTCTTTGCTGTACTTGGCGACTTCAGGGCAACAAGTTTGTTACCTTTCAGGTTAAGAAGGACTCTTTCCCGGAAGCTTCGGGGGCTTAACTGGAAGATCGAAAAGAGGTCTCCGCTGCATCCCGGCTTGCGGAAGATCCTGATAAAAGAAACCAGACCTGAAGTACAGGAATTAAGCAAACTGCTGAAACGCGATCTTCTGGCCCTGTGGAATTACGACAGATGAAACCTGCCAAGGCAGGTTTCATATAACGCCCCTTCGGGGCTTCTTTCTCGCATAAGGCGACAAATGCCTGAAATCCGATGAAGTCGGGATTCACGAAGAGACCAACCCTCCGGCCGGGCATTAGGACTTCTCCGCAGCTTGCGAGGAAATTGCATGTTGCCGAACCATGGGGAGGTCTCGAAATGGCCCACGGCTCACGGTACAACGGGGAAAGAATGAATGATTTTCGTCTTAGGCGCTTTGCCGTATGCCGTGTACCGTGCGTCGGATGCCGTTCTCAGACTGGTTCGGCTTTGGAAAAACGTTTGGTTGCGGCCAAAGGCCTGCATTGGGATTCTAAGGTCTAACCTATGTTGCACTATCGCTCACACATTATTATCGGTCTCTTTCTGGTCGCAATAAACCTCGTGGTCTACGGCCAGGTCATCGACCACAAATTTATTAATTACGATGATAATTATTACGTAACGAGCAATCAGCATGTTTTGCAGGGTTGGATCCCGGAAGATATCACTTGGGCTTTCAAAACCGAGCGGCACGGGCACTGGCATCCCCTGACATGGCTCTCACACATGACCGACTGCCAACTCTTCGGCCTGAATCCGGCTGGGCACCATCTCACGAGCCTCTTTCTTCATATCGCCAGCACTCTTTTGCTGTTCTTGGCTCTAAGGCTGATGACCGGGGCGTTGTATCGCAGTGCTGTTGTTGCCGCTCTTTTCGCGATACATCCTCTGCACGTGGAACCGGTGGCATGGGTGGCGGGCCGCAAGGATGTGCTAAGCACTCTTTTCTGGATGCTCACCATGATAGCCTACATACGGTATTCCATGCGGCCCGGAATATTCAGATATTTACTGGTCTTGATAGTCTTTGCCCTAGGCCTGATGGCAAAACCGATGGTCGTTACCCTACCCTTGATTCTCCTCCTGATGGATTACTGGCCGCTCGGCAGGTTTGCGCTCGGTCGAACTTCGGAGGCACCCGCCCCGAAGAATCAGGCATTTGTTTCACACGGTCGATTTCAGACCGCCTCAGGCCTTCGACTGATTCTCGAAAAGGCCTTTCTTTTTGCGATGTTGGGGGCCTCCGCAGTGACAACTCTGGCGGTCATGAAAACCGCTACACACACGGCTTTCAGCCTATCAAAGCTGCTGCCTTCGACGAAACACTTTGCTGTCTCGATCGTTTTCTATGTCGAATACATCGTGAAGATGTTTTGGCCGGCCGGCTTGGCTCTTCCCTATCCTCACCCCGGCACCCTGCCGCTTGTCCAGGCCATGGGAGCGATGATCCTTCTTATTTCCATAACATTCCTGGTTATCCGCTCGGGACGCCGTTATCCCTATCTTCCCGTGGGCTGGCTGTGGTATCTCATTACGTTGCTGCCGGTCATAGGCTTGGTTGACTTGGGGCCTCATGAATTTGCCGACAGGTACTCGTACATCCCTCTTGTCGGTCTTTTTATTATCATCGCCTGGGGGAGCGCGGATCTCTTAGAAAGGTTGCGTTTGCCTCGATTCGTGTCCTCCGCGGCCGCCGGAACGGTTATTCTCGTGCTCATGATCTGCGCGTTCATACAGGTCGGCTATTGGAAGGACAGCCTGACGCTTTTCGGGCACAGCATCAGCGTGACCACCGGCAACTACAAAGCGCAGAACAACTTGGGCCTCGCTTTCGAGGCCGAGGGAAAACTCGAAGAAGCCGTCTTCCACTATTCTGAAGCAATACGTATTAGGCCTAGCTATCCAAAGTCCCACGCCAATCTGGCAATGGTCTTAGGGAAACAGGGCAAAATCTCGGAAGCCCTTCCCCATTTCATCGAAACGGTTCGTATCACCCCCAACGATGCAAAGGCGCAGCACAATTTAGGGATCACTCTCGCACGCCTGGGAAGACTGGACGAAGCCATAACAGCTTTTTCCGACGCCCTTCGCTATAAACCCGATTATGCGGAAGCGCACAACGGCCTTGGCGCCGCTCTTGCGAGCAAGGGACGACTCGATGAAGCGGCCAGTCATTTTTCCGCGGCCTTGCGCATCAATCCCGGCTTGGAAACGGCGCGAAAAAACCTGGACCACGTGCTGCAGCAAATCCGGGAGGCTCATCTCGCCTCCGACAAAGTGAAAAAGCCCTGACCCCCAGGCATAAACGCTAACTGACACAAGTACCGTCGATAAGTTATGAATATCGAATATCGAACAAGAAATGTCGAATTACGAAGTTCACCCTAACATTGCAGCATTAGCGGGGGGGCCGAAAAAGTTCGTGTTCGCAGGTTGCTCAAAAACGCCCAGATGCAAGGCGCCCGAAATCCTGAGAGGAGTGGGCGTATCCGCAAGTACGTCGCAGCGACGAAGGATGAGGGCAACACCGCTCGCAGATCCCGGCTTGACGGGGAGATGGGCGTTTTTCAGCAACCTGTTAGCGTTCAGATATCCTCGACAAAGGATGCTAGGACAGGGAGGAGGATGGGAGTCAGAATGGTGGAGGTGACCAGTCCTCCGATAATAGTTACCGCCAATGGGGACCACAGATTGGAGCCCTGGCCCCTGTCCAGGGCCATCGGAAACAGGGCCAGCAGGGTGGTCACCGACGTCATCATGATCGGTCGAAGCCGGCTCTCTCCTCCTCTGATGATCGCGCGCCATCTTCCCGCCCCTCTGGTCTTGAGCAATTTTATGTAGTCCACGAGGACGATGGCGTTGTTGACAACAATCCCTGCAAGGGTAATTGCGCCGATATAGACCGGAATATTGATGGATGTCCCGGTCGCAAACAGAACCATGACCGATCCTATGATGGCCATCGGCACCGTAAGCATGATCGTCAGTGGATACAGAAAGGACTCGAAGAGACAGGCCAGGATCATGTAGACCAGGATGACTGCTAGAGAAAAAGAGAAAATCATCTCTTTCTGGCTTTCCTTCATTTCCTTGTAGTTTTCGCCGAAGCTGTAGCTGTACCCTTCCGGGAACCGAAAGTCGCTCAGTCTTCTCTCAATCCTCTGAGCGCTTCTTCCAAGATCTTCCTTCCCGATTTGTGCGGTGATGCCTACCATCCTGTGCCGATCTTTCCGGTGGATTTCCGCCATGCCCTCCACCACCCGCATCTCCGTCACCTCCGCAAGAGGCAAGAGCGTCCTGGAACCCTTTTCAGAGCGGGCAGGGACCATGATCTTCTTCAGCAACGAAGCATCCCGAATGTCTTCATTCTGGAGTCTCACACGAAGGCTGACTTCCTTGCCCTTGTCCACATATTCCGTCGAAATGGGGCCGGTTATGCTGGAACGAACAGCCTCGGCAATACCGGAAGCCTCCACGCCCTGCATCCCTGCCTTGTCATGAAGCACCCTGATCTCGATTTCGGGCTTGGGGTTTCCCTGATGGATCACCACATCCGTGATTCCGGTCATTCCATTCAAAATCTGCCGCACCTGAGAAGCCAACTCCATGAGCTTCTTCTGATCGTACCCGTTGATCTCCAGGGTGACTTTGCCGGATGAAAGGCTGCCGGTGTCGATGTCGAAATGAACCTGGGCGCCTGGTACGGAGCCGAGCCTCGGACGCAAGGACTCGACAATCTCGTGAGTGTTTTTTTTCCGTTTCTCTTCAGGAACCAGCCTCACTCGCATTCGAACCGTCTCATCCCTCACGTCTGTGGAAACGTCCTTGACTTCCGGTTCCCGCAGCAGGATCGCCTCGGCGGTTTTTGCAACTTCATCGGCCGCTTTCAGACTCGTTCCGGGCGGGGTCCTCATGACGATGCTGAACTCCCCTCGGTCCAAACGCGCCATGGGCTCGAATCCGACACGAGGGATCAGCAGGATGCTTCCCGTGAACAGGGCCAGGCTCACACCTATGACCGCCCATCGCTTACGCAGGCTCATCACGAGGAGCCTCCTGTACCAGCCGTACCGCCGCTCCGCCCTTTTTCGTTTTCCTCGATAGGGCAACCTGATCTTAGACGCAACAAGGGGCAGAATGGTCAGTGCGACCATCAGGGATGCCATCAGAGAAAAGGATACGGTGAAAAAGAGACCGCCGTAAAGCATCCTGATTTTCTTCTGAAGAAAGAAGACCGGAGCGAAAACCGCGATATGAGCCAGGGTCGAGACGGTTATGGCCTTCCTCACTTCGGCGGTGCCGGAAATGACCGACTGGACGCTGTCGAGTTTTTCCCTTTTTCTGAAAATATTTTCGAGCACAACGATCGAATTATCGACCAGCATCCCCACACCAAGGGTAAACCCGGACAGGGATACGATGTTCAGCGTGACGCCGAAGAGATACATCAGCGTGAAGGTGGCGATGATGGAAACCGGAATGGCTATCCCTATGGCAAGAAGGCTCCCGAAGTTTGTCAGGAACAGAAAAATGATCCCCATAGCCATTACGGCCCCTAGAAGCGCCTCGTTTCGGAGGCGCTCAATCGCCGCGTGGATGAAATCGGCTTGATCGTAAATGACGTCCAGCTTAAACCTGCTCCCGATCCTCTCCCGCAGCAAGAGCAGTTCTTTCCCCAATTCTCTCGATAGATCGATCACGTTCGCGCCGCTTTCTTTTTGGACATACAGCATGACCCTGGGCTGCCCCTGAAACCGGGTCATATTGGCTTCTTTGGCGAATGAATCCACGACACGGCCGAGGTCTTTGACGGTGATGGCCGAACCGGCCGGGGTGGTTTTGACTCCCATGTCCTCTATCTGAGAGAGATCCTTGAACTCCCCCAACGCCCGCGCGACCAGTCTGTCTTCGCCCCGATCAATGGACCCGACCTCCAGGTTGAGATTGCTTCTTCCCAGTACATGGGCGATTTCCTGAATGGTGAGCCCCGCAGCTCTCAACCGGCCCTGATCCATTTCTACGACGATCTCTCGCTCTCTTCCTCCTTTCACCTCCACGTTTCCAACGCCCGGAACCCTCCTGAGTGGCGACTCGACATATTCTTCGACAAATTCCCTCAGCCTGGCTTCGTTCGACGCGCCATGGGCGGCGATCACCATGACGGGCGCATCAGAAGGATTGTACTTTTTGATCTGGGGATTCCTGGCATCTCTGGGAAAGGTGTAGCGGATCAAATCAACTTTGTCCCGGGCCTCCGCAGCCGCGTAGTCGATATTCGTGCCCAGGGCGAACTCGACCTGGACTGTGGACAGACCTTCGTTCGAAGTGGATGTCACGCTGTGTACCCTGTTCATGGTACTGACCATGGCTTCGATCGGCTTGGTAACGATCGCTTCCACCTCCGGCGGGAAATATCCCGGGACTGCCGTCTCTATGGTGATGACGGGGAAATTGACATCAGGGAGAAGGTCGACCGGAACATTAAAAAGCGACAGGCCTCCCAGGAGCAGGAGGCCTAAGCACAGCATGACGGCCGTAATAGGCCTTTTAAGTGTGAAAGAGGTGATATCCATGTAATGATGGTCCGGCTAGGATGACTCTAAAGTCTCATAATTCCCACAGGTACTCGAAAAACCCAATGCAGACATACGGCCGCAACCAGATCTGCTACCGAATAACGAATGTCGAACAAGGAATTTCGAAGCACGAAGTGTGTTCAGGGAATCTGTTCCTTCGATATTGGACATAAAATCGTTTCACGATTTTATACAACGCGGGCTTCCCCGCTTGAGAGCCTTGCGCAGCAAGGCGTTTCATGAAATATGCGCAGCAGATTTCATTATTCGATATTCTGCGCTTCCTTTTCAACTTCTCCCCGACATGCGAAAAAGTCATATTTCGATACTCACCATACTTTCCAGGTCTAGAAGGATATTCCACCTACCTGCCTTTTGTTGTCCTCACACCGCGCCTGCAGGCTCGCTTCAATGAGAATGAGAACCCCTGAGGTCTTCGATCATGGAGTAGACCACAGGAACCACGATGAGCGTCATGAACGTGGAGGTCGTCAAGCCGCCAATCACCGTCAGCGCCAGGGGCACGCGAATTTCAGACCCGCGGCCAAGTCCGACGGCAAGAGGCAGAAGCCCGAGGATGGTCGTGATGGCGGTCATGAGGATCGGTCTCAAACGGGCTTTTCCGCCCTCCACGATGGCTTCCATCCGAGGGATTCCTCTCTTCCTCAGGGTATTCATGTAATCAACCAGAATGATCGAATTGTTGACCACGATTCCGCCCAGCATGATGGCTCCAATGTAAACTCCCAGGCTGATTGACGTCCCAGTGAAAAAGAGAATCAGGAATACTCCTACCACGGCCAGGGGCACGGCAAACAGGATGATAAAGGGATACATTAATGACTCGAACAGGGAAGCCAGCAGCATGTATACGAACAAGACCGACAGGGACAGGGCAAAAGCAAGGTTTCGGAACGATTGGTCCATCTCTTCCTGCTGCTCACTGAAGACAACGTAATGGTCCGACGGCAATCGTATTCCTTTCAGGGTTCCCTTCACTTTTTCCATGACCTGACCGAAACTCGTTCCCGAGGGATTGCCCGATATGACCGCTACCCTGTTAAGATCTCTTCGTTCGATCTCTCGCAATCTGACCCCACGCTTGATCTCCGCCACCTCTTTCAGGGGAATGTCGCTTTTGGACGGGGTGTGGATGATAACCCTTTCCAGGTCCGAGACACTCTTGCGATCCTTGTCCTGAAGGCGAACCGTGATGTCCACTTCCTGGTCTTCTTCCCGGTAGGTCGTCGCCGCCCTCCCCTCCATCGCCGTTTTGACCGCGTCCGCCACGTCCTTGATGGTAAGCTGGTATCTGGCAGCTTTTTGTCGGTCCACCACGAGCTGGAGCTCCGGCGCCTCAGCCTGAACACTGGACTGCACGTCTTCCAGGCCTTTCACCCTTTTGATCTTTTGGATGATTTCCTCGGTCAGGGACCGGATGGTGCCGAGGTCGGCGCCGCGCACTTCGAGAATTTCGGGCGCAGTCTGCTTCTGTCTCAACAGCTGGGTGACGTCCTGGTTGAGAACATACTCGATTTCAGCGCCGTCGATCTGAGAGAGCCGGGGCCTTATGGCGGCGACGATCTCCTGAAGGGACCTCGCCCGACCTTGTTTCAGAGTCACGGTAATCCTGGCTATGTTCCCTTCTAGCCCACCCAGGGCTTTTTCCATCTTTTCCTTTCTGTCGTACCCTATGCTGACAAAAACATTTTCCACATCCCTGTCCGCCGACAGCAGGCGTTGAATCTCGGCGGCGGTCGCCTCCGTCGATTCCAAGGTGCTTCCCGGTTTCGTTGTGACCTGGAGAACAAAGCTCCCCTGATCGACATTGGGCAAGAATTCCGTCCCGAGAAAGGGCACCATCCCAACGCTCAGGGAAAGAAGGAGGACGGTTAGAACCACAACCTTCTTGCGGTGTGACAGGGATAGCGCAAGCAGCCTCGAATACAAACGATTGATGCCTGCCATAACCTCGTCCATTCGGTTCCACAAGGGGCCCATCACCTTTTCCACCAACCCGACGCTCCGGCCGGCGGGGCTCGTCAGGACCGAGGGCTCATTTTGAGTTTCGGCGGGAGCCCGATGCTTGTGACGGTTCCGGAGCCTTCGCGCCTCCAGCATGGGGTTGAGCATGAGCGCCACGAATATAGAAATGAGCAGAGAGAAGGAGATGGTGAACGCGAGCTGCCCCAGGAATTTTCCCGCCAGGCCCTTAACGAAAAGGATGGGCACGAAAACGATGACATGAGCAAGCGTAGAGGCAAGCACCGGATTCTTCATCTCCTGAGAGCCTTCCAGGGCAGCCTCGTACAGAGTTTGGGCCTTTTCGCGGCGGCGGTGGATGTTCTCAAGGATCACGATGCCGTTATCAACCAGCATCCCCACTCCCAGGGCCAAGCCTCCCAACGACATGATGTTCAGCGACACCCCTGTCGCATACATAAGCATGAAAGCTCCCAGGACGGAGACGGGGATGGCAGTGGTGATGATCAAGGCGCTTGCAACACTATGGAGAAAAAGCAGCAACACGATGAAAGCCAGGGCGCCGCCCAGGATCCCGGCCAGTTCGAGGTCCCTTATGGCATCAGAGATGAAGGTGGCCTGGTTATACACAACTGCGATGCGGGCTCTTGTTCCGAGGCTCTCCTGCAGGGTCGCCACAGTCTTCAGAACATCTTCCGCCACCTTCACGGTGTTGCTGTCGGATTGCTTGAACAGCGAAATGCCCACACTGCTCTGACCGTTGATGACAAAGGAACTGGTCCGGTCCTTAAAGCTGTCTTCGACCCTGGCTACGTCACGCAAAAAGACGGGCGCCCTTCCCTGGCCTTTGCTGATCACCACGTTCTCCATGTCGCTCAGGCTCTCGAACTGGCCTAGGGTGCGGATCCGAAGCTCGGTTTTCCCCTTCTCGATGCTGCCTCCCGGAAAATTGAAGTTGGCCTCCTTCAGCCGTTCCACGATGGTGGAGAGAGGAATCCCGTAGGCAAAAAGGCGCGCCTGATCGACGGCCACCAGGATTTCCCTTTCCACTCCGCCGCTGATCCTTGCCAGAGCGATTCCCGGGACCCTCTCCAGTTTCTGTTTGATCTCCTCCGAGGCAATGCGTGCCAGTTCAGGCAGAGATCCGGAGCCGGAGATCCCAAGCGTCATAATCGGAAAGGCGCCGGGATCGAACTTTATGATCATCGGGTTTTCCGAGTCTCTGGGCAGGCTCTCCCTCACCGTCTCGAGCTTTTCCCTCACATCCAGGCCGGCCACATTCGTGTCCACGCCCCATTCAAAGCTGAGGGTGACCAGTGAAAGCCCTTCCATCGACCTGGAAGTGACCTTCCGAACACCCGGAACCGTCCCGACCGCCTCTTCAATGGGCTTGGTTATGAGGCTCTCGATCTCCGGGGGTGCGACGTTCTCATACGTTGTGAGCACCGTTATTTCAGGATAGTTGATGCTAGGGAGGAGTTCGAGAGGCAGTCTCTGCCAGGACACGAACCCCAGCAGCACGACCGCCAGGAAGATCATAAGGACCGTTACGGGTCGATTGAGGGCGAACTTTGTCATGGTCAGGGCGTCTTCCACTCCCTGGCCTGGACAGGAGCAAGATCTCTCAGCTTGTCTTGGCCTTCCATAACCACCGCTTCACCCTCATGGATCCCTTTTTTCACCACCACCCATTCGTCCTTCTCGGCGCCCGCTACCAGGTCCCGGAGAAAGGCCACCCCGTGGAAAACGACGAAGGCATGGGGCCGGCCTCCGGTCGTCACGATCGCGGCCTTGGGAACAACAACTACGTCCCTGATATCCTTCAGGATGATCTCCGCCCGGATGAACATGCCGGGCCTGAGCAAGCGCCGGTCGTTCTTGAGTTTCACTCTCGCTCTGACGGTTCGGCTGTTCGGGTCGAGCACAGGGCTTATGGTGGTCACTTCTCCTTCGAAACGCATTTCAGGGTAGGCGTCGGCTCTGATTTCGGCATTTTGTCCCGGCCTGACTGCGGCAAGGTCCTTCTCATTCAGATCCACGTCGGCAAAGACTTCGTCGATCTTCAGGATCGTCAGAATGGCCGAGTCATTGGGCGTTACCTGTTCCCCCGGCCATTTCTTCTTCTGGAAGACCACGCCTGAAATCGGGGCTCGGATGGTGCATTTCTGAAGTCTCAGACGGATCGCATCAGCTTCTGCCCTGGCCTTCTGGACCTGGGCCTCCGCTTCTATGCGTCCCTGCTTTGATTTCGTCTGCAGCGCCGCGTAATCCTCCAAGGCGATCTTGTAGTCACCGGCGGATTTTTCGTAGGAGATCTCGGCTCTGTCCATTTCTGTTTGGCATGAGACACCACGGTCAAGGAGCTCCTTGTAACGCTCAAGGATGACATGCGATTTATCCATGGTGAATTTGGCCGTGTCGAGCTTCGTCACGGCTTTCTTGAGCTCGTTTCCATTCTTTATGAGGTCGATTTCCGCCATCTCGACGTCGGCCTTTGCCCGGGCAAGCTGAGCCTCCAACTGGCTTGAATCGATCATCGCCACGATCCGCCCTTGTTTAACGACATCGCCTTCGTCCGCCTTCACATCCGCGAGGATTCCATCTACCTCCGAACTCACCTCGGCTTTGGCGACAAAGCTGATCGTCCCCATGGCAGACAGCTTCAGAGAGAAATCCCGCTTTTCAGCCCGCACGACCCTCACGGGCGCTACCCTTCATCTCCGCGCTTTCAGCCGCGAAGGCGTCGCCGGGTTGTGAGACCAAGCTGGGGAAAAGGATTACCATCACAACCGTCGCCCAAACCCATCCTCTTGCCGCAGGTTTTTCTGTCATGCCAATCCTTCCTGGTCGTTACTTCCTTCCGTCAACTTTGACGGCTTTGTAAACGCTCATGACCGTTGTGCCGGTCATCCCGCCTATGAAAATCATTCCTCGTCTCCACCCTTTGGGGGGGGGGAGACGGTCAGAGTGAGGGGGGCGAATTTTCACGGCAAAAGTCAGCTATCGGTGTTTTCTGTCATTCCGGCTGAAGCCGGAATCCAGGAATACCATGGGTTTCTGGACCCCGGCCACGGATTGAGTCCGGGATAAAATCAAGCCGGGGTCAGTGATCTCTTTATTTTTTTGGATTCCCTTGCGCCGTGCGCCCTGTGCCTTGCCCCGATCTTTTATCTCGATCTCCGAATTCTGATTCTACTCGTCCGTCGTCTGTCATCCGTCTTCCGTCGTTCTTCAGCCGACCTCCGATCCCCGACTTCTGGTGTTTCCCTTGCGCCGTGTGCCTTGTGCCTTGCGACCTTTAAGTCAAGCTACCCAACTTTAAAAAGACTTGCAATCAAATAGTTCCTCTTCCAAAGCCCCATAACAAATATGTAAATCTTTACCAGAAAATGGCATCTTTTTGCCCACTCCCATAACACTCTACCTACTTCGAGAACTTAAAGAAATCGAGGAACATTTCGTAACCGGACGATATCGCAACCCTATTTTTGAAAGAGACCTACGTTTCCTCGGTCAGCATATTTCTTGCAAACGCCGAGTCCCGATAGGCCGGGCAATGGGTGCTTCAAGACGTCGCCAAATACCCAGTTCTGGGGGAAAAAAACATTTGACAAAACAAAATTTAACTGTTACAAATTATGCCCAATTTATGAACAAATATCCACGATAGTCACAGGTTCGAAGCACCATCCGTCGGGCCCGAGTTGGCCCTAGTAAGGTTCACAGGATATTCGGAAGTTCCAGTAGAGTTTGTTGCATTTATCGTCCACCTGTTCCAAACGGCAGATAACCTTGGTGAATGAGCTTCGAAAAAATGTCTATGTCAGCTTTTGTCGAGAGCGGATGAACCCGGGTTCCAACACCCGTGGGGCCGCCTCAAACCCCTCCGCTTTTTTCCTAAGCCTTCTATTCCCCCATCCGGAAGTTCCCAAGATGAACTGATCGGTCCGGGGGATGTTTCTGGTCAAGAGGTAAACGGTCAACAACTTGGAAAGGAGGTGAGACATTGAAACAAACACTGAACAGAGAAAAATCCAAAAAGAAAGGAGGTGAAAAGAAAATGAAACGACTAATTAAACTATTTGCTTTGATTGCCGCATTGTGCTTACTCGCGACGCCGGCGGTCTCCTCGGCAGCGTATGACCCTCAATACGCGACCGGGTCTGATTACATCTTTGCGGACAACTTGTGGACCAGCTTTGAGGAGTTGTCTATCAGCGGGGCAACCTACGCGTACCACGCGCAGTATGACAGCGGGGACGGGGTGCTCGCAGACTACTATGCAGTCTATTACCCTACGTACACGGATGAGTGGTTGAACTACTCCAATACCTCAGGTTACGAGGGATGGGCAAACAGCGCCACCACCGACGGAACTTCAACGTACAATAACGAGTATTTCGACTATTACAACAGTGATCTCTGGTACGAAGTCTATAACGACGGCTCCACTTATAACTACAGTTGGAATTACTCGAGCGACCAAGATGCGTATAATCCTGACTACTACTATTACTCCATAGACCAGGAAACGTATGCGGACGGCTCCTACTATTACGACTGGTATTACAGCAGTTATGACCTTCAGTGGGAGTATTATTCCCAGTACGACGTTTCCAATGCCAGCCAGAATACCTACTCGAGGCTGTACGATCCGGCCAACGGGACGGAGTCGAACAACTATAGCTGGGAGTCCACTGCGACCGGATCTTACGGAAATTCCTACTACAACGGCGCAGGCACTGCGACCAAGTCAGGTGACTACTGGACCTTTGCCTACGACACGCAGGAGTATTACTCGGAGTCCTTCAGCGCCGACTACTCCAGCTTCAACTCCGGCTACGAGTTTGACACTTACTCTACGGCAGGAGACACTTATTACAGTACTTCATACATGCAGATCACCGACACGCCTTACTACTACACATCGAGCAGTTGGGAAAACAACATCGACAACTCATACCAGTACTCCGATGAGGGCGTGCTGCCTTCATGGAACGGGTCTGACTCGGACTGGCAGGTCTCATACTATGAAGCCTCCCAACCGGACAGCTACTATTATTCCTCATCCTTTGAGGAAAATCTGGTAACCGGCGAATTCTACACTGACGAGGATTCTCAATGGTACTCAGGCGACCTGAAAGGCTACGAAAAATACACCGAGAGCTACTACGATATCGCAAGCGGAGAGAGTTACGACGAAGTCTACTATCAGTATGACAACACGACCGCTAAGCAATACTGGTACAACGACGTGTATTCCTACTCTTACGACAACGGCAACTACAGCACGTACCAAGAAGAATTCTACAGCGACTACACCGGCAAAGACAACTACAATCAGGGAACGGGAACCTATACGTACACTGATCAATACTACAACAGCGCAATACAGGAGACGGATACCGACTACTTCTACGGCCAGTTTGTCGCAAGGCCCGCATCGGAGACTAACCCCAGTCAAGCGTACTACTACAACTACACATACGAGTACGGGGCCTATTCAATGACCTTGGCCGACTCGGATGAGGCATCGTCGAACTGGTATCAATGGGTCAGGAATCCATCGCCCATGCCGACTAATTATTCCTACTATTACGATCCGATCTCTTACGAATCCTACGCTACGAGTCTCGACAGCGACACGCGGGGCCAGTACAGCGAGTACTATCAGGTGACGTACAAGCCCGTTGGAGCTACTTGGGATTATTATCCTGCCTATGCGTCCTGGTACTACGAAGACGATTGGCAGAACCTTGCCAGCGGTGCTTACGAGAATTACAAAGACTACAGGACGAACGGCCAAACTTACTACTATTCCAATTCCAATTATGATGGCTACGACTACCGTGAGACTTCTGGTGTGGGTCAGGACACGGTGAGCTACTACCAGTACGGCAGCATTGATGATACTATTGCCAACACCTATTATGACTATGACTACTCTTACACCCTGGCCAACGGCGCCCAGTACTATACTGTCGACTACTCTGATTACAACACTTCAGTCTATTCATATCTCAGGCTGATAAATCCTACAGGCGCTGCCTGGACAGGATACATGGTCGTGGATGCGAATTCTGGAATGGGGCCATTTGACGTTTACTACTATGCACAATACCCCGACGATTACATTCTAACCAGCCAGATGTATGTCAATTCAAATCTTTACTAGGACGTAACCAAACCACTAAAAAGAAAGGCCGGGGAGAAATTCTCCCCGGCCTTTCGCCTTTTCCGCTCCGCTTCTATCTCTATCTCAACCTTTCACATCCATCATGGCCTCCAGCCTGAGTGTGACGAAATCCTTCAGTGAATCTCCTCCCCAGAGCGGAAAGCATCGGTTGGCCCCTCCGAGGGGGACTCAGGGGCGAAGCTTCTTCTAGAGTGACTGGCGGGAGGGTTTAGTTACAACTAAGTCCCATTTTCCATAATTCCGGTGAGAGACTTTGGGGCAACACAGAGTCGTACTATCCTTTACCGGTATCTCCCGGTAAAGGATAGATTTGATTTTCTCTGGGTCCTCTGTGTCTCCGTGGTGAATTCGTGTGCGTATTT
The DNA here is from genome assembly GCA_963740905.1 of uncultured delta proteobacterium. Lineage (GTDB taxonomy): Bacteria > Desulfobacterota > DSM-4660 > Desulfatiglandales > HGW-15 > JAFGDM01. The sequence continues at coordinate 233,648 of CAVUFY010000020.1, forward strand.
ACCAAACTCTCCACTATGCTCCGTAGCTCTGCTTCAGAAACTCAAGCCACCTATTCTCAAAGGTCTTCGCATCGAGTCCAAACGCGCCGACAGCTGCCTGGTCGAAGTTTTTCCCGGCTGAAAAGGCCTTCAATGCCTGGAGAAGCCTCTCCCTGCCATACCTTTCCAGGATGAATTTCACGGCCGCGTATGACTCCGCATAGGCCAGAGTCGTGATTTCGGGGTTCTTGAATTCACTGAAGGGTCTGTTCAGTGCGTCGAGCCGCAGGAGCGTTCGCTCCAGCAAAGCTTTCCGCAGGACTGACTCCTTTATTCTATCCCACTGGCCTGCCTCGTACTGGGCCAGCCCCTCGTGGAGCCAGCCGGGATGGTTCCCGTAGGTTATGAGGTTGGTGAACACATGAGTCAGTTCATGGGTCACCACCTCAGGAAACTTCTGCAATGTTGACCTCCCGTTTTGGTGTAGCGAGCATCACCATGTTGTTCTTCGCCGAGGCAACGCCTCCGAAGAACCAGTCAGGAGTTGAGGCTGCGCCATGAAACGCCCTGATGTCGGGGTAAAGCTTCACGACGACTTCTCCCTTCGGCTTGTAGGCCATGTCTTTTTCCAACTTTTTGCAGGCTTCGTGGAGTGCCTTCAGGGTGTAGTCGATGAATGATTTCTTCTCGCTAGGGTCGTACTTCAGGACAAAGAGTTCGCTCTGCATGGTCACGAAACCCTTCTCAGCAGCCTTTTCCTGGATCAGTCTGTTCAGGATTTCCCTCGGTTGAGGTCTCCTCTCCTTGTCAAGGGACACGGCTTTTTCCAGTTCCGAGATGGCCTGGTCCAGGTTGTCCTCCTTGGTGTAGGCCATGGCAAGCTCAAAATGAAGGAGCGAGAAGTCCGGCGCGAAGGATAAGCCCTTTTGAAACAAAGAGATTGCTTCTTTGACCTTGAACATCCTCGACCGAACAGCCCCGAGACCGAGGTACCCCAGAGGCAAATCCGGTTTCAGCCTGATGACTTCTTCATACTGGCCGGCGGCCTCTGTGAGCATCCCCTTCCTCTGAAAGGCGTCGCCCAATTTCTGGTGGACGATCGGGTTTTGAGGTTCCAGCCGCACCGCAATGGCGTACTCATCCGCCGCCAGGTCCCACAGCTCTTGCTTCAGAAACTCGTCCCCCAACTTCATCACCCTGACCACAGGTGAGTCCCCTGGTTCCGGATTTTTTCCGGCCTTGGCGGTCGAGACTTCCGGTCCCTCTCCTGATGCAGATTCCCTCCGAGATTTCTCCAGTTCTGCGGCTCTTCCGTATTCGGCCCTGGCCTCTGCCTCCATGCCGGAATCCTTGTAAAGGTCACCCAATCGTTTGTGAAGAGCCGGCACATTCGGATCGAGCTTGACCGCGCTTTGGAAAGCCTCCAGGGCCTTATCCTTCATGTTCAGTCTGACGCAGGCTTCGCCGATTTTGGCGTAGGGGAAAGCCTTTGTCTTGTCCTCATCCTTCGCGCGTTCGTATTCCTGAAGCGCCTTCGCAAAATCGCCTTTGGCAGAATAAATGTCCCCTGCCAGCAGATGAGGCACAGGCTGATCAGGCGCCATGGAAAGCACTTTGTTTATCTCGTTCTCCGCCTTGTCCAGGTCCCCGGCTTTGAGCAGGTTCTGGGCGACCATGAAATGCCTGGCAGCCTCCTTCCTGCCGGCCACATCTTCATGATCCTCCATCACATCCTTCCCGCTGGGATGCTCGGTCTTTGTCGCTTGAACTTTGGCACAGGAGAGGAATGTGAGCGGCAGAAGGCCCCATACAATAAAAGCGGCTATTTCGGATTTCTTCATAACAAAAAATATAGAGAGCCTGTTCCGGCAGGTCAACCAAAAAGAAAAAGGATATTCTGCGGTTTTCAGTCTCTTTGGGGCATGCTGACGAAGTCCGTCATAAATTCCTTTCCTTTGTCTGTCATGCCGGGCTTGATAAGCCTGCCCCGTACTTGATACGGGGGAATTCATTGTTCATGAGGGCATCCGTGGATTCCTCGTGACCGATGCCCTCGGGAGGGGACTCACTTACGGCTGATCCATTGGCGACGAACGAATTTGGCAAGAGAAACAAAAGCAACGCAGGGCAACAAGAAGAACGGGAGCAACCCCTGTTTGAAAAGGCTCCAATAGGTGTCAAGCTCCCCTTTTTCCATTTCCCACAATCGGGCAGTCAGCCCGCCTTCGCCAAAGGGCGCTTTAAAAACATACCCCAACGGCACGTCCAGATAATACGCACCGTGGCCTCCCAGCGCAACTTGGAGCCACAGGAGGTAATCCTCGGAATACCTCTTATCGCTCCTGAAACGGAGGCGCATGTCGCGGCGCATCATGACCGACCGGGTGAGAAACCGGTTTGAGAACAGCAAAGGTAGCGGCGCTATCCTCCGGGCACGCCAGGTTCGGGGAAGAGAATGGGTGGTCAGCTCCCCTTCCAGTCGAACGCACGGGTGCCCTGTAAGAGCGACGTTCGAATGATTAGACATCCATCGGTTCTGTATTTCCACCTTTTTCGGGTGCCACGCATCATCTGCGTCGAGAAAAGCGACATACACTCCCTTGGCCGCCTCCCATCCCGTATTTCGAGCTGTCGCAGGGCCTCGGTTCCTTTTGAGTCCCATGACCTTGATCCAATTCTCGCCATAGCGGCTTCTCAGCTCCTGCAGCTTCGGAAATGTACCGTCAGTGCTCGCATCGTCGATGAGGATCACCTCTTCCGCGCTGCAGGTCTGCGAAGCGACGGAGAGCACGGCTCTTTCCACCGATCCGGCACAATTGAAACAAGGGATGATGACGCTGACCGATGCCGTCTTCATCAGGCTATTACACAGGTATCTGTCACTGACGAATCTCTTTTTAGAAATCTATCCTCAATGTCAAATATCTTCCGTTCCTTCGGCATTCATCATTCCTTGTTCGATATTCGATATTTTGATAATCAAAGATTATGCGGTCTCCCTTTTTCTACGCAGTCCGTCATCGGGTCCATATTCGGGGCTTCCTCACGCAAACGCGGTACAAATCAGCCATCGCGTCGCTCGCCCTTTTTCCGAATAGTCTTCTCAACGCCGAGCGGCTCCATGAACGGGTGAAATGAAACCACCATGTGAGTTTGAGTCCCGATATACCATTCTTTTCCCTCGCCCTTTCAATCTCACGAAGCAAGAAAAGACCGTGTTCCGTTCGGCCGGTCAGACCGCCTCTCTGCATTCCCGCCACCACCAGGCCATCGAGGAAGCATGCGTCCTTGTCTTTCAGCTCCCGGAGCAGCAGATCATAGTCTCCTGCAACCTGGAAGGTTTCGTCAAACTCCCCGTGATCTTCAAAAAGGGTCCGGTGATGGAACACCCCCTGGTGGGGAATGGCCATGACCTGACAAAAGGCTTTCCTGGCCTTCTCCCAAGGGACTCCCACTGTTTCAAGGATGTCTCCGTTTTCTTTCACGCTGTAGATCCGTCCGTAGGCGACCCGATGCCGGGGATAGGCCTCACACACCCTCTCCGCAACCCGCTCCAGCACGTTCTCATCCCAGAAATAGTCATCCGCCCCCAGAAAACAAATCCACTCGCCCTTTGCATGAGCCAGCGCCTTGTTCCAGGCGTGGTAAAGGCCCCTGTCGATTTCAGACTGCCAGTAGGCTATGGCATCTGTATTTTCAGAAAGGAGGGCAACCGTTCCGTCCGTAGATGCTCCGTCCATAACGACAAGCTCTTTCCGGGGGTAAGTCTGACGTGAAAAGCTGTCGATACATCTCTGGATCGTCTCGGCACCGTTTCGCACGGCCACGATCACGGAAATGAAAGGCAATTGCGGATCCGGTTTCATTATCGGAAGCTCTTTGCTTAGGGACTCTCAGCCAGGGACATTCTTATGAAGGGTCCCAGATTGAATATCGAATATCGAAGAAGGAATTTCGAATGAAGAAGTTTTGTGACTTTTTTGTCTCGCCGTTTTGATGCTGGCAACAAATATGGAAAAGGCCTCTGCTAATCGGATTATCCGAACCGCAAAATCTGTCAATCTATCCTCAATGTCAAATGTCTTACTTTCCTTCGGCATTCATCATTCCTCGTTCGATATTCGATATTCTGATAGTCAGAAATTATTGTGCGAGAGGGAGTTTAATGCGCAGCCTCTATACTCCCTGCCGCACATTCAACACGATATCCCGGAGGCGCTCGGCATTAGCGGTTAATGTGTAATCCCGGCAAAACACTTCGTATCCGTTCCGAGCCAAGCGGTCGCCCAGTTCCCTGTTCTTCAGGACACTGATGACCGAGTGCGCAAACTCGCCAGAAGAATCCGCAACGAGGCAGGCTTCACCGGATATCAGATTCAGCCCCTCAGCCCCTAGCGTGGTGCTCACAACAGGAACATGACAGGCCAGAGCCTCGATGATCTTGTACCGGGTCCCGCTTCCCTGCTTAATCGGGACCGCGGCCACCGAGCTTCGTCCCAAGCTCTTGATAACGGAATCAACTTCTCCGGCAGCGGACACGGTAGAATCATGGCAGCTTTCCGAGACGAAAGAATCAGAGCCTATTCCAACGAGTTCGAGCCGAGCGCCGCTCACTTTGCTTCCGGATCGCGGGCCACACGTCCCTGATAAACCATTCCGCTCCGAGCCTGTTTTGAAAAGAAAGGAAGTTGCCCGTGATGGTGACCAGGCCTGGTTCCTTCTTTACAAAAGAAGCCGACGCATAAGGCGTTTCATCTACGAAATTGGGGATGACTTCACACTTGGTCGGTCCCACGAATCGCGCGTGCTTCTTCCTGTCAAGGTCTGATACGCTCACGACCTTGTCAAAAAGCCTGAAGAGAGTCCTTTCGTGCAATCGTTCCGACAGGAAAAAAAGCGCCAGCTTAACTCGCTGGGTCAGACGATCCGCCGTGGCAATCTCCTGCCTCCTGAGCTCGGACTGGAAATTGTGGGTTCCCATGATCGTCCTGGTGCTGTACTTCCTCAGCACTAAAGCGTAGTTGCCCCAATGGCCGGAGTCAAACCACACCACATCAGGTCTAAACCTCCTCCGCGTCTCACGGAGAATCTGAACTACCTCGGGGATGGGGGAAGAGCTTGTACTGGAATCTCTGCACCTCTTTGCCGAGCTTCCCGAGGTCAACCCATTCCACTACCTTCGCCAGTGCCTCGCATTCCGATGCGGGCTTGGGCGCAACCGCCACCGTACTGAAGAATCGGGACAACGCAAGGATCATATTGTAGGAGCGGATATACTCCCCGCCGCGAATCGGCCACGGGCGGAGGCAGGTTACGAACAGGAGGTCGGCTTTCATCGAGAAAGATAGACGTATCGTTGTCGAAGGGAATGGGTCTGGGGCGAAACTCTATAAGCGCCGTCTTAGACAAACACCGTAGATCAAATATGAATATCGAATATCGAACAAGAAATTCCGAATTACGAAGTTTTCTGACTTTTTTGTTTCGCCGTCTTGATGCTGGCAACGAATATGGAGATCAACTGGTTACTTTCAGCAATCAAGGGATCAAGCCTGGATGGGGTTTTCATCCTCGATGTCGAATGTCTTCCGTTCCTTCGGCATTCGTCATTCCTTGTTCGATATTCGATATTCTGATAGTCAAAGATGATTGCGTAAGATGGCGCTTACGGGCGAGACTCCCCCGCAGATAAGTTGCTGAAAAGACGGCGCCTTCCCGCCAGTCACTCAAGAAAAAGAATCATGATCTTTACATCTACTTGGGGAAGGCTAAAGTGATGCTCGAATGCTCTTTTTGATCCTGCTGCACGCGTCGTGAGCCATCTCCATGAACCGCAGAGCCGGTCTTAGGAGGCTCTGCTGCGGCAAAAGCTCTGAGTTTGCGCGCCTGCACTCATGGAAAAACTTGCCCTTATTCTGCTCCCAGTCGCCGGTCTTGGATTTGTGATGGATCCGGTAGGCCGTGAGGACCTTGCCGGTGTGCCTGAACGGGTACCGTCTGGAAGTCCTCAGAAAATATTCATAGTCCATGGCGTAGCGGTACGATTCATTAAGGTAACCCATTTCCGCCACGACTTCTTTTCTCATGAAGACGCTCGGCTGAGGGATGTCCCACCCCTTCCAGTACATCATGTTCCGGATGAAACCATGTTCGATCCCACGGTAGGTTTGAAGCCTCTGTCCTGTTTCATCCACGAACACCGCGTCGCCAAAGGTCACCTTCACCTTTGGATGTCCGGAGAAAAAAAGCGCAGCGCCATGAAACGCGCCCTGAAAATAGTAGTCATCCGAATTGAGCCACGCCACAATATCTCCGCTGGCCCTCCTGAACCCCTTGTTAACGGCGCTTGCCTGGCCTTCATCCGGTTCACTTACCCAATAGGCGACCCAGGCTTCATACTTCCTGATGATCTCAACGCTGGCATCCGAACTGCCGCCGTCGATCAGAATGTACTCTAAGTCCGGATATCCCTGCAGCAGGACGGAGCGAATCGCCTCTTCAAGAAAATCGGCCTGGTTCAACGATGGGGTGATGATGCTGATCCGAGGCCAAGGCGGTTGCTCTGAAGATTCGTTTGCCGCCGGCCGGCTCTCTTCCGTCCACGGCCACCCAGCCCTTCCCGAAGGAGGAGCAGGGAGATCACTCAGGCTGGGGCAACGCACTAGAAGAAATCCTTCTTCTCCAGAAAAAGAGCCCCGAAGCTGTAGTCCCCGTTGCCGCTCTGACCCGCCTCCTGCGGCGGCTTCAGGTAACGCTTGTTGTTGTCGAAGAACTCCTGATTTTCCCTCGTTGTGTAAAGACCGGTCGAGCAGAATACCTCTTTGACCCTCTCGGGCGAATCCAGGGCGTTACGGCGCCTCGCGTCATATCCGTTGTACCCGAACACAAAGGGCGCGGGATTCTTATAATCAAAAGTCAGGCAAAGCTGACCTTTGGGCTTCAGACAGCGGTGAATTTCAACCAGGGCCTTCTGCTTCGTGTAAAAATCCAGGTGCTCGAAAACGCAGATGGAAAAAGCATGGTCAAAGAACATGTCATCGAAGGACATGTTCCCCACGTCCATGCAGTACATATGCATCTTCCAGTTAAAGATCTGCGCGAGCTTTTCGGCGTTTTCAAGAAGGGTCGGGTTGATGTCGATCGAGTGAACCTCAACACCGAGCGAGGCGAGGTAGCAGCTAAAAAGAGACGACGTCCCTCCGGCATCCAGGACTCTCATCCCTTTCTTCAGCCTCGGCCCGTTTCTCATCACCCACTCGATTTCCCAGTAGAGAAACCACGGAATCCTGTTATCATCGTGAGCGCCCGGCAAGGCCTGGTAGCCTGCTGCCCTGTTCTCGAAACCAACTTCCGTGAAAGGGGCCTCCAGCATCCCATACCATGAGCTCATCACTTGCCCGGCGGCATAAATCTTTCGCATGAGTCGGTTCAGCTCACCGACCACCGGCCCGGCTGAGTCCGTCAGGAGGTCGTCACGATCCATCGATTTATTGATCTGTTCAGTCATAAGCAATCCCGGTTCAAGTTGAAGCTCCTCATTCGCCGCTCACGGGTGCCACTTGAGGCCACGCTCCTGGCAGGAAGCAAAGTGCCAGTTGTACATCCCCATATACCTGCCGCCGATGGTGCGGCTCAAGAACGCACAAATCAATCTGTACAGGAAGTGTCGTGCTGCTGAGCAGGTCGGCGGCTGGTCACAGCATCCTTTTAAATCGAAGTAGCGGTAGATGAAGCGATAGACATAGGCGATCCACCCATGAAGGGGGCTGTGTTTTCGCAGGATTCGAAAGGCTTCCTCGGCAAAGAGATTCCCCGCCTTGCTGCACTTGTTGTCCCCCGAAAAATAGTAGCGGGACAGAACTTTGTCGGTCGTCACAAGCCGAGCTCCTTCTTTGGCCATTCTGGCCCAGAAGTCCCAGTCGAAGCCCAGCCGATAGCTATCATCCAGGGAACCTATCCTGCGGTGCAACGGCCCCCTCCAGAAGGTGCTGGGCTGCTCAACCACGTTGTGAAAGCCGATCCACTCCCACGCATCTGAACGGGCATGGGTTACCTGCTTTGAGCCATCCTCGTAGACCCGCTCACAACCGCCCATGACGATATCGGCATCAGGCGTTTTTTCAAACAGGTCAGCAACGTGAAAGAGGGTGCCGGGCATGAGTTCATCGTCCCCACAGAGCCATCCGAAAATATCGCCCCGGGCAAGGGAAAACCCTTTGTTCAAACCATCCGCTTGGCCCCGATCCTTCTCTCTCACTACCTTGTCGAAGCGATCCCTGTAGCGTTCAATGATGTCCCAGGATTCATCATTGCTTTCGGCATCCACGCAGATCAACTGCAAATTCGGGTAGTCCTGAGACACCAAAGAGCGGATGGCGCGCTCTATGACAGAACCTGAATTGTAATTGGGTATGACAATAGAAAAAGTTTGAGTCATATTCACCTAATGCAGGCCTATGGCCGGAATTAAAACTCTGACTGAATAACGAATGTCGAACAAGGAATATCGAATCACGAAGTGCAGGAACATTCTTTATGTCTCACGCCCGCTTCGCTAGAGTTCACAGAGTGCCTCAGAGCAGAGTTAAAAACAAGAAAATAAAGAAGCTAAGAGGGTGGAAGTGAGATATCTCCCTTCCTTCGACATTCGTTATTCATTATTTGATATTCTGCGGTTCGATTTTCGACTCCGCAACTTGCGAAGAAATTATATCTTAAGACTCTACTCCCCGGTTTGTCCTCTCTCTCTCGCGCGGCATTCTTTCAGGTATCCGAGATCCCAGAACCAGTGAATGGAGCCGGTCCGAAGTCCCAGTTGCTCGACCCGGGAAAAAAACCTCCGAAACAGGAAATACACGGACTGGGCGCAGGTGTAGTTTTCTATGGGCTGTCCCTGTACTTTCCTGAGCATCACGAAGGACCTGCCCTGCCCTTCCAGATTTCGAGCCAGGTGTGAAGGAACAAGGCGAGACCGCTTGATGAAATGGAGCAGCTTGAGCGATGGCTGGTATGAGCAGGCATAGCCCAATCGATTCGCGATGCGAGCAAACAGAGAGTCTTCGGCGCTCAGCAGCGCTTTTCCTCTCCTGCCAAGTCGCCCTGCCATTGAATCGGAACTGACCAACTCGACAAACTGCTCCGCCACTTCTCTCCTTGCCACCATGCCGGCACCGATCGGCTCCCACTTGCCCCAGAAGTCATTGTAGGACGTAATGGGATCCGCCCCAAAATCCCTCACCGCCAGGAAAGGGAGCAAACGTGTTTTCCATTCTGGAACGGGTTCCTCCAGGACTTCCTTTGCCACCCCGCCGAAGAGGCCTATCTCGGGTTCCCGTGCCGCGATCGAAAACGCTCTTTCAAGATAGTTCGGCGCAAGATGGTTGTCATCGTCCACGAAGACCAGGATCTCCCCTTTTGCTTCCAGGATGCCGGCACACCTTGCGTAGCTGAGCCCCTGTCTCGGCTCTCTCACGAGCCGTAAAGGGAAAGACATCCCGGTTATGCCAGCCTGGTCGAGGGGCGGGGTGGAATTATTGTCTACCACGATGACCTCGAAATCCGACCTTGGGAAGGTCTGTTTTTCGAGGGAATCGAGAGTCCATCGAAGCAACTCAGGCTGCGGATTGTACGTACAGAGGACCACCGACACCCGCGGGCTGTATCGGCTCTTTCCTTGCCACTGATTACTCTCCACAAGAGGGCTTCTTGAAGAAACCGCGACATGCCCCGGCGCCGTGTTCATCCCGGTGTCACTCGTTGCGTGATCCCAGGCGTGAACGCTCGCCTGATCCAGGATTTGTCTCAACTGATCGGCCTGAACCGATTGCCGGGGTCCACTCACTTCAGCCCTATCCTCCCTATCGCGGCTTTCGCCCTGGCCACTCCTACGGGAACTGTCCGATACTTGAATATCTCCCCTCTGCTGTAATATTTTCTGATGATTCGCCGTCTTTCTATTTTTTCTTCTCTGGTCTGAAGCTGCCCGTCATCGATCCGAACGCTGATCAGACGATCGATGTGCCGGTAGTTGCACTGGCGCTTCAGGAAAAGCCCGAGTATCCAGTCGTAGTCTGCTGCTTCTCTGTACATTTCAGAAAAGCCGCCCGTTTGCTGGAATGCCTCTTTTCGCACAAACAACGTTTCCAGAGCGATAGACCGCGTGGCCATTAAACTCCGATTCATCTCGTGGAGCTGCCTCTTCTGGACTACTCCCTCCCCCCTGTCCAAAGCGGCATTCCCGAAAACCGTATCCACGTCGGGGTTCGAAACAAACAGCCTCACCACATCCGTGATCGTCTCTTCATCCGCCAAGTAAGCGTTCGAGTCGAGAAAAAGAAGAATCTCGCCCGTAGCAACGTTCACCCCTTCATTCATGGCGCTGGAAAAATCCTTGCCAGCGTGCTTTCATAAAGACGTCAACGAATTTCATGTACTTCTGAATGGAATCGGCCGATGCGCTGGTGGAGGTGAGATCCACGACGATATGTTCAACATCCAAGTACCTTCTTTGTGCGATCACACTTTCTATGGTCCTTCCAATCCTTCCTCCATCCTTCTTGCAGACTGTAATGACGGACACCTTTGGGGGGCCCTCCAGGGCTTCAGACAGCGGCCAAGCCCACCTTTTCAGTTCGTGTCTTCTCTTCGAAAAATCATAGTCGATGACCCAGCGTTTGTCGTCCACCTGCATTCCGGGGAGGCGCTCTTCCACTTCCTTGTCTTCCGAATAGCGGGCCAGAACAGCTCCGGCCTCGGAATAGTACTGGTCAATGCTCTCCACCGACTTCTGCGCGCCGGTCACTCGGTACCCACCAAACGGGATCGGCACGCCAAACAGATCTGCGTGCTCGTAGAACCTCGCCCAGAGTTCGAAGTCCATGGCGAACTTGAGGTCTTCGGAAACATACCCGCCCGCTTTTTCCCAGAGACTCCTGCGCCAGAAGGTCGACTCCTGCTGTATCCAGCCCATGTGATGCTCGCTGCACCCCAGGGTGTACCCGGCATAGAAGCAGGCCTTCGTGAAACCTCCCAGGGCCACCGTCATGACAGGGCGCCCTGCGTCGTCCCAGATCATCGGCCGCAAGCTTGTCAGCCACTCGACCTGAGGGAATTCCGTGAACAGGGCGGCTACGGTTTCCAATGCCCACGGACAGTACATGTCGTCCGCGTTGAGGTATGCCATGATTTCTCCTGTCGTTCTGGCAAACCCTTTGTTGAGCGCATGCGATTGCCCCTTGTCCGGCTCACTGACCCACCACGCAAGGTTTTCACGATAATCTTGGATGATTTCCGCTGTCCCGTCTGTGGAACCCCCGTCCACAATCAAGTATTCCAGGTTCGGATAACCCTGCTCGATGACGGAGCGAATGGCACTCTCGATGAATCCCTTTTTGTTAAAGGAAGGCGTTACGATCGAGATTTTCGGGTATTCCATTTCTATTTCACCGTGACGACGCCGACGGATGCGACTTCGGATAAGGCCCATAATCGGTCGTCCCTAATTCCCAACAAATGTCGCCCTCAAGCAGCCCTGCACTGATCGAGACATATGCAATATATATCCATTGACCACAACATCGCGGTGATAGTAATAGAATAGAGTGTTGAAAAGTCTGGTTTACCAGAGCGTTTTGTGATTGTTTCCTGAATACTGGGACAGATCATGGTGATCGTCAATTCGAAGGCCGGACAATTGGCCAACCGCCTGATCCATTTTTCTCACTTCATGGCCAGCAGTATGGAGCACGGTTACCGGTTGATCTATCCCTATTTTGAAGAGTATGAAAGCCTGTTTCCTGCTACCTTCCTTAATCGATTTAACGGGTATAACATATCGATTCGGCTTTCACGATTCCGCTTATTTCACAGAATGATCCTGCTGGTATTCCGCTACCTGTCATACCTCTCCTATTTTACCTTCCGAAACGTCGCAGGCTTGGAGTTCCTTTTCATCCGCGACATTGATAGAAAAGGGGAGATTTTCGACCTTAACCAGGACCGTTTCGTGCAATCGGCAAAAGATAGGATCGTTTTTGCGTATGGCTGGAGATTTCGCGATCAGATCAACTTCACTAAACATGCCTCTCAGATCCGAGGTTTTTTTGAACCTGACGCGCCCTATCTTGAAAAAGTGGACTCGGCGATCCGACAATGCAACCGGGTCGGTAAAGCGCTGGTCGGCGTCCATATTCGTAAAGGCGATTACCGGACCTTCAAAGGTGGGAAATGGTTTCACAGTGATGAAATCTACCGCCGGAAGATGGAAGATATGCGTAAGATTTTAAAGAGTCAGGGAAAGGAATGCGTCTTCCTGGTGGCATCCAATGAACCGGTAAAGGATGAATACTTCAAGGGCCTTCCGGTGGTAACGGGCGAAAGAGAAGCTGTGGTGGATCTGTACGCCCTGTCCAGGTGCGATTACCTGATCGGGCCGCCGAGCACGTTCACCATCTGGGCCTCCTTTTACGGAGAGGTTCCGCTATTAATGCTGAGCAGCCGTGAATCAGCAATCTCTCTCGAACACTTCAGGATCATGAACATTTTCTGATCTCAGAGCTTTCCATTCAGTTTTTTTTGCGCCTCCAAATCGTCCCCACTCGGAAGGCAAGGAATGGATTGAATCGACAAGACTTGCTTTCCCTTCGGTTGAGGGCAAGATACTAAGCTCAAACAAAAGTAGGCAGGCCCCCAATTTTGGAGAGCGGGAATAAATGATGTGTCAGCGCTGATTTCCAGTACCGAAAAGCGTTTGTCTTCTTTCAGACTCACTGGCACGGAGACGGCATCCTTTAGATTGACGGACGAAAAACTTTCCTCTAATTTGAGAGAAATGGACCTGGCACTTAGACCCGAAACCTGACTAACGAATACCCAATTCAGGGATGAACCGATCTCCTCTCGGTCAAGGACATAGAGACAATCGGGTCCGATCCATCCGAACGAAGTGGTTCCTCGGACCGCTAGGATACCCCCCTGAGAATATCGTCTCCAGAAATCGACAACACGTCCTTCAAATTCCTCTTCCTTGCAACCTCTTTCAATCCATCGCAGTACAGCACTCCAGTGTTGTTCCCACTTAACTATCACCCGTTCCTTCCCTTTTTTTGAAAATGGCCATAAGGGCAGAGGTACGGAGTAACGCCTGGCAAAGTTCTCCCTGGCCTTTTTCATCTCACCAACATAGCGATCGGAGGAGGAACTTTTCTGATCAGGGAGAAACCGGTGAACACCCAATATTTCCGGCAAGTAGGCGATGTGGCCTTCTCGAAAGACTCTCAGCCAGAGATCATAATCCATAGCGCCCCAGTATTGGGAATCGACACCTCTAACTCGATCATACAACCGACGGCGAATGAAAGCAGACTCCTGGTTGATCAAGTAGGGTGTCTCAAATAAGTCTTCCCACGTAACAGGAATATGAGTACCCAATCCAACCGGGACAGAATCTTCGTTCACCATGAGGCAGTCGCCGTAGACACCCTCTACCTCCGGATGAAGAGTGAGGAATTCTGCAACCCTGGTGAACGCCCTCGCTGGATAAAAATCGTCCGAATTAATCCATGCGACGACTTCACCCCCTCCTCTCGACAAGCCTTCTTTGATCGCCGCGGACTGCCCCGCATCCTTTTCGGATCGCCAATGGGCCAATTTTGAGTGGAAGGAACGGATCAGGTCAAGACTCCCGTCTGTGGACCCACCATCCATGATAGAATAACAGACCTCGACCTCTGAACCCGCCTGTGAGAGGACGCTCTCGACCGTCTGCCTTAAATACTTTACTTGATTAAAAGACGGGGTCACGATGTCGAACTTCAACTCTTTCTCCCCGGCAGTCTCGTCACACCAAACTCCTGCCTTCTCAACGCTTTCTCAACACAGTCCTGCCCGTTGCTCACCTCTCCTTCATCGTGTTGGAGTATTTCAAATTGGTGGCTCCAATGTTTTCCTATATATTCCCTTGACACTCTCTATCACGCGCCCGATCTTCGCATCCATTCGTACACCAGTCTAATACCCTCTGTGATTGAGATCTTGGGCTCCCAGCCTGTTTCTCTTTGCAACCTGCTCCTGTCCAAAATATTACTGCTGACATCAAATCTCCTCCCTGACTTGTAAATTACTTTCAGAGGAAGCCGCAATTGACCTTGAATGATTTCTATCAGTCCATTCAGAGACAACCCGACACCCGTGGCGATGTTAAAGACATGCTCCTCACCTTCATAATTTACAATATCCATTATCGCCGAGACCAAATCCCTGATATACAAATAGTCCCGAACAACCCGTCCGTCCCCCCAAATCTCAATGGGCCTTCCTTTCAGTCCATGTTCCAAGAACACACCTATCGCTCCCTGTCCGATATTCAGATGTTGATTCTCGCCGTAAACATTCGATGGTCTGCAGATCTTGTAATCAACACCCGCCATCTCTGCGTAGAGTGCTATATACTTTTCCATTGCCAGTTTGGTGATGCCATATGACGAAACTGGATTGGTGGGGTGATCTTCATTGATGGGGATCATCCTTGGACTCCCATACACTACGCCCCCCGATGAAACATAAATCAGCTTTCTTAGATCGGTCTGTCCCAATAAAGGGAGCCATCGAACCAGGGGCACCAGGTTCGTCTGAACATCATAAACCGGATCCTTCATGGACGATCCCGGAGCCGTGCTATGTGCCAGGTGTATTCCCACCGCACACCCTTTGAGTGCCTCCGACATATCTTCCAGTCTTGCTATGTCGCCCTCTATAACCTCGACAAGACCTTCGATATCCTCGATCCCTTTCCTTGAACCGAATAGCCTGTCGAAAACCCGAACCTGATATCCGGCATCAAGTAAAGCGCGAGAGAGGTGGGTACCTATAAAACCCAAACCTCCAAGAACAATAATTCGCGTAGTTTTGCTAGCTACAGGCATTTCCCGCCTTCCAGTTATGCCTAATGCCCTCAGTATCTTGCGCCTCTTGTCTGCCGACTATTTTCCTATAGTAGCGAACGAGGTGGTCTACATACCGATCAAAATCAAATCTTTCCTCGGCTATCTTCCTCGCTCCTTCCGACAACTGCCGGCACAGACTCGGATTACCTACCATCTGCAAGAGACGGCCCACCATATCCTGGACATTCCGCTGTCCCACAATAAAGCCGTTCACTCCGTCAATGATGGCCTCTTTCTGGCCTCCCGCGTCATACGAGATAACCGGGACACCGCATGCCAGGGCGGAAAGAGACAAGAGAGAGAGGTTCTCCGCATGTGTTGGATACATGAGAACATCACATAAGTTCAATGCGTTCGCTAAATCCCGACTCCTGGAAAGATAAGGCAAAGCTATCACGCCAAGCTCTGAAGGGACCATATCTCTGGCCTGGTCACTGCCATGTCCTACCACCAGGATATCCACTTTCCCGGCAAGATCGTTCGTATAAGCTCTCAGTTCTGCTAATAGGGAAACCAGGCCCTTCCTCTTATCTAGAATATTGCTGTGAAAGAAGCCGGCAACGAACCGGTCACTCCGCCGCACCCTGAGATCCCGAGCGCACATTTCTTTAGAAAGGGGTCGGAAGCAATCGATATCCACGCCGTATCTGATAACCGTAGCCGGCTTCCGGCCCACGAAGGTCATTCGATAAACGTTCGCGAGCGCTTCCGTGTGGAAGAGCATATTGACCCTGGAGAAGCGGAAAAACAGCCGCTTGATTTTCAAGAGAAATGCGGTCTTGTCCTTGGAAATCCCCGGCCATGGATCGCCGATCCTTTGACATGATCCGCACCCAGCGTGATGCCGTCTGCAATCCATCGGGTAGGCGCAGTAGCCCGTTGATAAGAATTCGTCCACGGGTGAAATGACGATCCGCTTGGTCCAACTGCCAAGCCCCAGAAGCGGAATGCTTACGAAGTGTCCATGCAAGTTGTGAAAATGCCATATATCTGCACCACCAATCCAACTTCGCAAACGAAACAGCCCGGTCGAAGGGAAGAAGAAATCATTCCACCCAGTCATACTGGCGAGCTTACGTTCAGTACTGATCTCTAAAGGAACTGTAGGAATTGCATGCACAAAAAAGGGTTGCCTAGGGTCCATCCGTGCATTCATAAGGTAAACACGAGCGTCATTTCCACGAGCGATTAAACCTCTCGCCGTCTCGTATATGAGCCGCTCGCACCCGGACCCCACATTCGCAGGCATTGAGTTAAAAAAAGCTATTTTTAGTTTTTTCGAGTTACCGACCGGCACTGACCTTCACATCCCCTGTGCATCATCTGAGAGTTCCTTCGCGTTGAACCAGGTTGATTAAACACCTTGCTTCCTTAAAATGTAGCCGACAGACGTCAGGCGGTGATATATTTTTTTGTTGAATCCTTGACCATACCCCATTCCGACATACATATGGGGAGGCACAAAATAAGCATCCTCATCGACATTAATCTCTTCTCGGCTCCACATTCGGGAACTTGGGTCCAAAACAGGCATTTCAAGAAAGGCGATGTCGTCCCTGTAATCGTAGCCGGGCGTCACCTCATGGTTCAAAAAATAATCAACCGTTACGATCAGCAACCCACCAGGTTTGAGAATTCTTTTCATTTCATTGAGGCATGGATAATGTGCGCGCGGCTGTTCCGGCGTAAGAATATGTTCCAACACGCTAATACACGATATCCGATCGAAAACACTGTCTTCAAACGGCGCCTGAAACATGCTCCCATGGTGATATTCGACTTTCCCTGCACACGAATCGATCAGCTCCTTCGTTATACCGTAAGTCTGGGGATCTGTGCCCTTCTCGCCCTGAAGATAATCCAGTCCATGCGACTCACATCCAAGCTCATGAAGAAAAAGGAGAAAGGGCGACTGACCGCACCCGGCATCAAGGCATTTCATGCCGGACTCGAACTGGCCGTTCTCAACGATCCATGAATATTCCCAACACCGCGTACCGAATTTCCATTCCGCACAAAGGCCCCTGCTGTTAATATATTCCACCATCCTGCTAACTCGTGCGTAATCAATCATGTGTCCCCTTCGCTCATCTCTCTCAAGAATTTACATTTGTGTTGACTCTGATCATCTCCGCCGCTGCTCCTTGTTCGACAAGCTTCCTCGGCATCAACGCCCTTTTCAGCGTTGCTTCCGCCGCATAAAGCTCAAAGTCTTCCTGCCGATTCTGGAGCATGCTCCCAGGCCACTGCATCGCAAAACCACCAGTTTTAATATCTCCCAATAACCCTTCATCCATGGAGCCGCTGGATGCACCCAATGTGCCTTAACGAAAAACGCCACTGCACGCCTTCTTTTGCCCTCTCTGATGTATTTTTCCGCCTTCGACAGCAGAGCTTCACACTCGCTGAAATGCTCGGTTATTGGACTCGTTGTGAAGAGATAACTAAACACCAGTTTCCAGTGCATAAACGTGAGAGACGAGGGCCAATATTTCCGACTGACTCTTATCAACTCAACCTTCGAGCCATAATTGTCGGCAATACACTTGGCCTCCTGGTGTAACCGATATTTTGCCATATGGGTATCCACTCTTTGAAACATAGACAACCTACTCATTCGAAGCCACAAATCATAATCCATTGCAAAACACAGATCCATTCTTAACGGTCCACACCTTTCCCACATCCTCCTAGTCCAGAAGACCGCAGGCTGGCTGATTGGGTTGTATTTCCAGAACCTGAGGAACATGTCATGATCGTAGAAAGGATACACATTCGACGGGTGCTCACAAATCACTCTTCCCTCTTCGTCGATAAATCTACTAAGACCCATAACAACTTTTCGGCCCATCATGATCTCTCTGATCGCAGAGGAAACGGCCAAGGGCTCATACTCATCGTCCGCACACAACCAAGCCAACACGTCGCCTTGCGCCATCGAAAACCCTCTGTTAATCGCATGCGACTCGCCAAGGTCCGCCTTAGAGAAGACGGTCACCTGTGGATATTTCCTACAGATCTCGACGCTTCCATCCGTGGAACCTCCATCGATGACGATGTGCTCAATCTTCGGATAATCCTGATCCAAAACACTCTTGATACACCTTTCCAGATACTTTGCTCCGTTGTAGACCGGTGTGACAACGCTCACCAAAGGGAGTCTGTCAAGAACGCATTCATAGCTCTTCCTAAGGTTCGCGATTTCAGCAAGACGCTCATCCAGCATGCGCCTCTTTTCTACATTGCTCTGATCAAGCCGAATCTTCAAGGATGCGACTTCAGAACTCCTCTCACTCAATTCAGTGGTGAGCAGCCTGAACGCATTTTCGCGCAGTTTGGAGACTTGTTGATCGTGTGTGTCCCTATCATCTTCAAAGCCCCGTTCATCTGCCACAGTGCTAAGGCGCTCCACGGTTTCACTCCTGGAACCTTTCCTGCCTTCAATGAAAAGAGAATCAGGTTTCCGTATTGAGCCGTCACCCAGAACGTCTAGTCTGTAAGAATTGAAATTCGGGATCCTCGATTCATCAGCCATGCATACTCTGACATCATTGAAACCTGCATCCTGCAACATCATACTTAGAGAATAACGATCGTACATCCAGAAGTGCTTCTCCCCCGGCTGAATTTTTTCAGCACTCAAGGGCGGGTCGATACTATCTGCTGCGCTCAGCTCCTCTCCTCCCCTCTCTTCAAAACACGACTTCGGCCGGCTCACAATCCTTTCAAGGTAGCCGAGGTACTCTTTTCCACAACGTTCGACAATAAAGTCCATAACGCTTGGATCACTCCGATTGAAATACTCCATCATCTCCCCACCCGACTGCTCCCGCACCAATTGATCAAGCAATTCAAGAACAATCCAATTGTATCTGTCCTCTGCTTCCCTCCCTCCTTCGCGCGTCACTTTATCCAGCCATTCCACATAAGTCTTCGCGATTTGCTCCAGATCAGGAACGACCACTCGAATGATCCCATCATCTCTCAGAATCCTGCAGCATTCGCTTAAGAGCCGCTTCGCTTCATGCCTGGATATGTGCTCCAACACGTGCGATTGATACACCGCATCAAATGAATGATCGACGAATGGCAAAGACCTTCGCACGTCTGCCCGAACAACGCCTGGGAAACTCGAATAGAGATCCAAATTAATCCATGCAGCATGGAATGAATTTCCACAACCCAAATTTAGCAACTTCATCCCGAGATCAGTCTCCAACCATCAGTTTCGAAGAAACCCATCACGCCATCGATTGAACAACCGATAGCGCGACACGCCGTCGAGTTCTGCAGTCCCATAGAATGGGAGACTCGCATTTTGAGACCTTAGATTTATGACCTGTGATGTCAATAGTGGACACGAATAGCCCTCATGCTGCGATCGGCATTAGGAAGAACTGCCGTTCATATGCCGCAGGGGAGAGATAACCCAGTCTGGCCTGCCTCCTCTGCCGGTTATAGAAGACCTCTATATACTCGGTAATCTCCCGGATGGCCTCCGTTCTTGTCCCATAGCGACGATGATGAACAAGCTCATTCTTGAGCGTACCCCAGAAGCTCTCCATAGGAGCGTTATCATAACAGTCCCCTTTCCCACTCATCGACGCTCTCATATGGAACTGATCAAGCAGCCTCCGGTATTCATGAGAGCAGTACTGGCTCCCCCGATCTGAATGGTGGATCAGTCCGGGTACAGGCCCCTTGGCCGCCACTGCCCTGAACAAGGACTGGCTCACGAGGTTCTTTGTCATCCTGGGACCCATGGCATATCCGACTATTTCTCCTGTGAAAACATCCTTGTGCCCTGCCAGGTAAAGCCAGCCTTCTTCTGTGGGGATGTAGGTGATATCCGTAACCCAAATCCGATTCGGCGCCGCTGCCTTGAACTGTTGATTCACCAGGTTCTCAGCCACAGGTAATGTGTGTTTGGAATCCGTCGTTGCCTTGAACTTTTTCTTCTGTTTACAGCGTATTCCCAGTTTTTTCCTTATCCGTCTGATCCGACACACTCCCGCCTTCACTCCGTGTTCCGCAAGATCACGCTGCAGCCTTTCAGGTCCGAATGTCTCACGGGTCCTCTTGTGTGCTGCTTTGATCTCCACTTCCAGCCTTCCCTCTTCCTGAGCACGTTTTGAAGGCTTACGCTTGAGCCATCTGTAGTACCCGCTCGCTGATGCGCCTAATACACGGCACATCTGCGGGATAGGATATCTGAGCCGCATCTCTTTCATGATCGCGTACCTGGCAGCGACTCCTTCGCAAAGTACGCGGCGGCTTTTTTTAGTATGTCTCGCTCCATCTTGACCTGGGCCAGCTCCCGTTTCACCCGAGCAAGCTCCATCTCTACCTCTGTAAGCGGTCTCTGCTGTCTGCCGACCTCCTGAAGCTTGCCTTCCCTCTTCGCCTTGACCCAGTACCGGATGGTCGAGCAGGAAATCGATAATCTCCGCCCCACTTCCGGTATGCTCAATTCGCCTTCTGTCACTAGTTTTACAGCTTCTTCCCGAAGTTCCTTGGTGTATACCGCTCTAGGAATCCTTTCCATTCTGACACCTCCGTCTCTGTATTCTAACTCAACTTTGGTGTCCACTAAAGTCATCCTAGATCAAAGCGGCCCCTGGATTTCCTTGATGGCTTCAACGGGTACGTGCATGCAGATGCCTATAGCGGCTATGATGAGCTCTTTCGGAAAGAGAACATCATCGAGGTGGGTTGCTGAACGCATGCGAGGCGAAAGTTTGATGAGGCAACCTCTTCTCGCCCCAAGGAGGATACACAGATCATGGTCCGCATTGCCCAGCTCTACAAGGTGGAAGCTGAATGCAGGGACCTGAGTGATCTTGAGCGCTGCCGATACCGAGAACAATGGTGCAGGCCCGTCCTGGATGGGATCTTCGAGCGTCTCGAAGATCTGAAGGTTGAGACTCTTCCCTCAGAACCGCTTCGAAAGGCCGTTGACTATGCACTGAACCAGAGGCAGGCCCTTTACCGTTACCTCGAAGATGGCCGCTTGAGACCTGACAACAACCTCGCCGAGAATGCGATCCGTCCACTGGCTTTGGGAAGAAAGAACTGGTTGTTCGCGGCAAGCGACCGAGGCGCCCACGCCACGGCCCTCTACTTCGGGTTGATACAATCCTGCAAGGCTTGCGGTGTCAATCCCTGGGAGTACTTCAACGACATGCTCCGCAGAGTCATGAGCCATCCTGTCACCCGGCTGAGGGAGTTGCTCCCCGATCAATGGGAGCCCCTTCCGAGGCATTCCAATGCGCTGGTCGCCCAACCCGACTAACCTCATCCGTGAAAGACTTTCTTCAGTTTTCAAAGAACAGCAGCCGATAGATTTTCTGGGAACCGGCACATCATACTTCCAATCTTCTACCCCATAATAGATGGTTTGGTCATACGCTTACATTGCCGGACATTTCTCTTTCGGTGTCAAAAGATAACTCCAGAACAGAATCGTCTATGCAAACCTTCCGGTGGACCAGCATGACGCCCTCCTGGCCAATCTCTCGCAGGCCCTGGTGGAGACGATAGGCCGCGCGCAGCGCCTCCCTGAATGTCATCGGTGCTGACGTGGACAATTTTCATAGTCTAAGTTTCCTTGCTTCCATAAAGAGGGAATCCGGCTTCCTCACCGAGCCGTCGATCTCTGTATCGAGCAGATAAGCGCGGAAATTACGGATGTCTGACTCACCCACCTGGCAGACACGTATGTCTTGAAAGCCCGCTTCTCGTAAGAGAACCGACAGCGAATAGAGGTCATACATCCACAATCTTATAGTCTCTCAAATAAAGCGTATAACGTTTGACCCCGTAGGAAGCGATACCAACCGGTTTTTTCAATCATTCTCGAAAGGTCGTCTACACGCCGATTCGATAAAAGGAATTGCATGAGTGGAAACTTGGCATGCCAATATTGAGCATAAGCAGAAACATACCCCTTAATATGATACTTTGCCAGAGGCTCTAAACTGACCCGAACCAATTTCAGAGGGAGAAGCTTTTCAAGATACATAAAGGTAAAATCTCCCCATCGGGTCATGTGATGAGGTGGCAAGTCTAAGAGATTGTACTGATGCTTCAGAAAACAGTCTTTATTAGGCACTCCCAAAACAAGTTTGCCCCCCGGCGACAAAAGGGTTACCAGACTCTCCAGAAGAGCACGGGGTTGGCTCACGTGCTCCAGAACCTGGAAACTACAAACAGCATCAAAGGTCTCGTGCCTGTCAATCAGCGCTTGTAAGTCCATCTTCTCCACTGGTAAATTTTTCTGCCGAGCTTGTTGGACAGCCCATTCACTTAGTTCGATGCCCATGACTGAACTGCCCGGTAGCTGTCGGACAATCTCTTCCAAAAAAAGTCCCGAACCACAGCCGACTTCAAGAATCCGCTGGCAACCGCTCAAATCTTTGAGAGCCTGCCTAAATTCCCATTTATCGACCATATAGTACCAATCAAACTTGCGCAGTTCCTGGTACAACCGCTCAGATCCTGCCACGAGGAAGGCGGGAAAAAAAATCGAGATGGCTGTCTTCGCAGCGGTACAGCGAGAGTTTCCTCGATGCTATCGAATTCACTGGAAATGTCAATATTAAAATTAACCTCGCCATTCGCTGATCAATTTAGCAGTCGAGAACTCCCCAAGCTTTTGAGTGCGCGAAGATGGGATAAGTGGACTCTTAATCTTAATATCACGATCCATGATTTTCATAGGTAATTTAGGTCAATTAAAAAATCACCCGCCAGTTCTTTAAATAGTTGATCGTGCTGTCCGGTAAAATAATTCTTCCAATCGCCGATAATTCCTTTCCGAAAGAATTGACGGTTATCTCCTGACAAGAATTGTTTGAAACCTTCAATGTATTTTCTTTGTACTTCTGTTGCACTGACAACAGGTTGTATACCTAGATGGTTGGCAACTTGCGTTAATTTCCCCGCAAAGTCTTGATGTAAATCTTCATATCGGAGCTTGAATATATTTTCGGTTTCTAGCCATTCTCTTACGTGATTAACCCATTCCGGAATATGGATGCGTAGAAATTCCACAAATTCCTCCGGGTCGAACTCCACTTTCTTCGAGGTCTCTACAGTGAGAATATTCTCTATGCCAAGACGCCTAAAAGCTATATCTTCATTCCTTGAGAAGGCTTTTTGATAGAAATAGTAACTAAGTAAAGCATCGCGTCCATCACGAAAAATGTAGATACATTTCTTTTTTGGATATAAACGCTTATATTCATCACAAGTGCCGTGAGACTTGACAATCAAAGGGCGGGACATATCTAATTCATGCTCAGCGACCAAGAAAAAAGTGTTAGGATCAGGCTGACCGTACAGATATGGATAGTGTTCAAACTGACTTCGTGCTTCACTCCGAATAGCTCCAAGGAGGGTAACTAATGAGTTAAGCAACCAAGTATTACCCGAGCGAGGATAAGAAAACAGATAAAAAGCGTTGTGCGGCAATTCAAATTTTGTTTTAGACTTGGTAGAGTCACGATCGTAGGACGTTTTTATGATAGACAAGAGATGCTCCCCATTTAGATTTACCAAACCGTAGAAGGGCAAGGTCAAACCTTGCGATCTCTCGCGGATTCCAAATGCTCCAGCATTAATAACTCGCAAAATTGTTTGATATTTTGAATGCAATTGCGCGTGGCTCATATCCGTTTTATGAGCATAATCATCAGAATTCATCGTTGCGAGGGTAACTGCGAAAAGATATTCACCGGGGGATATTGCGAGTTCAACTGTCTGCCGAAACCGCAGGCGAGCACCTTTTTTAACTAGGGGTGGTGTTTCAATTAGATGTTGAAGCGAGTTCTTGGCGTGTAAAGTTATATTTGTTTTTGTCGTGATCGCAATTCCACCAATCGGCACTCCGATGTCTTGTAGCAATTCAAATTCATAGTAAAAGTAGGCAACCTCGCCAATTTGAAACACGCTACAAGGTTGACCTTGTTGATTGCACAACGCGACTCCCGTACATCGAGCGACATTTTCCTCACCAACGGTAGCCGCCTGTACGAGACCTAAGAAAGCATCCTGTGACGGCCAGTCAGGAATAGAGCCATTGAACTCCACAGACTCTAATTTAGGGTCATTCTCGGCTAAGACACAATTCGCTTTAGGTGCACTCTCCATTTGGTGGTAATACCGTCGCACCGCCTCGTTTGGCTGACCAAAGAACAGACAACGCCCTTTATCAATTAGCATTGTCTGGTTACTGTACCTCTCAATCGCAGACATGTCATGCGAAACAATAATAATTGCTGTATCATGAGCTAGTAATTCCTCCATCCGGGTATGACATTTCCGTTGAAAGAAAATATCTCCTACGGCCAGTGCCTCATCCACAATCAGTACATCCGGCTTCACGCAGGCTTGAACAGCAAAGGCCAGCCTCACAAACATGCCGCTCGAGTATACCTTGACCGCCTGATCCATAAACTGCCCTATGTCTGCAAAAGCGGCAATGTCGTCAAACAGATTGTCCATCTCCGCGTGAGTGAAGCCGAGGATGGAGCCGTTGAGGTAGACATTCTCTCGTCCGGTAAATTCAGCATTAAAGCCGCTGCCCAACTCCAGCAGGGCTGCCATCCGCCCATCCACCTGTACTTCGCCTATTGTCGGGGCCAGGGTACCGGCAATGATTTGAAGCAACGTACTCTTGCCGCTGCCGTTGCGCCGATAACACCCAATGCTTCCCCTCTTTTGACTTCAAACGAAATGTCTCGCAAAGCCCAAAATTCGCGGAAATATTGTCTGGATTCTTGTCCAAACAAGCGTTGCAGCCGGGGCACCACAAACTGCTTGAGCCGGTCCCGCGGCGCTGCGTACAGGGGGTAGCACTTGGCGACATTTTGGACCCGAATAGCGATATCGTTAGAGGACATCGGCAAAACCCTTGCGTGTTTTCTGAAACCAGGCGAATCCGGCTCCGGCTACGATTAAGCTTACGATGTAATAAATCCCTAGGCCTTGCCAATTCGGCAGCTTTCCCCATATAAGGATATCCCGTGCCTGTTCGATCGCGAAACGTGAGCGGATTCGCCTGCAAAAATGGGCGGTAGGCCTCCGGCAGAGAGGAGACGGAGTAGAAGACCGGGCTCAGAAACAGCATGACCATGGTGATGATGCCTGTGGTTTGCACGACGTCTCGAATAAACACGCCGGTGGAGGCGAGGAACCATGAAATCCCGGTGGTGAGCAGGACCAGTGGCAGCAGTAGTATGGGGAAAAATACCAAAGTCCAGTTGAGGTAGAAATTAATCCCAAAAAAGAACATCAATAACACCAGCAGGCTAACAAATGTGTGAAAGAGCGTTGATCCCATGGATACCCACGCCAGGATCTCGAGCGGGAAGACAACTCTCTTGACATAATTGACGTTGCTCAAGATCAAGCTCGGCGCACGGTTGACGCTCTCGGCGAACAAGGAATGAACGATCATGCCGGTAAATAGCATGAGCGCGAATCCGCTCTTGCTTTCCATGCCTCCATGCCAGCGTGCTTTGAAAACAACGCTGAACACAAAGGTATAAACACTCAGCATCAACAAGGGGTTAAAAAAAGACCACAGTAACCCCAACACAGAACCACGGTACCGTTCTATTACTTCCCGCCTCGTCATCTGCCATATGAGGCCACGGTTGCGCCAGAAACTCACGAACATCATGTGAGGCGCTGCCGGATATCTAATCATGCAAAAGAATCCTCTTTCACACCCTCTTGCTCCGGCTCTGCAGGAGCCCCAACAGGTACTTTCCGTAACTGTTATGTATGAGCGGTTTTGCAAGTTTCTCCAACTGCTCCCCGCCGATGTAACCCATCAGATAGGCGATCTCTTCCACACAGCATACCTTGAGCCCCTGTCTATCTTCAATGGCCTGGATAAAGTTGCTCGCCTGCATCAAGGCTTCATGGGTACCCGTGTCCATCCAGGCAACGCCTCGCCCGAAGACTTCCACGTTCAGCATTCCCATACGAAGATAGGCCTTGATTACATCGGTGATCTCCAACTCCCCTCGTGCTGAGGGTTTGAGTCCTTCGGCAATATCGATCACCTGATTGTCGTAAAAGTAGAGGCCTGTGATGGCGTAATCAGATTTGGGCTGAAGAGGTTTTTCCTCGATGCTTAACGCTCTGCCCTTCTCGTCAAATGAGACAACCCCGTATCTTTCCGGATCTTTCACCCGGTACCCGAAGACGGTGGCGCCTTCAATGCGGGAAGCCGCCTTGCGCAGCCTTTCCGACAGGCCGTGTCCGAAAAAGACATTGTCGCCGAGAATCAGACAACAGCCATCTTTTCCTATGAAACGACGCCCGATAATGAACGCCTGCGGCAAGCCCTCGGGCTGCGCCTGCTCACCGTATTCGAAGGACAGACCCCATTGTTCCCCGCCCCCGAAAAGCTGCCGGAACCGAGGGAGGTCTTGCGGTGTGGAAATGACCAGGATTTCCCGTATGCCGGCCAGCATCAGCACGGACAATGGGTAATAGATTAAAGGCTTATCATACACGGGGAGAAGCTGTTTGCTCACAACCCTGGTGATGGGATAGAGCCGTGTCCCGTGTCCTCCTGCGAGTATTATACCTTTCATACTTTCCCCATAGCTAAGTTAGCGAATAATCTTATTACGGCCGACATAATTCGCGTCAATCCATGCTCGGTATTCCCCGGTTCTGACTGAATCGACCCAGTCAATGTGTGTCAGGTACCAGTCAACAGTTTGTTGAAGAGCCTCTTCAAAGCGGTGCTGAGGCATCCACCCAAGCTCTCTTTTGATTTTTGCGGAGTCGATGGAGTAACGCCTGTCGTGCCCCGGACGATCTGCAACATGAGTTATCAGGTTCGTGCTACAATCTCCACCACACCGTTCTAAGCGCCTGTCCATGATTTCACACAGGAGCTCAACGACTTGAATGTTTTCTCTTTCAGCTCCACCGCCTATGTTATAGGTCTGTCCGATCCTTCCCTGTTCGAAAACATTGATAAGAGCCTCACAGTGATCGACAACATAGAGCCAATCCCGAACATTCTTGCCGTCTCCGTACACCGGTACAGGCTTCTTTTCAAGAATGTTCATAACGACCAAAGGAATGAGTTTCTCGGGAAACTGATAAGGGCCGTAGTTATTGGAACAGTTTGTAATGATTGTCGGCAAACCATAGGTGCGTTGATAGGCCTTGACAAAATGGTCTGAGGCGGCCTTTGAGGCCGAGTATGGACTGGACGGATCGTACGGCGTCTTTTCAGTAAAGAAGCCTTCCGCCCCCAGAGTCCCGTAGACTTCATCGGTTGATATGTGAAGGAAACGAAAGCCATCGGGCCTGCCGCCGTCTTTCCAATGTTTAAGAGCACCCTCCAGCAGTTTAGAGGTGCCGATAACGTTTGTTTTTACGAAGGCATCAGGCCCGAGAATCGAGCGGTCTACGTGGGATTCAGCCGCGAAGTGGATAACGCCGTCAAAGTCTTCTTCCCTGAAAAGACTCTCAATGGTTTTCGAGTCACAAACATCGCCTCGGACAAATCTATGTCTTTTCGCGTGTCCGGCAGGCAAGTCTCTTAAATTCGCTAAGTTACCCGCATAGGTGAGCGCATCCAGATTCACGATGCACCAGTTCGGCCGTACCTCTAAAGCATGGCGAATAAAATTGGTGCCGATGAATCCGGCGCCGCCTGTCACCAGAATCTTCTTTTCATCGTCCATGATTTTGATGATCTTCCATCATGATTCAAACCTCAATATTCACGGCATGACTTCGCTTTCACAAAGCTCCACTTTCTCTCTGCCGGCTTGCCTGGGGGATCACTCCTTGAAGTAATCAATCACGCTTTGAACAATAGCTTCGAGGTTATGGGCTGGCCTGTACCCGATGAGTTCCTCCACTTTGCCGATGTTCGGGCATCTTCGTTCCATATCCTCGAATCCCGGCCCATAGGCTTTCTCGTAGGGGATATATTCGATTTCCGAGGGACTGTTCGTCATCTCCTTGACTTTCAGGGCCAGGTCTTTGATCGATACTTCCTCGTCGTTCCCCACATTGAACACATCCCCCTCCGCCCTCGGGTCGGCCATGAGTTTGATGAGCGCCCCTATGACATCCGAGACATGCGCAAAGCTTCGGGTCTGAGTGCCGTCGCCGTACACGGTGATGGGTTTACCGAGAAGAGCGCTTTGAACGAAATTGGGCAGGACCATGCCGTACTGGCCGGTCTGCCGCGGCCCGACGGTGTTGAAAAGGCGGGTTATGACAACAGGCAATTTCTTTTCGTCCGAGTAAGCCAGAGCGAGAAACTCATCCAGGGTCTTGGAACATGCGTAAGCCCAGCGCCTCTTCTTAACGCTTCCCATGACCCGGTTGTTCTCTTCAGACAGGGGATGATCCACATGCTTCCCGTAGATCTCCGAGGTGGAGGCCACCAGCACTTTTTTCTTGAATCTGTTGGCGAGACGGAGCACGGTTTCCGTGCCCTTAACGTTGATGTCCAGCGTTTCCACGGGATGATCCATGATATTCCTGACGCCCACCGCCGCGGCCAAGTGGTAGATATGGTCCACCTTGAAGATCAGTTCGTTCATCACCGATTCATTCAGGATGGTATCCACCACGAGATGGAAACCTTTCGCATTCTGAATTTTGGCAAGGTTCGCCAGCCTCCCGGTCCAGAGGTTATCGATCACAAAGACCTCGCTCCCCATCTCGATAAGCCTCTCCGCCAGATGGGATCCAATAAAGCCGGCACCACCGGTTATCAACGCTCGCATAGTTTGCTCCGTCGCTTCAATAAAATTGCTCTGCAATTTTATGCAACGCGGCTTCGCCGCTTAATATTCTGAGTCGAGAACCTCTCGAATTCTCCCCGCAGAGATTCTGCCAATACCTTCGACTTGAATCAGCTCTTCCAAAGGAGCATTCATGGCTCCTGTTACCGACCCAAAATGCTCTAGAAGTCTTTTGGCCGCGGTTGGACCCACTTTAGGCAGACCTTGTAAAACAAAGAGCTGTCTTGATTTGAGTCTCCTAGGTCGGTGGCCTCCTCTCAATGGGACAACGTCCATGCAAGCCTCTTGCTGCCTCCCAATCATCAACATGATGTCCTTTGTCTCTTCTTTGCTTCGGGAATAGACTATGGGAACATACCAAATGACTTGGGTTGATACGATGGCTCCTCTGATTGCCGTCTCATCAAAATCAAGACCGGTCTTAAAGGGATTCCCCTCAATAAGCAGAATCGGATTGAGGCTATATTTCTTCAGATTTGACAATTGGTTGAAAAGCCTTCCATCAATAAGAGAGATAAGGAAGTCTCTGGCCGTCTTCCGCTCGACTGTAATGGCGCCATTGATCAAGTAGTCGCCGTAGGAGACTTTCTTGATCTCGATTTGTACATCTTCGCATGTCAAAAGATCAATGAGGCCAGAAGCCTTTTCGCGATAGTCGACCACGATCTTCATCGCTTCGCTCCATGAAATCTTGCCGCGCGCAAGATTTCATATAAAGCGGCGTAGCCGCGTTGTATGAAATCGCGGAGCGATTTCATAGCTCCGCCCCTTCGGTTACACTTCCATACACATCATAACCTTCTACGATCATTGGAGAATTTTACGTATCTGATTCTTTGTTGGAGCGGCGCAGCCGCGTTTTCATAAAATCTTGGCGCAGGTCAAGATTTTATCTCAAGATTTTATTTTCTCCAGCGCCCAATCTTCGATTTCCACCGCTAACGAACGCTTCAGAAGCTCAACGCTCACCACGACCTTCTCGGATTGTCCCTTGCGCCGAAGATAAAAGCCCACGAGCCCTTTGAGGGGACCATCCATGATCATAACCCTGTCTCCTGTTTTCACATAGGTTTGGTTCTGAACGGTGCGGTCGGTGCCGTCAAGGATCATGAGAGACGCTACCTCTTCGTCGTTTGCAGGAACCGGCTTCCCCCGAAAACTCACCATCCGAACCACGCCGGTGGTTTTGATAACGTCCCAGTAGACTTCTGGAGCCATGTCAAAACGGACGAACACATAGCCTGGAAGCAGAGGAATGTCTATCTTCTTCCGCCTGTCTTTCCTTCGGCTCATGACTTGAATCTTTGGCAGAAAACTCTCAATGGACTTTGCCGTGAACCCGTCGAAGACCTTCTGTTCAAAACGGCTTCGGGTATGAACGGCATACCATTGCAAAATATCATCAGTCATATGGTAGCTATCCTCTGGCTGTCTATGCCTGCGAGCGCAAGACTCTGAATGGCTTCTTCGGTATGATCGAGGCGGGTCAGCAGGACTAAATCCCATTCCATTTCATGAAGGCTCTCGGTTCCCTTTATCACAGAACCGAAAAAATAATTTCCCTTTTTTTGGTCGTCTACCAGGCCTGCGAGTTCCAGCCCGGTAAGCTGAAGATAGAGATAGGCCAACTCAGCGACTTCACCGGCGCCGAAAAACAGGACTCTTTGAACCTGGTTCGCTTTCATCTCCCCGAACTTGCTGAGGAGAAGATCCTTAATATCCCTGTAGAAGTTAATCGAATATCGGAGGTATTCTGCGGTGAGTTTGCTTTTCCTCGCAAGGCCTTCAGGGGTGAGGAAGTATTTCAGTCTGTTTCTCGGCATGGTCTTCACCTTAAAGTATCCCTTATTGACCAGCCTCTTAAGGAAAGCATTCACCAGACCTACGGAAATGTTCAGTCGCTGGGAGAGCTCCCGCTGACTGGAGGCGCCGTTCCTGTCGAGTTCACCCATGAGCCGAAGGATATGGAGGTCGTCTTTGTCCATTCCCGAGAAAGCCTCTCTTGACGCTGAAATGGTAGCGTTCAGTTTCTGAACGCTGGATTATGTTCAAAAATTGAACACATGTCAAGCAGCTGAAAATGGGCAAGTACCGTGGATTTTAAGTTTTTATCTGCTAAGGTGAGACCTTAATATCCTAGAAACGTTAGAGAGTGATTGCATGGGCTCATGAAGCTATTGGCGAAATCAAGCTTGATAATGCAAAGGGTTGGGGTCTTTTCTGAAGTGACCAGCGGGAGGGCGCTGTCTTTTCACGGCTTATCTATGGGGGAAACCCCTGGCCCCGGGCGAAGTCGAGGGGACCAGCGGGAGGTGGGCGGAACTCCCCCGTAGATAAGCCGTTTAAAAGACCCGCCCGGAGCTTCGGAACTTAAGAAAAGGCCCCGGCCCTTTGCAGGCACAGTCCTCCCATGCAAACACATTTGAACGATACCAATATCCCGAATGATTTCGAGCACTGAGAGGCGAATCATGAAGATGGCAAACCGCATCTTGCTTGCCCTGGGGGTGATTGTCTTGGATATGGTTGTTTTTTTCGTCCCCTTGACCGCCGTGTTCCTGGCCTATATTCTGATCTATAACCCCCCATGGTTCAGGGACTTCCTGAACACACTGGATACGGGAGATAAGGAAGGTCCGCCCGAGTAAACCGGGGCCGGCTTCAGGATGGAAACGGAGGAAACTTCTATGGAATGTAACAAAGAGAAAAACCTGGCTCGCTGCAAGTGCACTTTTGACCATTGCGCAAGAAAGGGCGCATGCTGCGAATGCATTTCCTACCACCTCAGATCAAGGGAACTTCCCGGCTGTTGCTTCCCCGAAGCTGCTGAAGCTACCTACGACAGGTCTTTTGAGCATTTTGTGCGACTCGTCCAATCCGGCAAGCTCTAGAATTTCCAAGAGCACTGTGTTCCCAGGGCCAAAATACGCCCTCCAACCCATTTGGCTTTTTCGCTCCTTCCGCTTAGAAGGATACAGCTCAAAGCGATTGCGCGCCCAAGGAGAATTCCATGACGCCTATTTAGCGCAGGATTGGAGCTTCAGCGCCAGACCATCACTGCGCTTGTTATTGCTCCGTCTTATTCTCGGGCTTTTCTATCTTACCCTCGGGTTTGGCCTGCTTCTCCGAACGTTCCTTTTTCGCTTTCTTGTCTTTCTTGACAGGTATCTCTTTCGGGGACTCTTTCTCGGGGGCATTGGCGGCGGCAAGCTTGTCAGCCTTCCCCTGCGCCACTCGCCGGGTTATTTCCTCCTGAGCGGCGATGGCGGCCATCCGGAAATCCGATTTCCTCACTTCGGCTTTTAGCTTTCTGATCGTAACGTCTTTCCTGATTGCTTCGTCGCTAAGCCCTTTCTCTTTCAGGAAAATGCGTCGGGTATTGAGTTTTGCCTGAGATATCTTCTTCCCGGCTTCCAAGGCGGTTACTTTTGGGTTCATGACCTTCTCCTTCGTGATGAGACTTAAACTTTTTTAATAACACAGAATCCAGGATAACCGCAACAATAAAGGAGCCTCCCTGATTCCCCGGCGAGATACCATCTGCCGCCATGAGACTCAGGGTTCCAACCCTGAAACCAGTCGAAGTTCACCTCGGATCACGGTTCTTCTGCGTTGCATTTGGCTTTCTTGAGTGGTAGACATACAAGAACATCACGAAGTACGGTCGATTACCGGACGATTGTAGCAGAGCCCATTTACTATTCTCCCCTCTTGGTTTCCATGTTCGCAGGCGCATACTGTTCTAGGATGGAAAAACAACGGTAGGTTCTTCCAGTTTCCTATGCTCGATATTGATGAGTTCGCAAAAAGCCGGATAAAACATCACGAAAGGAGACGAAGAGAAATGGAGAAAGATTTGCTGAAAGCGGCTCGTGCGGTGCCGTGCTCTGTTGTGCTTCTTACTGTGGGAACCAAGGAGAAAAAAGATGCCATGACAGCCACAGCCATGTTTGTTGCGGAAAATTTACCCCTGTTGACGGTCAGTCTTTCGAAGAGCAGTACATGCCATGAACTCATCGAGCAAACCGGAGAGTGCTGCATTAATGTGGCTTCTGTTGAGCAGGTTCATCTTGCGCGCCAGTTAGGAGCTGCCCATGGCCGAGAGGTAGACAAGTTCACCAAATTTAACATTTCCGTGCAGGAGCCATCCATAATCAAGGCACCCAGGATCAGAGGGTCTTTTGCCAACCTTGAATGCGCAGTCATCACCTCTCACCAGGCAGGTAACTACATCGTCTACATAATGGAAGTGGTAGCCTTCAGCATCGACAAGAAGGTGGTTCCCTTGGCGTGGTGCGGCGACCATTACTATGCCCTGGATAAGAAAGTGCAGCCTAACGTTGGATAAATTCTGAGGGGTCTGCTTCGTATTCTTTCTGCTGCCTGCTGCGGTACATGCGGGGAATGCTACAGATTTTGTTGAACTGACTCTAAGAATAAGAAACTGAGGTTAGGGAATGAATCGCAGGAAGTTTCTCAGGCTTTCGGGGCTCTTTGTCTTAATGAATCAACTTTGGCCAAAGGGCCTTTGGGCAAAGGAGACACCCGTTGTCGCGGTCGCCGAGGGCAAGGACTACGGGCTCATTACCAGGAATGCGATCAATGCCCTGGGAGGTATGGGCCGGTTCGTTAAGGCGGGAGACACAGTGGTCGTCAAGCCGAATATGGGCTGGGATAGAAAACCGGAACAGGCGGCCACCACTCACCCGGCGGTTGTCAGGGAGATCGTGGAGGAATGCCTCAAAGCGGGATCGAAGAGGGTGAAGGTCTTCGACAATCCTTGCAACGACATGAGAAGGTGCTACGAAGAGAGCGGCATCGCTGATGCGCTGAAAGACCTCAAGAAAGTGGATGTCAGGTATATGGAGGAGGAACGCTACGAGAAGGTAAACCTCAAGGGGACATTCCTGAAAGAATGGAAGCTTTACGGCGACGCCGTCAAGGCCGACGTTTTCATAAACGTTCCCATTGCCAAGGACCATTCACTCACCAGGCTGACCCTTGCACTGAAGAACATGATGGGCATCATGGGGGGCGATAGGGGGTTTATCCACAGACAGATCGAAGATGCCCTTGCCGATGTGAACAGTGTGGTAAAGAGCCATCTCGTGGTGATCGATGCTACGCGAATCCTCACGGCTCACGGTCCTACAGGAGGTAGCCTGAGGGATGTGAAAATTCTCAACAAGGTTATCGCATCTACCGATATCGTGGCGGCTGACGCCTACGCAACGGGTCTTTTCGGGCTTAAGCCTGAGGACGTGCCGATCACGGTTACCGCCTTTAAAAGGGGACTTGGCGAGATGAATCTGGACAAGGTGAAGGTAATAAAGACCTAGGGACAGAGCGGTCAGCACAACGCACACTCCTCGCCTGTTACCTATATCAGTTGACCGAAGATTGGCTTGGCAGGATCTCTCGCCGATGAAGACCAGCACCTCCCGAATTTTTCAGCTTTGCTTCCTTGCCCTTTTTCTCTTTCTGTTCGTAACGACCGAGTACCGGGGCAAAGACGAGATTTCAGTGGCCCTCAACGCCTTCTTCAGGGCCGATGCCCTCGTTGCCGTGACCTATCTTTTGGCGGCCAAAACGTTCACGCTCCTTCTCCTGCCCGGCCTTCTAGTCCTTCTGTTTTCTCTGATCCTGGGAAGGTTTTTTTGTGGCTGGATCTGCCCCCTGGGTACGGTCATAGACCTGGTGACAAAACGGATAAAGAAGGGACGCCCCCTCTCCTTCCTCAAAGGCAGGCTCAAGTATTATCTGCTTTTCACGATCCTCTGTGCAGCCCTCTTCAACGTGAACCTCTCAGGTCTGTTGGATCCCATCTCTATTCTTGTCCGATTCCTCACCTTTTCGCTTCACCCCCTCCTCGGTCTTTTGGCAAAAGAGGGGTGGGTAGGGCTTTACCGGATCCTGGGAGATTCGAGGGATTACCTGGACCCGGGTTACCGCTTCCTCAAGAGCTACCTGCTCCCTTTTCAGGAGACTCTCTACCCCCTCGCCTTCGTGTCGCTCGTTTTCTTCTCAGCGGTTTTAGTATTGGAGAGATTCGAGCGGAGAAACTGGTGCCGTAACCTCTGTCCGCTTGGGACGCTCCTGGGGCTTCTCGGCCGCTTTTCCCTCTTCAGGAGGGTCCCTGCCAATCTCTGCGCAGACTGCGGCGATTGCCGGACCCACTGTCCCACCGCCTTCGATGAGGAGGTCCTTCAGAAGCCCGATTGCATCCTCTGCCTCGACTGCCAAAGAAAATGTGCTTATCAGCGTGTTAGCTTCCGTCCCTCGCTGAAGACCGGAACCGAACCTCTCTTCTCGCCCGGCAGAAGGGTTCTCTTGACCGGGGTTGTGTCGGGACTGTTTGCCTCGCGGATTTTTACGGTAGTGGCGCCCGACAGGACCACACGATTACTGAGGCCTCCAGGCGTCGAGGATGAAGGAGAATTCTTGAAAAAGTGTATGAGATGCGGCGAGTGCATGAAAGTCTGCCTGAAGAGCGCCCTGTATCCGACTTCCCTCCAGGCGGGTTTGTATGGCCTCTTTACCCCGACCCTCATTCCCCGCCTCGGTTACTGCGAATACAACTGCAGCCTCTGCGGGCAGGTGTGTCCCACGGGCGCGATACCGAAGCTCCCTCTGGAGGTCAAGAAAAAAGCCGTTATCGGACTTGCCGTTTTCGATAAGAATCAATGCTTGCCTTACGCAAAGAAGATGAACTGCATGGTCTGTGAAGAACACTGTCCGATTCCCAACAAGGCTATCAGGTTCGAGTCTATTGAGGAGGTCGACTATAGCGGAAAACGGATTACCCTTAAGAAACCATACGTGGTCGACGAGCTGTGCGTCGGCTGCGGCATTTGTGAATACGTCTGCCCTCTTGAAGAGAAGCCAGGGGTAGAGGTCTTCAAGAAGACCAGGAGAGGTTTGTAGATCGAGGACGGTTTTGGGCCTGGACCACATCATCAAGGGGATCCAGGCCATTTTCGAAGGCGAGCTGTGGCTGTCGCGAAAAATCATGACGCGCTACATTTTGAATAATCACAGACAATCGCTTCCGCCGAACAAAGATAAGTCGACATTCCTATCCCGCAGGGAAGAAGAAATCCTTCTCATGGTGGCCGAGGGGGTGACAAACGAGGACATCGCCGACAAGCTCTGCATCAGCAGGCACACGGTCAAGACCCACATCTACAACATCTTCAAGAAAATCAACGCCACCAGCAGATTCCAGGCCGCGCTCTGGGCCGTCAAGCATCTCTGCTAGTATCATTCTGCACGTTTTTTTTCTGTTACTTGCGATCACTTCGTGGAGCAGACCCCCCCGGAGCTGTGAGCTTGGGGCCGGGTCTTACGCGGCCTGTTGTAAAAGGAGCTGGAAGGTTTATAATCTATTTAGCAAAATGACGCTGAGCGCTGAGTGAGGACCCGCCTCATGAGAAGAGCCTTCAAAAAAATGGCCGGTGTGACCCTTCTTGCTTTCTTTATTTCCATGCTCAGCACCCTTTGCTTCGCTTCCGAGTTGATCGCTCCCACGCGTACTCTGCAGGGCGGCGATCGAGAGCGAGGGAGACTCACGGTTTTCAGCGAGCCTCCGCGGCTCCGGGTCTTCATCGACGAAAAGAGCGTGGGGTCAACGCCGCTCTGGCTCACGGAGGTGAAAGCAGGGTGGCACATGGTGCGGATCGAAGAAAAGGAAACGCGGATTTATCTTGGAGCCGATAAGGCGGTGGAGATAGGTCTCTTCAAGGGCTCTTTCATCACCCTTCCTGAAAAGAAAAAGGAGCAGGAGAAACCGCAGAGGATCAAACGGCCGCCGGCAACCCCTCCCGAGACCCAGCAGCCTACCGAAGAAGCCCGGCAAAAGGAAGAACTGACGCGGTGGGAACTCTTTGTAAATGGCACGCTTAGGCACTTCTGAGCAAGGAAGGTTTCAGGGTTCAGGTGTCAGGTTTCAGCACGACTTAAATCCTGAACACTGAAACCTGAAACCTTCTCTTCGGACTGAACCCTCGCTTCTGGTCTTCAATCGTCCGTCGTCCTTTCCCGTGTTCCGTGTTACGATATTTCACGCTTCCGTCTTCCAAGCGTAGCGGTCATCCAAGCGAAGCGATCTTCCATCGCTCTTTCCCGTGCGCCTTGCGCCGGTTGGCTATGCGTCCCTCGTCCTAGCGAAGCGATCGTCCTAGAGTGTGTATGACTTTACCATCAATTGGAGTTTTAGTGATGATGAAAGTGGGTACCTCTTTTCATACACTTCTATCCCCCTGAAGCATACCAAGCTATCTATGTGAAATCACACATATAAAAAAGCTCATGCTCTCTGGCACGGCCTTCGCATTAACACATCAGCAAGAACCGAGCGCCAATCCTACTCAGGCCATGAAGGGGAACCTAATGAAGGCGGCGGCAAGAACACTCCAACACTATTTGAACCCTCTTCACATTTACTGCCGACTAAGAGACCTCGGTGTCCCGAAGGCCGTCGCCATTTCTCTTTGCAGGTTCTATGAACGCGCTGTCTTCGCCCCATTTGTGATTTACCTCGTGATGCTCGACTGAAAAGGTTCAATTGGCCTTCGGTATATCCATCTGCTCTTTGGCAATACGGGGACAAAGCTTATCAAGGGCCACCCAACTTCAGCATCGAAGAGAAACCACAGGACGGCATATGACCTCCAACGGTTATGACTTGACTGAGGGAAGCGTGAGGTGGCGCTTAGAAGGCTTCTCGGGTGTGCGTGCATCTTTTCTCCAGGTCATTCTCAAGGTTTTCGATAAATACAATGACGTTTGCACCGAAGAGAGAATAACGGCATTCCGGGAAGCCATTTCTTTGGCAGGAAGGTGAATCGAGATGGTCTGGATCTTCATAGGACTGGGGGCATCCTTAGTCGCCCTGTTATTGTTCTTGCGTTTCAGGGCTGCCAAAAAAATCGAGCAAGATATTGCTTTTTGAGTGCTCTCTATAAGAGAGGACTGAAAAGTCCGGGACGTCAGCGCTGGCGGCTGAAGATTGCCTGAATCCTGTGTAAAGGGAGGAAGCAATTGAAAAAGTTGATCTATGCTTTTGCCTTGAATTTGGTATTTATTCATCCCCCCCCATTGATGGGGGGAGAGTTTACGGTTACCCGTGTTCATGACGGTGAGACTGTCCGTGGTAAGGGTGAAGGTGTCGAGATTGTTGTCAGGCTTGCAGGCATAGAAACTCCTGGGATCGCGGAGGAAGAAGAAGATCCTGCCCACTCCCTGGCTTTGGAGGCAAAGAGCCAACTTGCTGAATGGATACTTAATAGAACTGTAGAAATCGAGGGGCACGGGCTGGATGAATTTAACAGAGTCATTGGAGTTGTATACCTTAAAGGAGTTAACATCAATCTGGAGATGATCAAGAGTGGTTATGCAAACGTCCACAAAGCAGAGCCACTTCACAGTGTCTTTCTCCTCCCCTACTTGAAAGCTCAAGAGATTGCGAGGAGATTGGGTAGGGGCATTTGGAACCTTTCGGATCTTCAACAAGTGCACCGCTGAGTGGCTAATGGTAGCCCCTCCCTCCCTGCTGTCACCGACCGATCCAGTCACAAGAATATGCTAAGCCGGGATCCCCCCACGCCCCTTCAGTAGCTGAAGATACTGTCATTCCTGCGGTGAAATACGACCATTACCCCATTCTTTTAACGTGATTGGGATTTATGCTGCTTGTTAAACTATATTATGCCTTTATTAGCGGCAGTAGACGAGGTGGGTGCCATGGCAGCATGTGACCGCAGGCTAACGCTCTCTGTCATCATCGCAATTGGGTTGATTTCGGCGCAAGCGCTGATCGTACCAAACGCCTGCCCGGACCAGAAGCTTCCGGTGACCGTCGACCAGATGATGGCGCATTTGGGTTTCGACAGATCCCATAAAAAGTCGCTTCTCGACGGCAAAATCCTTTCTACCGGCATGCCTGAAATGGAAAATATGAGAGAAGAGCTGGCTGTCGCCGCCGTCATGCTGGTGGTTAGAGCCCCCATGGAAAAAGTTGTCGGAGCTTATCTGAACGGAGACTCTTTTCGGCAGGACAGTAATATTTTAGAGTATAAACTGATACGGGCCGCTAAAAAAGGCGTCTCCGCGGCAGAAGAAGATTTCAAGCCCGTCGGGTATACGGCAAAGGAATCTTCAGAGGTCGAGAAATTGCTCGATTTCAAAGGCGGTGATGCTTTCAACTTTAGCCAGTACGAGATCAAACAGTTCAGGGCTATCAATCAAAAAGACTCAGATGTCCGAGATAAGGTATCTCAGGTTCTGCGACGCATTCTTGTGGGGCGCTATCGGTCGAATCTCACCCGAGGCCTTGAGGGGGTAAAGAGCTACTACCGGTCCAAGGGCAGACATTCACATCCGGAAAGGGAACTGACTGTTGCCGTCGCGTCCGCCAAGTTACTCGAGAATCATTTCCCTGATTTTTACCAATCCCTTTTGAATTACCCGGAAGATCCCATCAAAGGAGTCAAGAGCGAATTTTACTGGTTCAAGAACCTGCTGGAAAATCGGCCGACCTTCCAATTGTCTCACGTCATGACTGATATCAGCGGCCACTATGGCATTGTCGCCGAGTTACAGTTTTATGTGGAGCACACTTACAACTCAATGTTTACGGTTATCGGATGTGTACCCTACGAAGGCGGTACTGTCGTGTTCTGCGCGAACCGCACCTTTACAGTCCAGGTGACGGGTTTCGGCAGCAGCCTTAAGCGTAGTATAGGGCGTCGCAGAATAGAGGATGCTGTATCAAGCCATTTTGCAAAGCTCAGAAGCGTGTTGGAGGCGAATTGATGCGGCCCGCCCCTAAATCCCGCATCTTATGCGAATCCATCGTAATCCTTGGTTAAACCACCGCAACGATTTTGCAGGAAAGAAAGGAAGACAAAATGATGAACAGGCGCCAACTGCTCAAATTGCTGCCCATCGCGACTGCCGCTGGAGCCCTACTCACAGTGTCCGGTCGCACGTTAGCGGATGAGATTCCCGCGATGTCAAGAGAGTCGCAGCGCAACATGACTCCGGAGCAAGCGCTCAGCGCGCTCAAGGAGGGTAACGAACGATTCGTAAACGGAAAGATGCTCCAGCGCGACCTGATAGCTCAAGTTCGCGCGACAGCTTCAGGGCAATATCCGTTCGCCGTGGTGCTAGGCTGCATCGATTCGCGTGTTCCCCCCGAACTTGTTTTTGATCAGGGGATTGGTGACATCTTCAGTCCTCGAATTGCCGGCAACTTTGCAAACACTGACATTATCGGCAGTATCGAGTTCGCCACCAAGCTTGCAGGTGCGAAGGTCGTCGTTGTGCTGGGTCACACAGAGTGTGGCGCGGTCAAAGGGGCGTGTGACAACGTTCGACTGGG
Organism: uncultured delta proteobacterium; assembly: GCA_963740905.1. Taxonomy (GTDB): domain Bacteria; phylum Desulfobacterota; class DSM-4660; order Desulfatiglandales; family HGW-15; genus JAFGDM01. The sequence goes on from CAVUFY010000020.1 coordinate 273,745, forward strand.
GAACCTAACGCAGACGCTCAGCAACATCGCCCCGGCGGTCTATGCGGTGAAGGACATAGGTGACGATCGGACTTCCAAGAACAAAGCATTTGTTCAGAAAGTGGCTGACGAGAACGTGCGCCTGACCGTGCAAGCGCTAACCGAGCGAAGTGCTGTCTTAAAGGATCTCGTTGTCGGAAACCGACTAAAGTTGGCCGGCGCGATGCATGACGTAGCTACCGGCCGAGTATCGTTCTTGGGATAGGCAGCATCGCGGTTCAACAGGGAAACCGCGTGGCCACCTGGGCCCGGGTCGTCTTCGACGGCCAGGTTTCAGCGTTCAGCATTTAAGTCGTGCTGAAACCTGACACCTGAACACTCTTATTTTTGCACCACGATGGCCGAGTAGTATTAGTCTGGAATAATACTTTTGGCTTAGTGAGAGGATAAAAGAATAGGCATGGAAATCCTTTGATACAGCTCACCAAGAGTGTCTTACAGGGTGAAGCTCTGCATCATGAGGATGTGCAAAAGACCGTAAAGAAGTGGCGATGGATTAGTGTACTCTGAGTAACCGAGATATTGAGATACGTAAATTTTTTATGGTCGGGACGACTGGATTTGAACCCTTGAAAAACGAATGACAAACAGTGACAATCAATGAACTATAGTGATCTATGATGATGAAAATACAAGCATTCTCCGATTACACCCTTCCGGTCGCAATGTCACAGATCGTCATCAAAGATCACTGGGGATAAGCATAAATAGGCACAATTTTGGGCACAATTCTCAACTCCATGGGAACATTAGGCATCCGTTCCATCCACCATGAGGGGGAATTATTTCCGAGTTCGTCACTCGACTTAGTCGTTCTATTTTGACACTCAAAGGCATTTTGAGTAATATTGGTCCATTTTTGGTATTATTATTATTAATTTGTGTTAACATCTTTTACTAGTCGTTAATTCCCTTTCGCTTTTTTTGTAGAAGCTCACTCACGGGTATTTTTTCGAGTTTGCACCCCCTTCTCGACTTCTGTCAGGTCTTTTTCCATCTGCATCTGCTCGCAGCACGAAGATGAACTCTGCAAGAGATAGTGTGCTCTTTTTCCATGGGTGACACGAACCAGATCCAGTTGAGCTGTGATCGTCGCGCTTGGCCGCTC
>CAVUFY010000021.1:0-20377 GCA_963740905.1 uncultured delta proteobacterium
CTCTCTTCCACAAAGGGAAGATCAACACGGAAAAGTCAGCCGTCCGCGTGCGGAAAGATGATCTTAACACCAGCATGAATGAACCTGTCCTTTGCCGTCAATGCCGGGAGATGAAATGCCTCTCAGGAGAGAAGACCGAGGAAGATCGGGAAAGAAAAATGTTTATCTGGAGGCGGGATAGAGCGGACCGCTGTCCCTTCCACGCGCTTCCCGTGCTTGACGACGAGGCATACCACTGCGACCTTTGCGGCGGAAAACCCCAGTGTGTAAAGGTGTGCACAACAGAAGCTATCAGGGTTGTTTGACGCATTTTCCTGGGCAAATCGCGCATCCCGCATGCGGCGTCATAGTTCATTCCTTCACTGATCACCGTTCACTGATTACTGCTCACTGGTTATTGTGGACTTGCTCTCCGCTCTATCCTCTCATCGATGACTTCTTCGATTTTTCCCATTCTGATGATTTCCGACACCCGGCTTTCCAGGTTCATGACCTCCTGAAGGATGATCTTCAGATACTTCTTGTTTGGGTCATCCTCCGCCGTTTTTTCGTACAGCCTTCTGGCGAAGCCTCCGATCACGGTCAATGGATTTCGTAGATCGTGAGCCACTCTGTTTGCAATCCTACCGAGAGCGGCGAGTCTTTCGGCTTCAACCAGCTGTTCGCTTTTTTCTCTCAGTTCTTCCGTTCTTTGCTCGATGATTCTCTCCAGTTCCTTGCTGAAACGGGATAATTCAGCATGAGCGCGTCTGAGGGCCTCTTCCGCCTTCACACGTTCGGTGACGTCTTCTCCCGAGCTTAGGGTACCCACAACTTTTCCTGATTCATCCCTGATCAATGTGTTGTACCAGTCAATCATCCTTTCCCTGCCGGTTTTGGTTATCACAGGATTTCGGTGGTGCCCCGCAGGTTCCCTTTCTTCCTTAAGGAGTTTAAAGAAGACTTTCTCCACGTGCTCTCTGATTCTCTGAGGGAGAAAATGATCGAACCAGCGCTTGCCAAGGATTTCTTCCTCCTTGTATCCCAGTATCTCGCAACCCTTCTTGTTGATCAGCGTGACTTCACCGTGAGTGTTGAGGGCCACAATGGCAACCAGAGCGATATCCAGGTACCTTTGGGCCCTCTCCTTTTCTGAATGGTCTTTCTCCTCATGAAGCCGTCGCTCCTCAGCTTCTTTTTCCAGAGTCCTGACCCTTTCCTCCAGTTCTTCATAGGTGGGCCTTGTCATGGCCCTGTCCTCCTCTTTGCCATAACCCTCTCCGCTGCCTCATCCGCGGCTTCAAATCTAACCCTTGAAAATAGCGTGACCTCTGCCTGCCAGCCTTTCGGCCCTTTCTTACCCCTCATGGTACACGGGCTTACTCATTTCCGAGAACCGGAAGTTGTAAAAGACATTGTAGCCGTTATAGTCCAGTATCCTCAGGTCGTCCGTCTGCTTCAGGTCGCCCATCACGACGTTGTAATGGTTTCCGTATCTCTCTTTTACCTTGTCGAGAGGAAGTTCAGAGGCAATGTACTTCTTGATCCCTTTCGTTGCCAGCTTCTCCACGAGCTTCAGGTTTTCTAAGGATTCGTAGGTAGTCAAAATCAGGATAGGTCCTGTTCCGGTGAAAATGATTCCTGCTTTCATGATGTAATCTCCTTTCTTTATCACTCAACACTCCAATCAAAATATAATTGTTTTTCCGTACACTTCAATTTTGATGACTTAGCAAAAAGTCGGAAATCGGCGTTTTCTGTCATTTCGGCGGATCCTGGATCGGGTCCAGGACAGGCGCCGGAATCCAAGAATTCCAAGGACTTCTGGACCCCGGCTGGAGTTTATCCCGGACTTGATCCGGGGCCGGGGTGACGGGTTGGGCGAGTTTTTAGGAGCTCATCAACTTTCGAACCCGTCTTTATCCATGTTAGTTTTTCGAGAAAAAGCCCTGGAAGGTCGGTCCCGACGGAGAGGCCGCTCTCCGAGCGGGGAGGTCAGAAGGATGCGCAAGGGAAGCAGGGAAAGTGCGTCTACCTGGGCCTGTAGTCTTGTGCGGCGCCGCAGTCAAATCGATCCACACAGATTCGGGAACAGTAGAACTCTCTCATGATAAAGCCGTATTTCTCGACAAAATCACAAACGGCTTCTTCCTTGTTGAGAATCCCCTGGAACCACTTATGCTGGTCCACGTGACGCTCTATGATCTCTTTCTGAGCCTCAAGGATGTCGCCGAGGTGTTTACACGCATTGAACATAGCTCGATTCGTCCGCTGCTGAAGTCTGTGAAATTATAGCATTTGCACGCGATTTTGGCAATAGACGCCAAGAAGCCCCTTGCTCAACCGAATTCATTCCCTTAAGATGTATTGGCTATCGGAAAGTGTTCAGGAGCTGAACAAGAATGGGCCATCTTTTACCTCGTGGAGCGGATGTGGTGGTCATTGGAGGCGGAGTTATCGGCTCCTCGGTGGCATACCATCTGGCCAGGAAGAAAGTGAGCGTGGTGCTCCTGGAAAAGGCCGATCTCGTTTCAGGCACATCCAGCGCTTGCGACGGCCTGGTTTTCCTGCAGTCCAAGAAACCGGGACCCCATCTGGAACTGGCCATGGCGAGTAGAACCCGCTTCGACGCTCTTCCCGAGGAACTTGACTCCCCCATCGAGCTGCGCCGGCAGGGAGGGATGATCACTATCGCAACCGACCCGGAGCTGCGTGCCATGGAGCGATTCGTGGAGGAGCAGAGAAAAATCGGGCTGGAGGTCTTTCTCCTGGACGGCCGACAGGCAAGGGAATTGGAGCCCTCCCTTTCACGGGAGATCACGGCGTCCACGTTCTGCCCCCTCGACGGCCAGGTCCATCCCATCTATCTCACCCTCTCTTTTCTCAGGGCTGCAAAGAGGCAGGGATCAAGGCATCTTGCGCATACCCCGGTTACAGGCATCAGGCGAAGAGGGGACCTAATTGATGCAGTCAGGACTCCTCGAGGCCTCATTGAAACCAGGACGGTCGTGAACGCAGCGGGCGTTTATGCACCGGAAATCGGGAAGATGGTTGACCTGGACATTCCGATCATCCCTCGGAGAGGCCAGCTTCTCGTCACGGAGCCTCTCCGTCCTTTCCTGACAAGGTGTCTGGTATCTGCTAAATACATCGCTGCCAAGTATGACTCCAACCTGACCTGCGGAGAAAGCATGGGCATCTCCATCGAACAGACTGGAAACGGCAACTTTCTCCTGGGCTCGACAAGAGAGTTTGTAGGGTTTGATAAACGCACCACGCCGGATGCCGTGAGGAGGATTGTCTCCGAGACAACCCGGATGCTCCCCCGCCTTAAAGACGCTCACCTGATCAGAGCCTTTGCGGGTCTGAGGCCTTACACAAAGGACGGCCTCCCGATCCTTGGTGAGGCCGACAGCCAGAAAGGGTTCTTCATGGCCTGCGGTCATGAAGGGGACGGCATTGCCCTTTCTCCTATCACGGGACTGCTGATCGCCGAACTCATCGCTGACGGTCATGCCAGCATCTCTCTCGATCCGTTCGCTCTTGAACGATTTTCTTCGGCCGAGCCGCCGTAATGCGAGATGACCGGCCATGAGGGAAAAACAAACCATACAGGACCTTAGAATTCCTTCAATTTCGAGGGGACGCGGAATCAAGGTTTTTGTCAATGGACGGGAAGTGCTCGCCTACGAGGGCGAAACCGTCCTTGCCGCTTTAATCGCAGCAGGTCGGAGAACATTCAGGAAGAGTCTTCACAACGGCGAAGGCCGTGGTGCTTTCTGCGGCATGGGGGTGTGTTACGAATGCCTGGTTTCCATCAACGGGAGACCCAACCAGCGCGCCTGCATGACGGAAGTTGAAAACCTCATGGAGATCCAGATCGATGATCCGAAGGAAGTGTGATATTGCCGTTGTGGGCAGCGGTTTTGCCGGTCTAGCGGCTGCAAACATCCTGGCAGGTCATGGTCTCAGGGTCATGCTTCTTGATGAGAATATTCGTTTGGGAGGCCAGATGCTCAGGTCCCTCCCCTGGCAAGGAGAGCCTTGGAAGACGGATAGGTTGAGAAGCTTCGGATTTCGGCTGATCGAGGGAGTGAAAAGAAAGTCCGTTGAAGCCGTGAATCGAACGAAAGTGTTGGAGGTGGACCCCGAAAGGATGCTCCTGACCGAAGAGGACGAAAGCGAAATGATGAGCGTGGAATCTGACATGCTGCTTTTTGCCACAGGAGCGCGGGAGAGGTTTCTGCCCTTCCGGGGCTGGACAGTCCCGGGAGTAATCTCCACAGGGGCAGCGCAGATCCTGATGAAAAGTTCGGGGATTCTTCCTGCAAGGAAGATGCTCATTGCGGGAGCGGGGCCTCTGCTTCTTGCTGTGGCGAATGAATTTCTGAAAAGCGGGGGCCACGTTCTTTCTATCCTGGACATGGGAGGGGTGAGAGAGAAACTCCTCCTGCTTGCGCAAGGTATCCACCAGCCGTTGAAAGTTGCCGAAGGCGCCCTGTTCCTGTCGCGCATTTTCTTGGCCGGCATTTCACTCCTCCACCGGACTGCGATCGTGGAGGCAAGAGGCACTCCGGAGCTGAACAAAGTGGTCACGGGCAAGGTGGCCGATACAGGGTTCATAGTGCAGGGAACCGAACGGATTTACAAGACCCGGTGCCTTGCCGTGGGGCACGGCTTCAGCCCGAATATTGAGTTGCCGCAGCTCGCAGGCTGTGCGCTTGACTACGACAGAGCCAAGGGTGGGTGGGTGGTCGCCGTAGGACCGGAGCTCGAGACCAGTGTGGACCGGGTGTTCGCAGCCGGTGAGATTACCGGGATTGCGGGAGCTCCTAAGTCCGTCCATGAAGGCTGGCTGGCTGCCTATGGGATGCTTCACAAACTGGGCAAAAGGGTAGACCCGGAGTTCTTGGCTCGTCTGCGAAAGCAAAGATCCCGTCATCTCCGCTTTGGAAGATACCTCAATGCTCTTCACGAGATACCCCCTCAGGCCGTCCTCTCGATTCCCGATGAAACCTTGATTTGCCGCTGTGAAGAGGTGAGGATGAAGGATATAAGGAGAGCTTTCGAAGAGGGGCACGATACCCCCGCAGCCCTCAAAAAAGCATTAAGGATCGGTATGGGCAATTGCCAGGGCCGTGTTTGTGCCCCGGTCATGTACGATATCCTCTCGGCCCTTACCGGCAGAAAGGGAAAAGACATACCCCTTCTGTCTGTGAGGAGCCCTGTAAAGCCTGTTGCCATGCGATCCCTATTGAGGTAAAAAGAAGGCTCGGTTACGGAAAAAAGGCTGATTATTCCTTGAAAGGAGCTGCGGATGAAATCAGAGGTCAATTCCGACACACACGAAATTTTCGAGCATATGGAGGAGGATCTTGCCAAGAGCCAGAGAAATGATCCTTCCTTTCGCCGTCAGAAGGATTCTTACGCTTCCGGTTCCTCCGCAAGGCTCGCCTTGCTCGCGCTGGGTGCGGCCATCGTGGTCCTTCTGGTCATACTGGTTTTCCGGGGAACCGGTAAAGTGGATCTGGCGCCCCTACAGAATCGCATGGATCAACTGGAGAAAAGGACGGCCCAGCTCGACGAAAACGCCAGGAAGATAGATGCCCTGGAAGGTCAGATCACATCTTTGCAGCAGACGTTGTCCAAGTGGGAAGGAACAAGCAGATCACTCGGAGAACGGATGGACAAGCTGGCTAGACAGATGGAAAAACCTCCGGTGGAACTTCCTGCCCAGAAAGCACCGACTCAAGCCAAGGCCAAGTATTATGAAGTGCGTCCAGGCGACACGCTTTACGCCATTGCCAAGAAACATGGGATGTCGATGGATCAACTGGTCAAGTTGAACAAACTGAAAAGAAACGCAGAGCTTCACCCAGGACAGAAGCTCCTTGTCTCTGCCGAACGTCCATAACCTATGCTGATGTCCTTCAACGGCAAGAACATCAAAATCATGGAGCCTGAAATCGGGGGTTCCGAGGCAGCTCCTTCCCTGCTCTTTATTCATGGCGCCGGGTGCAATGCCTCTGTGTGGAAAGCGCAGGCGGACTATTTCGCCGGAAAACATTTAGCCTACCTCATGGACCTCCCGGGCCATGGCGGTTCCGGCCCGGGCGGTGAGGAGCGTATTTCTTCCTATGCAGAATGGGTGCGTTTGACGGCTTCGAGTCTCTTCCTGTCCCGGCCCTTTATCCTTGTCGGCCATTCCATGGGAGGAGCCATCGCGCTGGAAATTGGCATCCATCCTCCGAAGAACCTGGCGGGAATGGTTCTGGTGGGAACGGGGTCGCGGCTCAGTGTGACCAGGGCCATCTTCCAAATGATTCAAGAAGATCTGGATTTGTTCTTTCAAACCATCGACCAGTTCGCTTTTGCCCCCGCGGCAACCCGGGGGGTTCGGGAAAATTTCATGCGCGCCGTTCGTGACTGTCCTCCCACCGTCCTTTTCAATGATTTCAGAGCATGCGATCTTTTCGACGTCAGGAATCGCCTGGAAGACATTCATGTTCCTGTTCTTATCCTTTGTGGAGCGGAGGACCAGCTTACACCGAGGAAACAGTCGATCTATCTCCAACAGAATATCGGGGAATCGCGCCTCGTCGTCGTTCCGGACGCCGGTCACATGGTCATGGCCGAACGGCCGGAAATCACGAACGAGGCCATCGAAAGCTTTCTCGTTGAGCTCGGTGTGGTTCGGCCGGGTTAATCATGGAGGAGAGAAAATGGTCCAACCGGGTACTTATGAGGTATATCCTGCTCCAGGTGCCCGAGCTTGCTGTCCTGGTGGGCATCATCCTGCTGGTCAGAGAGTGGATCGCCTTTCCTGATGTCTACTCTTGGGTCGCCATTGGGATCTGGACGGCTAAGGATATCGCCCTGTTCCGCTATGTCTGGCAAGCCTATGATTGGGACCGTCCCGAGCACACCAGTCCTATGATTGGCAAGCGGGGACAGGTGAAAGAGAAGCTCGCTCCTGCCGGCTACGTTCAGATAGGAGGGGAACTCTGGCAGGCGCGGACGAAAGACCTCTCGTGCGCGATCGAGGAAGGCCGTTGGATCAAGGTCGAAGGGATGCGAGGCCTCACACTGATTGTTCGCTCTGTTGAAAAAGATGATTGCACTTTTCATTAAACATTGTAATCCTGGAAGCTGCGTTGCTCCACTTTTTCGGGACTCAGTCAGTGCAGCATACGCAGCATCTGAAGATCGTTTCAAAAAGGACATGTTATGAAAAAATGGCTTATTGCGCTTCTCGTTGTCCTTTTCTCGGTCACAGCAGCCGATGCGAGGACTAAGGTAAAGAAGAAAGCGGCGGAAATCAGGGAAGAGGCCCCCCCCTGTCAGGCCTACATCGTTGTGGAACCAACGACCGGCAAAATCCTGGAAGGACAGAACATCCATTTGAGGTGGCCGCCCGCAAGCATCACCAAACTCATGGTAGCCTTCATCGTCCTGGAAAAGATCTCCGCAAACGAATTGCACTTGCAAGACAGGATCCCCATATCGAGAGAAGCTTCCAGAATGGGCGGAAGCCAGGTTTTTCTCAAAGAGGGTGAAACATTCACTTTGGAAGAATTGATGAAGGCCATGATGGTGGCATCGGCGAATGACGCTGCTTATGCCATCGCTGAATTCGTTGCGGGAAGCAAGGAGAAATTTGTTCAGCTCATGAATGAGAAGGCGAAGGAGCTGGGCATGCAGGACACGACCTACCACAGCGTTCATGGACTCCCCCCTTCCCGTGATCAGGAGGAAGATATCACCTCCTGTTATGACCTTTCCGTCCTCTCGCGGGCCATTTTGAAGTATCCCAGGATTTTGGAGTGGACATCCATCAAGAATGACACGTTTAGAGACGGAGCTTTCGTGCTCAACAATCACAATAAACTCCTCGCCAAAATGCCGGGCATAGACGGCCTGAAAACAGGGTATTATACAAAGGCCGGGTACAACGTCGCCGCCACTGCAGAGAGGAAAAATTTGAGGCTCATCGTTGTGGTCATGGGAAGTCCCAAGGCGAAAACCAGGGACGTGATCGCCATGGAAAAACTGAAGGCCAATTTTTCCGAATATGAAATGATCCAGGTCGTGAAGAAAGGCGACGTCATTGATCGGGATATCTTCCTTCCCCAAGGGGAGACTCCCAAGGTTCGGGGGGTCACCGCCGGCGGCTTCTCCTACCCCGCCCCGTCTAAGAACAGGAATGCCTTCAGCAAAGAGATTGAGTTGCCGGAAAAGATCGAAGGGGAAATCAAGGAGAACCAAAAACTGGGAGACGTGGTGATCAAGTTCGAGAACAAAGAAGTGGGGAGGGTGAGTATCGTCTCTCCGAAAGCGATACCCAGAGCCGGATACTTCACCATTTTTCGCCGAAAACTGGGCTTAGGGTCCTGAAAACAGGGACTCATGGTGTGAGAATCATCGCTCTCATGGCGTTTCTGATCGCCCTTCTTCCATCTCGAGCCTTTTTTGTGCCCCATCATGCGCAGCCATGTTCCGTAAGAGCGGGATAACAGGGCCAAAAAGTTTTCTTGACATCGAATCCCGCATATCCTATTTTCCCACGATAGCAAAGGCAGCCCCACATCAGCTATGAATTATTCCTTCCCCAAATCAATTGGCTTGTGTCTGCACCTGGTATGCGGCTTTATTCTCATCGGGCTCTGCGCTCATCACGCCTCTGCCAAACAAGCGACGGTAAAGCGTCACACCTCGGTGCGTACAGGCCGGTCTCCTGTCCCGGATGAAGGAATCCGGGAGGAGATGAAAAAGTATCTCGGAGTACGTTACAGAAAGGCAGGCGAATCAAAGAAAGGCTTTGACTGTTCAGGCTTTGTCAAGGTCATCTATGATGAAATCTTCGGTGTTGACCTTCCCCATCAGTCGTCCCAACAGGCCATGTCCCCTGAACTTGTGAGCGTGAGCGTATCTGATGATGACCTAAAGACAGGAGACCTCGTCTTTTTCTCCACCGGCCGCAAGAAAAAGGCTATCAATCACGTCGGCATCTATCTTCGCGATGGGAAATTCATCCATGCGGCGAGAAGCAAAGGGGTAATCATCTCGAACCTCGACGACCCATACTGGCGCAGGAAGATCGTCAGGGCGAAGCGGCTCGTCGGAAGAGACCTGCAAGACGCAGTGGTGGCCACAAAGAGTTCCGTCGGCATGGCTCTATCTGTGAGCGAACAGAGCACTCTTTCCTTCCGGCATGACCGGATCGAACTCCCTGCATTTTCTTCCGTGCTGTCTGAGAGGGTGGGAACCGCGTTCAGCGGAGGGGATCAGCTTGATCGCGTAGAGGTCGACCTGGCAAGAATCTTCCATCCCTCTTTGGTCTCTCATTTCACGGTGTTCAGAGAATACGCTTTTCCGGCGGATCAAGGGATGCTTTTCGGTCACCATCTGATTCTGGAAGACCCCTCGTCACGCCAAATCTTCGGCGCTTATGCCCAGGGACTCAAGCTGTCCGGAGACATCATGCCGGCCGGGGGTTTCTTAATCAGGCCGTCACTCTCCTATCTCGATTACGGTCCGGGCGTAGATGACGCCGCGCTCCCGAAACTGGCGCTGGGATTGAATTTCGACTTTTTCTCGCCCTCCAACGGATGGTCCTTGTCAACCGGGTTGCATGTGCCCATCCAGAGATATGCCTCGTCTCTTCCTCTCGAAGAGATGGATGATCACTCCATCGACCTCTCCCTCACTTATCGCCAGCAACTTTCCGACCATGTCCAACTCTCCGTGACCGGCGATAACTTCGTCCGATTCACGCCCGGCGTCAAGCGCTCAACCTCCGGTTTTGATCCGGAAGATCAGCATTTCAGCTTCATGCTCCATTTCTTCTATTAAGCAAAGCACCTCGGCTCTGCCCGCTGTTTTTCGTCTCCTGCACTCTCCGCATCCTGCCCAATGTTTTTGTAACAAATTGTGACTTTTTTTGTACAGTTCGTTTGTTAGGCGGCCGGGATACCATGGCTTAACCGTCTGTAGATTCTGCCATTTTTTTCCATTGAAATCGGTATGGATCTTGCTTCTCTGCTCGTGAGTAAGTGTACGAAAGTCCGAGTGATAGCTGTGTATCTCATTCTGCCCTGAACCGGTTAACCATGAAAAGACTCTTTCTTGTGCCGATCCTTGTCTGTTCCCTGTTTCTGATAAGCAGGCCGGGTTTTTGCGCTGCTTCGGAAGCCTTCCCGGTATATCCTTGTATGGAGCCCAACGTTCGATTCTGGATCGATGTCTACACAGAGTATCCAACTACCAAGGGAATTCTCCACGACAGCCACGATCTATCCGTCATCTACGAAGTGATCGACCTCTGGGCCTCTGACAAATACGGAGCCGGGAAGGTCAATAAGAAACGAATCAACGTCGCTGAAGCGAAATACCGGAAGATCCTTAGAGAGTTGTCGCAGTGCCCCCCAAGGAATGCCGAGGCGGACCGAGTGGCAGGTCTCTTCGGCTCGGCGCCTGGGAGAGCGACCTTTCGTACGGCGGCGCACAGCATTCGCTGCCAAATCGGACAAAAGGACCGGTTTCAGGAGGGCCTCATTGTTTCCGGCGCCTACATTGAAGAGATGAAGGCCATTTTTCGCTCTCGCGGATTGCCGGAGGATCTCGCCTACCTTCCTCACGTGGAATCCTCCTTTAACCTGAAGGCTCACAGCAAAGCCGGGGCCGCAGGCATCTGGCAATTCACCCGGGCAACGGGGAAGCGCTTTCTGACCATAGGGCACACTGTGGATGAAAGACGCGATCCCATTCAATCCACCAGGGCTGCGGCGCAACTGCTGAAGGAGAACTATGAAAGACTGGGGAACTGGCCCCTCGCTATTACGGCCTACAACTACGGGATGAAAGGCCTGGGGCGGGCCAAACGCTCGAAAGATCGATACGAGGAAGTCTTCACGGATTACAGGAGCAGACGTTTCAGGTTCGCTTCCAGGAATTTCTACTCTGAATTCCTCGCCGCCAGACAGGCTGCAAAGAACCGCCAGCAGTATTTCGGGCCCATCGACCTGTCTGAACCTCCTGACACCCTGAATATATTACTCGAAATGCGTGCCACCGTCGCCGAGCTTTCTTCTCATTTCAACGTGGATGCGGAAACCCTTCAAACCCTTAATCCCGCCTTGGGCCAGAGGGTCTTCGAGCATCAAAAGCCTATTCCCAAGGGCTTCATTCTGCGACTCCCTGCCGGTGCGCTGCAGGCCCCGAGGCTCCTGACCGCCGAATCCCGGCAAGATGCGTATAAACCTCGGAAAGAACCGGGCCGGTATTATCACGTGCAAAAAGGCGACACCCTGAGCGAGATTGCCGAGGCGCAGGGGCTTAAGATAGAAGACTTGATCGCCGCCAACGACCTTGACTCCCGAGCCACCATTTGCGTGAACCAAAAACTCCTTTTACCTTTGCCCTGTTCCCCCCCGTCTGAACCGGACAGCATGAGGGTGACTTCCCTCCAAGCCGACGGGACGGATCAGGATCGATGACAGAGCGCGTTAGAGTCTTAATCCGTTAACCCCATGCAAAGAGAGGATTAGAATGAGCGCATCAAACCCCTTCCTGCAAAGGGCTCTCAGGTTCTGCGAAGTCTGCGGTATGTACGTGGGAAATCTGAGCAAGAGAGACTGGGACCGGGCGGGTCACTTCTGCAAAGAATGTGACGATGCCTATTCCACCCCTATTATGCTCAATCCGGCGATGATCAAAAAAGAGTGGGGCATCTACACCTGACTCTTTCAATACGGAAAGACGATCACCTATAATTTGTGGCTCCAACCTGCGCGGCTGCTCGCTGAACGCGGATGAGCCGATCCACCGCTCGGTGAATTGGATCGCCGGATTCTCGGCTGCCTTTGTAAGAGATTGCCTCGCCCGGTACCTGCCTGATAAGAGAGGAATCGTCCTTGACCCTTTTTGCGGCGTTGCGACGACGCCGATCGAAGCCATTCTCGTCGGTCACAAGGCTCTTGGATTCGAGGTCAATCCCTTCGCCGCCCTCGTGGCCCAGACAAAAGTCGCAGCCCTGGGCATTGACCCTCACTCGCTGTTGGATCTTTCTCAACGATTCAGCCGCTGGTTCAGTGAGGCAAAAAGGCGAGCAAGAGACGCCTCGTCTGTTCCGTCTTCAGGGTTTCGTTCCCGAATCGTTTTTTTCTCTCCCCGGATTCTCAAGCAAGTCCTTCTTGTCCTGGACTTCATCGAAGGGATCGAAGACACCTCCTGTTTTTTTTGGGCAAGGCCCCCCGAGAGACGTCTTAAGGAGCAACTTCAGCGCCTTCCGTCTCCTCTTTCCCTGAAAGCCCCGGCCAAGACTCTCGGGTCTGAAGGACGTGCAGGAAACCAAGAATTGACAACTTGTGGTGACCGCCAGCAACCGCGGCATTCTTGGTGGCCTCTGGCGACTACCCTACCTGCCTTAGGCAAGCAAGTCTCCTGAACCCGGGGCTTCGTTGTTTTCCAATTGACATACAAAGCCTCATGGGATATTAAACCAATATTATCTAAGCTTTATGACTGAACTCAATCACTTGCTTAATTTCCCCAACTTCTAAATAACTGATTTTATTTTTCTCCACCGGCGAGACGAATATTTTCAGCACTTTCAGGATAATGCTTTCGGTTCCCCAGAATGTATTAACCAAATTCAACGATGTCCTACATCAACGGGCAGTTCCTGAGTCCTTCCAACCCCATTACAGGAAATGGCTTCGTTATTTCCTCGATTTTTGCAGAAAATATCCACCTCCCGCAGCCATTGCGGAGCCGACCACTTTGTTCAAATCTCCGGGTGGAAAGCGCTATAACGAATGGCGGTGTCTGGAGAAATCGAAATCACCGGCATGGGACCAGGCCATCGAAAAGCTTGCCGCCGAGATCCAAACCAGGCACTATTCCCGAAAAACCCTGAAAACATATGCGGATTGGGCTCGCAAATTCCAACGCTATCTACACGACAAACCGCCGGATAAGCTTTCTTCGGCGGACGTGAAGGAATACCTCACCTATTTGGCGGTTAAATCCCGCATCGCATCCTCAACTCAGAACCAGGCTTTCAATGCCTTGTTGTTTCTCTTTCGCCATGTTTTCAAGAAAGACTTTGGCGATCAACGCGATGTTCCCCGCGCGAAAAAATCAAAATATATTCCGGTCGTTCTTTCCCGCCCGGAAATTGACGCGATTTTGAAATATCTGGAATACCCATTTGATATCGTTGTCAATCTGCTCTATGGTTGCGGACTTCGTCTCTTCGAGTGCCTCAGCCTGCGAGTGCAAAATTTCAACTTCGAGGACGGAATTCTCACGGTGCACGGTAAGGGCGCCAAAGATCGGACTGTTCCTCTCCCCCGGGCAATAATACCTGAATTAAAAACCCAGTTGGAAACCGTGAGTGAGCTTCATGGTAAGGACCTCGCGGCAGGCTTCTCGGGTGTATTTCTCGTCGATTCTCTCGAAAAGAAATATCCCGCCGCTGCCAAGGATTTCATCTGGCAATGGTTTTTTTCCGCAAAAGGAGCTTACTCGGGTTCCAGGCACAAAAGAGCGTCGGCGATATCATCTGCATGAATCGCAAGTGCAGGAAGCGTTGAAAAAAGCCGTAAGGCGCGCAAAGCTCACCAAGCGCGTCACCTCGCACACCTTTCGGCACAGTTTCGCAACGCATCTCCTGCAGGCAAACTACGATATCCGCACGATTCAGACCATGCTGGGCCACGCCGATGTGAAAACGACGATGATTTATACGCACTGCGTACCGAGCAAAACCGTGAAAGAGGCAAAGAGTCCGCTGGACTTCTGAAACAAGCTTAGGAAAGTAAGGCACGATTTTAGCATTATGACTAACCCTCTTCCCGGGGTGTTAACGGGACGGATTCCGTCCCTTCAATAACTTGTTATCTGGATACGGTGCGGCATATGGAATCAGTGGGAACTTCAATGGTTGACTACATGGCGTTGGGCGCGCTCCATCGGTACTTCATGTGGGCGAACCGCCTACGCGAACACTTCGACAAGGCACTGAAGGTCCGCGGTCCTGCGAAGGAATCTGACTTCCCCGTTTGGTTCGCCGATGACGCAGGGCTGTTCATGTCACACTGGTACGCAGCACTCTATGTCGTGATTGAGGGGTACCGAGAGCTTGGGCTGCATGACACGAAAATCGACGCTCTCCTGACATCGCCCAATGTCGACCTGCTCCGCCGATACAGGAACGGTGTCGACCATTTCCAGAAGGATTACTTTGACGGGCGCTTCTTCGACTTCATGGGGTCACCGGATACGCCCAAGTGGGCGCGTGACCTGAATCGGGACTTCGGGCGGTTCTTAATTGAGACGCTCGGGAAGAGAAGAAGCATCACCGGCTCGGCCAGTTGACAATCTCAACGGAACTCGTGCAACGTTCCGAAAGTGCAGGATAACCCTCACTTCAGCCGACGCGAAACCCGCGCGGCTGATTTCGACGTTAGGCGGCAGTATCTTACGCGTGATGCTGGGGCAGAATCAAAATCTCTCAAGAGGAGGCTGGGCATGGCGAAATCCGATGGTCCTCTGGTTGTCTGCGTCATCAACCTAAAGGGCGGTGTTGGTAAGTCGACAATTGCTGCACTCTTGGCAAGGCGAGCGTATTCGCAGCGACGTAAGGACGTCCTCGCAATTGACATTGATCCACAGGCTAACCTTAGTCAGGCGTTGATGGGCTCCCGATACAATGCATTCTTGAAAAACAAGGAGCCGTCGGTTGTGGAGCTCTTCGCCGGATACATGCCACCAGGTCCGTCCAGGCGAGGTGCGAGCGGTCTTGGAGGCACGGATATCGCATATACAGTTCTCGGCGACGAAAAAAGGTCATTGCAACTTATTCCCTCCAGGTTCGACTTTTCGGACAACCTGACGCAATCGGTAAGGCCCGACCCCAGAGTGCTTGCTAAGTTTCTGTCTGTCGAGTTTCAGCATAAGGAT
Organism: uncultured delta proteobacterium; assembly: GCA_963740905.1. Taxonomy (GTDB): domain Bacteria; phylum Desulfobacterota; class DSM-4660; order Desulfatiglandales; family HGW-15; genus JAFGDM01. The sequence goes on from CAVUFY010000021.1 coordinate 14,944, forward strand.
CTCATCATCATCGATTGCGCACCGACGGAATCGGTGCTAACATATGCAGCGTACCATGCCAGCGGTCTTGTGCTGGTTCCAGTCAAGCCGGAGTACTTTGCAACTATAGGGTTTCCGTTGCTGAGAGAGTCCTTGACCCCCTTTTCAAGTCAGAACAGGGGGCATACGATCCAAGTAACAGGTGTGGTCATAAACAATGGATTCTACGATGGCGGTAACAATGGTGGCCCAGAGAAGACGCGTGCGCTGAGGGAAATCCGAGAAGAGGCCGCAAAGAATGGATGGCATGTTTTTGAACGAGAGATCCCATTCTCGCGAGGGTTTCCAAAAATGACGCGAGGCGACAACAGTTATTCAGGCAACGCCGAAATGTTCTATCAGTTTGCAAACGACTTCTTTGACCGAATTGGGATGTAAAAGTATGAGCGATAAGAGACTTCGTCGTGCTGGCCTGTTGCGATCTCTACTTGGAGTCTTGGTCGATGAGTGGGGCTTTGAGGCAGTGCGCGATCACCTCGAAGAATTCAGAGTGTCGGGAAGGGCACAGTCTGCAGGCGTCAAAGCCGTCGAGAGTGAACGCAGCAATGAGGCGAGAGGAAATCGGACACCAGAGAAGCCAACAGCTAGCACTATGGCCGCGAAAGTTAGCCTTCCTCCATCGCAGAAGCAGTTGGTTCTACTGCTGGCTGCAAGGTATGACAGTAAGCAGTTCTTGCCTACTTCAGGCGATATTAGGTACTTCTTCGAAGTTCATGGCGAAGCAGTCTCGCCAGTGAGGCGAAGAAGCGAGACCTTCCGAAGGGTTCTACGGCTGCTGTCAAGCATGCCGGAGAGTGCCCTACGAAAAATGGTTGATAGCGATGCGCATGGTGGTCCTTCAAGCCTTGCGCCGTTGTCTGACGCTATGCGCGGCGTCGGGGAGCAACGCTCTGTTGACCGGGCGCCTGTCGAGATGCCGTCTTCCGGTGATGAAGCAGAGGACAGGCCCCAGGACCGGGACGAAGACAAAACCTCGAAAGCATAATGGAGGTATCTAGGATGAGGAGCCCCCTGTCCCAAGAAAATCTACTCCAATTATTCAAACTCGACGACGAAGTCATTGATATCGAAACCGGTGAGAGAGGAAATGTCTTCCCTGTCGTAAGGGCCTATGATGATGGAGAGATTCATTTCCATTTTTGGTGCATTCATTGCAGAGAATGGCATGTCCACGGCCGGGGTGGGCGCGATGAGCCCTACAAGGAAGGAAGAGGGGGACTTGCAGGACATCGCGTGGCCCATTGCACATCGAGTAATTCTCCGTATAGTCAAAACGGCCTGATTCTGCATATCGCGGGCAGGTTTGATGATTCCGTCCGAAAGAGGCACAAGAGAGGAACGAACCTGTATTGTCCCAAGTGTAAAAGCCAATATTCAGCGGCATTAAATGCGTGTGATTGCGGTTTCATAAACAAAAGCCGCAAGTCTAGCCAGCCCAAAATTGCTGAAAAGTACATGGAAATTCTAAAGAACACGAATCGAAGTATTTCCTGATGCCTCGCACTTTGCCAACAAACGCCTACACCAGACCACATAAGGACCGCGGCTGGTGAGGCGCGCCGTTATGCTCGAAAGACAGATTATGAATACGAAGCTAAAGTGGGTCATCCATAAGCATTATTTTGCTATTGCAGTGGGCGTCCTTTTGATCGTGATTATTCTCGCACCATACTTTTATCTGCGGGGCGCTGATTGGAAAGTCCTACTCACGGTCATTGGGGGCCTGGCCTCCTTCTTCTTCTTTATTCAGAAACAAGCACTTGACGAAGCGCACTTTATCAAAGAATTGCTAGTCCAGTTCAATGCCAGATATGATTGCATGAACGGGAAATTGAATGCCATCGTCAGGAGGAGTGGCACCGATTTGGAACCCGACGATGTCATGAGGCTCTTTGATTATTTTAACTCGTGCGGCGAAGAATACCTGTTTTACCAGAGAGGCTATGTCTATCCGGAGGTTTGGCGGTCTTGGGTTGCAGGAATGAAATACTACTATAAGGACCCCAAAATTCAAAAGCTGTGGGTACATGAGTTAAGCTCGGAATCATACTATGGTTTAGACATTGAGGGAGAGATAAAGAAGTTGCGACTGAAAGCATAACCTGTCGTTCGGCCCTAGACGATTTGCTGCGATTCGAGCCGGTTCCGGCATAATAGGTAAGTTGGATGCGGAGGCTACTATGAGATTTGAATGGGACCCAAGGAAGGCAGCAACAAACTTCAAGAAACACGGAGTTGCATTTCAAGAGGCTGCGACAGTCTTCGGGGACCCTCTGGCCATTACGTTTCAAGACCCGGATCATTCCGAGGATGAAGAACGACAAATGACTTTCGGTTTGTCGCTACAGGGACGACTCATTGTTGTCTCGCATACGGGACGTAGAGATCGAACAAGAATCATAAGCGCTCGTCTTATGGAGCGGAAAGAAAGGGTGATCTATGAGAAAGGTTAAGGCGTCAGATGAACTTCGGCCGGAGTATAAACGGGAGGACCTTGGCGCGGGAGTCCGCGGCAAGTATTTTGAAGAGTACCGCAAAGGCACCAACCTGGTACTCCTTAGCCCTGATGTGGCTAGAGTATTTTCCACGGAAGAAGCCGTCAATGAGGCACTACGGTCTCTGATCAGCCTGGCAGAGAAATCGACGGCCCGAACAGGTCGTTCCACCGGATCGCCCAAAAAACGGGCTTCCCGGTGAACTTCACGTTAGCAATCGGGAGATAACTGATGGAAATAGTATTCAGCCATCAAACCAAAGGAGCTATGGCACAGGTTCTATCTACCATTTCAACTTACGCTGCAGATACGTTCATTTATAAGCATCTAGGATTTGATCCAGGCACATCAATATACCTTCCAATAATAGTATCTTCATCTCCGAAAGAACTTAAGAATATGCTAAAAGAGATGTTGGTCAATAATAAAATTCTCTATAGTGGAGCCCCTGTAAAGCATGTATTCAAAAGCGGCGTTGAAGAACTCGAACGTTGGGCACTCCATGATGGCTGGGTTGTGGAAAATTCTGCTCTTGTGCGTGTAACTCCAGCGGCTGAGGAGATAACAGGAATACGAGACAAGTTTCTTCAGGAGATTCACACTAGCGACCTCGATAGCGATAGTGCAATAAATAAGGCTGTTGAAGATTCCGCAAAAAATTTTGTTTCTGACCCACCTGATTATAATGGCTCAATTACTAACGTTCGCGTGGCTTTAGAGACAGTCGCTCGGAGGGCAGCGATATCAACGTCAAATAAGAAGGGCGTAGATTATTTAGAGGATTCCTGGGGACGGGCGTTGAACTCGCTTCGTTCCAATGGAGTAATCGAATCGTCTGAAGAACAAATCCTCGCGCGCGTATATACATTCATAAGCCCAGGGGCACACATTCCAAAAGGAATCACAGAAGAGGAATGGGCGCGCCTTGCCAGGACATTCGGTCTGAGTTCAGCATACTTTCTTTTGAAAAAATATGAAGCATCTTAATAGACTCTTGCAGAATATATTCTAACATCGCCGCTACAGCTGATCTTCGTCAGCTGAGCGGCCCGTTCGCCAGGAGGAAGCTATGCCAAATACTATTGAAGTTGCAACCCAATGCGAGGACACTTTGGCATCGGTTTTGGGTCTTGCCATGCATTTCCTCAAGACATTAAGTTTCAATCGTAAAGATCCTCAACAACTCTACTCCGTATGCCTTTACACCCGTCTGGTTGAAATCGCCACTGGATGCAAGGCTCTTCTTGAAAAGAACTCTTTAGTCGGAATTCCTATCTTTCTACGAAGTATGTTCGAAGCCGACATTGACCTTACCAATTTGATGAAATACCGGGACTATTCCAAACGCAGGGACATATGGGGACGCCCATAAATAAGTAATTAACTTGACACAAGAAGGAGGTTTTGATAGAGGGGTCATATGCCAAGGTTAGCCCGACTTGATGCGCCCGGTGTAGTACACCATGTGATTATCCGCGGCATAGAGCGGCGGAAGATCTTTTTGGATGAGAAGGACTGCCAGGATTTCGTGGAGCGCCTTGGTGATCTTCTTCTTGATACCGGAACTACGTGCTACGCTTGGGCATTGCTTACCAATCATGCCCATTTTCTATTCCGAAGCGGCCAAGTCGGACTCGCTGATGTGATGAGAAGGCTCCTCACGGGGTATGCGGTTTGTTTTAATCGCCGTCACCGCAGGCATGGTCACCTGTTTCAGAACCGCTACAAATCGATTGTGTGCCAGGAAGACGTCTATTTGAGGGAGCTGGTGCGCTATATACACCTTAACCCGCTAAGGGCCGGCTTGGTCTCATCGGTACATGAGCTTGCGCAATATCCTTACAGCGGACATGGCGTGGTGATGGCGTGCGGCGAAAGAATGGTTTTCAAGATTGGCGATATGTGCTTTCGATGTTTGGAAAAAGGGTAGGCGAAGGGAGGAAGCGCTATCTTGAGTATGTGGAAGCGGGGGTGGAGCAAGGCCGGCGACCTGAACTGGTTGGCGGGGGACTGATCAGGAGTCTTGGGGGATGGGATGAGGTAAGAAGGAGGCGGTCCATTGGTGATGAGCGTGTCAAGAGTGATCAAAGGATACTTGGGGACAGTGGATTTGTAACGGAAACCCTTCGTGCGGCTGATGAGAAATACAACCGGTATTACAGGCTCAAGAGTCTGGGATACGATATGTCAAAGGTTGAAGAGAAGGTTGGTCGGATATTCGGTCTTAAACCCTCAGAGATCTACGCAAAGGGGCGGGAGAAGACGCGTGCAGAAGCGAGAGGGTTGTTGTGCTACTGGGCGGTAAGGGAATTGGGATACAGGTTGACCGACCTTGCCAGGAAGTTCGGGATGACACAGCCTGGTGTAGGGCTATGCGGTCAGACGCGGGGAGAGGATCACGCGGGAGAAAAGCCTGACCCTGGCGGACTAGTTAATTATTATTTATGGGCGTCCCCATTAATCCCGAATCAGTGATGTTGAACTTTACGAATACAAGCTGTCAATTTCACTGAACAAAATCGAGCAATGACCAGTGCCAACAATTTGCTTCAGGTGACAGCGTAAAAACCACGCTGCCCCTGAGCAACGCGCTAGCGGAGTACAAAATGAACACGATTGAAAGCAAGGGCTACTAAAAATGTCAACGGAACTGCAGATCGGACTAGCCCGGCGGGCTGAAGTGGCCTTGGAGCGGTTGCAGCCCCGGGATCGGCAACGCATTGAGCTTATTCTTGAAAGAGTTGCCCAGGTAGGCATGCGGTTCAAGGATGTGTCGAAACTAGGTGAAGGAGCGAAGGGGGACATATACCTCATCCGAGCAGGAAGGGACCTAAGGATCATAGCCAAGAAGACTGGTGACGAATTAGAAGTTTTGGACATAGTGCGACATGACAAACTGC
>CAVUFY010000022.1:0-48452 GCA_963740905.1 uncultured delta proteobacterium
GTTTTTCTTTACTGCGTTGGGACGAAAATTTTGCCCTATACTGTCTCTTCAGAACGCTTGTTCTTTGACATCACCCTCAACACAGGGCGTGCATCCTCTTGAGGTTGTATGCAATACAGACCAAGTCCCACTCTCCGGCAACCTTGTTCACCCCCCGCAGGAGGAACTGGCGGAATCCCATCACAGCCTTGATGATGCCGAAAACCGGTTCGATGGTGCTCTTTCTCTTGGCGTAGATTGCCTTGCCCGCTATTGTCTTCAACCGGTGCTTCATCTCTGTGACAGGATCCACGGGGGCAAGCAAAGGCTCCGGCTCGGTAAATCTATTTTCAAGAGCTGAGTTGTGCTGTTCCCGCTCAGCAGCAATATAAGGGACAATGTTCTGGCTTTTGCATTGCTCCACATTGTTTCGACTGAAGTAGCCGGTATCAGCCGACAGAGCGTCAACCCGACCAAGGCTGCCTGGGAGGCTGCAGAGGTTTTCAACCGCAGGCCCCAGTTCCAGTTTATCGTTGCTTTGCTGCGTGATGTGGTTCTCAACAATGAGCATGGAGTCCACATCAACTGCGGCCTGCGCATTGTAAGATTGATCAAAGCCCCCCGAAGACGAGGGCATGATCCGAGACTCACTGTCGGTGAGGTTCACTTGGTCCTTGCTCTTGGGTCCAGGTTCAGGAGGTCTGGGAGTGCGTCCCCGGGGCTTCTTCCCCGTGGATTTCTCCTTAGCTTTACGAGCAGTCAATTTCGCTTGATGCTCTTGATGCTCTTTGGCAAAACGTTCTGCTGCGCGTCGCTCTATCTCGGCCTTGGCCGCAGCAATCGCCTCTAAGCGTGATTCCCGGCGCAAAAGTTCCTCGGGGATATTCATGCCTTCAGGCAGATCTTCCTTGTCGGCTCTTTGCGCTTTGCGCAGCAGCTCTTCGATTTCACCCTTGAGTTGCTTTTCGAGCTTGCGGGCATGCTCCCAACTCAAGGCATGATGTTTCGAGGCATTGGCTTTGATCTTGGTTCCGTCCAGACTTACCGAACCCAGTTTCATGAGTCCCATCTCGTGGGCCACCAGCAGGATCTGCGTGAACAAGGACTTCAACTCTTTGAGGAACTTCCTGCGGAAGGTGGCGATGGTGTCATGATCAGGATGCATGTTGACGGCAACATAACGGAATGCCACCGAATCGTAAGTCGCCTGTTCAATCTTGCGGCTGGAGAACACTCCGGTTGCATAGGCATAGAAGAGCAACGCCGTCATCATGCTCGGCGCATAGGCATCCGACCCCCTGCCTGCATAAAAGTTTCGGATGGGAGAAAGATCGAGACGTGATACGATATCAACGACAAATCTGGCTAAGTGATTTTCAGGCACCCAGTCATCCACAGACGGAGGCATGAGAAACAAGCTGTGGCGGTCAGTATCTTTGAATCGTGGCTCCATTGTATTTTCAACCCCTTACGATTTTCGGTGGCAACAGAGATAACTAATTGATTCTTTTAGGTATAATACGGGAGTCTGAATAAGAAACCAACAAAAAAATCACCACTGGAATCATTTTCTTAAGGGTGTTTTCTTGAGCGTTGAACTATAACTCGGACAATCCCGCTTCATGGTGAATGGAGTGGCAAGTCCGACAAACTCCTAGGATGGTAATTGTGAACAGCGGTAAGGAAGCCCGCGCTGTTCATAAACAGTGAAGCCATCTCATCCGGGAAGTTAGGAGAATTGAAGATATCAGAGACTTTCCCAAAGAGAGTTATTCCATCCTTTCCTTTTACTACCACGTCAAGCTCAAACCCTCTCTTTAGGATTTCCTTGTTGCTTTCATATTGTTCATCAGTTTGCGTGCCTTTTTGGAATTTGCTAATTTCTATATCTGCCGCCGTACTACATCGCTCTTGTAAGATCTCAATAAGCTTCTTCAAGTCATCCTTGGTACAGGAAAATGATCGTATTTGTCGGGTAAGCTCATTACTGATAACAGGCTTGGAAAGTTCCACTATTTTCTCCCGTTACTCGAAATGCCACCCATTCCAAGAAAGGATCTGAGGCATAATCTCCAAAAGTGACCATCTTGTCAAGGAATTTGCGCCCTTGCATAGGAGAATATAGGGAGGAAGGGGAGAAAGTGGAGTGTCATGGGGCTTAAGTGGGTTCTCATGAAAAAAAACGGAGCCTAGTGGCCCCGCCCATGTTCTTTGAAAATCGAATCTCTCTTAATCGGGCAGGTAATGTTCAGGATCGACGAGTTCTCTCCAAACGCTGGACCATTCAGAGACTCTCATCCACTCCTTCCTCCGCTCATCCTGGTGTCTTCTGTCCCTGTAGTTTCTTCGCTCGGTTCCACCGTTTAAGAAGTACCCGAGCTTGTAGGCCGAGCGTCTGTCAACTCCAGAACGTCGATCAAAAAGAAGGCGCGAATTCTGGGACATTCTGAATTTCCCTTTGAGGAGAATGAGAGCTATATTTCACATCCGTTTGAACTTTCTCTTCAGCCCTGCAAGCCCGATCAGACCAGTACCGAGAAGGAGCATGGTGGCGGGTTCGGGGACAGGAGCCATGTGGAAGTTGTCGATAATACCAACGGTGACCACCGAGGTCGGAATACCGAGCCCATGACTCATTCTCAAAATTCAGAATAATATTGGCTGAAGTCAGATCCTCTAAGTCGAGTGTAGTTGGCATTGTTTCACCATCGAATATTGTGCCGGTGGTGTCATAACAATTTATCTGGCCGCCATCCACATAATAGCCGCTTAAGCTCATATAAATGTCAGTAAGTGCAAAATGGGTTGAGGAGAAGCTGTGGGGGATCACAGATGAACCACTGCCGGTAAAGGTCTCGGTTTCCCCATAAACATTCATCCAAAAGTTACTGCCTCCGCTAATCTGATAATTCTCAATGAGGGTGTAAGTAAAACCTCCCTCGAATGGACCTCCTTCACCATAGGGCATAGCAATATAGGAACCTGAAAAGTACCCCTCAATCACAGTGGCATGACCTTGGTTTACGCTGTACCCCAAGATACAAATAACGAGTCCAGCAATTGCGAATACCTTTTTCACCTTGTCCTCCTTGTGTTTTGAGCAACGATTGAGATTGGGAATTTTTCAGTTGCGCTACACCGACCCGGCAGGGACGATGCAAATTTCAGCGGGTACTCCATGAGGCAACCCCTTGGTGAGGGTTAAAGGTGGGTCAACACATACCAAGCCGATTGATGTCGAATGCGAAATCCATGCCACCGAGGAGGGTAGATCGGCCCCCAAGTATATCAGATAGTTAGGTGCGGGCTGACAACTGTATGAAGTGGTGCCTGTAATTCTGTACACAGGATATGGGAAAAATAATTCCACTTTGTCGCAAAGTCTTACACTATCATATCGGATTGGTAGGATTATGGGGGGTTCAGGTAGAAAATGGAATCTCGTGGCGATCTGGTGGGTTCTCGGTGGGGTTCTACGGAGAGGAAGGCCCCGTCCCTCCGGGGCGGGAAGGACGGGGCCTTTGTGCTAGATGGCTATCGGGACGTATATATTTAACTCATCATTGTATTTTCTGCGGCGTTGCCTTCGCTCGCTCCTCCTTGCGGCGGATTGCTTCATACGCCTCAGTCGTCGCTCCTCGGCGCCTAGCATCTGACACCTTGCTGGTGATCAGGAACGTTCCCGAAGCTCATGATTAGCATAAAGAATTCCGAATTAGGTGGTGGATTTAGGGTGCGGACTACCGGGGGCGTTTCTTTTTGCAAAAGGTCGTGCCTCTGCTATACTCAATAACGAGACTATTGATATCTATTGCGGGTCGTTAGAGGAAAGGCGCATGTTTACCCTGAAAGAGATTTGCGATCTCGGAATACAGATTGAAAAAAACGGCGAAGCGTTTTATCGCGATGCGCTGAAGAGGACATGGACCACGCCTATGGCATCCATGCTCCGAATGCTGGCGGAAGAGGAAGTAAGGCATGTCGACTTCTTCTCCACGCTGAAAGGGAAGCTGCGTCAGGAGGAAGAAGATCCCGTACTGGAAGCCATGGGGAGAGAGATGCTCACCGACGTTCTGGGTGATCAGGCTTTCTCTCTGAAAGATACCGATTTCTCGAAGATCAGAACGCCTGAGCAATTACGGCAGACCGCGATCGAATTCGAAAAAGACACGATCCTTTTCTACGAGATGGTACGCTCCTTTCTCACAGACCGGGATACTTTGGATCAGTTGGAAGGGATCATTAATGAAGAAAAGCGTCATGTCAAACTCTTCGAAGAATACAGCGATCGGGAAAAACCCGTTTCCATTCAACACAAGGACTAAGACTTTTTTGTGGAGCTTCGCATGTTAAGCCAGGAACAAATTGGGAAATATTCCGATGTCATCCTCTGGGCTTTAAACACGGCCAGAAAAGCAAAGTACGAGGCAGGTGACATCATCATGATTCGCTTTGATCCCGCCGCCATCAGAATGGCGGAAGTCCTTCAGGCCAGGATTCTCCAACGGAGCATGAATCCGGTTTTGCGCAGCGGTCAGACCCCGGAAATGGAGAGGAATTTCTTCAAGATAGCAAAAGAAAAGCAGCTTACCTTTGAGACTCCAGGTGACAAAGAGCTTTACCAAAGTCTGAACGGCGGCATTTACCTGCACGCGCCTGAGTCTCTCACCCACCTCGCTGACGTGAACCCGGCCAGAATCGGAAAGTCTGCCGTTGCAAGAAAGCCCCTTCGCGATATTCTGGACAAGAGGGAGGAAAGGGGGAGCTTCGGTTGGACCCTGTGCCTTTTCCCTACGGAAGAACTGGCAAAACAGGCCGGGCTTTCTCTCAAACAGTACGAGCGACAGGTGATCAGTGCCTGCTATCTGGATACGACCGATCCCGTGCGGAAGTGGAAGGAGATCCATGGAAGAGCCAAAGCCATCAAGACTTGGATCAACAAGTTGAAGATTAAGACCCTTCATATCGAATCCGAGAACGTGGATTTGAGGGTGAGGCCGGGTGAGGGTCGGAGGTGGGTCGGGATGACAGGGCACAACATCCCCAGTTTCGAGATTTTCCTTTCGCCTGACTGGAGGGGAACCGAGGGAGTGTATTATGCAGATCAGCCCTCTTTTAGAAGCGGAAACTATGTGGAAGGGGTGAAGCTGGTTTTCCGAAAGGGTTCTGTAACGAAGGTGGAAGCGAAAAAGGGAGAGAAATTCGTGCGGAAACAAGTAGCCATGGACTCTGGCGCCGGAAGGGTGGGCGAGTTCTCTCTGACCGATAAGCGCTTCTCTCGAATTGATCGCTTTATGGCGAACACGCTTTATGACGAAAACTTCGGCGGACGTTTCGGTAACTGTCACGTCGCAGTCGGATCATCCTACACGGACACGTACGATGGCGACCCGTCCAGACTAACGAAGAGACTGAAAGAGAAACTGGGTTTCAATGAATCCGCGCTGCATTGGGACTTAGTTAACACGGAAGACAAGCGGGTCACCGCCTACCTCGACTCAGGGAAAAAGACGGTCATCTATGAAAATGGCACATTTGCCTTCTGAATCCTTTGCGCGGAGAGAATCATCTTCGAAGGCTTCGTAAAGAGTCCAGAGTCCATTTGCTGCGTTGCGCTTCATCATCATTGCAGCTTGCTTCTATGTACGCTTCATTGAAAGATCCGCGTCAGGGAAAGCTCTTCATAAATGCGCGGACTTCTCCAAGCCGGGGAATGCCCTTTCGAGCGCCCATCTCCCTGCACTTCATGGCGGCAACGGCGGAGGCAAAACGCATGCACTCGGACATGGGCCAGCCCTGGAGGAAACCGTAGATGTAGCCTCCATGATAGACATCCCCGGCACCGGTGGTATCAAGGACTTGAACAGGGAAGGCTTCCTGGAATGACTTCTTCTTTCCATCACAGCCCACGCTTCCCTTTCTGCCGAGCGTGATGACAGCGGTCTTCGGCCCCAAAGAGAGCATTGCATCCAGTGCTTTTTCCGGTCGGTCCCCGGACCCTGTCAGAGACTCTGCGAACTTGCTTGAGGCAATAAGCACGTCCACAAGCGCGATGATTTTCAGAGATCCCTCCCTCATAGTGCCTGCGTCCAGGACGACACTTAGGCCTGCTTCTTTGGCTTGCCGCGCCGCCTCCAGGGAGGCTTCGATCATGAGCCCGTCAAGATGGAGAACCTTGGCGCCTGAGAAACGAGAGAGGTCAACATCTTGTTTTTTGAGCTGCGGGACCGTTCCCCTCTGCCAGAAAACAGTGCGGTTGCCGTTCTTGCCGCTGACGGCGATGAAGGCAAATTGAGAAGTGTAGCCGGGAACGATTTTCAGAGAACTAAAGTCCACTCCGTCGTCTTTGAGACCCTGGACAATATCAGCGCCAAGAAGATCATCGGACACGCAACCCAGGAACGAGCACTTAATTCCCAGCCTGGACAGAGTGACAAGGGCCGTGGAAGCCGGACCTCCGCACTGTCTGTGTAAATCTACCAGTTCAACCTTTCCATCCTCTTTCGGAAAGACGGGTACTCGTCCCAGGTAATCAACGCAGGCCTGACCCAGGCCCACGACTTGAACATCCTTGATAGACCATGTCATGGGAAGATAAGAAGGTTCCGCTCTACCCCATTCTCCTCTTGAGCTTGGAGAGCTCGTTCTGAATGGTTTTCATATTATCATTTATTTTTTGGTGAAGCGGTGTTGATGGATATCTTTCAACCAGTGCCTTCAAGATTTCGTAGGAGGACAGAAGGAGTTCCTCTTTCTTAGCGGGATCCGGTGCATTTCTGGCCATGAGGAAAAGCTTGGCAGCCTTATTTCTTTCCCTGCTGACGATCTTCTCTACGGCGAGATCGCGAACCTGCTTTGCTTCGGGGCTCAGGAGGTCGCTTTGCCCAAGCCTCTGGATTTCTGCGATAGCCTCTTCGTATCTTTCCTGTTCGATCAGGTTGGCCGCGAGAGTGACCGAATCTTCTTGCCGGGAGGTCTCGGTCTTTTTTTGCTCCTTCGCTTGTTCTTCCGCCAGATCAACAGACTTCGAGGCTTGTTCCACCAGTTCTAAGTCCGGTCCGTCCTGGAGTCGCAGTCTCACGCGAAGGAGAAGGAGTCTGGCCGTTTCAAAATCGCCCCTTTGAACCAAGACGTCCACTTGACTGAGAACTTCCTGAACAGAGCCCGGTTCTTCTGTGAGGCTGACCTGCGGCAAAGGTTCCTCCTGCGCTTTTTGGTGGATCGCTTTTGGCTCTCCTTGACCGGACAGGTTCAATTCGGCCGTCTTCAGGACTGTCTCTCGTTCGTGCATGTTGTCCAGAAGCTTCTCGTAACTCTGTATAGCTCCATTCCTGTCCCCCAGGGCGAGTTGCCACTCCACCATTTTTGCCCGCAATTGGATAAAACCCGGCTTCTGTTCCAACTCATCACTGATCTTTCTACCCATGTCGAGAGCTTCCTGAAAAAGCCCTCTCTTCCCGAGGGAAAGGGCAAAAATAAGACCGATCTCCGGCGTGAGGGAATCAGGTCCGATCACCTTTTGCATGTCCATGCATCTGTCAATGACCCCTTGGTAATCTCCTGCGAGGTAGCCGTCGATGATCGCCTTTCTTCTGGAAGAATAGGGGGAGAGTGTCCGCAGGCCGGCTGCGTTTTCGGTAGGACCTTCCTTGAAATAGTGCTCCTCCAGCTTTGCGAGATTCGAAAATAAAAGTTGAGTGGCGCTTCGAAGTTCTTGCTCAGTTGGACTTGAAGAAGAGAATTTTTCAAGCGACCGGTACGCAGCGAGAATGTCCTGGGCCAACGCACGATCTTCACCGCTCAGCTGGCCTCTTTCCAAAAGCGCCTGAACGCCTGCGATCCTCTGTTCCAGACCACTCAGTTCCAGCAGGGGGGCAGATGACGGCGGGGAAGGGGCTTGGGTCTGAAGGGAAGGGCTCCCGACTCTCATAGGGACTCTCTGTGCGTCTTGGACACAACCAATGGACAAAAAAATCCCTGCCAAGGCAAGAGCTGCCCATTCAATTTTCAGTTTTTCGTTCATCATCAGGCACCCTGATCGGTTCGAAATCTCTCTTGAGTCTGAGATTTTGGCCACCGAATTCTGCATCACTCAATACGCCGGGAAAACCGCTTGTCATTGTCTCTGCTTTTTCCGGCGAAGGAAGGCCGCTTTTCAGCGAAACAGGCACCAGCTGAAGATCCTTGTCCGCCACATCTTTCGACGGCTGAGAATCAAAGGCTACCTCCGCGACTTGTAAGTTTACCTTAAACCGCTGGCTGTTGACAATAGCATTTGCCGTGTCGATCCAAAGAGGCAAAGCTCCTGATGCTCCATAGATGGAAATTTGCTTGCCCTTCATGGGACGGTTGTCATCAAATCCCACGTAACTCGCGATCACATAACCATCTTCCAGGGCGAGACGGCCCGATTTCTCATCCGGACCAGGAATAAGCCCCACAAAGCTCGAATTGGTGAAACGGTTTGCTGTGCCCGTCTTGCCGTAAGTGGGAATGGGAACCTCCATATCCATCGAATCTATGTTCATATGAATGTGGACCTTATCGCGGCCGCTTCTGCCCGTGCCATTTTCCATGACCAAGTGCAGGATGTTGGTCACCAGGCTCGATACTCTTTCGGAAAGGACCTTCCTGGCATTGGGCTTGTATTCCCAGAGCGTCTTTCCCTGCCTGTCCACGATTTTTGTGATGATAGGAACCATACTGCTGGTCATGTCTTCTGCGAGCGGGTAGGCCTTCCCCGTCGTCATGGTCTCGTACGCCAGAGCTGCTTCCAAGATGCTTGCGGCATTGGCTCCCAACGGAAACGAAAGCACAGGATCCAGTTTTGTCGAAAAACCCAGTTCCTTCGCCAAACGGACCACGTAGAGGGTGTTAACCAGCCTCCGGAAGTCTCCGACTTTAACAAGCACCTCCGCATCATATCTCTTCATGGCCATTAAACGTTCAAAATGGTTCCGTATATTCGCTTGAAGGAGATCTATAGAGCTGGAAGGAATCATTCCGTCGACCCACACGTCTCCCGCCTCCAATGTCCGCATGACATCCGGATTCTCGGCAAGAAGCAGAGGCTTGAGCTGAGGCCAGGGATGATCCGTGTAAACCACGTGGAATTGACCATCGGCCTGCTCTTCAAGATAGAAAGAAGAAAACATCGACCTCTGCGGCGTCTCTGTCTCCACATCCCTTACGGTGCTCAAGAGGGTCATGCTATCCCTCAACTCCCCCAGTTTCCTCTTGAGCTCTGTATGAAGGGCCTGGAGCCTCGTGAAGCTGAGACGATAGATCTGGAATTCCTCCGGGTTTTCCAAGTTGAGCTGCTCCGGGTCAATATTAAAGTGAAGACGGCGAAGGACGTCAATGGCGCTCTCGTGCCCCGAGAAGATCAAATCCGACTCGATGTCTTTCTTAGCTTCCTCGAACGCCGCATCCATTAAAGCATCCCTGTCTACGAGAATGCCGTACTTATCCCGAATTCGGCTTGCATAGGCTTCGTAGGATTCCTCTCTTTTCCTGTCCAGACCGAGAAGCTCCATGAGCCGGCGGAATTCGCTCGTGTTGAGTTGATCCGTCAGATGGTAGAGAAGCCAAACGGTGGCCAGGTTTTCTGATTTGACTCCGGCCCACGTCATGGAAACCCGGGAAGACTCCGGTGTGTGGTCCGGCTTTGGAACATAAAGCGTCTTCTGATAACTGTACAGATCCGGTATATTGATCAGCGGATCGAGAGTGTTCCAGTTGAGCTGCAAGGCGGCCGTGTAGACCAAAGGCTTAAAGATAGAGCCCAGTTGCCTCTTCGCATCCGTGGCCCGGTTAAAGAAGTGGTCAAAAAAGCCGCCCACCATGGCTTTGATCATTCCCCTGCTGACGACAATGATGCCTCCGTCCAGTTCAGGTACTTCAGAAAGAACAAGTTGTTTCTCTTCTTCCGCCCCCAAGAACTGGACGGGCACGACGTTACCCACGTGCAGGTTCTTGAGGAAATCGGACATGTGGCGCTTGTCAAAAACCGCCCAATTTCCCAATCGACCCTTGAGCCAGGCTTGCCCTATCGTTTTCAGGCCTTCATAATCGATGACGCCTCCTCCGCCGTCCCACGTCACGACAAGGTAAGACTTCTCCCTCTCGCTGTGGATCTCGGTGATTCGCGCCAAGAACGGGAGTTCTGTCTTGGTTCTGGTCGCAGGTTCTTCCGTCAATTCGCCATACCGGTGGGAAGCATCTTCTCCGCCGTACCCTCTTAACATGACATCAAGGAGAGGCAACTGTTTTCTGATACTTCGGAGGGCGCCTTCCTGCATCTCCTTGTTGATGGAAGTGTAAATCTTGATGCCGGAGGTGGCGATATTGTCGATTCCCTGTTCCTGGAGAATTTCTTTGAAATAGTCGGATTCCAGTTGCTCCCGGATATAGTCAAGAATCACATTAAGCCTAAAGGCAACCCTTCCGTGTTTAAAAGGGATATCCCGCGCTTTCGCCTTTTCATACTCGTCTCTTGTGATGAAATGAAGCGCCAACATATTGCCTAGCACGTAGTCCTTGCGAAGATTGGAGAGCTTGATCGCTTCCTCTCTCTCAGCGTCCGTCTTCTTGGTGAAAGGGTTATAGCGATTCGGGCTTTTTACTGAACCCGCAATAAAGGCACACTCCACCAGGTCCAGATCCTCCGCCTCCTTATCGAAAAAGTACTGGGCGGCGATCCGAAGGCCCCGTCCAATGCCTGTAACGAAAAACTGGTTCACGTACATTTCCAGTATTTCTTCCTTAGAGTACTCCTTTTCAAGGAGGAGCGCCTGCATCAGTTCCTTGATTTTGGCATTGAAGGAACGCTTCTCGCGCCTGAAAACGTTTTTTGCCGTCTGCTGGGTGATCGTGCTCCCGCCTTGGGCGATTCGCCCTTGTCTCAAGTTCGCGAACATGGCTCGCAAAATGGCCTTGATATCGAATCCCGGGTGGCTGAAGAAAGTCTTGTCTTCGGCCGCCACAATGGCCTTGATAAATTGGGGCGGGATCTCCTTAAAGTGGATGTAACGACGGTGAGTATCTTCAAAAAACACCCCCATGACCGTCTCGCCGTCGTCGTAAAAGACGGGGCTTTCGGAGAAGATGATGCTCTCGATCACACCCCGCTGAATCCTTTCCTTCGCTTCCCCGGATACCTGCAGATAGAGGAAGGTGAACAACCCCGCAACACTGATGATGAAGAGAAGAATAAGTGACAAAAGGATGTAGAGGATCTTTTTCTTCATCTCACACTCGTCATCTTTTCCTGACGCTCCGACAATTCACCGGAAAGCAGTTTCTCCCGGATAATTTCCTTCAGATCCATGCCTTTCATGGTGAGTCCTTTTATCCCATATTTCATGTTAGCCTCTATAATATACCATTTTCCCTGGTGATGGATAAGATCCAGGCCCACGTCGTTGAATTTGCATTTTCGAGCGGCCTCCCTGGCCGTCTCCACACCGTCTTCGGGAATGTCACGGAAATTTACGGCCCCTCCCTGAAACAGGTTGCTCCTGAAGCCTCCTGGGCCCACTTCTCGCCAGTAAGCCAGGACCGGCTCGAAGTTGATGAGAATGACTCTCAAGTCTCTGCGGTGAAGCAAGTATTCCTGGATATATGCGACGGAGGTCTTTTGCAAGTATGCCCCAAGATCGAGGGGGTTTTCAATCTTGAAAACTCCCCTTCCCTGAGCGGAGGCTCGCGGGAGTTTCGCCACAAAAGGAAAGACGAAATCTTCGAGAATGTGGGAATGGTGAAGGTGGTAGTAAAATCGCGTTCGAGGGTGGGGCAGACCCAGCATACGGAAGAGGGTGGTCTGCTTGATCTTTTCGTCTGCATAAAGGCATGTTTCAAGGCTCGGAAAGAACCGCTTGCCCAGCGTAGCCAGGAGTTGTGCGTAGTTGTCTGAAGGGTAGAGGATCATTTCCGATTTGAAGATCAGTTCCTTTTCGTAATTCGTGTAGTCGTCGAAATTCGGCTTTACCCCAATGGTGATAACTTCAGGGACACCCTTGAGCCTGCTTCCGAGGGCGACATAAATGGGTGCGGGTTTAGCGTTCAAATACGTTCCTCTTGGATTCAAGATAAGTTCATTCAAAGAAAAAAAGGAAGCGATGTCAATAGAGTTGAGACGATTGAAAGAAGAAAGGGTTCACTGCGCAGTCTGATGGAAGAGAGGAGAGCGCCGGAAACGACGGATCAAGTCTTCGCCAGCCAGGACAATACCACTCTTGATTTTTCTCTCGCCCATTCCATGACCTCCTGCAGGTTAAGGGTAAGAAGCTTTCTCCCCTCCATCACCAGCCGGCCGTTGATGATGGAATGGGTGACATCACTGCCCCTGGCCGCGTACACCAAGTGGGAATAGGGGTTGTACATCGGTGTCAAATGGGGTCTGTTGGTATCCACGATAATAATATCCGCCTTTTTACCCGCCTCCAGAGTCCCCACCTCACGATGAAGGCCGAGCACTTCAGCGCCCATCGACGTGGCCATTTTCAAAACTGCGAAAGCGTTGAGCACTGTGGGGTCCATGGCCTCCACTTTGTTCAGCTTTGCCGCCATATCCATCTCCTCTAGGAGATCCAGGTTGTTGTTGGAAGCACAGCCGTCCGTTCCCAGACCGACCGTCGCACCCCGGGAAAGCATCTTGAAAACAGGCGACACCCCTGAGGCCAACTTCATATTGCTTTCCGGATTGTGAACCGGTTTCACATCGTACTCTACGATTCTCTGAATTTCTTCGTCGTCAAGATGCACGCAATGATCAGCAATCACGTGGGGGCCAAGGATGTTCAAGCGCTGCCAGATGTTCGAGCGGCTTCCTCCCGTATCGTTTCCTCACCTCTTCAACCTCGGAGCGAGTCTCCGCAACGTGAATGACAAGGGGCACACCGTATCGGAGCGCGAGATCGTTGGCTGCTTCGAGAAGGGATGGACTGCACGTGTAAATGGAGTGCGGCTCAACCGCGATAGATACGAGGGGGTGGCCCTGCCACTTCCTGATCAGCGTTTCCGTGTACTTAAGGCCGTTTTCAGGTGCTCCGTAGTTAGGAGACGGGAAATCATACAGGACCTCACCCACCAGGGACCGCATCCCTGCCAGTTCAGCGGCTCTCGCCACCTCCTCCTCGAAGAGGTACATATCACAGAAAGTAGTGGTGCCGGACATGATCATCTCCGCACAGGCCAGGAGGGTGCCTATTCGCACGAAGTCACCGTCCATTTTGCTTTCGACGGGGAAGATGTAGTTGGTCAGCCACTCCATCAGGGGAAGGTCATCGGCAAGCCCTCTGAAAAGCGTCATCGCTGCATGTGTGTGGCTGTTGACAAGACCCGGCAGGACGAGACCCCCTCCGGCATCGATCAGTTTTTTGGCCTTAATTCCGTTTCCGTTCCCGGAGCCCAGTCCTGTAATGGAATCTCCTCTCATGGACACATAACCGCCATCAATAGTTGAACCATCCTTGTCCATGATCAGGAGGGTGCCATTTCTGATTAGGATGTCGGCTTCTGTCATTGTAAAACCTATTTGAATATCATTTTCATATACTTATGATAATTTCTTTAAGCAGCAATGCAAGTTTAGACTCCGCCGCTTGCGCACTAGCAACCACCTCTTCAATGGAAGTCTTTTTCATGCAATCGGGAAGATTGATGTTGGTGACAGCCACAATGACTAGGATCCTCATGCCGCAATGGACGCCCACGATGACTTCCAGCACCGTAGACATGCCCACTGCATCCGCTCCGCTCATCCGTAGGAATCGCGTTTCAGCGGGTGTTTCGAGGTTCGGTCCAAGAATCCCTACATAAACGCCCTCTCTCAAAGAAATATTCAGATCCATCGCTTTCCGTTTGGCAAGGACCCTCAACTCTCTGTCGTAAGCGCTGCTCATGTCAGGGAATCGAGGTCCCAGGACATCGAGGTTGGGGCCCACTAACGGATTTCTGCCGGTCAGGTTAATGTGGTCTGTGACCAACATCAGGTCCGCTTGTTCGAAAAGGGGATTGAGGCCGCCAGCCGCGCTGGAGATGATCAATACTTCCACGCCAAGTCTTGCCATCACCCGGACCGGGAAGGTGACTTCTTCCGGTGTGTAGCCTTCGTAGAGATGGAAGCGGCCCTCCATCGCCATTACCCGCCGCTCACCTACCAGGCCGAAGGCAAGAAGCCCTTTGTGGCCCACGGAGGTTGAATGGGAAAAATGAGGGATCTCTTCATAAGGAATACGAAGATCCACAGCCATGGCGGATGTCAATTCTCCAAGTCCTGTGCCGGTGATCAGTCCGATTCGAGGGGGGGAAGGGCTCATAGAAGCAATGAAATCGGAAGCCTCCTGAATTCTGCGCAGCATAGTCCATCCTCCTGATAGCCGTTAACTGTTACCATAAAAACCCTTCACGCGCAAAAGGATATCTCCGTGGTGAAAGGTGCGGTCGGCTCCGTCTTTTTTTGTGCTTGACCTCTCTTTTTAGGCTGGGTAAACGTAACGATTCATGAAAGGCATTTTGATTATAATCTTAATCCATCAGATGGCGGTCCGGACTTTTCGCGGCAAGGGAATGAAATGACTCTTTCTCCTATGATCCTAGACCTTTTGGATTCGGAGGCTCTCCCTGATCCGACAAAGAGAGTTTCCCTGGTACAGACTCACATATCCGTTGTCCTCCTCGCGGATCGTTTCGTGTACAAGATAAAAAAGCCGGTGAATTTTGGGTTCCTTGATTTTCGCACCCTTGAAAAGCGAGCATTCTATTGTGAGCAGGAACTCAAACTCAACCGCAGGCTCGCAAAAGACATCTATGTCGCCGTTCTCCCCATTTTTTTTGATGGAAAGAATTATTCCATGGCAAACAGAAGAGGAGGGAGCCGAGTCACGGAATACGCGGTGAAAATGAAGAGAATCAGGCCGGAAAGCCTCATGATCTCCCTTTTTGAAAGGGGTACACTTGGAGAAGGACATTTACACCGCCTCGCGAAGGTACTGGCGGAGTTTCACATAAGCGCTCTGAGGGCAACCGAGATCGATCGCTTTGGAGAGCCTGACTCCTTTAAAGTGAACACAGACGAAAATTTTGCACAGGTGAGAAGATACGCCGGAGTGACGATCGGCAAGAAACAATTCAACGATTTAAACAGATGGACGGAAAGGTTTTATAAATCCCGCAGGCTCCTCTTTTATGAAAGGGTGCAAAGGGGCAAGATCAGAGACTGTCACGGCGATCTCCACATGGAACACGTCTGCTTCACGAGACCCCTGTCTATTATCGACTGCATTGAATTTAATGACCGTTTTCGCTACAGTGATGCGGTGGCGGATATGGCCTTTCTCCTTATGGACCTTGAATACCATGGCGCCGAATCCCTATCCCGGAGGCTCTGGCGTGAATATCAGGCCTTGACAGGTGAGAGGGGAGCCGAAGAACTCCTTCTTTTTTATAAAGTATACCGAGCTTTTGTGCGGGGCAAGGTGAATAGCTTTCAGGTAGATGATCATGGGATCAGCGCCGAGGCCAAGGAAATGGCTGTTGCCAGGGCAAAGAAATATTTTGACCTGGCCTCTCTTTACATTGCTTAGAAGAAGAGACCTCCCCATGGGTAGGGGTTTGAGAAACTTTTGGTCGCGGGTTTGAGCCTGCGTTAGGAGCTAAGAAATGAGAGAGCCTTTTAAGAAGTTCATGATTGAGGAACTGGGAGAGAATACGGTGCTTATTGCATGCGGACTTCCCGCATCTTACAAGACGGAGACCACCGAAGTCATTGCGAAACTGAGAGGCTATACTATCCTCCGAACAGATATGATCCGGCTTGAGGTTCTCAAAGGGGAGGACATCTTTGACGAGAAGGTGGCTGCCAACATGGACAAGAGGAAGCTTGTCTACGATGAAATGTTCAGAATGGCCGAAGAACTCAGCGGAAAGGGAGTGAGCGTCATTCTGGATGCTACTTTTGTCACCCAGTCTTTGCGGAGAAGGGCTGCGGAAGCGGCTGCGAAGCATGGCCTGCGATTTGTTATTCAGCAAACCCAGTGCCCGCAGGAGGTGTCTTTGCGAAGAATTTCGCAAAGGAGCAAGGAGAAATATGAATCCAATGCCCTTACTGAAAAGGCCTACCTGAACAACAAAAAGAAATTTGAAGCCGTTGACCTTGATGATCTGAAAAGCCTTTATCCCGACCTGACGCTTTTGCATCTTGTTGTAGACACTACATCAGACCTCGAGGATGAGTGGTTCGTGGTCAACAAAGTGACTCGCTAGCGTCAAGATCACGCCGATGCAAGAATCTTCGCTCAGCGCATTGAAGGAAAGGATCAGGGCCGCCCGGGGAGAGATTGAGGCTGATCTCGTTCTCAAGGGGGGCAGGGTGATTGATGTCTTTTCCGGGCAGATCCAGGAAGGGGATCTGGCCGTTCACGGGGGATTCATCATCGGTGTCGGCTCGGGCTACCGTGGCAACCAGGAGGTGGATCTCCAAGGGGGTTACCTCAGCCCCGGCTTGATCGACGGCCACATCCACATAGAAAGCAGCATGCTTCTTCCCTCCAGGCTCGCCGCCTCGCTTGTTCTTCATGGAACGACGACCATCGTATCCGACCCCCATGAAATAGCCAATGTAATGGGTATGGCGGGCGTTGAGTTAATGCTGCAGGACAGCCGGGCCGTGCCCTTCGACGTATTTTTCATGGCGCCTTCGTGCGTTCCGGCCACAACCTTTGAAACCTCCGGAGCAACCCTGGATGCGGCCGATCTCGCGACTCTCAAAAACGAGCCTAGAATTCTGGGCCTCGCGGAGATAATGAATTTCCCGGGTGTCCTCATGGGAGCGGAGGATGTGCTTAAGAAGCTCAACCTTTTCGCAGGCAGGCCCATAGACGGCCATGCCCCTTTCCTGCGGGGAAAAGACCTGCAGGCGTATGTTTGCGCGGGCATCCGCTCGGACCATGAAACGCTTGACAGAAACGAAGCCCTGGAAAAATTGAGCAGCGGGATGACGATCATGATCCGTGAGGGCAGCACCGCGCGAAACCTTGAAGAACTCCTTCCTTTGGTGAGTTCTTACACTTCCCGTCGATTCTGTTTCGTGTCTGATGATCTCCATCCGGAAGATCTTCTGAAACGGGGCCACCTGGAGCATATCCTCAAAAAAGCTGTCTCGCGAGGAATGGATCCTGTCGTCGCCCTGCAGTTGGTCTCCCTGAATCCGGCCGAATACTTCGGCCTCCGGGATCGGGGAGCCCTCGCGCCAGGTTACCTGGCGGACCTGGTGGTTTTCAACAACCTTCAAGACTTTGTTGTAAACAGGGTTTACAAGGAGGGATCCCTGGTCGTGGACGGGGAAAATCTTGTGGAGTTTCCTCCGTGGGAAGACGCGCTTTCTCCATCCTGTCCTCTGCTAATTCCCCGTCTTAACCCCGACCGGTTCAGGATTCACAAGGGAGGGCGAGAGGCAAGAGTCATTGAGATCGTTCCCGGTCAGATCGTCACCAAGACGAGCAGGGAAGGGATGGCTTCTCACGGGGAGTGGGTCGACGCCGACCCTCACAGGGACATCCTGAAGCTGGCGGTGTTGGAGCGGCACAAAGGAAGCGGACGCATCGGCCTCGGGCTCGTTCGAGGTTTCGGCCTGAAAAAGGGTGCCCTGGCATCCTCCGTGGCCCATGATTCCCACAATGTGATTGCCGTGGGTGTGACAGACGAGGATCTCTGCCTGGCCGTTGGGGAGGTAAAGGAAATGGGCGGGGGCATGGCCGTTTCAGCAGAAGGTAAATTGAAGGCAAGAACGCCCCTTGAAGTGGGTGGACTGATGTCAAAAGGTTCACTGGACGCATTGACCAATCAGCTGCGGGAACTGGCCAAGGCAAGCGCAGGACTGGGCTGCGCCTTAGAGTCACCCTTTATGGTTCTCTCTTTCCTCGCCCTGCCTGTGATTCCCGAACTCAGGCTTACCGACTTTGGTCTGGTGGACGTGAACCGATTCGACTTGGTTCCATTGTTTTTCTAACCTGAAGTTTGTGGAGTGCAGCATTACTCCATTCTTTCCTGGAGATCATCGATGAATACCGGGTCCGTGGGAATCATCTACAGGCATCATTTTGTGCCCGCCCGTTCCGAGGCCGAGAAACTGGAGAAATGGCTATCCGGGAAGGGGGTCAAAGTCTTCTCCGAGGAAATGAGCGCAATGGCTGGTGTGAATGTATGTTTCGAGGAGACTTCCTTGATACCCAAGGAGGTGGGATTTGTGATCGTGCTCGGCGGGGACGGCACCTTGTTGGGAGCAGCCCGCCGAGTAGCCAAGTATGGCGTTCCGATTCTGGGGGTCAATCTGGGAGGGCTCGGATTTCTCACCGAGATCTCTCTTAAGAGGCTTTATCCCGCCGTGGAGAGGATGTTGAAAGGGCAACTCGAAGTGGAAAGCCGACTCATGCTGGAGACCCGGGTAATACGGGGCGGTGAGGAGGCATGCCGATTTCTGGTCCTGAATGATGTGGTGATCAATAAGGGGACGCTTGCCAGAATCATTGATCTTGATGTTCACATTGATGATGAGTTCCTGACCACCTTCAGGGCGGACGGCCTCATTGTCGCCACACCCACCGGGTCCACCGCCTACAACCTCTCCGCAGGCGGCCCCATTCTTTATCCGACCATGTCGAGTTGCATCCTGACCCCTATCTGCCCGTTTGCTCTTACAAACCGGCCTATCATCCTTCCCGATGAGGCTACCATCTGGATCACGCTGAGCCGACACAGCAAGGAGCAAGTGAGCCTCACTTTTGATGGACAGGTGGGGTTTGACCTGCTGGACGGGGACAAGGTGGCTGTTCACAAAGCTCAGGAAAGGATTAAGTTGATAAAATCTCCGGATCATGGTTATTTTGAGATTTTGCGCGCAAAACTGGGCTGGGGTGGAGTGACTTTTCAGGATAAGGATGAAAACCCATAGACGCCTGTACACAGTTGACCGAAAGGATATTATGTACCTCAGGTCTACCATCGAGTCCTACGATGGAATGGCGGTCGTCCGAACTGTGGACCCTGCTGAAGCAATCATCGAATTGCAGATCGCTCCAGGCTGCGAAGCGCAGATCACAGAGCTGATTCACCACATCCGGAGCAGGGAGAATCTTGCCATTTTTCCCATTAACCTTTAGGCTTCGTTCGCAAGTTGCCGAAGAGCGTCCGATTTGAAAGAGGGTTGTCTTTTGCAGCGCTTTTACCACATCATCACCATGGGCTGCCAGATGAATGAGTATGACTCGGACCGTCTGGGCCAGATGCTCCAAATGGCTCATTACCGGCCTGCGGAGAACCCCGGGGATGCAGACGTCATTTTAGTCAATACCTGCGCCGTTAGGGCAAAGGCGGAACATAAGGCCCTGAGTATCTTGGGACGAATGATTTCTCTCAAGAGAAAGCGTCCGGAGATCTTTCTCGGGATCACCGGGTGTGTCGCACAGCAAAAGGGGGCAATCCTCCTGGAAAGATATCCAGAACTCGATTTGGTTCTGGGCACCAAGGAACTGGGGCGCTTTCCCGCGATTCTTGAGACGCTGCAAGACCACAGGTGTAGAATGACGGCTGTCGACCTGGGACTTGAACCTGTTCCGTCGGTGTGCTCCAAAGGATTTTTCAAGGGCAGGGTAAAGAGCTATATCACCATTATGGAAGGCTGCAACAACTTCTGCACATACTGCCTTGTTCCTTATGTGAGGGGCCGGGAAGCGAGCCGATGCCCCGACCTTGTAAAGAGGGAAGCGGAATACCTTATTCAGGAGGGAGTGAAAGAGATCACTCTTCTCGGTCAAAACGTAAATTCTTACCTTTACAAAAACACCCAACTTTATGGGTTTGCAGATCTTTTAAGAATGATTGGTGACTTAAAGGGCCTCCAAAGAATTCGATTTACCACCTCACATCCCAAAGATCTTAAAGATGAACTCATCCAGTGTTTTGCCGACATGGAGAAAGTTTGTTCACATATACATCTGCCTTTCCAAGCCGGCTCCAACAGGGTACTGAAAGCCATGAGCCGGGGCTATGACCGGGAGAAGTATATGGATCTCATCCGAAAACTCAGAAACGCAAGGGGAGATATCGCCGTAACCAGTGACGTGATGGTAGGATTCCCCGGAGAAACGGCAGCGGATTTTGAATTGACCCTCGACCTGATCAGAAGCGTTGAATTCGACGGCCTGTATTCCTTCAAGTATTCTGACCGAGAGGGCACCAGGGCTGCAATGATGAAAGGCAAGATTGACGAGGCCGAAAAACTCGACCGACTTTCCCGCTTGCAGCAAGTGCAGAAAGAAATTACGCTCAATAAAAACATGGACATGGTTGGGAAAGTTGTGGAGATCCTCGTAGAGGGAGTTAGCAAGAAAGGGCAACAGTTGATGGGCAGGACCTCCACGAACAAGATCGTCAATTTTACCGGCGATCCTGATTGCATCGGAACTATGGTACGGGTCATGATCAACAGGGCCTATACGAATTCACTCTGGGGAGAAAAAATAATCTCCGCGCTCACGCCGGCGGCCGAGAGCTGAAACCCAGGTTTCTTATGGAAGCTTACAAAGAGATTGATCGAAGGAAAGAGCCCGTCCTCGTTGTGGATGATGACCTGCGCGTTGGCGAGGTCCTGGGAGAGTTGCTTACAGCATTGGACTTTCCTTCGGAGGCCTCGCTTTCGGGAAATGAAGCCCTGAAGAAGATAGAAGAGAAGGAATACAGCGTCGTTCTTGTAGACATGAAGATGGCCGAGATGGATGGGTTCGAACTAATCCGGCGAGCCAGAGAGACCCGTCCAGACCTCAATATCATCGCCATGACCGGGTATGCCGACGATTACCGATACGTCGATATCATCAATTCCGGTGCAAATGATTTTATTAAGAAGCCGATTGATACAGGTGAACTGGAGGCAAAACTCATCAGAAACATAGGAGAACGAAATCTGCGGAAAGAATTGAGCAGGCTCTCCATCACGGATTCACTGACCGGGCTTTACAATCAGAGGGAGTTTTACATCCGACTCAAACAGGAAATCGTCAGATCGGTAAGGCAAAAGCATCCTCTGGGCGTGATACTTGTCGATCTCGACTATTTCAAGCAATACAACGATTGCCACGGCCATGTGGCAGGTGACGCGGTCCTGAGATTTGTGGGCAAGGCTATCGGCAAGAGTATACGGGAAGGCGTTGATACGGGATACAGATACGGAGGAGATGAATTCGCGGTGATTTCGATTGACTCGGACCTGGCGATCGCACAGGAAATCGGGAAGCGGATTCAGCAGGCTATTGCCGAAAACGGGCGTTTAAGCGCAAGCGTTGGGTACGCGATGTATTCAGACGAGATGTCGCTGACTGAATTTGTCTCTGCGGCTGACTCCAATCTCTACAAGGCCAAAGTTCGACACAGGAACGAACGGCGATGAGGCGGACCAAGTAAGGTCACACGACGAATTAGTGTCGACTATCCGGCAAAACATCCCTGACGGTATAAGTTCTGATAATATATATTATGTAAACTAATCTGGGAACCTAGTACTTGACCTTATCGAACACAAAGCGAGCCCCTGCTCCTTCCAAGGGATTCAAAAACTTGCTGTTTCAGCCACCCAATGCAGGCCTTCGGCCCCAACCAGACTCCATGCCGGCCAAGCTCGGGGGGTGGTCTCAGAACTTCTCCGGCTGCAAAGCAAGTTTCTTTCATAAACGCCCCCGCAGCGAAGCGCCGGGGTACAAATGCTCAAAACTGAATCGTTACAAGAATTACGATAATTTTATTGACATCTGGTACGTGAGCGAGATATTAAATACGGATTTGCAGCTGGAGGCCCGAACTGAATGAGCAGTGTAGTTAAAAAGCGGCGCAAGAAGATCAGGAAGCACAAGTACAGAAAGCAAAGGAAGCTGATGAGACACAAGAACAAGTGATCTGCTTTAGGATAAAGGAAGAAGGCAGTCCGGGTACCGTGAACTGCCTTCTTCTTTTTGTCTTGTCATTTCCCGTAGTCGTACCACCCTCCCCCGGTTTTCCTGCCCAACTTGCCGGCGCGTATCATCGTCTTCAGCAGATTAGGCGACGCCCACTTGAGTTCCTTGTTCAGTTCCTTGTAAAAGTATTCGTTGACAAAATAGGCGATGTCGATTCCGGTGAGGTCCATCAGTTCAAACGGGCCCATGGGGTAGTTGAGGCCGTTCTTCACCGCGGTGTCTACGTCCTGGATGCTCGCGATGCCTTCCTCCACGATCTTGATCGCTTCAATCATGTGGGGAATCATAATCCTGTTGACGATGAAGCCGGGAGAGTCTTTCTTCACCTCAACCGTCACTTTGCCCATTTTCTTGGCGAGTTCCGTGGCAACGGCCATGGTCTGATCGCTGGTGGCATATCCCCGGATGATTTCCACCAGTTTCATCAGGGGTACGGGATTGAAGAAGTGCACCCCGCAAACCCTGTCCGGTCTTTTTGTGGCAGCCGCGATTTCCGTGATCGACATTGACGAGGTATTAGAGGAAAGGATCACTTCGGGGCGACAGAGATCGTCGAGTTCCTTGAAAACGCTCCTTTTGAGCTGCAGGTCTTCGATGACCGCCTCGACCACAAAGTCTACGTCCCTGAGATCCGACATCTTTGTGGTTCCCTTTATTCTTCCCATGATTTTCTGCTTCTCGTCTGATTGAAGCTTCCCCTTTTCCACACTCTTGGACAGGAACTTGTCGATGCTCTTTAATCCTCGTTCGACAAAAGATTCCTCAATATCCCGCATCACAATTTCGCAGCCGATCTGGGCCGCCACTTGCGCAATTCCGTTTCCCATCGTTCCAGCGCCCACTACACCAATCTTCTTGATTTCCATAGCTCTCCTCCTGTTTAAAATACTAGACCGACTCTACGCGGGTAACTTCCGGCACATTTTGTTTCAGCACCTTTTCGATGCCCATTTTGAGGGTCATTTGGGACATGGGGCATCCGCCGCACGCTCCCGTTAATTTCACTTTCACCACGCCCTTTTCGTCCACATCGATGAGTTGCACGTCCCCCCCGTCCGCCTGGAGCGATGGCCTGACTTTGTTTAACGCTTCCTGAACCTTATTTCTTAACATCTTACGACTCCCCCTTCCTTCAAGATTTCCCTGTATGGCATCATCGGTCAAGAAATGAACCGTCGAGCCGCCCTTTCGAATTTCGCGCATGCAAGTAAATACGCCTGGACCCGGTCTCATATCATATCACGGACAAGCACTGCAAGCGTTACCGGCCGATTTCAGTAGCACTCCTTGCCAAGTCAGGAAAGAACTTCACGGCGCGTCCATCAAGGTACCGGCTTAGCCCCGAAGAATCTTTAGGAGACCAATTGAAAGTTCTTTGCCACACTTCATCGCTTTCCATGCAAAGATAAAGACCTAAATCGCGGCCCCATTCATCAAGTTTTTGTTTCATAAATCCATATAACTCGATCCTGATTGGCTTGAAGTAGCGCATTTTTCCGTCCAGACCCCGGATGAACTCCCCGTCCAGGATATGGCTCCCCCGCCGGCGTTGCCTGATGATATTCTTGAGGTGAGGCATATATCTGAAACAACCCAGGCTTACCCAGATCACGCGCTTGGGGTCCACGGCGGCGTCCAGCAATTCAATGGTCCTGAGGTAGCTTTCCTTCCATCCGCGGTGCTGGATGATGGGGTCGAAATGGAAGCCCACGACAAAACCTTCTTCCTGACATGCTCGCGCCGCTTCTAACCTCTTTTTTATTCCAGGAACCCCATGCTCTTCTCTTCCGGAAATGTGGAGGCTGTTAAGGGACCATGATACAACGATTCTATCCCTGACCTTCGAGCGCAGAAGACCCTCAATTCGATCTGTCTTCGTCTTGAATTCAAGAACCACGTTGGATCGCTCTCCGACAAAGACGGGAAGGGAAACGCTCCAGCCTGTGTAGGGATCCAGGGCTAAGCTGTCAGTAAATTCGCCGGTACCGATGCGAAAGAGCCTCTCCGGGTGCAAGTCAAGGTATGGCGCGACGTTCTCCTTAAGCTTCTGTTCGAGGTTCACAAAAACGCGGAGACAAGGCTGGACAAAATACGCTTGCAGTATGCAATAGGAGCAATCCAAGGGGCAGTTGGTGCCTATATTCAAAATCTGGTAGCCGCAACAGATGTACGATTTCGTGCCGGGACAGGGCTTGAGAAATTCACCAGGATAAGCCAGGAGGCGGAGGGTTCCTTTATGCTGGTCGGCAGGTTTCTCTTCATTGTCTCCTCCCGTCCCGCATACCGGAAGGCTATGAAGTCGTGAAAGGATTCGATGCGTCATGGGGTGGAGTTCCGCCCCCTTTTCAAGGACGATCTTCTTCATCATCATAAGAAAACGGATCCTGAAATTCCCGCAGTGCGCTGAAGAGTGAGAGGCGCTGCAATTTTTCCATGAGCTCTTTCCCGTCCCTGAATTCTACTTCCATACGGTAGCCTGGGGCTTCAAAAAATGGAGGGTGATCAACCCGTATTCCCTCAGGCATAGATAGGGTGCGAATTGTATCCTTGAATCTTCTCTCTGCCTCTCTCCATTTTGGGTACCTTAGAAAACGAATCTCATCAAGGACCTTTTTCGCTTTTTGGGGATTGTTCGAGTTCGAGCCCACGTTCCTCAGTATGTTCCGAAGAGGCGCCATCTCCATTATGCAAGCGCAGGGTTTATTGTGAACTATAGATAAATCAATTATCATATCAATAAATTGTAACTGTTGATTGAAGTTTAACGAGAGATTCCAGATCCAACGGAACAGGCATGTTCTGGACTCCGGTTCCAGGGTGAGGAGAGCTTTGACAGCACGCGGAGATAGCCGGTCACGGACCAGGGCTTCCTTCATATCGTTTGGTAGCTCGGTAAGCTGGATGTAAAAATTAAGGGTCTCTTCGCGGGAAGGAATGGCAAGGTGAGGCATAATCGTGTTCAGAACTTCTTTCTTCTTGAGCAAGGGGACGAACTTCCTCAAGGCCATAGCCTTCTCTATTGTGTTAAAACTCCTGGAGGCAAGGTTGTCGTAAAACGCGAAAAGGAGCCGTTCAAGAGCAGAAGGCA
The DNA here is from genome assembly GCA_963740905.1 of uncultured delta proteobacterium. Classification (GTDB taxonomy): domain Bacteria; phylum Desulfobacterota; class DSM-4660; order Desulfatiglandales; family HGW-15; genus JAFGDM01. Next base: position 25,075 of record CAVUFY010000022.1, read on the forward strand.
ATGATGAAGTCATGTCTTCACACTCCACTTGAGCCCATCCCAATTTCTTGAGGGCCAGAATGCGGCGGTGCCCGGCAATGATGTCGATTTGACCTTTATGATCCTTTGCGATGCAAGGAGGGTTCACCAAGCCAATCTTCCTGATCGATTCGCAGAGGGGTTCCGGGTCGAAATCGAAACTCATGCTGTATTGGGCTGACTCCGCGGCATCGTGAACCTGATCAAGAGCGAGCATGATTAAGTGCCGTCCCAAAGTGTGCTGTTTCTCTGTGGGCCGATTGACTTCCAATAAATTTTCAGGCCTCCGATCCTTAATAGGCGATTGATTCTGGAGTTGCGTCGGTTATAATAAATGATATTGAAAGGTTCCCCTAAGGCAAGCGGACCCTGTTTGGAGTATCACACAAACGATTCCGGGGAGCAATGAAATCCTGGCCCCGGAGCGTTAACTGTTCTCCATTCAAAGATATTTTCTTGACACCCTCTTTCGCTATGTGGCATTTTCAACGACTCATACTCGCAGTTAGGTTAAGGCCTCGCCGACTGAGTAACCATCTCGGTGGAAAGAATCCCCTAGCTCCGAATTGTAAGAAATCTGTAAGAAGAAATCGTCCGTCAGGAGTGAATGAATTTCATGAGTGAGAATACCCCTAAAGGATCGATCATGGTCGTTGGAGCCGGCATTGCCGGTATACAAGCTTCTCTGGACTTGGCTAATTCCGGATTTCTTGTCTACCTGGTGGAGAAAAGCCCCGCCATCGGCGGGGTCATGGCCCAGCTCGACAAAACGTTTCCCACCAACGACTGCTCGATGTGCATAATCTCTCCCAAGCTCGTGGAGTGCGGAAGACACCTTAATATCGATCTACTCACGATGACCGACGTCCTTGGGGTCACAGGTGCACCCGGCGATTTCAAGGTGAAAGTGCGGGAAAGACCTCGTTACGTTGACATGACCAAATGTACGGCCTGTAACGAGTGCGCAAAAGTCTGCCCCATCGAGGTGCCAAACCTCTTTGATCAGGGACTGCGCGACCGCAAGGCCGCGTACAAACTCTATCCTCAGGCTATGCCCACCGCTTATGCCATCGAAAAAAGAGGCACAGCCCCCTGCAAAGCAACCTGTCCGGCCCACGTGAGCATTCAAGGGTACATTGCCCTGATCAACCAGGGGAAATTTCGCGAGGCTCTGGAACTCTTTAAAGAAGCGCACCCGTTCCCCGCCATCTGCGGTCGTGTCTGTCACCATCCCTGCGAGGGTATCTGCACCCGGGGCGATTTGGACGAGCCCATAGCCATTGAGCACCTGCACCGGTTTCTGGCAGACGTGGACCTGTCCGCTGAGGACCGGTTCATCCCCAGCGTCAAGGAACCAAGGCAAGAGAAAGTGGCAATCGTCGGTGCGGGTCCGGCAGGGCTAACGGCGGCCTACTACTTACGAAAAGAAGGTTACGGTGTCACGGTCTTCGAGAAACTGCCCGTGCCCGGCGGAATGATGAGTGTGGGTATCCCTGAATACAGGCTGCCGAGAGGCATTATCGCGGAGGAAATTCAAGTCATCCACGATATGGGGGTGGAAATCCGGACCGGAGTGACTTTCGGTCAGGATGTTAATCTGGAGGGCCTCAAGAAGGAAGGCTACAAGGCTGTGTTCCTTGCGACAGGCCTGCACCTCAGTCGAAAACTCAACGTGGAGGGTGAAGACCTCCCTTCCGTTCTCAACGGCGTAGAGTTCTTGAGAAACGCCGCTCTGGGTAAGGCGATCAGCCTCGAGAAAAAGGTAATCGTCATCGGCGGCGGAAACGTGGCCATTGATGTGGCCCTCACCGCCAAGAGAAAGGGCGCCGAGGAAGTCATCCTGGTCTGCCTTGAAAAAAGGGAAGAAATGCCTGCCTGGGACTATGAGATTGAAGAGGCACTGGAGGAAGGCGTAGAAATTGTCAACAGCTACGGGCCCCTGCGATTCTTTGAAAAAGAAGGAAAAGGCTGCGCCGTTGAATTCAAACGCTGCACGGCCGTTTTCGACGACCAGTGTGTCTTCAATCCCCAATATGACGAAACAGATCTCGTGACAATGGAGGCTGGCTCCGTGATCGTTGCCATCGGCCAGATGGCGGACCTCTCGTTTGCCAAGAAGGAAGAGATCCCTCTTACGCGCAGGGGCGGCGTGGATGCCGACCCAGTCACGCTTCAAACCTCTCTGGAGTGGGTGTTCGCGGGAGGAGATGTCTACTACGGGCCCAAGTCCGTGGTCGAAGCGGTGGCGAGTGGAAAAGAAGCCGCCGAAAGCATCCATCGCTACCTCAACGGCATGGACCTGAAGGAGGGCAGAGCCCGGGACTGGTCTTACGAAAAGCCCGACTTCACCGGCGAAGCCCGTTCGCCCAGGACAAAGATGAGGAAGATTTCCCCCAAGGACCGCCGGGGAAATTTCAAGGAGATTGCCCTCGGTTTCGGTGAGGAAGAAGCAAGAGCCGAGGCCGGGCGATGCCTTAAATGCGGGATCTGCTCCGAATGCTATCAGTGCGTCACCGCTTGCCTTGCAGGTGCCGTGGACCACGCCATGAAACCCCGGGAGCGCACCATCGAGGTGGGCTCGATCATCCTTGCCCCCGGTTTTACTCCCTTTGACCCGGAAAAATACGAGACCTACGGCTATTCCACGCATCCTAACGTGGTAACCAGCATGGAATTCGAACGGCTCCTTTCCGCGTCGGGACCTTATGAAGGCCATCTGGTCCGCCCTTCCGATCACAAGGAGCCGAAGAAGATCGCATGGCTTCAGTGCGTCGGCTCCCGAGATATCAACCTCTGCGACCACAGCTATTGCTCCGCGGTTTGCTGCATGTATGCCATAAAGGAGGCGGTGATTGCAAAGGAGCACAGCAAGGAAGCGCTGGACGCGACGATCTTTTACATGGACATGCGCACCTACGGAAAGGAATTCGAAAAGTATTACAACCGGGCCCAGGAAGAGAAAGGAGTCCGCTTCGTTCGATCGAGAATTCATAGCGTTGAGCCCGTGGAGGCAGACAACCTCTCCATTCGCTTTGCCACGGAAGCCGGAGAAGTCAAAGAAGAGACCTTTGATATGGTGGTCTTGTCCGTGGGGCTTGCTCCTGTGAAGGGCGTTACCGAGATGGCGGAAAAGCTTGACGTGAAACTGAATGAACATCAGTATGCTCTGACAAGCAGCTTCTCCCCGGTAAAGACCAGCAGGGAAGGTATCTATGTCTGCGGTGTGTTTCAGGCGCCGAAAGACATTCCCCACTCCGTCATGGAAGCCTCTGCGTCGGCTGCGGCTTCCACAGAGATTCTGGCCCCTGCAAGAAACTCCATGACCCGCTCCAAGCAGTTGCCCCCCGAGCTTGATGTGTCCGGCCAGGTCCCGAAGATCGGCGTGTTCGTGTGTAACTGCGGCATCAACATCGGGGGAATCGCCGATGTGCCGGCCGTACGAGAGTACGCCAAGACCCTCCCCTATGTCGTGCACGTGGAAGACAACCTCTTCACCTGCTCACAGGACACGCAGGAAAAGATGAAGCGAGTCATCAAAGAGAAGGACATTAATCGTGTCGTGGTCGCCTCTTGCTCTCCCAGGACCCATGAACCCCTGTTCCAGGAAACCATTCGCGATGCGGGATTGAACAAGTACCTCTTCGAAATGGCCAACATCAGGGACCAGAACACTTGGGTTCACATGAGCGACCCCAAGGCCGCCACGGACAAGGCGAAGGACCTGGTTCGGATGGCAGTCGCCAAGGCGGCGCTCCTCGAACCCCTCGAACAGATCATGCTCCAGGTCAATCCATCGGTCCTCGTGGTGGGCGGCGGCATCGCCGGCATGGAAGCCGCGCTGGGCGCGGCGGAACAGGGCTTCAACGCCTACCTGGTCGAAAAGTCTTCGGTACTGGGTGGCGTGGCGCGGAGACTTCGCAAGACATGGCGAGGGGAAGACATCGTCCATTATGTGGACGAACTGACCCAGCGGGTGACATCCCATCCCCTGATAAAGATTTTCATGGAAACCGAAGTCAAGGATTCTTCAGGCATCATCGGAAATTTCATGAGCACCCTTCATCCCACGAACGGCACGGGATCGCCCGTGACGGTTGAGCACGGGGCCATCATCCTCGCCCCGGGGGGCAAGGAATACAAACCCTCCGAGTACCTCTATGGACAGCATCCTTCCGTGCTTACCCATCTGGACCTGGACGAAGCGGTCAAGGCCGGTGATACCCGGATTCAACAGGCCAAGACGGCGGCATTCATTCAGTGTGTCGGATCGCGTATCCCGGAAAGGCCTTATTGCAGCAAGATCTGCTGCACCCACAGCCTTGAAAGCGCCCTGGCTCTGAAGTCTTTGAATCCCGACATGAATGTGTTCGTGCTCTATCGGGATATCCGGGCCTACGGGTTCCGGGAGGACATTTATCGTGAAGCGAGGGAAAAGGGCGTAATTTTTGTCCGCTATGATTTGGACGCGCTGCCCGAACTCCAGACGAGTCAAGATGGGTCACTTTCCCTCACGGTAACGGATCATGTCCTGGGCAGACCTCTGCACCTCTCTCCTGATCTCGTGATCCTCGCCACAGCCGTTCTTCCGAATGAAAACAAACACCTCTTTGAGTTGTTCAAGGTTCCGGTAAACCAGGAAGGGTTCCTCATCGAGGCCCATGCAAAGCTACGACCCGTCGATTTTTCCTCCGAGGGCCTGTTTATGGCGGGCATCGCCCATTATCCAAAGCCGATTGACGAGACCATCACGCAAGCCAAAGCAGCTGTGGCACGGGCTGTGACGATCCTGTCCAAACAAGGCATCTATGTTGGCGGTGTGGTTGCTACCGTGGATTCGGACAAATGCGCGGCTTGCCTGACCTGTGTAAGGACCTGTCCTTATGGGGCTCCCCGAATCGGTGATGAAGGCTACGCGATCATCGACCCCGCTTCATGCAGGGGCTGCGGCGCGTGTGTTGCGGAGTGTCCCGGAAAAGCTATCACTCTGAAGCATTTTACAGATGAGCAGATCATAGCAAAAACCGATGCGCTTTTCGAAGCATCGGCGTGAGCATTGGAGCCCGGAACCCCCTTTCCGCCCTGCCCTGTCGCTTCCCTGAAAAAAGGTGCGGAGCGGGAAGGAGCGAGAGGGAAGCACAACGGATGGAGACTTTATCGAGGAGGCATGATGTCGGATTTTGAACCCCGTATCGTCGCGTATTGCTGCCAGTACTGAGCGTATTCTGCTGCGGACCTGGCAGGTTCCATGAGATTATCATACCCGAGCTGCGTTAAGGTTATACAAGTCCCATGTACCGGCCGGGTGGATATCATTCACCTTCTCAAGGCGATTGAGGACGGCGCTGATGGTGTGTATGTCGCAGGCTGTCTGGAAGGGGAATGCCATTTCCTGACGGGAAACCTGAAAGCCAGGAAAAGGGTGCAGTATGTTAAGAAGGTTCTGAAGGAAATCGGCATGGAGCCCGAGCGTGTGGAGATGTATAACCTCTCAGCCGGAGAGGGTCCCCGATTTGCCGAAATCGCAAGAGAGATGGTTGAAAGAATCAAGAAATTGGGTCCGAGTCCCGTAGGGATCCAAAAGGCTGCCTGAGGAGTGAGCCATGATCATTGCGAATAGAAAGCCAATAGAAGAAATTCTTCAGATGATTAAGGACAGCGACAAGATCCTGATTCTGGGATGCAAAGGCTGTGTGACTGTCTGCAATGTGGGTGGCGCAAAAGAGGTGGGAATTCTTGCGTCGATCCTCAAGATTGCGAGAAAGAAGGAAGGTCGGCCACTGGAGGTGGACGAGAGGACCTTGGAAAGGCAGTGTGATCCGGAATATGTAGCTGAACTCAAGGATCTGGTTAGCCAGTATGACGCGGTGATTTCCATGGCTTGCGGCGTGGGACCTCAGTTCCTGAGCGAGGCCTACCCGAAACAGCGGTTTTTCCCGGCCGTGAATACCACATCTTTCGGGGGGGCCACGGGGCATGGCGTATGGTCGGAGAGATGCGCCGGCTGCGGAACCTGCCTCATTCATCAGTATGACGGCATGTGTCCTATTGCCCGTTGCTCCAAGAGCCTTATGCACGGTCCTTGTGGCGGTTCGGCGAAGGGGAAGTGCGAGATATCCAAGGATGTGGACTGCATCTGGGACATGATCGTCAAAAAGAAGATGGAGCAAGGCCGGCTTGACGACCTAACGAATGTGAAATCGTGCAAAGACTGGCGTACCGCAAGAGACGGAGGACCGAGAAGGAGTGTGAGGGAGGAACTCGTGCAATGAACGACCTGAAGGCCGGAAGCAATCTTGAAAAAATCCTGAGGGCGGGACATTTCGCATTCACGGGTGAATGCGGCCCCCCGAAAGGGGCTAATGTGACGCACCTCAAGGAGAAGATTTCTCACCTTAAAGGCATGGTGGATGCGGTTAACATCACCGACAACCAGACTGCGGTGGTTAGGATGGCCAGTTGGGCCGCCTCGACGATTCTTATCCGGGAAGGGCTGGAGCCCAATTTCCAGATGGTCTGCCGTGACAGAAACCGGCTGGCCATTCAGAGTGACGTTCTGGGTGTGTATGCCATGGGGGTGAGGAACATGCTCTGCCTTTCGGGTGACCACCAGACCTTCGGAAATCACCCGCAGGCCAAGAACGTCTATGATATTGACTCCATGCAACTCATCGCGCTCATCAAGAAGATGCGGGACGAAGGCAAGTTCATGAATGACGAGGACATCGATGTGCCACCCAGGCTGTTCATCGGTGCGGCGTCCAACCCCTTTGCCGATCCTTTTGAATTCCGTGTCCATCGGCTGGCTATGAAGATCGATGCCGGCGCTAATTTCATTCAAACCCAGTGCATCTATAATATGGAGAAATTCAGGAAGTTCATGAAAATGACGGTAGATATGGGCTTGCACGAAAAGTGCTTTATCCTTGCTGGGGTGACGCCCATGAAAAGCGTCGGTATGGCGCAGTACATGGCAAAGTCAGTTCCCGGGATGGATGTTCCCGAATCCCTCATCAAGAGATTGAGAGGGGCCGGCAAAGGAAAGGTGGCTGAAGAAGGCATTAGGATTGCCGTGGAACAAATCCAGGAGTTTAAAGAGATGGAGGGGGTCGCAGGGGTTCACCTCATGGCTATCGAATGGGAGCATATGGTGCCCGAGATTGCCGAGAGAGCCGGAGTCCTGCCGAGACCCGAGCTCTCCTAGCCCGCGGGAGGCCGCAGCGCATAGCCAGCTTTCTGGAACAACCTGAATTTGAGTGCTTATGAGATTTCCGCGGCTCCAAGGCGGGAAGAGCTATTTTGTTTGCAATATATCCTACCTTTCAAGTATTCTTTAATTGCGGCCTTGACAGGATGATCCTCACGACCAAGAATGGAGAATCCTTCGACACTCAAAGCGACTTGAGCGCTCCGGAACGGCACATTCTCCAGAAGCTCTTCCTCTGGAAATCAATGGCTTCAAGCCTGGAAGAATTCAGGAGCAGGAAGGAGGAAGCTCTCCGACGAGGTTGGAACCATTCGGGACCCGTGCCGGAGAGCCGTGCGTTGAGGGCGATTGTCAAAGATCTGGAAGAAAAGGTCATCCAACGCCTCCGTGAAGAGAAAAGAGCCGAACAAAACTCTCGGTTCTGAGCCCAAGAATCAGGGTTCTGACTTCTTGAAGAAGGTGGACCATGGAACCAGGGTTCAACAAAGAGCATCCTCCCCTTTCCGCCCCAAGCCTCCAGATCCGCCGAAGCGGCCAGTCCCGCTCGCCGCTGAACGCGGTGATTGTGGGAGGCGGCAAGGCCTGTTACGATCTGCTTCATCTCCTCCACAAAGACCGCCTTTCGAACTTAAAATTGAATATCCTGGGCGTTTCCGACAGGAATCCGAATGCCGAGGGTTTTCTCTACGCAAGAGTGCTCGGCCTTTTTGCCACCACGAACACGGACGAGCTGCTCGGTCTCGAAGGCCTGAATCTGATCATCGAGCTGACCGGCTCCCCTGCCCTCCGGGACCGGATTTATGAAAAGAGACCTCCAGGCGTGTCTATCATTGATCACCAAGCCACGAGCCTTCTGTGGGATCTCCTGCGGATCGAAATGGACAAAGGCAAACCGGAAAGGCTGAGTCCGGATTTCCAGCGAAGCCGGGGACAGACCCAGCTGATTCTCGACTCTCTCCCCTATCGAATCATGGTGGTGGGGATGGATCTGAGGATCGAGACGGTCAACCAGACTTTTCTTAAAGATCACGGACTCCACCACCAGGAAGTGATAGGAAGGCGCTGCTATGACGTGAGGCATGGATTGGACCGACCGTGTTTCGAGCATGGCAAGACTTGTTACATGACCGATCGACTTGAGGAGATCAAGGAAAAGGGCCTTATCAGCACCTATCAGGATTACAAGGACGAAAACGGGGAGACCCGATTCGACGTGATCACTGTTGCGCCCATTTACGATGAGCAGGGGGAGATCGTGCAACTCCTGGAAGCATCCCGGGACGTGACGGAGAGGATCCGCCTCGAACGGGAGGTACAGAAATCCAACACTTTTTTCGAGAAAGTGATTCAGAGCACAGTGGACGGAATTGTGGTGGTGGACACCAAGGGAAGAGTGCTCATTTTCAACCAGGGCATGGAGAACCTCACCGGTTACTCCGCCAGTGAGATCATCAACAAGGGTCACTTGAGCAATTTCTACAATATGGAAATTGCCAAAGAGAATATGCGTAAGATGCGGAGCGATCAGTACGGCCCGCCCGGGAAATTGAATCCCACGACGATGAACATTACTACGAAAATGGGGAAGGAAATACCCGTCACCCTCTCCGCCTCCTTGATCACCATCGACGGAAAGGAAATAGGAAGTGTCGGGGTCTTCACGGATATGCGAGAGGTCTTGAAAATGAGGAAGGAATTGGAGGATGCCAACATCCAGCTCATCCAATCCCAAAAAATCGCCTCCATCGGTAGGATGGCCGCCGGTGTGGCCCACGAAATCAACAATCCTCTCTCGGCGATCTTGATTTATGCTGAATTGCTCAGAGATAGCTTGAAGGACAAAGAGGAACATACTAAGGATATACAAGAAATCGTAGATCAAACTCTTAGGTGCAAGAAAATCGTCTCAGAACTACTGGAGTTCAGCCGAAAATCTGCCGGTAAGATCTGTTCTTTCAGCCTGGGAAACTTCCTGACCAAATGTCTGGATCTGCTGGTCCATAAAGCCCAGTTTCATAACATTGAGGTCGTTACTCGCATCGAGAAGGAGATGCCGAACCTCGTGGGAGACATGAGCCAGCTTCAACAGGTTTTCACCAATCTCCTGGTCAATGCGGCTGATGCCATGAAGGGCAAGGGCAGGCTGACCATTGCCGCCGGGTTTGAACGAGACCGTGAGATTTTTCTGATCAGGGTGTCGGACACCGGGCCGGGTATACCTGAAAGCCTGCGGGATAAGATCTTTGACATCTTCTTCACCACAAAAGCGGTCGGAAAAGGGACGGGTCTCGGCCTAAGCATTTCCCAGAACATCATCAAGATCCATGGAGGGAATATTTCTTTTGAATGTCCGCCTGAAGGAGGGACTACCTTTATCGTGGAACTTCCTCTCACGCACGGGGAGGCTTCGGTTGAAGCATCGGTCTTTATCGGAGAAGAACCTGTTTTCGTAGGATTGGAAGAACAATGAACGGCACCTCAACTATCCTGGTCGCGGACGATGAAAGGGCCATTCGTGAAGGATGCCACAGGGTTTTGACGAATCATGGGTACCAGGTTCTGATTGCGGAAAACGGTCAGGTTGCGCTGGAAACCCTCTCACGGAACGTCGTGGACATCCTCCTTCTTGACCTGAAGATGCCTGTCATGGGAGGTGAAGAAGTCCTGGAAATCGTGCGCAAAGAACACCCCCAGATCCCGGTCATCATCATCACGGGCCATGGAACAGTGGACACCGCTGTAGAGTGCATGAAAAAGGGCGCCTATGACTTCGTCACCAAGCCTTTCCAACTCGATCCTTTCCTGCTGATCGTCAGCCGGGCGGCAGATAAAAGGAAGCTGGAGGAAAAGGCAAGGCTTTTTGAAGAGGAAAACGCGAGGAACCTGTATGATCTCGGCGTCGAAAAGAGCCGGCTGAGGACCATCATCAACTGCATGGGAAACGGCGTGATGGTGACCAACCGCAATCTGGAAGTAGTGCTTCACAATCCCGCCCTCGCCCGTCTGTTGGAGATATCCAGAAAGATCGAAAACCCGCTCCCTGCCACGGAAATTTTCCCCGAGAACCCCCTTGTCAAAACGCTTGAGCAAATCATGAGCGCCGAATCAGGACAAGAGGAAGCGGTGATCCAGGAGATCTCGGTCGGAAAGAATGTGCTTCGCGCTATCTCGGCGCCGCTCCTCGGGCCGGACGACAAGGGAATAGGAACCGTGACGGTCCTCGAAAACGTTTCCGCCTTCAAGCAACTGGACCGGATGAAATCAGACTTCGTGAACATGGTCGCTCATGAACTGCGCAGCCCTCTCGTTTCCATGAGACAGCTGAACAGCGTTCTACTGGAAGGCCTTGCAGGCCCCTTGGATGTGAAACAGAAGGATTTTGTGACCAGGGGGACCAAGAAGATTGATGGCCTTCTTGATCTGATCAAGGACCTTCTTGAGGTGGCAAAGATCGAAGCCGGCCATTTGAGTCAGAGAAAGGTTTCCATCGATGTCGGTTACATTCTCGATGAGACGGTCACCCTGATGCTGCCGCGGGCTAAAGAACAAGGCGTCGAACTGGTCCTTACCTGCTGTGACCTGGTGCCTGTCCACGCGGATCCCAAGAACGTGGAAGAAATTTTCAACAACCTCATCAGTAATGCCGTCAACTACTCTCCCGACGGGGGAAGGGTGACGATCACGGCCAAAGGACTCGGAGAATACATAGAAGTGAAGGTGGAAGACACCGGAGTAGGGATCGCGCCGGAGGAGTTGCCGAAAATCTTCGATAAATTTTACCGGGTCAAGCACCCGAAGACCCGCAAAGTGATCGGAACCGGTCTGGGTCTCGCGATTGTGAAAGGAGCAGTAGACGCGCATCACGGAAGTATCGACGTGGAGAGTGTACTTGGCCAAGGGACTGTTTTCAGGGTCCTCTTGCCCATCTAGTAGATGGGGCCTGGCGTTCGGCGTTCAGGAGAACAACCCCCCTCCTTCCTGAACTCTGAACACTGAACACTTGAAAACTGAAAATGAGCGTTCGGTGTGAGAATATGGTGGATCATGCGATCAACAATTCTTCTGGTTGATGACGAAAAGTGGATTAGAGACTCTTCCCAGCGACTTTGACGGAAAGCGGGTATGACGTGATCACCGCTGAAAATGGCCGACGGGCTCTGGATTTTCTTTCCAAGAACCCCGTTGACCTGATTCTCTTGGATCTCAAAATGCCGGTCATGGGCGGAGAGGAGTTTCTTCAGGCCATGCCTCCTCAACACGCCGAAGTCCCTGTGATCGTGATCACGGGCCATGGCTCGCTGGACATTGCCGTCAACTGCATGAAAAATGGCGTTTATGATTTTATTACCAAGCCCTTTGACATCCCGGAGCTGCTCCGCAGCATTGAACGGGCTTTGGAGAAACGAAACCTGGAACGCAAAGCAAGAACCTACCAGGAAGAAACGGTCCGGAATCTCCTGGAGCTGAGCACCGAGAAAAAAAGACTCGAGACCATCATCAATTGTATGGCCAATGGGATTATGGTGACCAACAAAAACCTCGAGATCGTGCTTCACAACCCTTCCCTTTCCCAGTTGCTGGACCTTCCCGGTCCCATCGAAGGCCCCGTGCCTGTATCCGAGTTGATCAAGGATGGTTCCTTTATCGAGACCTTACAGCGAATTCAGCGGGGGGAAACCGGTCACCGGGAGTTTATCTCCCAGGAAATCCTGTTGGGCAGCAAGATCCTGAGAGCCATTTCCGCAGCCAATCTTGAGCCCGACCGACACGTGTTCTGGACGGTGTCAGGCGCCGTGACCGTCATCGAGGACATCACCGTGTTCAGGCAGTTGGATAAGATGAAATCGGATTTCGTGAATATGGTAGCCCATGAACTGAGGAGTCCTCTTGTCTCCATTCGACAGTTGCAGAGTGTTCTCTCCGAGGGGCTGGCTGGCCCCTTGCAGGAGAAACAGGCGGATTTCGTGAACAGAGGGATCAAAAAGATAGATGCTCTCCTCGTTTTGATCAACGACCTCCTGGACGTGGCTAAGTTGGAGGCAGGTCGGTTGGTCCAGCGGCAGGTCCCCACCGATGTGGGTAAGGTGATTGAGGAGATCGTGGCGCTCATGGAGCCGAGGGCGAAAAATCAGGGAATCAGCATTCACTATTCCTTCGAGAATCTGAAACCCGTTCTTGCGGACCCGAAGAACATGGAAGAAATATTGAACAACCTCTTGAGCAACGCCATCAACTACTCTCCGGACGGCGGGGAAGTGAAGATCAGCGCGAAAGTGGTCGATGGGTTCTTGGAGATCAAGGTTTCCGATCAAGGCGTCGGCATTTCTCCCGAGGAGATCCCCAAGATTTTCGAGAAATTCTATCGGATAAAGCAGCCGAAAACGAGGCACGTTGCAGGGACGGGACTGGGCTTATCCATCGTAAAAGGCATCGTGGAGGCTCACCGCGGTTTTATTGACGTGGAAAGCGTAGTGGACAAGGGAACGACTTTTCGCATTCGCCTTCCGACATGAAACTTGCCTTGGCAGATTTCATGGAAGGTTTCGCACTATTCCGGAGGTTATGGAGATGACGTTACAGGAAAGGATACGGTCCGGGAAATTCTTGATTCTGGGTGAGTTCGAACCGCCTAAGGGAGCTGACTTTTCAGGGTATCTGAGAAATGCAAACCTCTCCAGGGGCCGAGTGGACGCCGTCGTGGTTCCTGAAATGGCCAATGCCGTGCTCAAGGCCAGTTCCCTGGGGGGGTGCGCCTACCTTCAAAGAGAAGGCATGGAGCCGGTCCTGCAGGTTTGCTGCCGTGACAGAAATCGTCTGGCGCTGCAAGCCGATCTTCTTTCAGCCGCCGCCCTCGGTATCAGCAATGTCATGGCTGTACTGGGAGAGGACATCCGCTTTGGGGATCATCCTCAGGCAAGGGCGGTGAATGATCTGGATCTTGTGGGACTGCTGGAAACCGTGCAAAAGCTCCAGGAGGGAAAAGATCTCGCGGGAATTGAACTGAGAGGAGTCCCCCGTTTCTGTGTGGGATCGACGATCGACACCGGTGCTCCGGGCGGACTCCTCACGATCGAGCTGGAAAATCTTAAGAAGAAGGTCGATCTGGGCGTGCAATACGTGGTTACCAACCCCATCTTTGATCTTCGCCGATTTGAGCAGTTTGTGAGACGCTTGGACACGAAGTCGATTTTCGTCATTCCCACCGTGCTGCTTCTTAAATCGGCCGGGATGGCAAGGTATATCGACCGAAACATCAAGGGCATTTCCATTCCCCCTGAGGTCATCAGAGATATTCAAAAAGCGACGGATAAGGTGCAGGCGTGTATAAGGGTAGCCTCAGATATTGTTGCTCGCCTCAGGGAGATGGGGATGGCGGGTGTTTTGATATCCACAGCAGGCTGGGAGGACAAACTGCCTCTAATCCTTGACCAGGCGAAACTTTAATATCCCCTCTTCCCTTTGCCTCCCTCCAGGAGAGAGGGAAAATGCAAAGGGGCCGAAAGGAAAGGAATCATGAGCGACAAACAACAGCGACTACCTTGCGGTTCTGTCCTGGTGGTTGGCGGGGGTATTGGCGGCATGCAGGCCGCGCTTGACCTCGCCGACTCGGGCTACCTTGTTCACATGATAGAGAAATCCTCCGCTATCGGCGGAGTGATGAGCGAGTTGGACAAGACTTTCCCAACCAACGACTGTGCCATGTGAATTATTTCTCCGAAACTGGTCGAGGTCGGCCGGCATCTCAATATCAACCTGATCACCTGCGCCGAGTTGGAGAAGATCGAAGGCTCTGAAGGGCATTTCAGGGCCACGATCCGCAGAAACCCGCGCTTTATCGATGCATCCAAGTGCACGGCCTGTGGTGACTGCGCTAAAGCCTGTCCTGTCCTCCTGCCCAGTGAGTACGACCAGGGACTCGCGACCCGAAAGGCTGCTTACAAGAAATACGCTCAAGCCATTCCCGGCGCATTCGCCATCGAGAAAGGGGACAAGGCTCCATGCCGCTTGGCCTGTCCTGCGGGTCTGAATGTGCAGGGCTACGTGCAGATGGTTGGACAGGAGAAGTACAAAGAGGCATTGGAAATCATCATGGAGGAATTGCCTCTGCCCGGCGTGCTGGGCAGAATTTGTCCCCATGAATGTGAGGAAGCCTGCCGGCGATGCAAGGTAGACGAGCCCGTAGCCATTCGGGACCTGAAAAGACTCGCCGCCGACCGTTTTGATGCCCGCCAAATTGAGATCAAATGTCTCCCCTTCCGCCAGGAGAAGGTTGCCGTCATAGGATCGGGACCCGCAGGACTTTCCGTAGCCTACCATTTGGCGAGAAAAGGCATTCGGGCCACCATTTTCGAGGCCCTCCCCGAAGCGGGAGGCATGCTCAGGGTCGGAATTCCGGAGCACCGCCTTCCCCGAAAAATTCTTGATCAGGAAATCGAAGTTATCACCGCTTTGGGCGTGGAGATCAAAACGAACACCCCTCTCGGTCCAGAACTCACGGTGGACAATCTTTTCAAGCAAGGCTTCAAGGCAGTTTATCTGGCGATCGGTTCGCACAAGGGAGTGGATCTTGCGATCCGAGGGGAGAAGGCCGACGGGGTGCGCCAGGGTGTGGACTTTTTGAGAGAACTGAACCTCACCGGAACAGTGAGGGTGGGGAAAAGAGTGGCCATTGTCGGCGGTGGCAATGTCGCTGTTGACGTGGCCCGCTCGGCAGTCCGTTTGGGCGCCGAGGAGGTCCAGATCATATACCGCCGGACCCGGGCGGAAATGCCCGCATGGGAAGAGGAGGTACAGGCTGCGGAGGAAGAGGGTGTGAAAATCACCTACCTTGCCGCACCACTGGAGATTCTCGAAAAAGAAGGAAAAGTTGCGGCGGTCCGCTGTATTCGAATGGAGTTGGGGGAACCCGATTCATCCGGACGAAGAAGGCCCCTTCCCGTTCCAGGCAGTGAGTATGAAGTCTGCGTCGACCAACTGATCCCTGCCGTCGGTCAGAAGCCCGACCTCTCCGCCCTGCAAGATATCTCGGGACTCGAATTTACCGGGGGTGGAACCGTGAAAGCTGACGGAATCACTTACGCCACAAGCCGGGATGGCGTTTTCGCAGGCGGCGATCTGCAGACAGGTCCGTGGATCGCCATCAGGGCAATCGCAGCAGGCAGAGAAGCGGCGGAATCTATCGCCCGATATCTGGATGGGCGAGATATGAGGGAGGACCGGGAGCTTCTCCCGCCTGCCGACCACGACCCATTGTATCGTCCACTTCGGGAAGATGAACCCCGGAGGCTGAGGGCAAAGATGCCGTCGCTCTCGACGGAGAAACGAAAGGGCAATTTTGGAGAGGTGGAACTGGGCTACGACGAAACCACGGGACGGGAGGAAGCTCACCGGTGTCTCAATTGCGGCTTTTGCTGCGAGTGTTACCAGTGCGTGTCAGCCTGCGGTCCCGGAGCGGTAACTATGGAAACGCATCGTCAGTCCGCCCAGGTGCAGGAGATTGAGGTGGGATCCGTGATTCTTGCGCCGGGGTTCACGCCTTTTGATCCATCGAAGTATGATACCTTTAACTACGTAAATCACCCCAACATCGTTACCTCCATGGAGTTTGAAAGAATCCTCTCCGCTTCAGGTCCGACGATGGGGCATCTCCTTCGACCCTCGGATCGAAAGGTGCCCCAAAAAGTCGCGTGGATCCAGTGTGTGGGTTCTCGCGACATCAATCGATGTGATCACGGCTACTGTTCCTCCGTGTGCTGCATGTACGCTATAAAGGAGGCGGTCGTTGCAAAGGAGCACGCCGGCCGCGATCTCGATTGCGCCATTTTTTTCATGGATATGCGAACCCACGGCAAGGATTTTGAGAGGTACTACGAGAGTGCCGTTCAGAAATATGGGGTTCGCTTCATTCGCTCCAGGATTCACACCGTTGATCCCGTCGAGAAAAAGGAAGAGCTCCTCTTGAAGTATGTCAAGGAGAATGGAGAGTTGGCGGAAGAACTTTTTGACCTGGTCGTGCTGTCCGTCGGCATGGAAACGAACCGCGACGTCATTGAACTGGCTCAGCGGCTGGGCATCGATCTCTCGGCCGGCAATTTCTGTCTCACGGATCCGTTTCATCCTGTCAGTACATCCAGGCCCGGTATTTATGTGTGCGGCGCTTTTCAGGGGCCCAAGGATATCCCTCAGTCGGTGATGGAGGCCAGCGCGGCCGCCTCTGCTGCCAGCGCGGCTCTCTGGGAAGCGAGAGGAAGCGAAGCCAGAAAGCGAACCATACCCCCGGAAAGGGAGGTCATGGAAGAAAGGCCGGCCATAGGTGTCTTTGTGTGTAACTGCGGCACGAATATCGGAGGTGTCGTGGACGTTCCGGCCCTGGCTCAGTACGCCTCCACCCTCCCCTCTGTGGTTCATGCGGAGCAGAACCTCTTCACCTGCGCGCAGGACACCCAGGATCGGATCAAGACTCTGATTCAAGAGAAAGGTCTCAACAGAGTGGTGGTGGCAGCCTGCTCACCCAGAACTCACGAGCCTCTTTTCCAGGAAACCCTTCAGGCTTGCGGCCTCAACAAGTACCTGTTCGAGATGGCCAACATCCGGAACCAGGATTCCTGGGTGCACAGCGGCGAGCCCGATTCTGCAACGGATAAGGCCAAGGATCTGGTGCGCATGGCAGTGGCCAGAGTCGCTCTCCTGAAACCCCTAAGGGCCAAGAGGATCTCCGTCAACAAAAGGGCGCTGGTAGTGGGAGCCGGCGTGGCGGGGATGACTGCCGCCCTGAGTCTGGCGGATCAGGGGTTTGAGTCGGTTATCGTGGAGAAAGAGCCCCATCTGGGCGGCCTCGCTCGGGAACTGACCCACACCATCGAAGGCGGCCACATCTCCGGTCATCTGTTGGAACTGGTTGAAAGGGTTTCCCATCATGAGAGAATCCAGGTGCTCACCGACTCCCTGATCGTAGGCTTCGGCGGGTTCAAGGGTAACTTTACCACGGAAGTCATGGTGGGACCCGGGATGTACGAAAGGAAAATCGATCACGGCGCTTTAGTCGTTGCAACCGGAGCCACGGAATACCGGCCTCAGGAATATCGCTACGGCGAGGACCCCCGAATCCTAACCCAGATCGAACTGGGAAAACGACTCGATGGAAGAGGCGCGGATGATGTGACCTCGGTCGCCATGATCCAGTGCGTCGGTTCCCGAAACAAGGATTTCCCCAACTGTTCCCGCATCTGCTGCCAGAGCGCGGTGAAGAATGCGCTTCATATCAAGGCGCTCAATCCCGACGCGGAGGTTTGCGTCCTCTACCGTGACATTCGAACCTACGGCGAACTGGAGCACTTCTACCGCGAGGCCAGACGGCAGGGAGTGCACTTCTTTCGTTTCAACCGGGATGAGCCCCCCTCAGTGGAGATCGGCAAAGAAGGGCTGGCGATTACCTTCAGGGACGAAGTTCTCCAAAGGGAACTCCGAATCCGTGCGGACCTTCTCGCCCTGAGTGCTGGAATGAGACCGTCCGACACCGACGAATTATCTTCCATCCTGAAACTTGCGAGAAACGAAGACGGCTATTTCATGGAGGCGCACGTCAAGCTGAGGCCTGTGGACATGGCGAGTGAAGGGGTCTATGTGTGCGGAACAGGTCACGGCCCCAAGCTCATTTCGGAATCCATCGCGCAGGCCATGGCAGCCGCCTCCAGAGTTGCCGCATTCCTTTCTCAACCGGAAATAACCCTGTCCGTGGTGACAGCGAAGGTGGATCAGGAAAGGTGCGCCTCCTGCCTTATATGCGTTCGCACCTGCCCTTACAGCGTTCCGCGGATCAATAAGGATGGAGTCAGTGAAATCGATGAAGCCCTGTGCCGGGGCTGCGGCATATGCGCCGCCGAGTGTCCGGCAAAGGCCATTGAACTGAACTGGTATGAAGACGACCAAGTGATGAGCAAGGTGGACGCCTTGCTGGAAGGGGTGCTTTAATGGAAGACTTTGAACCCGTCATCATTGCCTTTTGCTGCCAGTTTTGAGGATACACTGCGGCGGACCTGGCAGGTTCCATGCGCCTTCAGTATCCGAGCGGTATTCGCATCATCCTTCTCCCCTGTACAGGCAAGGTCGACTTGATCCATATCCTCAGGGCCTTTGAAAAGGGAGCTGACGGTGTTTATGTGGCCGGTTGCATGGAAGGCGCATGCCAGTTTAACGCGGGAAACATAAGGGCGCGAAAAAGGGTGATGATGGCGCAGGACATCCTGGAAAAGATCGGCGTCGGCGGTGAGCGGGTTCAAATGTACAATCTCTCTTCCAGTGAAGCGCCGCGGTTCGTGCAGATCGCCGAGGAGATGACACGGAAGATCTTGTGCTTGGGACCCAACCCCATCAAACTTAGGAAAAAGGTGACATTTTAGCTTTTTGAAAAGCCTAGAGGCATCGAGCATGGGGGTCCCTCTCAAAACTGAAAACGAAGAGAATCCGGAAAAGCGCATGCAGACACCCGGTAGCAAAGGCGGGCGGCGAGTTTTCCCAGCCTCTTCGAGAGCCGATCCTGCATGGACCCGCCCCGGAAAGTCTCCGCCCGCCTCACCGGTTGCCTAACGCTGAACACGGGTGGTGTGGCGTCTTCGTTTTTCAGTTTTGAGAGGGATCCCCATGCCTGGCACCAGAGATCATGATTTCAAAAAGCTAAAATGTTACGGAAAAAGAAGTTGGCTGCGTGAGGGGCGGACAGAAAAGACGATGTCATGTTTGCGGTCTCAAAGCCGATGAGGTTTACCAAATCAATAAAGAAAGGGCGGATCTATGATCGTTGCAAGAAAAAAGCCGATTGAGGAGATCATCGATGAAGTCAAGGATTACACCAAAATTCTGATCGTAGGTTGCAACGAGTGCGTAACCGTGTGCGAGGCAGGAGGGAAAAGGGAGGTGGCTGTGCTTGCTTCAGCGTTACGCATGTATTTTATGAACCAGGGAAAGGATGTGAAAATCGAGGAAGTGACGCTGGAGAGACAGTGCGACCACGAGTATCTCGAGGAAATCCGAAAGATGATCGACCAGTACGACGCCGCTCTTTCGTTGGCCTGTGGCGTAGGCGTTCAGTTCATGGCGGAGAAATACATGCGGATCCCTGTCCTGCCGGGTGTCGACACCTGTTTCATGGGAGTAACCGAAGAGAGAGGCATCTGGACGGAGCGGTGCCAGGGGTGCGGCCAGTGCATTTTGGCGTGGACCGGGGGCATCTGCCCTGTATCGCGTTGCGCGAAACGGCTGTTTAACGGGCCCTGTGGAGGCTCCACCAAAGGAAAATGCGAAATCAATAAAGAGCTTGATTGCGGTTGGCAGCTCATCATCAACCGGCTCAAAGAATTGGGCAAAATGGAAGAGTACGAAAGGCTCATGCCGGTGAAGGATTGGTCAACCGAAAGGGCCGGGGGGCCCCGGAAAGTGATAAGGGAGGATGTTCGATCATGAGTGATTGCAAGACTCCAAGCAAGCTGGAAAAAATTCTTCGCTCAGGTCACCTGGGAGTCACCTCGGAATGCGGTCCGCCAAGGGGAAGCGACGCGCACCATCTCACCAAGAAAGCCGAAACGATCAAGGACTACGTGGACGTTGTGAATATCACAGACAACCAGACGTCGGTGACGCGCCTTTGCAGTCTCGCATCCTGCATCCACCTTAAACTGATGGGCTTGGAGCCTGTTCTTCAAATGGTCACGAGGGACAGGAACAGGACCGCTCTTCAGAGCGACATCCTGGGTGCCGCCTCCTTTGATATCTTCAACATCCTATGCCTGTCGGGAGACCACCAGGCTTTCGGCGATAACCCGAAAGGACAGAATGTTTTTGACCTGGACTCTATGCAACTGATTCAGACAGCCAAGTATATGAGGGATGAAGGCAAGTTCCTGGGAGGTGATCCTATTGAACGGCCTCCTCGCATGTTCGTAGGAGCAGCGGCAAACCCGTTTGCCGATCCTTTTGAAATCCGGGTCCCGAGGCTGGCTAAGAAGATCGCCGCCGGCGCCGAGTTTATCCAGACCCAGTGCGTTTACAACTTGGAAAAGTTCGAACTCTGGATGAAACTCGCCAGAGACAGGGGACTCCACGAGAAGGTTTTCATTCTGGCGGGTGTGACGCCCCTTAAGTCCGCCGGCATGGCCAAATACATGAAGAACCGTGTGCCCGGCATGGATGTTCCTGATGAGGTGGTGAAAAGAATCAGTGGTGTGCCTAAAGACAGACAGGCTGAGGAAGGCCTGAAAATATGTGTCGAGACCATTCAGCGTCTCAAGGAAGTGAAAGGCGTCAAGGGCTTTCATATCATGGCCATTGAATGGGAAGAGAAGGTGCCTGAAATCGTGGAAAGAAGTGGACTTTATCCGAGGCCCAAAGTAGACTAACGCTAATCGGAGGAGGATGAATCATGTCTGCTAAGAAATATATTCTTGTCGTAGATGATGATCCTGATCTTGTGGAAACCGTGGCGATGATGCTCGAGAGCAAAGGCTGCGAGGTGGGTATGGCCTATGACGGCATTGAAGGGCAAGAATCGATCAAACAGCGCCGCCCCGACCTCGTCATCCTGGACATTATGATGCCCCGAAAAGACGGATACGTCCTATGTGCCGAACTCAAGGCCGATCCCCAAACGCGGAGCATCCCGATTATTCTTCTCACCGCTGTGGGAGAGGCGGTGCCTAGCACAACATACTCTCATGCGGACGGGATGGCCACGGAGGCCGACGAATACATTCCTAAGCCTATCGACACGGAGAGCCTTTGGGAGGCGGTCACCAATCTTCTTTAAACGAGGAGTCAGGAAATCCCATGACGGCCTCGGAAAGACTCGGGGGGTTCAAGATCCTCAAAGACGTAGTGAGGATCTCCGTGGTTTCCAGAGAAGTCTCGGGGCCTCTGCCTGCCCAGATTTGCAGAGTCATTGCGGAAAAGAAAATCAACCTCCCTTACCTCACCTCGGTCTTTTACGGTCAGTCCTGGGGGTTGAATTTGATCGCAGAAGCCCAGGATGCACGGAGACTCTCCCGCGTTCTCGAAAAGAACTTCGGGAGAACATTCATCGCCCACCCGAAGAGCGCTGTGCTCTCCATTTTCCCGCACAGAAAGAACCCGGAAATCACAGGAAAGTTATTCCAGGTCTTTGATCAGGAAGGCATTGAACCGGATGCCATCGCAAATTCACCTTCGGCCGTTTCAGTGGTGATCAGGGAAGAGATCCTCGCCAGGGCGAGTGAAGCTCTGTTTGAACTTTTCAGCTTCAGCACCTACCGGACCCCCGAGGACTGGAAGCTGGCCCAGAGCGGAAAGGAGCAACTCTACAAGGAAGTAGTCGCCTCCTATCAGGAACAGAGGCCCAAGGTGTACGGCCTGGAATACTATGAGGGTCAGGATTTCATCGAGATCAGGATGAGCAGGAAGAACATAGGCTCTGTAGGTGCCTCCTTCCGGGGGTTCGCACGTTCAGGCCTCAGCCTGGTTTTCTTTGCAAGCGGCCCCACAGAGGAAGGAGAAGATGTCCTGGCCTTCTGCCTTCCCGCTTCCCAGAGCCAGACCTACGGTCGTATCGTTCAACGGATTGCTCCGGAACTCGACATCAAAGGGGTTTCTTCCGTGACCATCTTCTCCATGAACGGCCCCCACTTCGGCGACCGGTACGGTATCGTAAGCGAGTTTCTCGATTCCTTGGCCCGGCGCCGTGTGCGAGTCCTGGCCCTCAGTTGCACCATCGCCTCCATCTCGGGGGTCGTCCAATCCGCGCAGTTCGAATCAGCCCTAAGAACGATTCGCGAGCGTTTTGATGTTCCCTCCATTACGAAGAAGGAGTAATTCTTCATCGTAGAAATCATCTCCGTACCTGACCCGAAGAAAGACTTCTCTACTCCTCTTCTTCCTCCTCGTCCAGCACGATGTCATCCCTTTCATACTGGGCATCCCTCAACGCATGAGCCCTTTCCACTTCTTCTTCACTCCAGGGCTCGACAATCAGAGAATCGGCGACCAACTCCCACAGATATTTGGTTTCAATGTCCAGGCCGAACTCCTTGGTAAGGGATTTCATGATCTGGTCCCGGCAGTTGTGGCAGGGGGCAACAACCAATTTCGCTCCCGTATCCTTAATCTGCTGGGCTTTCACACGGCCATAATAAATCCTTTCATCCGAATAGGGCATGGCCCAGGCGCCGCCCCCGGCGCCGCAGCAGTAGTTGTTCATCCGGTTGGGGTACATGTCCACAAAATGCTCGCAACACTGCTGTGTTATCCAGCGGGGCTCTTCAAAGTATCCGTGACCGAAAGACTTCTGGCTCTTTCGGCCGTAGTTGCAAGGATCGTGAATCGTTGTCAGCTCTTCATGAATGCTCTTGTCCAATTTGATCCTTCCTGCCTCGATGTACTCCTTCAGCAGGTCATGAACCGAGACAACCCGGTATTTCTCGAACACCTCGGGGTACCAGTTTTGCAGACCAAGCCTGGTCGCATAATAGGCATGCCCTCACTCGGGCAACAGGAGCGTCTTGCACTCCAATCTCTCCAGGTGTTCCACAATCCGGCCCACCAGAGTCTTCATCGATTCGTCATCGCCCGAAAAAAGCCCCCAGTTCACTCCCTCCCAGTTGTAGGAAGGCACGGTCCAGTCCTCCTTGGCCGCGTAAAAGATCCGCCACCAGAACTTCATGTCATCCGGCTCCCCAAAAGGCTCCTTGGAGTTGATGGTGACAAGCACATTGGCGCCCTTCTTGTCCACGGGTGCGTAAAACCCCGGAAACCCCTCCTCTTCAAGTTCCTTGCTCAGGTCCGCCAGCAGGAAAAGAAAATCGGGTTTCGGGATACCCAGGTTGTTCCCCCTCTCCAGGTCCATGACCACGCCCTTATGAATCGGGCCCGGTACCTTGTCCCTTGCGCGAAGGGTTCTGGCCCTCCGCATCATCTTAAGAATCTCAACCCCCTGTGGGCAGGCATACTCGCATCGACCGCAGAGCGTGCAGACCCATGGGAACCTCGAGTCGACGAGTTCCTGATCCAATCCAAGGGCCGCCATACGAACCGCCTTTCTCGGATCTAACCCGTCCACACCGGTCACCGGGCAACCGCCCGCGCAGGTGCCGCAAGTGAAGCACACATCCGCTGAAGTCGAAACACACCACACAAC
>CAVUFY010000023.1:0-49602 GCA_963740905.1 uncultured delta proteobacterium
TGCCGAAGATCAAAGCCGAAACGCCTCATGAACTGCTCAGGTATCATGAGGCGGAGAGTATGGCTCTTTGTGCCGAGATGGTCTTTAGAGCCGCCCTGTACCGGAATGAAAGTCGGGGAAGCCACATCAGGGAAGATTGTCCGGAAAAGGACGATAAGAACTGGTTAAAATGGACGATCATTCAAAGGGACGGAGACACGATGGCATTATCCACGGAACCGGTGCCCAAAGGCTAATTGATAGGTCCGCAGTGTCGGTTATCCCAAGGTCGAAATATAAGCACATGAATGGGGTGTTGATCATGCTGAAAAAATTGGATGAGGGTAGGTGTACGGGGTGCAAAATATGCGTCGATATTTGCCCCGAGGACGTTTTACGCTTTGAGGAACACAGAAAAAAAGCCTATGTCGCTTATCCGGAGGATTGTCTCGGCTGCGGTGTGTGCGCTTGGTTCTGTCCACGAGACTGCATTGAGACGACCATAGACAGGACAAGACAGGAAGTAATGGCTTTTTAGACCTACCAAGGTCGAAACTTGTAATCCGGAGATCGAGATGAAAAAGAATGAACCTTCGCAGCCGATTCACGGCACAAGAGTGGAGGGAACCGATGTCATGGTTCCCATGCGGGATGGGACAAGGTTGGCCGTAGATATTTACCGACCCGATGCAGAGGGCCGCTTCCCGGCCTTACTTTCGTTTGCGGCCCACAATAAGTTTTTACAAAGTCCGGAAGTTGGAGAGGCATGCGGTAACCAGCCGGCCTGGTCACCCCTTTGGTGCGGCCCGGCCGAGGGCGGTGACACTACGTTCTTTACGACAAGGGGTTATGCCCATGTCGTTGGAAATGTAAGGGGATGCGGAAACTCTGATCCGGGCAATCCGGCGACAGAGGGCGATACGGACGCCTATGATCTGATCGAATGGATCGCGGAACAACCATGGTGCGACGGAAATGTGGGAATGATAGGCATATCGGATTTTGCGCGAAGGCAGCTGATTGCAGCCAAGCATCAGCCTCCTCATCTAAGGGCTATTTTTCCTTATGATCCCGGCGACCTGTCTTTCAGAGACATGGCACCCGGAGGGTTAATTCACACCATGCGGTTCCACCTTATGAAGTTCAGCGCCGAAAACCCTCATGATGTGGAACTGACCCCGCAGGAAGAAAAGGCCTGGAAAGAGCTTTATAATAATCCGGATTACAGGATGTATACGGCCGTCTTCAATGTCTTGCAGCGGAAAGGCAAGCTCGCTCCGTGGTTTTTCAGGACCTTGATTAATCCCTATGAGCCGGAAGATCAGGAACAGCGTGAAAGGAGCTTGGAAAGGATAAACATCCCCATTTATTTAGGGAGCGGATGGTATGCTTATACGTACAAGGTTCACCTGTTCGGCGCCTTCAGGGCCTGGCGGTCATGTCCCAACAGCCCCTTCAAGAAGCTCCTGTTAACCGGCCCGGCTCATCTGCCCCGACCGTGGATTGACTTTCATGACGAGATATTGCGCTGGTACGATTACTGGCTGAAAGGCATCGACACGGGAATCAAGGACGAGCCAAGGGTGAAAATATGGGTCATGGGCGCCAATCGGTGGCGGTATTCGGATGAATGGCCGCTGAAGGAGACCACATGGAAAAAGCTGTACCTTGACAGCTGGGAACGTCTGCGTTGGGAGCCGTTTACCCCTTCGAGCTCCGACGGCATGGATGCTCCGGACTGTTTTGCACAGATGCCCCTTACCCAAACGAGAAGGGTTCAGAGACTGAGATACATGACCGATCCTCTCTCTCATGACCTGGAAGTGACCGGGCCGCTTTCCCTTCACTTCTGGGCTGAAATCGACCAGGAAGATACGAACTGGATCATCATCCTGAAGGACGTGGGGCCGGATGTATCGGTGCAGACGGCGAGGGAAGGGGAGATGGAGAGACCGCAGGTGCCGGAAAGAGAGGTGACGAGGGGGTGGCTCAAGGCGTCGCACAGGGCGGTGGATGAGGAGAAGTCCGGACCGGGCCGTCCGTTTCATCCGTTCACGCGGAGTGCTCAGGAGCCTGTGGTGCCGGGGAAGATCGACAAATATGATGTGGAAATTGCACCGACGTCGAATGTGTTCAAGAGAGATCATCGGATCTGCGTGGAGATCACTTCTCTTGATGTGCCGACGGGGGTGGCCGGCGACAGCGCCGTGGAGTACATCCCTTACCACATTTGCTCGAGCAAGACCGTGGTTCACAAGATCTATCGGTGCCAGCAATATCCATCTCACCTCCTTCTGCCCGTCATTCCGCAGGACATGCGCTGATATCTTCGGGTGACGGGGTGTGAAGGAGTCTGCACGGTCGGTTGTGGGAATAGGAAGGAGGGGTTGTGAAAAGAGTCGAGATAGAAGATCGTGGGAAAGTGGCCATCCTACGGATGAACAATGGGGTTACAAACGCGATAGATCCGGAATTGGTGAAGGATCTGTCTGAAGCTCTCTTCAGGGTAGAAAAGGAATTTCAGGGCATGGTCCTTGCCGGCGGGGATAAATTTTTCTCTATAGGATTCGACCTCCCCTTGCTGGTAGATTTCAAGAGAGAGGAGATGTCGGAGTATTACCGCAGGTTCAACGATCTTGCCCTGAGTCTTTTCACGTTTTCTTCGCCAGTTTGCTGTCTTCTTGCCGGTCATGCAGTCGCAGGGGGTTGTATTCTCGCCTTAACAGGGGATTACCGCTTTTCAGCGGCCGGAAAGAAATTCATCGGATTGAATGAAATAAAGCTGGGCGTACCCGTGCCATACCTGGCTGATCTTATGCTGAGACAAATCGCGAGCGATCGAGCCGCAACCCAAATCCTGTACCGGGGAGAGTATATGACACCACTCGAGGCCAAAGAGATCGGCCTTGTGGATGAAGTCTTATCCACGGAAGATGTGGAAAGGCAGGCTGTTGAGATGGTCTCAGAAATGGCCGGTCTTCAGCGAGGAGCTTTTTCTGCGATTAAAGCGAACCGTGTCCAAGCGGTAAGGTCAAGGTACGAGGCAAACCATCAACAGGCGGATGAACGCTTTCTTGACTGCTGGTTCACGGAATCGGTACAGGTCTTGCTCAAGGAGGCTTCTCAAAAGTTCTCAAAGAAGTGAAAGACAGATCGCTGCACTTATCGGTATTTATTTCAATGAAAACAGGTCCGTTGGAGATTCTTTGCAGGAGCGATGACGACATGAAAATTACGAGACTGATTCCCCGTGTTCTCTTTGGTGAAGGAGGCTTTAACCGTCTGAACGAATTTATTGACGCGTTGTTTCCGGACAAGAAACGATATGTCCTGTACATTATTGACTCCGTGCATCAAAAAACCGGCTTGCGTGAGCGTCTGAGACCGGCCGTCCATGACTTGGTTATGGAATTCAACGCGTCGTTACACGAGCCCAAGACGTCGGATGTGGATGCCATAGTCGAAGCGGTTCGGAAAGACAAGGGAGACGAACTGCCGCGGTTGGTGGCCGGCATAGGGGGCGGCGGCACCATGGACGTGGCCAAGGCTGTTTCCATCATGCTGACGAACCCGGGATCATCGGCCGACTACCAGGGCTGGGATCTGGTCAAGAACGAGGCCGTGCCCAAAATGGCGGTGCCGTCGCTTTCGGGCACAGGTGCCGAGGCTACGCGCACCGCTGTGCTGTTGGGACCGATAAAGAAGCTGGGTATCAACAGCGACTTCAGCATCTATGATGCCGTGGTACTGGACCCCGACCTGCTGAAATCTGTGCCCCCGGATCAGGAGTTCTATACAGGCATGGACAACTTCATCCATTCGGTGGAGTCTTTGAACGGCAGTGCCATGAATGCAATGGGAAGGCCTTTTGCGATCCAGGCTAAGATTGCCACGGAAAACTTTTTTCTAAAGGATAAAAACTACGAGGAAATCATGGTCGGTTCGTTCCTGGGAGGCTGCTCTATCGCCAATTCCTCGGTGGGTGTCTGCCATGCCTTGTCTTATGGTATCGCTTTTGTGCTGGGTTATCGTCACGGCATAGCCAACAGCATCGTATTCAATCAGCTGCAGGAATTCTATGGAGACGATGTCTTGAAGTTTCGCCAAATGCTGAAGAAACAAAATCTGGAACTTCCAGCAGGAGTGACGCGGGAAGTCACATCGGAACAGCGTGAAAAGATGATCCAGCTGACCTACATGCTCGAACGGGACTTGATCAGCGCCCTGGGGCCTGATTTCAAGGACATACTGACCCCTGAAAAAATTGCAGAACTCTATGAAAAAATGTAGCGTTCTTCGCGCAAATATTAATCGTACTTCCCTAGGCTGCAGCGGGTATGGTCCGCGCAAGTGCTCTCAGGCCTGACATTCTCTCATCTCCAGTCGATGTTAGGTGGCTTGCGCTCCGGGAGACGATAGTAATTATTCTTGGGATATCCCACCATAATGGGGAAATGGGAGGTGTTTCCTGCGGGCAATCCGACGGCCTCCCTGAGAGGCGGCCACCCGAGGAGGCCGCGCTGAAGCAACCCGGCCCAACAGGTCCCGAGATCCATTGAGGGTGCCGCCAAATCAAGGTAGGACATGGCGATCACCAAATCCACCATACCGAATAGAGCCTTCTTCGGCGCCGAAGCCACTATGACGACGGGAGCATCTCTGAGCACCCCATCATGACCGGCTTCGCAAGCGGATACTACCTTGGGCAGATAGGGCGGGAGGGCAGAACGGGGGGTATGCCGAAGAAGGTCCCTAAGGTAGTCTAAGGTCAGTCTGAATAATTGTTTGATATGATTCTTGTCGGTGAAGACCAGCCATTGAATTAATTGCGAGTTTCCGCTTGTGGGTGCGTACCTGGCGGTCTCGATCAACCTCTGGATCTTGTCCTTTTCCACCGGCTTGTTCCGGAATTGCCGGACGGAGCGACGGGAGCGCAGAAACTGCACCACCTGTTCCTGTTGGATCAACAAATCCTTTTTGATGGGCGGACAGTTTTCAAGGGCAATCTGAGAGTGGGTGAGAGCACCATGGGGGCACACCGCCACACAGTGACCGCACAGCACACATGCTTGCTCATCCTCAGGGGCTACCGTAGGGAATCCCTCCCCGCCTTGTAATCGTATGATTGTCGAAGGACACTCGCTCACACAGATGCCGTCTCTCTTACATCTAGTCTCATCAACTTTGAGAAGCTGCAATTTCATTACCTCCACAAATCAGTGTTTGCATGATCTTTTGACCTGTAGGCATCCTGACCTTCTTGGTTCATAAGGCATTTTCAGACTCTTTACGAGTTCATCAAAGTTGGCTCTCTCCCTTATCGTCTTTTCGCAGTTCAAAATCCGGCAATCACGGGGTTCCGGATCGACCCCAGTCCCTGAATGCTTATCGTTACCGTGTCGCCGGGCTTGAGATACAGACCCCTGGGATGCCCTACGCCGTCGGGCGTCCCGGTTGAAACAACATCCCCGGGAAGCAGGGTCATCAACTGACTAAGATATTCGATTTGCTCCGGGATAGTAAAGTACATGTCACGGCTGGATGAATTCTGCATCAGTTCTTCGTTAACCCAGAGCTGGATGGCCAGATCATGAGGATCGGATATGAACTCGGCAGGGGTTATCCATGGACCCATCGGTGCTAGGTGTCGAATGACTTGCCTCCCAACCAATCGAACTTGAAATGCCAATCCTGCCTGAAATTCCTGGCCCGATCCGAAAGATCATTCATGATAGTAAAGCCCGCGACGTATTTCATGGCTTCTGAAGCCGCTACGTTCCGACAGGTGCGACCTATAACCACCCCGATCTCCGCCTCCCAATCTACCTTAGCCTCAGGGTAAGGAATAAGGATCGATTCGCCGGGACCGATGACGGTTTGTCGCGGCAGTTTGCTGAAGAAGAAAGGTCGCGATTGGCTCTTGTCGGGCAGCGGCCTATCGCCCATTTCCTTGCTATGACTGACATAATTTGCCGCCGCACAGAAAATGTTCGACGGGTACAGGATAGGCGCCGCAAGCCGTGTCTCTGAGAGTGGGCCGACAAAAGCGGAGCCGGATTCAATGCTTTGTTTGGCGATCCTCCTGAGCTTGGGCAAAAAGCTTTCCCAGTCTTCAAGGACAGAGAGACTGGTGAGGGTGCTTGGTCGCTCTTTTTCCCCTATTTTCGCTTCGAGGGCCAGCTCAAGATCAATCACGTTTTTGCGGTCGACAAGAAGTCCCGCACGGGGGAGCCCCTTTTCCCTTAAATAGTTTAGCAGACAAAATTCCATTGTTCTTATCTCCTTTTTGATGGGTGGCTTAGCGTCTTAAGCCGCAACTTCCTCTCATGCTGAGGATTATGCCAAAAATCGGATCTAAAATCTAACCCCTTTTAGGGTGCCAGTTCATTCCCTCCTAACTCATCGGGAGAAGAGTCTTAGGTAGCAGAGAATAGCGATATGATTTTCCTCAATTTTAGGGATTGAAATGGATTCCAAAATATCGGATTCTTCGGGCTATGGCCGGGAAATGGAAAGACCGCTTTGCAGATATGGGTTTGGCGCATCCGGTGGGTCGATCGTATGGTTTTTTCATTCAATCCGGAGTATGTATGGAAAGAAGATATCGTTGGCGGGATAGCGCAGGCTCCACTGCGAACCTGGGATTGAGTCTATCTTTAGGGGAGGGACGATGGAAAAGAAAGACTTAGAAGTGATGAAGAAGATCCGGCAGGATTGGGAAACGGGTCTAGAGAAAAGGGGGGTTAAGGAACGAAGAAAGGCTTTTTTCACGAGATCTAAAATCCCGGTAAAAAGAGCTTACTCACCCCTTGATCTTGAGGATGCCGGTTTCGACTACGTTAAAGACCTCAATTTCCCTGGAGAATACCCTTTTACACGGGGAATAGAGCCCCTGATGTACCGGGAGAATCTTTGGCTCATAGGCCAATATGGCGGCTTTGGCTCCCCGGAAGAAACAAATCAGAGGTTCAAATATCTCTTAGGCAAAGGGATCACCGCCTTCACTCTGGCCCTGGACCTCCCAACCCAGATGGGCTATGACTCCGACCATCCAATGGCGAAGGGTGAAGTGGGTAAAACAGGGGTAGCGGTTGACTCGCTTAGAGACATGGAGATGATCTATGACGGCATTCCTCTCAGCGCCGTAAAGCTGGTCGGTACGCTTGCCAATGCCATTCCCGCTATCGGCCTATCCTGGTTTATGGCGTTAGCCGAGAAGCAGAAAGTTTCGCCCACTTCATTCGTGGGTTTTTTACAGAACGAGATCTTGAAGGAGTACGTAGCCCGGGGAGCCTACTTTCTTCCTGTGAACGCGGGCCTAAAACTCAACGTAGATGTTTTGGAATATTGTGCGCGGCATTTGCGGAATTGGCTCCCCATCCAGCTATGCGGGTACCACTTCAGGGAAGCGGGAGCCAGCGCGGTGCAGGAGATCGCATTCACTCTTGCGAATGCCATAACATACATCGAGGAGACCTTAAAAAGGGGATTGACCGTAGATGATTTCGTCCCCCAATTTGTGTTTTTTTTCTCGTCCAACTTGGACGTGTTTGAGGAGGCTTCCAAGTTCAGGGCCCTGAGAAGGATCTGGGCCAGATTGATGAAGGAAAGGTTTGGTGCGAAGGATCCGCGATCTCTGAGGGCCATGTTTCACATCTACACGTCGGGGAGCACGCTGACCGCGCAGCAGCCGATGAATAATATCGTCAGAGTCACAGCCGCTGCCATGGCGGCGGTGCTGGGGGGAGTGCAGCATGTGTTCCTTTCCTCGTTGGACGAGCCTTTCCAGACACCTTCTGAAGAGGCGGCCATGCTGGCAATAAGAACGCAACAGATCCTTGCCCACGAACTGGGGTTGACCAACACGGTGGATCCCCTGGGCGGGTCCTACTATGTTGAAACCCTGACAAGCCAGATCGAAGAAAAGGTATGGGAGTATCTTGAGAAAATAGAATCCATGGGCGGCGCGCTCATGGCCATCGAGAAGGGTTTCTATCAGGCCGAAATAGCAACCGCAGCTTACCAGATGCAGAAAGAAATAGAGGAAAAGGAACGAATTGTGGTGGGAGTCAACGAATACACGATTGAGGAAGAGGTAAACATAAAACCTCTGAAGTACGATCCGAAAGCCGAAAAGAAGGTGTTGTTCAGCTTAAAGAAATTCAAGAAAGAAAGAGGCGAGACAGGGGTTCGAAAAGCCTTAGAAGATGTCATGAAGGCCGCAGAAAAGAACCAGAACCTGGTTGGGCCGGTCTTTACGGCAGTGAAGCAATATGCCACGGTAGGGGAGATCTGCGGTGTCCTGAGAGATGTTTATGGAGAACGAATTGAAGGTAAGAGCTATTTCTAAGAGGGGTGATTCAAGATGGAGAAGAAAATAAGGCTTCTTATTGCGAAACCCGGCCTGGACGGGCATGACAGAGGGGCGAAAATAATCGCAAGAGCACTCAGCGATGCAGGGATGGAAGTCATCTATACGGGGCTACACCAGACCGCGGAGCAGATCGTGGCAGCGGCCCTGCAGGAGGATGTAGACGGGATAGGGCTGAGCATTCTGTCGGGAGCACATATGGCCCATATTCGAAGCGTTTTGAGGTTACTTAAGAAACGAAATGCAGAGGACATCTTCGTATTTGCAGGGGGCATCATCCCTAAAAGGGATATTTCCAAACTCAAGAAGACAGGGGTTTTGGAAATTTTCACTCCAGGGGCTGAAACCTCTAAAGTCATTGATTTTGTCCGAAACACGATCAACGACAGAATGAAGTGAGAACGCGGACGAATCTGAGGGGGATTTTAGAATGAAGGAATACAGGTTCGAAGACAGATCGGTGGCGTACGCTTTGGAAGACAAGGCGAGGAGATTGGGCGACAAAACCCTCCTCCTCCATGGAGATTTGAAGGTTACGTATAGAGAAGTGGATGAAAATGCAAACCGGGTTGCAAATTCCCTTCTTAAGCTTGGAATAAAGAAAGACGACAAAGTCTGCCTGATCATGGGAAATTCGATTGAATTTGTGTATGTAAGATTCGCTCTGGCAAAAATCGGCGCTGTCATGGTTCCTGTTAATACGGCCCTCAAAGGAAACCTGCTGAAGTACCAAATAGACAGTTCGGATAGCAGCATGATTATTGTCGATCATGATCTCATCGACCGGATCATTTTCATTCAGGAGGAGCTCAAAAAGGTAAAGACTATTGCAATCGTGCCGGATTATCCGGAGTCAAAGACAGGGCTTTCTCCTGCTTTTACTGTGAAGAGGTTCACTGAACTGTATGACGGGTCGAAAAGCAAGCCACCGGCCGATGTTCATTTCTACGATCCCATTGCCATTCTGTATACGTCGGGAACGACGGGTCCTTCGAAAGGGGCTATATTGAGTCATGCCCATTATTACTCCGTTGCTTACCAGGAGAGTCAATACATGCGATATGATGAAGACAGTGTTGTCTACTCCTGCCTTCCTCTCTTTCACGCGAACGCCTCAACGGCGCTGCAAGGCACCATCCTTTCGGAAGGGACCTTTGCCATGGGCAAGAGGTTCAGCCTCACCGCATTCTGGGATGAAATAAGATCCTATGGGGCGACCCACACGAACATCCTGGGATCGATTTTTCAGTTGTTGTGGAGAGAGCCGCGAAAGGAGGATGATGCAAAAAATCCGCTGAGGGTCATGAACAGCGCCCTGTGGAGACCGGAATTTGAGGAATTCGAAAAGCGGTTCGGCCTCAAGTTGATTACCATGTTCGGAATGACGGAAACCGGGATTGTCATCGCATCGCCGTTTGAGGAAAAAATAAGGGAACGATCCTGCGGGAAACCCCTGAAAGCATATGACGTCAGAATATTTGACGACAATGACGTTGAACTCGGCGCCCACATTACAGGAGAAATCGTCGTACAGGGGAAGAGAAGCATACTCGCAGATGGGCGGCTATTACAACATGCCGGAAGCTACATTAAGAGCTTTCAGGAATTTGTGGTTCCATACGGGGGATTTCGGCTACAGGGACGAGGATGGATATTTCTATTTTGTCGACCGGAAGAAGGATGCTTTGAGGAGAAGGGGCGAGAACATCTCTTCCTTTGAAGTAGAACAGGTCGTAAATTCTCATCCCAAGGTTCTGGAGTGCGCAGTTTTTGCTGTCCCCTCCGAACTCGGGGAAGACGATGTAAAGGCCGCCGTGGTGCTGAAAAGGGGCGAAAAGTTGGCGCCGGAAGAGCTTCTCTCATTCTGCAACGACAGGATGGCGTACTTTGCTGTGCCCAGGTACGTAGAGTTCAGGGAGAGTTTGCCTAAGACGCCCACCTCAAGGGTCGAAAAATATAAACTGAGAGAAGAAGGGGTGACCAGGGATACCTGGGACAGGGAAAAGGCCGGGTACAAGCTGAAAAGATGAAGATTCAGTTAACATTATGAACCCTGGTCCTCAGGGCCAGGTCAGAGAGAAATGGCTGAGCCCGTGAAGATGAGAAGACTCCAAGTTCGAAGCACGAAATTCGAAATCCGAAACAATACACAATGACAAAAACTGCAATGATCCAAACAACAGCATCTGATTTTGTTTTTGTCATTAGGACATTTGGTATTCGAATTTGTTTCGTATTTCGATATTCGGATTTCGGATTTTGCCGGCGCTACACTTGCAAATCATGCTTTCTGGGCTTAGACCAAAGCCGGGCCCTCTGGACCACGATAAAGAAAGGAGACGCATGGTGATAGGAATTACATCCTTTGGGGTTTGTGTGCCGCCATACAGGCTGGCTCGAGATGAAATTTCCCGAGCTTGGAAAACAAGAAGTCTGGGGGGAGAGAAAGCGGTGGCCGGGCATGACGAAGACAGCTTGACCATGGCTGTGGGCGCCGTGCTCGATTGCATGAAGAACAGAAACCACAAGCCGGACGGCTTGTTTTTTGCCAGCACTACCTCTCCTTATAAGGAAAAACAGATCGCCGCCCTGATAGCCGCTGCCGTCGATTTACCTGAACAAACCCGCACGGCGGACTTTGCCGATTCCTTGAGGTCAGGAACGATCGCTTTCAGTTCCGCGGTTGACGCGGTCAAGAGCGGCTCTGCGGAGAGGGTGGTTATTGCCGCATCGGACGCTCGGATGGGAGCCGGAAAGAGCCAGTTCGAGCAGCTGTTCGGGGACGCCGCAGTGGCCCTGGAGATAGGAAACTCAGAAGTGATAGCCGGCGTCGAAGGGAGTTACTCCGTTTTCAGTGAACTCATGGACGTGTGGCGACTGGAGGGAAATGCTTTTGTCCAGTCATGGGAAGAGCGATTTGTTCTCAGTGAGGGCTACGAGAAAATGATGCAGAAAGCCGTCACAGGACTCATGGAAAAGCACAAACTGAGCCCGAAGGACTTTTCCAGAGTAGTATTTAACGGGCCCGATGGGAGGAGCCATGCCCGGTTAGCAAAACGCCTTGGGTTTGATCTCCACACCCAGGTCCAGGATCCCTTGTTCGAGTCGGTGGGGAACGCGGGGACCGCTGCACTCCCGCTCATGCTGGTGCAAGCACTCTGCGAGGCCAAGCCTCATGACAGGATCCTCGTCGCCAGCTACGGAGACGGCGCGGATGCCTTTATTCTTGAAGTGACGGAAGGTGTGAAGAATCTGAGGGAAAAAGCGAATATGAAGGATGTCTTGGCCAAGAAGATCTTCATTGATTATGAGAAGTATTTGAATTGGCGAGACTTGGTCCAGTCGGAAGAACCGCACCGGCCTGCTCTCCGGCCGCCTTCCATTCCATGTTTGTGGAGAGAAAGGAGGAGCGCCCTATCTCTTTACGGAAACAAGTGCAATCAATGTGGCGCTGTACAGTATCCGCCTCAGCGAATATGTGCAAAATGTCAGGCGAGAGATGACTCTGTTGCCCACAAATTGTCCGAACGGAGAGGAACGATTTTTACGTACTCGATAGATTATCTAACCCCGAGCAAAGAGGCGCCCGCCATTATCGGTGTGGTTGACTTTGAGGGCGGAGGTCGTTTGATGTGCGAATTGACCGGGTGTGAGATCTCCAAAGTGAGAATAGGCATGCCGGTGGAAATGTGCTTTAGAAAGCTTGACCGAAAAGGCGGCATTCATAGCTACTTTTGGAAAGCCAGACCGGCATGATGAACACTGGGGAAACGGAGAAGAGACGTCATGATAAGAGATAAAGTTGCCATCATCGGAATGGGCTGTACGAAGTTTGGAGAGCTGTGGGGAAAAAGCGTTGATGATCTGATCATCGATGCAACCCGTGAAGCGTGCGAGGACGCGGGAATAGAACTCAAGGATGTTCAAGCCGCTTGGCTGGGGACCGTATTTTCAGGCCACACGGCGCTGAGTTTGGCTCCTGCGTTGAAACTCCAGTACATCCCCGTCACTCGTGTGGAGAACATGTGTGCCACGGGCACGGAGGCTCTTCGTGCTGCCGCCTACGCCGTCGCGGCCGGTGCATGCGACATCGCGTTAGCGGTGGGCGTGGAAAAGCTGAAAGATACAGGATGGACCGGCGTGCAGCCGACGAGCGTGGTGGGCAGGTCTACTATGGGCACCTCGGGTACGGAATTGGAGCTTTCTCCGCCCGGGATGTTCTCCCAGCTTGCGGTGAGATATTTTCACCAGTATAAGCTGGACCCCGAGGAAGGGAAAGGATTGCTGGCCAAAATCGCGGTGAAGAATCATCACAACGGGAGCCTGAGCCCAAAAGCCCATTTTCAGAATGAGCTGACGATTGAGCAGGTGCTGCGGGCGCCTATAGTCGCCTGGCCGCTGGGGGTGCTCGATTGTTGTGGTGTGAGCGACGGCGCCGCCGCTGCGGTCGTTACAAGAGCGGACCTGGCTAAAAAATTCAGGAAAGACCCCATCTATGTCAAGTCCCTGGCAGTAAGCGTCGGCCCTCGCCTGGATCTCATGACGGAAGACTATGATTTCGTGCACGTAGAAGAAAACGAGCGTGCCGCCAAAACGGCCTATGAGGAAGCCGGGATAAGGAATCCTCGAACGGAACTGAGCGTGGCAGAAGTGCATGATTGTTTTACCGTTCATGAGATGGTCATCTACGAGGATCTGGGTTGGAGCAAAAGAGGGAGAGCGAGGGACGACATCGAAAAGGGAACTTTTACCCTGGAAGGTGAATTGCCGGTGAATACGGACGGTGGCTTAAAGTGTTTCGGACACCCTTTGGGTGCCAGCGGCTTGAGGATGCAGTACGAAGTGTATAAGCAGCTTCAGGGCAAGGCCGGCCCCCGGCAGGTAAAGAACCCGCGACTGGGTTTGACGCACAATCTTGGAGGAAACATCTGGGGCGGAATCGCCTGCATTTGCATCACTGGAAATGAGATGGGCGGCAGCCGTTGAGTCACGTTGGGAAGTTTACGAGCAGGATGGGGCGGCCGTGACGGGCCATTCAGTTTTCAATGCCTGCGCTGACAAACATGGACTTGACATGATGGAAGCCGAAGGGGTATATGCGATGAGTCGACAACATGGAGAGAAGGAGGCCGCATGGATCTCAGAGAGGTGGATCGCATCGAGATTGTCACGCTGGTGGACAACTATGTGGACGTGCTGATCGGGAGCACGGACATTATCACTCGTCCTCCCCGAGCCAGGAACGGGGAGATTCCTCTTAACACTTTCCTGGGAGAGCACGGGCTTTCATTGTTCGTTACGGTAACGCACGGGAATGAGAAGCATACCATCCTTTTTGATGCCGGCTACACCGGGATCCCACTTCTCCACAATGCCGAGCTTCTCGGTCTGGACCTGACGACGATTGAGGCTCTGGTATTGAGCCATTTCCACATGGACCATACCGGCGCCTTGCGTCGGTTCCTTGACCACATGAGCAGACCGTTTCCCATCGTGGTTCATCCGGACGCCTTCATCTACCCTCGCTTCCTGGTGCTCGAAGACGGCCAGAGGCAGCAGTTTCCAAGATCTCTTGTCAGATCTGAACTGGAAGAGCGAAGCATCGAAATTAAAGAAAGTAAAGACCCTGTGCTTCTTGCCGGCGGAACCATCCTGGTGAGCGGTGAAGTGGAGAGAAGGACCGAATTCGAAAAAGGGATCCCCTATGCCTTTCTTAAAAAAGAGGGAAAGGAGATGAAGGACCCTATCCTCGATGATCAGGGGATCATCATGCGGCTCAAAGGCAAGGGACTGGTGGTGGTTTCAGGGTGCAGTCACGCCGGAATCATCAACACGGTTCTCCACGCCAGGAAGATTACAGGTGAAAAAAGAATCTACGGCGTCCTCGGCGGATTCCACCTTTCCGGACCCGCTTTTGAACCTATTGTGGATAAAACCATCGAGGCGCTGAGGGAAATGAATCCGTCGGTAATAGTACCGATGCACTGCACCGGGTGGAACACGATCAATCGATTATTCAAGGCGTTTCCGTCTGCGATGGTTCTGAACAGCGTTGGGTCCAAGATCACCCTGTCCTGAACCTCCTGCCGCGCTACTTTGAGAGTTCGACCCTTGTCACTATGTATTTGGGGATGAGAAACGGCTAGCCGTTAACGATGACGATGATGGCATCCCGCGTTACTTCCTTGAGCACCGCGTTCCGCACCATCACGCATCCGGTGGGGCTACAGGCGTCGTAGTCCACATTCACCTTCTTCCCCAACCACCCTTTCAGTCCCTGATCAAACCCATGGGGCCTCTGTTTTTCCGCCGCTGAAAGAGGGATGGAGAAAAGGCACAGAATAATTACGATCAGAATGGTCCTTTTCATGGATGACATCGAGTCAAATGTATGGGAAATTTTTCCAGAAATCCTTGTCCTTGGATTTCCATTCTGCCTCGAATTTCCTGTCGTAGTAAGAGCCAAATCGTTCCAGCCATCTCCACCACGTGCTTTTCCCTGCCTTGACGGCCAGAAGGACGTCCGCCAGATAGTCGGTGATATGAGCGATTTTGTCCTTCGGGACATACAACGCCGCCCCTCTCTTATAAGATCGAATCGTGTGATCGGGGCTGAAGGCATGGGCCGTGAGCATGACCGGGATAACCTTTCTTTCCTTGGCGATATCGAGGAGCTTGTACCCGTCTACGCCCATGATGTCCAGGACAGCGATATCGAACTGCTCCTTTTCCAGCAAGTCCTTGGCTTCTTCGAACGTGGAGGCTTTCTTAAGGTCGCAGTCGGAAAGTAATTCCTCCAGGGTCTCAAGAATGTCCGGCTCGTCGTCCACGATGAGAATCTTTTTGCCCTCGATCAAGCTCTTTTCCATGGGAGAGTCTCCGTTTGAGTTTTAAAGAAATCATAGTACATTTCTTTGTCCCTGGCCACAAAGATTTGGATGAGAAAAGCCCTATTTTTCATCGCATATTGTCGGGTTGACAATCTCCCGATACTCCTCGTAGAATCCAACTTGAGCATGAGCAGGAAATTTTCAGCCCCTTTGGCTGAGAGAATGATTAAGGAGCGGCATGATGGTGGAAAGCGGCAATTCAGGCAAGAAGAAAGTTATCTTCCTCGTGGTGTTCGCCGGGCTTATCGTCTTCACGCTCGTGGTCATGGCCCTGAACTCTCGAAAGCCGGGATACCATACCCTGCAAAACGTGGACGGGGGTGTGAAGGGAGCTCACTTCGTCAAGATCAATCAGGCACTCGTAAATGACATGATCGACAACTGGCTGCCCAACGATCTCTTCTGGCCTACGGTTTTTCTTGATAATATGCCCAACTTTCAGATCGGAGTGCTGGAAGTTGTCCGATACAATGCCCGCGTACTTCGCGATAATCTCTCCCGAATGAGGACCACCGACAAGCTGGACCCAGACGCCGAAGCCGTATTCACCGCCCTGTCCAACGATCCGTACAAGTGGTGGTTTCCCTCCGCAGAAAGCAAGTGGAAGCTCGCGAACACGCACCTGAACGCTTATTATCAAAACATCGTGGCCGGGAAGTCCCACTTTTATCCAAGAGCCGACAATCTCGTTGAGCTTCTCAATCAATACCTGTCTTTAATGGGCGGGGTAAACACAAGGCTCATCAATGCTCCGCGGGATATCAAGGAGACTCTCGCGGTAGAGGAGGAAAAAGGAAAGATCAGCCCTTCTACCATGGTGGACATCGACATCCCGTGGACTCAAATCGATGATAATTTCTACTATGCCCAGGGCGTTGCTTTTGCTCTCTATGAATCTTTCAATGCCATCAGGGTGGATTTCGCGGACGTTCTTAAGGACAAGAATTCGGTCCAACTCGTCGATAAAATCCTGGAAGTCTTGGGACGATGTCAATTTGAACCGCTCATCGTGTTCAACGGAGATCCTGACAGCATCTTTGCGAACCATTCCCTGAATCTGTCCGGGGTCTTCAACGATGCAAGGCAAAAGATCAACTCCCTGACCGTGGCTCTGATGCAAGGATAGGGAAAGGACCAACGTGCACCGTGTTCCGTGCGCCTTACGCCGGCTGTTTTTATGCATGAAATGTCCATAGCTCAAAATCTGATTGAGATTATCGAAGAAGAAATGGAGAAACATGGAGCGAAAGGTCTGAGATCCGTACGGCTTCACATCGGGAAGTTGTCGGCGGTGGTTCCGGAGGCGCTCTCGTTCTGCTTTGGGGTGATCACGGAGGGGACGGCTCTTGGGGGAGCAAGGCTCGACATGGAGATTATCCCGCTGCAAGGCCACTGCCAGGGATGCGGGGATGAATTTGAGATCGTGGACTATGCCTTTGTCTGCCCCTCATGCGGGAGCACCCGCATTGAAACCATTGCGGGGCAGGAGCTTTCAATCGTGGAACTGGAAGTGGAATAGAGTCTTAATCTGTGTACGGGAGAGGTTTATGAAAGTATCCGTGGTAAGGAATATCCTGGAGGCGAATGAGCGGATCGCCGAACAAAATAGGGCCCTGTTCGGGGAGAATAGGATCTTTGTGATCAACCTGATGAGTTCGCCGGGTGCCGGGAAGACGAGCCTTCTGGAAAACACGATCGATGTTTTGAAATCGGAGATGCGCATTGGTGTGATCGAGGGGGATATTCAATCCACCCGGGATGCGGAACGGATTGCCGGCAAAGGAGTGCCGGCCGTGCAAATCAACACGGGCGGAGCCTGCCATCTGGACGGGAACATGATCAGAGACACCTTCAGCGAGTTCGACTTCAAGAGCATGGATCTCCTTGTGGTTGAGAACGTTGGCAACCTGGTATGCCCTGCCGAGTTCAAGATCGGAGAAGATTTCAAGGTCATGATTCTGAGCGTGGCCGAAGGAGACGATAAGCCTTCAAAATACCCTCTCATGTTCCACGAGTCCAGGGTCCTTCTGATCAACAAGGTCGACCTGATTCCATATGTGGACTGCAGCGTCGAAAAGATTCGGGAGGATTCCCTGAAGATCAATCCTGATCTGATCATCTTCGAAATCAGCTGTAAGACAGGAAAGGGCCTGGAGGGCTGGTACGCCTGGCTGCGAAACATGGTGAAGGCCAAGAAGCAAAATGTTTGAGAGACTGAGGCGCCCTGATCTCCCCGAGAAAAAGGTCCAACTGCTCAGACGGTCCTCTTCCACCCGGCCCTCCATCTTCATTATCGAAGAGAGGGGGCGCCGGGCTGTGGTTAAGGACTACAGCGAAAACAGTTTTTTTTTCCGGAACCTTGTCGGCCGCTTCCTGGTCTGGAGAGAGGAGAAGGCCTACCGGAGACTCAAAAACCTGGCGGGGGTTCCCATCCTCTATCGTGTGATGGACGGGCTTGTCCTTCTCCTGGAGGAAGTCCCGGGCAAGAGCCTGGAGGATGTCAAAGATACGGAGAGGCTGCCGCAAGCCTTTTTCGAAGATCTGGGCCTGTTGGTGGAAGCGTTTCACAGGCGGGGCCTTTGCCACTGTGACCTGAAAAGAGCGGCGAATGTCTTGATCGGCCCCGGAGGCAAGCCTTACGTTCTGGACTGGTCGGCGGCCGTCACGGAAAGGGAGTTATGTATTTTTCCACTTCGCCTCGTGTATCAGAGGTTTCTTCTCGATGACCGGAATGCAGTGACAAAATTCCGGCTCAGGCACTGTCCCGAGACGGTAGGCCCGGAGCTGAAAGAGCGATATCTCCACAGGAGCCGGACTGAAAGAGCGATCAGGTCTTTGAGGGACCGCCTCAGAGAACTCCTGCAGAGAATGGCATGAAAGGTTTAGGTTCCGGAGCGGTTATGAGTTCGGAGATAGCCCAAGTACCCTTGGATCGAGTTGTTCATCAAGGATCTCTCCCTTTCCCGGACGGAAGGGGGCATGTTCTGATAAGCCTCAAGCTCAGGATCTTCTTTCAATAGTCTTTCCCTGCACTCTTCCGTCGTCTCTCCATGGCCTGCCGCCATTTCTTCGAAAAGGATTCGTTCCCAAAGAAGCAGCTGCTTCCGGGCTCTTCTCAACATAGGCCTGGAAGCCTCAGCCCTTCCGAAATGGCCGTAACAAATAGGAAGATCGTTTTCCGCCAGCAGCCGGTCCGTGCTTTCCACAAACTCTTTCAAGAAGAAGATTGGAGGAGTCGCCGGCCGGAGATACTCCGAACTGCCGACTGACAGGTAGATGCCTCCCGCCTCACCGACAAAGAGGTTCCTCTTGTAGACATAACTGAGATGATGCTGAGCGTGTCCGGGAGTCTCGATAATCCGCAGTCCCTCGACACGGGCATCGGTATGGGAAATGAGCCATTCCTTTTTCACGGGACTGATGGGCCCGTATGTCACGGCCAGGTCGCCGAGGTTTTTGCAGCTTCCCTGCCACAGTTTTTGGGGTTCCAGGATATGGCCGACGGCCTTGGCGTGGCATATCACCCGGGCCATCGGGAAAAATCTGAGGAATTCAGCAAGCCACCCGCATGATCAATGTGAATATGCGTGAGGAGGACAAGGTCAACCCTTTCGATTCCGATGCCTAAAAGAGACTGAGCGAGCGCTTCAACCGATCGGGAAGGCCCCACGTCAACGATCACGCATGGATCTCCAGGGCAGACCCAAGATCCGATGAACTCCTCAAATCCGGGCCTTCCCAGTCTGAGCCCGATGAGAACTGGGTTTTCGTAAATCATGCTATACCCTTCTTACGGCTCCTTAAGACCGTCATATACGGTGATGTTGTGTTTTTACAGATCCTCCGGAGTAAAAGAGACGACGGCGTCGATGTCATTCCGATCGCAAAAGATCATGGCCAGCCTATCCACGCCCAGGGCGATCCCCGCAGAGGCGGGCATGGTGCCTAGAACTTTGAGGAATTTGTCGGGCAAAGGATAGGCCTTTTTCCCCAGGCGGCGGCGGTCTGCGGCGTCCCGCACAAATCTTTTCTTCTGCTCGCCCGGGTCGGTGAGTTCAGAAAAAGCGTTAGCCAATTCCAACCCCGCCGCATAAAGCTCAAACCGCTCGGCCAACTCAGGCTGCTTTTCCTTGGTTCGCGCCAGAGCGGCGAGGGAGGCTGGATACTCATACAGGAAGGTGGGCCTGGGAAAACCGAGATGAGGTTCGATCCGCGTGACCATGATTTCGTCAAAAACCCCCATGGTTACTGCTTCTTCCACAGCCACGTCCGCGTAACGGCGAAAGGCTTCTTTGACGGAAAGACGAGGCCATGGACCGTGAAGATCGACCTCATTTCCCTGAAAACGAATCTTTCCTGTGCAACCGAGCTTCAGGGAGACACTGAGAAGCAGTTCTTCACACTCGTCCATGAGTCCAAGATAATCCGTTCCAGACCGGTACCATTCCAAGAGGGTAAATTCCGGGAGGTGACTGGACCCCCTTTCTCCTTCCCGGAAACAGCGGCAGATCTGAAAGATCTTCTCGTAGCCGGCTGCGAGCAATCGTTTCATGCAAAGCTCTGGGGAGGTGTGAAGGAAAAGGTGGCCGGCCTGAATCGCGTCAATATAAGGTTCCGGAGCAGGTGCCGGAATCAGTATGGGCGTTTCGATCTCGAGGTATCCCTTTGCGAAGAAGAAGTCTCTGATGGCCCGGATTATTTTGGAACGCAACAGGAGAAACGGCTTTTTCGCTGCCAGACGCTCTCCTGCCGAAAGAGGAGACCTGTCACTTGACCC
This sequence comes from uncultured delta proteobacterium, assembly GCA_963740905.1. Taxonomy (GTDB): domain Bacteria; phylum Desulfobacterota; class DSM-4660; order Desulfatiglandales; family HGW-15; genus JAFGDM01. The sequence continues at coordinate 20,018 of CAVUFY010000023.1, forward strand.
GGGTAACATATTCCCCGGTTCTCGTATCCACCGTAATTTTTATTCCTTCCTCGATGAAAGGAGGAACCCGCAAAGTGTACCCGGTTTCGAGGGTGATAGGCTTGCTGTCGCCAGCAACCGAATCTCCCTTCACCCAGGGATCGGCCTGGACCACAAGAAGATCCACGAAATTAGGCAGGGTAATGCCGATCGGCCTTCCGTCAAAAAGGAGGATGTCAACTTCGAGATTATCGATGAGGTAATTCTTGGCGTCCCCAGCTTGTTCCTGAGTGAGGAAAACTTGCTCGAAATTCTCCAGGTCCATAAAATAGTACTCACCTTCCTGATTGTACAGGTACTGCATCTTGCGCTGCTCCAGGTTGGCAGACTCGAAGCTATCCACCGAGCGGTAGGTGCGGTCAAGGATCGCGCCGGTGATCATGTTCCGAAGTTTGCACCGGTAGAGAGCTTGCCCCTTGCCCGGTTTGGTGAACTGAAAGTCGATCACCACATAGGGTTCCTTGTCGAGGAGGATTTTAAGCCCCTTCCTCAAATCGCTGGCGTTGTACATGGTCAAAGTCCTTTGAATGCGTATTTTCGAGGGAATATATGGAACAGGCCTTTTGATGTCAAGGACAAAGCGGGGCATGATGAGAGGAGGTACTGAGTCTTACAATTGTCTTGCAATCATTTTCGGAATTTTGTAAAAGGGCGTCCAGCGCATTCATGCAAGGAGGCTGAGATGAAAGTACTGGTGGCCTACTATTCGGAAACGGGAAACACAGAGAGAGTGGCCCACGCTATCTTTAATGGGATTAGCTTCGCGGACAAGAAGCTGGCAACCATCAAAGAAATCACTCGTCTGGCACCTTATGACGTGATTTTCATAGGCTTCCCCGTACAGGACCATAGTGTCCCCTCCGTGGTCGAGAAATTTTTGAAGAAGATACCTGAGGGAAAGAAGATCGCCTTCTTCGCAACCCACGGATCACTTCGGGGAGGGGAACTGGCCGTGAGCGCGTTCTACTATGCCATAAGCCTGTCGCTCAAGCAGAAGATCCTCGGGACCTTCGGTTGCAGGGGTAAGGTGAAACCAAATATGCTCGAAGACCTCATGAAAACACCCCAGGACCGGTTCTGGGCTTTGGAAGCACAAAGTGCGGAAGCGCACCCGGACGAAGGGGACTGTGAGGACGCAGAAAAATGGGGCTGGTGGATGATCATGAAGGCCAGAGCCCTCGATTCTGATTAGAGTCCCGTGCCCCCCCCACCGACTCCGTCCCGATTGGACTTACGGAGGCAGGCCTCGACTTGTGAAGCGGGGCGCCGCTTTACTCCCCGTTGCTTATCGTCTATTTCTTGCTTGCCCAAGCGCCTCGATCAGGGCTTTTCTGATGCCCGCCAGTTTCTCCTTTTCCAGGACCTTTTCCCCATCCAAATCCCGAATATAGAACACGTCAGCCACCTGGTCTTTTTGGGTGGCTATTTTGGCTATCCGGATATCCAGTCCGAGCTCAAACAGGGTGTGAGTGATCTGCCGGAGCAGGCCGACACGGTCATCGGCAAACACTTCGATGAGCGTAAAGAAATCGGAGGATTCGTTGTCCATCCTGACTTCAAGCCGGCGATTCCATTTTCTGACGCCGGAAATGACGGATGGCTTGGCCTTTTCCCTGAGGCGTTCGGTCAGATCCAGTCGGCCGGCAAAGGTTTCTCGCAAGTCATCTTTCACTTTCTCCCATATTTCATTCGATCGCATCGGGTCCAAGGGACTGGTGACGCTGAAAATATCCACGACGGTGCCGTCTCTCCAGGTATAGATATGGGCTGAGAGGACGTTAATGTTGTTGAGAGCCATCACCCCCGCCAGGTCGGCAAAAAGTCCTGGTCGGTCTTTGCCCAGAAAGGTGACCTCGTGAGTTCCTTGAGGGAATCCTTCTGACGCATCGAGGCTGAAAACCGTGCTAGGATGGGTCCTGAGTGACTCCCGGAGGCTCCTGACTTGGAAGACATGACGGATAATTTCCCCGGCTCTTCTTTCCAGGAGATACCGCGGACTCATCGCCTCAAAATGCTCTTTCAGTTCCTCGGGACCGACTTGACCTGCGAGTCCGGTTTCAACCTTGTGGAGGGTCTGCCTGACTCTCCGGGATGCATCCGGGGTGGCAAGTTCTCCCCTTTCAAGAGTGTGCAGGATTTTGAAAAAGAGTTCCAACACCAGGTTGCCGATCCACTCATTCCAGGCCCGCGGGCCGGTGGCTCGACCGTCCGCCCAGGTGAGCAAATAGAGCATCTTCAATCGCTCTATACCGCCCACGACCCCGGCGCACTGCACAATGATCTTCTCGTCGTTGAGATCCCTTCTGGTGGCTGTTTCAGCGAGGAGGAGATGATGCTTCACCAGGAACAGGACATCTTCTGCTTTGCGCCTGTCATAGCCCATGCGTTGGAGAATGGTGCGGGTAATACGCATGCCTGTTTGTGCGTGGTCTTTAGCGATCTTTCCGATATCATGGAAGAGGGCGGCCAGGAAGAGGGGTTGATGATCCGTGAGATCGGAAAAGATGGCAAGGAGAAGGAGATCCTTTTCCCTGTTGAGATTTCTGAGATGGCGAAGGGTCTGGAGGACGTGCAAGCCCACAGGATAGAGGTGATAGTTGTCAAACTGCACCAGGTCCTCGATCGGTTCAAATTCCGGAACAAGGGCGCTCAGGAAGCCCAACTCCAGCATCTGGTCCAGGGTCTCGAAGGCATTCTGATGATTGATGATGGAGAGAAAACCTCTGACTGCTCTCTCCGACATCCTGAACTCATCATCCACCAAATGCAGAAACTCCCGGATGAGCCTTTTGGATTCCAATGAGACGGGTCTCTGAAGGCGGCAGCTCTCGACGAAGATGTCCATCATGACGAGAGGATCCTTCAGGATGGAGGTGGCTGAGTCGAAACCGACCTCGCCCGGCACCACCGCTTTCTTTCCCGCGGCATATTCCTTCTGGAAGTGGGTTAGAAGAAAAGAACGGTGGAGCGATTTAACCGAGGCCATGGAAGCGTGCAGTTTGGCCAGAAACTGCTCCACGGCCAACCTATTCCCCTTATCCTGGAACCGCAGGACCCGAGCGATCTCCTCCTGGTGGTCGAAGGTGAGTCGGTCGTTCTTCCTGTTCGACAGACCGTGCAGATAATTTCGGACCAGGCCGATGAATTGAACGCTCATCTCCAGATCCCGGTATTCGTGGCAGGAGAAGATCCCGTGATACTCCAGGTCCCTCGGCGATCGAAGCTGAGAGAGAGCCTTGGCAAGCCAGAGGATATGATGGTAATCTCTCAATCCCCCGATCCCTTCCTTGATGTTGGGTTCCAGCAGGTAAGAGGCGTCTCCAAAGGAAGCCATGCGGAATTCGTGCCTGCGTGCCAGCCACCGGGTGAATGCCGCGGCCTTTTTCGGGATCGTCTTGGCTTGAAGCTGCTCCATCAGGTCGAGATAGAGCGGTGAATCGCCGCAAATGAAGCGGGCATCCAGTGTGGAGGTGAGCACCTCAAAGTCCTCGCCTGCCAGGGCAAGACAGTCTTTGATGCTTCGCGTGCCGTGGCCCAATTCGAGGCCGATGTCCCAGAGCGGATAAAGAACGTCCTCAGCCAGGTCTCTTGCGAGCGCAGGTACCTTGGAGCTGAAGAGGAACATCACATCCACGTCCGAATGGAGGCAGAGCTCCTTTCGACCGTAACCCCCTACGGCCACGAAGGCAAAGGGCCTCTTTTCCCTGAAAAGCCGCCTGCCCGCATCGCTTTCCTGCAGGCTTCTGCGGAAATACTGATCCATGATCTCCGCATGGCTCTCCTGGAAGGCCTCCTGCACCTCGCCGTTGGAGAAACGGCCTGTCAGTTCCGCCTTTGATGCCTTCAGTTCGTCAACCGCAGAGGCCATGATCGCAGCTCGAAGACGGACGTCAGATGGCATCTTTGCCCGTTTCGCCGGTTCTGATCCGGATGGCATCCTCAACAGGAATGATGAAGATCTTCCCGTCTCCGATTTGGCCCGTTTTCGCTTTTTCCTGAATGACTTTCACCGCCTCCGGAACCAACTCATCCTCCATGACCACCTCGATCTTGATTTTGGAAACAAAGTCCACCTGGTACTCCGCGCCCCGGTAAACTTCTCGGTGGCCTCTCTGACGACCGAAACCTTTGACTTCAGAGACGGTAAGGCCTTTCACGCCCAGAGTGGATAGGCCATCCTTGACGTCATCGAGCTTAAAAGGCTTGATGATTGCTTCAACTTTCTTCATGATTCCAACTCCTCCTGTCTAATAATTTCCTGTCTTCCATGCCGTCCTGACGGATGAGGTGTCTTTCATGATCCCATCCCGCGGCAATTTCAAAAGGTGTATCCCTTTTCATCATGGAGGCTCATGTCCATCCCCTTTTGTTCCTCGTCCTGATCTAACCTGATACCGATCAGCAAGTCTAACACTTTCAAGATGATGAGGGTCATGAAGAAGGCAAAAGCCATGGTCGCCACCACCGAGACAAACTGGATACCCAGCTGTCCGGGATGGCCGAAGAACAGCCCGTCGGAACCGGCCTCATTCACCGCCTTGCTTGCGAACAGCCCGGTGGCGAGAGCTCCCCATGTTCCACCCAGGCCATGAATCCCCACTACATCGAGGGAATCATCATAACCCAACTTTGACTTCAGTAAAACCCCGCCGTAGCATAGCATACCGGCCACACCTCCGATGATGATGGCCGAGACAGGGCCCACAAATCCCGAGGCAGGCGTGATGGCCACCAGTCCGGCCACCGCCCCGCTCGCTGCGCCCAGAGTCGTCGGTTTTCCCTTGTGAAACCACTCCACAAAAAGCCACGACAACGCTGCTGCAGACGAGGCGATGTGGGTGACGACAAAAGCACTGGCGGCGAGACCATTGGCGGCCAATGCACTTCCGGCATTGAAGCCGAACCATCCGAACCACAAGATTGCCGCACCGGTGATGGTCATGGGCAGGTTGTGGGGGATGTAGGCTGTGTGTCCGTAACCAAGCCTTCTTCCCACCACAAGCGCGGCAGCCAAGGCGGAGAGCCCGGAACTGATGTGGACCACCGTGCCTCCAGCGAAATCCAAGGCCCCCATCCTGCCTAACCATCCTCCTGAACCCCAGACCCAGTGCGCCAGAGGATTGTAAACGAGGGTGGTCCACAAGATAGTGAAAACCAGAAAGGTAGTGAACTTCATCCGCTCAGCAAAAGCGCCCGTGATCAGGGCCGGGGTGATCACTGCAAACATGCACTGAAAAATCATGAAAGCCAGGTGAGGGATCGTGGGGCCATAGGTCGGACTGGGGTTCATCCCTATTCCATTAAGGCCGAACCATTCCAAACCGCCGATGATGCCGCCGTGATCGGGGCCGAAAGACATGCTATAGCCCCAGAGCACCCACTCCAGGGTGATCACTGCCAGGATAATGAAACTCTGCATGATAGTGCCGAGTACGTTCTTGCCGCGAACCATGCCGGCGTAAAACAGGGCGAGCCCTGGAGTCATGAGCATAACCAGAGCCGCAGATATGAGTACAAACGTCGTGTCTCCTGCGTTCATTGATTGATCTCCCTCCGCAGTTTTCTTGTTAAAGAAGGCAACAGGCGTGCCAAAAGGAAGCCGGAACGATTAATGCGAAAGAAAACAATCGGATATTCGGGAGAGGAGAGCAAAAAACATCCTTGCCGAAGTTACAAATTTGTTGCAAATCACCGGCGTTTGAACAAGAATGTACAAGAACAGAAATTGGGCTCATATCCTAAGAGGATGTCCTCGACAAAAGCATTGACATCAGCAGGGCAGCTTAATACCATAACCGGACCCTATAACTTCTCCGCACCCTGTGAAGGAGTTACAGATCCGAAATCCCAGACATCGAGCACAGAGGGAGAGCATGAAAAAGATAGAGGCAATTATCAAGCCATTCAAGCTGGACGAGGTGAAAGAGGCCATTCTAGAACTCGGCGTGAGCGGGATGACGATCACGGAAGTCAAGGGCTTCGGCAGGCAGAAAGGACACAAAGAAATCTATCGCGGGGCGGAGTACGTTGTGGACTTTCTACCGAAGATCAAAATCGAAGTGGTCGTTTCAACCAACATGGTTTCCAGGGTCATTGAGGCGATTAAAGCCAACGCTAACACAGGGCAGATCGGAGACGGTAAAATCTTTATCCTCCCCGTGGAAAAGGCTGTTCGAATAAGGACAGGTGAAGAGGACGAAGACGCCATCTAGTCACTCAAGCTCATCGCGCGACGCCCTCAAAGATTTCCTCGAAGCAAGGAATGCGCTCATCCACAAGGAGCTGGTCCAAAGCTCCGGTTTTCTGACCACTCGAAGATACACGGATCTGATGGATCGGTTCGTCAGGTCCCTTTTCCTTTCCCAAGGCCTAAAGGAAAAGGCGGCGGAGCTTCTGGAGAAGCGCATCGCTCTTGCCGCCTTGGGCAGCTACGGTCGGAGGGAAATCTGTCTCGGATCCGACGTCGATCTTCTGGTTATCCACCAGGGCAGACTTTCCCCTGAAATGAGCGGGATCATATCCAGGGTCCTGTACTCCCTGTGGGATGCCAAGCTCGACGTAGGCCATGCGGTCCTGACGTTACAGGAATGCAACCGATTGGCCATGACCGATTTCCGATTTCTCACTTCGGTCCTGGATGCCAGATTTCTTATGGGCTCCAGGGCCTTCTATCGTCTCTTCGAGGCGGGTTTCTGGTCCAAGTTCGAGCGAGAAAGAGACTCCATTCTCAAGCAGTTCCTGATCAATCAGAAGAAGAGGCAGGAGAAATTTTCCAATGAAGAATACTTTGTCGAGCCGGACATCAAGGAGGGTCTGGGCGGGCTTCGGGATCTCCACTTCATGGCCTGGACGGCCAAAATATTCTTCAAGTGCAAGCGTCTGAGTGAAATCAAACGATTCTCCGTGTTCTCCCACTTCGCTCTCGACAAACTCCACCATTCGGAAAGCTTCCTTCTTAAGGTGAGAAATCATCTCCATCTTCTGGCAGGAGGCCGAAGGGAGGATCGGCTGCTCCTTCCCCACCAGGACAAGATATCCCGAAGCCTCGGCTACCTGGATGGCGTTTACAATACGGGGCCCGAGAAATTCATGCGTCATGTTCACCTCCACCTCAACCGGATCCGGTACGGGAGCGAAGAGTTCCACATGAAAGCCATGGATATCATCGATCCTCATGCCGTCGAGCCCACTCCTGATCAACTCCCCAAAGAATTCCAGGTCCTGAAAGGAAACATCGTCCTCAAAGGGGAGGGCCAATTCTCACAGAACCCTCTCCTCATTTTGCAAGGGTTCCAGGAGGCCAACCGGAGGGGTCTTTTTCTGGGCTCAGGATTCATCTGGGAAGCCAGCAAGAAGATCTCCGAGGATGGGAAAGAACTTCTCTCGATGCCTGAAGCTAAGAACATTTTCATGGAACTCTTACTCAGACCGGAGCACCCGAAGATCCTGAGATTGGCCTTGGAGATCGGCCTGATCACGCTCTTTATTCCCGAGTTCAAGAAAATCCGAAACCTGGCCCAGTTCAGCTACTACCATTCAGAGACTGTGGACCTCCATGCCCTGAAGACTCTGGAGGTCGCCCGTGACATTTCCCGTGGACTCTACAATGACCGCTGGCCGGTGTTTCAAGAAGTTTTCAAAGAGCTGGCCCATCCGGAGTGGCTGTTCCTGGCCGGGCTGGTCCATGATATTGGAAAGGGTTATCGGGGAGATCATGCCGTGAAGGGCTCGGAATACATTCCTCGAATCCTGAAGCGGCTTGGAATAGGGGGAGAGGCACTTAAAGTGATTCCGTTCCTGGTGAAACACCACCTTCTCCTGGCGAACATCTCCCAGAGGAGAGACCTTAATGATGAGAAGACGTCGGTCCAGATAGCGCAGACGGTGGAGGACCCGGAAAAACTGAAACTGCTGTTTCTCCTGACGGTGATCGACAGCCTGGCCACCGGCCCCATGGCCGGAAACGACTGGAAGATCATGCTCCTGAGTGAGCTTTTCTTTAAAGTGCGTCGTATCCTGGAAAGAGGAACTCTCGCTTCTCCCGACGCGACCAAGAGAGTCGAAGAAAACAAGAAAGATCTGCTCAAGGTGCTGAAGGTGGGTTTTTCCAAAAATGAGATCCTCGACCTCATGGATCAGGTGTCGGCCCGGTACTTTCTGAACACGCCGATCGAAAATGTGGTCGAGCACTTTCGTCTCGCTCTTGCCTTGGGAGATGCGCGCCTTCGGTGGAGACGCCGGAAACTTAGGGACGCTCCAGTGACCAGAGTCATCCTGTGTACCTATGACAAGCCGGGCCTGTTCAGCAAAATGGTGGGTGTTTTCACCCTTAACAATATCAACGTTCTCTCAGGGAACATCTTCACCCTGAAGAACGGTCTTGCCTTCGATACTTACGAAGTGACCAATCCGCTGGACCCTTACCGGGAAGAGGAAATGTGGGACAAGGTTCTTAAGGATGCCCGATTGGCCGTGGAGGACCAGCTTCCGCTGGATGATCTGATCAACCGAAAGGCCAAGATGAACCTCCTCCCCAGGATCGTCTATACCTCCCAGGTTAGGAGGGTGAATATTGACAACGAAGCCTCCGATTTCTTCACCATCGTTGAGGTCAAGGGAGGGACCAGAACAGGGCTTCTCTATGATCTGGCCAAGGCGATTTTCTCTCTGGGCCTCGACATTCGGTTCGCCAGGGTCAACAGCGACAAGGAGAAGATGACCGGAGTCTTCTATGTGAGGGATGCGAGCGGTCAAAAAATCTACGATGATCCCGTGCTCGATCGAGTGAGCAGGGAGATCATAGCGGTCATGGAGAGTGCATAGAATGAAGGGTGCGGCAGAAACAGAGGCGCAAGGCATGGGAGGCATACGGGCACGGAAAAAAATCAGCTTGGCCTGTGCTTCTGTTCGGCAATATCTTCGCACGATTCCATGACTGGCCCAAGGGGCTAGACCAGGCCTTGATCCAGCATGGCATTCACCACCTTTACAAAGCTGGCGATGTTTGCGCCTGCCAGGTAGTTGCCCGGCAATCCGTACTCCGCGGCGGCGTCCAGACAGGTTCTGTGAATGCTCTTCATGATGTGGTGAAGACGGCTCTCCACTTCCTCTTTAGGCCAATTCAGGCGCATACTGTTTTGGGCCATCTCCAGACCTGAAACTGCAACCCCGCCTGCGTTCGAAGCCTTGCCCGGCGCATAGAAGATCTTGCGGTCCAGGAAAATCTCAATCGCTTCCGGGGTGGAAGGCATGTTGGCTCCCTCGGCCACAAGACCGACTCCGTTCTTCATCAAATTCTGAGCGTCCTTTGCGTTGATCTCATTCTGGGTAGCACACGGGAAAGAACAGTCCGCCTTATGATCCCACAGGGGATTATGGTCGAGAGTGGAATCCGCATCGGTGTAAACCGCCTGAGAATACTTGTCCGCATACTCTCTGATCCGTCCACGCCTCACGTTTTTGAGCCACTTAATAAAGGCAAGCTTCTTGGCATCGATCCCCGCTTCATCATAGATGCAGCCGGAGGAATCGGAGAGGGTGACTACCTTTGCGCCCAGCTGGATAAGCTTCTCAGCCGTGAACTGGGCCACGTTGCCTGAACCGGATACCAGGCAAACCTTGTCCTGGAGCGAGTGACTCTGGGTCGCCAACATCTCCGAAGCAAAATAGACACAGCCGTAACCGGTGGCTTCCGGTCGAATGAGGCTTCCTCCCCAGCCAAGGCTCTTTCCGGTCAATACGCCCGTGAACTCATCGGAAAGCTTCCGGTACATGCCGAAAAGGTAGCCGATCTCCCGCGCTCCTACCCCGATATCACCGGCAGGGACGTCCGTGTTTGGACCGATGTGGCGAAAGAGCTCCATCATGAAAGACTGGCAAAACCGCATGACTTCATTATCAGACTTGCCTTTCGGGTCGAAATCTGACCCTCCTTTTGCTCCTCCCATCGCCAGGGTAGTCAGGGCATTCTTGAAAACCTGCTCGAAGGCAAGGAATTTGAGGATGCTCAGGTTGACGGATGGGTGAAATCTCAGCCCTCCCTTATAGGGGCCGATGGCGCTGTTCATCTGGATCCTGAACCCACGGTTAACATGAACCTGTCCCTGGTCATCCATCCAGGGGACCCTGAACATGATCACCCGCTCGGGCTCGACGACTCTCTCCAGTACCCCCGTTTCACGGTACTGGGGATTTCGATCCAGGACCGGTTTCACCGTTTCCGTGACTTCGTATACGGCCTGGTGGAATTCCTTTTGATCCGGGTCCCTTGACTTGATGAGTTCCAAAATGTCTGACATGTGTTTCCTCCTATCGAGTAGAGAATCCGTTGTCGTGTGTAACTGAAAGTCCACATCCAAAGTCTGGAAGGTCAGCCTGCGATTATGACTCCTTCGCGGGTCCGACCGTTGATCTTGAGAAGAAAGGGCTTTTCCATCCGGACGTGACTCAGAAAGGTCGTCTCCCTCGTCTTGGGCAGGCTCTCCACCCACTGCCAGTCGAAATGATCTCCTGACCCGGCCCCTTCAGTTACCGTGAGGTAGTGGATGCCCAGAGAGGTGATGTTCTGGAAGAAGTGGGACCCCTGAGACGGGTCCGCCCTGATCGTCTGGTTCCTGAGCTCGATCATGGCCCTTACGCCGGAAATGTTCTTCCACTGCACCGGAATGCCGAGCCATCGATCCGCCGTCCCCCAGCGTCCGGGCCCCACGAGGAGGTAAGACCGTCCTTCTTTGGCGAGGATGCCATTCAGGCGGTCGATTTCCTGAGCCATTTCAACGGTTGATTCCGGCCTGAAATCCTTCGGTTTGACATAGACGATATCGGCAATATCCTCGTTCTTTCCGTTTCCCAATGCCTGAGAGGATCTGCAGAAAGCCATTTCGCGCTCCTCAGCGGTGATCTCCACCTCGTACCCCTGATTATCAGGGGCCATGGGCCGGATCTGGAGAAAATTGAAGTCTCCTTTGCTGTCCGCTCCCGGAGTCAAATTGACCGAGAACTCGATCTCCACCGGGCATCCCATTCCTTTTCTGCCCAGTTCAAGGAAGTCGCTGAGAATTTCGGGCAAAGGGAACTGATTGTACTTGAGGATGGGCGCGAAGGTGACAATCCTGTACCCGGGCACAGACAGGGTGTCCCTGATTCGGTGTTCTTCCGGCACATAGGTGCTGCTGAGCATTTTCACCGGAAGTTCCCCTTCAGCCTCGTCGAGAGCTCTTCTTTCCAGATTGTAGTACTGCCCGAATTGGAGTGCGGAAGTATAATCGCGGATCCTGAGGGAGTAGAAGAAGCGTTGAGCATTGGAGAGGATGTCATCCACAGTGGAAAATTGGGGAAGCACGTTGGGAAACTTGGGCGAGAAGCGAAGGGCTCTTTCCCCCTCCACAACCGTTTTGCCGAGTCCGACAGCGATGTGGGCGATTCCGTCCTCGGACTTCATGGGTGGGACCGGGTAGAAATTGTGCGATTGGGCTACCCCGGACAGGGCAGGATAGAAGAAATCACCGTACTCCTCGCCCATCATTTGTTCAATGACGACAGCCATGGATTCGAGCTGGGGCTGGTTGGCAAGGCTTCTGGAAAAAGCCTTGGGTCCTTCGTAATAGGTGGAGGCGTAAACAAGTTTGATCGCTGAGATGAGCTGTTGAAGGCGAACAGCCCCATCCGCATGATTATTCGGAATCATGTAGGTCCGGTAAAGACCCGCATAGGGTTGAAACTGGGCGTCTTCCAGCAGGCTGGACGATCGTACCGAGAGAGGATACCTGATGAAGGAAAGATAGGCCTGGAGTTCTCTGGTGATCCATTCGGGCATTTCGGCCTTGAGAAACCCCTCTTTTACTTCCTCATCCGTGTAGTCTTCTTTGGCAAAGTGTTCAAGGCGGTTCCGGGACACGAAAGATTCAAACCCATCGGTGCAGATCACCAGGCTTCTGGGAATCTGAATGTTCACATCGCGGTAGGTGGCCAGGATTCTCGGTGTCTCCTGAAGCATGGCGGACATGAAAGCCAGCCCTCTCGCCTTTCCGCCCAGGGAACCCTGGCCGATCTTGACAAAGTCGCTCACATCCGGGTCAAAGTGGGAAGACTTGAATTGAGCGACGACCCCTTTCTGACGCCACCGCCTCACGGCATGGATGTTGGAGATGATGAATTGTCTCGCCTCGTCGGCGCTTTCAAAATCGGAGGCCCTGACTTCACGGAAAGTAGAGGCGAGGGCGATCTCGGAGCGAGCCATGAGCCAGCGGGAGAAGTGATTCCGTGTCCCATGATACCAGAGGCACTCCTCCGGTATGATCATGACCTTCTGCTCAAGGTCCCGAAGATTGGAAGCCCGGGCCACCTCTCTTCCGTCAGGCATGCGAAAGACAAAGTCGCCGAAACCAAGGTGGTCCATGAAAAAGTCATGCAGCTCGCCCAGCAGGTTGGGCGAGTTCTTGTCAAGAAAAACGGCAAGGAATTTTTCCGCTTTGGCTCTGTTCGTGGGTTCGGAGCTCATCATGAGGAGAGGCAGGTCAGGGATCTCTTCCCTGATTTGAGAGAGGAAGAGAAAACCGGCGTCCTCGTCCAACTTCTTGTTTCTTGGTATGCGCGTGTCCGCAATGACGCCCATAAGGTAGGGGCGGAACTTTTCGGAGAGGGCAAGCGCCTCCTCATAAGTCTCAGCATGAAGGATCTTGGGTCTTGCCCTCATGGTGACGAGCCTGTGTTCTTCATTGAGGCCAAGTTCCAGTACCCCCTGGGTTTGTTTCACCACCTCCTTGTAGATGAGGGGCAGGAAGGACGAGTAGTAAAGAGGATTGTCTTCCACCAGAATGAGCACCCGCACTTTCGCCCGCCTGGTGTCGAATTCCACGTTAAGACGATCCTCTGCGTTCTTGACGAGAGCGAGAAGAAGATCGGAATTGCCGGACCAGACGAAGATCTTGTCAATGCCGGAGACGTCTTTGTTCCCGACGATAGGTGAGATGCTTCTGATGGTGTGGGCGAGAAGAATGACAGGGAGCTCAGGTTTGATCTTCTTGATTTCGCGCCCAAGTGCAAAGGCATGCATGTCATCCAGATGGGGCATGGTTATGACCATGTCGAATTTCTTCTCATTCAGGTGCTCCAGTGCTGCGTAAGCTGAAGGGGTCCTGGTCACCCGGGGTGGCTGACTCAGATTCAACCCGCTGTATTCGTTAATGATACGTGATGCGAGGCTGCCGTCTTCTTCCAGGATGAAGGCATCATAGGAGCTCGCCACGAGCAGGATTTCACGGATCTTCACAGCCATCAGTTCATAGAAGGCGTTGAAGCGGGTGTAAATTTCGGCAGGCAATTCAATCTTCTTTTCGGCCACCTGAGAGGACTCCGATGGGGGATTTTTTCAGATTTCTTCAGACAGGAGGATGGCTTCTGCGATATGGCTCAGCGATTTGCGCGAATCCATGCTTCTCTTCTGTATCCAGCGGTACGCCTGTTCCCCGTCCATATGACGCCGCCGCATGAGCACTTCCTTTGCTCTCTCCACCAGCTTACGGGTTTCCAGTTCTTCCTGGATGACCTTGGTCTTGACCATGAGCTCTGTGTTGAAAATGGCCACTGCCGCCTGATTGGCCACCGTTTTGATCAGGTTGACTTCCGTTCCGGAGAAATCATGAGGCTTGGAGGTGAAACAATTGAGGACACCGATCACTTTGCCTTCCTTGATCCGCATGGGCACACTGACCATCGAGACAAGGCCGAGCTTCCTTGCCATTTCTTTTTCTTTGAATCGAGGTTCCTGGAGAACATCTTTGATGATCAGAGGAACGTTGTGGGCCGCCACATATCCCACCACCCCTTCGTTCATGTTGAGCGACCGGTCTTTCACGTACTCAGGGTCAATGGCCTGAGTCGCCTTAAGTCTGATCTTCTTGACTGGTTCACCTTCGTCGATGAGCCACAAAGAACAGATTTCAACGCCTGTCACTTTGGCTGTGACCATGACGATGAGCTTGAGAATGTCTTCGAGATACAGATCCGACGTGATGGCTTGGCTGATATCCATCAGGGCTTTGATGTATGTATCGTATGTCTCGGGCGAAATCCTGTCCATGTGTTAAACCTGGCGCATCGGAGTGCTGGAACATTGCTCCCTTCGTAAAGCCGGTTGGGATTTACCATTATTCCATCACTCCACTACTCCACTCTTTTTTCATCTCACACTTTTCTGCCAATCCTTGGCAAAGATTTCCGCGATCTTGTTGATCTGACTGGGATCGATCTTGAGCGCCCGCGCCACCTCCGCATAAAGCTGTCTGCGGTATTGGTTCTCCGCCTCAACGAGGCTGTTGAGGTCCCGTTTATCCTTCAGGTTCAATCCCTGAGTGTTGGAGGCAGACACGTATCCGTCATTCCCCTCTTTCACCATCCCTTTTTGATAGTAGGGCTTCATTCGCTGATAGTTCGCTCTCAGCTGATCTTTAAGGGCGCGAATGGTGGGATTGGAGACGGCCGTCGCTTCTTGTGCCCAAGCATTTGAGGCAAGAAGAGCAAGAAGGGTGACTCGCAGTTGTGAACTCTTGCCGTCCTTGGGGGGGAGGAGGGGGGGGCCTCCTTATTGCCCCGCACGTCTTTGACGATATCGCCTGCAACTGACTCCACTTTTTCGGCGGGAAAATAAATGTTTACCGTAACGCAAGCGAACACAAAAACCAGAAAAACAGTCAGAAGAATATAAAAAGGCCTTCCGTGTCTGTTCATGCGAAATCCTCCCTTAGATCCGTCCTTGATGTCATCGTCTCTGACGACAAGATGAGGCCGATTCACATAGCCTGTGCCCGCCTTGAGATTCATTCTATCACCGGCCCTTCTTTGGACGCAGTGACCCTCTTAATCCTGCTAAGCATGTCCTTGAAGCTGATGGTGTTACTTCCGTGACCCCCAATTATAACATCTACCCCGGAAAAGCTACCCTTTTTTACGAGGTACTCTTTTCCGTCTTCTTTGACCGTTCCGTTAATTGTGAAGACATCATTTTCCAGGGAAGCCTTGATGCCCATTTTCTCATAGGGCAGTTCCTTGAAAAGAGAGATGAGAGCCCCGGTGAGACCGCTGAAGGGGCTTGCTCCTCCTCCGATTTGAGCGATATTGTCCAAGGCCCGGACGCTGATCCTCTGGGGGACATCGGCCTTTTGAACCGTCTCCATAAAAAGCTCGAACTTTTGCGGCTGTCCGTCAACGATCTCAAGGCTCTTTACCTGTCCTTGGAGAACCCCCTCTATTTTCCCAAAGGCCGTATCCCGGGTAAGCTCGCCGAGGCTCACATTCTCCCATGCGGCATCCAGATGGATCACCGGAGCCAGGGAAAAAAATCTCTTCACTCCCAGGTTGGACAGGGTCACTTGGCCGCCGAAGACGTTGGCCGCAATTTCGCCGACCGTGCGAAGGGTGTCTCCTTCTATTTGGACAGGGTTCAGTGCCCCACGGGCAGAACCTGGAACAGGGGAGGGCCAGATCCCATGGAGCCACGGAGCCAGGTCGATCTTCTCGATGTTGAGGCTTGTCTCGATATCAGGCGATGTGCTGAACGGACCTTTGCAAACGATTTTGCCGAAATTCAACTGGCCGCCGGGCACCTTGAAACTCAGGGGCGAGATGGTAGAAAGACGGTGAGGCACGGCCTCGAAGGAAGTCTCCACCGCCTGTGCCGGGAGCGAGAGCAGTTGGAGAGACTCGACGGACAAGCCGCCCTCCAGTTGGAGAGAGTCCGGGTGAGAGGACTCTTTCTCCTGAGTCGCACTCTCGTACCATAGGGGCAGGTCGAGATTGATTCCCTTGAAGGAAATTTTTTGACCCTCGGAAGAAGCCGCCCCGTCCTGCCAGACCGAATGGCCTTTGACGGTCCACCCAGAGCCGTCCCCTTCCATGGCCAGGTCGGCGGAAAAAAGTCCAACCACCTCAAGATCGTTAAGAAAAGGCTTCTCATCCTTGTATGGCTCTACGACAAACTGTCGAAAGATAGGCGTCAGGGGGACCTTGGGAACATGAAGGCGAAGCCGAGATCTGTCGAAAGCTTTCGGGAAAAGAGTTCCTTTGACGGTCGCAGAAGCAAGATTCTCTATCTGAAAGCGCAAATCTGATATTTCCAGGGCTCCCGCAGACGGATCGTAGGTCCCATTTCCGTTGAAGACCAGGTTGTATTTGCTCAGATCGAAATAAAAGCGGTCAAGCAGAACTTCACCATTCTTTGCATAGAAAAGGATGGAGCCGGTCAAAGGCTGCTGCCCTAATTTCCCCTGCAGGGTAGGTTCCAGCACGAGAGAAATGTTTTCTCCCGTAAAGCCTCCGCCCTGTCCTTCAAAGCCCAGCCCCTCGATCTCCAGCTTCGTAGCCACGCTCAACTGCCCCTCGTGCGTGAAGAGAACTTGCGCTTGAAGAGAGTCGGTCGACCTGAATTTCCAACTCTCTGGGAAGAGTCTCGCCGCCTGTGCGAATTCCACGAAGTGCACATCTTTCCCTTTGGCAGTCAGTGAAAGTTGCTCCTGCTTGATTTCGGCGGAAAGAAGAAGGTTCTGAAGCACCGAGGTCCGAAGCGTTAGCTCAGGCAGGCTCACCGTTCTTGCTTCCATATCCACACTTCCAGCCGCGGCTTGGCCTTCAATCTGGCTGAAATCAAACTCCCTGCCCTGCTTTGTCCACCTGGCCTTGGGGATGCGAAAACTCAGCGCCTTAAGATCAAAGGCCGGGTATCTTCCGGCCAGGGAGAGATTCCAAACCGCCTGCTCCAATTCCACGCCGGCTGCCTGCAGCCCGAGTTCCTTTCCACTCAGGCTCACGGTGGTCTCGATCGCTGAGAGAGGGCCTTTTGTGCGAATATCCCCCGTGACGATCCCTTGGACATGACCGATGGGCCCGGAAAAAGACAGCTTGTTTTCATGGAAGCGGGCCTGGAGGTCCAACCCCCACTGCTTTATCCCCTCATCCGTATGGCCTTTCACCTGGCCTGCCAGGCTTATGGGGCCTTCGAAGTTAACTGAGACCAGCCGGCCTCTTATCCTTTCCGGGAGTACCGCGAACACGTTCCGGGGTATGACCTGGAAAGAGTCAACTTTGACGGCCAATTCATGGTCCCCTCTAAGGTGGGCGTGGAGTTCCCCCTTGAACTCCGCCAGGGCACCCAGAACGAAGTGGATGAAGTCGGCCTTCAGGGTAGCTTCGTTGAAATCAAGCGCTCCGTGGGCCTCAAACACGCAGGGGAGGGGAACGAATCTCATTTGCCGGTCCTCGTTCAGATTCAGTCCATCGAAGGATATTCTGACCGGCTCGAAGCTCAGAGTTTCTTCGTTTCGGTTGTAAATGATTCTTGCCTCCAGCTTGCCCTTTGCAACCTTCGCCCCGGGAGCTTCGAAACTGAACTCTTCGCCCCTCACCGCTGCTTGAATCTCCTCAGCCAGGGGATAGACCGGACGATCTGTGACCAGATTCAAACGAGGAATTTTCAGATCCAGTTGGTCAGAGATCCTCTGAACCCGGGCATCGCAGCCGATCTTAAGAAAATGCTCCGGCGTCAGCTCGACATGCACACCGTTGAGGTTGACCGTCACATCGCTCCACCGGCCGGATACATGGCCATCCACCAGTTCAGCGTTCATGACCTTGATGTCTTGGGCCACGAAAAAAGAAAAGATCGCCACCAGGACACGGCGGAGCAGAGAAAGATTTTCGGTCTCTCCTCCCGTTTCAGGCATGTGCCAGCCTTGTTCCAGTGAGAGGGAAGAGCTCTTCAACCGCAGATTCTCTAATACCAGGGTCTTGCTGCCGAAAGAGCCCTTCAGGGAGATCTCCGTGACTACCTCAGGTATGTCGAGATAGAAGCCCTGGATGTGCTCAATGAACTGAATGCCCTTCCCCCGGATGGTGAAGGGCTTGCGAGCATAGGAAATTTCTTTGATGGAGCACTCAGTCCCCGTGACTCGGGAAAGGAACGTTTCCAAGAGAGGCTTCAGTCTTGAAGGATGAGCGTAATAATATAGAGCCCCACTCGATAAGGTTGCGAGAAAAAGCCCGAAGCATACACACAGAACGAGGAGGATCTTCCGTTTTTTGGTCATGGGCATTTTCTTCATCGTCGAGACGTAATCGTCTCCGGCCCCGGCTCAGAGGGATAGGACAGGTCGGGTGGATTGTTCTTCAACCAATTCCTGGTCGCCTCCATGAGGTTGCCATCTCGTTCGGCCAGACCCTGAAAAAACGCCAGCATTTGTTTCACCGAATTCCCTTTCTTTTTCAGCACCGTCTCGAAAAGGGGATAGTTGCGGTGGTAGAGACCGACAGCCATGAGATAGGCGTTATTCAGCGGGGTTTGACAGAAGTGGGTGAATTGAGTGGTCTTAAGGCGAGTCTTCAAAGCGCTGAATGCCTCCACTTGATGATGAAAAACCGCTTCCCTCCCTCTGAGCTTTTCATCAAAAGAGAGGGGAGAGCGGTACAGCCGATCCAATTCCGCCAGAACAGATATCAGGTACAGTGAGAAAACACGCTCGTCTTCAACGGACGCTCTTGCTTCGACGGTCAGGGGGTGGGAAAGGCCGAAAGTTTTTTCGAAGAATTGAAGAGCCCCTATTTTGCCCACGATCTGAGCGAGACCTTCGTTGAACTCTCCCTGGCCCTTGACGTACAAGGTGCCATGGGTCATTTCATGAAGGATGACCTGAACGAGGGACAGTTCAGATCCATCGATGAGATTCAGAGTCAGAGGGTCCCTGAACCATCCGAGGGTGCTGAAGGCTTCGGCCCTTCCGATAACCACATCCAGATTCTTGTCCAATAAGCTCTGCTTTTTCTCCTGCGCCTCCTTGAGGTCAAAGAATCCGAGATAGGGCATCCTCCCTACCAAGGGGAACCACCAGGTCACGAGGGCAAGACTGTCCTTGGGAGCTGCCGCAACAGTGAAGATGGGAGGTTGATCGGACTTCAAATAGATGGTCTCATAATTGGACGTTTTCTTGAGACCCAGTTCTTTTTCACCGAATTCTTTGATCTTCGGAACGAGGAGAAGCCGATCCTTCTGGAGCCTGTTCAGAGAGTCGCTTTCCATGGCCTGATCGAGAGGAACCGCATTGGAGAGCAGGCGCATCTCCCCCACCGCGGCATGAAACAAATAACTCACTCCGCATCCGGCAAACTGAATCACAGCCACAAGCAACAGCAAAAGAATAACGAGACGTCTCACTACCATAGCCTGAGGACTTTCTTTCCCTCCCTGAGCTCGCCTCTCAGCTTCTCCATGTGCCGAAGGGCCGCTATTTCCCTTTCCAGGTCAGAAGGGCGGATCCGCAGTCTCTCCGCCAGAAGCCCGGGCTCTATTCCTCCTGTTTCACGGAGGAGGTCCAGAATCTTCTTTTGCGTCAACGTTAGATCAATCTCCTCTCTTGCGAAGGACCTTGCTGTATGCACGGCCCAGGGATCGCATGCGCGGGCAGGAGAGAGAGCATCGATGCAACAGTCTTCGCACAGAATCCGCCCGTGCACTTCCCTCTCCTCTCCGTTTTCGATGGTTTCTCCACACTTTTTACATTGCATTGTCGTACCTCTCTAAGAACAACCGGAGCAACGGAAAAAACAAGACGAAACCCAGGATTCCTTTTGATTGACAGGTACTGAGTTATGACGTAAGTTATTTTAACTTCAAATTAAATCACATTCTTCCATGAGTGTCTATTGCAAAGACACGTTTGTCATTCTCCTATAGTGGGCAACCGATCATGAGAATCAAGTTCTGGGGAACAAGAGGGTCCATCGCAGTTCCGGGCAGGGAAACTATCCGCTACGGCGGAAATACCACATGCCTGGAAATAACTCTACAGAGCGGCCGCGTGGTCGTCATTGACGCCGGTACCGGAATCAGGGCCCTTGGGGATAAGCTTTCCTCTGAGAACGAAAAGGTCGACATTCACCTGCTCGTCACCCACATTCACTGGGACCACGTTCTTGGTTTTCCGTACTTCTCTCCTCTTTACAAATCCGCCAGCAGCATTCAAATTGACGGGTATCCCACCTGTATGAACGGCCTCAGAAGCACCTTCGACAACAAGATGGGAGACGGATTTTTCCCGGTGAAATTCGCGGACCTCAGAGCCGGCATTCATTACCTGGAAATCCTGAATCACGGAGCCCTCGAAATCGACGAGACGGTCATCGACACAATGCCACTGCATCACCCCCAGGGAGGATTCGGTTTCCGTTTCCGGGAAAGAGGAAAGGTTTTGGTTTTTATAACGGACAATGAGCTGCGGTCCGATGCCTGGAAGGGGCTTTCGCCGGAAGACTATACGAAGTTCTGTGAAGGGGCGGATCTGTTGATTCATGACGCTCAGTACACACCGGAGGAAATCGAAGAACGTCGCGATTGGGGACATTCCGACTATCGATCCGCTCTCGATGTTGCATGGAAGGCGGGTGTGAAGAAGCTGATCCTATTCCACCACGACCCTTCCAGAACGGATCCGCAAGTGGCGGATATCGAACGAAATTGTGACAGGCTTGCAAGGGAGGAGAATTCAGCGCTGCTCGTGGAAGCAGCTCGGGAGGGGAGTGAAATCCTCCTTTAGAAGGGAGCAAACAGTGTTTGAACTGATCGTCCGGTCAAGCAGGGAAAAGAAAGAAGGCACTGAGGTTTCCCTTGGATTGCGTTTGCAGGTCGCCGGACATGAGACCGTGTGTCCGGTCACCGGATCATGCAAAAATATCGATGCCTTTCTCATCGAAATCCAGGCTGTCCTGAACAAACTGGAAGAGATCATGAATCAATCCAGAGAAGTCTTTGGAAGATCAGGGGAACAGGATAGGCTCGGCCTGAAACCGGGCATGAGCCCCCGGGAGGTGTGGGATATCCTCAGCCGTATCGAAGAGGAAAGAGAGTTTGCAAGCTCCTTCAACAGCCTGGATGAGGCCAAGAGGAGAGAAGTGGCCGAACATGTATTGACCCGATGCAACGTCTTTGCCGGTAAAGCGGCGATTTTCTCATCCAGGTACAATGAAGCCACCGCCCTTATGGATTAGACGATGGCGTTTCCCCGCCAGGTTCGAGTGAGCTTTTCGCCGATGATTCGTCTGAGTTCTTTCTTGTTGATCTTCCCCACATTGGTCATGGGAAATTCACTTACCAGCTCCAGCCGCTCCGGAAGCTTATAGACAGAGATGTTCCTTTGCTCTTTGAGGAACCGGCAGAGTTCATCGAGGGTTAAACTCCGGCCTTCCCTGGTCAGGACAAAAGCACATCCTTTTTCGCCGAGGATTCGATCAGGCATGGCAACATAGGCACAATTTTCCACGCTGGGATGAGCCAAAATGTGGTTCTCAACTTCTTCGGCGCTTATCTTCTCAGCGCCCCGGTTGATCGTATCCTTGATTCTTCCTTCCACGGACAGATAACGACCCTTGTACATCCTCACCACGTCGCCTGTGCGGTAGAAGCCCTCTTCGGTGAAAGCCCGCTTATTGTACTCAGGAGCATTGTAGTAACCCCTTATCGTGTTGGGGCCTCGAACGAGCAGTTCGCCCGTTTCACCGTAAGGCACGTCCTTATCGTTCTCATCCACCACCCTGACTTCATCGTCATCAAACATGGGCGCGCCCTGGGTATGGAGAAGCAGGTCCTCCGGGTCATCCCTTCTGGTCCAGAAGAGCATGCCTTCAGCCATGCCGAGATTCTGGTGATAATGACAGCCCAGAACGGCTTTCACCTTCTTGGCCGCCTCGGAATTCAGCTTGGCCCCTCCCGCAAGAACTGCATTCAGAGAGCTTATGTCATATCGCGGCAATTCAGGGGCTTCCATCCACCGTATGAGCAGCGCGGGAGGTGTGGGCATAATGGTTATTTTTTCTTTTTGAACGGCCTCGAAGACCGTCTCGTTCCTAGGTGAAGGAATCAGGACCACTCTTCCACCGTTGTACAGAGTTCCGCACAGACCGGGGCAGGCTAATGCGAAATTGTGATTGACCGGGATGGCAATGCCCATGACCGAGTCTTTGGTCACTTCCAGGATTTCCGCCGCCCTTTTGAAATTGACGCTGTAATCATTGTGTGTTCTTGGAATAATCTTGGGAACCCCCGTGGTTCCTCCGGAGAGTTGAAAAACAGCCGGTTCCATCGGATCCGGCCTGTATTCCTTAAGCGAGCCGCCGGCAACCCTTTCTTCGATAGGATCGCCCAAAAGGGATGTGAGGGAGATGAAATCAGGATCCACGTCGTCGCCGGATACGAGGGTGAATTCGATGGATGGCGCTTTCTTGCGCACCTCTCGGGACATGTCCTGATGGGAAAAGTCCTTGGAGCGGCAGGGGACTACGTGAGCCCTGGCCTTGCAGAACTGCGCGAAAAAGGAGATTTCAGCTTCCCGATGGGCAGGAAGGGACATAATGGGAATCACCCCTATCTTTACCGCCGCAAAGTAACAATAAACGAATTCGG
The DNA here is from genome assembly GCA_963740905.1 of uncultured delta proteobacterium. Taxonomy (GTDB): domain Bacteria; phylum Desulfobacterota; class DSM-4660; order Desulfatiglandales; family HGW-15; genus JAFGDM01. Next base: position 42,495 of record CAVUFY010000023.1, read on the forward strand.
GCTCATTGGGCAGTTGCAGGATCATCCTGTCGTACGTCTTCAAACCGAGGCGGACGAAGTGGAGGGCAAGACGATTGACTTTCTCGGCCATCTCCCGGTAGGTAACGTATTCTCCCCGGCAGACGAGCGCAACACGATCGGCGTACCTGGTCACGAATTCGTCGAATTCTTCTCCGATGGTCTTATCGACCCAGTAGCCTCTCTCTTTGTACCTCTTGGCAAAAGCCTCCGGAAATGGCACGAAACCTTCCAGCATAGGATCCTCCTGTTTTCCTCCTCCCCCCCCCCGCTCTTCAGGAGCGCCTTGGCCAGCATCACTTCGCCTCTTTTTCCTTCAGAGCCCTCAGAATTTTTTCGGGCGTGATGGGGAGATCTCTGATCCTCACGCCGACGGCGTCGTAGATCCCGTTGGCAATGGCGGCCAGGGTCGAACACGAGCTTGCCTCTCCTGCGCCTTTGGCGCCGAAGGGACCATGGGGATCATGAGTATGAACATGTTCGACCATGTATTCCGGCACGTCCAGGCTCGTGGGCTGTTTATAATCCCGCCATGTGTAATTGAGTGCCCGGCCTTTTTCATCGTACAGGGATTCTTCGAACAGCGCATGTCCGGTCATATGAGCGCTGCCGCCGTTAACCTGCCCTTCCAGCAGGGTCGGGTTGATCGGCTGGCCTGCATCATCACCGTGAACCCCTCTCATCAGTTTCACTTTGCCGGTTTCTTTGTCCACCTGGACCTCGATGGCTGTGGCGATGAAATCAAGACCGTGGGCCAGGTTCCCCTTTCCGGTCTTCCAATCTACGAGATCGATGTCCGTGGCCGCCCAGTAACCTTTCCCGTAGAGAGGCTCGCCCCGCTCATAGTAGGACCTCCGCACGGCCAGGAGAAAGTCTATGCCCTTCTCGGGGTTCCCCTTGACGAAGATGCGCTTGTCCTTGAATTCGAGTTCCTCCGGGTCGGCCCGCAGTTCCTTTGCAGCAATGACGGCCAGTTGACGCTTGAGGTCGTTGGCAGCCGCAATGGTGGCGTTGCCGTCCCAGTAAGTGCATCGGTCTCCGAACATGCCGGAATCAAAGATGGCAGTGTCTGAATCGCTCACCCCTTGGATAATGTCTTCAAAAGGAAGCCCCAGCACTTCCGCGGCCATCTGACAAAAAACAGTGTTCGCCCCCTGGCCGATCTCCGTACCGCCATGGGTGACAACCACCGTCCCATCCTCCACCAGTTTCAGCATGACCGAAGAGCCGAAATGACCTCCCAGTCTTGGACCGGAAGGATGCGAGGCACAGCTGAATCCGATCCCCCTTCCTTCGGGTCTTTGCTTTCTGCTTTCCTTCCATCCGATCTGGCGGGCGCTTCTCTTGATACACTCCTGAAGCCCGGACACATCCACCACGATTCCATTAGCCGTTGTCCAGTTGTCCGTGACGGCATTGAGATGCCTGATATCGACCTGATCCATTCCGATGTCTTCAGCCACCATGTGGAGAAGGGAATCCAGGGCGAACTGGGCGAGCACGATCTCCTGTCCTCTCACGGTCCCGCAAGGGGATCTGTTGGAGTAAACCAGTTTGCCGTGGTACTCGATAGCGGGAATCTTGTAAGGGATGTTGAGAAAAGCGCCGAAATAGTAGATGTTGAAGGGGCCGATACCGCAGATGGGACCTCCTTCCAGAATGCATTCAGCCCTTAGCGCGGTGATCGCGCCATTCTTCTTCACCCCGATCTTCAGCTTCGCGTCCATGGCATTGCGTTGCCTGTAAGCCGCGAGAACCTCGTCATAGTTCAGGACAATCTTTACGGGGCGATTCGTCACTTGAGCGAGCTTGACCGCCGCGAAATCCACGTCGAAAGGGTCGTGCTTGCCGGAAAAGGCACCCCCCACAAAAGGGTTGACGATTCTCATTTTGGACAGGGGAAGGTCCAGGGCCCTGCACATATGACGCCACGTGATGTACGGGCTTTGTTTGGACCCCTGCAAAAGGACTCTCCCCGTGGGGTCCACTTCGGCAAGACAGGCATGGGGTTCGATAAACCCCACCGTGACCCGTTGGGAGCTGAAGGTCTCTTCCCTGACGTGGTCCGCTTCTTTGAACCCTCTTTCCACATCTCCGAAGAGGAAGTCCGAAGAATAGGGAACGTTGCTCCTGATGAATTCGTTCACCAGAGGAGCATCCGGATTAAGGGCGTCGGCGGCCGTGAGGACCACAGGCAGTTCCTCGTATTCCACCCGGATGAGATCGAGCGCTTCTTCCGCCGTATCCTCATCCAAGGCGGCCACCGCGGCGATGCCCTCCCCAAAGTGGTGGACCTTGGTGAGGGGCATGGGAAGCTGGTCCCGCGTGTCAGGCCGTGTGCCGAAAGGGCTTCCTGGAAAATCTCTCCCCGTGATCACCGCCATGACTCCGGGAAGGGCTTTCGCCCTGCCGGTATCTATGTGGAGGATCTTGGCATGGGCTACGGGACTTCTCAGGATTTTGCCGTGGAGCATCCCCGGTGCCACGAGGTCTCCGGCAAACCTCGCCTTTCCCGTAACCTTGACCCTTCCGTCCGTTCTTTCCACGGATTTTCCCACGACCGAATATTCAGTCATTCTTGTTCTCCCTTGTTTTCAGATGATCCGTTGTATCGCTTCAGCTCCTTCATAAGGAGGATGATGATTCTGTTTATCGAGTGACTCTTTTTCTCATCCCCCTCCGAATGCGAGGAGCCTGATGGTCACGGTATCCTCATGTTTCAAAGGGGTTTCTAAACCCTCACTCGCCTCTTGGTAGGGAACGCCGTTAATGTCCACCTCCCAGTCATCCGGGTCGAGCGATTTGGCATCCGGCCGCACATACTCAATCGGAGTAGGGGCTATCGCCGAAAGCTTTTTAAGGAATTCCCGGAGGGTCATGTTTGTCAGATCGAAATCCACCCATTCCGCTTTTTCCAGGCCGGGAACAAAAAAGTTGGATTTTATGTAGATTCTCATAGCCTCTGAAATTTTTCCGTAGGCCGTGCGCCCTGTGCACTCTGCGTTTCTTAGCCCGAGCACACGGGACAATCCTTCCTTTTCCTGATCGAAAATTTTCTGAATTCCATCCTGCTTCCGTCCAATAACAAGAGTTCACCCGCGGGCGTCTCTCCGAGATGAAGAAGGAGTTTCAACACCTCCATGGCTTGGATGCTGGCGATTTGCCCGACTATGGGGCCGATAGCAGGGACCGGCGAAGACCTTTCGTCTCGGGCGGGGAGAAAGCACTCCAGGCAGGGAGTGTGCCCCGGGATGACCGTCATGGCCGCGCCCTTCAGACCGAAGACCCCGCCGTACACGAAGGGAAGGCTCTTTTGGTAGCACAGCTTGTTCATTAGGAGGCGCGTTCTGTAGTTATCCGTACCGTCCACGACCACGTGGACATCCTTTAACAAGTTTTCGAAACCCTCTCTCCCTATTTCTTCATGCACAGGACGGAGCTCTATGTCGGAATTGGCTTCCCGCAGTCTTGCGGCCGCCGCGAATACCTTGATCTCACCGACATTTCTTTCGTCATACAGGAGCTGTCGATTCAGATCGGAAACCTGGACCCGGCCCGAATCAACGATGGTCAGTTTTCCGATTCCTGCCCGGCAAAGGTAGAGACTGGAAAGACTCCCCAGTCCGCCCACGCCCGCCACCAGTACGTGAGAATGTCTCAGCTTTTCTTGACCTTCTCTTCCGATGCTCGGAAGAATGGTCTGACGAGCATACCGCCTCAGTTCTTCACGGTCAAGATCAAAGGAATGATCCCCGGACATGGCTTTCCGCCTTATTATCAATCGTCTTGTTTACCTTTTCCCTCAGGACAACCGCTTGTAGTGGCAGCGACCAGGGACCGGGCTGGGGGGGCATATGCGTGTCTGGAAAAACATGAGATATGGGATCCTTCATAAATGACTGATCTATCGCGCCTGGAACGCTACGGTCGCGGGCTCCATGATTCTACGCTTCAAGCGGGCACCGTTTCTGGGTGCGGCCGCCCACATGAGAACCACCGAAAGGACACCGGCGATGACGGCTACGGCGAATGCCCACATGTAGGACCCGGTCTTATCGAAGAGATATCCGCCGATCCAGGCCCCGAAGGCGCCCCCGATGCCGACACTGCCCTCCAGCATTCCATAAATCGTTCCGATGGCCCGGCCGTGAAAAAGATCGGCCGCACTGGCCATAAACATCGGGGCCGTGGCTCCCCATCCGATTCCGACGACCAAAACGAAGAGATAGACCAGCCAGAGCCCGCCGCCTCGCTGGAAACGGAAAAGGCAATAAAAACTGATGCAGAAGAAGAACATGGCCACGGAGTAGGCTTTTTCCCGGCCAATGCGATCGGAAACGAATCCCCAGATGATCCTGGACACCATGGATACGATCCCGACCAGAGCGAAGGCGGAGGCGGCCGTCATCTTGCTTAATCCAGCGTTCACGAGAAAACCGACGAAATGAACGGAGAGAATATAGACGCTGATCATGCACAGCATGGGGAAGGTCATGAGAGCCCAGAAATTAAAGGTTCTCGCGGCCTCTTTGACGGTCCAGCCTGATTCACGGGGCACTGCCGGTCTCCGCGTGCCGGGGGCCTCTCTAGAGCCTGCAACAGGGGCTGATCTCTCGTCTGAAAGAGCATCGTCCGAGTCTTTCGGTTTGTGACGCAGCAGCAGTCCGTTGAGAGGCAGCAGAACCACGACCGCCAGGATGCCCAGGATCAGAAAACTGGTCCGCCATCCCCAATCGGAGATCAGCCATTGGGAAAGGGGCACGAACACCAGGGTGCCCAGCCCGATGCCGGAAGCCGCTATTCCGCTGGCCGTTCCCCTTTGCTTCTCGAACCAATGGGGAATAACCGCCGTATAGGCTGCAATCGAAACAAAGGTTACTCCTGTCCCCGCCATGAGGCCGAAAAAAAGGTAAAAATGCAGAAGGCGATGGATGGTGGCGCACAGGGCGATGCCTGCGGCGAGGAGAAAAATTCCCGGCACAATCACCCGACGAGGTCCAAATCGGTCAATCAGGGCGCCGGCCAAGGGCGCCGCCGCGACATAGCAAATCATGGCCAGGGATTGCACCCCTGACACTTCGCCGCGGCCCCAGCCGAATTGCTCAACCATGGCCACGAGAAAAACCGAAAACATGGACCGGAAACCGAACCAGAAGGCCATGGAAACCATGGCCACACCCACAATAACCCAACCATAATTAAAACGTCGATTCACAGCTTATTCCTTCATTCTCCTGCGACTTGGGGTCGCGTCCCGCCCGCGCTCACCACACCCCTTTTTTCATTCTGAGGTCATGATGCCGCCTTCGTCAATCCTTTATGAGAAAAATCTGCCCGGGCCGGCCCCTCTGTCGCTGCGTGTGATGCGCTTGGCGCAGGCCCGGCAGGACTCTCTTCACCTTTTGTGTTCGTATCAGCTCAAAGAAAGGAGCAAGTCTTCTGGAAGCGCACATCGGAAATGTGCATCATATGGAGACGATCACATCGACGTCATTTACGAGGCCCGAAGTTATGACGAGAGCATCGAGGGGATAGAATTCAACTGAAGAAGCCCAAATCTCAGGCACTTGGGTAAAAAGGCGGCTGATAGAAGCGTTCTCCGGGGTTTTCCTCTGCCCGGAGGCATCGAACTTCCCCTATCATCTGCTGTTCAACTTGCGACGACGATGGAACACACCTTGGAGGTCGTATCTCTAAGCTTGATCATAAAAGACCGGATGAGAGCTTTCAGCTCCGCTGGAACTGCCTCATATTCATTGATCAGCTTTTCGGTATCAAGGAGTCCAACCCGAACACCGCTTTCTGCCGCCATCACCGATGCGCTCCTTGCCCCTTCGCCTCCTTCCAAAAAAACCATTTCTCCGAAGATCTCTCCTTCTTTAAGGGTATCGATAGTAACCATGCCCTTAGCGGTCCTCTTTTTCACCTTGACAGATCCTTCCAGGACAATGTGGATCCAGGAACCCCTGCTTCCTTCTTCAATGATCGCTTCACCATCAGGATAGGTCCTGACATCCACAATATAGGGATCAAACACCGAATCAACGCTCATCAATTTTTCCCTTATCGAGTGGGTAGCAAGAAAAACCCGAGTACCTTCTTCGCTTCCTGATAGTCGGCCAGTTCTTCGAACCGCAGTCCCATTCGGATCTTTGCACGATCTTTGTTCACCGAGATGATCCGCCCTGTCACACTCAATTCCTTGCCGTTTGGCAGTACTGAATCAATGTGGAAAGATTCGCCGACCGCATGGGGAGTTACATCCCCGTTCTTGAGCGCTGCCTCTAAAGACATTCCGCCCATGCTCAAGTCTTTTATGTTTCCTTTCAGGGAAAGAAAACGTTTGGGCCGTGGAGCGGGTGAATATCTGCATGGGACATCGACATCCTTACGGTAAAACTCTCTTTTGGACTTCCATGCGTCAAAGTCTCTGGCCGGGTTCTGAGTCTTTTCATCCGCAGACGCAACAGCCAGCTTGTCCATGTACCTGTTCATCCGTCTTAGCCGGTTGAGCGACTGGTCGATGATGGTCTTGATAACTTGGGGAGTCTGATTGTATTTAGCTCGAAGTTCACGGGGATGCCACACCTCCAGTTCCGTATCCTCGAGGGCTTTTACGGAGGCTGACCTGACTTCATCGTCCGTACTCAGAAAGGCCACTTCTCCGACAACCTCTCCCGTCGCAAGAGTTGCAAGAGGGACCTCCACATCCTTTGATTTCCGGAAAACCTGCACCTTGCCACTGAGTATTGTATAAATGGAGACGCCATAGTCCCCCTGTTTGAGGATCTGTTCCCCTTTTTGGTATCTGAGGATTTTCCGAAGCTCGCCCTTGTGCTGAGTCATTTTCGCAACTTCCTTGCAGACTGAGATATTCCCGGCCGGAGCGCATAACAAACCGAGTTTGAATGGCCGCAATATCTCATATTCAATGTTTCTTAACAACCCCAAACTTGTGGAACACCGACAGATTCCGGAACGATGGTCTCAGACGAATGGAGTGTCTTAAAAAAAACGCATTCGGAAGCGCACCGAGTAGAGCAGGGCTCGCCTCTTCAGTTAACCCTTTAAAATTCCGAGGTTTCTTCCC